>JAWXVC010000022.1:0-20632 GCA_044425805.1 Lachnospiraceae bacterium | reverse complement strand
TAACACAAATGGCACAAAATAGCACGCATAAAATCATAAAATTTGACAAAAAAAGAAGCCGAAAATGGCTTAAAATAAGGATTCCTTTAATTCTTTAAAAAAAGTAAGTGTCAAACTCCCGAGTATATACAATAAAACAAACAATAGAAGCAGCCCTTTAGAGCATGTAAATGCCGAAAAGTGTTGTTTCTATTTACTTTTTTGGCATAATGTTATACAATAAAACGGAATGATTACTTAAGTTAGGAGTAAAGCTATGGAACAATACGCAATTTGGGGCGGAAGTCCATTAGTCGGAGAAGTTGAAATCGGAGGGGCGAAAAATGCCGCATTGCCAATTTTATCTGCAGCAGTTATGACAGATGAAACGGTGATTATCGAAAATCTTCCAGATATAAAAGACATAAACGTTTTGTTAGACACAATGAAAAGCATTGGTGTCATTGTTGATAGATTAGATAGACATAAAGTGAAGATTAATGCGTCTCAGATGTTTACTACTGTAGTAGACGGTGAGGGAATACGTAAAATGAGAGCTTCTTACTATTTTGTAGGAGCACTTTTGGGAAAATATAAGACAGCAGATATTGCACTTCCAGGAGGTTGTGATATAGGTAGTCGTGCTATTGACCAACATGTAAAGGGTTTTAAGGCACTTGGAGCGAAGATTAGATTTGAACATGGCAGTATTATCGCAGAGGCGATAGATTTGACAGGCGCACATATCTTTTTGGATGTTGTGTCAGTTGGTGCCACGATTAATATTATGATGGCAGCTGTTTTGGCAGAAGGCCAGACAGTTATTGAAAATGCAGCGAAGGAGCCACATGTTGTAGATTTGGCGAATTTCCTTAATAGCATGGGAGCAAATATCAAGGGTGCGGGTACTGATGTTATTCGTATTGTGGGTGTGCGTTCTCTTCATGGAACTGAGTATGCGGTGATTCCTGATCAGATAGAGGCAGGGACTTTTATGGTTGCTGCTGCAATCACAAAGGGCGATGTAACTGTGAAGAATGTTATTCCGAAGCATTTAGAGTGTATTACTGCGAAGCTTGAAGAAATAGGCTGTGAAGTACATGAATCTGATGAAGCAGTACGTGTAGTAGCCTCTAGAATATTACAGGGTACACAAGTGAAGACATTGCCATATCCAGGATTTCCTACAGATATGCAGCCACAGATGTCAGTTGCATTAGCATTGAGTACAGGTAGTACAAGTATAGTAAAAGAAAGTATATTTGAAAACCGTTTCAAATATGTAGAAGAGCTTACAAAAATGGGAGCGAATATTACGATAGAAGGTAATATTGCAGTGATAGAAGGTGTTTCTAAGTATATGAGCGCTTCTTTATCGGCACCAGATTTAAGAGCAGGGGCTGCACTTGTGCTTGCAAGCTTAGCAGCAGAAGGGTTTTCGATTGTAGATAAGATTCACTACATAGAGCGTGGATATGAAGATTTTCCTGAGAAATTATCAGGACTTGGTGGAAATATTCGAAAGGTAGATACACCAGAGGAGTTACAAAAGGCAAAGTTAAGAGTTGTTTAAAAGTTTGAAAGGTATATAAATTAATATATGGAAAAATTATTATTTACTTCAGAATCTGTTACAGAGGGTCATCCAGATAAGATTTGTGACGCTATTTCTGATGCTGTATTAGATGCTGTTATGGCACAAGATCCTATGAGCCGTGTTGCTTGTGAGACATGTGTTACAACAGATTATTGTGTTGTTATGGGAGAGGTTACTACCACAGCACAAATTGATGTGGAGAAAATCGCAAGAGATACGATTATTGAAATAGGCTATGACAAGCCAGAGTTATATTTTGACGGGCATACATGCCAAGTGAACAATCTATTACACAAGCAGTCTCCTGATATCGCAATGGGAGTTGATGTTGCATTAGAGGCAAGAGATGCTGAAGACGTGATTGATGCAATTGGAGCTGGAGATCAAGGTATGATGTTTGGTTTTGCATCGAATGAAACAGAGGAGCTTATGCCTTACCCTATTTCCTTGGCGCATAAATTAACACGTCAACTTACAAAGGTGCGTAAAGATGGCACACTTGCATATCTTAGACCTGATGGTAAGAGCCAAGTATCTGTTGAATACGATGAGACAGGTGTTCCAGTTCGTATAGAGGCTGTAGTATTATCGACACAGCATGATGAAGAGGTAACGCAAGAACAAATCCATGAAGATATTATGGAATATGTATTCAAGCCAGTTTTACCAGCACATTTATTAGATGAAGAGACAAACTATTTTATCAATCCTACAGGACGTTTTGTGATTGGTGGACCACACGGAGATAGTGGTCTTACTGGACGTAAGATTATTGTAGACACTTATGGTGGATATGCTAGACATGGTGGTGGTGCTTTTTCTGGAAAAGATTGTACGAAGGTAGATAGGAGTGCGGCATATGCAGCTAGATATGTTGCGAAGAATATCGTAGCAGCTGGACTTGCTAGCAAATGTGAGATACAGTTATCTTATGCAATCGGTGTTGCAAAGCCGACATCTATCATGGTTGATAGTTTTGGTACAGGTGTTATCGCTGATATAGAGATTTTAGAAATTATACGTAAAGAATTTGATTTAAGACCTGCGGGTATCATTCGTATGCTAGATTTACGCAGACCTATTTATAGAGGTACTGCTGCATATGGACATTTTGGTAGAAATGATATTGCACTTCCATGGGAAGTGCTTGATAAAGTAGATGACTTGAAAAAATACTTGAAGCAGTAATATTGTATGATATAGGGCCGTCGCTAGGCAGATTGCGACAGGCCCTATTGTTATAGTAACGCTTCGACATGGAGGAAAATATGGCATTTACACATTTGCATGTACATACAGAATATAGTTTACTCGATGGTTCTAATAAAATAAAAGAATATGTGAAGCGGGTAAAAGAGCTTGGGATGACAGCGGCAGGTATTTCCGATCATGGTGTGATGTATGGAGTTATAGATTTCTACAGAGCGTGCCAGAGTCAAGGTATCAAACCTATCATTGGAAGTGAGGTGTATGTTGCACCAAGTTCAAGATTCGATAAAGAGCTTACTGGTGGTGAGGATAGGTATTACCACCTTGTTTTGATTGCAGAAAACAATGTTGGATATGCAAATCTTATGAAGATTGTTAGTAAGGGATTTACAGAAGGGTATTATTATAAGCCACGTGTGGATATTGAAGTGCTTAGAGAGCATAGTGAAGGTATTATTGCCTTGTCAGCATGTCTAGGTGGTGAGGTACAACGCAATATTATGAAAGGTTTATATGATGAGGCAAGCAAAGCTGCGCGCAAGTACGAGGATTGCTTTGGAAAGGGAAACTTTTTCCTTGAGCTTCAAGATCATGGAATTGCTGAGCAAACACAAGTGAACACGCATCTTATGAGTATGAGTAAAGAGTTAGATATGCCACTTGTTGTGACAAATGATGTACATTATACTTATGAGGATGATGTGGATTCGCATGATATCTTGTTGTGTATACAAACAGGTAAAAAGCTTTCAGATGAGAATAGAATGCGTTATGAGGGCGGCCAGTTTTATGTTAAAAGTGAAGAGGAGATGCGAGAGTTATTTCCTTATGCACAAGAAGCGATTGACAACACACAAAAAATAGCAGATAGATGCTGTGTGGAGATAGAGTTTGGACATACTAGGTTACCACATTTTGAGGTGCCAGAGAATTATAATCCATCTACTTATCTTAGAAAGCTTTGTCTTGATGGATTAAAAGAACGTTATGGAGAAGATATTACAGCTATAGCAGGTTCTACGGGTATGACATTAGAAGAGCGACTTGAATTCGAGTTAGCAACTATTGAGAAAATGGGTTATGTAGATTATTTTTTGATTGTATGGGATTTTATCAATTACGCAAAGCAAACGAATATAGCGGTGGGACCTGGGCGTGGTAGTGCGGCGGGATCGATTGTTTCTTATTGCTTGAAAATCACAGATATTGACCCGATTAGATATAATCTTTTATTTGAACGTTTCCTAAATCCAGAACGTATCTCTATGCCTGATATTGATATTGACTTTTGTTTTGAAAGAAGACAAGAAGTCATTGATTATGTTGTAGAAAAGTACGGAAAAGAGAAGGTTGTTCAAATCGTTACCTTCGGTACAATGGCAGCAAAAGGTGTTATTAGAGATGTTGCTAGGGTTATGGATATTCCTTATGCTTTTGCAGATTCTCTTGCAAAGCAGATACCGAATGAACTTAATATTACAATAGAAAGAGCGCTAGAAATCAATCCAGAGTTTCGCAAAATGTACGAAGAGGATATGCAGGTACATTATTTGATTGATATGTGTAAAAGGCTTGAGGGGCTTCCAAGGCATACATCTATGCATGCGGCGGGTGTTGTTATTTGTCCAAGTAGTGCAGATGATTTTGTCCCACTTTCAAGAGGGTCAGATGGTTCTACAACCACGCAGTTTACAATGACTACCTTAGAAGAATTAGGTCTACTAAAAATGGATTTCTTGGGACTTCGTACGCTTACTGTGATTCAAAAAGCAGCTGAACTAGTTAGTAAAACAACTGGAAAAAAACTAGATTTAGATAGTATTGATTACAATGATTTGAAAGTTCTAGATTATATAGGCTCTGGTAAAACTGAGGGTATCTTTCAGCTAGAAAGTGCTGGTATGAAGAGCTTTATGAAGGAATTAAAACCGCATTCTCTTGAAGATGTTATAGCGGGGATATCACTGTATAGACCCGGTCCTATGGATTTCATCCCTCGATATGTAAAAGGTAAAAATTCGGGAGAGGGAATTGAATATTTGTGTCCACAGCTAGAACCGATTTTGAGTTCAACTTACGGATGTATTGTCTATCAAGAACAGGTTATGCAAATCGTACGAGATCTCGGTGGTTATTCTCTAGGACGAAGTGATTTGGTGCGACGTGCCATGAGTAAGAAAAAACAAGAAGTAATGGAAAAAGAGCGCTCGAATTTCGTATCAGGTAATGAAGATGAGGGCGTTCCTGGCTGTGTAAGTTTAGGGATTGATGAAGTGGCTGCTGGTAAAATTTATGACAATATGATGGATTTTGCAAAGTATGCCTTTAATAAATCACATGCGGCATGCTATGCAGTAGTTGCATACCAAACGGCATATTTGAAATATTATTATCCAGTGCAGTATATGGCAGCGCTTCTTACAAGTGTGATAGACAACACGAGAAAGGTGACAGAATATATTGTTACTTGCAGAAATATGGGCATCGCTATTTTGCCTCCACACATCAATGATAGTGAGGGGGATTTTAGTGTAACAGATGGTGCGGTTAGATATGCACTGCTCGCGATTAAGAGTGTTGGAAGGCCATTTATACAGCAACTTTTAGAAGAAAGAAAGCAAAGTGGAGTATTCAAAAATCTGCAGGATTTTATCACTAGAATGTATGGTCATGATCTGAATAAAAGAGCTGTCGAGCATATGATTATGGCTGGAGCGTTAGACGGATTAAAGGCGAATCGTAAACAACTGATGTATCTTTATATACCTTTAATTGATAAACAAAATTCTGGTAAGAAAAACCATATACAAGGGCAAATGTCTTTGATGGATTTATTAGGAGAAGAAGAAAAGGCTGACTTTGAGATTACGATGCCAGACGTTGATGAGTACGCAAAGGAAGAGCTTCTAGCTATGGAAAAAGAAGTACTGGGTATTTATTTAAGCGGACATCCGCTTGAAAGCTACTTGAGTATCTGGGAAAAACGTATCAGTGCCAATGCCTCTGATTTTATGATTGATGAAGAGACAGGATTAGTAGCAGTACAGGATGGAACACGCGCAACAATTGGCGGAATTATTGCGAATAAGACGATTAAATATACTAGAAATGACAAAACGATGGCATTTTTGCAGCTCGAGGATTTATATGGTGAAGTAGAGGTTGTCGTATTCCCTAAGGATTATGAGAAGTATTCGGCATCAATTGTCGAGGATGAAAAGGTCTTCGTAAAAGGCAGAGTAAATGCTGAAGAAGACAAAAACGCGAAGCTTATTTGTGAAGAAATCATTCCTTTTTCATCGATTGGACGTAAGCTTTGGGTTAAATTTGAGACCATGGAGGACTATAAAAACAAAGAGCTTGAGCTGTTTGATACTCTAAAATATAGTGAAGGAAAAGATCAAGTTAATATTTTTATAGGGAATCCAAAAGCAACCAAAGCACTGCCTGCTAACTATAATGTGGATGCAAATAATGCATTGTTAGAAGTGCTCTGTCAAAAATACGGTAAAAACAACATTAAACTTGTGTAAAAAAGTAGAAAAGAAGTTGAAAAAATGTTGAAAACGTATTAGAATGGAACAGAATGAAAATAGTAGAAAGATGAAAAGACGGAGAGGCGAGAAAAATGGCTAAAGAAATTAAGACAATTGGTGTCCTAACAAGTGGTGGAGATGCTCCTGGTATGAATGCTGCGATAAGAGCAGTAGTACGTAGAGCCCTTAGTAAGGGTGTTAAGGTGATGGGTATTCACCGTGGTTACCAAGGTCTTTTAAATGAAGAAATCGTGGAAATGAATACAAGAAGCGTTTCTGATATTATTCAAAGAGGTGGTACTGTTTTAGGTACTGCTAGATGTATGGAGTTTATGACATTAGAAGGACAAATCAAAGGAGCGGAGATTTGCCGTAAATTTGGTATAGATGGTATTGTTGTAATCGGTGGTGATGGTTCTTATCAAGGTGCACAAAAGCTTTCACACCAAGGGATTAATACAATTGGCGTACCTGGTACGATTGATTTAGATATTTCTAGTACAGATTATACGATTGGATTTGATACAGCGGTTAATACTGCTATGGAAGCAATTGATAAAGTTAGAGATACATCTTCATCACATGAAAGATGTTCTATTATCGAAGTTATGGGTCGTAACGCAGGTTATATCGCATTATGGTGTGGTATTGCGAATGGTGCAGAAGATATTTTGATTCCAGAGAAATATGATTTCAATGAACAAGAATTAATCGATAACATCATTACAAATCGCAAGATGGGTAAAAAGCATCACTTGATTATCAATGCAGAAGGTATTGGTCAATCAATCCCTATGGCTCGTAGAATTGAAGCAGCTACTGGTATGGAAACAAGAGCTACGATTTTAGGTCACATGCAACGTGGTGGTAGTCCTACTTGTAAGGATCGTTACTACGGTTCGATTATGGGTTCTTATGCAGCAGATATTTTATGTGAAGGTAAGACAAACCGTGTTGTTGGTATGAAAGAAGGAGCATTAAAAGACTTTGATATCGATGAAGCATTGGCGATGAAGAAGGATATTGATGGATATGAATTCGAAGTAAACAGAGCATTGAGTAAATAATTATATGATATAAAAAATGGCGAAGATTGCACTGTGTGCAATCTTTTGTCAGTTTTATCCAGGCTAGAAGGGATGGGTTTTAATGTGATTACAAATGTATCAAATGCAAAAGTAAAGCAAATATGTGCATATGTTGCAAAATCAAAAGAGCGTAAAAAAGATCGAATTTTCGTGGTAGAAGGTCGAAAAATGTTCGAAGAAGCACCACTAGAATTGATATGCGACGTCTTTGTGACGGAGGGGTTTTTGCATAAAATCAGCTCGAAAAATGTGTTAGAAAAGTTAAATAAAACAAGATATGAGCTAGTCAGCGAGACTGTTTTTTCGAAAATGTCGGACACGAAAACACCTCAAGGGATTTTGTGTACGGTTCGTTTTATGGAATATGATTTAGACAAGCTCTTACAAATAGAACATCCCCTCTTCTTATTATTAGAAGAGATGCAAGATCCAGGTAATCTTGGCACTGTTGTTAGAACAGGGGAAGGGGCAGGAGTTGATGCTGTTTTCCTAACAAATGACTCTGTTGATATTTACAATCCAAAGACGATTAGAGCGACTATGGGAAGTATTTTTCGCATGCCGATACTATATATAGAAGAAACAGCAAAAATTTTGTCAACATTTAGCAAATATGGAGTGAAAACATATGCTGCACATTTAGATGATAGTGTGCTGTATACTGAGCCGGATTACAGTGTTGGGACAGCGTTTTTGATAGGAAATGAAGGCAATGGTTTGAAGAAAACGACGGCAGATGCAGCAGATCAATATATCAAAATTCCGATGAGTGGAAGTGTAGAAAGTTTAAATGCTTCTATTGCAACTTCATTACTGATTTATGAGGCTGCAAGACAACGAAACTTTGAGTAAGATTAGAAGGGAGAATAAGGATATGAAAATAGGTTTTATTGGATTAGGTAATATGGCTACGGCTGTGATTGAGGGGATTTTAAAATCAAAAATGTTCTCGAGTTCTGATATTTTAGGTAGTGCCAAAACAAGTGCAACTTGCGATAAATGTGCTGCCAAATACGATATTAAAACAAGCACCTCTAACTATGAAATTGCTAGTCAGGTAGATATACTCGTGCTTGCAGTTAAACCGCAGTTTCTTGAAGAGGTTTGTGCACAAATAAAAGAAGCAGTTACAGAAAATACGTTAGTTATCAGTCTTGCTGCAGGAAAAGATATAGCTTGGATTTGCGATAAATTTGGTGAAAAAACAAGAGTTATGCGTTTGATGCCAAACACACCTGCACTTATAGGGGAAAGCTGCACTGCTGTGTGTCAGGGTGCATTTGCTACAAAAGACGATGTGACGTTTACGATGAAGCTTACAAATTCTTTTGGTACAGCTAGAGTGATTGACGAGAAACTGATGAATGCATTTATCGGGGTGGCAGGAAGTTCAGTTGCCTATACATTTATGTATCTAGAAGCACTTGCAGATGCAGCAGTTGCTGCAGGAATGCCTAGAAGTGCTGCCTATGAATTTGCAGCACAAAGTACACTAGGGGCTGCGAAGCTTATGCTTGAGACGAAAGAACATCCAGGTGTCCTAAAAGATATGGTTTGTTCACCTGCTGGAGCGACCATCGCAGCAGTGAAAGCCTTAGAGGATAGGGGTTTTAGAGGAACTGTGATGAGCGGAGTAGAGGCATGTATAGATAAGGCAAGCAAGCTATAAAAAGAAAAACTTTACATAAACTTGACAAATGCGAACAATATTGTTACAATGGCAACTGTAACTTTAAAAAAATGTAACAATTTTGTAACAAATCGCCGATGAGTTAGGGTATTCATCAGGTTTATGGAGGAATGAAATGTTTAAGACAAGACCTAGAGTTACAGGGTTTGTTTTTGCGTGTGCGATGTTTATGATGTTCTTTATGAATGTTATAGATGTGGAAGCAAGTGCAAAAGCACAGCTAGATGGATTCAATAGTGGTGTAGCTGCTATTTTAGATCCAACAAACTGTAATACAAAGGAAGCAAAGGCTACTGTAAAGGTAACCGGAGAAATAACAGAATACGAACTAGTCATGGAGAATGTGGATAGTACATTAAATGTACGATTAGAGCCAAGCGAGGATTCAGAAATCGTTGGTATGCTCTATAATGACTGCGGAGGAACAATCCTAGAAAGACAAGACGGATGGACGAAATTTCAATCAGGATCTTTGATTGGATGGGCAAAGGATGAATATTTGCTTTTTGGCGATGCAGCAATCGAATTAGCAAATCTTGTTGGTTATCCTGTTGCGTTTGTAACAAGTGATGCACTACGCATACGTGCTACAGCAACTTTAGAAGGTGAAGTGCTTGGCTTTGTGTCAGAAGGTGAAGGCTTGTCGATTATTGAAGAAATCGATGAAATGTGGCTATGTGTTGAATACAATGACACGAAGGGCTATGTGCAAAGAGAATATGTAAGAGAAGAATTTAACATTGATAGCGGTGAGACCTATGATCAGATTACTGACCGTAAGATGAAGGAAGAGGCTGATAAAAACAGTCTTGAAAAATACTATGACTCGATGAGTGCAAGTGAATATGAATTATTATTACTTGCAAGTTTGATTTACTGTGAAGCAGGTGGCGAAAGCTATGAAGGTCAGGTTGCTGTTGGTGCAGTTGTATTAAATAGAGTTAGAAGTTCTAAGTATCCAAACAGTGTTTATGGTGTTATTTATGCATCTGGTCAGTTTACACCAGCACTTACTGGTAAACTCGATGCAGTTATGATCAGTGGGAAAGCTACACAAAGCTGCTATAACGCAGCAAAAGAGGCTCTAAATGGTTATACCAATGTTGGAGATTCTTTATACTTTAGAGTGAACAATGGTTCAAGAGAAGGATATGTGCTTGGTAACCACGTATTTTATTAAACAATATCAAGGTTTATCAGGATTTATATTACTTGATTAAGAGATGACAATGCATTATAATATCCGTAAGTCTACGTAGGCTTACGGATATTTTATTGTTGGGAAATAGTGAGGAGATGCATATGAATTTAGTGGGAAGAAGCTTTTTGAAGTTATTAGATTTTACAACAGATGAGATTACATATTTAATCGATTTAGCGGCTGACTATAAAGCTAAGAAGAAGCAAGGTATCTTAGTAGATGAGTATAGGGGCAAGAATGTAGCTCTTATTTTTGAAAAGACAAGCACCCGTACTAGATGTGCATTTGAAGTGGCTGCTAGTGATCTTGGTATGGGGACAACTTATCTTGATCCAACAGGTTCACAGATTGGTAAGAAAGAAAGCATCGCAGATACTGCTAGAGTATTAGGTGGTATGTACGAAGGTATTGAATATAGAGGATATGGTCAAGATATTGTTGAGACACTTGCAAAGCACGCAGGAGTGCCTGTTTGGAATGGATTAACCAATGAGTTTCATCCTACACAGATGTTAGCCGATTTATTGACGATTAGAGAGCATTTTGGGAGATTAGAAGGTATTAAATTAGCTTACATGGGAGATGCTCGTTATAATATGGGTAATTCACTTATGGTTGCTTGTGCGAAGATGGGCATGCATTTTGTGGCTTGTACGAGCAAGGCGTATTTTCCAGAAAAAGAGCTAGTAGATACTTGCTTAGAAATTGCTAGTAAAACAGGAGCTACGATTACACTTACAGAGGATGCGATGGAAGGTGTGACTGGGGCTGATGTTGTTTATACAGATGTTTGGGTTTCTATGGGAGAAGCAGATGAGATTTGGGAAGAGCGTATTAAAGAGCTCATGCCATATCAAGTGAATAAAAAAATTATGGATCAAGCTGGTGAAAGTGCTATTTTCATGCATTGTCTTCCTGCTTTTCATGATTTGAATACAACAATTGGTAAGGAAGTGAGCAAGAAATTTGGTTTGTCTGAGATAGAAGTGACAGATGAAGTTTTTGAATCACCACAGTCTAAAGTGTTTGAAGAAGCTGAGAATAGAATGCATACCATCAAAGCAGTTATGGCAGCTACTTTAGCAAAGACGAACTAAGATGAGCTTGAAACAAAGGGTGCTACAGGCACTTAAGGAAACAGACGGATATATTTCTGGTCAAATGCTTTCAGAAAATCTTGCCGTTAGTAGAACTGCGATTTGGAAGGTGATCAAACAGCTAAAAGAGCAAGGGTATGAGATTGATTCTATATCCAATAAAGGTTATCGTTTAGTTGTAAAAGATGAGCAATATAATCAAGAAGAGTTAGAACTTGCGTGTAAGGCTTCCTGGGCAGGCAGTGAGCTTGTATTTTTGGAATCAGTAACTTCTACGAATATAGAAGTTGCATGTAGGGCTGATATGAAGTCGCACGGGTTTTTGATGGTTGCAAACGAACAGACGGCAGGACGTGGTAGAAGAGGAAGAACGTGGATATCTCAAAAACAAGGGAATATTTATGCTTCTCTTTTGTGTAAGCCAGGGTTTGCACCTGAGTATGCTTCTATGTTGACACTTGTTATGGCGTTAGCAGTTTCTAGGGCTATAGATTGTACGATAGGTGTGGAGACGCAGATTAAGTGGCCTAATGACATTCTTTTGAATGGAAAAAAGGTGTGTGGGATTTTGACGGAGATGCGTGCAGAACCAGATGTGATACATCATGTTATTTTGGGTGTGGGTATCAATGTCAATCAATCAAGTTTTGATCAAGAAAACCTCCCATATGCAACATCCTTATATGTAGAACTTGGAAGTGTTGTGAATAGGTGTGAGCTATTAGCGAATATCTTATCAGAGTTTGAGCAGCTATATGCTGAGTTAGACGAGGAACATACGCTAGCTAGGATGATGGAAAAATACAATAAAAGACTTGCAAATAAAAATCAAATAGTAAGAATTGTGGATGCCTCACAAAGTGAGATGGGGTATGAAGCAAAGGCATTAGGAATAGATGAAAATGGAGCACTGATCATAGAATTAGAGGATGGTACGAAACACAATATCATTTCTGGAGAAGTATCTGTGAGAGGACTTTATGGTTATGTGTAGATTGAAAAAGAGGAAAGGGTGAAAAATAGATGTATCAAGAAGATGGAAGAGTAGTGCTGTGTGGCGCAAGTGCTTACGAACAAAAATATTATTTTAATGAGTTATTTAAAGGTGTACCACAATCAATACAAGATGAATTGCATATATTATGTGTATTGTTTACAGAAGAAGTAGGTGGTACCTTCAAAATCATATTTGAAGAAGATGGAATGGTAAGCTTAGAAACAGATACAGACGATGGGGATATTTACTATGATGACATTAGCAGTGGACTTATGGTAAAGAAAGTGCGTCAAAACAAACAAGAGTTATTAGAGTCACTAACACTTTACTATAGAGTTTTTGTGTTACATGAGGACATCGCTGCAATTGCAGAAGAGGAATAAAAGTGAGGAATCAAAATGATTGTCGTGTTTGATGTTGGAAATACTAATATTACAGTAGGCGTATACCAAGGAGAAAGTCTGTTGACTACATTTCGAATCATGTCTAAGGTTGCAAGGACATCGGATGAATATGGACTACTTTTGGCGCAGTTTTTCAGACAAAATAAATTAGATATAGACGACATCAAAGGCGTAGTAGTCGCCTCAGTAGTACCAAAGGTTATGCATGCATTGACAGGTGCGATTCGAAGATATATGAATAGAGAGCCACTGATTGTCGGCGCAGGTGTAAAGACTGGGATGAAGATTAAGATTCAAGATCCGAGGTCTGTAGGTGCTGATAGGATTGCAGATGCTGTAGCAGCATTTGAGATATACGGAGGCCCTATTCTGGTTATTGATTTTGGTACAGGCACCACATATGACCTTATCAGTGCAGATGGAACCTTTATGGCAGGTGTAACAGCTCCTGGGATGAGAGTGTCAGCAGAAAGCTTGTGGGAGAATGCTGCCAAGTTACCTGAGGTAGAAATTCAAAAACCCAAATCGATACTAGCACAAGAAACAGTTGCTTCGATGCAAGCTGGTATTGTATATGGACAAATCGGGCAGACAGAATACATTATTGAGAAGATAAAAGAAGAAGCAAAGCTACCAAATATACAGGTGGTTGCAACAGGTGGACTAGGGCGATTAATTGCTGAAGAGAGTCAATCTATTACAACGTATCACCAATCGTTGACATTGGATGGTTTGCGGATGATATATGAGAAGAACAGGGAAGAAATATAGATATGAGAATAGGAAATGTTACGTTTGATAATTCACTGATCTTAGCTCCTATGGCAGGTGTAACTGACCTGCCTTTTCGTTTGCTATGCAAGGAGCAAGGAGTTGGGTTATTATGCATGGAAATGGTAAGTGCGAAAGCTATTTATTTTGGAAATAAAAATACAGAAGCACTATTAGAAATAGATGACAGAGAAATGCCTGTATCACTTCAGCTATTTGGTTCAGATGCAGATATTATAGCGGAGATGGCAAAACGTATTGAAGATAGACCATTTTCAATACTTGATATTAATATGGGATGTCCAGTACCAAAGGTTGCGGGAAATGGCGAAGGCAGTGCACTTATGCGTAATCCAAAACTTGTGGGTGAAATCGTAGAAAAGACGGCGAGAGCTATTAAAAAGCCTGTAACGGTGAAAATTCGAAAAGGCTTTAATGACCAAGAAGTAAATGCTGTAGAAATCGCTAGAATCGCTCAAGAGAGTGGTGCGGCAGCAGTTGCAGTACATGGACGTACAAGAGAACAGTATTATTCAGGCCATGCTGATTGGGATATTATCAGACAGGTAAAGGAAGCTGTCCACATTCCAGTCATTGGAAATGGCGATATTGTGGATGGAGCAAGCGCAAAAGCGATGCTTGAGCAAACAAATGTGGATGGACTCATGATTGGGCGTGGAGCACAAGGAAATCCATGGATTTTCAAAGAGATATTGCATTATTTGGAAACAGGTGAATTGCTAGCCCCTCCGACTAATCAGGAGAAGGCAGAAGTGATGAAGAGACATATTATGTTGCAAATTGCGTGCAAAGGCGAATATATAGGTATCCGTGAGATGAGAAAGCACCTTGCCTGGTACAGTGCAGGGATGCCAAGTTCGGCTTGGTATCGTAAAATGGTAAATGAAATCGAATCGGTAGATGGATTAATAGAAAGTGTAGATCTGCTTTGGAAGTAGGGGGATAGAAGATGAAAACAAAGTCATTTGAGGTTGTTTTTGATGATGCGCAAGTTGTTACAGATGGGATGTATGGGGAAAACATACTTTTTTATGCAACTACATTTATTCCATTAGAAGAAGGTATTTATGATATTACGATTACATATTCAGCTGAAGAGGAAGGAAATTACATAGATTTATTTTCGTATTGGCAAAAACAGGGTGCAGAAATTCAATATACAGAGCAATTTTTAAACCCAGAAGAGGAAACATTAACGTTTTCAGTTGAATTATTGAATCAAGTAGATGATTTACAAGTGCGTACTTATTATGGTGGAGAAGGTGAATTAGAAATACAGGATATCACAATTACTAGGAATGATAGTAATTTATTTACAGATTATTTTTGTACTGGTGCATTATTATTACTATTTTTTGCATGTTTTATGAAATACTGTAGGAAAAGTTTTTATAAGACAATAGTTTGTGTAGCGATAACGGTTGTGAGTATACCACTTTTAAAAGAAGGCATTGTGCTTGGTTGGGATATGATTTTTCATGTAAACCGTATTGAGGGGATTTATCAATCGATACGTGCGGGCTCTTTTCCAGTGCGAATACAAGGATCACAATTTGCAGGATACGGATACGCAGCTTCTATCTTTTATCCTGATACTTTTTTGTACATTCCAGTGTTTTTTCGATTTATGGGAATGTCGCTTGTAGGAGCAACTAAGTTATTTCTTTTGATTATAAATGTTGCGACAGGAAGTATTGCTTATTATTCAGTGAAAAAAATGTACAGAAATGAAATGGTAGCTAGCATTGCGGCTGTTTTATATCTTTTTGCATCGTACAGAGTAAGTTCTACTTATGGAACTTTTGCAATTGGTGTAATAAGTGCAGCAGTGTTTTTACCACTTGTGATACTTGGAATATATGAAGTGATTTGTGGAAATAAAAAGAAATGGTATTTATTAGCAATTGGAGCAACAGGCGTATTTCAGAGTCATATTTTATGTACAGTCTTTGTTATTATATTTGCAGGTCCTGTGTTCTTGATATGTGGATACAAAATTATAAAAGAAAAAAGATTCGTTTCGTGCTTAAAAGCAGGGGCAGCAGTCCTATTATGGAATTTATGGTTTTTAGTACCATTTCTTCAATTTCAAAAAGAAGAATTGACAGTAGGCTTAGCTCTTGGTGGGATGGTTGGAGAAGGCATAAAAGAAATCCTGGGATTGGATTTTTATAGTGCATGGATAAGCGATGCAACCGAAGTTGTCCTTATGAATTCTCGAAGTTATCTAAGTATTCCAATGTTGGTTGGGATTTTCCTATTTGTTGGTTGCTTGTTTAATAAGAAAATAAAAATACATAATAGTATCAAGGTATGTTTTGTTGTGGGAATAATAGCATTGTATGTACAGAGTGCATATTTTCCGTGGACGCAATGTAGTGAACTGTTTCCTAGTATAACATTTTTACAATTTCCAGTTCGTTTGATGATGGTTACAGAAGTGACATTTAGCATTGTGGTAGCATATGTATTTTACAAGATTGCACAAGGACATAAAAAAAGAAGTAAGTTTATTACTACGGTTGTATTACTAGTGTCTATGCTTATGTTTTTGGGAATTGGAGTGGATTACTTTGAAGAAGAATCGTACTTAGTAGCCGGTCAAGTAGTAAACAGTTCATTACCACAGACAGAATATATTTATCCAGAGACAGATAAGGATTTATTAGTAGCAGGACAAATTGCGAGTGTGGGTATTGAATATGGAGATTATGAAAAACAAGCAACGACGATTTCTGCATATGTTTATGATACAAGTATTGAAAATGCATACTTAGAAGTACCGTTATTATATTATCCAGGATATGCGGCAACTTTAAATGGAGAAAGGCTTGCAGTGGTGTCTGGAGAGAATAATGTACTACGAGTTTATTTTCCACAGGGAGCTGTAGGAGAACTAGAAATTTGGTATAGAGGATTTACATTGTGGAACATTGCAAATGCTATATCCTTAATTAGTATCATATTTAGCATATGTGCTTGGATTTATGCAAAGAAAGTAAAACGTTAATAGTGGAGTCTATCTTGACACTTGTGCTGTTAACGAGTATACTAGATAAGTTAAAATAGGTTTGTTGCCATGGGCAACGTGTTGAGAATGGAGAATGATTATGAAGAAAAATATTTTGACATACGAAGGTTTGAAGAGATATGAAGATGAACTACATGATTTAAAGGTAGTGAAACGTAAAGAAGTTGCAGAGAAAATAAAAGAAGCACGTGAACAAGGTGATTTAAGTGAAAATGCTGAATATGATGCTGCAAAAGAAGAACAACTTGTAATTGAAACAAGAATTGAAGAATTAGAAAAAATTCTAAAAAATGCAGAAGTTGTAGTAGAAGATGAAGTTGATTTAGAGCATATCAGCATCGGATGTAAAGTAAAATTATACGATGTTGAATTTGAAGAAGAATGTGAATATAAAATTGTTGGTTCTACAGAAGCTGACAGCTTACAAGGCAAGATTTCAAATGAAAGTCCTGTAGGTGCAGCATTAATCGGAAAGCAAGTGAACGATGTTGTAAGTGTAGAAACACAAGTTGGTATAGTAGAATACAAAGTGTTAGAGATTCAAAGATCTAACTAGGATACAGAAAGGAAGTTAAAAGTGGCTGAAACACAAAATCAAAATAAACCAGTACAAGAACAAGATATTAATCAATTATTGAAAGTACGTAGAGAAAAACTTGCGGCTTTACAAGAAGCAGGCAAAGATCCATTCCAACAAATGAAATATGATGTAACACATCATAGCAAAGAAGTAAAAGACAATTTGGCTGAATTAGAAGGTAAATCAGTTCGTGTTGCTGGACGTATTATGAGTAAACGTGTTATGGGTAAAGCTTCTTTTTGTAATATCCAGGATTTAGAAGGTACAATTCAATCTTATGTTGCTAGAGATAGCATCGGTGTAGATGAATATGCGGACTTCAAAAAATATGATATCGGTGACATCATTGGTATCGAAGGCGAAGCGTTTGTGACAAAGACAGGTGAGACAAGTATTCATGCTGCTAATATCACATTACTTGCTAAGAGCTTACAAATCTTACCTGAAAAATATCATGGACTTACAAACACTGATTTAAGATACCGTCAAAGATATACAGACCTTATCATGAATCAAGATGTAAAAGATACTTTTATTAAGAGAAGTAAGATCATCAGTGCGATTCGTCGTTACCTTGATTCAGAGAATTTTATGGAAGTGGAAACACCAATGCTTGTATCAAATGCAGGTGGTGCAGCAGCTCGTCCATTTGAAACACATTACAATGCTTTAAGTGAAGATGTAAAATTACGTATTTCACTTGAATTATACTTAAAGAGATTAATCGTTGGTGGTATGGAACGTGTTTACGAAATCGGTAGAGTATTCCGTAACGAAGGTGTTGATACAAGACACAACCCTGAATTTACATTGATGGAATTATACCAAGCATACACAGATTATTACGGTATGATGGATTTATCAGAAAACCTATATAGATACGTTGCACAAGAAGTACTTGGCACTATGCAAGTTCCTTTCGGTGATGTAGTAGTAGATTTAGAAAAGCCTTTTGCTAGACTTACTATGTTAGAAGCTGTAAAACAATATGCAAATGTTGATTTTACAACAGTTACTACAGATGAAGAAGCGAAAGCACTTGCTGATGTTCATCATGTACATTATGAAAAACGTCACAAGAAAGGTGATATCCTAAGTTTATTCTTCGAAGAATTCGTAGAAGAACATTTGATTCAACCTACTTTTATCATGGATCATCCAGTGGAAATTTCGCCACTTACAAAGAAGAAACCAGATATGCCTGAATATACAGAACGTTTTGAATTATTCATTACAGGTCGTGAAATGGCAAATGCTTATTCTGAATTAAATGACCCAATTGATCAAAGAGAACGTTTCATGGCGCAAGAAGAACTCATCAAACAAGGTGATGACGAAGCGAACAGCATCGACGAAGATTTCATGAATGCTCTTGAAATCGGTATGCCTCCTACAGGTGGTATCGGATTTGGTATTGACCGTATGGTTATGCTTATGACGAATTCTCCGGCTATAAGAGACGTATTGTTGTTCCCAACGATGAAGAGCATCAATTAATCTATGACCTTCTATGGCATGTTCGGATTCCGTAGAGATTCATACAGATGTATTGAGGTGTAAAAGTGACATCAGTTTCTAGGACACTCTATGACGTTCTATGACGTTGTATGAAGTATTATCTAAAATTCAATATGGATTTTTGTATGTTTTTCATCTGAAATTTTAGCGAAAAAAGGTGCAAAAATGCATGGAAAGACACTAGCGTATAGTATCAAAACTATATGTAAGTGTCTTTTTTTGATGCTAAAAAGAATGTAAATGCTCATGTCAACTGTAAGAAAAAGACGTAGTGATTTTGAAGATATGAAAAGTTCAGTAAAAGATAGCAAGAAGAAATATGTGAGACCAGATGAGGGAGCAATATTGTATTCCATGGGAAGAAAAACTTTTCTCGAATTGGCGAATGATGCAGGAGCTATTAGGCGAATTAAGCGCATAGTACTTATTTTGAGAGAAATCTATCCGTTTAAAGATCATCCTTTTAGAGTTGTAAATGACGATAAGATGAAGGAATTGACTGAAAGTATTGAATCGAATGGAGTTCTAACTCCAGTATTACTTCGACCAGATGAAGACTTCGTAAACAATGATATGCTTATTGTTTATGCTGAAGCTAAAGAAGCTATCGATTATATGAAGGATAGTGATAGACTTTTTGAAGTAGAAGTTTTATGTGACGAATTTAATGGGTGTATGGAAGTTAGTAATTTTACGATTATATCTGAGGTCAATTTAATCAGGTCGGTAAATCCTAAAAACACATTTTTTGAAATAACAGCTTTTTATATCAAAAACTTAGCCCACTATATAATGGGTGATATGAACATGGAGGCACTTGATCATATCTTTGTTGAGATGTTGGACAATCATGCTGATTATGCCATCAATTTTTATGAAAAAAATAGTGATAAAATGCACTATATGGATTATTTATTAGATGAAGGCTTTTATACGAAGGTCGTAGAATGTAAAAGACAGCATGAGTTATTAAAGGCAAAGCAAGCTTTTTTGATAGATGCAATTACGAATATTCAAAGTGCTTGGGATGACATAGGTATTTTATACGATGACGAATATGAATTTATAAACGAAGATGATTTGTATGCTATATCTATTGGATCATTAGCTGGATCTGAGTGTTCTGAAGATTTAAAAGTAGTACTAAAAGGTTGTTTGTTGTCAGTAAATGAAAAGATTTATGCTATAAAAAGTGGCTAGATGATTATTACAAAGGGTTTGATGAAGTGTGTAAGATTCCTTCTGTTGACAGGAATGAGCAGGAAAGATTAGTTAGTGAATGGGAAGTGATGAGAGCAAATGTTATTCGAAGAAAAGACGTTAATAATATTGTTGGGAATACGCTTTTAAATTTGCCAAAAGACTGTGTTGTTGAAGTACTTCCTTCAAAAGAATTGGAAGAGCAGTGTAATAAGAGTAGATACTTTGCTGCATTATTTAAGGGTAGTGCGTTAGAATATATAGCAACAAAAGCAAGTTATGTAGAGTATTACTCAGTGGATGATAAGACAATAGATATTCAGTATGGTTTAGATGAAAATACGTGTCAGATTATACTGGGACGGGATTTTAAATGATTTACATTGCTTAAAAGGAGATGCTGATGGTGAAAAGGACTCGTTGAAAGATGGGTTCTTTTTCGTGAAATCCGATAAAATAAAGAATAGTGAAGCCTAAGGTGAAAGATTTTTGGAGGTTTGTACGATATAAGCATAAGGTTTTACTTTTAAATGCCATTAAATCATTCGAATGAATTACTTGAAACGAGGAAAGATATGGTGTATACTTACAATATATTATTTGTGAGGTGAAGTATGAAATATCAAGATTTTGCAAAGATTTTAAGGGAAAACATTGAGCATGGTGATTATCGAGCTAATGATAAATTACCAACAGAAGATAACTTAATAGAG
>JAWXVC010000036.1:0-3962 GCA_044425805.1 Lachnospiraceae bacterium | reverse complement strand
GTTACTTCTTCGCTACAACCCCTTACATCTCTGTAAGTTTTTGTCGTTTCCGTTTCAGCAACTTTTGTAGTATATCAAAGCTTCAATGCTTTGTCAACCACTTTTTTATTTTGTTTTTGCAAGCTTTTTGCTTGCTCTACAGGCTTTTCATCCTGCCTTTGTCTCTTGGCTTTTTCGTGTAGTCAAACACCAGAAAATGCTTTTCGACTTTTGTCATCTCTCAGAAGCGACTATGATAGAATATCATATACAGTGCTCTGTGTCAATAACTTTTTTCACCTAATCAAACATCCAAAACTCTCTACTTCTATGTAATAAATTCTCCAGTCACTTGCTCTTCATCCATTCCATAATAGCTTCACTTGCTGTAAGGTGCTTTCCTATAATACAAAAGACTGCGACAAATGTCAACAGTCTTTTTGTTATTTTCCAGCTTTTTATTTCTCTGTATTTTTACATTTCTATATGTTGTGTTTTCACGCCCCGTACCCTCTTTATATAGTCATTGAAAGTCACGATTTTCTTAATAAGAAGTTCATAGAAAACCATCGCTCCAATTGGTATGTATATTTGCATAAATATATAATAAGGATATATATATCTCGCTTTCGCTTCCCACAATATACTAAAAAGAAATCCTCCAAAAATCACTAAAGCTACTACGCTCATTTCCATATGCTTGGATTTTTTATTGCCCGAAAAAACGATTGCTAAATTCGCAAACACAAAACACAAGTAAACAATTATTTGATGTATATTTGCAAAAGATTCAACAATACTACTTCCTTCTTCTGAGTAAGTCGCTCTAACAAGCCACCCTTCTGCATCATATATATGATTTGCATTCAATGATAGAGAAGAGAATAGTGGTGCATTCCATTGGCTAAGAATCTTTCTACTATAAAAATCCAGTATCATCTTCTCTTCTGACATACTTTCCCATCGTTCTCTCATATAAGTTACCGATAGTTCTTTTGCCAACGCTATATCGCCATTAGCCTCATCAGAATATATCGTTATATTAATGCCATTAAACCATCCCATACCCAAATGTGGATCATCGTTCATCCCCATCGCTACATATGTTATAGCTGGGATTCCATACTCCTCAGTGTATTCGTAAGGACGGAATGTTAAATCAACCGCAGAAGAAATGCACAATGCACCTAATACAATAGAGACTAGAAGAACGAGTGATTTTTTTGTATGTGTTCTCAATTTGAATATTAAAAGTATTACTAACGCAATCAACACAATAATTGTGTTAAGCCTCATTTGTATCGCAATTCCAATTCCAAATCCTGCAAGTAATACTTTATACCACTTCAATTCTTTCAAGGCTGAAAGTACCATCCTATTGAAAAGAGAGCCAAGGCGGTTGATATAGTTTCTCCATATGCATATGGAACATACAGATACATAGGTATACACGTAGCTATCCCGAAAAGATACATCCATAAATAGCTCTTTTTCTTTTCTCCAAGTATTTTTACAATAAAAAAACCAGAAATTATCAAAAGAGGCAACATTCCTATATTTAAATATTGAAAATGCCTATAGTTAATACATCCAAATATTTTTGATAATATAATATATAATACTACCAACCCTTTTTGATGTGGACAGATTCCCACATAGCCATACACTGGTTCTAAAAAGCTAAAATCACCCATTTCATATAGAATCGCAGCTTCTAATATATATGCTTGATCTGCAGTGGGCAAGAAGCTATGACCACTCACATACACCATCCCCAAAACCACGCTGAAAACGCAAAGCACTACTAGTGCTACATAAACCGAAATCCCCTTTAATCTTGCTAATCGATCAGCCAAAAAACAAGCAATCATGATTATAGCAAAACTCACCACAATATTTACAACTATATTGTCACTCATTTTAACTAAAGGCTCTAGCCACCCCTCTGAATCCACATGCGTAAAACATATCGCTTGATATGTTAATACCAAAAAAATAATAGATGTTGCTAAGGCCAATGCCTTTGCACAAAATGATTCAACTCTCATATGTATTTCCCTCTAATCCTCATCCTATAGTATAAATAAAATCGATTGCGGAATCGCAGCAATCTGTTCTTTCGCCAACTCAACAAGCCAGACTATTAAGTTTGCTTCACGAAGCACCCCTAACACTTCCACTTCCTTTACTGCAGCATCAAAGTAGATTTCTATTGTGCCTAGTTCAAATTGCTGAAACACCAAACAACAAACCCAATATACAATACAAATTTCTAGTATGCCAAACAATATACCAAACAGCTTATCCACAATGCTTATAATAGGAATCTTCGCAATTACTTTCGCTGGAAAAATAATAAGTTTCAAAACACTATGTACAACAGCCAGAATCACAATTAAAACAATCGTTATCGTCATCTGAACTATGTTCTCATCAAAATACCCTTGTACCCCAACAAGAATCAGACCAACTGCTGTACCAAGGAAGAGCATTCCTAAGAACGAAAGCAACTCTTTAATCAAACCGCTTTCAGCACCACTCACTATTCTCCAGATTATGAGCACCAACATCACTATTATCAACCAATTCATCGCAACTCTACCACCTTCACTTCATCTTCTGTTACTATATTATAACTATATTTATCCGAGGTGGTGAACATTTTTAAAACATTAGCACCTATACCCCCACTATATTTTTCATCTCCCGAAAAAGACCAAACCAAGCACTCGCTTTGATTGTACATTGTAATCAGATCATTTTCTATCTCCACATCTACAAAATCGAAATCCGTTCCCTTTTGCAAAAGAACTTCGCCCTTTTTACTATATAAAGTAATATAATTATCACCTTCTGCAGAAACATTTTTAAAAACAAGTGCAACAGCCTCACTACCTATATATACTGATTGTATCTCTTGATTAATCAAAACCTCTTTTAACATAGTAGGTTTCTCGCTTCCGTAATAAAACATGATACGGTCATTTGCTACCGCAACTGCATACTCATCATCCATAAATTCAAGAACCGGAATAAGCATATCCACATAGTTGTAGCCACTAACATACCTGTCCGTATAATTCGAACCAACTTCTCCAAAATTATAAAAAGCTATGCTCGTATTAAGTTCACCATTTGCTAGCCCAAGATAAGAAGCCGAAAAGACCTTCCCATTTGGTGACATTGAAATTGCCATAGGATATCCCGTTTGATCCATAGTCATACGAAAGCTCAACAGCACTGTGCCATCCTCGCCGTAAATGTACATCCACGTCACATCATTTCCGTCTAGAACTGCTGCCACCATGCCAGATTCAGAAACCTCAATACTCTTAATCGTTAAATCTGTAGGGATTTCGCTGATTTTCCCCTCATAATCCATTAAGTAGATTTTAGTTCCCCCTATATCTGCCACAACCACCTTATCGCCATGAATTACCACGATTGGCTCCTGCATTTGATAGACAACATCCCACACCTTTGTTCCGTCAGCTTTAACACATTTGATCCCATCATTATTATAAAACAATATGTAATCTCCAAATTTCAAAATTTCATTCCCAGAAATATATTGAGATTCACTTGAAGAAACTTCAACATAGGTAGTAAAAACTTTTTTATCATTCAAAATAACAAGTACGACAATTAAAATTCCAACAAATAAAACCAAGGAAAACCATTGCAACACTTTACTCGCTTTACGCTTATTCAATTGTTTTTCAAAATTTTCTTTTTCTCTCGTTTCCCTCACGCCCCTTACGTATATCAATATTTATTTTAATTATAATAGCACAGTTATTTAGGGAAGTAAAATAGTTTGTCCAACTTGAATATTGTCTGGTTCCACAATATTATTCAATACACGGGAGTTTGACACTTACTTTTTTTAAAGAATTAAAGGAATCCTTATTTTAAGCCATTTTCGGCTTCTTTTTTTGTCAAATTTTATGATTTTATGCGTGCTATTTTGTGCCATTTGTGTT
>JAWXVC010000014.1:0-76566 GCA_044425805.1 Lachnospiraceae bacterium | reverse complement strand
CCTTTGTCTCTTGGCTTTTTCGTGTAGTCAAACACTAGAAAATGCTTTTCGACTTTTGTCATCTCTCAGAAGCGACTATGATAGAATATCATATACAGTGCTCTGTGTCAATAACTTTTTTATTTTAATTTGTAGTGCCGATGTGGCAATACAAAACGCAGAAAGAGGGATTTGAACCCTCGCACCGGTCACCCGGTCTATACCCTTAGCAGGGGCACCTCTTCAGCCACTTGAGTATTTCTGCATGCTGAATTACGTCCAATACCAATGTAATTACTTTTGCTCTGTTCTTACAGTGCATTATTGATTATACATATCTATCTGTGCTTTGTCAACAGTTTTTTCCATATAATATTATGCCCTTAAAATATTTAATAATGCATTTATATTTACAATTTTTTCTATTAATTTTTAGTATTCTTTCTTTTACGCCTTTTCTACACACTCTATATCTAGATGTAGTATTATTTCATTCTAGGCGTACAGCATATATACTTTATATATAGAAGAAACAGATTCATCATTGATTTAAGTATACTTATAAAATAGGGTTCTCTTTTTAAAAATATTATTTACTTTATCAGCATCAAACTTGCTGCTCATATTCAGAAATTGCTTCCTCAATCCTACGTTTAACCTCTTGTGCAATCTCAACAGACGACCAGTCCTTATACTCCTCATAACAAATCGGTGTTAAATATTTTACATATACGTCAACTCTTTTAATCGTACCACTATCAAAAGGTTTAAAACTATCTATCAACGCGCATGGAATAATAGGAACTTTTGATTTCGTGGCAATTTTAAAGCTCCCTCCTTTGAAATCTAAAAGCTCATTGCCATCCTTGCTACGTGTCCCTTCTGGAAAAACTAAAAAACCACGCCCGCTTTTGACTTGCGCTGTTGCTTCTATAATCACTTTCATCGATTGCTTTAGATCCGTTCTATCCATAGGCAATGACCCTGTAGCTTGTGCCACTTGCTTGAGTAATATAATGTCTTTTACTTCTTCTTTAAATATTAATCCTATAGCTCGTGGGCATGTATCAATAAAAACCAACCCATCAAACATCCCTTGGTGATTAGGTGTCAGTAAAAATCCACCTTGTAAAGGAACGTTTTCTACGCCTTGCGCATGAACTTTAACTCGTCCTACTCTCGAACAATTTCTACACAAATGCTTTAAAAGGGCATTTGCCTCCTCGTAAGGAACCGGGGTTTGCTTATTGAATTGGTGTAGTTTATAAAAATAATATGGTATTATATATAGTAGTCGTACTACCATAAGTACAATTCTCTTCATAGTTTCCTCCATGTCGAAGCGTTTTTCGCGAGACACGCAAGCAGAATATCAGATTCTGCTCTGCGATAACACAGTGTTTGTACGCTTCTTCACAAACACCACGGGCGAAAAATCAGATTATCAAATTTATTTTTCCCCCTTTTACCTTTCTAATGCTATACTCCATTACACGCGACCATATTCTTTTACAGCTGTTTCGTACAAATTTTCTCCCTCATGGTCTACAACAACTATTACAGGAAAATCTTCAACTTCAAGTTTACGAATAGCTTCCGTTCCCAAATCATCATATGCAACTACCTCAGAACTCTTGATAGCCTTAGACAGAAGTGCACCCGCTCCACCAATGGCTGCAAAATAGATACCCTGATTTCTTACAATAGCATCAATAACAGCTTGTGTTCTCTTCCCTTTTCCTATCATCCCCGCCATACCAAGATCTAGCAATGTAGGTGTGTATTTATCCATTCTACTGGCCGTTGTTGGACCCGCAGAACCAATCGGCCTACCTTCCCTAGCCGGCGAAGGTCCCATATAGTAAATTACTGCATTCTGAATATCCAACGGCAGTGTCTCTCCATTTTGAATAGCCTCATACATTCTTTTATGAGCTGCATCACGTGCAGCATAAATAGTTCCTGTTATCAAAACCATATCTCCTGATTTTAGCTCCATTAAATCCTTTTTAGAACTTGGAATCTTTAGGTATTTTTGATCCATATTTCCCTCCATGTCGAAGCGTTTAAGCCTTCTCTTCAAATCCAACAGTTTCTATACGTTCTATAGAATTCTGCTGACGTGTCTATTTACATGGCAACAAATATTCACCGCAACTGGTAATCCCGCAATGTGAGTTGCATAGGTATTAATATTTACTGCTAAAGCTGTTGTCGTTCCCCCAAGTCCTCCCGGTCCAATACCAGTTTGATTGATTTTATTCAAAAGTTCTTCTTCAAGCTCTTTTATATAAGGAATCTCCGACCTCTGAGTGAGATTTCTAGTAAGGGCTTCTTTGGCCATCATCGCACATTTTTCGAAAGTTCCACCAATACCTACTCCCACTACCATAGGCGGACATGCATTCGGTCCAGCATCTTTAACTGCACTAACTATTGCATCCTTTACTCCTTCTATTCCATCGGCTGGTTTTAACATGAAAATCTTACTCATATTTTCACTGCCAAAGCCTTTTGGTGCAAGCATAATATGTAATTTATCACCAGGAACTATTTTATAATGAATAATTGCTGGAGTATTATCATTTGTATTATTTCGAACAAGCGGATCTCCTACAACAGATTTACGTAAATAACCCTCTATATATCCTTGTCGTACACCTTCATGAATAGCATCCTCTAAAGATCCACCTTCTATATATACCTCTTGGCCCACTTCCACAAACACAACTGCCATCCCAGTATCTTGACATATCGGAATCATTTCCTCTCTTGCTATCGTAAGATTTGTTTGTAATTGTTCTAACACCCCTTGTCCTACTGGTGATTTTTCAACGAGACAGGCTCTGGAAATTGCTTCTTGCATATCCGCAGAAAGTCCGTGATTTGCTTCTATACACATTTCTTTTATCGCCGATGTTATATATGATATATTTATATGTTTCATACAAAACTCCTTTTCGTAATATTGCAAGCACATATTGCACTACTCACAAAAACAAGATTTGAAAACACCTATATTCGTTATTTTCAAATCTTGTCTATTTTTAATGTTATAACGTTATAGAAGTGCTGTCAGCACCTAGTATCTCTTGTTGAATCGCATCTAGTTCTTCAACTGATGGGCTCTTATGTCCCCAGTTAAAAATCCCCACCTCATGCTCATATCTAGGAATAACATGTAAATGATAATGAGGTACTGTTTGATCAGCAACTTCACCATTATTTTGAATAATATTCATTCCATCAGCATGCAGTCTATCCTTCAACTCTATAGCAATACTTTTTGCGAGAATCATGGCTTCTGCCGCAACCTCATCCGGTAATTCATATAAATTTTCGAAATGTTCTTTCGGCATAATCAAAGCATGTCCCTTTGTTACTGGAGCAATATCAAGTATTACTTTAAATTTATCTGTCTCATATAATGTTCTACTAGGAAATTCCCCATTTATAATTTTACAAAAAACGCAATCATCTCGCCTCATGCTGCCACTCTCCATTCCTTCTTCATATAATTAGTAGGCTTTACCCCAATATACCATTTTCTTTGCAGGTTTTCCACAGCAAACACAAGTTTCACCAATTTCTTCTTGTACAAATGGCATGCATCTACTTGTAACAGACAATTTTTCTTTTACTGCATCTTCGCAAGCTTGATCACCACACCACATTGCTTTTACAAATCCTGTGTTTTCTGCAAATACTGCTTCTAACTCTTCCATATTCTTAGCCGAGAATGTGTTTTCTTCTCTATGTGCTCTTGCTTTTTCAAGCATTTCAACTTGCATTGCAGCTAAAACTTCTGCTACTTTTGCATCTAATTCATCAAAAGAAACTTCGATTTTTTCAAAAGTATCTCTTCTGCAAATAACACATTTACCAGCTTCGATATCTTTTGGACCACATTCGATACGAATAGGCATACCACGCATTTCTTGCTCTGAGAATTTCCAACCTGGACTCTTATCTGAATCATCCACTTTAACTCTAAAGCCTTTTTCGATAAGTGCAGCTTTCATTTCGTATGCTTTATCAAGTACTCCATCCTTCTTTTGTTGGATTGGAATAATCATAACTTGTGTTGGCGCTACCTTTGGTGGCAAGCAAAGGCCACGATTGTCACCATGTACCATGATGATTGCACCGATAAGTCTAGTGGTCATACCCCAAGAAGTTTGGTGTACGTGTTTTTGTTTGTTATCTCTATCTGTGTATTGAATACCAAATGCCTTGGCAAATCCATCCCCAAAGTTATGGCTTGTTCCTGATTGTAAAGCTTTACCATCATGCATAAGTGCTTCAATTGTGTAAGTAGATTCTGCTCCAGCAAATTTTTCTTTGTCTGTTTTTTGACCTTTAATCACTGGAATCGCAAGTGTGTTTTCACAGAAATCTGCATAAACATTGAGCATTTGAATCGTTCTAGCTTCTGCATCTTCAGCTGTAGCATGTGCTGTATGTCCTTCTTGCCACAAGAATTCTCTACTTCTTAGGAATGGACGTGTTTCTTTTTCCCAACGAACCACACTGCACCATTGATTATATACTTTTGGTAAGTCTCTGTATGAGTGAATATCGTTTTTATAGAAATCACAGAAAAGGGTTTCAGAGGTAGGTCTTACGCACATTCTCTCTTGTAATTTATTAAGTCCACCATGTGTAACCCAAGCTACTTCTGGTGCAAATCCTTCTACGTGATCTTTTTCTACTTGTAATAAGCTTTCTGGAATGAACATAGGTAAATATACATTTTCTACTCCAGTCGCTTTAAACATTGCATCTAATTGTGATTGGATCAGCTCCCAGATCGCGTATCCTGCTGGTTTAAACACCATGCAACCTTTTACCGATGTGTAATCAATTAACTCTGCTTTTTTAACAACATCTGTGTACCATTGTGCGAAATCTTCTTCCATGGAAGTAATCGCTTCTACTAATTTTTTATCTGCCATAATCTCCTCTTTCTTGCGTAACGCATTTCCTTATTCTGAGTATGATGAATTTTTCTAATAAAAAAAGATAGCACGCATCATCCTCCCAACAAAGGGACCGGAATCCGGCGGTACCACCCTAACTTAATCACAAAATCCTATTCTATGATTCTCTCAATATCGTTAACGCCGACTTACGCTATATTTTCATATAGAAGCTCCTTGGTAGGTTCTGTTATACAAAGTAGGA
This sequence comes from Lachnospiraceae bacterium, assembly GCA_044425805.1. Lineage (GTDB taxonomy): Bacteria > Bacillota > Clostridia > Lachnospirales > Lachnospiraceae > RGIG6307. The sequence goes on along the minus strand of JAWXVC010000014.1, from coordinate 71,403 downwards.
ATTCACACCGACCATTCCCTCTCTGAAACTTTTTCTAACATACTAATCCAACTCATCGCCTAATATGCTTAAATTTTAAGCCGAAATAAGTATTCTGTCAAGATTTTAATGATATTTTACTTATCTTTTCCACTTTTTGTAAATCGTATATATAAGAAGAAAGCCAATTGGTCCTTTTATAAACCCTGCAGCACCAAAAAGCTTCATGCCTGCATAAATAGATGCCCATACACCAATTGCTGGAAGTTTAATTGCACTTCCAAGGAATTTCGGTTCTAATATTTCCCTTACCACTGCACAAACAAGGTAAAGCAGCACAACAACTACGCAACTACTGTAGTCTTTCTCTAGAAATTGCCAAATAGCAACTGGTATCAGTACTATTCCCGTTCCAAATACCGGTAAAAGATCCATAACACCCGCCAATATACCTAGTAGCCACCCCTCTTTTATCCCCAGAAGAAGAAGGGTAGGAACACTTAATACCGCAATAATTACAAATAATTTTGCTTGTGTTTTTAGGTAAGCCTTTGCATATGTTATCACTTCATCGCTAATAGAAAGCATGAATTCGCCTTCTTTACAGTCCCTTAAAGCTCTTGTGATTTTTTCAAAATCTGCCGCCAACAAAAACAACGATAATATAAATGCACCTACATAAAACATTGTACTGCTACTTATTTGTATTGCCTTCGCAGAGTATTGCGCTAAGGTCCCACTCCCTTTTTCTTGTAAATAGGAGATACATTTCACCATATATGGATGTTCCAAAAATTCATAGAGAAACGCAAAATCAAAGCACTTCAAGTAAGGTATCAGACCTAATCCTACGCTGATATAGAGTAATGAAAAGGTTAGTAAAAAAGCTAGATACACTAATAGTTTTTTTCCTATATGGAATTTCTCACTCATAAAATCAAATGCTGGGTTTACTGCATACAAGACTAAAAAAGCTAATAACACAGGTGCAAAATAAGTCCATATATATTCCAGAAAAAAATACACTATTGCTGTAATGAACAATAGTGTAAATATTGGTTTCGCTTTTGATTCTTCATAAATTTCTTGCATATGCACCATCACCTTTACTTATTGATTATTTCAATTAGTATAGGTAGAACTAGTACTTATTTATACTCCTCTTTATGAATATTGTAAAAATGCTGGATTTTCGGAACGTATGCTAAACTCCATACTCTTTCGTGTAACTGGATGCACAAAAGAAATTTGATAAGCACACAATGCCACTGTTTTAATCCCTTGTTTTTTGGAATACTCTAGTGATTGTTCCGTTCCGTATTTCATATCACCAACAATCGGCAGATTTCTAGATGCAAACTGTGTTCTAATCTGATGAAATCTCCCCGTCTGTATCTCTACATCCAGAAATGCCGTTTCTTCACGTTGGTCAAGTAGTTTATAGCGCAACAAGGCAATCTTCGCATCTGGAGTCTGACTCGGTACAACCACTGAGATTTTTCCTTTTTTGAGCATATAATCTTCTAATGAAATCCATGTCTCAGATGTGGTCAGTGTCTTTTTTGAATGAGAAACATATGATATTACATGATATTTCTTATTTAAAACACTATCCAATAATTGTTTTGACAGCTGAGATGCTACTTGTTTTGTCCTAGCAACAACAAGAACACCCTCAACGGGTTGATCTAGTCTATGCACAATTCCAACATATGCATTTTTATCCTTACGGACACTATAATTTAATAGCTCATGCTCGACATCCATTTCGCCAATACGGCTTGCTTGAACAGCTATTCCAGCAGGTTTGTAAATTACATAAATCGCTTCATCTTCGTACAAAATTCTAGTCTTCAATACGCCTCACCCTTTTTGGTTATATTTTAAATCTATATCCTACACCCCAAATCGTCTCAATATATTGAGGTTTTGAAGTATCCTTCTCTACTTTTTCACGTATTTTTTTGATGTGTACTGTTACAGTTGCGATATCTCCAATTGATTCCATATCCCAAATCTCTCTGAAAAGCTCTTCTTTTGTATATACTCGATTAGGATTTTGTGCTAAAAATGTCAATAGATCGAATTCTTTTGTTGTGAACGCTCTTTCAACATCATCAATATAAACTCTACGTGCTGTTTTATCAATGCGTATGCCTCTAATTTCTACGATATCATTTAGTTTTGCTTGTGTTCCTACCAATCTATCATATCTAGCCATATGTGCCTTTACTCTTGCCACTAACTCACTTGGGCTAAACGGTTTTGTCATATAGTCATCAGCGCCGAGTCCCAATCCTCTTATTTTGTCAATATCATCCTTTTTCGCAGATACCATAAGGATTGGAATATCCTTTTTCACACGGATATTCTTACATACTTCAAATCCATCCATCCCTGGAAGCATCAAATCAAGAATAATAATGTCGTATTCCTCTTGCAATGCAAGCTCTAATCCCTTTGATCCCTCATTGGCAATCGTCACGTCAAAACCACTCAACTCTAAATAATCTTTCTCCAAATCTGCTATTTCTATTTCATCCTCAATAATCAAAATCTTGCTCATACTAATATCCATTCCTTTCTCACTATCCGTCTCTCTTACCTACTATGGTATAATTTGCTATGTAAAAACCTTGTTTTTACACTTCTTCCAATTTCCTAATCACAAAGTGAATACAAGTACCTTCACCCTCTTTACTAGTAGCCCAAATGTAGCCACCGTGATCTTGTACAATTTTTTTTACAATGGAAAGGCCTATGCCACTTCCCCCTGTTGAAGAATTCCTTGATGCATCCGTACGATAAAATCTATCAAAAATATTCGGTACATCCTTTTGTGAAATTCCTTTTCCATTATCTTCTATCTCGACTCGAATAGAATCAAGACCGTCTAAAATCCTAATATTGATTTCGCCTTTTGGCTTATCCATATATTTTACGCTATTGCTAATAATGTTATTAATAACTTTCTTCATTTGCTCTGGATCTGCTATCACCATCGTGTCTGGCGATATAAGATTTTCAAAATTCAAGGCGAAATTATGACTTTCTAAATCTAGTCCTATTTCATCAATACAGTCTTTGAAGTATTCGCCTACAAGTATTTTATGAAAATGATATGGGATTCTATTGTTGTCAATTCCTGAGTAAACTGTTAGCTCATTAATCAGTCTGTCCATATCATTCGCTTTATTATATATGGTCTTGATGTATCGATCGACTCTCTCAGGTGTATCTGCCACTCCATCCATAATACCTTCTACATATCCCTTAATAGCTGTAATTGGTGTTTTCAAGTCATGCGAGATATTACTAATCAATTCCCTATTTTGGTTCTCGTGTAGAATCTTTTCTTCAGAGGATTCCTTTAGACGAAGTCTCATATCTTCATAATTCTGATATAATTCACCAATCTCGCTGTGGACATTGCTCTCTAGTCTGTATTGAAAATTCCCATTCCGAATTTCTTTCATGGCAATATTCAATTCATTAATCGGCAAAATCATACCTTTGAAAATCCATCTAGATAACATAACACTAGAAAAAAGAAGTATCACAAAAATTGCAATGGTCATCTCCTGCAATAAAGTGATTGAAATAATACTATCGTATTCTTCTATAGAATCTGCAAATAATATGTTCTCATTAAAGATCAAGCCCCTAGTATCTTCATTTGCCACTTGATCCCTAAAGTCGTTTCTAGCATGCAATAAGTATCCACCAAATGAAACAAATGCGATTGTAGTAAGCAATAATGGTAATATTACCATTAGCAAACAAACCACATGTAATCTAGTTTTCAGTTTCATAACGTGTGTATCTCCTATTTTTTTTCTTCTATATATAAACTATAGCACATATAATCATCCCTTGTGTCAAAAAAATGAATGAATTATATTAAAAATGTATAAAATCGTTTGACAAATAGAAAATTATATGTATAATAAAAATAGTAATCGTTATTATTTTTAAAAGGAGGATATGTCTTGTTAAAATATAGTAAGCAAAGAGAATGTATCAAAACATTTTTAATAGGACGTGAAGATCATCCTACAGCAGATACAGTTTATATGCATGTTCGTGAAGAATTTCCAAACATCAGCTTAGGCACTGTTTATAGAAACCTTACACTACTTTCTGAAATCGGAGAGATTAATCGTTTAAGAGTTGGCGACGGTGTTGACCGCTATGACGCGGATACTACCCCACATCATCATGTAATTTGTAACACATGTGGTTGTGTGAAGGATTTAGAAATCCCTCATTTAGATCACCTACTAGATGTAGCTGCAGAAGGTTACGATGGAGTCATTACCTCCCACACAGTTCACTTTTATGGAAACTGTGCTAAGTGCCTAGAAGCCATGGGAAATTAACAATCAAATTATTTAAGACTATGTCTTACGTAATACATTTTATTTTAAAGGAGAAAATTAATATGAAATATGTATGTCAAGTATGTGGTTATGTACACGAAGGAACTGAAGCTCCAGAATTATGTCCAGTCTGTAAGGTTGGTCCAGAAAAATTTACTAAAGTAGAAGATACAGAAAAAACATGGGCTGCTGAACACGTTGTTGGTGTTGCTCAAGGTTGTACAGAAGATATTATGGAAGATTTAAGAGCTAATTACGAAGGTGAATGTAAAGAAGTTGGTATGTACCTTGCTATGGCTAGAGTTGCTCACAGAGAAGGTTATCCTGAAATTGGTTTATACTGGGAAAAAGCTGCTTATGAAGAAGCTGAACATGCTGCAAAATTCGCTGAATTATTAGGTGAAGTTTTAACAGATTCTACAAAGAAAAACTTAGAAATGAGAGTAGATGCTGAAAACGGCGCTACTGCTGGTAAATTCGACTTAGCTAAACGTGCTAAAGCTGCTAACTTAGATGCTATCCATGACACAGTTCATGAAATGGCTAGAGATGAAGCTCGTCACGGTAAAGCTTTTGAAGGTCTATTAAACAGATACTTCGGTTAATTTAAACTTAGAAAACGAAGGGTAGTGAACTTGAATAACCAAGTTCACTACCCTTTTTGTTATATAAAGAAAACTGCGCCAAAGTAGGTAACTGTATTCTTTCCATTAATATAGTTCATACCAGATATATTTGCTAAATCAGATACGCCGATTCCATAAGTCTCAAGGCTACAGAGGGCTTTATCAGGAAAACGACAAGGTTCATTCGTCATCTTCGCACATACTTGACAGACATGACAACCGCCTGCACCGAGGTGTAGGGCTCTCTCATGAGGAACTGCCACAAAATCCTGTTGGATTTTCTGTGTAAATTTATTGTGTTCGCGTGAGGCATCTTGCATGCCCTCAATATCATAGCTATCTTCTAATTCACCTACTGTTTGGTAAACAATTGCTTTTTCAAATTCCTTAGCATGAGCTATCAAATCATGAATATCACCTGCATCAGGTGGGCACATCCAACTCTTGCCATAATGTCCGCAACTATTAGCTTCGCAGTAACTACGATAGACAGGATCAAATGTAATATCCACTACATCGACCAATCCGACTTTATATGCTCCGTTTTCTAATAGGTATTGCATGAATTCTTGTATTGTCATAATTTCCTCCATGTCGAAGCGCTTTTCGCGAGACACGCGAGCAGAATATCAGATTCTGCTTATAAAGCTTTATGCACTTCGCAATCTTTCTCTATCTCAAATTCTATAACTTCAAAAGATGTCTGAAAACCATCATACTGAAGCATCTTACCCCACAAGACATCTTCTAGACCTAGTATGATTTTGATGCATTCGTTCGCTTGTAGGCTTCCGATAACACCAGCTGTTGCTCCAAGTGTTGGTATCTCACTTTTTGTAATGGTGGCATCTAGAAATCCCATACACCCTAAGCATGCAGATGAAGGTCTAATCGCTGTCACAAATCCGTACATGCCATCAATACCTGCTTCTACAAGGGGGATATCATGTGTCATCGCATATTCGTTTACGATAATACGCGTATCGATATTGTCCACGCAATCTACAATTACGGTTGCACCTGCCACTATGGAAGCAACGTTATCTAGAGTTACTTTTTCACAAACAGCAGTGACCTTGATATGTGGATTCTGATCTGAGATTCTCTTTGCAGCTAACTTGGCTTTATATTGACCAACTTCCGATTCTGAATAAAAAAACTGTCTGTTTAGATTCGATAAAGCAATAGTATCTAAGTCTACTATTTTGATGCTTCCCACTCCAGCGCAACCTAAATAAGTAAGAACAGGTGAACCTAATCCACCTGCTCCTATTACCACTACGTGTGCATTTTGAAGTTTTTGCATGCCAAGTTCTCCAACAAAATCTAAGCTTACTTGTCTTTTATATCGTTCTTTTACATTCATATCTTCACGCTCATGTCTTTCCAAACAAAATCAACCCGCTGCAAATAAAGGAATTACTTTTACTGTATCACCGTCTTGCATAACGTAATCTTTTTTCTTTGTTTTGCCATTTACTACTATAGCGTAGTTCATGAATTCATCCTTCACTGCAGTTGTTTGTAGAAAATCAAGAACCGTTTCTCCAGCCTTGTCTACTACCCAAAAGCCATCTTCATTTATTTCTTCCATGCATTTCCCAAAAGGTCCTGCCAATTTAATATTAACCATTTGATATCTCCCAATATTATATTTCTGTACACTATGTTTACCTATATTGACTATATCACCTTTTTAAGAGCATTTCCACAAAATTTTCTTCTGAAAGACAGCTTCCTTATCCCTTCACATTTCTTGCTAATCTGTTGTATAATATTCCTTTTCCATGTATACTATATGAGATTCTATAAATTGATTTAAGAAAGGTTTTTCCTCATGAATATAAAATTTTATTCAAAAAACAGTCTAAATTTAATCTTGCTCATTATCCTAATTTTATGCTGTTCTCTTCGTCTCGTTAATCTTGCAGCTCTTCCTAATGGTGTTTTACCAGATGAGGCTTACGCGGCATATAATGCTTTCGGATTATTAACGGAAGGAATTGATGCTCGTGGATATACAAACCCTGTTTATTTTGTAGCATGGGGAAGTGGAATGAGTTCAGGTTATTCTTATCTTTCACTCCCATTTTTGTATTTTTTAGGAGTTTCTATTTTTGCATTTAGACTCCCTATGGCTCTTCTTAGTATTTGTACTTGTATTTCTATGTACGTTATTGGTAAAGAATTATATGATGCTAAAATCGGAGCAATTTTCTTTTTCTTTATGACAATCAACCCTTGGCACATCATGAACAGTCGCTTTGCCTTAGATGCAAATTTAGCACCCAATCTTTTTCTCATAGCTGTATGCTTTCTTATTTTAGGACTAAAACGAGCTAAGTTCAAATATTATATTGGTTTTTCAATATTTACAGGCTTGGTATTGTATGGATATGCACAAAGTTGGATTATGATGCCCCTTTTTATAGTACTAGTACTTCTATACTATTGGAGAGAATTACCAAAAAGATTTCCTCTTTTCCTTTTAGGATTTATCATTTTTGTTTTTGCTCTACCACTTCTGCTTTTTGTTATTATTAATATGGGCTACATGGATGAGATTAGAACTTCTTGGATTTCTATACCAAAGTTAGCGAGCTTTAGAAGTGATGAAGTACATTTGTCTAATATAATTTCAAGTTTAATAGATACTATTCGAGTCGTTTTACTACAATCGGATGGTATTTCATACACCTCAAGTCTTTTGGTTGGTGCGTACTATACAATCACTACACCATTTATTATTTTGGGTATCCTAAAACATATAAAGGATTTTATCGTATCTCTTCTAGAGAAGAAACGTGATCCTTCCATTGTCCTGTTTTTTGGACTTATTAGTGCCTCTATAATCTGTTTGCTCAATCAAAACATTACAATCATCCATATTAATTTAATTCATATCCCAATTATTTTCTATAGTTGCTATGGTATGATTGTAGTAGCTGAATTTTTTCACAACAAATATGTAATTCCTCTCACTTGCCTTTGTATGTCACTATCATGTATTCTATTTTATACAGAGTATGCTACAACTTATGATTCTCACTTTTTCGATGAACGATCAGTTGAAGCAATCGAAGCAGCTAAATCATTAGCCACAGATGACACACCAATTATAATATCAACATATGCAACAATCAAATATAGTAATCTTTTCTGGACAGAATTACCTGAAGTAAGTAGATATTATGAAGAAGTAATTTATACTGGGGATCCTGGATGGCAAGAACTAGAATCTTTTGATGGTTTTGAATATATCGCAACTTGGTCGGATGCTACAAAGCCTGGTATTTATATCATTTTAACAGCAGAACGTCAACAATATGCTATGCTCGGATATCAAATCGAAACAATAAATGATCTCTATGCTCTTGCATATTAGTAGAAAGGTGCCTTCCATGAAAAATAAATTTTTTAAATTTTCTTTAATAATTAAAAAGTACAAATGGAGACTTACAGGTCTTGTATGGATTTTCTGTTTTCTCCATTTTATAGTATCTTTTATGAACTCACAATTTAAAACATACGATTCGGATATTATTAATGCCGCTGTATACGAACCAAGCAATGCACTCTCTGCCGGAGATATTCTTTCCTACGACTTAGAAATACCTATTGATGCTACTTTAGTCGGTCTAGAGCTATCTTTTTTATTAGAAGATACTTTATCTGATGAAGTTCTAGCAGAAATTTCGATTATGAACCAAGATGAAACTCTTGTTCAAAACACTTACCAAGTAAATCAGTATACTTCAAATTCGTTTTTTTCTATTACTATTCCTAAATATAATATAGAATCTTCGCACTTTACTATTCAAGTCCGAAACATAACGAATGAAAATATAGATAACGCCTCCTTTACAATGACTTCAACCAATTGTGAATACAATTTTTTAAGCTATACGGAAAATTATTACTTTAATGATTCTGTAGAATCAAGTCAATTAATCAGTAGATATACATACCACATCGGTTATAACTGGTATGTTTTATTAAGTCTTTTATATAGGAGTATTCTAGTTGCTAGTTTACTCAGTACACTCTTACTTTATATATCAAAAAATGAAAGGTTTGGATTAAAGAATGAATAAATTAGGAATTATCGGTGCTATGGAACTAGAAGTAGACACCCTAAAGGAACAAATGAATTGCAGCAACACTACTACGATTGCTGGAATGACTTTTTTTGAAGGAACTTTAGAAAATACAAATGTTGTCATCGTGCAATGTGGAATCGGCAAAGTGAATGCCGGTATGTGTGTGCAGATTCTTGCAACTGTTTTTAATGTAACAGCCGTATTAAATACTGGTGTTGCTGGCTCATTAAATGATGCTTTAGATATCGGAGATATTCTGATTTCATCTGATGCAATTTACCATGATATGGATGTTACGATTTTCGGCTATGCTCCTGGACAAGTTCCTGGTACACCACAAGCTCATTTCGTAGCAAATACACAGTTGACTGAAGCTGCAAAAGCTAGTTGTGAAGCTGTTAACCCTGAAATCAATTGCCATGTAGGTCGTGTTGTGAGTGGCGACCAATTCATTTCTTCAGAGGAAGTGAAGGAACGTTTGATTTCTGTATTCCACGGAGATTGTGCTGAAATGGAAGGGGCTGCAATTGCACATGCTGCTACTTTAAATAACTTGCCTTTCGTAATCGTACGTGCGATTTCTGACAAATCAGATGATAGTGCTGAAATGGATTATCCAAGCTTTGAACGTGCCGCAGCTGGACATAGCGCAAAGTTAGTTGCACACCTTTGTACTGCAACAGATTTATTAACTACATTATAATAAGAAGGAGTATTCTCTCATGGAAAAAATCGCAAGCTTTACAATCGATCATCATAAGCTACAACCTGGTATTTATGTTTCACGAAAAGATACGATTGGAACTGAAACCATCACTACTTTTGATCTTCGTATGACTAGCCCAAATGAAGAACCGGTTATCAATACTGCAGAGCTTCATACTATTGAACATCTTGCCGCTACTTACCTACGTAACCACGCTGATTGGTCTACAAAAGTTATTTACTTCGGTCCTATGGGTTGCCGTACTGGTTGTTATTTATTACTCGCTGGCGACTTAGAAAGCACCGATATCGTTACTTTAATACAAGATATGTTTTTATTTATTGCGAATTTTGAAGACGATGTACCTGGTGCAAGTGCGAAAGATTGTGGAAATTACTTAGATATGAATTTAGGTATGGCCAAATACGTAGCACAGAAGTATTACGATGATGTTTTACAAAATATAAAAGAACAACGATTAGTTTATCCTGAATAAGAATATATCCACATTTGAGGTTTTTTAGAACAACAAAAGCCCCTTATGTAAAACTTTAATGTTTTACATAAGGGGCTTTATCATACTTCCTATATAATTATTCCATACGATACTCTGCTTCTAAGTCTGCAGATCCTTTATTAATACATTCAGCAACAAATTCATCCCAATTATCAAGACTTTCTTCACCCATTACAAACTTATCTGTCATAGCCATAACATAATCTGTTAATACTGTTGTGTAAATAGCTGTTTTTTCTATTTGTTCATCATCAAGTGGTGCTGCTGGATTTAAAGGAGCAACAATTCCATCTGCACCAATTTGATCATATATAGCTCTATCCGCTTCTGAAAAACCACCCAAGATAAAATCCAAGTCCTGTCTAATACATAACTCTCCACTACACATACCCCAATCAGCCATAGGCGTTGTTGAAAGAGATATTTTTACACCATCTACAACCTCATAAGTTTCACCTTCTATACCGAAAGTCATGATTGTTTGTGCCTCTTCAGTATAACCCCAGTCTAAGTAATCTAATACCTCTGCTAAGTGCTCTTCATCTTCAGCTAATGTAGCAGGTAATACATAATTTTGATCCCATCCTGCTTTCCAAGAAATAGCATAATTACCATCAGTACCTTCAATTGGATAAATTAATGATACATTGAAGTCGTCATCAATATCAACTCCTTGTGTATTATATCTTGTTAAATTCGATGCCCAGTCAAACATAATAAAACTTTCACCCATAATAATTTTTTGCTCATAAATCGTAGAGTCCTGTGTTGTAAATTCTTGATCCAAAACTCCTGCCTCGTATAAATCATGTGCATATGATACAAAATTATAATATTCATCCGTAGTTGCAGTAAAGAACCATTCTTCATTGTCATAATCATAAATCATACCATTTCCATAATTCCAACCTGCATATGCTCCAAACATTGCCGACATTCCCGAATAAATATTTTTAGATGTAAATCTATTTGATATAGGTGTTGAATCTGGATAAATTTCTTTTAAAGTAATACCTACTTCTAGTAACTCTTCATATGTTGTTGGAATTTCAAGATTATTTTCTTCAAAAATATCTGTTCTTACCATCCATGATAATTCTTGTACTGTATAGTCCATTGCTTTTGTTGGTAGGCTATAATAATTTCCGTCAAAAGATTTTGTACCATCAATAAGATTTCTATATCCAGTTTCTTCTATCCATGCTTGATAATTAGGCATCTGATCTTCATATTCACTAATCGGTAATAATAATCCAGCTGATATCCAAGCAGATGTTGCACTTGTATGTGCTACTATATCTGGAATTTCTCCTGAGTTAAATACTAACTCTCTCTTTGTACCAAAATCAGAGGAAGGGATAACTGTCATATCAAATGTGACTCCTGTTGCTTCCTCAATCATATCCAGAACTAACCAGTCTTCTGTATATGGTTCTGTTGAAGAATCACAAAAAAGCATACTAATTGTTACGGGGTTTATTTCTTCTTCTACCACTTCTTCACTCGTAGCTTCTTCTACTACTTCACTTGTTTCTTCTACTACTTCACTTGTTTCTTCTACTACTTCACTTGTTTCTTCTAATCTCTCTTCGGTGCCGCATCCAACTAAAGATGTAGCTATCATAACCATACTCATTAAAGTTGCTAAAAATCGTTTTTTCATTTCTTTTCTCCTTCTTTTATACTTCATACCGTTTATTACTTTCTTTCTATTTATAAGTATATCTTTATCGTTAACATCTTACTATCATATAATTGCCATAATATATAACTATATTGCTATTATGTAAACCTTTTAATTTTACAGAGTTATCGTATCAAACCTTTGAATATAGCTCCACGGAGAAGAACCTTCATCTTTATGGCACAATCCCCATCTAAGTCCTTCTAAAGGCGTTCTGTCTGGAGTTAGTGTTCTTATAGCACCTGCCGCCCATGGAGTATGTTCCACATGTGACATTATTTCAAAATTAATACCATCCTTTGCATATTGAATCGTATCTTTTTCTGGACCATCCCTATTAAGTAAAACACAAACTCCTCCATCATATTGCCATAGCATTGTTTCATGACCACTGTTTGTGAGTGGATTTAATGGATGTGGTACAAAAGGACCAGTTGGACTATCTGAAATTGCAACCCCTATTCTCGTATCTCTTCCTGCATACTTTACTAAAACCTTATTTGAAACCGAACCACATTTATAATACAAATAAAACTTCCCATTGTAATACATCATACTCGGATCATGTACTAAACCGTGAAACAAACCATAATTATAGTTTTCACAGTCTTCACCATACCAATATCCACCTTCAATTGGTTCTAATATATTACCTGGAATTTTCTCCCATGGTCCATCAGGAGTATTGGCTACTGCCATTCCTGTACCTTCTCCACTACCACTATACGCAATATTTTGACGCTGTGTTTGATAGACAAGATAAAATTTACCATCGTGCTCCATAACATCTGGTGTACAAACAGTCCTTCCATCACACTCATTCTCATTCCCTCTATGCACAGCGCACCCTTTTTCTTCCCAATGAATTCCATCAGGTGATGTAGCATACCATACATCTGCATAATCCCAATGAAATTTTTTTGCATAAATATCTTTTTCAGTTCGTGGAGAACATGCTCCTACTGATTTTGTATACCATACATAAAACAGATCTCCAACTATTAATATATTGCTCGGATCTCTACGGTTTACTCCTGGCTCATATCCTAATCCATAAGCTTCTCCATATGAAAAATTACAGTACCACTCATTTTGTCCTTTTGGGTATGTTGTTGCTCTTTTTGTTGCTGCACTTACTTGCTGTTCCATATTAACCCCCTCCTTTTATTGATGTATTATGGTAATTTCATAGCATCTTTTATATCTCGATAAATGGAATGTCCCCATTTCACTTTATTTCCTCTGTGTCTTTTATAAGCTTCCATAGATTTTTCTTTTATTTGTAATTCATCATCCACTAATAATGTATAATCATTACTTCCTATTACATTTCCTTGTTCATCAATAAGTGTAACTTCGACATAAAACTTATCACCCATTTCTCCTATTACCATATACTCAAACTCATACATCTTCTTACAACTATTTACATCTATGCTTACTAATTCTTGTCCTTTTTGGACTACTTCCATTCTGTTATTTTTAATTTCATATGAATAAATCACATCTTCGTATGCGTTATATAAGTCATTTACAATATAACATTCACCTTTAAAAATAGTTCCTGGCAAATTTCGTCTCCTAGCATAAGAAACTGTTGGAAGCAAAGGTTCATAAGCCTGCTTTACATATTTATATGACAATTTTTCTTTGCCATAATAATCAACAATTTCCCATTTGATAAGAGGTCTATTCGTAATAAAATGACAAATTGCAAGTCCACTCATCTTAGGTTTAAGCCTTCTAAAGCTTTCTATGGCAAATTTAAATACTTCACCTTGTGAAATTTGTGTTGCTTCGACAAATTCATCTAATGAGTCAAATCGTTCCTCTCCAAAAACTTCTATATTTATAGCACGTAAAATATCAATATTACCTTGTAAATATGCCCATGATGGTCCAATAGGCCATAGTTCATCTTGTGGTATAAACTTCTTTAAGCTTTCTACGCAAGGTACTGATGCTGCCGTTAATTCGGGAACAATACAACAATCAGGATCTTGAAAAGCATCTTCCATCAAAAGAGCTCCTGCCGCATAATAATGAGAATTTACATGTTTTGATTCACATGCTTTGTAGCCCATTATGGATCCCCATTCATTACTTAATGGAGTAGCATCTCCATAAGGAATATCCGTCACCTCATTAACTCTATTCCCAACTAACTGCATAAGTTCTTTATTCTTACTCTCTAGTTGTCCTCTACTAAAATAGACCTCTTCTCCACCCATCCAATAAATGTTTGACGGATGGTTCCTTCTAACTCTTACGATTGCCTCACACTCATCTAAAACAGAATCTATATATACTTGATCTGTTTTAAATACTTGTGATGAGAACAAAAAATTAGTCCAAACCGTTATCCCTAGTTCATCACATATATCATAAAAATCTTTTGTTTCAGGTGGATGCCACCCGAACATTCGAAGATTATTCAAATTACATCCCTTTGCTTTTTCTAAAAAATCTCTATATTTTTCATAGCTATTACGCCCATACAGCAAAGACGGTTGTCCACCCCAGCATGCAGAACGTAAAAATATCTCTCTTCCATTTATAACAAACGTCCAAGGAATTTCGCTTTCTTCCTTACTGAATCCTTCATTATGCTTCATTGTAATTTGTCTAATTCCAACTTTATCATTCTTAAAATCTAGACATATATCATTTCTTACTACTTTAAGTGATAAATCATATAAAAACGGTGTTCCAATATCCCATGGCCACCATAACTGTGCTTTTTCTAAAAGTATACTTCCATTAATTATGTTTTTACCCCCATTTAATAAGTATGGAACAGAAAGAATATGTTCTTTTTCACTATCAGAAAATGTTATAATTACTTCGACCTCTACAGAAGTTTCCTTTATAAGTTCTATTTCAATTTCCACAGAAACTAATGCATCTTGCGTTTGATTCTTAGTTCCATCTAAAATAGACTCTACCTTATAGTCTCCTATTCTTACATAATCTGTAGAAAAAATCTTGATATCACCCCAAATTCCAACTGTTGCAAATCCAGGTAAATAGTCCCCCGCAAATACTGGTCTAAATCCTGCAATATTAAAAATATTTTTAGGAGCAGGGGCTAGCTTTACAAATAACATATTATCACACTCTGATAAATCTGTGATTGGGACTGTAGAATTAAGCATTCCTGTAATATCAAAAGTAAAAGGATCCATCATTCCTACATGGCGACCTAAATAAGTTTGATTTAACCAAATTTCACAATCATAGTCAACTCCCTCAAATAATATTTGCAAATTTCTTGATGCAAACTCTTTTTCCGTGTTAAACCTTAACACATACCACCATTCATAATCTTGTACCCACTTAGCTTTTGCTAAATTTCTTCCAACATAAGGATCATCAATCTCTCCCGCCATTGTCAAATCTGTATACACATCTCCTGGAACAGTTGCATCATTCCAACCTGAAAATAATCCTTCTCTCTCTGCTGGTATATGAATAATACCCTCTTCAACTCCTTGACCCGGTCGCATACGTTCCATACGCCATAAATCGGATCCTAATATCATTACTTCACGTGCCATATGAATCTCCTTAAAAAGTAATATTCAACTTATCAACTATAATTTTTTTAGTTTCTTCCATCGATATTTGGGTCGGATCATAATTCTCTAGCATTTCAAAAGGCATAAATAATCCTAATGTTGACCAACCAAAAAATGGATTAAGTCCTTGCCCTACACCTGTTTCTGCATTGTAGTATTCTCTGATTTCATCTTCATTAAAAACCATATCAAATGTTTTAACTGATAATTCTATAGCAAGGTCTTTATAACCATAATCAAATAAACCATGCATAAGCATATAGTTAATTGGAATCCAGCAGGCTCCCATCCAAGTACATTCTCCACCTTTTCTTTGTTGATAATAGCCTTCTTCATTTTTTGCCCAGGAAGCCACTGGATATTCTAGCCAAAATTCTTCGGAATTCATAATATGCTTTTCTATTAAGATTTTTGCTCTTTCTGGAGTTGCAATACCCGCCCATAAAACTGCAAAACTAGACGCTGACTTATACTTAATCAAATCACCTGTTCTCTCATTTCTATCATAGTAAAATCCATCTTCTTCATCCCATAAAAGCTCATTTACTATTGACTTTAACTCTTCCGCATGCTTCTCATATGCTATCATGTCTTCTTGCTCGCCTAGTAATTCAGCTAATACACACATAGCCTTTAATTCTCTATACAAATAAGATGCCAAATCTACACCTTCACAATATTCAGAATATAGTGTGCCTCCTCGAAGATTCTGATTATCCATACCGGAATGATCCGCACTATCCCAAATAGGTAACCCATTCCTATCACAATCCAAATACCAAAACCAATAATCTAAATATTTTTTTAGACATTCGTAATACTTTCCTTTTAACCAATTGATATTTTGCCCTTGCTTCATACCTAACAAGACTATTTGTGCTAAAAAAGGTTTAAAATGCTGTCTTAATCTTGGTTCTTTTAATGTTCTTGCAACAAATCCACTCGGAAATTGTTGATCTAAAAATGCTTCAACATTATTTCTGCAATAGTTCGCAACTCCTAAATACGACATATATATATTTTCAAAGTACAAATCCCAATCATATACTTCACCATAAGAATAACCTGTTAATAATCTTGGAGATTTTGGTCTACTATTATCCATTCTCAACAAACCATCTTCTTGAATATCCTTATTAATTCTTAATACCTTTCTTTTCAACTCTTCACCATTTAATCTTTCTTGCCATTCATTTAACATATAGTCACCTCATTTCTTTTCTAAATTATAACAACCCAAAGCTTCCTATTGCTTGCATATAATTGCTTATGTATAGTATAATATTGCTATATTATTTAGGAGGTTCCCCATGATTCAAAAGTTAAGTACTTATCAAAATAAATATGCATGGGATCATCTTTTTCCATTTGCAGTATATGACTTGTTTTTCGAAAAATCAGAAACTTTCATTACTCCTCATTGGCATAATGGACTTGAAATTCTTTGTATTTACAGTGATGCTATTATTTATCTAAATGGTACTCCTTTTCCTATAAAAAAAGGTGATATTTTATTTATTAATCCACATGTATTCCACTCTGCACTATCTGAAACTGATGGATATGCTTTTGCTATATTATTTGATTTCTCTTTATTTACATCTACTATTTCTGATTTTTTGAATATAAATATTTTATCACCACTAATTTCTGAGGATGTTTTTATCTTAGAACATACAAAAACAACCGACCCTTTATATCCCGCACTACTCCAATATCTAGATTCCTTAGTTACTCTTAATAGAAAAAAACCTCTTGGATTTGAAATTCAAGTCAAAAGTATCCTTTATTCTGTTTTCTATACCTTGTACCAAAACAACTATATCAACCCTATCGATAATCCTAGTAAAAAACTTGCATCTTCCGTAAAATATGTACAAAGTGCCATTGAATATATGGAAATTCACTACCAGAAAAATATATCAATTGATGATCTCGCAAATCACTTAAATATCAGTAAATATCATTTTATACGTATTTTTAAAGCTATTACGAATACAACACCTATCGATTTCTTGAATAATTTCAGATTAGAGCACGCGGAAAAATTGCTACATACAGATATCACGATTACAATTATTTGCTACTCAACAGGATTTAATAGCCTAAGTTATTTCATTCGAAAATTTAAAATGCGATACGGTCTTACTCCTGAGCATTATAGATCAAATTTATATAATTGATTTTCCCATATACAAAAAAGTATCCCCCATTGTTAGCAACTAGTGAAAGTTACATGCCTACAATTGAGGATACTTACATTTTTAAAATACTCTATTACAATTCAAACCGTTCTATTAAATTAATCTGTAGCTTAAAGCTATCTCCTGGAATATAGTGTTTGTTCGTTAGGAGCATTTTATTATCCTTTGAATAAATCGTTTCTAAAATCATAATGAAGTTATCCTGTTCAGATAGGTCGTATTTATCTGCACTAAAATTGCCTGTCGTAGAAAAGGTAAACTGTGTTTCAGCTCGTAAAGCCTCATTATACATATCTTTTTCAAGTACCTGTATAAATTTATCCGTATCATTAAAATCGATTTTATATTCCGAAACAGTTTCTATTGGAATAAAGCTAAGTGTAAATCCTACCGCATCTTCTCCATTTTTATACCATCTCTCTGCCACTACTATAAGCGATGTTTCACATTTCATAATCTTCGTAATCGCATCTGTCGGTGGTTGAAATCTAAAAGCTACTTCTATGTCTTGAATTTCTTTTGTACAACATACATGAAATGGATGCTGTATGTATTTTATATACTCTTGCGTTTCACTTGTCGAATCTGGATCCGCAACATAATTCCCCTTACCTCTTATATTCGCCACAAGTCCGTCCTCTTGAAGCAGTGCAAGTGCATGTCTTAGTGTTACACGGCTTACGCCCATCTTCGTTGCGAGTTCTGGCTCTGTCGGTAATTTATATCCTACCTTAAAACTGCCATTCTTAATCAACTCATATAACGTATCATATACCTGTACGTGTTTTAATATCTTTGGAGTTTCTTTCACGCTCTCATTCCCCTTTCGCTCGTTTATAGTATTTATAATGTACTAGAAGCTACTATTTGTCAATACAGCTTTCCTATTTTTTAGACAAGTCACTTCATAAAGCTTCATTTTATAATACAAGTATAGTGAAGATTTTATCAGTAATGCATTCAATATACACCTATTTTCCTCTATTACACCCAAAATCTAGTAAATATGTATAAAATAATAAGAAAATTTAGGTATATTTTTCCAATAGATATGATACAAGTGTTGTGTTATTATTTATTTACAGAATACAAGTTATGTATTATTCAGACAACACTTGACCATTATATATTAAAGGAGAAATCTATGAACGGAATTTTAAACATATTCGGAATATTAATTATTTTACTTATACTTTATGCATTATCTTGGAAGCGTAAAAGCTTAAATATTCAACTAGTTATAAAAGCACTCCTAATTCAATTTATTATTGCTTTTATATTAATAAAGGTTCCTTTTGGAACAGCCTGCTTATTAAAAATATCAAATTTCATATCAGCCATTATCGATTGTGGTAAAGCAGGAAATGAATTTGTGTTTGGCCCGCTAGCAGATCTCTCTTCTACAGGATTTGTATTTGCAATACAAGTACTTGGTAATATTATTTTCTTATCTTCCTTGGTTGCTATGCTTTATTATATTGGCATACTAGGATTCCTAGTAAAGTGGATTGGAAAAGTGATCGGTAAGGTTTTAGGAACTTCAGAAGTTGAAAGTTTTGTATCTGTTGCAAATATGTTTCTTGGTCAGACAGAAAGCCCTATTTTAATCGGTAAATACATTGGAAAAATGACAAACAGTGAAATCATGGTAGTGTTAGTATCTGGTATGGGTAGTATGTCAGTTTCAATTCTAGGTGGATACGCTGCACTTGGTATTCCAATGGAATGTTTATTACTTGCTAGTGCACTTGTTCCGATTGGTGGCATTTTAGTTTCAAAAATATTACTTCCAGAAACAGAAGAAGCGCAAATCGTTTCTAATGTAAAAATGGATAACAAAGGTGCTAATTCGAATATTATCGACGCACTTTCTGAAGGCGCTATGACAGGCGTTCAAATCGCACTTGCTATTGGCGGAACATTGATTGCAATGGTATCAATCGTAACCGTAATCAATCAAGGATTAGCATTTATAGGTATTAGCTTAGAGCAAGTGTTTTCTTATGTATTCGCTCCATTCGGTTTCTTTATGGGCGTTGAGATAGAAGAAGTTTTAGTAATCGGCGAGCTTCTAGGGACGAAGTTGGTATTAAATGAATTTGCAGCTTTTGCAAAATTAGGTGAGATTATTTCTCAAATGTCTCCTAGAACAGCCGTTATGACTACTATATCTCTTTGTGGATTTGCAAATTTTTCAAGTCTAGGAATTTGTGTGGCAGGTATTTCACTACTCTGTCCAGAAAAAAGACCTACACTATCAAAGTTAGTATTTAAAGCAATGATTGGCGGTATTGCAGTTAGCTTATTAAGCGCTATGATTATTGGTTTCGTAATGTCATTTTAAGGAGGACAGCTAGATGAAATATAAAAGAATTTTTACAATTGTAATTGATTCACTCGGTATCGGTGCTGCAAAAGATTCTGCAGAATATGGAGATATTGGTGTTGATACATTAGGTCACATTGCAGAAAAAATGGCAGTGCAAGGATTTCATATCCCAAATCTTCAAAAACTAGGACTAGCAAATTTATGTGCTCTAAAAGGCGTTACTCCTATAGAAAATCCTCTTGGGAATTATGCAATTTTATCACCTTTTGGAAAAGGAAAGGATACCCTTAGTGGCCATTGGGAAATGATGGGGCTACATGTAAAAGAACCCTTTAAAACATTCACAGAAACTGGTTTTCCAGAAGAACTTATAGATGAGTTAAGCAAACGAACAGGAAAGAAACTCATTGGAAATAAATCAGCAAGTGGTACAGATATTTTAGAAGAGCTTGCAGCTCGTGAACTTAATCACGATGAACTCATCGTATATACTTCTTCAGATTCGGTACTTCAAATCTGTGGAAACGAAGATAAAATGGGACTTCAAACTTTATATAACTATTGTGAAATCGCACGAGAAATAACTATGAAAGACGAATGGAAGGTCGGCAGAGTTATTGCAAGACCTTATATAGGCACTGAACCTGGTAGCTTTAAAAGAACACCTAATCGTCATGACTATGCAATTAAGCCTGAGGCTAACTGCTTATCCGCTTTAAAGGATGGAGGATTTGCTGTAATATCCGTTGGGAAAATATTTGATATCTTCGCAGGTGTTGGTTTAACTTCCTCAAACCCTTCAAAGAGTTCTGTGATGGGTATGGATCAAACAATTGATCTTGCAAAAACTAATTTTAATGGATTGTGCTATACCAATTTGGTTGATTTCGATGCCGTTTATGGTCATAGAAGAGATGTCATCGGATACGGAAAAGAAATCGAGAAATTTGATCAAAAATTAGGTGAACTACTCGAAGTTATACAGGAAGATGATCTCATTATTATTACAGCGGATCATGGAAATGACCCTACTTATAAAGGAAGTGACCACACAAGAGAATGTGTTCCAATGCTTTCTTACTCAAAATCAACCTGTGGTGGTAACTTTTTAGGAACAATAGATACCTTTGCCGTTTTAGGTGCAAGTATTGCAGATAATTTTGGTGTTACTATGCCAATTGAAACTATCGGTTATTCGATATTAGATTTAATTTAAAAGGAAGGATTTATATTATGAATGAAAATAAAATTTTAAGTATGGTTGATCATACGCTACTCAAACCTGTTTCAACCTTTGCAGAGATAAAGAAATTATGTGACGAAGGAATGGCACACACTACAGCATCTGTATGTATTCCACCATGCTTTGTAAAGCAAGCTAAAGATTACGTCAAAGGAACTATAAACATTTGCACTGTTATTGGTTTTCCTAATGGCTATGCAACGACGAAAACAAAGGTCTTTGAAACATTTGATGCGATAGAAAATGGTGCTGATGAAATAGATATGGTAATCAATGTTGGTATGGTTAAAGAAAGAAGATTTCATGATATTTTAGATGAAATAAACGAAATCAAGATTGCCTGTGGTAGCAAGCTTTTAAAAGTAATCATTGAAACTTGTCTACTAACAGAAGAAGAAATCATCGAGATGTGTAAGATTGTAACTGAAGTAAAAGCCGAATATATCAAAACATCTACTGGTTTTTCCACTGGAGGCGCTACATTAAGCGATATCCGTTTGATGCAATGGCACGTTGGTGAAAACGTAAAAATCAAAGCCTCTGGTGGTATTTCTTCTTTTGAAGATGCCAAAGCATTGATACAAGCAGGTGCATCTAGACTCGGCACGAGCAGACTTATCACACCTGAAGAAGCTTATTAATTGAAAGGAACAACTATTATCATGAATACGAAATATTTTATGAAATTAGCTTTACTTTTTCTTGGAAATCTAAGTGCTGCATTTGGAGTATTTTTATGTGTTGCATCTCAAAAAGGTGCAGACCCTATCACCGTATTACTAGATGGCATAATGAAAACATGTAATGTTCAGATAGGAATTGCAGTTATTATTTTGCACACTGTATTGATTATCATTTGTAGTTTGTTTGATCGAAAAAGCATTAAATCTGGAACTATATTTTCGATATTTACTTTTTCCATTTCCTTGAACTTTTTTATAGCTAACTATTTAAACCTTATAATTCCAAAAAATATATTCCTCTCTTGGTCACTGCTTTTATTTGGAATCGTATTCATGGGTGTTGGTTTCTCAGTTGGTATTTTTGCAAATATCGGGTGCAATACAGCTGATATTTCACTTAATATTCTATCAACAAAAACTGGACTAGGTATTAAAACCTGTAAAAACATCTTGGATTTAGCTTATACACTATTGGGAATTATTTTAGGTGGTACCTTTGGAATTGGAACACTTTTATGTGTGTTATTAGTAGGAAGTGTATACTCCTCTACATTACAATTATTAGAAAAAACTAAGCAATCTGTCACATACAAAAAAATATATAATTAATTAAAAATCATTAAGGAGACTATGAATATGTTTGAAAAAGTACAAGAAACAGCAAGATACATTGAAAATGCAGTTGGTTTACAACCAAAACTAGCAATAATATTGGGTTCTGGATTAGGCGATTTGGTAAACTACGTTGACATTCAACATGAAATCCCATATGAAGATATTCCTCATTTTCCAGTTTCTACGGTTGCTGGTCATGCTGGAAAACTCGTATTTGGTATGCTAAATGGCACACAAGTATTATTAATGCAAGGAAGATTCCATTTCTACGAAGGGTATGATATGAAACAAGTTACTTACCCTATTTATGTTATGAGAGAGCTTGGTATTGAAAAACTTATCGTTACAAATGCTGCTGGTGGAATCAATGAATCTTTTGAACCAGGTGACCTTATGCTAATCAACGATTTTATAAATTTTATGGGTACTAATCCTTTAATCGGATCAAATGACGAGCGTCTAGGTGTACGCTTCCCAGATATGAGTGAGGCATACTCCCTGGATTTACAAGATAAAGCAAGAGCTGTTGCTCTTGATCTAGGAATCGGCTACAAAGAAGGTGTTTATATGGCTTGCACTGGTCCTTCTTATGAAACAGCTGCAGAAATCCGAGCATTTAGAACTTATGGTGCAGATGCTGTAGGCATGTCAACTGTTCCTGAAACAATGATCGCAAATTACTTGGGCATGAAAGTTCTCGGTATCTCTTGCGTTACTAATATGGCAACTGGTATTCAAAAAATGAAGCATGATCATGCTAGAGTTGTAGAAGTTGCGAACAGAGCCTCTGAAAATATGTGTAAATGGGTAACAGCCCTTGCACCTAACATGTAAATAATCCCCCCACTTAAATTATTTAAAATAGGTATTTTCAGAGACGAGACAAGAACACCCCAGAGACAGGAATTAATCCTATTTCTGGGGTGTGTTTTTATTAGTCTACTTGAGTCTTCTTTGCCATATATAGTTCGATTTCTTCTATCGTGGCTCCTGACTGTAACATACGTAATATCTCTATTCTTCCTTGTTCTAGACCTTGTTCTAGACCTTGTTCTAGACCTTGTTCTAGACCTTCCTTTAGTACCGCTTCTTTTGCCTCTTCAAACTTTTCTTCAAACATTTCTTCTAACTGTTCATCTAACCATTCTTGTCCTGTCATAAATGCGCCCTCCAATCGTGAATTATTTTTCACTTCAGTAACTTTTCTATGTATGATGTGAATAGCTGAGTTTTGATCTAACTCATCTACCACGTCTTTTGTACTTTTCTTAATATACCTGAGTAGATTCTTTAATTCACAGCTAGCTTCACCCCTCGTACCCTCTGTATTGAGAAAAATTTTCGTTGCTCCATCATCAACGATTTCACCTGTTTCAATACAAGCACTTTGTATCGTATATTTATACAACCCTTGATCAAACGGATCAAAGGTACATATAAAAATAACATAGCTTGGCTGTAATTCCTTAAATAAATCTCCTGGTTCCATACTCTGTATATCAATTTGTCCTTGGTAAAATCTAGAGCGTAGCCCTAATTCCTTTGTATCTTTGTTCTGCACCTCTAAATCATAGGATACGTCCGAACTATCTTTTGCATACACATCAAAACGCACACTCCTAAAATCACTACTCATAAGCACAGTATGTTCTGTATGTGCCACAATGAGTTCTGGTAATTCCCTGCCTATGCATGTCTCTAGTACAAGCTTACAAATATCCTCATCTGCAAGTGTAACTGCAAATAAATAGGCATTACTTAGGTTTAAGTCTTTAAATGATGTTTTTGTTCCCATAAATATACTCCTTAAGTGGAGTCTATCTTTAATATGATAGTATCACGTTAGCTTTTTTGTTTCAAGTATGTTATGAAATTGTTTTATAGAGTTTTATTAAAATAGACTATGAATAAACTGTTTTTAGGTATGTATTGCTCGCGTGATCATAACCCCTACATTATATATATGCCTTTGACCCCCCTGTTTGTCACATTTAAGTTTTTAAAATCGAAAAGAAGTTAAAAATGCTATCTAAAAATAGATTTATTTTATCCATTCATAGATAGCATTTTGCCTTTTCTTATTATGCAATTTATTTATTTTTCTTAAAGATGAACAGTTTACTAAATACATAATTCGTAGCCATTACAAGTACGCTTGAAATAAAGATTTTTGCAATCCAGTAATCCATGCTTAAATATGTTACAGTTACTTCCATAATCACAATATCCATAATCAAAGTCGAAACTCTTGAACCTGAGAACTGTAAAAACTCCTTAAGAACTTTTGGATTCGTACTTTTGAATACGAATTTTCTATTCGTTACGTATCCGAATAATACACCTGCTACCCAACCAATTGTATTGATTAAGGCATTTTGCCAACTAATCGCTGGATTTAAAACTGTTGCTTCGAATAAGAAGCAAGCGCCCCATGAAACGATTGTTGTTAAAACTCCTACTACAAGGTAATTAAAAAGTTCTTCGTATTTCTTATACATTCCTAATGCAAATTTTATCATGCTGTGTTCCTATACTTTCTATAAGTTTACTATATTGCGATTGATACCACTCATATGTGCCTGAATATTCAACTTCACCTCATCTACACATCTAAATCTTGCTTCCATACTTGCCCAGGCAAGATGCGGTGTGATAATAAGCTTGTTAGAGTCTTTTATCTTACTAAGTGGATTATCGAGCTGTAGGGGTTCTTTCTCGACTACATCTAAACCCGCCGCCATAATACTTCCTGTCTCTAGTGCATGGTATAAGTCTGTATTGTTTACAACAGGCCCTCTCGCAACATTTATAATAATAGCAGAATTTTTCATTTTGTCCATGGCTTCTTTGTTAATAATATTTCTCGTCTTATCACTCAGTGGACAATGTAGGGATAAAATATCACTTTTCGCAAGTAATGAATCAAAATCAACCTGCTCATAGTCTGTCACTCTACTACTTCCTGTTACCGAATAAAATATAATATTACACCCAAAGGCACTAGCAATTTTTGCTACCTTTTGACCGATATTCCCCATTCCAATAATCCCCCAGGTCTTGCCTGCAAGCTCTGTAAAAGGTACATCAAAATTGGAAAATCTATCTTGTGCTGAATATTCACCAGACTTCACATAGTGATCATAGTGTGCTAATTTCTCTAAAAGTGCTAAAGTCATCGTAAGTGTATGTTGTGCTACAGCATCGGTACAATAGTCTGCAATATTTGCAATCTTTATACCTCGTGATTTACAATACGCTGCATCACAATTATCATAACCTGTTCCAAATTCACAAATCAATTTCACATTTAACGCATCTTTTAAAGATGCTTCATTCATAGGTGCTTTATTCGCTACAATAACATCCGCATCCTTCACACGTTCAATAACTTCCTCTACTGTTACCGTATTTGGGTAGTAAGTTACATTTCCAAGTTCACTATAATCAACTGGGATATCAGGTCCCGCACTGTTTCGTTCTAATACAACTATGTTCATATTTTCTTGTTCCTTTTCCTAATTATTACTATCTAATTTTTAATACAAAATCACAAACAATTCTTTCATCATC
Organism: Lachnospiraceae bacterium; assembly: GCA_044425805.1. GTDB lineage: Bacteria > Bacillota > Clostridia > Lachnospirales > Lachnospiraceae > RGIG6307. Next base: position 45,190 of record JAWXVC010000014.1, on the reverse strand, counting down.
CACTCGATACTGTTCGATTAAGTGAGGCCCACAACAGCTTGAGCCAACACCTGACATTGCAGCATCTAAACATAACACGGTATAATCGCTCTCTTCTAATTCAAAATTATGCTTAGTCTCTTCTAACTGCTCTTGTGTATAATGTGAAATATTAAAGGAATAACTAGCTCCACTAACTGCAAGCCTGTGTGCTTGATTTGATACTTCCATAAAATCACAAGCGTAATGACTACCATTTTCTTGTGGTACAAGATAGTCTACATGCATATTCGTAACGGTATCTGTAAAGTTTCCAAAATAACTTGCCCTATGTTTATCAGCATAACTTTCATATGGCCCATAACCACTATAACATACCGATTCAAATTCTTTTGGAAGATAAAATCTAAGACCAAATCTAGGTAGGTATGGGAATTTGACATCTCTTTTTACATCTAATTTGATTTCAAGTGTTCCATCTGAATGAACTACAAATTTGGTATCTACTACCATACTATTTTGAAGATACTGCGCACCGATTCCTAAGGTATATGTAATCTCAATACTTCCATCCTTTTGTATTGCTTCGCTATTGTACACTCGCGTTGTTTTTCTATTATAACCTGCTTTCAACCATTCACCATTTATTTTTCGGTCATTATCTAAGGATGGTCTCCAAATATTATACTCGCACGGTTTACTCATAACTGCGTAATTATTTACAATGATTTCTTGTATTGTTCCTGTGTATTTACCAAATACATAAGTAAACTTGCTACCCTTAACAAGGTATTCTCTATCCGTCTCCTCTGTAAAGAGTTCACCGATGTGCTCTGGGATGATTTGCACTGTTTCTTTTTGAAATAGTATTTGATCAAATCCAAGCACTGTTCCTTTCGCCACAAAAGGTTCCTCCTCTTTTGTAACAAACTGTATCATGAGATAAGATAATCCAACTTTCTTAATACTTTTATCATATGGAATATCACAAGCTTTTCTTTCATGTGGTAGCAGATCAAAATCAGTGATAGTGCCTGATTCTACCTTTTCTCCATCATTTATAAACGCCCAATCAATTATGAAACGATCTTTAAGATTTGTAAAATCCATGGTGTTAAACAGCATAACTTCATTTTGTTCAAACAAAGCCCTGATAGGCCTAGCTACATTTTTATATTCGATAAGACCTGTATGTGGCGTTTTTTCAGGAGTAACCATGCCATCTACACAGAAATTCTTTTCATTTGGAAATTCACCAAAATCACCACCATATAAATATTTCGGTTTCCCTGATTCAGTTTCCCCATCATATACTGCATGATCTGTCCATTCCCAAACAAATCCACCACAAAAAGTATCATGTTTATACATAATCTCAAAATAATCTTCGATATCTCCAGGTCCATTTCCAAGACATGCAACGTACTCACAAAGTACAAGCGGTCTTTTAGGATTCGTACTACAATATAAGTCACAATCATCAGAAGGCATATACATTCTACTGTAAACATCTATGTTTGAAAGGTCATTTTCATGCCCTACCATTTCATAAATACTACTTTCATAATGAACTAAATAATCACGGTCTTGATCTTTAATCCAAGCCGCCGCCTTTTCCATATTAACCCCATATGCAGATTCATTTCCAAGTGACCACATCACGACACAAGCTTGATTTTTATCCCTAGAAACACACCTTTGTACACGGTCTAGAATCGTAGCTTCATAAGTTGGATCTGAACACAAGCGCCCAAAAGTGTTTACCTCGAACAATTCTTTCTTATAGTTACCATAAGGAACATAGCCCGTATAGAGGCGTTCTGCATTATGTGTTTCGATATCAGCTTCATCAATAATATAAAATCCATACTCGGAAAACAATTCATATGCCCATGGTGCATTTGGATAATGACTTGTACGTATCGCATTCATGTTATGTTCTTTCATCATTTTTAGTTCTGCAATTAACTGCTCTCTACTAATCGTATAGCCTGTCACAGCATCACTGTCATGTCTATTCGTTCCCTTAAACAAAATCTTTTGTCCATTCAAATAAAGAATAGCATCTTTGATTTGTACATTTCGCAATCCTACTTTTTGTTCGATGACTTCCTCATCTGTTTTAAGTAAAATCTTATATAGGTATGGGTCTTCTGCATTCCAAAGATGTGGGTTCTCGACTTCTAGCACTAATCCCTCAAAATACGTTGTATGCATAATTTTTTGCCCATCTGCATCATATAGTTCGATTTGTACATCCAAATCCGCGCTATTTACCTCAATATGTGGCACTATATAAGCACCTCCATATAGAAATTTAGGTTTCATTCTATAATCTACTATGTGTTTTTTACTTCTTTTGAGTAAATATACATCTCGAAAAATTCCTGTCATTCGAAGTTTATCCTGATCCTCAAAATAAGTACCATCACACCATTTTAAAACCAATACCGCTAAAGTGTTTTTACCTGGTCTTATATATTGGCTAACATGGAATTCCGAAGTAGAATGTGAAACTTGACTATAGCCAACAAACGCTCCATTGATCCAAACATAAAAGCAAGAGTCTACTCCTTCAAAATTTAGATAATATTCCTCATCCATTTCATCCACTTCAAATTCCTTTATATAGGCTCCACATGGATTGTCAGACGGTGCATATGGTGGATCAAAAGGAATTGGCATAAGTACGTTTGCATATTGATGTTTATCATATCCTAACATCTGAATACAGCTTGGAACATAAATCGTATCAAAATCTGTAGCTTTCCCTGTAATAAAAGAATCTGGTACATCTAATACATTTTCATACCACATAAACTTCCAATCATCTGAACTTAATAGAATCGTGCGATCCCCTTTTTCTGTAGAATATGGAAGATAATAACTTCTGTTTTCTTCTGTTCCTATATGTAATGCTTGTGGGTCTTCATAATATTTTTCGATATACATAATCGTAACTTTCCCTTTCCGCTATTTATTTATTTTTTTGTTTAATCCATTTACAAGCCATCTCTACCCATGTATCAATATTCCCTAAATCTCTAGTATCGCTAGGCTGTCTTACGAAATCTTTTGCTATAGACCTTCCATGGTCTCCAAACTCATACATATGAAACTCTGTAGGAATCCCTTTTGCATATAGACTTCTTACTAATTCTATGGAATTATCTGCACGTGCAATACTGTCATCAAAGGTGTGCCACACAAAAGTCCTTGGGAAATCTTCATCTACATATTCATCCAAATTCATTCTATCTATATAATAGGAATATTTATCTTTATCTATATAATAATAAATAAAATCATCAAATAAGACTGCTGGATATGATAAAATTGCTCCATTTGGTCTAAGTAATTCCACCTGTTCCATAGAAATATCACTGTAGTCTCTAATCAAAGAATCTTTCCATAATTCGCAATAGGATGTTGCTAAATGACCACCTGCAGAACATCCCTCTATCATAATCTGATTCGGATCTACTCTAAGTGCTACCGCATGTTCTCTTAAATATAAGACAACTTTTGAAAGTTCCACTAATTGGCTAGGGAAGGTATGCTCACCTACTGTATATCGTAAAATTACCGTGTGATATCCACTTGCCATAAACTGCGTTGCAATCGGTGTTGTTTCACGCTCTGACACCATCTTATATCCACCCCCTGGACATACTATAACGACAGGTCTTTTTTCATTTCCACCTACTTCTTTGATATTATAAAAATAGCCTACAGCAGTTGCTTTTGTTTCAAATTTACTATCATTTAATGGTATATCAACAACTTCTATCATGTACTTTCTCCCTTGCCTTCACATTTCTTATTATACAAATTTATTTTACCATCTTACATCGTAAAAAAGAAGAAATTTTCTGATAATTTTACACAGATACAATATTCTTAGTACATAATATTGTCCAAAAAAAGCAGTCAGTGCTTTATTTCTAAAGTGCTGACTGCTTTTTTCTTTATGATCCTTCTTGTTCTTTATCAAATTTTCGTCTCTTCATACGATCCATATAGATAATCAATCCCAAAGCCGAGAAGCTTACAAGTACAAGTAATACAAGACCACCTATTGATTTATCCTTTGTAGTCGTTTTGATAATTAAGGTCGTTTCGAAACCATTTTCCTCTAAAACATCTAATTTCTCTTGAACAGTTAAGACTTCTACTTCTGACAGCATGAGGTATTCATCTAGATTATAAATATCCGTTTCACCTGTTTCTGTATTGTAAACACCTATGTAGGATGTACTTACATCTTCAGTAGCTTCCACTATTTCAACTACTGTAGTATCTTCACTTGCAGGAGAAGGAGTGCTAGAGCTTGCGCTCTCTAGATCACTTTCTGTATAATCCGCTTCTATAGCCTCTGCTGGAAGTGTTAGGGATGTTTCACCTTCCACACCTTCCTCGGATGCTTCTGTACTGATTTCATCCTCATCCATAGCTTCTATACCTTGCTCATTAGATGTTTCTATTTCTGTTTCTTCGATTTCTGTTATTTCATCCTCTAAAGGCTCTGCTTCTATAAATTCGGAATCTGTATTTCCAGTGTCGGCTGCTGCTAACTCGGTAGCTTCATTTACTCCACTTGCCGTGCCGTCTGTAATACCTTCTCCAGATGTTGTAACACTCGCAAGTGCATTCTCTAACGCTGCATCACCATCAACTAGCTCTTGAATATCTGATGCAGTAGTCTCAGTACCAGAACTACTATCGGTACTAAAGAAACTAAAGTTTGAACTCATAGTTTGAATACTATTCATCGCAAAACTTGCAAGAGACACTGTTTCTAACACATCGCTATAAACATCATAAACATCACCTGTTAGGTAATTGAATGCTACTAACTGTCCAGATTCATAGCGAACCAATATAATATGTGAACTAGCATATAGATTATTGGATGTTTCTGCTATGCTACCATTTGCAAAATCCTCTGGATATACCAATTCCTCTTCCCAATCAGTCAAACTTCCATTGCTTATTAGCGTTGTTTCATATATTGAACCTGAGTAGGTATCAATAATAAAGCTTCCTATGCCTTCTCCAGTCGCTGGCAAGGTATAAACAACATCATCTTTTACCATCATCTGGGTGTACTTCATACCCGTAGATGCCATGCTATAAGTTGCAAAGCTTTCTACCTCTATACCATTGATGGTGCCTGACCAAATAGGTGTAGGATCTGTTTGAACTTGGAATGAGGTTATCGTATCTGTGATTGCTTCACTCGCTACATCCCAGATATTACCATTTGAATCTAGTACATATCCATTATACATATGGATAAATGTCGCATTATCTGAAATTGAGTCATTATTCATATCATAGCAGATACCTGAGCATAAATACCAATATCCTGTACCATACGTCATAACAGTATTTACAACATCTTCGCTTGCAAAATCCCAAGATAAAACATCTGTACTATTTCTTAGCGTAAGTGTAAAGTCTGTACTGTAATCCCATGTCATAGTCATGGTACAACTTTCACTATCCCAGCTACCTTCCTCTACTATGCTACCATCAACCTCTATCTCATAGTATAGAGAATCTCCTGGATCCTCAGATAGCTCAATATTAATCAAATCTACACCCGAAGCATACACGTTTACATCAATGAAATCGTCTGCAAAGAATCCGCTCATCAATGAAAGAGTATTTGCCGCTAAATCTGCCCAAAATCCACCATCTCTTGTAGAGTAGCTTGACTCTGGTAGTATGATACCACCATTATACATATTGTCATCAACATCATAAGCGTAAATTGCACTAGTTCCATCTGCATCTGCATCTACATCTACATATAGACCCTCTTGGCCTTGCCAATGGTCATATGGTTGCTGCGACCAGTACTCACCTTGAGAAATATAGTTGAGCGTAACACCATAATTGGCCATATCCACTGTTACCACATTACTATAATTTCCATTGGCATCTACGAGATAGTAATAACCTCTTGTTTCAAGTGGTATTCCATCGTACTCAATCATTACAAGTGTACCATTATAGCTACCATCTGTAGAGCGAACCAAGGTATATGGCGCTGTTCCGCCACTATAGGTACCGTCTGCACTTAATGAAACCGATGTGTTAAGTGACGTTAACTGCTCAGATTTCAATTGCGTTTCATCACCATAGTAATACCACATATCATATGCTTGATTTTGTAGTACTTCAGCTTCTGTTAGTGTATCACTATATACTCTAATACCTTGAATGCGTGAATTAGCATTGGTATATGGACCTTGTCCGATTCTCCAATATAGTGTATCACTTTCAATAAAATCAGGATCCCCACTTGTAGTTGAAGATAACCCATATAATTCCCCATTTGCATAATAAGAAACTGTATATGTACTATCTTTTTCATCTACTACATAAGAAGATGTTCTATAAAAGAGGCTAGAAATATCATTGTCGGTCTTGTATTCTGTGTTAGCTGTTTTTTCAGACATTGATATATATAAATTCACATCATATCTCAAGTACGCAAGTTCGTATATATTATTATATGGTGCATAGAAACCACCTTTATTCGTACCATCTATCCAACTAAACGTACTTGTATATGATGTGTATGCATAATCCGGATCCATATACTCATAGATAATCTCTACTGTATACCCATCCTGTAGATATCCTGATATGCTCTCTTCTAGCTCCGCATAATAGCCTGCGCTTCCTCTAGGGAATTCTAAGGCTCCATCATTCCACCTCATATTATAGCTATTCATTTCCGCTATCGTAATCGTAGAATCTGTTGACTTATAGTTCCAATGAAGAACTGCATCATTTCCACTATCAGAGAGATCCTTCCATACAGTAGCATCTTCATCTGTATATCCATTACCAGTATTATTTTTTGCATCTAACCATAGCACGAGATTATCTTGTTCTATACCCTCTTCGTAAGTATCAAAATCAACTGGGGTCGTAACAGGTTTAAACATCGTGATAATCGCTGATGTATCGAATATTGTCGTATTCCAACCAAAATCACCATACGTAGTACCTGAGTTACCAATATATAGATTCTCATCATTCAAGTTTTCTGCTGTAACTGTTAGAATATCATAAAAATCCGCATCTTTTGACCCAGCATCAACTGCCGGTTCCCCTTGTAAAGAGTTAAAAGTTGACATACCAAGTGTAGAGGCTAATACTCCCTCGTCGTCACTCTTTGTTAGGGTTGCATCTTCATACACCCTACAGTACTGGAATAGCTCTCCATTAAACTCAACACCAGGCATCAAGAAGTTGGCACTATCATCACCTGTACTTGTAACATTACCTGTCACTAGTAGGGACCAGAAGTAGGTTGGTGTAGGTGCTATAGCTGTAACTACCGATGAACCTGTCATAGAGGTTTCTGTTGTGTAGTTACCAATAATACCGCCGACATTGGTAGCGCCTGTAACATTACCAGCCATAATGGAATAACGGATACTACGTACTGTTGTCGAATAATTACCACTATATACTCCATAATGTAAGCCGATCAATCCGCCGACACTATCATTTCCGATAATCTCAACACCCGTTCCTACGATATTGTAGTCTTTTAGCGGTGCTACACTTACACCAAAGAGTCCACCGACATTATTATTACCTTCTATTCTTGTTCCTGAATATGTTTTACCTACCTGCTCCCTTTGGAGTAGTGGTGAAATCATATCTTCAGTTATCGTTATCTCTTGTGGATCTGTTGAAGTCGTTACATTGTTATAATATGGTGCGTAGCTATTATCACTTCCACCGATTCCACCGACATTGTCCTCACCAAATACAAGTGTATCAACAACCGTTGTGTAATCACATTCACCGTATCCAATGGCTCCACCTACATAGTTCGCTCCTGAAACGACAGTATTTTGTACGGTGTTCAACACGGATGAACCACTACCGATAGCTCCACCTACTCTTGTAGCGTAATCTTTTGTTGCATATACAACACAGCTAAGAACTGTATTGCTATTACCACCATACAGTCCTGATAAACCACCGCAGTAGCCACCTGCCGTATAGACTGTACAGTTTTGCGCAATCGAATCATACAGCTTACTTCCATAGTATCCAACGATACCACCTGCATAATATGCATGTGTTCCATCTTTTAGTGCATCCGTAGGACTTTCATCTGGAATCGACACTAAGGTATTATACACCTCAATATCTTGAAGCCATGCATTGGTTGCAGAGCCTACTGCACCACCAGCTGACGTCGTGTTTTCTTCCGTTCCATAACCATCTTCAAAGCAAAGAGTAACACTTACACTTGGATTATCTACATCTAATACACCTGGCGTAGTACTAGTCTGTGTGCTATCACCAACTACCGCATTTTGTAACTTCGGTATGCTAGCATCCTCTGAGGTACTTGATATAGCACCTGCGATACCGCCCGCATGTGTCCTACTATATATATCTAAATCCGTCACGCTTACATCTGAGGCAGAACCGATCATGTTACCAACTAAGCCACCTACATATGCACCCTCATAACTTTTCACCATATTTCTACTGTTATCTGATGCTGTTAGCGTGATATTGTTAATACTACTTGTGACTGTAGAATAACCAGCTAAACCACCTACATAATCATTGACCGTTTCAACACTAATGTCTGTCATCGTAACATTACTAATATCGCCATCTAGGTATCCTATCATACCCACATAGCTACTCGTTCCACCAACAATCTCGATATTATCGAATGTAACATTATCCATATTACCCATCATATAACCGATAATACCTTTATAATTCCCACCATTAGTCGAGGTTAGTGTACAATTTTTAAAGCTAATATCCTCAACACCTGTAATAACCTGCGAAATCAAACTTTGACTTGCTGTGGTAAATTCTATATCAATATTTTCTATTGAAGTTAATACCGTGTCATGATATTCACCTGTAAGTCTGTTTACTTTAACATTATATACATTCGTTGTCGTTTCTGTAATATTTTCTGTAAAGTCAATAATACCATTTGCCGCACTCGCCCATCTAATCGCTACATTTTGATAGGTACCACTGTATTTTGAATTAGAGAAGAAACTATTCCAGTCGCTGATACTATATATATTCTTATAAATAGGTTCCTCTGTTTGGATTCTCGTTTGGATGATTTCATCTAATCCACCATCTTCATCCTTCATCTGAAGTACTAGCATATAGGTATCAAGGTAGCTACCTTGATCACCACCACTATCTCCATATCCTATTTGGAAGCTTACTTTTCTACCAACATATCCCTCGCCTGAATTGTATGACCCTTCATCTGTGATACCACCTGTGGTGTCATCTTCAGTTTGATTTAAAACAACAGCGCCTGTGATGCTTATATTCGCCCAATCTGCAATAGCGTCAAAATCCCCAGTTAAGTCAACACCCTCTTTATAGACAACCATTTCGACAGATAAGATTTCTCCTGAAGTCTCTTTAGCAACTTTTGATACATCGATATATGATTCCGAGGTTGACCCGATTGGTTCATCTGGTTGATCATATAGTAAGGTATCTGTACCTAGATATGTAAGCTTTGGCATATATCCGCTTGAGATTGTTGTTACTGACGTACCACCACTCATTCCACCACTAGCTGCTGTACCGTATAAGTCAAATCCATCACCGATATTTATAATACCGTCCCATGTAGCTGGCTGTAGCAACTCACTTTCTGATAAGAGTGCCGTAGCACCATCTAATTGATCCCACTTACCAAATAAGTATAGTCCACTGCCTGATGATGTATCAAAATAAGTTAGATACTGTCCCTCAAATACATAATTATTATATCTAATCACTTCGTCATACGTTGTTTTCGAGGTGATTCTATGCACGTAGTTCGTCGTCATTGATTTGGTTAAAACCGTAGATGCTGTATAGTTATTGGTTAAAGTACCAGCCGCATGATAGCCTAAAATACCACCTGCATAATCACTCGATGTTGTGACATTCGCTGTTGACCAACAGCCCGTTAGTGTCGAGTCATCCGTCATCCAGCCTCCAATACCGCCGACGTAATTACATTCACCTGCCACATCACCAGTTGCATAGCAGTTTTCTACCTGCGATACATTGATATAGCCATATAGACCACCTATACCACTAGAATATGCGACATCACTCGCTTTCACCGACACATCTGCTACAAAGCAGTTCATCGTCGAGCTTCTCTCTAATCTTCCTGCAATACCGCCGACCATGGCTGTAATAATAATAGAATCTGATTGTCTATAGATTGCAACTGAAGTATCCTTAACAGACGAGTTCATGATGGTAGTCTCATACGCTCTACCAGCTAATGCTCCTACTTCCTGTTTACCATAGAAAACACTATCTCTTACATGTACATTATCAAAAACTGCACCCGAACTAGCGTAGGCATAAACACCTACATACGCACTGTTAACCGTAGAATCATAGGATTTATCGGTTGCAGAGACAAAGTTACTAAAGATTACATTTTTAACCGTGCCTTTCATATTATAGGATAAGCTTGCAGAATAAGTATTATCTCTATCATTTGTAACGGTTCCTGTTGCATCTACATTACCTACACCAGAAATAGTATACATCGATGCAATCGAAGTTTCTTGCTCTATCGTTCTAGCAACACCATCCTCATCATAAACCGTATTACCTAGCGTATCTGTGATGACAATCTCTTCTATATTATACTTTGCCCCATCTAATACGCCATCGAAAGTAGTCGAGTACCAATCCTTATATGTGGTACTTTCTGTAAAATCAATATCCGCTGTTAATCTATAATTTTCGTCCGCACCGTATGGTGGAGAATCCGTAGCAATGTTTGTTTTCCAATCATCTATACTACTAATTTCTCTGTAAAATGCGGCAGAGATTGTTCTTGCATCTATGTTATCTGTAAAGGTCTGGCTACCTGTCGCCCATGTTACAGATGTAATCACATACTCATCACCCATAAATGCTGCAGAATTTTCTGGGATGGATAGTAAAATATCAACTCTATAATCATCACCAACTAACTGCTGGGCCACTATTTCGCAACTTATTTCAACATTATTAGATGCATATACTGACATATTACTCAATACTGCACCATATTCTGCTGCTGGGAAGGTCATCGTAACTGTTGCGAGAACTTCATTCGTTCCTTGTACACGTACTTCATTTGACTGAATTTCTGCTGTATTACTATAAACCTTTGGTAATTCTAGGGATGGCTGGTCATCATAAGCAAAATAACTAGACAAGGTCAACCTTGGATAGTAGCCTAGCTCAATTTGACTTCTTATTTCAAAGTTTTCTCCATCTTCACCAAGTGCATCCTCATACCATTGATAATCATAAAGGCTTTCCATAGTTCCTTGTTTATTATAGTCAGAAATAGTTGCTACCGTATTCGTGAATTGACTATATGCATCTGGTGAATATGAGAAGTACGTAAGGTTTTCTACCGAATAGAGTCCTTGTACATACGCAATTGCAGGACCTCTATCTATCATGTAGCTTACATCCCCTGTTTTGATATCACTATCATAACGGTCACCTACTGTAAAAGCTCCATCTACACTACCATAATTATTACCTACCAAAATACCAGCAAGGTACGTATATGTCGTAGAAGTCTCATAGTAGGTATTATCTGTAGAGTAATCGGCATTGTTTCTATCGTTAATCGCACTTGCTGATTCGACTACTAAATCACTCAATATAAATACATTCTCTATGGATCCTTGGTAATCATTTTCACCAACACCAACTGCCACTGTATGTACTGAAGTGTTGATAACCTCCAAAGTATCTCTATCATAGTAAGGGTGAATAAGCTGCGCATCCCTTACTGTGCCATCTTCTGCGGTAATCTCTGCTGCATAGACATAGCCATTAGAAATGTCACCCTTATTATATCTACAAATGACACCAAAATAATATCCTACATAAACATCCTTTGATATCTCTATTACAAACCCATCAATACTTCCGTAATTATATGCTACCAAACCACCACTCGCGGTAATATCTATACCGTAGCTTGTGTTCGATGGTCCATAGGTTAATAAAACATCTTGAATCGTACCATAATTGAGGTATGCTAAAGCTGCTCTACTAGAATAAGCTGTAGTGCTCTCTATCACTGGTTCGTATACGAGATCAAGATTTTTTACAACACCCGTACCACTTATTCGATAGAACAAACTATCAAATGTCGTCATTGTAATCGTATGCCCTTGGAAATCAATCGTACCAGTAAATGGCCTATCCGAGCTAAGAACCCTTGTGACTCCCTCAATATCGGCAGAGACAATATAGCTACCAGCTGGGTCATTTGAGATTGACTTTAGCTCTTCTAAGTTAGAAATCGTATATACTACTCGGTGCGTAGAGAAATATAACGTATCTAATATAATCGAGGTATCATCCCAACCTTCTGGATGAATAATCAACTCTACTTTATAACCTTTATTTGATTCAAGCCCTGTTATTTCTAGTATCTCAGAAATATTCAGCAATCCATCTACAAAATCAGAGCTCTCAACCTCATAAAGTTCTTCAGTTAATATATTATAGGTCTGTTCTTCTAAATCATCTGTTTCTGCTAACGTGTTTGCAGTATCATACAATGCAATCGTATAGCTACCATTTGTGAGAATCTGTTCAACTGACGCATCTGATAAATCTGTCTGCAAGGTAACAATATATTCCCCTTCTTCAGAAGAAATATACTCCTTCATAAAAAGATCAGTCATATTTACAGATGCTATTCCATCATCATCTATCTCCGCTCGTACATTAAATCTACAATAGGCTGCACCAAATGGTGCTTTTACAAATGCTGTCTGACTACTTACATAGTAACTACCTATGAAATTATAGCTGCTATCATAGAAGAGTACGTACTGACTGCCTGCTGTCGTTCCAGTCATTCCATCTTCATCTGGATAGTAGGAATTTCTTCCTCCAAATACGTAAAGTGATCCTGTGGTTACTGGAATATAATCTTCTGTGTATGCGTAGTTTTCACTTACTGTATATGTATTCGAAGAGCTTAGGTACATACCTGTTACAAAATCTACACCTTCCGCAAGATTCGTATAGGTTTCTGCCTGTTCTGGCTCATATTGTCCGACTACCATATTATCAAAATACGATGTCGTACAAGCAGATATCTGCATGTAATATACTCTATCCTCTGGGTCGGTGGTTCCAACTGTTGTTACCTCAAATACTCCACCTCTTTTATAATCATCACTTGTATAGTATTTATAGTATTTTAAAACGCCATCACTATCCATATAAAAGAAGTTTACTCTATAGTACGATAGTGACTGCCCATTGGATGTAAAGTAATAATCCCCTACCTCTACCTCAATTAATTTAGAGGTAAAGGCTGCTTCAATCGTTGTTTGTGCTGTATCCGTATATTTATCAGATGTTTGGTAAATCGATCTATTATTACTAGCTTGAACGCCATTAATATAATCCATAACTGCTGCATCTTCTATTTCTGACGCTTTTTCGTAATATTCATCTAGTGTAGCTTCATCTTTATAATATAATGTACTAGTATTTTGCCATATTCCAAAGTAGAAATCGTCCTCTGTAAGCATACTAATCTCTGAAACAGCATTGCCATCCTCATCTTCATAAAGCTGAGAAACACCGAGCAAGGAAACATCACCTACTACAGATTCTCCAGTTGTGAAAATATATTCATATGGATTCGCTTCATCCTGTGGTGTGAAATAGGATAATGCATAATTTGCCTCTACGGTATTTGTACCTGTGGTATAGCGATATGCTACGATTTTCATCGTGTATGTAACGTCAACATCTAAGCCTTCAATTCGAATAACATCATAGATTTCTTCTGAATTCAGTTGATACGTTTGAACCTGTACTCCATTCTCATTGAGAATCTGGAGATAGACATTGTATCCGCCTCTATCTGCAGTATCTTCTTGAATACATTCATCAAAATCTTGGAAGCTTACACCATATAACTCAATAAAATTAGTTGATACAAAGGCATTATCCATTAACATTTGTGCCTCTTGACTCAAGGTGTTAAAGTTTACAGTTTTTGGTTTTTGCGCAGAAACATCCTCTTCAATACTTGCCTGTGCTGCTTTTGTTTGGAAATAGGCAGTATAACTTTGAGTAGACTCTAAGAATTCTTCCCCTATCATAATTGTTACATTACTGCTACCATTATTATCACTTGTCGCTGTTCCTGTAATAATATCCCATACATTTGCAGATTCTGTTGATGTAAGTCCACTGTAGCTAATCGTTGTCTCATAAATTTCATCTGTTCCATTAATATACATAGGAATCGTAACACTACCTGTATAATATTCTGTACTATCATCTAGTGTTAGAGTCATATCGATATCATCTAGCACATCCTTTTCAAGTGCAAAATATTCAATATCCATCTCTGTAGTTGACGACTCTATATATAAATCTATTTCAGAAAGCAGTGGTAATAATCTTTCATCTACACTGTTCATTTTAAAGGTGATTTCTGCAGTATTATACGTAATATCACCTGCTGAAATAGTATAAGAAACTCTACCTAGATTTGATAAGGAAGCCGTCAAGAAGCTAATTGTACTATCAATCACTTCATCCCTGTGATCTCTATTATCATCATTATCATAGTAACCTGCTATTACACCTGCTGAATATGTATTTAAAATCTCTAAATTGGTGATTACCCAACTAGTTATCGTATTATCAGTTATTGATTCAATTGGTAAAAACTTACTCTTAACTATTGTTTGATCAGGATCATCTTCACGATAAGCCTCTAGTAAAATAGCATTTTCCGCTACAATCTCATCTCCGTAATTTACCAAAAATAGACCTGCTGAGATATCACTTCCCATAGTACTTCCAGATTTTGTATTGCTTTCTACGATAACACCATCATTACTATCGTACTTTACATCTATTTGTGTACTACCTGCAATATTTGTATCTGCTGGTACCGTAATAACAACCCCTGGTGCTTCTGCCGATGTTTTAGCACTACCCGTCTCTAGGCCTTCTATAGGCAGACTGTTACCAAATTTATCAGAAATCTCGATAGTAAAGGTATATTCCCTTGCTGTCCTCAAATCCTCATCACTGTTCCAATATGACATGGTATATCCAGCTCTAAGCAAACGAAGTGATGAGGAATCAATCTCCACTACACTCGTCGAAGTTCCTGATGCCATAATAAAATCAAGATCTGTCACATAGGTTTCTGTCATTTGACTCGCATAGATTAAGCTTGCGCTCGCACCCATATCAACTGTTGTTCCATTGCTTACATTTGAAAACTCAAAGTTACGTAATTGCATTTGCTCTTCAAAAATTTCTACATCCGTTTCTCCTGCTGGTACAGTAAGATAATCATAAAAACCGATTTTTACCGGCTCTAATTCATCTAAGCTTAATGTTGTTATTTCACCCATGTCAATAGAACCTTCTACGGTTATTCCATTTATATTGGAATATTCATAAACGGCTTCTGCTTTATATGTAGTGGATGGCTTTAGCGTCGAGATAATCAACTCTTTTGTAGAAAATACACCATATCTCATATAGAGTGTTTCTCCCTCGTCAGTCACTTCATAAATATAAATTTGCACACCACTCTTTAAAACACTTGCAGGATCTTCCACCACGGCATCACTTGTTGCTGTATATACCCAAGGATCACGTAATTGACCCATTTCAATGATAGGTTCTACATAATCTGGATTTTTAGACTCTGGATCTTTTGCGGCTTCTGGTTCAGCATTTGCATTTTCCTTTGCGGTCTGTGAAACACTAACCTTTACCTTATCTACCTTTTCTGCTTTTTCTGCAACCTCTGCATTTTCTGCAATATCAGCATCTGTAATTTCTTCTGTCGTAACCTCTAAAGATGTTGTACTAGAAGTATTATCACCTACCACTTCTACTGTAGTATCCTTATCCCCATCTTCATCTTCCTCTACATCCTCTACAACATCATCAGCCTTTTGAATGATACCACTTTCTGTATCTTCCCATAGCCCTAATCTTTCTAGAAAATCTATATAAAGATAGGTATCTGCACCTATTGAGATATAAGCACTAGTTGGTACACTTATAGTTTCACCAACCAATGCCCCATCTAAAAACGCATAGTAATTAATCGTATCCTCACTAAACACAACTATGGCGTTCATAGGGATTTCATACTCTACAGCATTATTAAAAAGCACTGTATCTTGTGCTAATTGATATCCTCCTGTTACTTGTACCATTAAGACCGTATCAATATCAGCTTGCATTAAATTCTCATTAAAAGTAGTACCATCTGATAAATATAGTCCACTGTACGAGCTTAATTTTTCCCACTCGTTCGTTATCATGGTTCCTTGATCATCAAGAAAATAGAGTAATTGACCTGATGCATCAAACATCGGGTACCCTGTATAAAACTCCGTTTTTTCATCACCTAAATAAAGCGTATCTTTATTTAACAGTTGACTAAAATATTCTGTTCCGTGTTCTATATAAAGTAAGTCAATAACACTACTTGTATCTCCATCTGCTAATAACTCTGCTATCTCTTCATTTTGAATTGCATAGCTATCTATCGGTACATATCCTTGTAAAACAAATTCTGACATTTGCAAGCTCAATAAAATACCAACTAATAGAAACGCTGAAAGAAGCGACACTTGCATACTGCGTCGCTTCCAAAATTGTTTTTTCATTTTATTATTAAACGTGCTTATTTTTGTACTTATTATACTCGTATTCATATAAACCTCGTATCTTTCAGAACCTATTTCTCTGTTATATTTGAAAGTGTCATCGTATTGACTGCAAGTAGTCTCCTATTTCCATCGGAACTTGCATAAATCCCAGTCTGTAATAATACACTGTATCCAACATCAGCCGTAAATTCAATATCTGAATATTTTTTTTCTTCATAATTTAGAGATTTCTCTTCATACTGATAAACTCTTGTCATATCTCCATCTATTGTAAAAAAGGAAAGTGGTGTTACTAAATATTTCTTACCACCCCACGTAACTACACCGTTCTCAAGTGCAATATAAATTCCATCAATATTATATAAAACGCCACCCGTAAGTAGGATTTTATCATTCCCAATTTCACACCAAATCGCACCCGTATCATCCATTGATATAATAGAGAGTTCTGGAATAAGCCATTCTTTATTCAAAGATACGTCTATCCACATCATGTCGGACATGGTAATGAAACTATCCACATTTGTCATGTAAAGTGGTGTATCATCTGCTTCCGCTGTTTGTTCATCATACTTTAATAGTACACTGTATTCTCCGGAATAAACTTCAACACCTTCCGGATATTCAATATATGCATTTCGAGCATATTGATACATCGTATTATCAACTGTCATATTTTTGCTACTTTGTATATAAAACCAAATTAGTAACAATGTAATTAACATCAGTACGATAATAACAGGATAAAATAATACTTGCAGTTTATTCGTCTTTGTATTCCATTTAGTAAAGTTCGCCGGTTTCATCAAAATGACTCCTCTCTGCAGATATAATAATAAGCTCCTCAAAAAAAGAAACAAATGCACACAAAATCAAAAACACTGATAAAAGCCAATATACAACCGCGATACCTGGCTCATGATATACTTGACCTAAGTAATCTAATAAGATACCTGCCATAAAAAATCCCGCTGTCATGAAGGTACCACCTACTAGGGTAGTCAATATAAACTTTGAGCGAGGTTTAAAAAACAATAATACTAATAATGCAAAATACACTAAATAATGTACTGGCTTTATAGGGTCAGCTAAAAGAAGAATTGCTATGGTATATGCAAATCTAGTCCAACTCATACTAAGCATAAGTGCTGATTTCCCTTCTAGTCCCATGAAAAGTCCAACTACCTTTAGTCTTTTCCCACTCGTCTTTATACCTCTCATATAGAATATAAAAAAACAATACATAGCAACCGTAATACCCATTGTTACTAACAAGGCAGGTCTTAGATATATAATTTGTTTTATAACTTCTAATCGCATATTTTTTCCTCTGGAAGATGCTTTTCAATCATTAAACTAAGTTCATTGTTTCTTTGTAAATAATAACCTTCCACTTGCCCAAGATTTATTTGTTCTGTTGTAGTAACCAATTCTACATTTCCCTCTACATAACCAATTACAGGGAAATAGTCGGCCATAATAAGTAACGAATATCCTTTGCTCTTGATTCGAATCAAGCTTACATCATCAAATATTCGTACGCCTTGCTCAAAGTCTGCTACTCGTACTTGTAAAAGTGCTTCAGGCTTACTATCTTGCTTTTTCTTCGCTTCCTTCATAGCTACCCCTTATCTACAATTATTTTACTCGTCCTCTTGCTTTACCAATATAGAGAAATTTTGATTCATCTGTATCATCATAAACACCTTTAATAATATCCTCTACATCGTTTAAGATATCTTCTATCATAACGAATTCACCTGGAATACCAGTAAACTGTTCTGCAACAAACATTGGTTGGCTTAAATAATTACGTATCTTTCTTGATCGGAAGAAAATATGTTTATCTTCATCTGATAACTCATCAATACCAATCAACGCAACAATCTCCTCTAACTCCTCATATCTACCAAGGAAACGAACTGTTTCACCTGCTAAGAAATAATGACGCTCTCCTAAGGATTCTGGATCCATAAGCTTAGATCTTGTCTGGAATACATTAATAGCTGGATAAAGGCCTTTTTCAGCAACCTTTCTATCAAGTACTACTTGTCCATCTAAATGCTGTAATATAGTATGTACAGCTGCATCATTCAAATCATCGGCTGGAATATAAATCGCTTGGAAAGATGTTATTGCACCTGAACCTGTTGAATTAATACGTTCTTCGATTTCTGATATTTCAGAAAGCATAGTTGTAGAATACCCGTTATCTATTGGTAAGTATCCCATTTCAGCTGAAATTTCTGAGCTTGCTTGAATATATCTATAAATATTATCTATAAACAATAAAACGTCTTGAGAAAGCTCATCTCTAAGGTACTCTGCCATTGTTAGTCCACCGTATACACAGCGTGAACGTGACATCGAGTTATCACCCATCTGACCAAATACCATAGCTATTTTTTCCATCAAACCGCCTTCTACCATCTCATCATAGAGCTCTCGACCTTCTCTAGAACGTTCCCCAACACCTACAAACACGGAATTTGATTGTTTGATTTTATATACATTGTTAATTAACTCTTTGATAAGGACCGTTTTACCTACACCAGCACCACCTAAAAGTCCCATCTTATAACCACCTCGCATAGGAGCAAGGAAGTCTAGAACCTTAATGCCTGTCCAAAGAATATCACCATTAACCTCAATTTCACTCATAGCTAGATTCTTGTCATATACATTTTTTGTAGTTTTATCTTCAACTACATTTTTATCAATAGTCGCACCATAAGGATTAAATACTTTACCTAATATTTCATCTGAATAAGGTACCTGCAATCCGCCTGGAATATGATACACATCAAGCCCTCTCGTAAGTCCTATAACATTATCAAATGGCACTGTAACAGCAAGGCTTCCATCTAGTTGTGCAACCTCAAATTTATATTCCCTACCATTACGAATTGTATATAAAATATCCTTGTTACGAATTTCTTTATTAGAAAGTAGCATTTCAACCTTCAAACCAGATATAGAAATGATTTTTCCTACGCTCTCTTGTGTTGTTTCTTTCGCTGTGTTTTCTACTATACTCACTGTCATTCGCTCCTTTTGCTTTTTACATAAGAATCTATTACTTTTTTTGCTGCCTTTGCATTTGCCACTTTACGTGCATTCCAAAGCTCTTCTTGCTCTATCTCATCGATTTTTTTGAGAGATTCTGTTGTTGCGTTTTGCCTTTGAATATTTTCTGATGCAAAGGAACTCACAGCAGCGCTTTTTACCTCATAACATAAATACGTAGTAAGCAAGCGTTCCATTAATGTATCAATATCTGCTCCCTCTACCGTAAAATCCTCTGTATATGTTTCTTCTGCATTTTCATCTATATGTACTGGGAAAATAGTTTTTATAACAGGTTCTATACTTGAAATGTTGTGGTAATGGTTATAGCAAATATCTATTCCTGAATACTTACGCAATTTTACCGCATCCGATATAATTTCCTCTATTTGGTAAAATTTTTCTTCAAAATCTTCCCTAGATACTATTAAATCAACCATTCTACTTGTATGTGCTTTCTTTCCAATTAAGATAACATCATTTTCTTCAACTTCATTTTGAAGCATCGTGTTAATACTTGCATTAATCGCACCACAAAAACCCAAATCAGAGCTAATATAAAATCGAAGCCTAGGTGCATTTTCTTTTGCCTCTAGTATCCACTTATCAATAATGAAATTTCGATTATTCTGTATAACATCTATCATGCGAGCTGCCTCACGTTCTAGCATGTCGTATTGTTCCGCATCACGACGTGCTCTATCAACGCGCAAAATAGCATGAAAGTTCATAACCTTAACGATGGTTTTAATATTCATATAAAGAACCATACCTTTCACTTGGTATTATTTTGGTAAATAAGCTGAAAACTCTTCGATAATCTGAGCTTCTGTTTTTGGAGCAAATTTTTGTTGACACAATAAATTCAATATTTCTCGTCCTTGACGCATACTTAAACGCATTTCTTCACTCATTTCACTCTCATTTGTTAATTCATAAATTTCTCTTTGTTCTAAGTATGAAAGTAATTCACGTCTAATCGTCGAGTTTGTTTTTTTCATTTCTTTTGTTTGAACAGCACCACCCAAACGAGACACCGATAAACCGTAGCTAATCGCAGGCTTTTGACCTTGCTCAAAGTTTTTGGCTGACAATACAATCTGTCCATCTGTGATAGAAATGATATTGGTAGAAATATAATCTGTAATGTCTCCACCCTTTGTTTCACAAATCGGTAATACCGTTATCGAACCGCCGTTTAAATGCTGACAGCCTTGTTCTAACATACTAGCATGTGTGTAGAAAATATCTGGTGGATAAGCATCACGACCTGGCACCTTACCTGATAGTAGGGCAATTTCTCTACAAACATCGGCATGTCGTTTTAAATCATCGATTACAACTAAAACATCTCTTTGTTGCATCATATAATATTGTGCAATCGTAAGTGCTGCATATGGTGTGTTTTTTAGTACTGGTGGGCATTCATCATTAAATCCTACTAAAATGATGGTATATTCCATTGCTCCACGTCTTGCAAGCTCACCATAAATTTCTTTTACTTCTTTTTTAGTTTTACCGATAGCTACATAAATACAAATCATATTTTCTTCTTTTTGATTTACAATCGCATCTAGCGCTATTTGGGTTTTTCCTGTCTTCTTATCACCGATAATCAACTGACGTTGACCTCTACCAATAGGATATATTAAATCAATACCAGCTATTCCTGTACGAAGTGGACGACTTACTGTTCCTCTATCCATAATCGCGATATTCGGTGATTCTACAGGCATTTCTATCTGTTCAGCAAAATGTTCGCCAAGAACTAAATCCTTCGCTGACATATCTACAACGTGTCCGATTGAATTTGGAGAATATTGCATCATAAACTCTTTTCCAGAACCTACAACCTCATCTCCTACACGAACCTGATCATATATCTTTGTTAAAGCAATTGTGATAGAATCTCTAGAAATACGCTCAACATACCCCTCGCCAACTACACCTAGCTGTTCATTATTCACGGTTACATGGTCAAAATAGCCTGCACTATCAAGTCCACCTACTTCTATCATATAAGCTTGAATTTTTCTAACACGTCCAACTTCTCGGACGTTTTTACCTTCACTAATTGCTTGTATCTTTTCTTGTATAATGTTATTCACATAATTTTTCATCAGATAAACTCTCTTTCACTTATACTATAGTCATAGATTTTGTTTCCAGCTACAATTTGTATTCCTTCACAAATATATGGCGAATATTTCAGCCTCTCTACTTCACTGATTTCTTTTTCACCACAACGAACCTTAACTTTTCTCGTATCAAATACGATACACTCTTCTAGCCAATCCCAAAATTCTATTACAGAAAAATTGCTTCCGATTTTTTGATTATAAAAATCTTCTAAAAATGCTTTATCCTCGCTTAGTACTTCTAACAAAATTTCATATTGCTGTTGCCCGGATAACTGCGAAAGCTGAAAAATTGCTTCAAAAGAGAGAATTTCCTTTATACGCTGAGCTGTCTCACTTTTATCGTTTGGAGCGTCCATAACCTGATCTGTTATTTCGCTTATAATAGAAGCTCTTTCTCCCTTACTCATATAAAAATTATTACGAATTCTATTGTAACCCTCGCCGATAACTGCTGATCTATAACGTACAGCCTTTGGAATTTGTGCAATGATAAGCTTTGAATCAACCATAGTCACCTTTTGTTCTACCTTGGCAAAAATCGGCTTAAACTTCTTCTTCTGCTCAATTTCTTTATCTAATTCGGTTATTTTTTTACTCTTTTCATCAATGATGCCATCATAAGATTCAAGTAGCTTTGTAACATCTGAGCGGATACGAAGTCCGACTGTGAAGGAAAGACTATATATAACCATTGTTACAAATCCTATTAATAATATCATGACAATGACCATTGCCACTAATGGAGCACTCATATATATTCCTCCCCTACGTCAAAATTCTATCCCTAAGCACGCTACATTTCTACATGTATGGATTAAAGAATAATAATAAGAACACAAATGCAAATAATAATAGTAACA
Organism: Lachnospiraceae bacterium; assembly: GCA_044425805.1. GTDB lineage: Bacteria > Bacillota > Clostridia > Lachnospirales > Lachnospiraceae > RGIG6307. The sequence continues at coordinate 22,402 of JAWXVC010000014.1, read as the reverse complement.
ATACAGTTAGTACAATTGCTACAATCAATACAGAATGTACTACATCACTTTTCGTCTCTGGATTTCTACCAACGGCTTCTGCTACCTTTGATCCCATAATACCCATACCAATGCCTAGTCCCAAAAATGCAAGACCTACCATCCAACCTATACCTGTCATAGTTGCTGCTAATACTGCTTCCATATTCTCCTCCTTCTCATACCTGTTGTTACTATATCTGTTTATTATCACATCACGAATCTGTTGTATCTAAACTATCTAAATAATCTACTAATGCCTCTAAATCTGCTTCTAATGATGATGGTGCCCAAGTCTTTGCTGCGCTAGATAAGTTTATATATGCATCATATGCATCATTAACTGTACTCTCGTTATCAGCTGTCAAGTTCGTCCATTCTACATTACCATCATCATCGTATGTAACTTGATACAAAATCAACAAATCAAAATATGTACTATAATAGTTTGACCATTCTGTTTTTCCTGCATAAGGATTGTTAAAGGTGTCACTTGAAGATACTTCATAGGTACCTGATGCCGTCGTCATATTATCAAAACTTACGTTAAAGGTTGTAGCATTTGTATCAGCAAAATCTACCGATACTAACTCAGTATATCCTTCTACTGCACTTGCAACATCTATTTCAAAGAAATAGATTGAATCATATATGTTAGCAATTCCAGTATAATAACTCAATACACAGGTACCAGATGTGAAATACAGACCATCTGCAAATTGTATAAAAATACTCATGGTGCTTTCCGTAATGCTTGTAACCGATACATTAATATCCATAGCTGCTGTTGTAACATACTGTACAGCCTCAGCTTCTCCTGTATATCCATTACAGAACTCTACCTTGTAGCGCGTATCTGGATTCAATCCGTAGATTGTCGTCATCGTACCATCTATATCTGCTGCTACAATGATTTCTGCCACCTCTGTATCTTCTGTATTTGCTGTATCATCTGTGTCTTCAGAAGAAATCGATTCCTCTGTAATTCTAAAATATACATCTCCTAGCTCACCATAAGGGTCGCTTACACTGTATATAACCGTCATGCTATTGTATGATGGATCAACACTGTACATATTCATCGTAATACGGGCATCTGTTACTGTTGGTGCTGAACCACCAGTTCCACCATCGCCACCAGTTCCACCAGTTCCGCCTGTTCCACCGTCACCGCCGATACCACCATCACCTGCATCACCACCGGTTCCGCCTGTTCCTCCGACACCACCAGTTCCTCCGGTTCCGCCGGTTCCACCATCACCACCGTTTCCACCATCGCCACCTGATAAATCAAGTGTGATAATATCCGGATTATTCGTGATACCATTTTCAATGCGTTCTTCTGCGCTCGCTCTGATAAGCGTTGCATCTGTTGATTCATCATATTCATTTGTTGAACCAATAATTTGTTTACAATCGATAGTATTTGCTCCTATAATCAATTGCTCAAGTGCAATATCAAAGGTCATATCTGTATTTGTGATTGATGTTGCATTGATTGTTTTGACATTAATGCTATCATTTAAAAGGAGTGCATTTCCAGATTTATCTATTACAATATAAACATATCCAGATGTGCTAATCAAATTTTCAGAATCTGAAATCTGCACACCCGTCATAACATATAAACGATCTGCTAGCTTGTAAAAGCCTGACTGTGTAACATCTGTTATTTCATGATATTCTGATAGCTTTACTAGCTCATCTACTCCAACAATCTGATATCCACCACCGAATAGCATCAGCTTATTCACATCATAAACCGCACTTGCTTCTCCTATAGAGTAGGCGGTACTATCAGTCGCTTTTATTTCCCAATCGCCAGTCCATGATTTAGAAATCACACTATCAGATGTAATCACGACTCTATTATCATCTGAATCGTATACCACACCGGATGCAGACACATAATATCCTGCATCCTGTGATTGGATAACATACCATACAGCGTAACTGATTCCTATCAAAGCAGTAAGAACCAAAACACCTAAAATGGTAACAGCTCGTCTGGCTCTCCAATTAAGTTTTCTTTTTGTTTTATTCATTTGATTCATCCCCTGCCTGGTTTGAAGAAGGTACGATTGTAATCGTGTACTGCATACCCTCTGTTGTTTGTGAAATAGTTCCTTGTCCAGAATCTACTATCTCAATCGTATCTGATTGATAACCAGATATAGCACCCTCATCATTATAAATTGCTGTATAGAACCTAAGTGATACTGTATAAGCTGTAATCGTGGCATCCGTTGTTGATAAGTTTGGAACAATGGTAGCTGTTTTATAAATATTCGAAGATAAATCTTCTAAATTTGTTTCCACACAGTCAGATAAAACTGATTCCGTTGTGTCATCACTATATACCGCTGAAACCTCCCATAACATATGTGTGATTTCCCCTGGCATCACTGGTTGATTAAGCAATACATCAAAGTTTCCATCTGAATTTAACGTAACCGTAATGGTACCTGTACTAACCGTTGCAGCTGTGTAACTTAATGTATAGCTAGCTAATAGCTCACTCGTTCCGTCTTCTAATGAAACAGTATCTGTATATGTTATTTCCTGGTATTCATCAGCACCTGTACTTGTTACTGTAGGAATGCCTGTTGACTCGCTTAATGTTCTTTCTGCAAGAATGGTTTCTCTATCAAGCTTTGTACCATTCGTTATTGCACCTTCTGTTGTAACAATATTTGTATTGTCATAAATACCATAAACATAACAAGTGAAGCTATCGCCTAACTCCATGATGCTATCGCCCTTATTATCAACACCATTCGTAAGTCTAATGGTAGATAAGCTTGATGTATACAAAATCTCCTCTTTAGAAAAAAGATTTTCTCCTATCATGACATAGTCTGTTACATCCGTATATTCATAGCCTCCATTCTCTAATGGTCTTGTTCTTACTACCATTATCGTATATTGACCATTTCGAATAATTCTAGCTCTTGAGGTCGTAACTAACTGATATTCCATGGACGTTGTATAAATCAAATTATCATCCTGGTCTACACTACTTGTCATATCTTGCTTTGCACTAATACTCATCGTATCCTTTGCACTTGTTACTGTAAATGTCGCAATACCCTTTGATGATGTCGAATCAGATAATCGTATAATGTTGTCTCCATCTGTTTCCATCTCATAACCTACCTCATACGCCGGACCTGTTCCTGTGTTATATACACCTACCTCTACCTGATAAGTTTCCCCATAATTCAAGTACTTTTGAGTAGTACCTCTAGAGAGTATATGGTTTTCTGTATCAAAGGAAGTATCAAAAATAGCACCTCTATGTGCAATGCTACCACTTGATGTCATATTATGGTCTGTGAATGCATAGCTTAAATCATAATAGAATAATTCAAAATTTGACATTTCTGTCGAGCTTCCCATATCAATAGCAGATATAAAACTTTTACTACCATCATTACCAACTTCATACAAATAAACAACATAATAATAATCTGAGGCTTTTGAAATATCTAAATTTAACCTAAGTGACTTATTAAAGTATTGGTATGCATAATAAGTAGATGTCAGTGTAACCTCTGGTTCAGAAATCGTCGCAGTTTCTAATGCATTGATGATTTCGTTATTACCATCTAGCATAAACATTTGCTTATACTCCTCATCCTCTAGATAATACGCTGTAATTCTATATGTGGTATCAGCAAGTAAGTTTGTATAGCTCACCTCCGATGATACTCCATCAGTTAGGACATCCTCACTTGGAGCTGCATACGTAGAAGTTCCTGTGTAATTTCCCCATGTTTTGCTTTCATTATCATATACCAAGATACTATATGTACCTGTTGTGGCGCCTTTTTGCTCAATCAAGAAATATGCATTTGTTGCACCTGTCAATGTAAATGCACTCGTAATACTGTTGGCCGTAGCTACTTCCAAAATACTAGTAGTATAGGTGATACGCGGTGTAATATTGCTAATCATAAAGCTATTTGTACTTTGATTACTATCATCTAGGTCAAAGATCTTACTATTATCTAAATCATATACTTGTACTGTTCCTGATGTCTTTACAGCTCCTATTTCTCTTACTGTGAGAATATCGGAACCTGCAGTAACACCATAGCTGCTCGTACTAAGTGATAGATTCTCTGTTAACGGTAATAACGTTTCATCATGTCTCGTACTATACACATTCAGTGTGTCACCACTTAGGCTTACATTCATGGCTGAACCAAATCTAGCCATATCTGTTGTATAAGCGATGGTTTGCAATGCCCTGCTAGAAGAAAATCTATAATTACTATATGGTGTCAAATAAGATAATGAACTCATAGTCGCTCTCGAATAAGCCATAAGAGCTACTGTACTATTTCCATCTGCATAGTTATAACCCTCTGCACCTGTTTCGTATAAAACCTCTACACCAAGTGAAACCGTAGAACCTGCAAGCTCACTTAATTCACTACTCACATAAATCGTAAACTTATAGGTGGTTTTCGTATCTGAATAGGTATAACCTGTATTTTCATCAATATTAGGAAGATATTTATCTATCACAACTGTTTTTGAAGGAGTTGTTGTATCTGTGAATGTTAATCTAAATCCGTTTATTTCAGCTCCTATATCAGATGGTCCTGTAATCTCCACTTCATATTTATCAACTGATGTTGAAGTTGAGCTCGGAGTATCCTCAGTAAGCTTAACGTTGAAATTTCTGTCAGCTGTATTTGTTTCACTTGTCATATCTGCTGCAAAGGTAAAATCAGTTAAATCTTGGTAATATATGAAAATATCGGTGTAAAGCGCAATATTTGATCCATATTGACTATACGTACCGACAGTGTCTTTATAAGTACCTAAGGTATCAGTACTACCATCAGCTTCTACAAATAATCCCTTTTCGCTTGTCGTATACTTATCCGTATACCACTGAACCTTTGCGCCTACATTCAAAGTAGTAGCAGCGGAAAGTGCTGGTAAGGTCACGATATAATTTGTATTATCAATCAGTTCTTGTACTGTCATAGTTACTTCTTCTGACTGATTTACAACTGCAGTGATCGATATATCCTCTGTACCATCCACTGAAGTATCTTCTAGGAGCAAACCTGTAGTTGCACTCTTAAGTTCATATAAATAAATCTTGTTTCCATCTTCATCCTCTACATATAATGCCTGATCTGGATCATAGATATAAAGTGCCCACTCTACCTCATCCACTGATGAATCATATGGCACTGCATAAACTATTGGCTCTGCTCTAGGTGCATCCTGTACTTCACTATTTGGAATAGTACCTATCTCTTGATAGCTACTTGCATCAAATGGATAATACTTCGTATCTCCACTATCATCTACGTAAGTCATCGTCCAGCCCATCATATATTGATGTCCCGAAGATTCAATATTCTCATCCTCTAGGAAGAATATATAATACTGTGAGTCTACATATGTAACGGTTGTTGTACCTGCAACATAGGCGTCTGCAAGTTCTTCAGCAGTAGTAGCATCATCTGGATATTGCTCTGCATAGTACTCATCTACTGTTTGAGCTACAAATACAGCCTTTGGCATAACACCGTTCGTAGGAACATCAATCGTAACCTTTGCAAGCCATACACCTTCCCCCGTTGTAGCATCTACAACGGTTGAAGCCATCCAGATAATTTTACTATCTGTACCTTCAGGATACATAGAAGTATCTAATGTCCAATCTGTTGTCGATGTATAGGAATCATAATAATCTAATTGGTCAAACACATAATAAGTAATCGTAGTTGCTAATTGAGATTGGTTTGCATAATTTGGTGTCATGTAATAAGTATCATTTACTGTATCAAGATCCGTATCCTTTGCAATCAACTCTGTAAAACCTTCATCCTCATCCGGAACTACATCTGGGAAAGAACCAACCGAAATATCTACAGTATCATTATCAATACTAAATTCATTAATATAGATATAGTAATCACTTGACGATGAATCAGGCTGTGATGTATCTGTTTCATCATCATCTGATGTGTAAGCCAACTGATTTACTCTATTATCAGCATCTACGGTATAATCATACACCTCATCAATCGTAATATGTACACTACCTTTTCCTATTAATGTGGAAATACCAAAATCATCCTCTGTAAGTGTAATACCATCTTCTAAAACTTCACCTAAGGCATTATCAGGATCCTCTACTTCAGTTTTATCGATGCCTAACGTATCTAATACATTTTCATTTGTTAAAGTAATAGAAGCTAACTCGCCAACTGGCATAGCTGATGTTCCCTCAGTCATCGTAATAGTTGTTGAGGATATTGTATTCATCTGTCTTGTATAAGTGCTTACTTCATCTGTAGTAGCACCATCTGGAGCAGATAATGACATGGTTACTACTAGCTCTGAATTTTCATCTGTATCACTAACCACCCAATTTGCCACTGGATCTACAATAGAAGGAGTTGTAACTGTACAGCTTCCAACTAATGTATCTGTCACGTATGAAGTTGTTCCATCTTCTGATAAATCACCTTCTACGAAAATACGATATTGTGTATCTGGTTTTAGACCAGTAACATCACCGGTTTCATTGTCTAATTCATATGACAATACTTTGTTTGGTAAATAAATATATACATATCCATTTTCTTCATATGCTAGTAAATAATTCTCATCATTTGGAAGGTTTGTGCTTTCATTATAATATACTGGATACCGAACATAGTAGGTTCCCGATGCACGTATTGTTACATATGGAATATATCCACTGCTGTCATCTAATAATAGCTGCGCACCATCTACGCCCGGTGCAACTATAATCGTACCGTACAATTGATCGTACCAGTCAGAGGTAACTGTTGCGGCTGTTGAATCACCATCTGACGTCTCACTAGAATTCACAAAATATACACTTGGTAGCTGACTACCACTTACCTCTGCCCAGTTTGATAAATTACTAGGAATTTCAATATATCTTTCATTATCATAGAAAAGCACTGTCATCTGCACATAATAGCCTGTTTGCGAGAATAAATTTACACCATCTATAGCCACTGACATAGATGTAAGTGATGTGGAAGTTACTGTCTTAACAGGTGTAGCACCAGCCTTAACACTACCTGCTGTTACATCACCCTCTAGATAGAAATCATATCTATACTCAACAACGCCATTATCTGCATCATAAACACTACCAGGTGTAATATCAAAGCCCCAGTTATCTCTATTCTCTGTAAGTGTAGGTGTGCCTACCGTTGGCATCTCCTTTAAGGTTTTAATGCTAAGCGTTTGGTCTGGCATAACATCTTCTGTACTAAAGGTTGTAATAAATCTAACATAATATGTTGTATTAGGATCTAATTCACTCAACGTAACGGTTCGAGTGTCACCATCTGAAAAATCTAGTGTATAAGAACCCATATATCCAGAAGCACTCTCTGGATTACTTACATTTACTGAGCTTGCTGATGCTAAATTACTATAAAAATATAAGGTTACAGATCCAATATCATCTGAAGCATAGGATTGCTTATTCACATTAACACTAATTGAAGTCGTCGTACTTCCTGCAGATTCTAAGTAAACACCTGTTGAATCTGTCCAGAACGACTTCGTAATAAAGTTTCTCACATAATCTACAGCACCATCAAGATGTGTATTAATAGGTGCTTCAACCATCAATGTATAATTATGGTCTGGCTCTAATCCATCAAAATGGAACGAATAACCACCTGACTCAAGTGTACTAAAGTCAAAGTCTTCTTCCTCAAAATTAATAATTTCATTTGTATTCATGTCCATAAGATATATTATAGAAGCTAACTCCTCTGTATTAGATAAGAGCATATTTCCATCATCTGTAACATATATAGTACCTGAACATTCTGTTGCTGATATCGACCAATCAGTTATTGAGAATACAGGTAGTTCTAACACATTAGTATCATCATTACCTTCACCATCTTCACCGTAGCTACCTGGGTTACCTGCTGCACCACCTGCACCATTTGTACCAGCTCCACCAGTTGAACCATCGTTCCCATCAGCGCCTTGTATACCTGTGCTACCTGTATCACCATTTGTACCATCTGTGCCACTTGCACCATCAAGACCATCTTCACCTGGCTCTGCTGTAATATCAAAAGTTGGAATAACTGTTTCTATTGCTAATAGCATTTCCTCTGTCATAGGAATCACTTCAATATTATCATTAGAATTTAGTATAATTTTAGCAAAATCGATTAAGACATTTCCATCTTCATCCTGTATATTTCTATAGGAAAGGTCAACCCTTTCACCATTTTCTAGTAAAACATAGCAATCGCTAGATACTGTTTGCCAGATATTACTTATTGTTTGAATCTGAATAACCCCTTCATCTATATAGCTAATCTCTATAAATTCACCTGCTTCACGGATTTCATCACCAAAGTGTAGCTCCATATCTTGCGAAACTAGCATGTATTTAGAATCACTAATCTTCCATAAGAAATCTGATAAAATAAGCTCAGGATCTGTACCGCTCAATAAATAATCCGTGATTCTTTTTTCAAACTTCATTTCTGAACTTAATGAATAATAATTCGTAACCTGACTAGTCTTTATATCATTTAAATCAACTACTACACCGTTAGACAAACTACTAAGAGAGCTATCATCATAATGAATAAAGCTAGCAGCATCTACAGCTATACTGTTTCCTACTATGTCTTCTATATATAATACATCGTCAAGACCCGTTTTCCACTCTGAGTTCGCATCAACCAATATCTGCTTATCTGCTGAGACAGTTTGATCCACTAAAACAAAACCAGATCCAGCAAATACATTCTTGATCTGATTGCTCTGTTGCCACGAATATCCTAACACAATACCGATTATTGCCATTACTGTAACTACGATAGAAATAACTAGCTTATTCATTTTCATATCATTCCCTCTTTCACCAAATCAAATTATCTTATAATTTAGCTATCTATATATAAGTATCCCATTTTATTAAACATACACTGTTATAGTACTCCTTAAATGTGATATTTTCAAGAAGATGTGTCGAAAAATGTAATTTTTAGGTTTGAAATGTAAAAAAGACCTAAGAGTTTATTTAAAATACGCTCTTTAGGTCTTTTTTTCGTTTTATTAAATTAAAGTCTCTTTAAAAGTGCTTCTCTCTCTGCTTCAAATCCTGGCTTACCAAGTAAAGCAAACATGTTTTTCTTGTAGCTTTCAACACCTGGTTGATCAAATGGATTGATTCCTAATAGATATCCACTCATACCACATGCGAATTCGAAGAAATAGAACAATTGTCCAAGGTAGAATGCATTTACTTCTGGCACATGTACCATAAGGTTTGGAACTTGTCCATCTGTATGTGCTAGCATCGTTCCATTCATAGCTGATTTATTTACGAAATCTACTGATTTACCAGCTAGGTAATTGAGTCCATCTAAGTCTACTGCTTCTTCTTCAAGGATGATTTCTTCTCTAGAAGTTTCAATATCAATAACTGTTTCAAATAAGTTACGAACACCATCTTGGATATATTGACCCATTGAGTGTAAGTCCGTTGTTAAATCAACGCTTGCAGGGAAAATACCTCTTTGATCTTTTCCTTCTGATTCTCCGAAAAGTTGTTTCCACCATTCTGAAACATAGTGTACACATGGTTCATAGTTTGCTAGAATTTCAATGCCTTTTCCTTTTTTATAAAGAATATTTCTGCATGCTGCATAAAGCATCGCATCATTTTCTTCATATGGAGTTTCAAGTGCAAGTGTACGTCCGCTTGCTGCACCTTCCATAAGTGCATCTATATCAACACCACTGGCTGCTATCGGTAATAAACCAACTGCTGTAAGTACTGAGAATCTACCACCTACATCATCAGGTACTACGAAACTTTCGTATCCTTCTTCTGTTGCAAGATTTTTAAGAGCTCCTCTTGATTTATCTGTTGTAGCATAAATTCTAGCTTTAGCTTCAGCTTTTCCGTATTTTTCTTCTAATAATTTCTTGAATACACGGAAAGCAATAGCTGGCTCTGTTGTTGTACCAGACTTAGAAATCATGTTGATAGAAAAATCTCTATCTCCAATCACTTGCATCAAATGTTTGATATATGTTGAACTGATAGAGTTACCTACAAAGTATACCTCTGGTGCTTTACGAATTGATTGATCTACACAATTTGCAAAGCTATGTCCTAAAAATTCAACTGCCGCTCTTGCACCCAGGTATGAACCACCAATACCAATTACTAGTAATACTTCTGAATCGCCTTGAATTTTAGCTGCTGCTTTTTTTATTCTTGAAAATTCTTCTTTATCATAATTAACAGGTAAATCAATCCAGCCTAAAAAGTCATTACCAGCACCTGTTTTTGAAATCAAAACCTTTTTTGCTTCTTCCACTGAAGATTTAAAATTGCTAATCTCATGTGCAGCTATAAAACTAGATGCCTTTGCATAGTCAAATGTAACTTTATTTGTCATAGCTTTATCCTCTTTCTTTCCATGTATATTGTCATTTATTATTTAATCGTTTTCATTCTATCAAATAGACCTATTAAAATCAACTGATTTCAAAGTAAAAATTCTTGTAACAAACTCTCTAGCTCTTTTTCTTTTTCCGTCGTAAAATAACTTGGTAACTTTTCATCTATCTTATTTTCAATCTGTTTTTGAAGCTCCTCTTCCTCTTTTTGAAAATCCTCTACGACATGTAATCTATTTTTCTTATGATGCTCAAAGTATTCCATCATATTTAATCTCATTTGTCGCATACATTTAGAACTATCAAAAATACTAGCAAATGAAAAATATAAATATACTTCTGCAATAGCTATTGCATAAAAGGGTATAAGCTCCCTTAATTGCACATCCTCATATATACCTTTAAAAATAAAAATTCCACAACATAAAACGGACCAAAAAAAAGCTTGTCCTGATATATGATTCCACATATCTAATTTACATCCACATATCTTTGTTTTTGTAAGATACTTATCCACAAAAATATTGATATTGAGCATATCTTTGTTTAAATCATAATTTTGTACAAATTTATTTTTACATTGTTTCAAAAAATAATGCTGCGTACTCGACATCTTCTCAGTTTCTTTCTCTATGATTCCTATTTTCCACCTTGTCATAATCATGGTCCCTATCGATATCGTAAATAGAACTAATATTATACTAAACTCCATTTTTTACACCTTTCCCTTTCATGATTTTATATCATTAGCATATACTACTATTAAATAATTTGCTTTTACTTTCCATCCAAAAAAACCACGAAAATTCTTTACATTATGACAAAAAATCGTTAGTATTAACATGTTATACAATTAAATTTAATGTGACATATACAGAAAGGTATGGTGTATTATATGGTTTATCGTACAAAAGGAGTCTGTTCAACTCAAATCGATGTTGAAGTAGTAGATGGGATTATTGAATACGTGAATTTTACAGGTGGCTGTAATGGGAATTTAAAAGGGATTACTTCTCTTGTAGTAGGTATGAATGCAGGCGAAGCAATTCAAAAGCTTAAAGGTATTCGTTGTGGAATGAGAAGCACATCCTGTCCAGATCAATTATCAAAAGCGCTTGAACAAGTATTAGCAAATAATTAAAGCTACAAAAAGGATGTTTATATTATGAAAAAAATAGTTTTAACAGGAGGAGGTACTGCTGGTCATGTTACACCAAACATTGCACTTCTTCCATCTTTAAAAGAAGCTGGGTTTCATATCAGCTATATGGGTTCCTATGATGGTATTGAGAAAACACTTATGAGTGATTATGGTATACCTTACTATGGTATAGCTACTGGAAAACTTCGTCGCTATTTTTCTATGAAGAACTTTACAGATCCTTTTAGAGTCATCAAAGGGTTCTCTGAAGCCAAAAAATACTTAAAAGAAATCAAACCAGACATCGTTTTTTCAAAAGGAGGATTTGTAACTGTTCCTGTTATAAGAGCGGCAGCAAGTCTAGGTATTCCTTGTATTATACACGAATCTGATATGACACCTGGCCTAGCAAATAAACTTTGCATTCCTGTTGCTACAAAGGTTTGTTGTAATTTCCCTGAAACAATCAACTCTCTTCCAAAAGAAAAAGCTGTTCTTACTGGCTCTCCTATTCGTGAAGAGTTATTTACCGGAAACAAAGCACGTGGACTTGCCTTATGTGGTTTTCATCCAAATAAACCTGTTCTTCTCGTTACTGGTGGTTCTCTAGGTGCAGTAGCAGTTAATAATGCTGTACGAAAAGCCCTACCAGCCTTATTAGAGCACTATCAAATCGTTCACCTATGTGGAAAAGGGAAATCCGATGATACACTTTTATCAACAAATGGTTACAAACAATTTGAATATATGAAGGATGAATTAAAAGATATCTTTGCTTGTTCAGATTTTGTTATATCAAGAGCTGGTGCAAATTCTATCTGTGAATTACTTGCACTACAAAAACCAAATCTTTTGATTCCACTACCTGCAGCAAGTTCTAGGGGTGATCAGATTTTAAATGCGCGTTCATTTAAAGAGCAAGGATTTAGTATTTTGCTACAAGAGGAATTTCTAAATGAAGAAACGCTCATAAATAAGTTGGATACATTATACACCCACAAAGATGAGTATATAACTACCATGTCAAATAGTAGTCAAGGTAATGCCATCGATAAAATCATGGAACTTATCACATATTTTATATAATATAAAAGCAGCAGCTATCCTTTTTTACCTAGAATAGATGCTGCTTTCTTTATTCTATTTCTTGCTCTAATTTTTCAAATAACTCATCCGAAAAAAAATCAATCACACTCATATCTAATCCATTACACAATTTAGTAATAGTAACAATTCCAGGATTTTTGCTAACTCCATACAAAATATTTTTTAATGTTGTAGGTGGAATACCTGCTCTATATGCTAATCTACTAAAGTTTATCCCTTTTCTTTCGCATAAAATTTCAATTCTTATACATACAGCTTCTCGTGACTTCATTTCATGACTTCCTTAAAATTTGTAGTCTTTTGTAGGAATAACTTGATTTATATTATATTATACATCATTAAATTTTAAAAGTAGACTATATATAGTCTATTTTAGAAAAGATAGCGGATATATGACTGCATTCGACAATTATCAAAAGGTATTTGCATTTTTTCTTTTCTTTGTGTATTATCTTCTATGTATGACAAAACGGTTTACCTCTAGAAAGGGTTATTAATTTTATGAGTATTTTAAATGTTGAAAATTTAACACATGGCTTTGGAGACAGAGCTATTTTTAATGATGTTTCCTTCCGCCTATTAAAAGGAGAGCATATTGGCTTAATCGGTGCAAATGGTGAAGGTAAATCTACCTTTATGAATATCATCACCGGAAAACTCCAACCAGATGAAGGAAAGGTTGAATGGTCGAAAAATGTACGCGTAGGTTATCTAGATCAACATACTGCACTTTCACAAGGTATGACTATTCGTTCAGTACTTTCCTCTGCATTTGACTTTCTACTTGAATTAGAAACTGAAATGAATGAAATCTGCGATAAAATGGGTGATTGTACAGATGAAGAATTAGAAAAATACATGGAGGATCTTGGAACTATTCAAGATTTATTAACCCTTCATGACTTTTATATGATAGATTCAAAAGTTGAGGAAGTTGCTAGAGCACTAGGTTTATTAGATGTAGGTCTTGATCGTGATGTTACTGACCTATCTGGCGGACAAAGAACAAAGGTCCTACTTGGTAAATTATTATTAGAAAAGCCAGATATTCTATTACTAGATGAGCCAACAAACTACTTAGATGTTGAACATATCGAATGGTTGAAACGCTACTTAAATGATTATGAAAATGCATTTATCTTAATTTCCCACGATATTCCATTTTTAAATAGTGTAATCAATCTAATTTACCATATGGATAGTCAAGACCTTTGTCGCTACGTTGGCGATTATGATAAATTCCAAGAAGTATATGCTATGAAAAAATCTCAACTAGAAGCTGCTTTTAATAAACAACAAAAAGAAATTGCAGATTTAAAGGATTTTGTAGCAAGAAATAAAGCTAGAGTTTCTACTAGAAATATGGCTATGTCTAGACAAAAGAAATTAGATAAAATGGATATGATTGAACTTTCAGGTGAGAAACCAAAACCAGAATTTTGCTTCAAAGAAGCTAGAACACCTAGCCGTTATATCTTCCAAACAAAAGACCTCATCATCGGTTATAATGAACCACTTAGTACTGAGTTAAATCTTGAAATGGAACGTGGTCAAAAAATCGTTTTAACAGGATCAAATGGTATCGGTAAGACGACACTTCTAAAAAGTATCTTAGGATTAATTAATCCTATTAGTGGTTCTGTTGAGTTAGGTGATTACCTAGAAATTGGTTACTTCGAACAAGAAATGCCTCAAGATATTTCGACTACATGTATCGAAGAAATATGGAAAGAATTCCCTGGTTATTCACAATATGAAGTACGTTCTGCACTTGCTAAATGTGGACTTACTACAAAACATATTGAAAGCTTATGTCGCGTACTATCTGGTGGTGAACAAGCCAAAGTTCGTTTATGTAAATTATTAAATAGAGAACACAACATTCTACTATTAGATGAACCTACAAACCATTTAGATGTCGATGCAAAAGCTGAATTAAAGAGAGCTTTACAAGCATTCAAAGGAAGTATTTTAATGGTATGTCATGAACCTGAATTTTATGAAGGACTTGCAACCGATGTATGGGATTGTAGTAAATGGACAACTAAATTAATCTAATAAAAAAATAGCATCGATACTAATTACAGTATCGATGCTTTATTTTTTTTATGAACCGTATAACAATTCTTTCAACTATCCTAATTAAATTATCCATTGCAATTGCTAACAGCAGCGATGAAATAACTAATACAAGATAAATGATCCCAGCGTATTTTAAACTGTATAATTGTGGCTGATAAATCATCATATAAATAAACGTATGAATCAAATATATATTCATAGAATAACGTCCAATATATGCAAGAGGTACTCTTAATATACGTATACTTCCTAATATACTTACTGAAAAATAAATAATATACCAAGCTATAAAACCGTCGATAATATATGTAAATGTATTATAAACAACATAATTTTGTCGTACTAAGACACATACTATTAAGATTAAAAAACCACCTATCCATTTAATATAAGGATTTATATTATAGTTCAACGCTTTTTTTATTAGACTATTATAAGCAACATATATACCTAATACTGCGATAAATAAATACCTATCCACACTATCCCCTAAGCTAACTATAAGCGGAAGTAAAATTCCAATTATTACAAGTCCATTTCCTATTTGCTTGTATGCATATGCAATGATTGGAATGAAAACTATGAGTATAATGGCTAATTCCATATACCACCATGTTGGATTTAACATCGGTGTATCAAATAATTCAGCAAATCCTAACGCATCAATCATACCATATAAAAAGCCTTGTTTCCCTTCACCATATAGACCTGTAAGATTAAATTTATCGGAGAAAATTACAATGATAAATAGATAACAATACAAAAACTTCTGAACTAATCGAACTAATCGCACCATACTTTTATCCATCGAAGCTTTTAATGTTTTCTTCTTCATACAATCTAATGTAATACCATAAGCCGTTAAAGAAACAAATACAGCTACGCAAATATTACCAAAACTTGATGCCAATAAAAATATATTTTGTGGTATCGGATCACATATAACAGACAGTCTAACCAACATTTCTTGATTTTCAAAAGCGTGATAAAAGAGAAGACATAATATCGCAAATCCTTTTGCTATAGATGTATCCTCTAACGTAAATTCTCTCTTCATATCTACCCCCCGTCTTTATTTATTCTTTGCGTAAACACAAACTATATCCAATTATAAATGGCATTGTGAACATAATTGGAAGTGCATATCTTGGATGTAATAGGAAACAAGGAGAAATCATACAAATAAATAATCCTATCCATTGTGGAAGTAATATTATAATATCTTGCTTGCTTTCTCTCTTAAATACTGTAACTAATACTAATAACCAAGTATAAAAACCAGGTGTTTCAAGTAATGCTATCGGTGTTATTCTCTCTAAAAACCTATAAAAAAATAATACAATTTTACTCGTACCAGATACGATTCCTTGTGTATTTATAATATCATATTCTACTTCGTAGCGAATGCTATTACTAATACTTGGATTAAACCAGCCATTCACATGAATTAAAAATCCCTCTATATAAACCCTCGGATGCTTAAAAAATTGTGTAACAAATACTTGTAGATACTTCACTAAATCTATTGTTGTAACACTATCATCTAAATATAAATTCTTCACTGGATCTGCAATTTCTGGATTATATGCACCCCTTACAGCATCAATATCTCCAAGAATATTTTCAATTATAATCTCTTCATCGACCGTTATTTCTTCATGATAAAGCTGTAAATATCTAGCTGTTAATTGAAATGGTAATGAGAAAATTTCTCTTGAACTTCCTGCGGTTGCACCTAAAGCTGTTACTAAAATTGTTTGAATCACACAATAACTAACTACTAAAATTGCACATAATTTTGCTGTATTTATAAATACTAATCGATTTCTTTTCACAATAGCTATAATCAAATATATAATATAAGTAAGCACAATCATATACAAACCATTATTTCTGAATAAACATGTCAGTATAGAAAAAACACTTAAATATATAACATGATTTTTTAAAATTTTTTCTTCTTTTGATCCATAATAATCTACAAAGTATACGAAGAAAAATATAAAACTAGATATAAATGGTATATCTTTAATCGCTGTTGTAGCTAAATTTGAATAGATTGGAGCTATTAGATATACTAGTAAAACACTTAATATTATGAATTGATTTAGCTTCTTTTTATTTAAATAATAAATCGTAAAAGCCAAACTACTAGCAAAGAAACTAATTTGTAATATCATATAAATGAACAATCCTATTTCATAAGAATTTAAAAATAAGTTTCCAAGTTCTATACATCCACCAACTAAAAGTGTATGAAAAAGCGGATGATGTGAACTATAGCCAGTATTAAAAATAACCTGCTCTATTTGACCGATTACATCCCAACATAAATTACCAGGATAATTAATGATTAATAGGATTCCCCAAAATGAAATCAATATGAAAAATACTTTTTGCCAACATTTTTCATCAAACCACTTCATGCATGGATTTAAATATTCAACAGCCGTTCTATCCACTTTTAATTGTTTCATATACTTCATCATAATCTGTATTAGATACTGAAACAAAAAATAAAATCCTAAAAATTTACTACTTGCAATTATAATATTACTAGGGCTTCCTACGATTAATTCAAAGGTTCCAATAGCATCAATAGATTCACCTACCACTAGAATCGAGCTAAATAGAAGTGCTGTTACTCTATAGGATCTATTTATATCTTGTTTGATTTTATATAATAACAGATAAATTGCTACAAAAATAAAAACATCTGTTAATTTATACTCTCCTAATATAGAGTAAATCAATGCTGTCATATAGTCTATAGTACTTTCAAATGATTGAATACTAATAATTTCTGGTAACGTTCTTGTAAGCGCAATCATAATCAAATATGATTCTATTGTTATTTTGACAATGTTTTTCATAAATATCTCCAATGCAATAAACTATTATCATTATAATTATTTTTTACCTTTTTTTCTAGCTTCAAATCCTTCTTTTTGAGAATCGTTTCTATCAAAACGTCTAATGTATGTATAACCGTTTTTCCAGTGGTGACACAAGCCCCATTTAACGCCTTCTAGACAATCTGTAATACTTTCACCATCCATATAAGGTCCCATAGCTTTTGGAGGTTCTGCAGCGATTACAGACTTGATTTCGAAGTTGATACCATCTTCTGCAAATTGAATTGTATTCTTTTCTGGTCCATCAAGATTTAGATATGCTGCCATACCACCATTGTATTTCCAAAGACAAGTTTCATGTCCACTATTAGAAACAGGATTGTACTCACTCTTCACGTATGGTCCCATGATATCGTCTGCAATCGCAACGCCCCATTTCGTTTCTCTACCACCCATAGCAAGCTCTTCACCCATTACTTCACCTTTGTAATATAAGTGGAATTTCCCGTGGAATTCGAATAAGATTGGATCATGTACATTTAAGCTATCAAAACCACCTTTTTTTGCTACATCAGCATATGTTTGTGGATTTTCTTCCCAAACACCATCTTTAGATGGTTCTACAACTGGTGTTGCACTCTTTATGAATGGTCCTTCTGGCTTATCAGAAACTGCCATTGCAATACTTTCATGATGTGGTAATTTATAAGGTCCATCACATACTTGATATACAAGATAATATTTTCCATCATAAGCTAATATTTCTGGTGTAAAAACACTTCTGTCATCATAAGAACCTTTTTCACCCATAGTAACAACCATAGCTTTTTCTTCCCAGTTGTAAGTATCTTTCGAAGTAGCATACCAAATCTCACATTTATCCCAAGGAACACATTTATCTTCTAATCCAGCTTTCTCTCTCATAGAAATTCCTTCAGAACGAGAATAATAAACATAATAAGTATCTCCAATTTTGATAACACGGCTAGGATCACGACGATCTACTCCATCATCACATCCTAAACCTTCAACCTCTGATTGTGAAAAATCACAAAACCAATCAGGTCCTTCTAAATACCCTCTTTCATATGCTCTTTTCATTGCACTACTAAGTTTCATTCACTAAACCCTCCATATTTTATATTTGAAACGCTAACAAGGCATAACTTTTCAGTTATGCCCTTTTTTCTAATCTTCTAATAACGTCTGATAAAAATTAGCGTAATCAGTTCTTTCATCTTTTAAAAATTTAATCGCACTTGATGGATGTGAATTAAAAATTCCAGTTAACATATATGCTGTATCAAATCCCCAAACAGCACCACTCGCTTTAACTAACGGTATTTGCTTTGCAATAAATCTAAGCATTGGTGTCAGCTTGTATTTCGGATTTCTAAGGAAACCTAGTAATGACTCAACAAAACAATTTCCAGCACCTCGTCCCATACCACTTACTGTTGCATCCAAATAACTTACACCACATCTAAGAGATTCAATTGTATTCGCAAAAGCTAGTTGCTGATTATTATGAGCATGTATTCCAACTTTCTTGCCATACTTTTCAGCGATTTCAATGTACATATTAGATAATCTAACGATTTGTTCTGGATAAAATACTCCGAAGCTATCTACCAAATAGATAACATCTACCTCTGTCTGTGCTAATACTTCAATCGCTTGTATTAAAGCATCTTCTTGAACCTTAGAAACAGCCATAATGTTAATCGTCGTCTCATACCCTTTCGCATGTGCATCTTCAATCATCTCTATTGCAGCTGGTATCTGATGAATATATGCTGCAATTCGAATCATATCAATAACACTTTCCTCTTTCGGTAAAATATCTCTCATATAATTCGTACGACCAGCATCAGCCATAATACTAATCTTTAACGCTGTATTATTATCCCCAACAATAGCTCTTAAATCTTCTTCTTTTGTAAATTTCCACTTACCATATTCTGATTCAGAAAATTCATCCTTATCTGCTTTATAACCGAATTCCATATAATCAACGCCTGACTTCACATTTGTTTCATAAAGCTCTTTTATAAATTCTTCTGTAAAACCAAAATTATTAACCAAACCGCCATCTCTTAGTGTACAGTCTAAAATTCTAATGTCTTTTCTAAATCCAAGTAATGTATTTTCTTCTCTATTCACTGTTATAAATTCCTTTTTCTAATATTAGCGTTTAACTTTAACACTTTTAAGCGCTAAAGTGATTATATTGGTTTATAATCTTTTTGTCAATCATATTATACTATTTTTTCAAAGTCTTGTGCACCATGCTTACATAGTGGACAAATGAAATCTTCTGGTAAGGTTTCACCTTCATATACATAGTTACAAACCGTACATCTATATCCTTTTGATACAGGTTTTTGTGGCTTTGGTTTCACATGTTCTTGGTAATATCCATAAGTAATAGGTTCTTCATCTGATAATACTTCTCCATCTACTACTTCTGCAATAAATAGTGTATGTGATCCTAAATCTGTACTAGAAATAACATCGCAAACTAAGTATGCACAACTATTATAATTTAAATAAGGAATTCCGTCTACTGTAGGAAGCTCCATTCCTTCAAATTTATTAACATCTCTTCCTGATTGAAATCCGAAATGCTTAAATGTTTCAAAGTTTGCTTTCGTTGATAAAGCTGTAACTATTAATTTTCCAGCCTCTAATACCATTTCATTTGTGTAATTTGATTTGCTAATAGAAATTGCTACTCTTGTAGGACTATTTGCTACCTGTGCAACAGTATTTATAATACATCCGTTCACTTTGTCCCCTACTTTAACTGTTGCTAAATATAATCCATACGTAATCTTAAACATTGCTTTTTGATCCATTTTATTATCCTCACTTTCAATTTTAAATCCTAACTACATTATACTCTTATTTTAAAAATATTCAATCAAAATCAGTAATTATTCCTATTTTATTTTATACTTCATATTATTTTAATTTAATGATATAATTCCAATGATACAATAGTGTATGTTATATTACATTTTTTATGAAAGTGAGATTTATATATATGGATAAAAAAATATTAGTTCTTGATATTGATGGAACTCTTACAAATAGCAAAAAAGAAGTCACAGCTGCTACAAAAAAAGCAATTGATGAGATGATGGAGCGTGGTCATGCATGTATGCTTGCTTCTGGTAGACCAACGCCAGGTATGAAACATGTTGCAGATGCATTGGATTTTTCAGATTTTGGTGGATATTTACTTTCCTTCAATGGGGCAAAGATTATCAAATACGATACAAAAGAAGTCATCTATCAAAAAGTATTAGAACACCATTATATTGATGAACTATTCCAGTTTGCAAAAGAACATGACTGCGGAATTTTATCTTATAGTGACGATATTATTTTATCCGGAAATGGTATTGATGAATATGTCGAAATTGAAAGTAGAATCAATAAACTTGAAGTAAAAGAACTCGATAATTTTTCTGAATATATTACCTTCGATGTGAATAAATGTCTCATGACTACTGCTCCTGAAAAAGCTGAAAAACTAGTAAAAGTTTTAGCAAAAAAATACGAAGGACAGCTTAGTATTTACCGTTCGGAACCATTTTTTATTGAAATTATGCCACTTGGTATCGATAAAGCAGCAAGTCTTGATATTATGCTTCCGATGATAGGATTTTCAAAAGAAACCTGTGTTGCTTGTGGAGATGGATTCAATGATCTTACCATGATAAAATACGCTGGAGTAGGTGTTGCTATGTCAAATGCACAACCAGAAGTAAAAGAAGTAGCTGATTATATTACATTATCAAATGATGAAGATGGATTAATTCCTGTTATAGAAAAATTCTTACTTTAACTACAAAAGAGCAATCACTTAAATCTGTGATTGCCCTTTTTTTTATGATCTAACTTCTCCAGCATTTTTAAGTATTTTTGGGAACATAATCAAAAATGCAGTTAATGTACAAGTTGCCGCTAAAATATCAGATACTGGCTCTGCCAAAAATACTGCGAATAACTTATCTTCAAAAAACATTGGTAATATGTAAATTAATGGAATTAATAAAATTAATTTTCTTAAACATGCAAGGAACAATGATATTTTCGCTTGTCCTAATGCAAGGAATGAATTTTGACATCCATTTTGTATACCCATCATAAAGGTACCACCTAAGTAAATACGAAGTGCCCATGTAGTCAATTCCATAAGCTCAGGGTCACTACTAAAAATTCTTACAAAGCTTGGTGCAAATAATTGTGCCGATATAAAAAATATAGTTGTGTATGTAGTATTCGTTATAAGCATTAATTTAACTGCTTTTCTAACTCTTTCAAATTTTCTAGCACCAAAGTTAAAACTTATAATCGGTTGAGCGCCTTGAGATATTGCTCCTGCCGTAATTGTACACATTTGAATCGCACTAGATAAAATAGTCATTGCACCAACTGCAATATCACCACCATATTTTGAAAGTGATACATTAAAGCTAATATTTAATAAACTTTCTGTACTAGCCATTACAAAAGGTGCAATTCCTAATCCTATAACAGGTAATATAATAGCTGATTTTAATGGTAGATTTTTTTTTCTAATTCTAAGTATCGTTTTTTTACCATTTAAAAGGGCTCAATCACAAATTTTGTGGGATGATGGGTTTCTAATATAAGATTTTCTACTGATGTCAAACAGTTTGAGAAAGAAATATTCGTCATCACGATATCCGTAAGCTTGTCTTCT
>JAWXVC010000013.1:0-77505 GCA_044425805.1 Lachnospiraceae bacterium | reverse complement strand
CAACTAATATCAAAGAAAAATGAAAATAGTACATATCGATGCGAACGCAAAAATAGCTACAACACTTATAAACACTAGTGTTATAGCTATTTTATTCTTTACCAAGTGTCAAACTTGGGATTGTATAACATTATGCCAAAAAAGTAAATAGAAACAACACTTTTCGGCATTTACATGCTCTAAAGGGCTGCTTCTATTGTTTGTTTTATTGTATATACTCAAGTGGATTTACTGCAACTCCATTGATACGTATTTCAAAATGTAAATGTGCGCCAAAACTATTACCCGTATTACCTGATAGTGCAATAACCTGTCCTTGGTATACCGTATCTCCAACACTCACATACAGCTTGCTATTATGTGCATATCTCGTTTCTTTTCCATCTGGATGCGTAATGTAAATACAATAGCCATAACTACTGCTCCAGCCTGACCTTGTAACCACACCACCACACGATGCCAATACCGAACTACCTGTAGGAACTGCCCAGTCAACACCATAGTGATAGCCGCCGCCATTAAAGCTACGATATCCAAATCCCGAAGAAAATGTTCCACCGTATAGCGGTTTAATATAGGTAGGTGGTATTTGCGTACCTTTTTCTACAATTTTAGGTACAGCCTCCATTAATACATCTTCTTTTAGCACCTCTTCTACGTATATCTCCCCATTATAGTAAGTTATATTAGAAGTGGCTTTTCTAAATCCAGTGGATGGTTCTTGCAAAGTGACCTGATCCGTTGTATACCAATCATCATTATCAACATAAATAACAGCAGCAGAATACTCTTCTTCTTCGTATACCGTTGCCATGTAACCGATTGTCAACGTCGGTTTTGGAACTGTAACAATTAATTCCTGATCAATTCGAATCGTTGAATATTCACTTTCAAGTGCATCATTCATGGCTATAATATCTTCCATTGGCACCCCTGTTACAATTGTGATGTAGCTCAATGTATCTCCCGATTCAACCGTATATATAACATCTTCGTCATTTTCTTTTGTAATCTCTTCTATCGCATACTCTACGGTACTAATCTCGTCCGGATTTAAATAACACTCCATAATCTCAACCGTATCGTCAAACCACATCTCGTAAATACCATAGTCGAAATCATTAAAGCTAAGCTCTTCTAGATAAGAGGCTTTTGAAAAAAGTTCTTCCTCTAAAACAGTAAATCCAGCCTGTCCTCTATCTATAGTTGCATCCTCTTCTACTCTTTTAGCAGTGATAGATGCTGTCAATACACTAAACCCTCTAGAATCGTCTTGTTGTAATTGAACCTCAAAATCTCCATCTAAATCATATAAATCTATCGCTGCTTGAAGTGTCTCTTGCACCTCAACTATCGAGCTAAGCACTACAAGATAATCACCTACTTTAAGCGTATAGCATCTTTCTAAGGTTTCTTCCATATAATCTGGTAATTGCAAAATAAAATTTGAAACAACTTCATCTTCATCTGTATAATCCGCAAAAAATTCATGAGTACCTTCAACGGTAAGTGTAACATCAAAATACGTAATCTCATCTGTATAAGAAGAGATGCGCTCTTTTGCAATTTGTAATAACCTCTCACCATCCGCTTCGTTCTCAACCCGACCAATTTCTACGTCTTCGAGCTTTAGAATATAGGTATTTTCCTGTGTGAAATCAGGTTCTACAAAACTCGGACCAAAAAAGATACTGATGAAGAAAATCGCAACACCTATGATATGCTTTAAAATCCCGTTCTTTCTTCTAGCTCTTCTCATCGTTTTCTCACACTATAACCGAATGTACCAAGTGCCTCACCTGTCGCTAAATACGTACCGTGAGAATACACTATCGGCTCTGCCTCCTCTAAGCAAAATTTATTGTTTTTATCCATATATTTGTCGTCCACGTGAACACCCACTACCTCTGCAATAAACATATGGTGACTTCCTAACTCTTTCACCTCTTTTACTACACATTCAATATTTACAGGGCTTTCCTCGATCATCGGAGCCTTCACTGTATCTCCATATATCGGTGTCAACTTACATTCACGAAACTTATCAACATCTCTACCACTTTTCACGCCACAATAATCTGTAGCAAATGTCAAATCCTTTGTCGTCAAATTAATGACAAATTCACCACTCTTACGTATCATATCATAAGAGTATCTTTCTGGACGTACAGATATAGAGACCATAGGAGGGTTCGTACAAATCGTCCCAGCCCATGCTATTGTAATAATGTTTTTCTCTGCGTTCTCACCAGCAACACTCACCATTACAACTGGTAATGGATAAAGCATATTGCCAGGCTTCCATGTTTGTCTTGCCATCTATCTCTACGTTCCTTTCTATCCTATCAGAGTATACCCAAGTATTGTACAATATCGAAGGCAAAGTTTAAGCCCGTTATAATCATTATAAGTATTGCCACTATCTTTACAGATATAAGTGATTTCCTAGATGCCGCTCCGATTTCTTGCTTATTCTTCTCAAGAGCTTGCACTACACACTCTTGGATTTTATCAGATTGCTTCTCTACAACTGCTTGTACATTTCGATAGACCTTCACACCTTCTGAATGTGTAAACTCCTGGTTCTTCTCTATTTCTTGTGAAGTCTTTTGTAAAAGTTCTTCCAAAGAACTGAGGTGTTCATCCATCTGCTTGCACAAAACTTCTATCGCTTCACTTTCTTGCAAATTATGTTTCTGCATAGCCTTGATTTCTTGTATAAGTTTGTCATATTCTTGTACTTGCTGCTGATAAACTTGCGATAGCTCTGCCTCAGCAGTTGTATTCGCTTTTATAAAATCAGAAGCTGTAACCTTCTGTGAAATCTTATCCATAAAATTGTCCATTCTAACATGCTCCCTTCAAAATGTGTTATTTCATATAGTATAACATAAAACCCCTTTTTTCCCTAGATGTTATTCTGTGAAAAATTCGTTTCCTTTCTTTTTGTGCACTTTATATAATTTATCATATATTTCAACACCGTTTTTGTTCAATTAACCATTTATTAACAGCGTGTTCATAATTTGTTCATATGCAATTGATATAGTATGTATATCGAAAAGGAAAAAATACAATGTTTCTCACAAGCATTGTACAACAATAAATTTTCATAATAGCCCAGGTGCTCACACACCTGGGCACTCCTCATTTTATGGGGCTTTTTTTATTTTTTAGGGCATCTTTTCCTCCAGAAAAAACTTCCTTTCTGACGTGATTACCTTGACAAGAAAACCAGCCTCATAGTATGATACTTTCGCATCGTTTATATTCTTATATGCAAAACACTACCAAGATTAAGGAGCACATATGTTTAGACTTTGGGCCAAGATTTTCACAAACAACCACCTAACAAAAGATATCGTAATCGTCAATTCATCAGATGAAACGAGAACCAAAAAAGTTCTAAAGGCTCTTGAGGATGTCTGCTATGAATTTGATTTGAGCAAACCTATTTGGTTAGATTCTACCATTTCTGATTTTCAGCGCCACGCTAAAGCGAGATTTACTCAAGATAACTTTATCGACAGCATTGATTTTGATTTTCTAGAAATTCATATTATCGAAGAAGGATAAAAAAACCTTACACAACATTTGCTGTGTAAGGTTTTTGATTAATCTTCGTATCCGTTAGGATTTTGGCTCTGCCATCTCCACGAATCTTCGCACATATCTTTGATATCATACTGTGCTGTCCATCCAAGTTCTTTTTCAGCCTTCTCTGCATTAGAATAACAAGAAGCTATATCTCCTGCACGTCTTGGCTTGATTTGATAAGGAATCTTCACGCCCGTAGCTGCTTCAAAATTTTTCACAATATCAAGTACACTGTATCCCACACCTGTTCCAAGGTTGTATAATCCGAGTCCAATGTTTTCTTCAAGCTTCACTACAGCCTTTACGTGACCAACCGCTAAATCTACAACATGGATATAATCTCTAACACCCGTTCCATCTGGTGTATCATAATCATCACCAAACACTCCAAGCTCTTTTAACTTACCAACAGCAACCTGTGTAATATATGGCATAAGGTTGTTTGGAATACCATTTGGATTCTCACCCATAGTACCACTCTTATGCGCTCCAATCGGATTGAAATAACGAAGTAGAATCACATTCCACTCTGGATCTGCCTTTTGCATATCTGTTAAAATCTGTTCCAACATAGACTTTGTCCAACCATATGGATTCGTACAAACACCCTTTGGGCACTCTTCTGTAATAGGAATAATTGCTGGATCCCCATAGACTGTAGCTGAAGATGAAAAAATAATGTTTTTACAGTTATTCTTTCTCATAACATCCACAAGTGTTAATGTACCTGCAATATTATTCTCATAATATTCCCAAGGCTTTGCAACACTTTCACCAACAGCCTTCAATCCTGCAAAATGAATGCACCCCGTAATATCTTCTTTTGCAAAAACATCTTCAAGTGCAGCTCTATCTAGAATATCTGCCTTATAAAACTTAACATCCTTGCCTGTAATAGCTTTTACTCTTTCTAGCGACTTTTCACTTGCATTTGATAAATTATCCAACACTACAACATCATAACCAGCTGTCTGAAGTTCAACAACTGTGTGCGTTCCAATAAATCCTGCACCACCTGTTACTAAAATTGCCATACCAATCTCCTCCTCTTACTATACCTATTTTACTTACAAACAAAGTCCTATATCACAAAACAACTCCGTTCTCCTCTAATAGTACTCTTGCACTTTCCACGCTGTCAACACCTGTTTTGTTTTTTATTGGTGCAAACTCAAAATTTCTCACAACTTCAAAAGGCAAACAGCTATCTAAGCTATGTATCATATCAAGAACCAAGTTTTCATATTTGTACCCATTTGGTGATTCTGGCGAAATATGTTCCCCCGCCTCATTCATATATGGGATTTTTTTCTCAACAACATGCAGTGGTAGATTTTTCTCATAAATCTCCTCTAACTGTGCAACATCAAATAAATAATTTAGGATAACTCCAAAGTTATAGGCTGGATCTCCTGATTCGTTTTTGGCGTTCATCAGCTCATCTGTAAGCTCGTAGTACTCTACAATGCTAGGTCTTCCATCTTCCAGGCACATAACGCCAACCTTTTCATCTGGTGCATTCTTACGAACAACCTTTGCACCTACTGCAGCCTTTGCCTCTATGGTAGCACCCACAAAAACAGGATCTGCAATTCTTTGTAATACGTTATCAACCGCAAATACATTGAGCCACTCTACACCTTGCTCATGTGCAAAGGAAAGTAAATCAGCGCGCACTAGACTCGAAAACCAACCGCCATTACCATTTGGAGAAGTGGACATCTTGTATGTAGATTCCATATAAACATCCCCGTCACAGTTCGTAGCTGGGGCCATATCCTGCATAAAGAAGTGAACAAACTCTTCTTTATAGCCAAAATAGCTATGTTCCTTTAAAAAGCTCCTAGTAGCCTGGTCATTTTTATCACTCGTCATAACGAATAAATGTACGTAAACGCCTGCCTCATCTACAACGTCCAATAAATTTCTAATCAAACGTTCAAAAATATAGACATCCTTTGTAAGCCCAATATTATACACACCCTTTGGTGCATCGCTTCCAAGCCTCGTACCCATGCCACCAGCAAGTAAAACTGCGCCCACCTTACCAGCTCTAATCGCCTTAAGGCCTGTATTTAAAAATGTTTCTTTTTTCTCAGAAATTTCAGATAACTCCATGGCTGCTAGAGGTTTTATTTCCCCTTTTTTAACTTCTAACTCGCCATTTCTACAAGCATCAATCACAGAAAAATCTGTTACTTCTATTTGGCTTAACAGTTCTGACTTTTGCTCTTGTGTCAAACCATCGTAATGCTTTAATACATGAACTTGCTTCGCTTGTTCTACTTTTTGTAATGCTTCATCATAATTCATACTCAATCCGCCTTTACTCTTTTATTTTGTCCTTCTTATCTGGTAACTGTGCCAATAAAATTGCTACAAATACAACAGCACAACCAATCAATTCACGAATTGTTAGTGCTTGCTGTAGCAAGAAAAACCCTGCAATCACCGCAATCACCGATTCTAGACTCAAAATCAAGGATGCTACCGTAGGATTCATTCCCTTTTGTCCAATAATCTGTAAAGTATAAGCAACACCACACGACATAACGCCTGCGTATAAAACAGGAACTTTTGCCATCAAGATATACTCTAGTTCTGGTGTTTCAAATAGAAAAGCAACTACCATACAAATAACTCCACTCACCAAAAACTGTATACACGACATCTTAACACTATCTGTTCTAGGGGCGTAGTAATCAATTGCAAGGATATGTAGCGCAAATACAACAGCACAAGCTAGTATGTATAAGTCACCTACCTCCATCCTGAAACCATCTTTGATACTAAGTAAGTATAATCCAACAAGTGCAAGGACAACTCCAATATAAGTATATGTTGTGCACTTCTTTCCTATAATCAATCCAAACAACGGAACAATAATAATATAAAAGGTAGTTAAAAATCCTGCCTTCCCTGCAGTCGTATACATAAGCCCAATTTGTTGCAAGCTTGATGCTATGCACAACAAAATTCCACATACAACACCGCCTTGTATTAGCATCTTGCGCGATACCACCTTGTCCTGTGCAGAAAGCTTCTTCGTATTCCCTTTCATAAAATAAATACATGGAACAAGCGTCAACGCACCTATCAGACTGCGCACACCATTAAAGGTAAATGGTTCAATATAATCCATTCCCACACTTTGTGCAACAAAAGCAACTCCCCAAATCGTCGCTGTAAGCAACAAAATAAGAGCACTTCTCATGCCAGTAAATTTATTTGTCATATATGTTCATCTCTCTATTCTTTAAATCTCTTTTCTATCGATAGCATTCCAAGTTTGTTTAATACAACATTACTGCTTGCTGGATTAATTACAACACCCGCTGTAGTGCTACCTTTAATAACCTTCATGACTCCTTCAAAGTTCGCAACAACAACCTGTGAATTTTTATCCTTTAGAAATTTACGAAGTTCTGGAAAATCCGTTAATAACGGTACAAACATCTCGTCCTTATCATTTTTAAGTAACATCACAGAAGTTTTCACTTCTTGACCTTCTGTAGGTGTTTCCCCTGTTTGAGCCTGTACAGGTAATAAAAATTTACCTTTGTAAATATTAGCACTGGTCTCTTCTTCTAGATGCGCTACATTTACTTTCTTTTCCTTTTCAATAGGTCTTCTAACCTCTTGCATCAAGTATAAGATAGAAAGGTGTAAGCTTGGGTTATCAACCGGCTTTTTCTTAATTGTTTCCTCTGTTTCTTCTGGGAATGTCAATAGTTCTTTGTGTTGTATCATCACTTCCTCTTCATCCACGAAACACATTGCATTGATTCCCATAAAACGTAGATCTGCTAAAAATAGAAGCACTTTTGCTTCTTCACATTTAATGACTGCCGTTGGAATCTTCTCTTCATTGAGCTTCATCGCATGTGCTTTCGCCTTCTCTGAATCAAAATAAATATAAATAAAATCATCAAAGGTTTCTTCGTGGCAACTTACATATGGCATCTTGGTAATCTGTGAATATATTACATAAATACTCTCTGCACTTGGTATTTTCTTAATTAATTCTTGCTTGTTCATAATCTCCTCCATATCGAGTTCTATAATTTAGATTATTGTACCATATTCGCATTTTTCTTGCACGCTATTTTTCTCAAACACAAAAGCCCCAGCATTACACTGAGGCTTTCGCTACACTAAACTAAAGGGATTAGATAAAAGCTTTTTAATTAGAACTTGTAGTTCTTTTCTTGGAAATCTGGGTAAGCAGATTCAAGACCATGTTCTGTACTATCAAGACCTTCGATTTCTTCATGAATAGAAGCTCTCATACCGATTGTTTTGTTGATGATTACGAACATAATAGTTACTGTAACTACTGTCCAAGCAATAATTGCAACGATACCAATGATTTGGATGATTAATAAATCAACACCACCACCATAGAATAATCCAGCATTGTAATCGAATAAACCAACTGCAACTGTACCGAAGATACCACAAGCACCGTGAACTGCTACAGCACCAACTGGATCATCAATTTTCAATGTATTTTCAATAAAGTAAACTACTACTACTACTAAAACACCAGCGATTGCACCGATAAAGAATGCACCAACACAGTCAACATTTGAACAACCTGCTGTGATTGCAACAAGACCTGCTAAAGCACCATTGAGTGACATAGAAACGTCTGGCTTACCATTTTTAATCCATGTATATCCCATTGCTGTAATAGTAGCTGCTGCTGGAGCAATTGTTGTTGTTGCAAAGATTTGACCTAATTGTGTAATATCTGTAGCTGCTGCACCATTGAATCCATACCAACCAAACCAAAGAATGAATACACCAAGTGCGCCTAATGTGATTGAGTGACCTAAGATAGGTTGTGATTTACCGTTTTCATCGTATTTACCAATACGAGGTCCTAATACGATAGCACCGATTAAACCTGCAACACCACCAACTGTATGTATAGCTGCTGAACCAGCAAAATCAATGAATCCCATTTGAGCTAACCAGCCGCCGCCCCATACCCAGTGAGCTTCGATTGGGTAAATAAGAGCACTTAAGATTACTGAATAAATACAGTAAGAAGCGAATTTTGTACGTTCTGCAACAGCACCAGAAACGATTGTAGCTGCTGTAGCACAGAATACTAAGTTAAATACGAAAGCTGACCAATCAGTTCCTGCAAAATCACCAATTGGGTTAAGTCCCCATCCAATAAATCCTCCAATTGTATCACCTAACATAATGTTGTAACCGATTACGAAGAATGCAATTGTACCTAAGCAGAAATCCATCATGTTTTTCATAATGATGTTACCTGCGTTTTTTGCTCTTGTAAAGCCTGACTCTACCATTGTAAATCCACATTGCATAAAAAATACTAAAGCTGCTCCTATGAGGAACCAAATACTAAAATCCATAATAATATAACCTCCTGTTATGTCATATTTACGAAATAAATAAGAGACAACAATTAGACTATGCGCCTAAATGCTATCCCCATTGATAACGTAATATATGTAATGTACTTTTTTGAGTTTTCTTTTTTTATAAAGCTTCTGAACCACGTTCACCTGTTCTAACACGAATTACATCTTGAACATCATAAACGAAAATTTTACCATCTCCGATGTTACCTGTTTGGATACCAGCTAAAATCCTGTCAACTAATGCATCTACGATTTTTGCATCAACAACTGTTTCCACTTTAATCTTTGGAAGCATATCTACTTTGTATTCTGCCCCACGGTACTTCTTCACAACACCCTTTTGATTACCATAGCCCATAACATTTGTTATATTAAGGCCCTGTGCTGAATCGTTTTCCAAAATAGCCTTTAGTGTTTCAAGCTTTTCTGGTTTGATAATGATTTCTAATTTTTTCATAAACTCACTCCTCCTAAAAAGTTCATCTGCATATAAATACAGAAAAAGGCACCTCTATTTAATAGAAGCGCCCTTGCTTAAACTTCATTATACACATCGTTTTTTATTTGTCAAACATTTTTTATAACTTTTTAATATTGTTTTTAGATTTATACAATTTTGTCTCTTTCAGACAACCTCCATACACCTGTACATCTTCCCTCTATAAAGATTTCCTTTATAAGCTCTGCGCCTATACCACTAGCCACTGAAATGGAAGCTTTATTCGTTTTATCTACAAACAACAAAACGCTGTCTGAATACTCCTGTTCAAAACAATCTTTCAAAACCCCCTTACAGGCCTCTCTCACATATCCTTTTCCCCTGTATGCTTCTATAATCGCATACCCTAGGGATAAACCCGAAAACTCACCCAATTCCTTATACTCCAAGCCTACACGCCCTATACATGCATTGCTTTCCTTCAAAACCAAGCTATACATACCATATTCGTAGTAGCCATATTGATGTGCCCTATATGCTTCAATATAATCTTGATAATCCTTTTGTGACCGTTGAAAAACCCCTATATCCTCTATGTATTCCTTCACCAACCCATCCTGATACAACTCACAAAAAGCCTCTCCATCAGTAGCTACACTCTCGCGCACTACTATCCTATCCGATTCATAAATAACCACTGCCTCGTTATGACACCTCGCATATATTCGCGCTATGTATGATTCTGACAACTCATCTATTTGCAAACATACATTTACAAAACCATCTATATCACCGCACTGTGAAATCGCTTCTCCTAGCTCCTCTTCAGACAAATCAAGTCCCGCAAGCACAGAAAGCACCAACACAACACAATACCCCTTCTCCTGTAGCGCAAGCAAACGTTCCCTGTGCTTCTCTTCACCATATACCAAAACGCCCTCTACTATAGCCCTATCCTCATAAATCTCACTACAATGTAACCTTATTACTGCCATCTGTTCCCACCTCACTTCTACTAGCATTATATTATACCCTAACCCTTTCTGCTAGACAAACCCCTCACTTTACGATAAAATAACTTTGTTGCTTTAAACATTATATCTAATAAAATATAGCGATTTATATGCCTTTCTTCTGCTGTATTACTTTATTCCTAAGTATCAATATATAACTTTTAAGAGGTACTATGGAGCCGTCGGTATTTAGAGACTATGTAATGTAGTATATATCTTAGGGTACAAATTATATAGTGCAGAAGAAAGACATATAAATCGCGTAAAACAAGAAAGAGAGGAATTTGATATGTCAAAGAACCCAATCGTTACCATTACAATGGAAAATGGTGATATTATGAAAGCAGAATTATACCCAGAAATCGCACCTACAAGTGTAAACAACTTTATTTCTTTAGTTAGTAAAGAATATTACAACGGACTTATCTTCCATAGAGTTATCAAAGGCTTTATGATTCAAGGTGGTTGTCCAAGCGGATCTGGTACTGGCGGTCCTGGTTATACTATCAAAGGTGAATTTTCACAAAATGGTTTCAAAAACGAGTTAAAGCACGACAAAGGTGTTTTATCAATGGCTCGCGCTATGCATCCTAACTCAGCAGGTAGCCAATTTTTCCTTATGCACCAAGTATCTCCACATTTAGATGGTTCATACGCTGCATTTGGTAAAGTAATCGAAGGATTAGATATTGTAGACAAGATTGCTGCTACTAGAACTGATCGTTCTGATCGTCCACTAGACGAACAAAAAATTGCATCTATGACAGTTGATACATTCGGAGAAGTTTATCCTGAACCAGAAAAGATTAACGCAGGACTATAATTAGCATTTACAGTTTGTTCATATATTATTTAAGATTTGTTAAAGCAAGAAACATTCTTTCTTCAAACTCTTACAGTATTATATGTATATAGCTAGTTAGTAGTTAGTTAATAAATTTTCTTTTTCATTATAAGGTCATGTGATTCCTATCACATGGCCTTCCTCCATTTTATAGACTTTTATATAACAAGCAAAAAGCATGTATTCCCTTAGGTCTACATGCTTTTGTTCTTCTTATTACACTGTCTACTATGAGTAAGCGCGCACTTCGAAGATTCTAGCGCTAGTATCTCCGTAGGTTTTCTTCACTACAACCTTAATGCTATCACACTCTACTGCCTCTTCAAAATGTAGTTTATTCACACGAAGGTAGTTTTCGTCTACAACTTTACAAGCAACTTCTACGCCATCCTTCATGCAGATTACTTCATAATCTCTTACAAGCTCTTCTGGCATATGTACAGGCATATCTTTATGTTGTTTTACAGCAATGGTAGGTGTAAGTAATTTACTAAAGTTTGGATCAAATCTAAGCAATACATCCTTAACAGATACCACCTCTGGGAAACTTACTTGTAACCATTCTGCACCCTTATCCATATTGTCAGAAATCCATGCATTTTGCACTGCACCCACACGTCTAGCATATTCGCCATTGATATTAGTAGGTTCGCCCCCTGTAACACAAGAAGATGCTGTAATCGCACAATTCATGTTTGATACTAAATCTTGTGTATCTTTTGTTGCAATACCAGGAATATAAGCATCGTCCCTAATCAACGTTTGTTGCAATTCATGCATATGTTCGTTTACGCCTCTAGCATTGGTTCCATATTTATGAGCAATAGCTGCAGCAGTACCTACCGCTTGACCGATTACCGCACACGTTCCAATAACTCTAGTTGAACTCATTGCCATATGGGAACCACTGATTGCTCTACCACCAACGTATAGATTTTCAACATTTCTACTATATAAACTTCTATAAGGAATCGTGTAAATATCTTTGATTTCATGCCAGATACTACCCTCTTCTTTTTTATTATTCTTCTTAATCGTACCACGGATACCACCACTTGTATGGTCATCCATGCTCCAACCACCATAAGCCACCGCATCTTCAAAGCGACAGCCTTCATAGCAATCATTTTGATTTAATACGTAGTCACCGTAAATACGTCTACTTTCTCTCTTTCCTGGGATTGGTGCGATCCAAGTCATAACGATATCATAAGCTTCTGGATATTTCCCAGAGTTTTTCACATAGTCAAATGCACCATAAGCATATTTAATAAGCTCATCGCGAATATCTTCTGCATCCTCTATAACCTTAAGGTCATCTCCACCCACTTCGATCCACCAGTACCCATCATCTACTTCGTGAATATTTCTTCCACCTATCATTTCTTCTGTTAACTCATATGCCCAACTAGGTCTTACAAATGTGGTAGGTTTCCCAGTATGTTTTGCTTCGTATAAAATTGTGCTACCCATTGTGAATCCATCTGATTCATCAGGTGCAAGACTTTCCCCATATACATCCTTACCTTCTCTACCGATTGTCCAATCAGCACCACTTTCATATGCAAGGTTTGCATCACCAGTTGTATCGATGAATTGTTCTCCTTTGAAGATGTACTGTGTATTGGTTGTTGTTTGTAACGCTGTAATAGATTTAATTACGTTATTTTCACAGGTAGCTTCTACCATCTGTGTACTAAGGTATAGATCAAGACCTTCTTGTGTCTTTACCATATCCCATGTCACCGTATCCATTACGTGAAATGAATAATGCGAGTTGATGTACTTATTACGCATCAATAACTCTAAAATAACACCCGACTCCATTGCATTTCTAAATCCAATGTGTCTACCTGCACCATTCACACTAACCTTCACTTCTGAACTGGCATTACCCCCAAGTACCGGTCTGTTCTGTACAAGGACTGTTTTCGCGCCATTTCTTGCAGCTGAAATCGCAGCACATACACCTGACATACCCCCACCAACTACAACTACATCATATTGTTTTTCGATTGTCTTCATAAGATTTCATCCCTTCTAATATCGTGATTATAGCTATCACCTAGATGTCTTAGATATAGCATTTTTCCCTTTTCAAATCAAGTTTTTATCTATATCTTAGCCGATTTTGAACATTGGATATTAATTTTAACCAAAAAAGACTGTTGTCTTCTATTTCTAGAAAACAACAGTCTACATAGTCTTATCATATTCAATTAAGCTTTGTCAACTGATCCGAATAATTCCATTTTTTCTTTTACAGTAGCTTTGATAGCTTCAAAACCTGGAGCTAATAACTTACGTGGGTCAAAGCCTTTACCTTGAAGATCTTTACCAGCTTCAATATATTCACGAGTTGCTGCTGCAAATACTAATTGACATTCTGTGTTAACGTTGATTTTAGCTACACCAAGGTTGATTGCTTTTTGGATCATATCTTCAGGAATACCTGTACCACCGTGTAATACTAATGGCATGTCACCTGTTAAAGCTTGAACTGCATCTAAAGTTTCAAAACTTAAACCAGCCCAGTTTGCAGGATATTTTCCGTGGATGTTACCAATACCAGCTGCTAAGAAATCTACGCCTAAATCAGCGATAGATTTACATTCTGCTGGATCTGCACATTCACCAGTACCTACAACACCATCTTCTTCTCCACCGATAGAACCAACTTCCGCTTCGATAGAACATCCTTGAGCGTGAGCTGCTGCTACTAATTCAGTAGTTTTAGCTACGTTTTCTTCGATTGCATAGTGTGAACCATCAAACATTACAGAAGAGAATCCTGCTTCTAAACATTTGTAGCAGTGTTCGAAACTACCATGATCTAAGTGTAATGCTACAGGAACTGTAATGTTTTGACCTTTCATCAAACCATTTACCATACCTACAACTGCATCGTAACCACCCATGTATTTTCCAGCACCTTCAGATACACCTAAAATAACTGGTGAGTTGTTCTCTTGTGCTGTTAATAGGATGGCTTTTGTCCATTCTAGGTTGTTGATATTAAATTGACCTACTGCATAGTGGCCTGCTTTTGCTTTTACAAGCATTTCTTTTGCTGATACTAACATAATAAATTGCCTCCGTAAATTTATTTGAGCGCCTAAGCGTCCAATCCTAACAAATAGTTTTCCAAGTGGATGATTGCTTTTTCTTCATCTACACCATTAGCGATAACATTTACATAATCACCTTCACAGGTACATAATGTCATCATACCCATGATACTTTTTGCATTAAATTTGTGTTTTTCATTTTCAAGATATACTTCGCTATCATATTGATTGGCGATTTGAACTAACACTGCAACTGGTCTAACATCTAGACCGCCTTCTACTTGGACCTTCACTGTTTTCTTAATCATAATAATCTCCTTGATACCTAGTTAAAACTCTAGTTGTATTTTTCTCTCAGTCTCGCCGCAAGTTCACTAAGCTTGCGTAATCTATGATTCACTCCCGATTTCCCTACTGGTGGATCGAGAAGCTCACCCAATTCCTTGAGGGCCATTTCTGGATATTCTAGTCTAATCTGCGCCATATCATATAATGCATCAGATAAGCTTTCTAACCCTTGTGTGGCCTGAATGTACTTAATATCATCAACCTGCTTCGATGCTGCACTAACTGTCTTATGTATATTTGCAGCCTCACAATTTACTCGTCTGTTGATTGTATTACGCATTTCCTTGACAATTCTAATATTTTCAAGTTCCATAAGTGCAACATGCGCTTCTATGACATTCAATAAATCTACAATACCTGTACCTTCTTTTATGTAAAGAACAAAGTGGCCTTTCCTTTCGATAATCTTCATATCGATTTCAAAGGTTGCGATAATATTTTTAAGAAATACTGCCTGTTCTTCATCTTCACATACAAACTCAAAATGATACCCCTTTTGAGGATCGCTAATTGAACCAACGCATAAAAATGCGCCTCTAACGTATGCCCTTCTACAGCAACTATTGTGTAATAGATACTCTACTACTACTTCTTCTAGTTCATTCATGTCTTCCATAAACTGTAATAGTAGCTCCTCAGACAAAACGTTGTTCAAGTCTATATTAATTGTTTTCCTTAATAAAGTAAAGCCTTTTTTTGTAACGTCCGAGTTTTCAGTATGAAATCCCACCGTATAACAATCACTTTCTAGACGCCCAATATCACCCCCAAGCTGAAACATTGCTACAAGCTCTGTAATACGACAATGCTTGTGACTACTTAGAACCTTAGAGACCTCACTCTTTACATCTGATGAAAATGACATCGTTCAACTCCTTTTATTTCCCAATAATTACATCTCTATGTTGTATGGTGACACCGCATATATCAAGCGCTTTAAGTCTTGCATATATGTGATTGGCTAATGTCACACTTCTGTGCTTACCACCGGTACATCCAATTGCTAAAACGAGTCTGTATTTACCTTCTTTTATATAATGAGGAATCAAAAACTCTAGCATATCTAGTGATTTATTCAAAAATATCTTAGCCTCTGGAAATCCCATTACATATTCTTGTACTTCTAGATCGTTTCCAGTTTGTTTTTTTAGTTTTTCGATATAGAATGGGTTTGGTAAAAACCTAACATCAAACATCAAATCCGCATCTGCCGGTACTCCGTTTTTGAAACCAAAAGATAAAACTGTCACCATAAAATTATGATATTCCTCGTTCTGCACGAAAATACGGTCTAATTCTTCCTTTAGCTCACGCGTAAGAAGTGCCGAGGTATCCATGATGTAATCTGCATTTTTCTTGATGGTTTCTAGAATTTCTCTTTCTTTTGAAATACCTGTTTCGATACGTTCAGTAGGTGCCATAGGATGCACTCTTCTAGTTTCTTTATATCTCTTAAGTAAGACAGAATCTGAAGCATCCATAAAAAGCATCTCATATTTATAGCCTTGTAGCTTGATTCCGTCTAATATTTCGGAAACTCCACCAAAAGATTGTCCTGTACGTACATCGATACCAAGTGCAACTTGCTTAATCTCACTGTTTGGCATCATGATAAGCTCTACGAATTTACCTAGCAAAGAAAGCGGTAAATTATCCACACAATAATATCCTAGATCCTCTAGCATTTTCAGTGCAGTTGTTCGACCACCACCACTCATTCCAGTTACAACTACAAACCTCATAATAATGCCCTCTTTCTTCTGAAAGTTATTTACACTATCCCCAGAAAATCACTTCTGGCTCAAGTACAACTTCTTCCTTTTCATAAACCACTTCTTTTATATACTGCATCAATTCCACAATATCTTGTGAAGTCGCTCCACCTTGGTTAATCACAAACCCACAATGCTTTTCACTAACACTCGCACCGCCTATCGTATATCCAGATAGACCCGCATCCATGATCAGCTTACCCGCAAAATGACCAACTGGTCTTTTAAACGTACTTCCTGCGCTAGGATATTCTAGTGGTTGTTTTTCCCTTCTAGCAGTCGCAAGCTCTCTCATAGTAGCCAAGATATCCTCTTTGTCACCATAGGCTAGTTGCATATACACCTTTGTCACAATGAGCCCTTCTTTTTTCATGAAGCTACCACGATACGAAAATTCTAATGCATCTGCTTCAATCACAAACGCTCTTCCTTCTAAGTCCATTGCTTCCACCTTGGTCACCACCTGTGCCAATTCACCACCATAAGCTCCCGCATTCATAATCACACCACCACCGATAGTACCCGGTATTCCGTGCGCAAATGCCAGACCTGATAACCCCATGTCCGCAGCTTTTTTTGCTATAGTAGACATTTTTGCACCAGCCTGCGCAATAATAGTATCCCCATCAATACAAATATCTTGCATCCCATCTGCAATACGAATCACTTCACCTGCTACCCCTTCATCGGAGACCAAAAGATTCGATCCATTTCCTAATACATGAACCTTTAACCCTTCTCGCCTCGCAAAAGATAACGCTTCTTGCAACTCCTCCACACAAGACG
This sequence comes from Lachnospiraceae bacterium, assembly GCA_044425805.1. GTDB lineage: Bacteria > Bacillota > Clostridia > Lachnospirales > Lachnospiraceae > RGIG6307. The sequence goes on along the minus strand of JAWXVC010000013.1, from coordinate 60,239 downwards.
GTTCTACAAAATATTCAGCCTCTCCACCAACACGAAATGTCGTATATTTTGATAAATCTATGTTTTTTTTCAACTTTTTACTCTTTTCTTTTTTAGATAGGTTTTTACAAAACTAACATTCTATAATATGCGCTTATTAGCCTTGGTGTCTATATATAACTTTCATAGGTACTAGCGAGCCGTCGGCACTTAGATGGTAAGGGATGCACAGCGTACCTTACTATCTTATGTACCGCTACGGTCGAGGTGTAGTGCAAACGTGCCTAAAAAGTTATATATAGATACCAAGTCAAGAAGTATATCATGTGGAATATTAGTTTCGTAATTATCTGTTTTTAAGATAGCACCATGCGTGCTGCTCCATAGATGCCTGCGTCATTACCTAACTGAGCTAGTAAAAACTTCACATCTCTTGTACTCGAAAAAGTATATTGTTCATAGTAAGGCTTCGTGTATTGAAAAATAATCTCCCCTGCCTTTGATACACCACCACCGATTACAAACGCTTCTGGATTTGTCACAGAGGCCACCATAGAAAGACCTTTCCCTAAATAATATCCAAAACTCTCTGCTACATCTATTGCAACTTGATCACCTGCTTTAACTGCATCCCAAACATCCTTTGCAGTAAAATCTTTGCCTCTAAGCATACTAGGCATTTCATCTTTGCTAAGTCTTCTCGTAGCGAGTCGCACAATACCTGTAGCGGAAGCATATTGTTCTAGACAACCTTTTCCACCACAATTACACGCTAGTGTCTCTGCATCTTCGATATGCATATGACCAAATTCACCAGCTGCTCCATTTGCTCCAGCTACTAAATGTTCACGAACAATAATGCCGCCACCAACACCTGTACCAAGTGTTACCGCCACGATATCTTGGAAGCCCTGGCCGCCGCCCTTCCACATTTCGCCAAGCGCTGCTACATTTGCATCATTACCAGCTCTAACTGGGAGGTCAACAAGATTATGAAAGGTATCTTCTAAATTAAAATAATCCCAGCCTAAATTCACAGCTTTATGCACATAACCCATACCATCGACTGGTCCTGGAGTACCAATTCCAACCCCGATTACGTCTTTTTTCGTGTAACCATCCGCTTCCATAGCACCCAAAACACTATCTGCAATATCTGGCAAAATATACTTACCCGAATCTTCAGTCCTAGTCGGAATCTCCCATTTTTTGAGCAATGTTCCACTTTCTGTAAAAAGTCCAATCTTCACTGTTGTTCCACCAACATCTACACCAAATACGATTTTTTCCATATCATTTATCCTTTACTTTTTCATTTACTCTTCATCATCATCATCATCGTGTCTTTTTGTCATATTCTCTTGTACGCGTTTGTATAATTCTTCTGCCGCATTGTATCCCATTTTCTTTTGTCTAAAGTTAACTGCTGCCGACTCTACGATAATCGCAAGGTTTCTACCTGGTCTAACTGGCAAATGGTGACATACCACTCTGTTACCAAGATATTCCGTGTAATCTTGCTCTAAGCCGATTCTATCGTACTCTTTTTCTTTATCCCAGTCCTCTAGCTTGATTACCAAGTCAATCGACTGCGTATCCTTTACACTTGATACACCAAACATCATCTTGATATCCACTACACCAATACCACGAAGCTCAATAAAATGCTTTGTAATATCAGGAGCACTACCAACCAATGTTGCATCACTAACTTTACGAATATCAACAGCATCATCACTTACAAGACGATGTCCTCTCTTTACAAGTTCAAGCGCCGCCTCACTCTTACCGATTCCGCTTTCACCTGTGATCAATACACCTTCACCAAATACGTCAACTAACACACCATGAATACGAATAGATGGAGCCAATCTAACATTGAGCCATCTATTGCACTCTGCAACAAAACTAGAAGTATTGCGTGAGGAAACAAAAATTGGTATCTTATGTGCAATAGCCTTTTGAAGAAAAAGTTCTTCAGGTTTGATATCTCTGCAAAAAACAATGCCTGGTATAGGATATGATAAAAGTTCTTCAAAAATATCTTCTTTTTGCTCAGGCGACATATGACTTATATAGGAATCCTCTACATGTCCTATCACCTGTAATCTACTCGAATCAAAGTATTCAAAATACCCTGTCAATTGTAGCGCTGGCCTATTCACATCAGGTACCTTTATCTTGCCCTTTGTGTAATCAATCTCAGGTGTTACCGTTCTCAAATTCATTGCTTGTGCTAAATCACTAAAATAAACTGCTGGCATACTTTCCTCCATATCGAATCTCTTCATTTTTAATATCTATAGTGTAACATAGCTATTTCTTAAGGTAAAGAAGCTTTCTATTGTCCTGACTCTTCTTTGTGAAAGAAGTCAAAAATACCCTGTGCAATATGCTCTGGAATCTCTGAAATTTGTGACAATTGCACGACGCTAGCTTCCTTAATATCTGTAATGGATGCAAAGTTTCTCATAAGAGCTTTTCGTCTTGTTTGTCCAACTCCTGGTATATCATCAAGGACACTCTTGATTTGCCCCTTACTACGAAGACTCCTATGGTACTCAATCGCAAACCTATGTGCCTCATCTTGCAACCTCGTAATCATCTTAAACGCTTCACTTCTATTATTAAGTGTTAGTTCCTCGTTCTTAAAATAGAGCCCTCTCGTTCTATGATTGTCATCCTTTACCATACCACAGACCGGTATTGTAACACCCAGTTCAGCTAACACCTCACTTGCAATATTTACTTGCCCTTTACCACCATCCATCATAATAACATCTGGAAATCTCGTGAAACTACCGTAATTTTTGTCAATATTTTGCTCCTGTAGGAGCTTTGTTTCTTCAAGTCCATGTCTAAATCTTCTTGTGAGCACCTCTCTCATACACGCATAATCATCAGGACCTGATACTGTCTTTATTCTAAACTTTCTATAATCACTTTTCTTTGGCTTGCCCTTTTCATAAACAACCATAGATCCTACATTTTCAAAGCCATTGATATTAGATATATCAAAAGCCTCCATTCTGGTAACAGATGCAACTCCTAGTAGCTGCGCCAATTCCTTTGCTGCACCTATGGTCCTTAATTCTTCTCGCTTCAGCTTATCTTTATCTCTTTCAAGAACCATATTTGCATTAGCATGTGCTAGTTCTACAAGTTTTTCCTTTGTCCCTTTTTGGGGAACTCTAACAAATGCTCTTGTGCCTCTTTGCAATGTCAGCCACTGCTCGATCAACTCATGCTCCTCTAGCTCATATGGTACGATTAGTTCTCTAGGAACAAACGGCGTTCCACCATAAAATTGCTTGATAAAATCTTGTAAAATACTCGACTTATCTTTGTCCGCTACATGGGTCATGTAATAGTGTTCTCTACCAATCACCTTGCCATATCGCACAAAAAAGACCTGAACAACTGCATCTTGTTCATCCTTTGCAATAGCAATCACATCCTTATCCTCTTGATCACTATCTGACATTTTTTGTTTTTGAGAAACCTGCATAACATTTGCGAGCAAATCCCTATATCTGATAGCTTCCTCAAAATCAAGTTCTTCACTAGCATGTTCCATATGTGCTTGTAAATCTTTTATAATAGGTTGATAGTTACCACCGAGGAAATCCAATGCCTTTTTCACTCTTTCTTGATATGTTTGTGCTGTATCAATCCCTTGGCAAGGCGCAAGGCACTGTTTGATATGGTAATTAAGACATGCCCTTTCTTTCCCACAATCCCTTGGCAATACTCTATTACATGTACGTATCATAAAAAGCTTATTAAGTAGCTCAATCGTACTTTTCACTGCTTGAGCACTAGAAAAAGGCCCAAAATATTTCGCCTTATCCTTTTTCACTTCTCTAGCAAACAATACCCTTGGAAATGGATCTGTTACTGTCACCTTGATATATGGATAAGTCTTCCCATCCTTTAATAATGTGTTATATTTTGGATTATATTCTTTGATATAATTATTTTCTAATACGAGTGCCTCTAACTCTGAATCCGTCACGATATACTCAAAACGGACAATTTGCGTAATCATTTTATCGATCCAAGGTCCTCTTCCAACCCGCTCTCTAAAATAGCTGCGCACTCTATTTCGCAAATTAATAGCCTTTCCTACATATATAATAGTATCAGCCTGGTCGTACATAATGTACACACCAGGCTTTGTAGGTAGTTTTTTAAGTTCATCATCGATTACAAACATAGGTAAATTCCTTATAATATGTCATCATCATCCTGGTTCAAAGGTGCATTCGAAAAAAGACCTTTTCTTTCTTCTTTTGGCTTCACTTCTTCCTTTTCCGCTTCCTTTAGTTGCAACAATGTTTGTTGCTCAAGTACCTTTTGGAAATCCTGGGCATCTTTTTTTTCTTGTTGCTCTTGTGATAATACTTCAGGTTTGGCAAAAATCTCAGGCTTTGCTGGTTCCTCAGGTTCTGGAATTCCTTTTTCAGCACGGTAAATCTTCATAAACTCTTTACCAGTGATTGTTTCTTTTTCAATCAAGAAGCTTGCCAACTTATCCATCAATTCTCTATTATCTGCAAGAAGTTCTTTTGCTTTCGCATAGCTTTTCTTTAGAATCTCCATCACTTCTTCATCCACTGCAGCAGCTGTAGTATCAGCGCAATTCAAAGAGGTACCACCACTTAGATATTGATTTTCAACAGTAGCTAGGCCCATCAGACCAAAACGTTCACTCATACCGTATTGTGTCACCATAGCTCTGGCAATTTGCGTCGCTTTCTCAATATCGTTTGATGCTCCAGTAGTAACATTGCCAAATATAATTTCCTCTGCAGCCCTACCACCTAAAAGTCCAACTAGCATCGCTCTAAGCTCAGCTTCTGAATTCAAGTATTTTTCTTCTTCTGGAACGTGCATTACGTACCCAAGAGCACCCATAGTTCTTGGTACAATTGTGATTTTTTGCACTGGTTCACTGTCTTTTTGTAATGCACTAATCAATGCATGCCCCACTTCATGATACGAAACAATCTTACGTTCTTCCTTACTCATGATACGGTCTTTCTTTTCTTTTCCAACTAAAACTTGCTCTACTGCACCAAATAAATCCTGTTGATTTACAAATTCTCTACCATGCTTTACAGCATTAATCGCAGCTTCGTTGATCATATTCGCAAGATCAGAACCAACTGCACCGCTTGTCGCCAATCCGATTTCATCAAAATCAACCGTTTCATCCATACGAACATCTTTAGCGTGAACCTTTAAAATCGCAACACGACCTTTTAAATCTGGTCTATCAACAATTACACGTCTATCAAATCGACCTGGACGAAGAAGTGCCTTATCTAAAATCTCTGGTCTATTCGTAGCACCAAGAATCAAAATACCCTTGCTAGAATCAAAACCATCCATCTCTGAAAGAAGTTGGTTTAACGTCTGTTCTCTCTCTTCGTTACCACCGCCGTACTTCGTATCACGGCTACGTCCAATTGCATCAATTTCATCTATAAATATAATGCAAGGTGCATTTTTATTTGCATCTTCAAATAAACTTCTCACTCTTGAAGCACCCATACCTACATACATCTCTACGAAATCAGAACCTGTAAGTGAAAAGAACGGAACACCCGCTTCACCAGCTACAGCCTTTGCTAGAAGTGTTTTACCAGTACCTGGAGGTCCAACTAAAAGTGCACCCTTTGGAAGCTTTGCACCGATACCAGAATACTTGGTCGGATTATGCAAGAAATCTACAACCTCAACTAAGGATTCCTTCGCTTCATCCTCGCCTGCTACATCCTTAAAGGTAATACCTGTTTCCTTTTGTACATATACCTTCGCATTGTTCTTACCCATGCTAAATGGACCGCCTTTGCCACCCATCTTACGCATCATAAATTGGAATAAAAACAGCATAAGTATGACCGGAATCGCATAAGAGAGTGCCAAAGAAAGAATCGTTCCAAAAGTGCTAGGAATCACTCTTTCATAATCGATACCCTTTTGTGTAAGACGTTCGGAAAGTGTATTGTAATCCTCCATCATAGCTGTAATATATACAACCGATTGATAGTCAGTATAATAAGAAGCTAAGATATTAACCTCAGCCGTTTCTTGTATAGGCTCAATGTAGATAATGTCATCGCTTACTTGTACCGCTTTTACGCTATCTTCTTCTAACATCTGCAAAAATTCAGAATATGTGATTTGTTCTTGTGTACTGCCTGATAGTGTAGATGTCAAAAAACTCATAAATACTAATGTAGTCAATGCTATTAGTAAAAATGTAAACAGACTAGGCTTTTTGTTATCAGGACCATTCCCATTCCCATTTCCAGGCTGTTTCCCTGAGTTATTATTTGAATTATTATTACTATTATTGTTAAACTCATTCATATTATTATTATCCATTATTCATCCTTGTATTTGAGTAGTATATCCCTCTTCGTGTATTTTAATAGGGTCTTTACCATTATAGTGTGTCAAATACCATAAATCAATATCTCTTTCACGAAAAGTATGTGTCATTTCATTAAAGATTTGTAAACTTTTTTCAGATAAAGGTGTAGATTTTAGACATATTACATTGTATAATGGGTGGATATGGAGGATACTGAATATGGCAGTGAAATATGTATTTGTAACAGGTGGCGTGGTTTCTGGGTTAGGAAAAGGGATTACCGCTGCTTCTTTAGGTCGTTTATTAAAAGCTCGTGGCTACAAAGTTACCATGCAAAAATTCGACCCTTATATTAATATAGACCCTGGTACGATGAACCCGATTCAACATGGCGAGGTTTTCGTAACAGACGATGGTGCTGAGACTGACCTTGACCTAGGACACTATGAACGTTTTATCGACGAAAGTTTAGATAAAAACTCAAACGTAACTACTGGTAAGGTTTATTGGTCTGTACTACAAAAGGAACGTCGTGGAGATTATGGCGGTAGCACAGTGCAGGTTATCCCACACATCACAAACGAACTCAAAAGCCGTTTCTATCGCAACTTCACAGATGATGATATGCGCATTGCTATTATTGAAGTCGGCGGAACTGTAGGTGATATTGAAAGTTTACCTTTCTTAGAATCTATTCGCCAATTCCAACACGAAGTAGGCCATGATAATGCTATTTTGATTCACGTTACTTTGATTCCTTATATCGCAGCTAGCCAAGAGCTTAAGACAAAGCCTACGCAGTCTAGCGTAAAAGAACTTCAAAGCATCGGTATTCAACCTGATATCATCGTATGTCGTAGTGAGTATCCATTAGAACGTCAGATTAAAGACAAAATCGCTCTATTTTGTAATGTGCCAGCAAACCACGTATTACAAAACCTTGATGTTGAATATTTATACGAAGCCCCACTTGCTATGGAAGCTGAACAGCTTGCACAAGTAGCTTGTGAATCGCTTAGATTAGATTGCCCAGAACCCGATTTAGCTGACTGGACTCAAATGGTTGAAGATTTAAAAACGCCAACTACTTCTATTAATATCGCTTTGGTTGGTAAATACGTTCAACTTCATGATGCATATATCAGTGTTGTTGAAGCACTCAAACATGGTGGTATTCCACAACACACGACGATCAATATCCAATGGATTGATTCCGAACTTGTTACAAAAGAAAACGCTTCTGAGTTATTAGGAGATTCTCATGGTATTTTGGTACCTGGAGGATTTGGTGACCGTGGTGTTCAAGGTAAAATCGAAGCTATCACTTATGCGAGAGAACATCGCATCCCATTCCTTGGCCTTTGCCTAGGCATGCAGCTATCTATTGTAGAATTTGCTAGAAATGTAGTTGGCTATACAGATGCACATAGTATCGAACTTGATCCAAATACTACACACCCTGTGATTGCTCTTATGCCAGACCAAAACGGCATTGAAGATATCGGCGGAACTTTAAGACTTGGTTCATATCCATGTATCCTTGATAAGACTTCCACCGCTTATGACTTATACCAAGCCGAAGAAATACATGAACGTCACAGACATCGTTACGAAGTCAACAACGATTACCGAAAGATTTTAACTGAATCAGGCATGTGCCTTTCTGGTTTATCTCCTGACGGAAGAATCGTTGAAATGATCGAAATCAAAGATCACCCATTCTTTGTTGCTACACAAGCTCATCCAGAACTTAAGAGCCGTCCTAACAGACCTCATCCATTGTTCAAAGGCTTCGTAAAAGCATCTCTAGATTACAGTTTATAATATAAAAGAGGCAACCCTTACGGGATTGCCTCTTTTTTGTTTTCATAATGAAATTCTATAACCAATATTCTTCAGTCAAAGAATCTAATAGCAGCTTCATCTGCTCCTCTTGATAACTCCCTGCATAGGTTCCTTCTATAAATTTCTCAAAGGCTACCTCACGAAAGAATTCCCAACTCGTCGTTTCTTGATTCCCTAAAATCGGAAAATATAAAACACCTGTTTCTTGCGAAATATGAAGATTTTCCAATCCATCTCCAATCAAAATAATATGATCCTTATCGTATCCTTCTTCCATCAATCGCTTAATACAAAAAGCTTGTGTACCTACATTTTGACTGAAAATATTCTTCACACGATACATAAGCCCGTGCATCTCCCACTCTTCATGTACCGCGTCTGGATTCGCTGCGGAAACTACCACTATATCACACAAATCCGACATCGCGTCTATAGCGTCTTCTACACCATCAAATGGCTTTCTCTCTTCTACTGGTATAAGTGAAATATTCTTACTCACCATTTGAGACCAACGAAGAACCTTTTCTAGCATTTCATCATAGTTATCCTCAAGGTAACGGATAATCGCTACATTTGAAAACTCCTCTGTTGTTTCAAGAAATCTACCATAAGAATCCACATCTGGTATTTGTACAATGTTTTCATCGATGTATTTTAAGACGATATATAATCCCTGAAAACGATTCACTCCTCTAGTTACAGCGTATACGTTCACATCCATCCAAAGCTTTTCAACTTGCTTTTCATATGCCTCTAATCCCCATTCTGTAATTAAACAAGGGGCAAAACAAGTTCTATGCTTTAGTTCCATGGTATTCATAGCACAGCCATCAGAATCAATACAGACCAAAAAATTCTTTTCTCTACTATAACTTCTCAGTTTCTGTTTCATAATCCCTCTCTTTCAAAAGCTCATCCCCTACGTGTTACACCATTATATACCTTTGCACTTTTTGTGACTAGTCCTTACTTTACAATTGTGAACTTTTTATGAATTTTGGCAAAAAATACGTCTAGAATGCATAAAAAATATCTATTATGCATTAAGTTCTGCTCTAAGCTTCTTCCAATTCGGCAAAAACTTTGCTACCAATACATAAAAATCCTTTGAATGATTCGGATGAATCAAATGACACAGCTCATGCACTGCCACATATTCTTTATAAATACGATCTTTTTCATACAGCAAGGTACTAAATGTTATCACATGATCCGTTACATTACAGCTCCCCCACCTCGAACGCATGCGACGCACCTTTATCTTAGGAAAAGAAATATCTTCCCTTAAAAAATACAAAAAATACTCCTCGCAAATTTCTTCCATTTCTATTGTAAACTCTCTACGCTCTGCTATTGTAAGTTCAGGCGCTGGTGGCCTTTTTCGCACCACACGTACTCTTCGTTTTATACCTTTCATTGTTAACCTCTTTTTTAAACTAGTTGACAATCGTTTGTATTTATATTAAACTAATGTTGTTTTTATTTTATTGAACCACTTCGAAAGGAACGACTTATCATGCTCAAAAAAACAACAACACTTACTAGTATCGCACTAGCAACCGCTTTAGTATCCATCTTCTCTCAGCTATCTATTCCTATGCCTTCTGGTATACCATTAACTTTACAAACCTTTATCATAGCCTTCATCGGCTATCTATTCACACCTAAGAAAGCTGTGGCAAGCATTTCACTCTATATTCTATTAGGTGCAGTAGGAGTACCCGTTTTTGCAAACCTAAAGGGTGGCATGCAAGCGCTCGTAGGTGCAACAGGTGGATTCATCTTCGGATTTTTATTCCTCGCCCTATTTTGTAGTATAGGTAATCAGGTACAAAAGTATTTTCTACCTATTATAATAGGAACCTTAGGCCTCCTACTATGCCATGCACTCGGCAGCATCCAATATAGTATTGTCACACAAAATCCTCTGATCGCATCTGTACTCACCATATCTATCCCTTATTTGGTGAAAGACTTCTTATGCGTAGCTGTAGCCCATTACATAGCTCGTATTTTAAGCCGTAGCCTTTTAAAGGCTGGCATTTCGTACTAAATTATATGCTTTGTTTGCTCCTGTTCAATCATTGCCCTGATATTTTGCATTTTGATATCCATCTCCGTAATAATATCAGCACAATACTTTAGTTCCATTGCAATTTCTTCTGGATTGTCAATTTTCTTTTTATACTTTAGTTGATGCTCAAGACTTGCCCAAAAGTCCATTGCAATGGTTCTAAACTGAACCTCTACTCTCATCACTTTCTTCTCTGAGGAAAGAAAAACCGGTATATCCAAAATAAGATGTAAGCTTCTATAGCCATTATCCTTTGGATGTTCGATATAATCCTTTCTTTCTACTAAGACAATATCATCTTGCTTCATCAACATATCGGCAAGCATATAAATATCCTCTGTAAAGGAACATACAACACGAACCCCCGCAATATCATTTAGATATTTTGTCATATTTCCAACGGTAGGCTCTAATCCCTTTCGTTCAAGTTTTTCTAATATACTAAGCGGTGCCTTAATGCGTGAATTAATAGACTGAATAGGATTCCTGTCATTTAGTGCAGAAAACTCCTCATCAAGTACCTGTAGTTTCGTTTCCACTTCTTTTAATGCACATTTGTTTTGCATCATCACTTCAACAAAGGGATAAAATTCTTTTTTCTTCTCTTCTGTAAGTGGTCCTTCCATTAATCTCAAAAAATCTATCTTCATATTAATATATCATCCCTTTCCCATATTTCAAATCTCACTATATTTCTTTCCAACTTTAACTTTATAATTATAATATCACACCTTCTTCAATCCCTGTATATATTTTATATATTTATTATATTTTTGTACTTTCTACTCTCCATCTCTCATGCACTTTTTTGATGCATTACATTAATCTGCTAAATTTTATACATAATTGGCTCAATTTAAATGAATATTTATTCATTTATCATGCATATCTTGCATGTTATACATGTATACCGTTAAACACTTATACAAAACCAAAAATTAAAGATTGACTTTATCTTCATTTTTAGATAGAATTAAGTAAGTTTAGTCAAACTTAAAGGGATAAAAATGAAAGCGAGGTATATCTGTGAATATATTACTCAGTAAATTTACTTTTTCAGAAGAACTGAAATGTGTATTAGAAAACAGCCCAAGTGTTATCGTTCCGGAAACTACGGAGAGATTATACCACTTGATTTTCGGAAGCAAACAAAACGATCTCATCGACGTATCTTATGATGTCAACGGAGAGATGATAACAGAAGCTACAGTAACACGTTGTAAAAACGGTGTTGCAGTTAACTTTACAGAAGATTATATGCGTAGAAGAGATCCAGATTGTATGAGAATTTCTGATGATTTACCTACAGACAAACCTAAATTCAAAGATGTCTATGGCTATGATTTTTCTTCTCTAAAAGATGAAACCTTTCAATGGCTTAGCAGACAAGAGCTTATCGTAGTACCTTTTAAAGCTGGCGGATCTGCATACGGCTATGATGCTGTTTTAGTATGCCCTAGAAACACTGCATTTTTTGCACTTGCTTTATCACAATTACAAGCCTTTGTTCCAATAGATAGCGTTGACCATTTCACACCTCGTGCAGTTGTTTACGTAGCACCACCTTTTAGACATACACACTTTAAAGGCAGACAGGTTTGTGTACATAACAGAAGTACTGACTTACACGAAGTATATGCTTACAACTTATATCCAGGTCCTTCTGCGAAGAAAGGTATCTACAGTGTATTATTAGATATCGGTGAGAATGAAGGTTGGGTTACAGCTCATGCTTCTGCAGCACGTATTATAACACCATATGAAATGGAAATGGTTATGATGCATGAAGGTGCTTCAGGCGGTGGTAAAAGTGAATTATTACAAGAAGTTCGCCGTGATCTTGATGGTCGTGTACTACTTGGTACCGATGTTAGAACTGGCGAAAAAGAATATATCAGTATGAGCGATACTTGTCATATTGAACCTATTACAGATGATATGGCGATTTGCCATCCTCAGTTTAAGACAGGTAGCGGAAAGCTCGGTCTTTATGATGGTGAAGAAGGTTGGTTCTTACGTGTAGATGGTATTACTCACTATGGTAGCGATTCGATGTATGAACGTATTTCTATCCACCCTGATGAACCACTCGTATTTTTCAACCTACAAGGTGCACCAAACTCTACTTGCTTACCATGGGAACACACATTAGATTCGGATGGTACTCCATGCTCGAATCCACGTGTTATCGTTCCTCGTAAATATATTGATAACATCGTTACAGAACCGGTTGAAGTTGACGTAAGAAGCTTTGGTGTTCGTATGCCTCCAACAACTGCTGCACAACCTGATTATGGTATCATGGGACTTTGCCAAGTTATTCCTCCAGCACTTGCTTGGATGTGGAGACTTGTAGCTCCTCGTGGATTTAACAACCCAAGTATCAGTGGTAATTCACCACTTGCAAGCGAAGGTGTTGGTTCTTACTGGCCTTTCGCTACTGGTCAAAGAGTAAAACAAGCGAACCTTTTACTAGAACAAATCTTAGAATGCCCTAACACACGTTATGTATTGATTCCAAACCAACACATCGGTGCTTATTCTGTCGGTTTTGCTGCAGAGTGGATTTCTAGAGAATATCTTGCACGACGCGGTGGCGTTAACATGAAGATGAATCGTTTGGATCCTGCACGTTGTAGCCTAATGGGTTACTCACTCAAAGAGATGAAGGTAGATGGACAAAACATTCGTACGAAGTTCCTTCGCCCAGAAACACAAGAAGCACTCGGTGAACAAGGATATGATGAGGGTGCTAAGATACTTTACGATTTCTTCGCAAAAGAATTATCGAAATTCGACGTAGAAGAGCTTCACCCAGTCGGAAAAGAAATCTTAGAATTATTCAAACGAAATGCTACAGTTGATGAATACTGTAAAATCACCCCTATGGGACTCAAATAATCTAGAATCAAAAATGCACCATCGGTTTTATACCGATGATGCATTTTTTTAATATTCGTCTAAGAAATGATATAACTTACCATCCTTTTTGTAAGAAACAATCGTGCTAAGATTTACACTTTCAACGCTTTTAAATATATTACTCTCCACATATGGGTTGATTTTCTTCATATCTCTTATCATGCCCTTGATTTCTTGCCTTTTAGAATGTGCCACTCCATCTTCATTAACAAGATGTGCGCTTTCTGTAAATTTACAAGCACACTGTAAAAACACCAAATCATTATAATCTCGCCAATGAATAATATTCTCTTCTCTTAGCAGATACATAGGTCTAATAAGCTCCATCCCCTCGAAGTTTTGGCTGTGAAGCTTCGGCATCATCGTCTGTACCTGTCCCCCATAAAGCATCCCCATTAAAATAGTCTCAATCACATCATCATAATGATGTCCTAGCGCAATCTTATTGCAACCAAGTTCTTTCGCTTGATTATACAAATAACCTCTACGCATCCTTGCACAAAGATAACAAGGTGAGTTTTCTATTTCAAACACAGAATCAAAAATCGGTGAATCAAAAATCTGTACTTCAATACCCAATCTCTTCGCATTATGTTCTATCATCTCTCTATTCGCAGCATTATACCCAGGATCCATCACTAAAAATACCAGTTCAAACTCGAACTTTCTATGGCGTTTCAATTCTTGAAAGAGCTTTGCCATCAGCATGGAATCTTTTCCACCCGAAATACAAACCGCAACCTTATCTCCTGGCTGCAATAAATCATAGGTATTGATTCCTCTTGCAAATGGACTAAAAAGCTCCTTATGAAACTTTTTCTGAATACTTCTCTCTACATATTTTATATATTCTGCACCCGTAAGCGTCTTTACATCTATTTCTTGATTCATTTCATTCCTTCATTTCATACGTATTATAGTACCTTAGTATATGTTTTCTAGTTATAATTGTCAATTTTAAAATTGCTTATCTTCCCATTATTTGCTACAATGAGCAAAGAATACAGAAAGAAGGACCTTATATGTTAAAAGAATTATGGCTATTATTTATCACCTTTGCGCGCATTGGTGGTCTCACATTTGGTGGTGGCTATGCCATGCTACCTATTTTACAACGCGAAGTTGTGAACAAGTATCATTGGACAACAGAAGAAGAATTAATGGACTATTATGCAATTGGTCAATGTACACCAGGTATTATTGCGATCAACACTGCAACCTTTATCGGCTTTCAAAAGCATGGAATAATTGGAGGTATTGTAGCAACGCTAGGTAGCGTTTTCCCATCACTTGTCATTATCTCTACCCTCACGATGTTCTTAGAACATTTTGCAGAATATCCAGTAGCAGTATCTGCCTTAAACGGCATTCAAGTATGTGTCTGCGTACTCGTTTTAACTGCTGTACTTAAACTCTCTGAAAAATCACTTAAAAACAAATTTAGCTATGTATTATTTTTTATCATTGTAATACTTTCTATTTGCACAAATATTTCAGCAGCCATATTAATACTAGCTGTCAGCATCATTGGTGCTATCCATGCACTATACCTAAGCAAAAAGTCAGGAGGTAGCGCCTCATGATTTTCCTTCAGCTTTTTATAGAATTTTTTAAGATAGGTTTATTTTCCATCGGAGGTGGCCTTGCTACTCTTCCATTTTTATACGAACTTTGTGACACTAGACAGTGGATTACTTTAGATGATGTTTCAACTATGATTGCACTTTCAGAATCAACACCTGGCCCACTAGGTATCAATATGGCTACTTACGTTGGTTTTAAGACTGCAGGCCTATTTGGTGGTGTCCTCGCAACACTTGGACTTGTTACACCATCCATTATCATCATTATTATCGTAGCATCAGTACTCAACAAATTTAAACAATCAAAGATTGTACAAGGTATGTTTACATGGCTTCGACCAGCCTCTACAGCGCTAATCGCCGTTGCATTCATCAGCATCCTAACCTCTACACTTTTTGATCACAGTATCGTATTGACCGTAGAAAACTACTTCAACTCTCTAGATTATAAATCCTTGATTTTTGGTATTATTCTCTTTTTCTGTATCAAAAAATGGGATTTACACCCTTTTTTCTATATTATTATTTCTGCAGTAGTAGGTATCCTTTTACAATTCTAATGCATAAACTATAATAAGTCGTTTTTTAGAAAAGATGGTTTTTATGAAAAAGAAGCTCCCACTTGTAGATCAATGTATTTTACTTTTTCTACTTCAGCTGCTGCTCACCTTGACCTTGACTATATTTTATACGTCTGACAACAGTGCTGACTATAGCAGTTTAGATGTTGTATTTCGTACATCTATTGCAAATATTTTCGGATATATATTGAGTTCGAATTTTATGAACACCTCTACAAAAGCAACGGCATGTTCTGTAGAAACCGAGACAACTTCTACCTGCGTCTCAGAGCAAAGTACCGTGCAAATCATCGTTACAACAACACTTGGTATGTTTTGCATTTTTATTTTAACCTGTGTAAGATTTCAATCATTACTACTTCCAGGACTTACCATTTCCAATGAAAGTATTTCTACGCTTTCACAATTTAGAGATTTTATCTCTGGATGTACCGGATTCTTAATCGGCATTCCAAAAGACAAATAAGAAGTGCTGTCGTACACAACCTGTACGGCAACACTTCTTTTTTTATCAGTATTTTTCTATATTATTTACATTGATAGCTTTTGCAAAAATGAGGTGTTGCTACTGCATCAGCCCCTGTTTTTTCATGTGTTACCTGAATTTTATCAAGACAACATTTATCATTTCCTGTATAGTGCTTACATTCACAGACACTACAACATACTCCACTGTTTTCCATGATACGTTCCTCCCTTCTAGAACTATTCTAGATATCACCATCATTTCTATTTTCCTATACAAACAAAAGTGTTATTTAGAATAATGATAGTATATGATTTTGTAGAATTTTTAATCCTTAATTTCAAGATATTTTTTTTAGAGATTGACTGACGCCCCACTAGGTTGTAACATGAACATAGGAATCATTTTAAATTATTGGGAGGTTTTATTATGTACGTAGCAAGTAACGATAGATATGATGATATGCAGTACTTTTACTGTGGAAAAAGTGGTTTACAATTACCAGCTGTTTCTCTAGGCTTATGGCACAATTTCGGAGACACAGGTTGTTATGAAACCATGAAACAAATGTGTTTTACAGCTTTTGACAACGGTATCACACACTTTGATTTAGCAAATAACTACGGACCAAATCCTGGTAGTGCTGAGCAAAACTTCGGACGTATTATGGAAGACCATATGGGCGCTTACCGTGATGAGATGATTATCAGCTCAAAAGCTGGTTACACCATGTGGGACGGCCCTTACGGAAACTGGGGTAGCCGTAAGTATTTAATCGCTAGTCTTGATCAAAGTCTAAAACGTATGGGACTTGAATATGTTGATATTTTCTATCACCATAGAATGGATCCTAATACTCCATTAGAAGAAACCATGCTCGCACTCTCTCAAATCGTAGCTAGTGGAAAAGCCTTATATGTTGGTTTATCAAACTACGATGGAGCCACCTTAGCAAAAGCTACAGCAATTTTAAATGAGCTTCATTGTCCGTTTATCATCAACCAAAACAGATACTCTATCTTTGATCGTACTGTCGAAAATAATGGTCTAAAAGAAACTTCAAACGAATTGCAAAAGGGCATTATTGCTTTTAGCCCACTTGCGCAGGGTCTTCTAACAGACAGATATTTAAATGGTATTCCAAACGATAGCCGTATCCAAAAAGGCATCAGCTCACTAAAGGCAGATATCATCACACCCGAAAAATTAGCTCAGATAAATGGCCTCAATGCAATCGCATTAGAACGTGGTCAAACACTTGCTGAAATGGCACTTAGCTGGATTTTAAAAGATGGTATCGTTACTAGTGTTTTAATCGGTGCTTCAAAGCCATCACAGATCCTTGATAATATCAAGGCTACTAAGAACATTACATTCTCTCAAGAAGAGCTTGCTAGAATTGATGCACTTAGCTTATAACACACTCTAATAAAGGAATTTTAAGTATGGAACTCTTTTTAGATACTGCATTTTGTAATTTTTATCCCGAAAACATACCCTTGACCTTTGAATCGGTCAGGGGTTATGAGTTTATCTATTTTTTAGAAGGCTACGGGAATATTATAGTAGATGATGTTATTATTCCATACCAAAAAGATGATATTTATTTTTTGAAACCTGGTACTAAGCGGATTCAGCACGCCTTTGAGAGAACCTTTTACTGCTGTGTTCGTTTTGAATCAAACGAATGCTTTGACTTCTTATCAGAACCTATTTTCCACGATACTATGCAATCTATCCGCGATGAATTTGAAAAATTAGTGATGGATTATGAAGACAAGGACTTTGATTATTTTAAATTATGTAACTATAAAGTAAATGAAATCATCATTCGACTCGCAAGGCTCATCCCTTCTAACACTGAAGAACAATCTGATATTTATCATATGATTAAAGATATCGATTCTACACTTTTATATACAAAGACTGTACAGGAAATGGCTGAATCTTTGAATTATAGCTATGACTATTTTAGACATAAATTCAAATCAATTACTGGTAAATCACCGATTAATTACATTATGGATAAACGTGTTAGCCACGCTAGAGATTTATTACGATGCGGCGAATATTCTTGTTCTGAAATATCGGATATGTGCGGTTTTTCATCCTCTACACAGTTTAGCATTATTTTCAAAAGAGAGGCTGGCCTAACTCCACTCAATTACCAGAAATTTCTAAAACAAAAACTCTGTGCCTCTACCGTATCCAAACTCCACTCCCTACGATAGGGATTACCACTACAGAAAACAGGAAACTTCTTATGTCTAGTAAAAAAAATATATTATTTATTTTAGCCGACCAATTACGCCATGATTTTTGTGGTTGCTATGGTGCCGACTTTTTAAGCACTCCAAACATTGACCAATTAGCAGCTGATGGTGTTTTGTATGAAACCGTTATTTCTCCATCCCCTGCATGCGTTCCCGCGCGAGCATCGATCATGACAGGACGTTCTGCACTCGAAAACAGAGTTACTGACAACGCCAAATGGCTTAGACCCGATCATGCACAAATGGGAATCCTTACTTGGCCACAGCAGTTAGCAACTGCTGGTTATCACACTGCCGCTATTGGTAAAATGCACTTCTATCCTTGGGATATTAGCGAAGGCTTCCAATACAGAGTAATAGCAGAAGATAAACGTCATATTGATATTCAAGATGACTACACAATGTACCTCAAAAAACGTGGTTACAATAGACTACACGCAAATGTACATGACGGATTTTTCGAACACAAGGGAGCTATTATTAGTAAAATTCCTGAAGAACATCAAATCGACCGCTATGTATGTAATGAGACTTGTGATTACCTTGATACACTAGATGGCACGAAACCCTTTGCACTTATGGTCGGCTTCCCTGGACCTCATTGTCCATATGACCCAACACAAGAAGTCATGGATCAAATGAAGCTTGCACCTATGATTCCATCTGTCCCTTGTACACCTGAATCAGAACATTTTAGACCTACCAGTGTATTCGAAAATGGACTTTCTTGGAACGGTGTTGACCTCACTGTATTTACTGAGGCTCAAAAAGAAAAAATCAGACTTCATTATGCTGCACTCGTGCAAGGAATTGATGAACATGTTGGTACCATCATTGCAAAACTAAAAACATTGGGTATCTACGATGATACGATTATTCTATTTAGTTCTGATCACGGTGATTACCTTGGCGACTTCGGTATGCTTGGTAAAGGACTCTTCTATGAATCTTCTTGTAGAATTCCTCTTATCGTAAGACATCCCGAGCAAGAAGCAATGGTCGTATCTCACCCTGTTTCGCTCACAGATACCTACCAAACGATTTTAAACTTTGCCGATTTTGAGGTAGAAGATACAGATGATTCTACTGTGCTTGCACCATTTGGTAAATCCCTAGAACGCTCTCCAATCTTTGGCAGTATCCAAAACAGTTGGATGCTTCGCAATGACTGTTATCAATATACGATTTCAGCAAATGGGCTAGAAGAATTTTATGATATGTGTAATGACCCTACTCAACAGCAAAATCTAATACGTGAACAGCCTTTCCCTGCTGCAGCTCTTGAAATGCGCAGCGAACTTATGAAGCGTGTATTTACTGCAACACATAATGGCAATTCTGATAACATTGCCAAGGTAAATAACCTAAATCACTCTAAGGGATTCGACGAATTCAACTACGAAGGTTGGCAACGTCCATATCCATTCGCAGCCCCTAAATAACATAAGCATCACGCAAAAACAGTCCACAAAACGTGGACTGTTTTCTTATATTATTCTGTAATTTTATTTTGCCCAGACCTGTGTAGTCATCGCAACTTCTTGATTTGTTTTCATCGATTGTTTCATCATAATCGATAAATATTGGTCTTGGCAACCTTCTTCAAAACTATAGCAAGGCTCTCCGCCTTTGGTATACTCACCCATTCTCTTAAGCATCATCGCTATTGCTTGTTCATCTTCTAACAAGCTAACTGTTCTATATGGATTCGTATAATATACTTTTGCTCCTGCTGAAATATTTTCCGTATGGATTTTCCCTACATGTGGTGCCATACCTGAAATATATCTTTTTAAATCATAGCTAACTGGTGTCTTATAATCTACTAACGCATTCACGGATTCATCTATAATCTCACCACGTTCTCCGCGAATAACCACTCTAGAAGAACGAATTTGTGAAGAATATTGCTCTCCTGTAAAATCAAACGTTGCAAAACAATCTCCAAAACGAAGGATGGCATGTGTCTGGTTATCCATTCCGATTTCTTCTTGTGTGCCATATCCCACGCGCCCTGGTCCTTTTACGATAGGAAAGGAAACATCCTTTGCAAAAATAGTTGCATTTTTAAATCCTGCATTTAGATAATGTCTAATCAAACTTGTACCATGATACCCATGTCCTGCTGAGATTTGAGCTTGTGTTACATTACCAATCGCACCATCCGCTATTAATCGTAATCTTGCTTCGTTCATTGGTTGATAAATGTATTGCTCTGCAGTTTGAATCAAATTTGGATACTTAATAGATTCATAAAATCCAGCTAATAACTCAGGCGTTTCAAATTCAAAAGTTTCAGCCAATACATAAATTCCTAATTCATTTAACTCCTTCATGATAATAGGCATCTTAGGCCATGATCTTACTACTACTACAAAATCTCCAAGCTCTGCTTTATCCACATCACCAACAGATGCTATCACAGGTATTCCCCATTTTTCCACAGCCCCCGCTGCTCTTTCTAGGTCACCCTCAATCACATACTTCACTTCAAATACTTCTGGCAACGCCAGCGCCACTTTTAATAAAATATTCGCACGATACCCCGTTCCATACATCGAAAAACTTATTTTTGCCATACCCATATCCCTTCTTTCCTTAAAATACGCGTTTCGCAATTGCCTAATAAAAATAGGCGTCTGTGAAACCTTTATACCCCTAAAAGTACCATATCATAATCATACGACACTATACTTAATGAGTAAATAAAAAGTTTCACAAACGCCTATTAAATCTTACTTATATAAGATTATTTTACTAAGTAACCACCATCAACTGGGATGATTGCACCACATACATAATCAGAAGCATCAGAAGCTAAGAATACTGCTGTACCTTGCATATCTTCTGGTTTACCCCAACGACCAGCTGGAATTCTTCCAAGAATTTGTGTGTTTCTAGATTCATCATTGATTAAAGCTGTGTTCATATCTGTAGCCATGTAACCAGGAGCGATTGCATTTACGTTGATACCTTGTGAAGCCCATTCATTTGATAAAGCTTTTGTTAATTGAGCAACGCCACCTTTACTTGCAGCATAAGCTGGAACTGTTTGACCACCAAAGAAGCTTAACATAGAAGCGATGTTGATGATTTTACCTTTTCCTTGTGTTAGCATTACTCTACCTGCTAATTGGCAAAGAGTAAATACAGCATTTAAGTTAACGTTGATAACGTCTGTCCAATCTTCGTATGTAAATTCTTCACATTTGTTACGTCTTTGGATACCAGCGTTGTTGATTAAGATATCAACTTTGCCTTCTAAGATTTCCATAGCTTTTGCAAAAGAAGCTTCGATTTCTTCTTTTTTATTAAGGTCAACTTTAACGCCATAAACAGCTAATCCTTCACTTGTTAATGCTTCAGCAACTTCGAATACTGAATCACTTGATGCCATAACTACAACTTTTGCACCTTGTTCAGCGATTGCTCTTGTGATACCTAAACCTAAACTTTTATTACCACCAGTGATGATGGCATTTTTTCCTACTAAACTAAACATTTACTTAATCTCCTATACTATTTTAATTAGAATGTGTACATTACTTTGATTGCGCCTGTACCAGGTGTTGTTAATAAATCAAAACCTTTTTGAGCTTCTTCAATTGGTAATTTGTGAGTGATGAATTGATCGTAAGCTGGTTGTTTTGCAACTAATTCAGCAGCGATTTCAACATCGATTGGACGATAAACTCTTACGAAAAGGATTGAAGTTTCTTTTGCCATACCCATGAAGAAAGGCATTTCAGCTGGATATTTGTAACCAGCAACAACAACGATTTTACCACGAACTTTTACTGCGTCTAATAATGCACCAGCAACTGCTTGAACACCAGCACAGTCAAATACCCAGTCAAATCCATCGCCGTTTGTTTTTTCTTCTTTTAATGCAGCTAAGTCTAAACCGATTGCAGCTTTAACATCAAAACCAAATCCTCTAGCAACTTCAGCTCTAACAGCATCAGCTTCTACCATAGTAACGTTTGTACAACCAAATTCTTTTAATGTTTGAGCTACTACTAAACCGATAGTACCACAACCATAAACTAAAGCGTTATCTCCAGGAACATAACCTGTTTCTCTAAGTGTATGAACTGCAACTGCAACTGGTTCGATGAATGCTGCTAATTCAAAAGAAACTTCATCAGGTACTGCTACTAACATATCTTCAGCTACTACTGAATATTCAGCCATACCGCCATCGCAATCGATTCCGTCTAATTTAAGTGTGTTACAAACGTGTGAATTACCTGATTTACAAGGTGTACATTCACCACAAGAAAGTAATGGATTTACACATACTTTTGTGCCAGCTTTGTATTTTTTAGTGTCATTCATAAGAATACCACTGTATTCATGACCTGGAACAAGTGGAGCTTTTGCACGTGGATGTGTTCCACCGTAAATACCTAAATCAGATCCACAGATACCTGCAGCTTTTACTTGAATTAATGCTTGACCTTCTCCTGCAACTGGTGTAGGAACTTCTTGAACTTCAATTGTTTTTGGTCCTAAATAAATAATACCTTTCATGATAACTCTCCTTATTAATAATTGTTTTATATTATTTTATGTTATATGTGAAACTATTTTAACTTGTTAATAGGGTATGCAACAGGTTCTCCTAAGTAGAATCTAGTCGCTTCCTCTGCAACCTTTGTCTTAAGCTCGAGTGCAGATTCTTCTGAATACCAAGCCATATGTGGTGTACATAAGAAATTGTCGAATTTGAATAATTCACAATCAACTGACATTGGTTCTTTTTCAACTACGTCAAGTGCTGCACCAGCAATCATCTTTTCTTGTAAAGCAACTAATAAATCAGCTTCGTTTACAATACCACCACGAGAAACATTAATAAGATAAGCTGTTTCTTTCATAGCTTTGAATACATCTAAATTAAACATGTTTTCAGTTGTGCTGTCTAATGGGCAGTGAACTGAAATAATATCAGATTCTTTTACAAGTGTTTCGAAGTCAACGATTTCTGCACCTTCTACAACCTCACCGATTTCGTGTGTTACATCACAACCAAGAATCTTCATACCAAATCCTGACATTCTTCTAGCAAAGGTAGAACCAATTCTTCCTAAGCCAATGATACCTACTGTCTTACCAGGAATACGGTAAACTGGAATAGCTACTTTATAATCCCAATCTGTAGTCTTCGTATAGTTATTCACAAGAACTACCTTACGAACCAATGCCATCATAAGTGCTACTGCTTGATCAGCAACCTCATTCATGCCATAATCAGGTACGTTACAAACTTGAACGCCCATTTCTGTAGCTGCATCTAAATCAATTGTGTTAACACCAACACCGTATCTAACGATTTGTTTAATCTCTGGGCTAAGTGCTTCTAGAACTCTTCTAGTAAAGCATCCGTACTGTGTAATAAAGATTTCTCCACCTTTACATTTGTTGATCAAATCGTCCTCTTCTACGCATTGAAGTAACTCGTAGGTCAAACCATTTCTTTCAAATACTGCTTCCTCTTCGTTCATGTTTGCGTGATCGCAATCAATGATAATTCTCATGTGTGATACCTCCCTTTATCGTTCCTATATATGAACTGATATTACATATATGAACTCGCTACTTAAAATTTAACATAAATATAGAAGAAAGTCAACAAAACTAAGCTAGCATTTTTAACAAAATATTTTATGTTTTTTCTACTAATTATACAGTATCTTAAGCATTCTCAAATGATTGCTTTTGTATTTTCCATCTGTTATAATTGTTTTTGAACTTTCAGAAAGGACGGTACCTTACATGAGCCAAAACAGAACAATCTACCGTGCACTAGAAATCATGAAATATATCGCCCATGCTTCGCATCCTGTGACGCTTGAGCATATATGTACCCATTTTGACCTACCTAAGACGAGTGCTTATGTAATCGTATCTACGCTCGTTGAGAATTCATTTTTACAGTTGCATAAAACGCCCGTTCAGACCTATACAATCGGTCTATCAGCGTATCAGGTTGGCCTTTCTTACGAAAAGAACTTATCTTACACAGCCATTATGCAAGAACCACTGATGCTACTAGCGAACAAACTCGAAAAAACCGCATTTTTCGCTATACCAAATGACTTAGAGATTATATATTTATTAAAATACGAGCCACAAAATCCAATTCTCACCACCGGTCGTGTTGGCGGTACGAATCCGATACACTGCACTGCACTTGGAAAGTCAATGCTTGCACATTATGAGAAAAGTGACTTAGACGATGTTCTTTCTAGAGCAACCTTCGAAGCAAAGACAAAATACTCAGTCACCGATAAAGCTCTTTTTATAAAGCAGCTAGAAAAAGTAAAAGAACAAGGATATGCTATAGATATGCGAGAGCTCTCAGAGTTTAGTGTTTGCTACTCTGCGCCTATTTTCAATGCCTCTGGAACTCTAGAAGGAGCCATAAGTGTTTCAGGTCTTTATAACCCAAAGGAAGACCCTGTGAAAACTGGTCAACTTGTACGAGACACAGCTAGAGCTATTTCTAAAAATTTAGGATACCTATAACATCATTATCAAGAGGATGAACACATGGAACTTTATTTAGACACCGCTTTCCAATTTTCCTATCCAGGAAAGGAACAGCTAACCTTCGACCCTCCAAGGGGTCATGAATTGATCTATTACATGACAGGATCTGGTACTATCTACATGGATGATACCACTTATCAATATACTGCTAATGATGTTTTTTTCTTAAAACCCGGTGTGATGCGCACACAATATACAGAAGAACCTACCAACTACATCTGTATTCGCTTCCAGTCCAATGAGGACTTCAGTCTTTTCCCTAGCATGATTTATAGTGCCAATTCAGATCAGCTGTTTAATGACTTTAAACGCATCCTTACTGAATCTCAACAAAAACACTTCGAATACTTCAAGCTCTGTAATCACAGAATCAACGAGATTCTCATACAGCTCTCTAGATTGGTTTCTACGAACATCATCGGACAATCCAACATCTACGAAATCATCAAAGAAATGGATTCTTCACTGCAGTTTAACCGCTCCGTACAAGATATGGCTGCTGATTTAAATTATAACTATGATTATTTTAGGCACAAATTCAGACGTATTACCGGAAAATCTCCGATGACCTATATTATCGACAAACGTATAGATCACGCAAGAGAACTTCTCCAGAAAAACATCTATACCTGTACAGAAATTTCCAATCTATGCGGCTTTTCTTCTTCCGCACAATTTAGTAAGATCTTCAAGCGAGAAGTTGGTGTATCACCACTTACCTACCAAAAGAGTTTAAGGGACGACAAATAAGCACACTAAGGGCAATCACAGTTCAAGTGATTGCCTTTTATATTTCATTAATTATAGAAACCTTAAAAAAAGAGACCTTGATTTCTCAAGGCCTCTCTAATAATATACTTTTTGTTATAACTACTTACCCCTAGTTAGAAGCTTCTACATATTCAGCAAGTAAGTTTTCAGAACCCTTAGAAACACATTCAGCTACATATGTATCCCAGTAATCCAACTCAACTTCGCCAGAGATGAATTTTTCCATCATAGCTGTTACATAATCTGTTAGAGAAGTTGTGTAAATTGCTACTTCTTCCATTTGTTCTGTTGATAATGGAGATTGTGGTTGGTTATCTGGAATACAACCATCCTCTGAAATTTGTTCGAATAACGCTCTTGTTGTTTCATCAAATACTGAGTAAACAACATCTGCATCTTGTCTTACACATAACTCATTGATATTTACACCCCAGTCAGCCATAGCTGTTGTAGATAGAGCTGTCTTCATACCATCAACTACTTCGTATGTTTCACCTTCAATACCGAATGTTAGAATTGTTTGAGCTTCATCTGTGAAAGTCCAATCAAGATATTTAAGAACTGCTGCTAAATGTTCTTCATCATCTGCTAAAGTAGCAGGGAATACGTAAGATTGTGACCAAGCACCTTTTCTAGATAAACCATAATCGCCGTAAGGTCCTTCGATTGGATATACAGGAGCTACGTTGTAGTCTTCATCTAATTCTAGACCTTGTTCGTTGTATCTTGTGCTATTAGCAACCCAGTCATACATAATAAATGTTTCGCCAGTTACGATTCTTTGTTCGTATGTATCTGAATCCAGTGTAGTCCATTCTTGATCAAGTACACCTGCTTCAAATAATGAGTTTGCATATTCTAAGAATGCATAGTACTCATCTGTTGTAGCTGTGTAATACCATTCATCAGTATCGTAATCCCACATAATACCATTACTAAAGTTCCATCCAGCAAATTCACCGAAGATGTTTGCAAGACCAGCACCTAAGTGATTAGCAAAGAACCTGTTTGTAAGAGGTGTAGAATCTGGATATTCTTCTTTAAGAATCACACCATAGTCATATAAATCTTCATATGTCATAGCTGTGTAATCAAGACCTAAATCATCAAATACATCAGTTCTAACCATCCATTGTACTTCTTGGTATATAGAATCCATAGCTTTTACTGGGAAACCATAGTAATTACCATCTGCAAATCTTGTAGAGTCTACAACATCTCTATAACCATATTCATCAATCCATGCTGTGAAGTTAGGCATTTGATCTTCATAGTCACTAATAGGTAATAAGATACCAGCTGCTACAGTGTCACCATCTTGGAATGTATGAGCTACGATATCAGGAATACTACCTGAGTTATAAATCAATTCTCTCTTTGCTGTATAGTCTGCTGAAGGTACAATTGTAAGATCAAAAGTAACACCTGTTGCTTCTTCAATCCAATCCCAAACTAGCCACTCTTCATTGTAAGGCTCTGTAGCTGAATCACAGTATAACATACTGATTGTTACAGGTACGATTTCTTCTACTACTTCTTCAGCAGGTTCTTCTGCAGGTTCTTCTGCATCCGCTTCGTCTGCTACATCAGCTGTAGATTCTACTGTTTCTGTAGTAGTCTCTGTAGCACCACATCCTGAAACTGCTGCTGCTACCATTGTTGTAGCTAATAACATTGCTAAAACTTTTCTTTTCATTCTTTGTTCTCCTTTTCTTAAACACGTTACAGTATACATAATTTACACAAAATATGTGTATTTCGTATATTTGTTATTCACATTATACACACAATTCGTTCACTGGTATATATCTATTCGTTGTACTTTCTTGTTATTTTTGTATTATTCGGTTTTATTATTATGCCTTTATGCATCATTTTACATTTATTAACAATTTTCTATTGTTTATTTGTACACCCAATACATTTCGCTGTACAACCTGTCTACTTTTTTGGATTGTATACAATTTTTATACAACACTTTGCAAGAAAAAAGCTGGTGCTCTAAGAGCACCAGCATAAACTTCTATAAGTAATTTCTATTAGCCCTTTACAGCACCAATCATAACACCTGTTACGAAATATTTCTGTACAAAAGGATAAATACAAAGAACTGGAGTAATAACAAGTACCATAGCCGCAGCTTGAACACTTGAAGATACAGTAGAAAGTGAATCATAATCACCCTCTTGTGCTGCCATAGTAGCACCCATCATGATATTTCTAAGATACAATGTGATAGGTTGCATGTCTGTATCGTTAATATACATAAGTGCAGCGAACCAATCATTCCAATAAATAACTGCGATGAATAACGTCATAGTAGCTATAATAGGTTTTGATAATGGTAATGCAATCTTGAAGAAATAACCAAGCTGACCCATACCATCAATCTTACTAGCTTCTTCTAATTCCATAGGAAGACCAGCAAAATAAGTTCTCATAATAAGCAAGTGATAAGGAATAATACATCCCGGTACGATAATCGCCCAAATTGTATCAATAAAACCTAAGTTTCTGATCAATACAAAAGTAGGAATCAAACCACCACCAAAGAACATCGTAAATACGATTAATTTAAGGAATCTATTTGCTCCATAAACATTTTTCTTTGAAAGTGCATATGCACAAATCGATGTCATAGATAAACCGAGTAATGTACCTAACACACAATACATAACCGTATTTCTATATCCCGTAAAGAACTTTTTATCAGCCACAATCGATTCATAGGTTCCCAAAGTGAAATCGATTGGAAATATTGTTACATTATTTTGTAAAACACCTGCTGCACTACTAAATGACAATGCTACTTGATTAATAATAGGATATAAAGAAACTAACACGCACAATCCTAATAAAGTGTAATTAAAAACATCAAATATTTTTCTACCATTACTTTTTTTAACTTTCATGTTTCGTCTCCTTTCTTACCATAAACCAGTATCCCAAAGCTTATTAACCACCTTGTTCGAAATATATAATAATGTCAAACCGATTAATGCTTGGAATAAACCAACTGCAGTTGCATAACTATAGTTACTGTTCAATAGACCCATTCTATAAACGTATGTCTGAATAATATCAGAAGTATCATATGTTGTAGGTGTGTAGATCAATAATACCTTTTCAAAACCTAAGTTTAAGATATTACCTACAGAAATAATAAAGTTAATAGAAATTGTAGGGAGCATAACTGGTAATGTAATATGTATCGTCTGTTGTAAACGGTTTGCACCATCCATCATAGCTGCTTCGTATTGTTCTGGATCTGCACCAGCTAAAACTGCCATATAGATAATCGAGTTCCAACCCATGAACTGCCATATATCCATAAAGATATATACCGGTCTAAACCAGAAGGACGAATTCATAAAGTATATGGATTCTATACCCAAATTATTCAAGAGAACGTTAAACGATCCTGACGAAGGAGATAATACTGTATTGAAAATCATAACTACTACGATAATTGATAAAAATTTAGGAATAATCGTAATTGACTGAATCACCTTCTTATACTTTGCATTACCAATTTCATTTAATAATAATGAAAAGATAATAGGTAGTGGGAATGTTATCAAAAGTACCATAACACTTAAGATAATCGTATTCTGGAAAACTGTCCAGAAGTAGTTATCTGTAAGGAACATTTTGAAATACTTAAATCCTGACCATTGTTCACCAAAGTAGTTACCACCTGTTACATACTTTCTCACTGCGATAATATTACCTGTCATAGGTACATATTTAAACAATAAGAAATATAAAAATGGTAGTACCATAAATGCATACAGCACATAGTTCTTTTTGAAAGACATAATAAATTCGGCTAGGCCTTTTTTAAATTTGCTTTCTTTTTTAGCTTCGTTCATAGCTATTCCTCTCTTTCCTCTTATAACTTTATTTGTACTCGTATCTATACCCCCGTATAACACAAGTATACTATTCTTGTAGATATGATAGCAAATTTGCATACAAATTAATATACTATACCGTATAGAAATTCCATATCTTTTGTATCATTCGGTTCTTTTCTTAATCTTTTTATCGTTTTAGAAATATCAAGCTCAAGATTATTTATAGCATTTGTATATCATTTGTATATTATTTGTAACTTTGTGAAATATTGCACAAAACCCTTACATACCTTTTAACTCTTTCATCATATTAATCCATTTATCATCTTTTAGGATGTATTTATAATTGTTATAAGAGTGCTGTAAGTGTTCTACAATGGCTTTATCCGTAGCACGCATATCTTTTTTCAAGAGAGCATCTAAAATACGCTTATGCTCATCAATCGTATTAGAATATCTTGCTGGCGTTAGCATCGTAATCCAACGAAACCTCTGAGATTGAATATTAATCCTTCTGCATATAATTAATAACCTAGAATTCCCTGAATATTCCACTAAACGCTCATGAAACTCAAAATCCTGCTCGAAATTCTTCTCAAAATCCCCCGTGGAAATACATGTTGCAAGTCCATCGTTGATTTTTGTAATTTCTTCTTTTTCTTCTTGTGTAAGACCGCCTCTTGCTATAATAAGCTTCATACTCATAAGTTCAACAGCTTCTCTTACTTGCAAAATTTCTTTGATGTCATTTAGATTTATCGCTTTAACCACGACTTTTGTAGCAGTCCTTTCTAAAATACCAATATCGATTAATCTTAAAATCGCTTCTCTGATCGGAGTTCTACTAATATCAAGCTCTTCGGCTAGTGCCACTTCAGAGACAACTGCACCTGCTGAGTATTGATAGTTATTAATTCGTTTTGTAATTTCCTCTAGTGCGTAATCTACTAGATTGCTTTTTCTTCTAGCCATATCAATCCTCCGTTGTCTTTGTATTCTTCAAGCCACCCTTGCAACCACCTCGAAAACCTATAATTCTAATGCTTTGATTTTTTCCCAATCGAAGTCTACACCAGTACCAGCAACTTTGCTAGGTGTTAATCTACCATTTACAATTGTAGTAGGTTCTACTGTGTATTCATAAATAGGGAATGAGTGATATTCTACCAAACCTGCATTTTCTACAGCTCCAAGTACGTTCATATGTAATTCTTGCATACCATGTGAGTTAACTTTCATGCTTCTAGCAGCTGTCATTTTCGCTACATCAAAGAAGCCTGTAATACCACAAACATTTGAACAATCTGGAATAGATTCTTTGATTCTTGCGATATCAAGAGCTAATTCATGTTCGTATTTGCTATGTAGGTTTTCACCCATTGCGATTGGAATAGTTGTAGCTTGACCAATTTGTGCATATCCTAGATAGTTATCAGGATTTGTTGGTTCTTCTAACCAGAATAAATCAAATTCTTCTAATTTTTGAGCCATTCTAATTGCTTGTTCTACTGACCAAATCATGTTCGCATCAACAGCAAATTTTGTATCTTTTCCAATGAAGTTTCTTACTGCTTTTACACGAGCAATATCTTCATCTTCGTTTTCTTTACCTAATTTGATTTTAACTGCGTTGTGACCAAAACTCATTTGTTTTTCAATGTTTGCAAGTAATTCTTTTTCTGTAAACATTAAATCAATACCACCATAGTATGTTCCAACTGTTTCTTGTCTTGTTCCGAATACATCTGCTAAAGCTTTATTTTCCATTTTAAGTTTTACATCCCAAAATGCAATATCAAGAGCTGAAATAGCGAAAGAAGCGATACCACCACGAGCAACATAGTGAATAGCCTGATTCATGTATGCATTCATAACTTGTAAATCACCTAATTCTCTACCGATTAATCTTGGTTTTAAATCAACTTCAAGCATTTTAGCTGTTGCAGCTCCACCAATACCACCTGTGTATGTATAACCTACACCTGTAGCACCGTTGTCTAACAATACTGTAGCTGTAATAAGCTCGAAATTGTCATGTTTACCATGTAGGGCGTCAACAAGATTGCCTTCTAGTGGTAATTTGTAATAACCTACTGTAATATCTTTAATTAAGTTTCCCATTTTTCTATCTCCTCCACATTTTTATATTATTGTAACTTCAATTAAGTTCGTTTTTTGACCCGCAACTTCTGCAGATACTTTGATAACTCCTGGTGCAACTCCACCGATTATAAGTAAAGCTTTACCATTATTTGTTGTAAGTGAAAGTGCTTTATGATCACCAACATAGCTTGGATCCCCATTATCAGTTCCATACAATCTAGCATCACCTTCTATTATAAAGGTAACTTCAGATTCTGCGCACTTTACAAAATTGCCTGCTGCATCTACCAAATCAGCTTCAACATGAACAACTTCATCACTGCTGCAAGTCATTTCACTCTTATCTCCTGTAAGTACTGCATTTGCAACTTCTGTAACTGTATGAATACTATAAGTTGTTGTCGCTCCATCTTTTGTACCAACTGCTGTAAGTTTACCTGCAGCGTATGGAATTTGCCACTTGTAAATATGATCTTCAAAATCAACAAGGTATTTTGTAGAAATCGCTTCGTCATTTAAGTAAAGTGTAACACTTTCACAATTCGAATAAACTTCTACTACAGTTGCTTCTTCTGCAGTGTAATTCCACGATTCTTTTACATCATGCCAGATCCAAAGACGTGTTTGCCACTCTTTGCCCGGCTTATCTTTTAGACTTCCATCTTCTTGCAAATCATAAATAGAATCAGCAAGTGTTTGTGTTGTAATATATACACTTGGTGTGTCTTGCCATAAAGCTTTGAACATGTAGAACGATGGTTTCTTAAATCCAGCTGTATCTAACAACCCACTTCTTAGTGCTTTTAGCGGGAATGTCGATCCGTCCGTTGTACCAACTTCACCCATATAATCAATACCCGTCCACAAGAAAATACCTGAAATATATTCTTTTTCTAGAACATGCTTCCATTCTTGCCATTGAGGAACATTTTCTGTACCCATAATCGGCTTGTCTGGATAATGTTTGTGGCAACGATCATATACAACTTGGCGATAACTAAACCCCACCATATCAAGTGCATCTGTGTAACCAGACTCATAACTTGCACTTGGTAAAATACAGTTTGCAATAACAGGTCTTGTCGTATCTAATTCTCTTGTCCACGCTGCAAGATTCTGCGCTGTTCTACCAACTTCATATACATCTTGTGCTAAACCTTTTACATTGGCACGAATTTCTTCTACCGAGAATGGTGGTTCATCCCAGAAGTAGTTACCATTCGCATTGGCCCCGAAGTAACCAGTTGCTATTGTGTATTTTGGATAGGTCCATTCGATTTCATTTCCAATACTCCATTGGAAAATACATGGATGGTTCATATCTCTTTTCATAACCGCTTGTAAATCAGATTTGGCATAATCCTTAAAGAACTCATGATGTCCACGTGTAATGTAATCCACACGTTTTTCTTTCATGTTATATCTTTTATCTTTTGGATTATCCCATTCATCATAAAACTCTTCTTGTACTAATAGACCTAAGTCATCACAAAGCGTAAGAAAATCTGCTGATACTGGATTATGTGCTGTACGAACTGCGTTACATCCACATTCCATTAAAGCTTCTAGTCTTCTTCTCCACACATCAAGAGGAACTGCCGAACCTACAAGACCTGCATCATGGTGTAAACAAACACCTTTGATCAGTTCGTTCTTACCATTTAGGAAAAATCCTTTGTTTGTATCAAAATGGAAGTATCTAACACCAAATTTATCTTCTTTGGTCTGAATCACTTCACCATCTACTACAAGTGTCGTAACTGCGCTATATTGATTTCCTTTGAAAATGCCCCATAGTACTGGGTTTTCAATTATAATTTCTTGTTTGATATGTGCTTCTTTTACTAAATCAACAGTTTGTTCTACTTCACCGACTTTTTCACCACTTGGTGCAAAAAATGCTGTTTTAACTGCTACAGTTTTTGCTTCAAGTTCATTTTGAAGTTCAACTTCAACAAAAACCTTTGCTTCTTTTGCAGAATCAAGCTCTGTTGTAACCTTCGTACCCCAAACCGGAATATAAGTCTTTGGTAAAATATGTAATGATACTTTCCTGTAAATACCAGAACCTGTGTACCATCTACTATCTGCATATCTTGTATGATCTACGCGAACAGCCAAGATATTTTCTTCTTTATTCATAAACTCAGTAATATCAATCATGCATGGTGAGTATCCAAATGGATGAAAAGCTACTAGTTCTTCATTAAAGTAAATGTTCGAACGATTATAAATACCATCGAAACAAACAAAGACTTTCTTATCCTTCATCTCATCCGTAGTCATAAACTTCTTACGGTACCAACCAAGTCCACCTAGAGCAAATCCTGTACAACCGTCTCCTAGCTCTTTACTGTATCCTTGTTCAATACTGTAATCATGAGGAAGCTCTACTGCACGGAAGTTCGATTCATCCACTTGTAAAAGTTGGCCATATGGTTCATCCGCGAGTGTAAAACTCCAATCTTTGTTAAAATCAGACATGCTGTTCTTCTCCGTAATCCACAACACGCATGGGTCAAATAACCCACGCGCTTTGCAGTATCTTCTATATATTATTCGTATTTATTTCTTTTTTTGTAAGTATCTCTTTGTGATGTATCAAGGTCGAATCTGATAATGTATCCCCATTTTTCGAATACTTCATGAGACAATCCCCATCTCATACCTTCTAAAGGTTCAACATCGCCATCATTTCTAAATGGACCACAAGCTTCTGGGCCACCCTTGATTACTGATTTGATTTCGAAGTTAATTCCATCAGGAGCAAATTGTAATGTGTTCTTTTCAACACCATCTGTTCTAAGGAATGCTGCGATACCACCTTCTGTTTGCCATAGGCATGTTTCATGTCCTGAGTTTGTGATTGGATTGTATTCACTTCTCACATATGGTCCCCAGATATCATCAGCGATAGCTACGCCCCATTTTGTCTCTCTACCACCCATATATACTTCTTCACCCATACGTTCACCTTTGTAATATAGGTAGAATTTATCATTGAAGTGGAATAATAGTGGATCATGTGTTTTGTGGCTATCAAAGCTTCCTTTTTCTTTTACTAGGAATCTGTTATCTTCATCGCCATCCCATACACCATCGCCTGTTGGGCTAAGGATTGGAGCTTCTGATTTTACGAAAGGACCTTCTGGAGAGCTAGCTTTTGCAATTGCGATACATTCAAAGCTTCTATTTACATAAGGATCTTTTACTACTTGATAAACTAAGTAGATATCTCCGTTGTATTTCATAACTTCTGGTGTAAATACACTTCTATCATCGTAAGCGCCTGCTTCGCCACGTCCAACTGCAAGTCCGCCTTCTTCCCAGTGATATCCATCTTTTGATGTAGCGTACCAGATTTCTGTATAATCCCAAGGGAAAACCTTCGCACTTAAATCGCCTGTATTAAATCCAACGTGTGGTCCGTAAGATTTTGAATAATATGTATAGTAAATACCATCCACTAAAATAACACTACTAGGGTCACGACGGTGAATACCTTCTTCTCTTTCGAAACATCCTGTTACTTTTGACTCTCTAAAATCACAAAACCAATCAGAATTTTGGAAGTAATTACGTTCAATTGCTCTTTTTGTTGCTGCACTCATTTTTGTCATAATCTTGTCTCCTCTACATTATATTCGTTTTAGTATACTAAAAATTAGCATTTATGCATTTAGTATAATACAGCATCATCTCAACGTCAATTAAAGAGCTACTTTTTTTGTGTATATTTTACCCTTTAGTGAATATTACTAATTTTCTTTTGTAGCTTTTATATACTTTTACCCATGTTTTTGGTTTTAGTTTTTGTATACTAAATTTTCTATTTCTATATCTTGAACTAAATTTATAAAAATCCTCCAAAAAGTGTGTTAAAAAAAAAACAATATAGGCTGTTTTTTCTATATAAATATCATTTCCGCTATGCTATAATTTGACAGGCGTATACAAACACCGCTATTACTTATCACTATATTACATAGAAAGAGGCTAATGATTATTATGACACACTTAAAATCTACAATTTTAAAAGCAATTCTTGCAGGCTTTATGATCTCACTTGGAGCAATGGCTTACCTTGGCGTTGAGGATCACACTGTTGGTGCATTTTTATTCACCATCGGCTTATTCACCATTTACACGATGGACTTGTATTTGTACACAGGAAAGGTCGGATACATGGTTCAGAATAAAAACTATCTTCAGGTAGTATTTATCTGGTTAGGTAATTTCGTTGGTGCCTCTTTTGGAGCACTTTTAGTTGCAAATTGTCGTATGACTACTACTACAAATATCATGGAACACGTAGAAGCTTATGCCATCACGAAAACAACCGATGGCTACCTTAGCATCTTTATCCTCGGCATCCTCTGTGGTGTTATGATGTTCCTTGCAGCTGAATCTTATAAGCTCACTCATGATACAGTGAATAGTGTTGGTGGTTACGTAGGACTATTCTTATGTGTTATGCTCTTCTTATTATTAGGTTTTGAACATAGTATCGCTAACATGTTCTACTTCACACTCGCTGGTGCTTGGTCTGTAAAGGCAGTAATCGCACTTCTTATCGTTACACTAGGTAACGCAGTTGGCGGACTCGGTTTTAATACCATACTTTATTTCATCAGAAAAGAAGCACATTAAAAATAACTTATTAAGGACACATCGTGATGATGTGTCCTTTTTGTTTTATTTATTTTGCGACTGTAGGGTTTTCACAAGCCATAAAAGCCGGCTTCATCCTTTCGGTTTCTCCTCGACTAATTCCATACTTATTTGCAATATCACGCCAGGATGTATTTACTATTCGCTTCAAGTCATCTACTATTTTCATAGCATCTTCACTTGACACCTCATAATAAGGAGCAGCTTCAATAGCCAAATCAAAATCAATACTCGAATCATCTTCATTCACATTCAAAGAAAGATTATCTCCATAAATATCTGGATTCACATCATACATTGGTGACAAAACCCACCCTGATTCAGAAAGTATAAATCCATGATTCCTAAAATGGTCATCCGTATTTGATACTGCCATGCTAAATACAATTCTTTTCCAAAGTTCACGCAAGTCCTCTTTTGGTCTTGCTCCATTCGCTTTTAAAAAAGATACTATTTCCAGATAGCTGCTTCCATCATAAGCTCCTGCTCCGTCTGTCTTTCCAAGCATCGTCATAGCTGATGAAAAATGAATCCTCTGTTCACCTTTTCTATCAAATCTCTTTACCAAATAAGTACTTCCTAATTTTGAGAATTTTTCAAGCCTTGCCTCTGGCACATCAATTCCGCACATTTTTGCCAAATCATGTACAACCATTTCCCATGCACCAGAATTTTGTTCATCATGTTTCGATGGAAATTTTGCAATCCACAAGGATTGGTCTGGTGCCATAACAGAAGCTTTCGGTCTTGCCCCTCCTAACGATGAGCCTGGTGCAATCAATTGTTTCAGCCATTTTTCTTCTAAAGCACTATCATCATTTTCAAACGCAGAAGTTGCATGTTCCAATTTACGTAACGATGTCCACGGTGGTGTTGCCCACTCTTTATCATCCGATAAAAACACGCCATCTTCCGATATTTTAAATCGTAGTCCACCCATTCTCGCCTTATCATATACACCTATTAGAAAATCACTTTCCAGTAATTTTTTAGGCTTTTCACCATTTTTATTTGCAGCGATTGCTTCTCTGCGTTTCATAAGCAGTCTTCCCCATCTATCTGGACAAGAATCAGCAAAGACTCCAAAAATATTCTTATCGCCCTGTACATACTGCCTTCCTTTATACAAATGCAATTCTGGATCCAAAAAAGTACATTCATTTTCAAGCCATTCAGATTCATATTCGAAGGAATATCCTTCTCTCCCCCTCGTATCTGATACATATAATTTTCCCACTAGTTCATTACAATGTGGAAGAAAATCAGCATAAACATATATTATCCTCTCATGTTCCATGATACTTTTTCACCTTTCTTGTGACACGCTTTCTTACAGGTAGTCCGAGGTCTTGCAGTTTCCGACCAAATTCATCATCCTTGGCCACTAATAACAAATCTTTATCCATATAATTTAACGCATGAAGAACTGCCGCATAGCATCCGATTGCAACAGAGGGTGCTCCTTTTTCTATAGCGCACAAGGTTGCTCTACTAATCCCAGCTCTTTGTGCTACCAACTCTGCTGAAATCTTTCTCCTAAGCCTTGCATATTTAATTTGTAAACCCATTTCTTCTAAAATATGAATAGTTTCAGGTAATAATAC
The DNA here is from genome assembly GCA_044425805.1 of Lachnospiraceae bacterium. Lineage (GTDB taxonomy): Bacteria > Bacillota > Clostridia > Lachnospirales > Lachnospiraceae > RGIG6307. The sequence goes on along the minus strand of JAWXVC010000013.1, from coordinate 22,573 downwards.
AATAGATTTTTTCGGCATTTTAATTCTCCTTATGTAAATAATATTATACATTATATGTCATTTTGTCAATTTTTATTTACATTAATGATATAATTATAGTAACTTTTGGTAGGCAATTCGTTCGGTGTTATCTTGCATGTATACGATGCCACATTTGTGAAAGCCTAGTCTTTCTACTGCACGTTGCATCGTCACATTATCTGCATGGGTGTCGATTCTTAAGTTATTTATCTTGGTAAAGCAAAAGGCTACTGCTTGACTTACCAATCCCTTAACCGAACCATCACTAGCAACTCTATGGATCACTCCGTAAGTATCGTCGTTTAGCCAAGCCCCATCAATCACTGAATATTGTTTATCTTTCCCTATAATAAAATAAAATACACCGTGAAGCTCACCTTCCTCTTCTATTACATAAAGGTCTCCCTTTTCAATATCATCAACAATCCATTCACGAAGTGGTTCTGTTGTGCCCCACTGCGTTGGGTTTCCGTGTGTTCTCATATACTCTCTAGCTGTTTCATATATCCCCATAATCGTTTCGATTTCTATCATTTTCGCTTGTCTAATCATCCTGATAAACCCTTCTTTCTCCAATAATATTTCATTTAATTTAGTATAGCATAGTGCATTTTACATGTCTATGAAACGAATTTTGAACATTCCCATTTAAAAGATAGCAACAATGCGGATTTTATGTTATTTTTATACATGTGTTATATTACAAAAGTAAGGAGCAATCCATGTTAAAAAATATTATTAAAAATTGTATCCCTTCTGTATTTTCTTTGATGCTACTTGGTTTATACGGAGTCATCGATGGTTTATTCATCGGAAATACAGTTGGAGATACTGGACTAAGTGCCATCAATATAGCCTGGCCAATCGCCGCTTTCATCACCGCTCTTGGTGCTGGTGTCGGTATCGGAGGTAGCGTCCTCATCTCGCACAAGCGAGGTCAAGGAAAAACATCGGAAAGCACCGAAGTCTTCCAAAACACCTTTACGCTACTAGTTTTAACTGCTATCGCTGCACTTGCTGTGCTCTTCCCCACCTTCCGTACATTACTCACATGGCTTGGGGCACGCGGTGAAGTTTATACACAAGCTGAGGCTTATGCTATGATTATTATTTGTGGTTGTATCTTCCAAATTATTGGAACAGCCTCTATTCCAATCCTAAGAAATTATGAATTACCCTTTCACGCGATGCTTTGTATGATGAGTGGAACCATTTTAAACATTGTACTCAATTATATCCTAATCATCGTACTACGTCTTGGAATTGCTGGTTCTGCCTACGGAACGATTTTATCGCAATGTGTAGTTTCGATTCTTGCCATTACTATTATAATCAAAAAGGTTGGTCTTTCATTCAAACCAAGACTTGACCTAATACATATTAAGCAGATTACAAAAATAGGCATTACTGGATTTGGTGTATCTCTTGCGCCATCTGTCACACTGATGTTTACAAACCTACAATGTCTTGCTTACGGAAGCGATGCAGCTGTTGCAAGCTATGCTGTTATTTCTTATATCAGCTTTCCCGCGCAGTCGATGCTGCAAGGTGTGGGCGAAGGCACACAGCCTATGATGAGCTTTTATAGTGGTGTAGGCGATGATTCCTCTTTACATAAAACTGCAAAGATTTCCCGTATTCTGATTCTGATTTTCGGTTTGTTTATTTCCATTTCAGTTCTACTACTCTCTCCTGTAATCGGACAAGCATTTGGATTGTCAGAAGCAGGTAAAGATTTTTTCAACAGCGGTATTATGGTTTATGCATTATCCTTTATTGTAATGGCATTTTGCAAGTTCAATCTTTCCTATTTAAATGCAACGCTACAAACAACAAAATCAATCGCCCTTACATACATGGAAAGTCTTTTGATTTCACCGATTTTGATTTTTGTATTACCACATTTTTTTGATATAACAGGTATCTGGCTATCATACCCTGCCACCGCACTTGTGATGTTAATAATATATACTTGCTTCATGCAAAACCACCAAAACCACTAATCTGTTTTTGGTGGTTTTGCCCTTTTTATGGGCAAGCATTGTCATTTCCACACCTATTGTATACAATAGGTATATATTGCATCAAAGCTATGTTCACTATAATTTATGTTGAAAGGATTCACACTTATGAGTAAGAAACCAAATGTAGTATTAGTACTTACTGACGATCAAGGCTATGGAGATTTAGGATGCACTGGCAATCCATATATCCAAACACCTCACATCGACCAATTTTATAAAGATGGAACACACTTAGATGATTTCCACGTTTCACCACTTTGCGCACCTACTAGAGGAGCACTTATGACAGGATGCAGACCACTTAGAAATGGTGTATGGGCTACTTGTTGGGGACGTTCTATTCTAAGTCGTGAGTCTTATACGCTGGGAAATTTATTTGAAGACAACGGATATACAACTGGCCTATTCGGAAAATGGCATTTAGGTGATAATTATCCATATAGACCGCAAGATAGAGGCTTCCAAAAAGTTGTAGCACACAAGGGTGGTGGCGTAGGTCAAACACCTGATTTTTGGGGCAATAACTATTTTGATGATACTTATTTTAACAACGGGGAAGCTACACAATATATCGGTTATTGTACAGATGTATGGTTTGAGTGTACGAAGAAATTCATCAAAGAAAACAAGGACCAACCATTCTTTGCAATTGTAGCTACAAATGCTCCTCATTCACCATATCTTGTTGAAGAGCGTTATGCTGAAAAATATCGCAATAATCCTGATATCCCTCATCCAGAATTTTATGGTATGATTGAAAATATCGATGAAAACTTTGGTTCTCTTCGCACTTTTTTACAAGAAGAAGGCTTAGAAGATGATACTATTTTGATTTTCATGACTGACAATGGCACGAGTGGTGGACTTCACTGCGACAAAGAGGGCAACCTCACTGCTGGCTACAACGGTGGCATGCGTGGTATGAAGGGCTCTCACTATGATGGTGGGCACCGCGTTCCATTTATCATCCGCTATCCAAATGGCAACATCGTTTCTAAGAGCGTAGATGAAATGATTATGCATACAGATATGTTACCAACTTTCGCTTCCTTATGCGATTTAGCGATGCCAACTGACAAAGAATTTGACGGCATCAATGTTTGTGACACCATCGTAAATGGCACTCCACTTGAAGATAGAATCGAATTTGTTCAGTTCAAGCAAGGTACTTTTATTCCTGATAAATGGGTTAACGCTGTGCTTACAAAAGACTATAGACTCATCAATGGTACTGAATTATACGCCATTAAAAAGGATCCAAATCAAAGAAATGACATTGCTAGTGAGCATCCAGAAATCGTTGCAAAGCTACGTGAAGCACACGAAAATTGGTGGGAAAGTGTAGTGGATGTCATGCTTCCATACAATCCTATTTTAATTGGTTCAGAGCATGAAAACCCTACAAGACTTGATGCTATGGACGTGCTCGGTGATGTGGCTTGGAGCCAATCCGAAGTACATGCAGCAAAAAAATCTGCCGGGGAATGGGCTATTGCATTTGATGCAGTTGGCACTTATACCTTTACGCTTTGTAGATGGCCTAGTGAGATTTGGGATCAAATCATAGATGAACTACCTCGTGAAGAAGTAAAAACCCCTGCTCCTTACCACGCTTATAATCCTACCAAAGTTGCTATTAAAACAGCGAAGCTCACCCTTGGGGAGAACACCTATGAAGCCGAAGTTGTAGATGGAAGGGCTAGTTTTACCGTGGAAGTGGACGATTTAAGCATTGAGCGACTACATGCAGGTTTCTATCTTGCAGATGGCGACTACATCGGAGCTTTTTATGTATATGTAGAGCGAACCTTATCATAATTTAATATGCTTGATGTTCCATATACTGTTCCATTAGATAGCTCCTTATAGAGCTTTTGCAGGCACGTTTGCACTATAGCTCGCACGTAGCACTACTAAGATGCTCATGCTGTGCATGGTGCATCCAAGTAGTAACGGCTCACAAATACCTGCTTAAAAGTTCTTTAAGGAGCCATCTAACAATATCAGCACACCAAGCATCAAGCATACTAAATTACTAAATATCATTCTACACATACATAAAAGCCCACTTTTTCGCGATACTATAGATAGTAACTGCTGTTACTACCTATAGTAGAAAGAAGGGTGAAAAGAGGTAAAATTATGGTGAAAAAGGATGAGGTTCCATGCATACCGGATGGTGTTTGGGAGGCTACTAAGCCAGTGCCAGAAAAGAAGCACAAAGAAGATATTACAACAGATATTCAAGGAAATGGGTATCCCATTCCTCACAGGAGTTCCGTAAAGGACTTATAGTGTATTTATGGTTATTATTGAAAGGAATTTAGACATGAAGTTAGAAAAATTAGGGGTGTTAGCACTCCCAGGTGATGTAAATTTCAAGGAGACCTCTCAGTTATGCGGTGATATTGGCGATCAACCAAATCAGCCCACGAGAGGGGCTCATATACATATCAATTCGAAGATGGAGTTCCAGACGATGCAAGGTATCGGCGGGGCTTTTAGTGAGCTTGGAAGCAAGGCGCTTTTTAGTTTATCAGAGGGTGTGAGAGATGGTGTCGCTGAGGCGTTATTTGCAGGGAAGCTAGATTATTTTAGGCTACCAATAGGCGCGAGTGATTTCGCATTAGATGCGTACAGCTTGAATGATGAAAAGGGTGATTTTGAGATGGAGCATTTCTCTCTTGCAAGGGATGAGGAGCGTTTGATTCCGTATATGGAGCTTGCGAGGAAGTTCAGTCCTGAGATGAAGTTACATGCTTCTCCTTGGAGTCCGCCTGCGTGGATTAAGGATAATCAGTATTACGGAAATGGTGGTTCTGTGATTGATGAGCCAAGGTATTATAAGGCGTATGCCAAATATTTTTCTACTTATATTCGTGCATATGAGGAGAAGGGATTTGATATCGACAGGCTCAATATTCAAAACGAGCCAGATGTAGATCCAGCTTATCCAAGCTGCATGATGCCTGCTGCACAGATGTGTAAGTTTATCAAAGAATATTTGCACCCTCATTTCAAAGAATCTGGTATTGATACAGATATTTTCGCAGGTACGTTTAGAACGATAAATGGCGCTAGTGCTTGTGATTTCTTAACTGCGGATCCAGAGATTTCGCAGTATATCGCTGGTATTGGTAGTCAATACAGTGTGATGCAGCCTCTTTACAATATCGCCATGACGCATCCAGAGCTTAAGCTTATGCACACAGAAAGCAATTGTTTCCATGGTGAAAATTCTTGGGAGCAAGCAGTTGTCTTATATATGAGTATTGTAAATTACGTCAATGCAGGTTGTGATGTGTTCACCTATTGGAATATGATTCTTAATACAGTGGCTGAGAGCACGTGGGGTTGGAAGCAAAACAGCCTCGTAACGATTGACGAAGAGTCAGGCGCAGTGACCTACAACCCAGATTTCCATGTTTATAGCCTTGCTAGCTCTTGTATCAAGAGAAACTCGAAGAGGGTTGTTTATACCTCTATGAACAAAATGGGGCTTGCATTTAAACAAGAAGATGGAAGTTTGACTTGTCTAGTCAGCAATTTTTCTGATAAGCAAGAGGTCGGTGACCTAACTGTTGATGGCGTAAAGCTAGACTTAACGCTTGAACCTATGTCGATTGCAGCTTATAAAATCACACCTTAACAATATTTATACATCAGAAGGGATGGAACTACTATGACGATTTTAGATTACGCAATACTTTTATTTGTACTTATGGAAACTGGTAACATCTGCATTTTATATTTTGCACCTGATTCAAAGCTTGGAAATGGGGTTGCGGTGTTCGATGAATGGGGCGCATCAAAGGAGAAAGAAGAAACTCATTTATTTGCGAAGTATATGACGAATTGGGTTGCCAATGTGAAGCTTATATTCATTGTATTATTGCTTGTAATAGTATTTACAGGAAATGAACTCACGAAGATTTTTGGGGTTGTGTCACTGATTTTATCTATTGCAGCTTATTTTTGGAAGCTTCATCCTATCATCAAGAGGCTCGACGAACTAGGGCATATCACACCAAAGGGTTACTCTAAAGCCCTCTTTTGGATGATCTCCGGTTTTGTAATCATGTTTTCTGCTGCTCTTAGCATATACTTTTTAGTATAAGTTGATTTTAAAGTTTTATTTAGATTATGGCATTGTATCAGTTTTATATATTACTTTAGGCAAGCCGCTTGCGCTATAGTTCGCACGTAGCAGTACGTATAAATCCCTTGCATAGAGAGCATGCAGGGGATTCTAGTACTGACGGCTCTCAAATGCTTGCATAAAAATAGAGCAAGAGAAAGCACGATTATAAAGAGTGCTTAGAGACGGAGGTAAGCTTTGGTGAGGATTTATAGATTCAAGAAACATGATGTATTAAAGAAGGTACTTATTGCAGTTGGTGGGGTTTTGGCGGTATGTGTAGCCGGATTTTTCATTTATCTTAGTGTTTATTATAAGGCAGATGAGGTGGCTATGAGTTTATATGAGGGTGGTGAGGGGATTTCAGTAGTGGATGATATGATTATCCTTACGCCTGAGGTGGCTAGTGGTGTCGGGATTGTTTTTTATCCTGGTGCGAAGGTTGAGACGATTGCGTATCTTCCGATTCTTGATAAGTTGGCGGATGAGGGGATAACGTGTGTGTTGATTGATATGCCGTTTCACATGGCATTTTTTAATGTGAATGCTGCGGATGATGTGTTTGAGCGTGTGGATGGTGTTGATAGTTGGTACATAGCAGGGCATTCTCTAGGTGGTGGTATGGCGAGTAGTTATGCCTCTGAGCACGAGGATGCAATCGATGGTTTGATACTTCTTGGGGCATATGTGTATGGCACTTATCCACCTAGCAAGGCGCTTACGGTTTATGGAACCTTTAATTCTAACCTCGAGGAGAGCATTGATTATACAGAGAATATTGTGATTATCGAAGGTGGGAATCATGCACAGTTTGGTAATTATGGCAAGCAAAAAGGCGACCCCGATGCTACTATTTCATGGGAAGAGCAGCAAGAGATCGCCGTAGATGCGATTATGGATTTTATTGGGTCTATGCCTTTTTAGCCCAGCGCATTTTGGTACAGCTAGCGCGTCCGTTCATGCGGCATTCTTCTGCCGATGGGCGGATGACGTCGTCTGCAACTTCTTCATAAAGGCCCATTTTCTTAAATTCTTTAAAAGACTTTTTGACGAGTCTATCTTCACCTGAGTGGAAGGTGAGTATAGCGATTCTTCCACCTGGAGCTAGCACGTCTGGCAGTTTTTCAAGGAGTGCTTCTAGCACTTCGAATTCACTATTTACGTCAATCCTGATGGCTTGGAATACACGCTGGCAGGATTTTTTTATCATCTTATCCTTATCTTGCTTTGGAAGAAAATCCAAAGTTTTTTCGATAACGGCACGTAGGTCTGTTGTCGTTTCTAGCTTTCCACCGTTCTTTCTATGGTAGACAATGGCTTTTGCAATCTCTTCTGCGTAAGGTTCGTCTGCATTTTCCACGAGCATACCCTCTAGTTCACTAATCGAGATGTCACGAAGTCTTTCGGCAGCAGAGATACCCTTTGTAGGGTTTAAGCGCATGTCGAGTAGGCCTTGTGTCTTGTAAGAAAATCCGCGTTCTGGATTATCGATTTGCATAGAAGAAAGACCTAAGTCTGCAAGAACGAAATCAAATGGTCCATGTTCTTTCGCTACTGCATCTATCTCACTGAAGTTTGTTAAAATACTCGTGAAAATATCTGCCCCAAAACCTCTCTCTTCTAATCTTTTGGTCGTTTTGACGATTTCGATTGGGTCAATGTCAAGACCATATAAATGTCCTTCCCCTTTTAGACATTTTAGCATTTCTGTTGAGTGTCCACCATATCCTAGCGTGACATCTAGGCCTTTTTCACCAGGTTTTATATCAAGAAATTCAATGATTTCATTGACACAAATCGAAATATGCATACCTGCTGGCGTACTGCCTTTACTCTTCACCTTTTCTATGGTATCAGCATATTTTTCAGGCTGATGTTCTTTGTATTTTTCACTAAATTTCTTCGGATGGGTTCCACTATATCTCACACGTCTTTTGTGTGATTTTTGTAATTCTTCTGACATGTTATTGTTCGTCTTCTCCTTCTAATTGCTGTAAATAATCCCCTTTATCGATGTGCATCATATGTATGCGGTTTTGGAAACGTCTAAAACCATATACCGAGTCTACGTTTCGAATCAAAGACTGCAAACGTTCATCTGGTACACAAACGATGAGCTGGAGGTTCATTTTGCGTGCGTATTTGAGACAAACTGCGCTTCTTTCTTGATCCATTTTCGAAAAAGCTTCATCTAAAAGCACAAGCTTGATCTTTGAATCCCTGTTCGTTTGTTGCATATAAAGCATAGCAAATCCTGCAAGCAGTGCTACGTATTTTGGATTTTGCCCTTCACCACCTGAGTCCTTACCTGCCATATCATCTACGTAATTTTCACGAATCACGATGCCCGCTTCATCTGTTACTTGTTCATACATCGTAAAGCAAAGGTAATTTCTGTAATCACTATAGTATTCCATTTCCTTTTGCTTTTGTTCTGCGAATTTATCATCACTAGAAGCTGGCATGAATTTCTCAATGAGCTGATTAATCTTCGTTTCGTATTTCTCATAGAACGTAGCCTCGCCAAAGCTTAGCTGGCCTGTGATGCCCCCATTATCAATATTCTTGCTATCGAGTTCCTCTGCCATAAGCATCTCATAGAACTGCCCGTTTTCATCTTTTGCAGGTTCGATTTTGATCTGATAGGTACTGTCGGAAAAGTTCGTTTCACGCAATAAGCGATTGATCTCATAAGTATGACGTCTCGCCGCTTTGATATCTCCATGAATGGTCGCAAGTACGTTATCTCTAAGGGTTTGTTTGATAAGCTTCGCTTGTTTTTCAAATTCCCTTAAGTATTTTTCCTCATAATCACTCTCGTACTGTGCTAATAGCGTCTCATATTTTTCATTTGATTTTTCCGCACCACTAAATCCACAGTTTGGATATTCTCGAATATAATTGTTTCGAACCTTGAATAGAATTTCTTGCTCTGCTTCCATTTTCGTATCGATATCTGTAATCGCCTTTTCTAGAGTACGTCTTTTTGCAAAGTACTGAGGAAGGTATTCTATGCGAACTTTTTCCTCTAATGCTTCATCCGGAATATAAGACATCAAGTCTTTTTCTAGCGCTGTATTGATAAATTTGATATCATTTTCAAACTGCGTTTTGGTTGTGATGCTTTGTGATAGATAGGTATTATTCTCCGTAATCTTCGCATCTACTAGCTTACGCTCTTGCTTGAGTTCTTTTTCCTTTTCCTCTAGCTGTCTAAAGGTTCCTTCACGTAGTTCACGAATCTCTAGCTCTAGCTTGCCCTTTTGTACAACCACTTTTTCAAGCTCATCTTGTGCGCTAGAAAGTTGTTTTAGGTAGTCGGAATCTTGCTGTAAGCCTTCAAAGCTTCTAGCCTGCTTTAGAGCCTCTACAATCTTACTAAGCTCAGCATATTCTTCTTGTAAACTCGTTAGCTTTTCTTGATATTCCTTGAGCTTTGCCTTAGATACCTTCGTACCAATACATGCAAATGTCGTATAGTCTTTTTCTTTGAAATGACGGAAAATAAAGTTGCTATATGCGTAACAATCTCTTGTAACACCATCTCTCACCTTTTCAAGATCATCTACACAATCACACTTGATGACACGTCCAAGATAGTGCTTTAAGCATGCATCCACATAGGACGCCTCCGCTTGCACCGCCTCATAAAGCGACTTTTCATCTGCCTGTGGCTGTTTATTCATAATAGCTTTTGCATGAATCAACTCTACATTTTCAAACTGCTTCATAGTCTTAAAGGCCACTGCTGCATCATGCGCATATTGTGGTTCGGTAATCAAAGAAAGTTTGAGTCTACCTAATCTACCTTCGATGGCATTTTTCCACGATTCATCCTTGATATCAAAGAGATCTGCGAACACGTGTACATGAATACTTCTACCATATTGGTCGCTGAGCTTTCCTGCAAGTGCTGCCCTAGCCTTTTTCACGCTATCTGGATATGGTTTTCTATCATGCGTGATATCATCAACAAGTGCTTTCATTTCATTTAAATTACCTAGCACTTCTTTTCGTTGCTCATTGTAATCATCGAATTCAACTTCTAAGTCCTTTTTGGTGTCTACAATGTTATTTCTAAGTGTATCACATGCCTCTAGGGAAACATTCCCCTTATAAAATTCGGTCAATCTATTGAGCATAGGATTGCTCACGTAATCTCTTACTAGGTCATCCTCTTCCCATTTGTGTAACTCTTTTACAATGCGATTCCACTGATTGTAATCATTTGAAAGTAGCGTTGCTCTTTTTTCAAGTTCTTCAAGTGCCTGAATCTTCGCGCCAAGATCACTTGCTTTTAATGCTGCCGAAACCTCAATAAGCTCGTCTTCTAAAACACTTCTTTCTTCTGTAAGCTCCTTAAAATTGGTATCGTACATCTTGATTTGCTCTGTGATTTGAAGGATAGTATCGCTTTTTTCTTTGATTTTCTGGCGTGCGTTTTCGATATCCATACAAAGAATTGTTCTCTGAGCCTGTAACTTTTCTACCTCAAAGCCTACGATATTACGTCCTACGATTTTCACTTCTGTAAGTGCATCAATGCGTTTTTTCAAGTCTTCAATACGATTTTTGATTTCTTGATAAGCACCGAGCTGTTCGCTAATACGCTGAATCGTGTCCCCCGTGCTCTTTGGAAACATGTAATCGCGAATAAATTGTGCCGTACCATTGGTCATTTTCAATGCGATAGCGCTCTTTTCCATTGTTACAAAACGGTTGCCATCAATATAACCTAATATCGAATCATAGAGTACATTTAAGTAAGCTTCCTTGGATGGGTAGATGCGATTAACATCACTTTTCCCTCTATTATCTGAAGATTTAGCACGTTCTTCCACAAGCTTTCTCACTTCCTTGCCTGTAAATGGTATACCATCTTCGTTTAGATATAACCCCTCTGGCATCGTACCAGAATGGCTGAAATATTGAAAGCGTTTGAGCTCTGAATCCGTTTTACGCACCTCAAAAGAAAAACCCACACAAGTCGTAATGTGCGTTGCTGTATCTAATATTTCGAGTACTATAGTAGAGCAAAAATCCTTGCCATCACGATTGGCAGAACCATCCTTTTGCTCACCTCTAAGATAGCTTAAAACACTTCTTTTGTTTTTTGCATCATCCGCTGCCTTGTTCAAAAAATTCGGTGAAAAACTACCATATAAAATAACCTGAATCGCATCCATAACTGTAGATTTACCAGAGCCACTTTTACCGCTAAAGAGGTTTACAGATTCATGAAATTCGATGATTTGATGGGTGATACCACCCCAATTATTCAAACAAAGTCTAGTAAAGATCTTCTTCGACTGCTTCATATTGCCCCTCCACACCAGTATCTACATCCTGCTCTGCTGACACCTTATAGTACTCTACAAGTTCTCCTAGAGATACCGTGTTACAGAATATATTGACAGTTCCATAAATATAAATCGGCGAATCATCCTCAAGGTTTGCCGCTGCTCCTGCAAACGTGACCATCTGATGCGTACGCATAAGGACAAGTGCCTCTTGCCACTCCTGCTCCGTTAATTTTCTTGTGAGCAAATGCGTATCTGTTCCATACTGGCGGATTTCCTCAAGCGTTGTGACAGTCGCGTGTAACCCTTCACCCATGATTTTGTCATGATAAATAAGCTTCATCAATACGACTAATCTCGTCGTAAGTAGACTCATTTTCTCTATCAGAGCACCCTCTCCAACGATTCGAAAGAGCTGCTCTTGTGAATCATATATCAACTCACACCCCATAAGCTCGAGATAATCTGCAATAAATTCACGATATTTCATGCAGTGCTGATACCTAATATTGTCTCTTTGTACCAACGTATCTGCATCACATTTCATCTGTAAAATACAGGTGCTTCTAAACAAATCCTGTATCACTTTTTTGATTTGGTCCACTTCCTGTGGAGATAATTCTTCTAATTCTCTTAACATAATTGCTCTCCTTTAATCAAAAATCGTAAGCTTCGTAAATGCCATTCCAGCTTCGTTTGTAAACTCTTCACCTAGCTCAACTTGCTTGCTCTCGTTTAGATTCTCTGTTGCCTCTTGCCACAAAAAGAGCAGTTTTTCTAAGTCCTGCATGCTCTGAACGGTCTCGAGTGATGTCACAAACTTGCCATCCACCGTGTTCTTTTCCTTAAAGCTGCGTAGCTGTCTTCTGCTATAGAGCGGCTTTGGTACAAATGCCTCTACCGACTCCTCACTCTCAACTGATTTGTTGATTGCCTCCGGTGCGAAAACTGCTTCCACTTGTGCCTTTCTATTACTAAAGCTCTGATCCGAAATGAATTTATATTGGCTCGTGATGTACATTTTCTCTCTTGTTTTTTCGAGGATTTCTTCTGGATTGTCGCTTTGATTTAGGACATGAATCCACTGCATCATGTAGTCTTCTTTGTTCGAACCCTCTTGTAGTATATAATGAATCCTAGCGAGTGCTCTCTTGGCAAAGATTGATTTTTGTTCGATAAGCTTTTTGTATTTTTGTTCCATAAGGTCAAACTCGCGCTCTAATAAATAAACCAAGCGCCCCGCATCCTCGCTAATCTCTAGCATCTGCTTGGTGCGAATGTACTGCATCGTCCCCTCTTCATAGCATAGGTGCTCTTGCACAAGCTTGCTCTTGTAGATATCATTTTCGATAAGGATGTTGTTCATAAGCTCCTTGATGGCTTCTTTGTATCTATAAAAACTATCTGTTGTAGTTAAGATAGCATATTTCTGGCTGTCGCTGTTATTAATCTCATCGACAAGTACTTCTTGGATACCAATAAAGTCTTTTTGCTTCGCTAATTCCTCAAAATAACCTCTCACACCATCTTGCATATTCGTCAAAAGTTGGCTTAGATTTCTGCAGGTGCGCATCGCATTTTTCAGCATATCATTATTCTTATCACGGTCCGTTGAATAGGTATAAAGTGCACTGTAAATTGCTAAAATGCTCTCTCTTTCCTTACTGTCGTCCTCTTGTTGCAAATGACCAAACAGCTCCACATATAGCTGACTATACTCTGGAAATGAGTACACATAGCGGTTTAGCTTGTCATCAAAGTCTTTTTTGAGCCAACCCCAGAGCTCAAGCTTTTTCAAGATGCCTGTAGGTGACGCTGCTGCAAACCTTGCATCCTCACCTTCTACCACTTCCTCATCTTCATCCACTTCAATCGCCCATTCCATGGTTAAATGCGCCATGGCATCACTAATAATGCCTCTGCACTCCACATCGGTGAGCCCAAGTGACATATAAGTTTTCATATTTTCTTCGTATAATGCGACTAAAAAAATCATGTAATACTGCATGTTTTGCGTTCTAAAAAGCTTATAAAAATCTTTTGGTATCTTTTTTTGTAAAATCATGACCGCCTCTTATCTTAATTGTTAAAAGTTAAAGTTATCCGGATCCGAACCAGAACGAACCCCTGTCTCTATCTGCATTATCGCATCCATATCCTCCCTTGATAAGGTAAAATCAAATACATCTAGATTCTGCGCAATGCGCGTTTTATTCGCTGATTTTGGTAATACTACTACGCCTCTTTGTAAATTCCAACGGATAATCACTTGAGCTACCGACTTGTTATATTTGCCTGCAATCGCACATAGTGTTTCATTCTTCAACAAGCTTGTACCATTGCCACCGAGTGGACTCCAAGCTTCTACCACGATGTCCATATCCATATTCGCATCGATCAAAGTTTGATTATTAAAGGTAGGATTGGACTCAATCTGGTTCACCATAGGCTTAATCGTCGCCACCTCCATCAACTCATCATAATGAGATTTGTGGAAATTACTCACGCCAATCACCTTTACTTTCCCCTCTGCATATAGCTCTTCCATCACCTTCCAAGCTTCTTCCTTGCCATCCACTGGCCAGTGAATCAAAAGCAAATCTACGTAATCTGTCTGCAATTTCTCAAGAGATTCCTCGAAATACGCTCTCGTCTTTCTCTCACGAACAGCCTTATTCCATAGCTTCGTCGTAAGGAAAATGTCATCTCTTGCCACACCGCTTTCCTGCATGCCAATTCCCACACTGCCTTCATTGCCATAGCTATACGCTGTATCAATATGTCTATATCCAGCCTCTAGTGCCCACTTTACTGCGTTCACTGCCTCTTCGCCGTCTGACGTTTTAAATACTCCAAAGCCCACCATCGGAATGCTGGTTCCATTACTCAATGCCTTAATCATATTGCCGCTCCTTAATTTAAATTATAGTTATTTCTTTGTCTAAACATCTATACATAGCTTAAGAGGTACGTTTGCACTACACCTCACCGTAGCGGTACATAAAATACTGCGTCATGCATAGCATTTCCTTAGTATTTAAGTGCCGACGGCTCGCTAAGTACCTCTTTAAAGCTATGTATAGATGTTTAGACAAGGGTCTACCTATATATTATATCCAAATTTATGCCTATTTGTATTTAATTTTACCATATGTGAAGGGAATTGTATATCGTCTAGGGAAAGGAAAACCGTGAACTCCAATGGAATTCACGGTTTTATGGGTTTGTGGTGTTGCTATTGTGCTAACAATCGATTTGCTAACTCTTCATCCGATTCTGTAGGATGGGCTTCAATGAGGTTTATTACCTTTTCTACATATGCTACTTCACATGCCAAAATTTCTGCTATTTCCTCAACACTTAATTTGAGGTGCATGTTACGCACTATAGCAATTTCTTTTTCAGTAGTACCTAAGGCTTTGCCCTCTGCTTTGCCCTCTGCTCTTTCAAACGCCAAATGTTTTTCTGCATCATATTCTAATATGCTTACCATTTTCACCTCCGCCTTGTGGTGTCTTAGAAAATCTGCAAGAATATCGTTAGTAATACATTCTTCAATAGCCATTTCAGTTGCTGTTTCGATATCATATTCTACTGAATATCTTCTAAATGCTGCTACGTAGTACGTATATTCCCTCAACCTCTTGCACTGTTCCATAAGCTCTTTGTTATATCCTTCATTTACGTTTAATACTAGCACATTTAATTCTAGTTGTATATCGTCTGGTCCATTATTATGTATAAATGCATCGGAAAGTTTTTGGATACTACGCTCAGGCATTGGTTGTAGGCCATTATAGAATACAACAAATTGCGGGGTTGGTAACTCAACTGTTTTGCTTCCATACAGATTTTCATCCACTGTCCTCTTTGAATAAATATTTGCAATATAAAGCAAGTTTCGCAGTGGCATGTTGCCGTTGTTCGTTGATTGATGCTCATACAGCGATTGGTAATCTCTAATAACAAAGGATATGTCATTTTTTACAGAAATGTAAATTACATCCTGCAGTGTGTTAAATTCGATATCATCTGGATTGTCATAGTTTCTGCCTGAGATGGCATTGTAAAGGCTTAGCATCTCGTGCTTGTCCGAAAAAAGCATGCGAAACAAGCTATCTTTGTAGGTTCTGTTTGCTCGGTAGTCTGTCATATTTATAACCTCTTTCTATAAGGATGTCGATTTTTGAAATATCCCTATATAATAGTTATGCCTTTCGAGGTCGATTTGTCACACGCAACTTTCTTACATTTAGTTTTACCAACATTTTTGTTCTTTTTCATGCCAAATATCATGAATTTATTCAGTTTTGCTAAACTGACTATATCTAGTCTACATTTGTATTTATTCTGTTATTAATGTTAGTACGTATCCAACTTCATTTACAAGTTCGCATACGTAGGTGTGTCCATTGTAGGTGATCTGGTCGTAGAGTTGGTAGTTATTGGTATAGATATCAACGATCATGTCTGGGACGTAGTCTGGGTCTTCGTAGGCAGATAGAGGTTGTGATGTAACATTGATATGTTTGATGGTGGGTAGGTCCTGTGCAAGGCCTGTCCATAGTGGATATTCATAGGTATCAATGCCTAGGATGATTCCGAGTTCATCAACGTCGCCCTCTAAGATGTAGTCACAAATCTGTGTATAGGCTGTGCTCTCTGGTCGCACGAAGAAATAAAGGTCATTGGGGTCGTCTGTGGTAGCAGAGTAATCAGCAACTGCAATATTGTATTCATAAGCCTGTGCGCCTTCGAAAAGGGATAGTGCAATCACTGCTAGAAGGAAGATTTTACCGATGTTTTTCTTCAAAAGTGGGTCGATGGTGGCTGCGATTACGGCTGCGTAAATGCCATAGATGCCGATCATGTAGCGAATCATCCACGGTGACCACCTGATCATCATACAGAGAAAAATAAAAGAAAAAACACTTACACCTGCAAATAATACTAGTAATCCCTTCTTCTTGTATTGTTTTTTGTAAACAAAAAGTAATCCTAGGACAAACAGCATCATATAATTTATGCCAAAGCTAACTACTAGATCATGGTGGTATGACCCTGAGTAGACATAAAAATTTGTCGATGTAATCGCTGCATCATCTAAATCCACCTCTAGTTCCTCTGCTAATGTGTATCCTGTGTTTTCTAGCATCTGTTCCATCTGAGGTATATACTCTATCACATAATTGCAAACAACATTCTTATATGTATTCACTAATACTAATTTGGGCTCATAACTATCTAGCGTGACAGTATGTGTACCTTCTTGCAGCAGGACACTCCCATAGGTTTGGTAATTGCGTATAAATCCTGGTAAAGCAAGTGAAATCATCACAATCGCCGACAATAATGTGAACTGTATCAAGATCACTGGTTTATCTCTTTTCCAAACCCTTACCACAACAAGCGCTATTAAGAACAACAAAATAACAATACACACTGTTTGTTTGGTTAAGTATGCAAACGCAACGCATGCAGCCATTTTCCCACATTCTGCCACCTTATCTTTATCCCAGATAAGCTTCTTACATTTCAAGAAATCTATGAGATAATAGGAAAATAAAATCAAGTACAATGCCGCTAACAAATCAGTCTGCGTAGAAAAAGATTGTGCTATTGCCATTGGCACTGTCAAAAATACAAATGGCGCAATAAATGCACTGCGGCTTCTTGCTCCAAGCTTCTTTGCTATCCCATATATCACGACAGCGCTAATAATAAAAGAAAGATTCTGTATCAAATTCACATACTGTTGTGTACCACTCAAAAGATATGTGTGTAATAATAGATATTCACTTAGAACTGGGCTTACTACTTGCCTGTCAATATTCGTAGCGTAGTATCCCACGCTTTCATTTTGCATCCAATGCATCACCCTTGGCAAATGATACGTCATCGAATCCCAATTGTTCGGAATCGTCACATAAGCTAGGTACATCAAATACACATACCATGTGCCAAATGCCATGACAATACACTTCATCATAAGGCTTGAACATGAAATCTTCTGCTGAGCCGTAGTCCATGCAGATTGCGTAGATACACGGTTTCTATAAAGGTGCATCACCATCATCAATGCAATTAGTAACCATCCTGCCTTCACGAGCATATCCGTCAACATCCCGATGGCTGATAAAACCTCTGTCATCAAATATGCAATGCCAGTGAATAGCACCGTACTGTCTACGATGGATTTGATGAACTGCCCTTTCTTCCGGTAGCTGTTTATAAATAATAATGTAAATACTAGTGGTAATACTGCTATCATGGTATGTATCTCCTATCCAGTGCTTTGTTGTATGTATAATAACAGCTTTCCCTAGAAAATACCATCAAAAGACGTATATCTAGCTGATCTCGTTATGCCTACCTCAGTCCAAAATCAATCAACCTTTATTGACAGCCCACCACCACCAACGATATAATCACATTGTAAGCAAACGTTAATCCTACAAATGGAGGAATACTCTAATGAATAAAATCCCCCCAAAGGTATCCATCATCATACCAGTTTACAATGTTGCTCCCTATTTAAGGGACTGCATGGATTCTGTCATCAATCAGACCTTACAGGAAATCGAAATCATCTGTGTAAACGATGGTTCTACGGATGAATCGCCTAGTATTCTAGAAGAATATGCACAACAAGATGGAAGGATTCGAATCATATCTCAAGAAAACAGAGGGCTCTCAGCAGCTAGAAATGTTGGTATCGACTTAGCAAAAGGGAAATATGTCTATTTTATCGACAGTGATGATATTTTGTATCTAGAAGCTATGGAATATTTGTATGGGGAGGCTGAGAGGAATCAGTTAGATGTATTACACTTTGATGCTGAAGATTTTTGTGAGACAGAAGCTTTGGCTGAACTATTTTCACGCATCCGAACCAATGGACGAACTCAAGAATATAATGATATATATGAGGGAGCCGCTCTCTTTTCTGAATTTACCAAACATAGCGACTATCAGTCAACCGTCTGGGTTCAATTTTACTCCAGAGCTTTTCTATTATCTAATGATTTGCATTTTTATGAGGGGATACTTTTTGAGGATCGGCTCTTCACCTTTATAAGTATGTTTCTCTCTGATCGTACAAGTCATCGTCAAAAGATCCTGTATAAACGGAGGGTTAGAGAGGGTTCTATAACAACAAGTATGGTTTCTAGTGAAAAAGTACGTGGAAATATCATCACACATATATATATGCTAGATTTTGTATATCAATACGGCTTTTTACAGAAATACCCTGATGAAATAGACTTTATAATAAGATGGATAAGATTTGATATACTAGATACAATAAAGCAGATTCATTCTCATGGAGATATGCTTTCAAAAATCACACTTACCGAAAGAGAACAAATTTTATTACAAGACATCCTTTACAAAGAGCTTATTAGTTCAGATGAAAAAACTCTTGAGTTACAACATATACATGCGCAGCTCTACGAACTTCATCAATGTATAGAGCAGAAAAATGATGCTATTGCCAACATACAGCAAGAACTACAAGAAAAGAACAGATATCTAGAAACCATTTTGCACTCACCAACCTTTAAAATCGGTTCAGCAATTCTCTACGTTCCTAAGCTGATCTATCGTTTCATACACAAATAAAAACAAGTGCTCTTTTGATTTCTCAAGAGCACTTGTCTATTCTTACATATTCATCTTTAATCCTGTCGTAAGGTAATATAACTTATACACAACCCCAAGGTTCTAGTATCCCCTGGCCCATATATTGCCTCTGGTGTAGTAGCATCTGGTGTAACAAATTCTAGATACTGCATCCCGCTCTCATCGAGATATTCACTCGGTATAACAAATGTATCCGTCCGTAATTCATGATTTTCTAGTGTTTGAACCAAGTAACCATTGAGGTACACCATGGTGTCTCCTGAATATCCATAAGAAAAAGACTCCATCTCAAATTCAACATCATCCTCTATATTGTATGCTTCAAAATAAATACCTGATTGATCCGTCGTCCATGAATACTTATCATCAAAATTATTCCAGTTATAATAATTCATTTTTTCAATATTTTCACCATATCCGCAGCCTATTGTAAGTTCGTTCACTAGCTCTATTGAAGCATACTCGTATAATATATATAACTCATCTATTTTCGTAACACCTGTTGGTATGGCATTTCCAGTGTAAGATCTTTCATAGCATGAATATGTCTTCATATTTTGATATCTTAATGTAAGATTGTTTTCCTCTAACTCGAATACAATCTCATCCCACTCACCACCATCATTCGCCAAAACATACACATGATCAAACTCAGTTTGTAGCATTTGCATTTGGCTGTCTAAATCATCAAACATCGGAAAAAGAGCCACGTCAGCCATTGCTCTAAGGGGAACACCCATTTCTCTAATAAGCGCTACATTTGAAACAATTGCAGAATTTTCTTCTATCATATCAGCTATGTCGATTAGTGTAGCCCACTCAACGACTGTATCATCCTGTTCCATACTTAAATTCACATCATACCGTAAGCATACTAATATACACATGACTGGAACTACAAATTTCAAGAGTTTATTCTTATACACCTCAAGTAATATAACCCAACAAATACATATGATCGGGATATAGAAACCTAAGTATCTAGCATAATAATAGTAATAAAAAACTTCCTTGCGAATAAATGCACACTGAAATAATATCAAATATCCAAACATCAATGCATAGATTAAATAATGCTTATGTGCATAAAGTTTCTTAAATCCAAATATTAGCATACAGATAATACAAGGTACTACGAAAAAGCCTGTCAAAATAGCAAATGCATATAGGGAACTGTATTCGATCCCTTCCTTACCTAGTCCATAATATTGCTGTACAACTTCCATGTGCGTCGCATCCTGTGGGGTTAGGAAAAATGAATAATGCAGTGCATATGCAATTATAAAGCCCAGAAAAACAATAGCAAGAATGGGAATGCAGTACGAAAGTTTTTTATAATCTAGCACTTTCTCACAAACTGATGCATACCTTTTCACTAGTATTGACACTACCACGATAAAGATTGAAGCAAAATACATCCAAAGCATAAAATTATCACGTGTTATGATAGAGCCAATATATAATCTAGAACAATTATCAAAGAAATACTGTGGCGATATAATCGACATCACATAATATCCTACACTTAATGCAAGTGCTGCGAGATAATTGGCTTGTAAATACCCCTTATCTTTCTCCTTTAAAAATAGAATCAGATGATTTAGGATAAATATGGGTAATATAACCAAATAGGATACATGAAAAAATCCAAACGCCATCAACGGTAGCCCAAGCATCCACTTCCTATTATTCTCTTCTGTTAAAAGGAATACATAGCATGCAATTAGTAATGTTAAGAACATTTCTGTATACGACGTCTTCGCAAGCCACATAATCAAGGGAGAAAATGCAAAGATACTCGTTGCCGTTATCTGTATCCACTTGCTCTTCGTAAAGGATTTAATCGCATAGTAGGTCAGAACAATCGCTGCAAAATAGAAAATAGTATGTATACGCATCATGGCTGCTATTCCAAATAAACTCCCCCATAATGCTAAGATAGCTGGAAAGGTTTGTATTCCATGAAAAATACCAGATACATCACTTAAAACATCCTCGTCTTCTACTGTAGGATATGCTGTATTCATAGGATAGTAACCCAGCAAAGTAATTTGTGCCATTTCTCGGTAGGTAGCCTTATCCTCATCACTTTCAATCAAATTGTATTCTGAAAAATCATATTGAACAGACGTATCTCCATTAATCATCGTAATCGCCGTTGCTTGATATACACCTTGGTCTTGCGCCAAGTGATAAAGTTCACTTTGTCCATATATAAATGGAAGCGATACAATTAATATAATCAACAATAAAAATTCACACCTAAGATTCCCCTTTATCTGGATATGCTTCTTCCATAGTAGGAAGGTGTGAAAGATTAAATAAACTAACGTAATTGCTGTACACGTGGACATTACTGATATAAATTGAAAGCTGTCTACCAAGAAAGACAATCCACTTACTACTACATATTCAATGAAAAAGAAAGCTACTGCTAATGACAATAGCTTTAAAACTTCCTTATCCTCCAAAAACAAATAGGAAATCACTAATAAAAGTATAAAATTAGTTAGTACTAAAAAATGTAACATACGATTTTTGTGAGACACCCAAAACCTTTATCATCTCACTCCCCCTTTTTCAAATAATATCAACGACATTCTATGCATCCACTTCCTATTATTTTCTTCTCTTAAAAGGAATGCATAGAATGTAATTAGTAGTGTTAATTTGCTTTCCATTCTGAACGCTATAAAATATATCTAATTTTGATATGCTAAGAAATCATCCTGACAATCAAAATGATATACAATATATCCATCATTTTCGTATATAACTGGCTGATTTTCTGCAATCGTATTTGCTTTTAAAGCTTCTTTCTCAGAGTTAGACACAATAAGAAATACCATCCCCTCGATTTCTGTATAATTTTCTTTCTTACTTCCCCAGAACATATAGCTCAAATTAGATACAGAAACTAGGTTCGCCATTTCAATTTTCCCATTTGTTAATTCCGTCATAATATTCGCATTCCAAAAAGTAGCATACCCAAATTCATACCCTAAATTCTCCAGCTCTTCTGCTAAATCCATCCTTGTATCATTTTGCTCCGAATTTGCTATCTCTTTCAATGTATATAAACTACAAACACTCAAATATATCAACAAAAAAATAGAAAGTACAGATTTATCTAATATACACTGACTTGCTTCAAAATATAATGCAATTAATGGGAGTATAAAAATATATGCCAACAAAAAATATCTACTACTTATAGTATTATTTATAAATACCAAAACAAAAAAATGTATACTAAATGTAACCAAAGCATAGTAAATCATAAATATTTCATGACTTGTAAACATACCTCTCAATGTATACAATGCTATAGGCGTTTGCGAAACGCCACAAGCCCCATTTTATAAGGCTTTTTTTTAATTAAAAACAAACAACTCCTCACTGATTTGTGGTAAAATTTAAGTACGACCAAAAACTTTATATCCACA
>JAWXVC010000012.1:0-77758 GCA_044425805.1 Lachnospiraceae bacterium | reverse complement strand
TAACACAAATGGCACAAAATAGCACGCATAAAATCATAAAATTTGACAAAAAAAGAAGCCGAAAATGGCTTAAAATAAGGATTCCTTTAATTCTTTAAAAAAAGTAAGTGTCAAACTCCCGGGTTGATTAAATCATCCCTTCCAAAGAAAAAATAGGAATCTCATTGACAAGTAATTCACCAATAATTATACTATTTTAGAGGGTATATGAAAGGGTGAGGAGATATGTTGATTAATTTATTGTTTTTTGTGATTTGCTTTGGTGCATCTATTATTGGTGCGATTTGTGGTATTGGTGGAGGTGTTATTATTAAACCGCTGCTAGATACATTTGGTATCTTAGATGTAGATACGATTAGTTTTTTGTCTGGATGTACTGTTTTATCGATGACGACGTACTCTGTATATCGCATAAAGAAAAGTGGGACGACAAATATTGATAACCATGTTTGTATTCCATTAGCAGTTGGAGCAGCAGTAGGTGGACTTATTGGAAAATGGATGTATTCCTTTATTCAATCGCTTAGTTCGGATCCGAATAGGATTGGTGCTATCCAAGCAGCTTGTTTGACACTCGTAACGGTTGGTACGCTACTCTATACTATATATAAAGATAAGATCAATACATATCATTTGAGAAACCAATTTTGGTGTTTGATTATTGGAGTGTTGCTAGGCCTTATGTCTGCTTTTTTGGGCATAGGTGGTGGTCCTATCAATTTGGTGGTATTATTCTTCTTTTTCTCAATGAGAATGAAGGCGGCGGCAGAAACA
Source organism: Lachnospiraceae bacterium (assembly GCA_044425805.1). Taxonomy (GTDB): domain Bacteria; phylum Bacillota; class Clostridia; order Lachnospirales; family Lachnospiraceae; genus RGIG6307. The sequence goes on along the minus strand of JAWXVC010000012.1, from coordinate 76,984 downwards.
TCACTTTATTTGATTTTCTTTTCACAGCTTACAAGTTTGATTGCTACAGTTGTTACCAATACGGTTCCGGCATTCTCGATTGCGATGTTAGTACTTATGGTTATCGGTGGTATTATGGGCGGTAAGTGTGGTCGTGCGTTGAATGATAATATAGAAGAAGATACTGTTGATAAACTATTCATAGGTTTAATGGTAGTTATGATTGTGATTAATATATACAATATTTACCAGTTTATGTAAGATTATAAACAGCTAGATGGCTCCTTGCTATCTAGCTGTTTTTTGTTTATGTAACTGTTTACAACAATTACATGGCAATTCACAACAAGTATATGCACAGCTTTTAAAAAAGGTTATAATAACAAAAAAGGCAAAGGAGTTTGGTACATGATAAAAATAGCAATTTGTGATGATGAAATAGATATTTGTACAAAAATAGAAAATATTTTGCTTGAGCATGCTGCTAAGCTTTGTCGGAAAGCTTATGTAGAAATCTTTTATTCGGGTGAGTCCCTTACCAAATATATTGCGTTAGGAAATACCTTCGATCTTGTTTTTCTTGATATAGAAATGGGGGAGATGAATGGTGTTGAAGTCGGAAAATATATTAGGAAAGTGCTTCAAAACCACACAACACAAATCGTCTATGTTTCTGCAAGAAATGAATATGACAGGCAACTTTTTGACGTTCAGCCACTTCATTTCATACCTAAGCCGATTACCTATGAAGCTGTTGTGTCAGATCTTGAATTAGCATTATCTAGAATGGGAAGCGTGAATCAATATTTTGTTTATAAAAAAGGAAAAGAAAGCTATAAGATACCTATGAGAGATATTATTTATTTCGAATCGTTTAATAGAGAAATTAAAATAATTCACACAAATGGTGAAGATACCTTTTATGATACGTTAGAGGATGTTACACAGTCAGTAAGAGATTTTTCTTTCTTGCGTATTCATCGTTCTTACTTGATTAATGAAGAACACACTAGAAAATTTAAATTTAACGAAGTGCTGATGTCAAATGGGATGTATATCCCGATTAGTCGAACAAAAAGACAGGTGATACGTGCTATTCAAATGGACAATGCATAATGAAGGGGGTGTGACGATTTGAATGATTACCAAATAGCCTTTGTTTTGGGGAATTTGATGGCTACGATTATCATACGAAAATACTTTAAGGTGTTTTGTAGAGATGGAACAGTTTCTAGAAAATACGAAGTTTTTGCATATATGACATATTTTTTAGTTTCAAGTATTTCTTGCTTGTTTATAGAAGAACCAGTGGTGATGCTTGTGACAAATTTTATGTTGCTATGCATACTATCTTTTTCGTATTTGAGTGGCTTTCATTACGGTAAACTTGCGATTGCGATTATGTATTTTTCGCTTGTTGCAATAGAAGTCGCGGTTGTGATTATTTCGCAGTATATGGTTGTAAATCCAAATATCTCTGCAAAGGATAATATGATTTTATCTTGCGTGCTTGTACGTATGATGTCTTATGCATTTGTACAGATTGTATATAGCTTATATAAGATGAAACAAGAATTTAAAGTACCTAAATTTTATTGGTTTGGTCTATTGGTGATACCAACTAGTACGATTGTGTTATTACTTTCATTGCTTTCTAGAGAATCGATTTCTAGCTTTTGGGTGCTCGCAAGTCTTTCTTGTATTTTTATGATTAATGTGAGTACATTTTATTTGTATGAACAGCTACTAAAGACGATGAAATCTTTTTTAGAAGAGCTATTAACACAAGAACAGCACAAATATTATGATCATCAGCTCATGATGATGACAGATCTACTACAAGATACTCGTAAATTAAAGCATGACCTTAAAAATAAACTTGCACCGATTTATGAGTTAGAAAAGGCTGGGCAAAGCAAAGAAGCTAGTTTGCATATTTCTAAAATGATTGATGCGTGTTTTACGGCCAGAGAGTATTCAGCAACTGGAAATAGCGTTGTGGATAGCATTTTGAATTTCAAACTTGCGCAGGCAGAGAAAAATGGTGTAAGTATTACGACGGAGCTTTATATACCGAAGGATATAGAAGTAGAAGCACTAGATATGGCTGTGATTTTGGGAAATTTGTTAGATAATGCTATCGAGGGGATACAAACAAAGCCAGAGGATGCAGAGTTAGATGTTTCTATGAATTATTCAAAAGGTAGATTGTGGATTGTGATTAGCAATTCTTTCGATGGAGTTGTATTAACGAAAAACAATAAAATGCATTCGCGCAAAGTGGATAAGTTAGAGCATGGGCTAGGACTTGATTCTGTAAGAGATGTCTTGCATAAATATGACGGTATTATGGAAATAGAATATATTGAACAAATATTTAGGGTAAAGATTTTATTATACCTCTAATGCAGTTTACAACATATAACATGTCGTTTACAGCATGTTATAGATATTTATTCACAAAATATGTTATTATATATTTATCGAGAAAGGAGGTAGGAAATATGCCAGTAATTTATATTTGGTTTATTATCCTTGTTCTATGCTTGGCAGCTGAGATAGCAACACTTGGATTAGTTACGATATGGTTTGCATTAGGAGCACTTGTCGCATTAATTGTATCTGCACTTAATGGTCCTATGTGGCTACAAATTGTATTATTTGTTGTGGTATCTGTAGTGGCGCTGCTTGGAGCTAGGAAAATGGCACTTGAGAAGTTTAACACGAAAGTCACACAGACAAACGTGCATAGTGTGATTGGTAAAAAAGTTATCGTGCTCCAAAAGGTATCAAATATTCAAGCTATGGGAAAGGTATCCCTAGAAGGAATGGAATGGACGGCGAGAACACTTACAGATGGTATTGAGCTAGAAGAAGGAAGCGTAGCAGTGATTCGTGAAGTGCGAGGCGTAAAGCTAATCGTAGAAAAAGTGGAAGCACAGTAGAAAGGTAAGGTATTTAGTATGGGAATAGTAGCAATAGGATTAGTAGTTATCGTTTTGGTGATTTTGGTTTCATGTATCAAAATCGTGCCACAGGCACAAGCGTGTGTAGTAGAAAGACTTGGAGCTTATCAAGATACATGGGGTGTTGGTTTTCATTTTAAAATGCCTATTCTTGATAGAGTAGCAAAGAGAGTAAACCTAAAAGAGCAAGTTGTAGATTTTGCACCACAGCCAGTAATCACAAAGGATAACGTTACGATGAGAATCGATACGGTAGTTTTTTTCCAGATTACAGATTCAAAACTTTTTGCATATGGTGTAGAAAATCCACTTATGGCAATTGAGAATCTTACAGCAACAACACTTCGTAATATTATCGGTGATATTGAATTAGATCAAACACTTACTAGCCGTGAAGTGATTAATACAAAAATGAGAGCTTCTCTTGATGAAGCAACAGATCCATGGGGCATCAAGGTGAATCGTGTAGAACTTAAAAATATTATTCCTCCTGCAGAAATCCAAAACGCAATGGAAAAACAAATGAAAGCAGAGCGTGAGCGTCGTGAAGCTGTAACACGTGCAGAAGGTGAAAAGAGAGCTAGCATCCTTCAAGCAGAAGGTAAAAAAGAATCGGCAATCTTAACAGCAGAAGCAGAAAAGGCTGCAGCAATCCTTGCAGCAGAAGCAGAAAAAGAAAAGATGATCAAAGAAGCTGAAGGTAGTGCAGAGGCTATTATCAAAGTACAACAAGCGAAAGCTGATGGTATTCGTATGATTAAAGAAGCTGGAGCTGATGAAGCTGTTCTTCGTATTAAGAGTCTTGAGGCGTTTGAAAAAGCAGCTGATGGCCAAGCAACAAAGATTATTATCCCATCTGATTTACAGGGGATGGCAGCGCTTGTAACAGGAATCAAAGAGATGTAAAAGACATAGTAGAAAAGAAGTCGTACGTAAAATGTACGTCTTCTTTTTGGGTGAATTTAAAATTTATTTTAATTGTTAAAACCCTAAGAAACATAAGAAAAAATGCTAAAAATTCGTTGACTTTTGCTCGTGTATGTGATAAAGTCATTGAATGAAGAGGGAAAAGCCCTTTTTTTTGTGCTTAAAATTTTAAGCCTAGAATTTGAAAAAGAATGAAAATACATTGGAGGTATTACTATGCGTACAAAAATTACATTAGCATGTACAGAATGTAAACAACGTAACTACAATACAACAAAAGAAAAGAAACTTCATCCAGATAGAATGGAAACAAAGAAATATTGTAGATTCTGTAAAACACACACGTTACACAAAGAAACTAAATAATGATATCAGACTTTGAGAAAGGTATGGGTATTAAAATGAGTGCTAAAACAGAAAAACCAGTAAAGAAAACTAGCTTTTTTAAAAGCATTAAAGCTGAGTTCAAAAAAATTTCATGGCCTGCAAAAGACTTTTTGCTCAAACAATCATTAGTTGTTGTTGCAACTGCAGTTGTTTTTGGGATTTTGATTGCTATTTTGGATTTTGTGATTCTTTATGGCATCAACGTTCTATCAATGTAGAAAGGGAAGGTCTTTAGTATGGCTGAAGCGAAATGGTATGCTGTGCATACTTATTCTGGATATGAGAATAAAGTAAAAGACAGTATTAAAAGCACTGCCTTGAATAGAAATCTTGATGAAGAAATTCTTGATGTTGTTATTCCTATGGAAAAAGTCGAAGAAGAGAAAAAAGGCGTTATGGTGATTGTTGAACATAAAATGTTTCCGGGATACGTTCTTATCCACATGGTTATGAACGATGATACTTGGTATGTTGTTCGTAATACAAGAGGTGTAACGGGTTTTGTTGGTCCAGGGAGTAAACCGGTACCACTTACACAACAGGAAGTGGATACATTCCTTGCAAATCAAGACAATGTCTCTGTAAATGTCGACTTTAAGGTAGGGGACAGTGTTGTGATTACATCAGGTCTCAAAAAAGGCGAAGTTAGTGTTATTAAGCGTATTGACATGTCAAAACGTACTGTAACAATTGATATTGAAATGTTTGGTAGAGAAACACCTACTGAAGTTCCATTTTCAGATGTCAAGAAAAATTAGTTATTTATGCCTCGTGAGGGGTAATTAAATAAAGGTAACACGTAAAGTCCATAAATTTTATGGACGGTGGGAGCAAGCATAAGCTTGCGCCAATAACCACATAATAGGAGGTGCCACAATGGCAAAAAAAGTAACAGGTTATATCAAATTACAAATTCCAGCTGGTAAAGCGACACCAGCACCACCTGTAGGTCCAGCTCTTGGTCAACACGGTGTAAATATCGTTGAATTCACAAAACAATTTAACGCAAGAACAGCTGACAAAGGTGATTTAATCATTCCAGTTGTAATCACAGTATATGCTGATAGAACATTCAGTTTCGTGACAAAAACTCCACCAGCTGCAGTACTTCTTAAAAAAGCTTGTAACATCAAATCAGGTTCAGCTAACTCTAAGAAAACAAAAGTAGCTACAATTTCAAGAGCAAAGGTTCAAGAAATTGCAGAAACAAAAATGCCAGACTTAAATGCAGCTAACTTAGAAGCAGCTATTAGCATGATTTCTGGAACAGCTCGTAGCATGGGTATTGTAGTAGAAGACTAATTAATTTTAATTGGGAGACAAGATGTTGTCGTTTGAACCATAGGAGGTAAATCATGAAACATGGTAAGAAATATGCAGAAGCTGCAAAGTTAATCGATAGAGCAGCATTATATGAAACAGAAGAAGCAATTGCATTAGTTAAGAAAACAGCAGTTGCTAAATTCGACGAAACAGTTGAAGTTCATATCAGAACAGGTTGTGATGGACGTCACGCGGAACAACAAATCCGTGGCGCTGTAGTTTTACCAAACGGTACAGGTAAAACAGTTAAAGTATTAGTTTTCGCTAAAGGCACTAAAGTTGATGAAGCTTTAGCTGCAGGAGCAGATCACGTTGGTGGCGAAGAATTAATTCCAAGAATTCAAAAAGATGGATGGTTAGATTTCGATGTTGTAGTTGCTACTCCAGACATGATGGGTGTTGTTGGTCGTCTTGGTAAAGTATTAGGACCAAAAGGATTAATGCCAAACCCTAAAGCTGGTACAGTAACAATGAATGTTACTCAAGCAATCGCAGATATCAAAGCTGGTAAGATTGAATATAGACTTGATAAAACAAATATCATTCACTGCCCAATCGGTAAAGTTTCTTTCTCTGATGAAGCATTAGCAGAAAACTTTACAACATTAATGGGTGCTATTTCAAAAGCTAAACCAAGCGCATTAAAAGGTCAATACTTAAAGAGTGTTACATTGACTTCTACAATGGGTCCTGGTGTAAAGCTAAACACAGTTAAATTCTAGGTTTTATTAATAAACATAGGGGTTGACTTAGGTTAATCCCTATGATATTATAAATTTTGGTCAAAGACCAGCCGAAGACAGCAGGTAAAGTATTGTAAGAGAGTGATCCGCCTGCCGAGGAGAAGAGTATTATGAGTTCATTCTCTCCTTGTGCGAACAGGGAGTTTTTTCATATATACGCATTCTTTCTTAGATTATTGATCTGAGATGAAAGCGTAACCTCTAATCGGCTCAAATCTAATAGGAGGTAATAAAATGGCAAAAGTTGAATTAAAACAACCAATCGTTGCAGAAATTTCTGAATGCATTAAAGATGCTCAATCAGTTGTGTTAGTAGACTACCGTGGACTTACAGTTGAAGAAGATACTCGTTTACGTAAAGAGCTTCGTGAAGCTGGAGTAAACTACAAGGTTTACAAAAACACACTTATGAACTTCGCATTCAAAGGAACTGATTTCGAACAACTAGCTCCATTCTTAAATGGACCTAGCGCAATCGCAGTAGCTACAGAAGATGCTACAGCTCCTGCACGTATTTTATCGAAATTTGCGAAAACAGCTAAGAACTTAGAAGTTAAAGCAGGTGTCGTTGAAGGTGCTTTATTTGATGCAAAGGGTATGGATGCAGTTGCAAACATCCCAACAAGAGATGTATTGATTTCAAGATTACTTGGAAGCTTACAATCACCAATCACAAACTTTGCTCGCGTTATCAACCAAGTTGTTGAAAAGGGCGGCGTAGATGCTTGTGAACCAGCTACAGCTGAAGAAGCAGTAGTAGAAACAGTAGAAGCTGAATAATTTTATTCGGTAAACAAATCAAAACAATTAATGAAGAACATATTCGGAGGTAAATAAAATGGCTAAATTAACAGCTCAAGAACTCATTGAAGCAATCAAAGAGTTAACAGTATTAGAATTAAATGACTTAGTAAAAGCTTGTGAAGAAGAATTCGGTGTATCAGCAGCAGCAGGTGTTGTAGTAGCAGCAGCTGGCCCAGCTGAAGCAGCAGAAGAAAAAACAGAATTTGACGTAGAATTAACAGAAGTTGGTTCTGAAAAAGTTAAAGTAATCAAAGCTGTACGTGAAATCACTGGCTTAGGATTAAAAGAAGCTAAAGAAGTTGTAGATAACGCTCCAAGAATGCTTAAAGAAGCAGTTGCTAAAGATGAAGCAGATGCAGTAAAAGCTAAATTAGAAGAAGTTGGCGCTAAAGTTACAGTTAAATAATTTAACTTACGTATTAAACACCAGGTTTCCATTGGGAACTTGGTGTTTTTTGTTTTTATACATTTTTTAGAAAAGAAAGGAAATTTTCCTTGACATTCATTTCACACCATAGTATGATTGTAAGGCTATATTGGAGTGTTATGCTTATTTTTTAAGAAAGTATATCAGTCTAGAACAGGCCAAAAAGAAAGAACGGGGTGAATGTCAATGGAAAAACATAGAATACGACCACTTGCGACGAGCAAGAATATGCGTATGAGTTATTCGAGACAAAAAGAAGTTTTGGAAATGCCAAACTTAATTGAAGTTCAGAAAGACTCCTATGAGTGGTTTCTTCGAGAGGGCTTAAAGGAAGTCTTTGAAGATATCTCTCCTATTACAGATCATGATAATGTTTTAAGTCTAGAGTTTCTTGATTTTAAACTAGAAGCAAAAGAAAAAAACAACTTTTCAATTGAAGAGTGTAAGGAAAGAGATACTAACTACTCCAAATCACTAAATGTAACGGTAAGCCTTTACAATAGGGAAAAAGGCGATCATAAGACAGATACAATCTACATGGGAGAACTTCCTATGATGACTGATACTGGTACTTTTGTAATCAATGGTGCTGAACGTGTAATCGTTAGTCAATTGGTGCGTTCACCAGGTATCTATTATGATATTAATCATGACAAAATCGGTAAAGAGCTATTTTCGGCAACAGTTATTCCTAACCGTGGTGCATGGTTAGAATATGAAACAGATTCGAACGACATTTTCTATGTACGTGTTGATAGAACAAGAAAAGTACCTATCACAGTATTTATTCGTGCTTTGGGTGTGAGCTCAAACGACGAGATTATAGATATGTTTGGTGACGAACCAAAGATTTTAGCAAGCTTTGCAAAGGACAACTCTCAAAATTACCAAGAGGGACTTTTAGAACTTTACAAAAAAATCCGTCCAGGTGAACCGCTAAGCGTTGAGAGCGCTGAAAACCTTATCAGCAATATGTTTTTTGATCCTAAACGTTATGATTTGGCCAAAGTTGGACGTTATAAATTTAATAAAAAATTAGCTTTACGTAATAGAATTCATAATCAAGTATTAGCTGCAGATGTTATCGATCCTTTATATGGTGAAGTGCTTGCAGAAGCTGGAACAGTTGTTTCTTTAGAGCTAGCTGATATGATTCAAAATGCTGCAGTTCCTTTTGTTTATATCCAAACAGAAGAGCGCAATGTAAAAGTATTATCGAATATGATGGTAGATTTAGCAACACACGTAGATTGTGACCCTAAAGATTTCGATATTCATGAACAAGTATTTTATCCAGTACTTGCGAAGTTAATCGAAGAACATGAGGGAGACGCTGAAGCTTTAGCTGCTGCTATTAGTAGAAATATCAGTGAACTTGTGCCTAAGCATATTACTAAAGAAGATATCTTTGCATCTATCAACTACAATATTCATTTAGAATATGCAATTGGAAATGCAGATGATATTGACCATTTAGGAAATCGTAGAATACGTGCTGTTGGTGAATTACTTCAAAACCAATACCGTATCGGATTATCTCGTATGGAAAGAGTTGTGCGTGAGAGAATGTCTACACACGATGCAGCTGAAGTTGTAATTAAATCATTAATTAATATTAAGCCTGTTACTGCTGCTGTAAAAGAATTCTTTGGTTCTTCACAGTTGTCACAGTTCATGGATCAGAATAATCCACTTGGTGAGCTTACACATAAACGTCGTTTATCGGCACTTGGTCCTGGTGGTCTATCAAGAGATAGAGCTGGATTCGAGGTTCGAGATGTTCATTATTCTCATTACGGTAGAATGTGTCCTATCGAAACGCCTGAAGGTCCAAACATCGGTCTTATTAACTCACTTGCTAGTTATGCTCGTATCAATGAATATGGTTTCATTGAAGCACCATATCGCGTGATTGATAAAACAGATGAATCAAATCCAAAAGTAACAGAAGATGTAGTATATATGACTGCAGATGAAGAAGATAACTTCCATGTTGCTCAAGCAAATGAAGCACTTGATGACAATGGTCATTTTGTTAGAAACTCTGTTTCTGGTAGATATCGTGAAGAAACACAAGAGTATGCAAAAACAGTGTTCGATTATATGGATGTATCACCTAAGATGGTATTCTCTGTTGCTACAGCACTTATTCCGTTCCTTGAAAATGATGATGCTAACCGTGCTCTTATGGGATCCAACATGCAACGTCAGGCTGTGCCACTACTTATTACAGAGGCTCCAGCAGTAGGTACAGGTATGGAATCAAAAACTGCAGTTGACTCGGGTGTTTGTATTGTTGCATCAAAGACTGCTACTGTTGATTATGTTTCTGCAAAAGTTATTAAGACGACTGCAGATGACGGAGAAAAAATTGATTACAATTTAACTAAATTCTCTCGTTCAAATCAATCTAACTGTTACAACCAAAAACCTATCGTATTCAAAGGTGATCGCATCGCAAAGGGACAGGTTATTGCAGATGGTCCTTCTACAAATGAAGGTGAATTAGCACTTGGTAAAAACCCATTAATTGGTTTCATGACATGGGAAGGCTACAACTATGAAGATGCTGTTCTTCTTAGTGAAAGATTGGTACAAGAAGATGTTTATACTTCTGTTCATATTGAAGAATACGAAACAGAAGCTCGTGATACAAAGTTAGGACCAGAAGAAATCACAAACGATGTACCTGGTGTTGGCGATGATGCATTAAAGGATTTGGATGCGGATGGTATTATCCGTATAGGTGCAGAAGTACGTTCTGGCGATATTTTAGTTGGTAGAGTTACTCCTAAGGGAGAAACAGAGCTTACAGCTGAAGAGAGACTATTACGCGCTATTTTCGGTGAAAAAGCACGTGAAGTTCGTGATACATCACTTAAGGTGCCTCATGGTGAATATGGTATTGTAGTTGATACCAAAGTATTTACAAGAGAAGCTGGAGATGATTTAAATCCTGGTGTTAACAAAAAGGTTCGTATTTATATTGCTCAAAAGAGAAAAATCTCTGTTGGTGATAAAATGGCTGGCCGTCATGGTAATAAGGGTGTTGTTTCTAGAGTTTTACCTGTGGAAGATATGCCATACCTACCTAACGGACGTGCATTAGATATCGTACTAAACCCACTTGGTGTACCTTCTCGTATGAATATCGGACAGGTACTTGAAATCCATCTATCACTTGCTGCAAAAGCACTTGGATTTAATGTTGCTAGTCCTGTATTTGATGGAGCAAAAGAAAGTGATATCATGGATACACTTGATTTAGCAAATGATTATGTAAATCTTGAATGGGAAGCTTTTGAATCAAAATATAAAGAAGAGTTGTTACCAGAAGTATTAGAATACTTATCAGAAAACAGAGAACATAGAAATCTTTGGAAAGGTGTTCCAATTACAAGAGATGGTAAAGTAAGACTTCGCGATGGTAGAACAGGTGAATATTTTGATAGTTCAGTTACAATTGGTCACATGCACTACTTGAAACTTCACCATTTAGTAGATGATAAGATCCATGCTCGTTCTACAGGACCTTACTCACTTGTTACGCAACAACCTCTTGGTGGTAAAGCGCAATTTGGTGGTCAGCGTTTTGGTGAAATGGAAGTTTGGGCACTTGAAGCATATGGTGCATCATATACACTACAAGAAATACTGACAGTTAAATCTGATGATGTTATTGGACGTGTTAAAACCTATGAAGCTATTACAAAGGGTGAAAACATTCCTGAACCTGGTATTCCAGAATCATTCAAAGTATTGCTTAAGGAATTACAAGCACTTGGTTTAGATGTTAAGGTTTTACGTGAGGATCAAACGGAAGTTGAAATTCACGAAACAATTGATTATACAGAACGTGATTATCGCAAAGAAATCGAAGGCGACAGAAGTAATATCAATTACGAAGAAGAGTCGTTAGGAGAGATGGGTTATCAAACACAAGAGTTTGATGAGGAAAGCGAAGAACTTGTTGCTGTAGAAGAAGATGTGGAAAATGATACCTTTGTTGATGATTTTGAAGACGAAGTGTAATTTGAAACATTTGAAGGAATATTCGGAAGGGAGTGCCATTCATGTCAGACAATAGAAATGATATTTATCAACCAATGACATTTGATGCAATCAAGATTGGATTAGCTTCACCAGAACAGATATTAAAATGGTCAAAGGGTGAGGTTACAAAGCCAGAAACAATTAACTATAGAACGTTAAAACCTGAAAAGGATGGATTGTTCTGTGAAAAGATTTTTGGTCCAAGCAAAGACTGGGAATGTCATTGTGGAAAATACAAAAAAATAAGATACAAGGGTACTATTTGTGACAAGTGTCAGGTAGAGGTCACAAAAGCATCTGTACGTAGAGAGAGAATGGGGCATATTAAGCTAGCTGCCCCTGTATCTCATATTTGGTATTTTAAGGCTATTCCATCTCGTATGGGATTGGTTCTCGATATTTCACCAAAACACCTAGAAAAAATTCTTTATTTTGCTTCTTATGTTGTTTTGGATGAAGGTGAGACAAACTTAAATTACAAGCAAGTGTTATCTGAACTTGAGTATCAAGATGCAAGAGAAACATTTGGTAATAAATTCCGCGTAGGAATGGGTGCTGAAGCTGTAAAGGAAATCCTTAGCAGAATCGATATCCAACAAGAGGTGGATACACTTAGAACTGATTTAGTTGATGCAACTGGTCAAAAGAGAGCTCGTATCATTAAAAGATTAGAAGTTATGGAAGCGTTTAGAGAATCTTCTAACAAACCAGAATGGATGATCCTTGATGTGGTACCAGTTATTCCTCCAGATTTACGTCCTATGGTTCAGTTAGACGGTGGTAGATTTGCTACTTCTGATCTAAATGATTTATATCGTAGAATTATCAATAGAAACAACCGTCTAGCGAAGCTTCTTGAATTAGGAGCACCTGATATCATCGTGCGTAACGAAAAACGTATGCTTCAAGAAGCTGTAGATGCGTTAATTGATAACGGTAGACGTGGTAGAGCAGTAACAGGACCTGGTAATAGAGCTCTTAAATCTTTATCAGATATGCTTAAAGGTAAATCAGGACGTTTCCGTCAAAACTTACTCGGTAAGCGTGTTGACTACTCTGGACGAAGTGTTATCGTAGTTGGACCTGAACTTAAAATTTATCAGTGTGGTTTACCAAAAGAAATGGCTATTGAGCTTTTCAAACCTTTCGTTATGAAAGAGTTGGTAGCTAGAGGAATTAGTTTAAATATTAAAAATGCAAAGAAATTAGTTGAGAAATTAGACGCTCAGGTTTGGGATGTCTTAGAAGAGGTTATCTGTGAGCATCCAGTTATGCTTAACCGTGCTCCTACGCTTCATAGACTAGGTATTCAAGCATTTGAACCTATCTTAGTAGAAGGTAAAGCTATTAAACTTCATCCTCTTGTTTGTACAGCTTTCAATGCCGATTTCGATGGTGACCAGATGGCGGTACATTTACCACTTTCAGTAGAAGCACAAGCTGAGTGTAGATTTTTACTATTGTCACCAAACAATCTACTAAAACCATCTGATGGTGGTCCGGTAGCTGTTCCTTCACAGGATATGGTTCTTGGTATTTATTATTTAACACAAGAAAGACCAGGCGCTTTAGGTGAAGGCAAGATATTTAAGAGCTTAAATGAAGCGATTTTAGCTTATGAGAATAAGGCAGTTACACTCCATTCTCGTATCAAGGTTCGTGTTACAAAGAAATATGCAGATGGTACCGAAACAATTGGTATTGTTGAATCTACATTGGGACGTTTCATTTTTAATGAAATCCTACCACAAGATTTAGGTTTTGTAGATAGAAAACTACCTGAAAACGAATTGGTACTTGAAGTAGACTTCCATGTTGGTAAAAAAGGCTTGAAACAAATTCTTGAAAAAGTTATCAATACACATGGCGCTAGTATTACTGCAGAAGTTTTAGATGATATCAAATCAACAGGTTACAAATATTCAACAAAAGCTTCAATGACTGTTTCTATTTCGGATATGACTGTACCTTCTCAAAAGCCTCAAATGCTGGAAAAAGCACAAAATACAGTAGATAAGATTACGAAAAACTTCAGACGTGGACTTATCACAGAAGAAGAAAGATATCGTGCAGTTGTAGAAACTTGGAACCAAACAGATAAACAATTAACAGAAACACTGTTAGCTGGACTTGATAAATATAACAATATCTATATGATGGCTGATTCAGGTGCCCGTGGTTCGAACCAGCAGATCAAGCAACTCGCAGGTATGCGTGGTTTGATGGCTGATACATCTGGTAGAACTATCGAGTTACCTATTAAATCTAACTTCCGTGAAGGCCTTGATGTACTTGAGTACTTCATGTCTGCACACGGTGCTAGAAAAGGTCTTTCAGATACAGCTCTTCGTACAGCCGATTCAGGTTATTTGACACGTCGTATGGTTGACGTTTCTCAAGATTTGATTATTCGTGAAATCGATTGTGAAGAAGAAAAAGGTACTATTCCAGGTATGGTTGTTTCGGCATTTATGGATGGGAAAGAAACAATTGAAGGTTTACAGGATCGTATTACAGGCAGATATGCATGTGAAGATATCTATGATCAAGAGGGCAACAGAATTGTAAAGAGCAACCACATGATTACTCCTAGCAGAGCAGCGAAGATTATGAGTGTTGGTGTTAATGCACAGGGTGGCCCAATCGAAGAAGTTAAGATTCGTACGATTTTAACTTGTAGATCTCACGTTGGTATATGCGCGAAGTGTTATGGTGCTAACATGGCTACTGGTGAACCAGTTCAGGTAGGTGAAGCTGTTGGTATTATCGCAGCACAATCAATCGGTGAACCTGGTACACAGCTTACAATGCGTACATTCCATACAGGTGGTGTTGCTGGTGATGATATCACACAAGGTCTTCCTCGTGTTGAAGAATTATTTGAAGCAAGAAAACCAAAGGGACTTGCAATTATTGCTGAATTTGGTGGTGTTGCTGCTATTATTGATACGAAGAAAAAACGCGAAGTTGAAATCTTTAATGAAGTAACAGGCGAGAGAAAAGCGTACCTAATCCCTTATGGATCACGTATTAAGATTGTAGAAGGTGCGATTTTGGAAGCTGGTGATGAACTTACTGAAGGTAGTGTTAATCCACACGATTTACTTAAAATCAAAGGTGTTAGAGCTGTTCAAGATTATATGCTACGTGAAGTACAAAGAGTTTATCGTTTACAAGGTGTTGATATCGCCGACAAACATATCGAGGTGATTGTTCGTCAGATGCTTAAGAAGGTTAGAATTGAAAACAATGGTGATTCAAACTTCTTACCTGGAACACTTGTTGATATTCTAGATTATGATGATATGAATGAAGCACTAGGTGCTGAAGGTAAAGACTTAGCAGAAGGAAAACAAATTATGCTAGGTATTACAAAGGCTTCACTAGCAACAAATTCATTCTTGTCTGCAGCTTCTTTCCAAGAAACTACAAAGGTTCTTACAGAAGCGGCTATCAAAGGGAAAGTGGATCCACTAATCGGACTAAAAGAAAATGTTATCATTGGTAAGTTGATTCCAGCTGGTACAGGTATGAAGCGTTATCGCAATACAATGCTCGATACTGATTACAAGCAAGAGATTATGTTTGATGAAGAACTTTCTTTTGGGGATGATTTATCTGCTGAGGATGATATGAATTTTGGTAATACAATTATGTTTGATGATGCTATGCAAGGTTTGAATTTAGATGAAAATCTCGATGGTGAGATAGAAGTGGATTTAGAAGCTGATATCACGGATGTAGATGGAGATATTTAATATTTATGAAAAAAGCAGGATATTCCTGCTTTTTTCAATTTTTTACTTGACAATGCAAGTGGCAAAAAGTATACTAATCGTGTATGTTAAAAGACACTGGAAAACTTTCGTGTTTTGGGTCTATAACATACATATTATTAAAAAGGAAAGAGGTGAAACAGAATGCCAACATTTAACCAGTTAGTAAGAAAAGGACGTCAGACTTCTGAAAAGAAATCTACAGCACCTGCTTTACAAAAAGGATACAACTCTTTGCACAAAAAAGCTACTGATGCTAGTGCACCACAAAAAAGAGGCGTATGTACAGCTGTAAAGACTGCTACTCCAAAAAAACCTAACTCAGCTCTTAGAAAAATCGCTAGAGTACGTCTTTCAAACGGAATCGAAGTAACAAGCTACATTCCAGGTGAAGGCCATAACTTACAAGAACATAGTGTTGTTCTTATTAGAGGTGGTAGAGTTAAAGACTTACCAGGTACAAGATACCATATCGTTAGAGGTACACTTGATACAGCGGGAGTTGCTAACAGAAGACAAGCTCGTTCAAAATACGGTGCTAAGAGACCTAAAGCTGCTAAAAAATAATTTAGTAGTGTAGTTAGAAGATTATGAAGGAAACAAAGAGTTTCCTGTACCACATAACAGAGCTAATTTAGTGTTGGGATTCTGATTCTTGTTAGATAACCGCGCGAACACATGCAATTAGAGGACACAATGTGAGTACCTATGATTTATTTTATTTAAATAAGGAGGGAAGAAACGTGCCACGTAAAGGACATATTCAGAAAAGAGATGTATTAGCAGATCCTTTATACAATAACAAAGTAGTTACGAAACTTGTCAATAACATTATGTTAGATGGTAAGAAGGGCGTAGCTCAAAAAATTGTATATGGAGCATTTGCAAAAGTAGAAGCAAAAACTGGCAAACCAGCTCTCGAAGTATTCGAAGAAGCTATGAACAACATGATGCCAGTATTAGAAGTAAAAGCAAGACGTATTGGTGGGGCAACTTATCAAGTACCTATTGAAGTACGTACAGAAAGACGTCAGGCTTTAGGACTTCGTTGGTTAACAATGTTTTCTCGCAAGAGAGGCGAAAAAACTATGGAAGATAGATTAGCAAACGAAATTCTTGATGCAGCGAACAATACAGGTTCAGCTGTTAAGAGAAAAGAAGATATGCATAAAATGGCTGAAGCCAACAAAGCATTCGCTCATTACCGTTTCTAATTATTTCTTTAGCATATTAGGAGGAGAAAGCCTTGGCTGGAAGAGAATATTCACTTGAAAGAACTCGTAACATCGGTATTATGGCTCACATCGATGCTGGTAAGACTACGTTAACAGAACGTATTCTTTACTATACAGGTGTTAATTATAAGATTGGTGATACTCATGAAGGTACTGCTACTATGGACTGGATGGAACAAGAGCAGGAAAGAGGTATCACAATCACATCAGCTGCTACAACTTGTCATTGGACAATGCAAGAAAATTGTACAGCTAAAGAAGGTGCTGAAGAACACCGTATCAATATCATTGATACACCAGGTCACGTTGACTTCACAGTTGAAGTTGAACGTTCACTACGTGTACTTGATGGTGCTGTTGGTGTATTCTGTGCTAAAGGTGGTGTAGAACCTCAGTCTGAAAACGTATGGAGACAGGCTGACACATACCACGTACCACGTATGGCATTCATTAATAAAATGGATATCCTTGGTGCAAACTTCTACGGCGCTGTTGACCAAATCAGAACTCGACTTGGTAAAAACGCAGTAGTTACTCAATTACCAATCGGTAAAGAAGATGAATTCCAAGGAATCGTCGATTTATTCGAAATGAAAGCTTATATCTACAATGATGATAAAGGTGAAGATATTACAATCACTGACATCCCTGCAGATATGGTGGATGATGCAGAATTATATCGTTCAGAATTAGTGGATCAAATCTGCGAATTAGACGAAGAATTAATGATGCAATATTTAGAAGGTGAAGAACCTACTGAAGAACAATTAAAAGCTGCTTTACGTAAAGGTACAGCTGAATGTACTGCTATTCCTGTTTGCTGTGGTTCAGCTTACAGAAATAAAGGTGTTCAAAAATTATTAGATGCAATTCTTAACTTTATGCCATCTCCAGTTGATATCCCTGCTATTAAAGGTGTTGACTTAGACGGTAACGAAGTTGAAAAACACTCATCTGATGATGAACCTTTCGCTGCTTTAGCATTTAAGATTATGGCTGATCCATTTGTTGGTAAGCTTGCATTCTTCCGTGTATACTCTGGTAGTGTAAACGCAGGATCTTATATCTTAAACGCAACAAAAGATAAAAAAGAACGTATTGGACGTATCTTACAGATGCATGCTAACAAACGTCAAGAAATTGATAAAGTTTATGCAGGTGATATCGCTGCTGGTGTAGGTCTTAAATTTACAACAACAGGTGATACAATTTGTGATGATCAACATCCAGTAATTCTTGAGTCAATGGAATTCCCAGAACCAGTTATCGAATTAGCTATTGAACCAAAAACAAAAGCTAGTCAAGGTAAGATGGGTGAAGCTTTAGCAAAACTTGCTGAAGAAGATCCAACATTCCGTGCTCATACAAATGTTGAAACAGGACAAACAATCATTGCTGGTATGGGTGAATTACACCTTGAAATCATCGTTGATCGTCTACTTCGTGAATTCAAAGTAGAAGCAAACGTTGGTGCACCTCAAGTTGCTTATAAAGAGACACTTGCTGCAGCAATCGATCACGAATACAAACATGCAAAACAATCTGGTGGTAGTGGACAATATGGACACTGTAAAGTTAAATTTGAGCCAATGGATCCTAACGGAGAAGAAGTGTTCAAATTCCAATCATCAGTTGTTGGTGGATCTATTCCTCGTGAATACATCCCAGCTGTTGGTAAAGGTATCGAAGAAGCAACTAAGACTGGTATCTTAGGTGGTTTCCCAGTTATCGGTGTATCTGCAAATGTATACGATGGTTCTTACCATGATGTCGATTCATCTGAAATGGCATTCAAGATTGCAGGTTCTATGGTATTCAAAGAAGCAATGAAAAAAGCCGGTGCTACATTACTTGAACCTATTATGAAGGTTGAAGTTACTATGCCTGAAGATTACATGGGTGACGTTATTGGTGACATTAACTCACGTCGTGGACGTATCGAAGGTATGGAAGATATCGGTGGTGGTAAACTTGTTAGAGGTTTCGTTCCACTTGCTGAAATGTTTGGATACTCAACAGACTTACGTTCTAAGACTCAAGGTCGTGGTAACTACTCTATGTTCTTCGAGAAATACGAGCAAGTTCCAAAGAACGTTGCAGAAAAAGTATTAGCTGCAAAAAACTAATCAAATAGTTATAAACTATCTGGGTTTCGACCCAGATAGTTGAAATAATAGTGTATTAACACTTGAAAATCTAATCAGAGTTATATATAATGATGATTAGCAAATTAATTAAATTTCTTATATTTTAGGAGGATTACTGAAATGGCAAAAGCTAGATTTGAGAGAAATAAGCCACACTGTAACATTGGTACAATTGGTCACGTAGATCATGGTAAAACAACATTAACAGCTGCTATCACAAAGACACTTCACGAAAGACTTGGTACTGGTGAAGCAGTAGCTTTCGAAAATATCGACAAAGCTCCAGAAGAAAGAGAACGTGGTATCACAATCTCTACAGCTCACGTTGAATACGAAACAGAAAACAGACATTACGCTCACGTTGACTGCCCTGGACATGCCGATTACGTTAAAAACATGATCACTGGTGCTGCACAAATGGATGGTGCTATCCTTGTTGTTGCTGCTACTGATGGTGTTATGGCTCAAACAAAAGAACATATCCTATTATCTCGTCAAGTAGGTGTTCCTTATATCGTAGTATTCATGAACAAATGTGACATGGTAGACGATGAAGAATTACTTGAATTAGTAGAAATGGAAATCACAGAACAATTAGAAGAATATGAATTCACAGATTGTCCAATTATCAAAGGTTCTGCTTTAAAAGCACTTGAAGACCCAGCATGCGAATGGGGCGACAAAATCCTTGAATTAATGGCAACAGTTGATGAATATGTTCCAGATCCAATCCGTGCTACAGATCAACCTTTCTTAATGCCAGTAGAAGATGTATTCACAATCACAGGTCGTGGTACAGTTGCTACAGGTAGAATCGAACGTGGTATCCTTAAAATCAACGAAGAAGTTGAAGTTATTGGTATCAAAGAAGAAAGCAGAAAAACTGTTGTTACAGGTATCGAAATGTTCCGTAAATTAATGGACGAAGGTCAAGCTGGTGATAACGTTGGTGCTTTATTACGTGGTGTTCAAAGAACAGATATCCAACGTGGACAATGTTTAATTAAACCAGGTTCTGTAAAATGTCACACTAAATTTACAGCACAAGTTTACGTATTAACAAAAGATGAAGGTGGACGTCATACTCCTTTCTTCAACAACTACCGTCCACAGTTCTACTTCAGAACAACAGACGTTACTGGTGTATGTGATCTTCCAGCTGGTGTTGAAATGTGTATGCCTGGCGATAACATCGAAATGACTATCGAGTTAATTCACCCAATCGCTATGGAACAAGGTTTAACATTCGCTATCCGTGAAGGTGGACGTACAGTAGGTTCTGGACGTGTTGCTACAATCACAGAATAATTAAAATCTAAATAAGACAAGCACGTAGTGCTTGCTAAAATAAAGAGAAGCTCCCTCATGCTTGCATGATAGGGGCTTCTCTTTATTTTAGTAGTGAATACACCAAATGAATTATTTTCTGCTAAGTTGTTTATTCATTTCTTTAACTTGTTTTTTTTCAATTATCACCATTACCACATATATAATGATATAAATCAAAGTAAAGTAAGTTAAGATACCAACTAGCTCTAGTAATGCAGTGATATAAAATAAGCGAACCATAATCAAGGTAGTGCTTAGGCAAATAATGTAATGCAGTATATTGATGTAAATTTGCTTGATTCGTTCGATTTCAAATAGAATAGAAGAACCACCGTATATTGCACTGGCAATACACCATCCGAGTAATTCTAAACTCATTTTATCTATGCCATTAAAAATTAAAACAGATATTGTTGTCATTAAAAATCCTATTGATAATCCAGATTTGATATTTTTAGCTATTTTCATACTTAAGCCTCCATAATTGCTTTTCTAAATTCTTTCATATATAATCTTGAGATTATAAGTTTTGTTTTATCGTCTAATGTTAATACGTAATTACCACTGAATTCAGCTTCCAAATACTGAACCTTATGTGTGTTGACTAGTAAACTTTTCCCTATTTGTACGATGCCTTGATTTCTAAAGAGTGAGGATGCCTCGTTTAAGTTATATCTGACAAGATACCGCTTCTTACTAATTACAGCATAGACTTTCCGATTCTCCACAATAAAGTATTGCACTTCATGTATATTTGTCAAAATTTCCTTTTCATCATCATATACAATAATTTTATTCGAGATGTTGGAAGCTTTTAAAAGAGAAACGATGTTTTGTACTTGTGTATCTGTAAGATTACCTTTTACAGTTACAGTGATTTCTGGTTCGTTGCTATCTTCTAATATGAGTTTCATTGGTGTACCTCCTTATGTCAGTTATCTTAGCAAGAAAATATAGTCTTGTCATTATTCTAAGTTTAAGTTGTCGAAATTAATGCTTAATATGTTGGTTTATTGCTCTGAGAAATCAGAGGATCTTTTTTGGAACTGCGACTACTGTCTATGATAGAAAGTTAAAAATCCAATCGATGAAAGAGTTATATAATTTTGATTTTGTGAAATATAAGTGATATCTATATAAAATATGATATGAGTATGCTATTCTGTTTCCTATAATATAGTGCGCAATGATTTTGAGATTGTGGGAATTGATTGTTTGGAAAGGAATAGGTAATGCGATGAATAAAAAAAATCGGAAATATAAAATAGGTATTATACTAACAGTTTTAACTCTATTTATGGCTGGATGTACACCGGTTGTAGAATCGGAGAGTACAAGTGAAGATAGTGTTAGTGAAGATAGTGTTAGTGAAGATAGTGTTAGCGAAACTATGACAGATATAGAGGAAGAAGATTTTGAGGAAGCACTAGACCCAGAAGAGAAAGTAGTAGAACTTGATATTGAATTTGCTGAGGTGGAATATAAATCAGTTGATTATGTGGATAGCTTTAATGCAAATCAAGTCATAACATGCTCAGATGGAGATGATATTTACATTACTTCTAGTGGTGTATATGAATTTACAGGTGATTATACAAAAAGTGCTATAGTGGTTGATGTCGATAAGGATAGTGATAAAGGGATTGTTTACCTATTGTTAAATAATGCTAATATTTCAAGTGAGACAGGAACACCGATAAATATTTTAGAAGCAAAAGATGTAGTGATTTTGCTTGTGGAAGGTTCTGAAAATACTATTACACAAGGTGCTATTGTAACTGAGGATGAGGATTTTCCTGGTGCGGCAATATATTCAAAAGCAGATACGGTAATAGCTGGTACAGGTAGTTTAGAAATTACTACTTTATATAATGACGCTATTAATAGCAGAGATGATTTAATACTAGAAGGTGTATCTTTGACAATTTCTGCTGTAGGTGATGGAATTGTAGCAAAAGATTATCTTGCGGTTTCTGATGTTACAATGGATATTACGGCAGGTGGAGATGGTATGAAGGCTACAAATGACGATGAAAGTGATAAGGGTAGTTTCATTATACAAAGTGGTAGTATTGTAATAGTATCTGAGAAGGATGCCCTTAGTGCAGCCAATACGCTTCAAATAGACGATGGTGACTTTACTTTGACTACAGGTGGCGGTTATGTAGAAATTTTAAATAATATCACAGTTGGTGAAGGTGCAGGAAATACAATCCAACCATCTAGTCAGTTAGAATACAGCATGAAAGCATTAAAGTCTTATAATATGATTATAAATGGAGGAACCTTTGTTATTTCGTCATACGAAGATGCAATTCATGCAAACAATGAATTGCTTATTAATGGTGGTGATTTGACGATGTCTACAGGGGATGATGCTGTACATGCAGATGTCCAACTGACTATCAATGATGTAGTATTATATGTGGAAGTGGGTTATGAAGGAATTGAAGCGCAAGAGATTATTATAAATGGTGGAGAAATTCTTGTAGTAGTCTTAGATGATGCTGTGAACGGAAGTAGCAGTGATGGGTATGTAGAGATTAATGATGGATATATTTACTTATATTCTAGAGGAGATGGACTAGATTCTAATGGTGATTTGACAATCACAGGAGGTACGATTATACTTCATACTGAAGCTGTATATACAGGAGGAGATAGTGAGGTTGATGTTAGTGGTACACTAACAGTGACGGGTGGTACCATCATGGACGAGGAAGGCAATGAAATTGATCCGACACAATCTTCGTTTGGCGGTATGAATAGCAAAGTTCCAAGTAGAAGATAATAAGGAAAAGGGTGGGGAAATGATACTTACGATTAAAGATGAAAAGCTTTTGGTTTCAGTAGATACTTTTGGCGGTGAAATAACTTCGATTTATAAAAATGAAAAAGAATATCTTTGGCAAGGTGATAAAGCCTTTTGGGGAGGGCAATCACCGCTCTTATTCCCGATAGTAGGGCATTTAAAGGATGGTAAAATAAAAATACGTGGCAAAGAGCATACAATGAAAGCACATGGTTTTATTAAAGAGACTGAACTTATAGTTAGCAAGCACACAGATGAGGAAATGGTGTTAACAACGAGCTATGATGAGGGAACACTAGAAAAATATCCTTTTAAGTTTAAGTTCACTGTTTCTTTTAAGATTGTAGAAGGGACGTTAGATGCTACGTATGAAATAGAAAATCTTGATGATGAGAAAATGCCATTTAACTTCGGACTTCATCCTGGATTTAATTGCAGCTTTGGGGATGGAGAAGCGATTGAGGAGTATTATGTGGAATTCCCAGAGAAAAAAATATTAGAGACTGCTATTTTTAATGATGATATTAGAGTGCAATTAGATGTGACAAAGAAGCTAGTAGATGATGAAACACGGTTTTATTTTAAAGATGAATTATTTTATAGAACAGTGATCTTTCATGACATAGATTTTGATAGTATTATTTTGGGACATAAGATAAAAGGACCAATTTTCAAATTTTCATACAGTGGCTTTCATGTTCTTGCTCTATATCGTGCACAAGGCGCACCTTTTATTTGTTTAGAACCTTGGACAGGTCATGATGCAATCGTACAAAATTTTGAGAATTTTGAGGAAAATCCTACAGTACAGTTTTTAGATATAGGTGAAAAACGCTGTTTTAAAATGAATATTACAAATTTTTAGAAAATAAAAAGGAGTGTTACATTGAAAATTTAATGTAACACTCCTTTTAAGTATTTATAGTTGTGTATTCATGCTATCCTTGTATTCGACAAATCTGCTTCGACCAGTTCTTTTTGCGGTATACAATGCAACATCGGCACATTTTATTAGATTATCATAGGAATATTCGTAATCCGAAGAGAAGATATATCCAGCACTCATTTTAATATGTGCATCACCATAGTCAAGACCTATGTGAGAGTGATTGAAGTCGATTTCAAGTTGCATGGTGTGCGCTAGAAGTGTTTCTTTGTCATCAGCACCATAAAGAATGGCAACGAATTCATCTCCACCTAAACGACATAGGAGTTTGTGTTCAACTGGTATATCGCGAAGCAGTACCGCACAATACTGAATAGCGCTATCGCCGGCATCATGGCCATAGGTGTCGTTAATTTCCTTTAGGTTGTCCATGTCTAGCGCGATAATAATAGATTCTTTAAGGATACTTGGATGCTTAAATAGCGTTGCAACTTCTCGCAACAGAGCACGTCTGTTAAAGAGGTTTGTTAATACATCGTAATCACGTTCACGTTCTAGTCGTTTGCGTTGGTTAATCGTTTCAGAAACATCGACGACGACACCGTAATTTCCGTCTTTTCCAGAGAGGGTTTCAATCTGTAGATAGGTATCCGAGCCTAATAAATAAACATTTTCGATTTCTGTTGAATTTTTCTTGATTTTATAGAGTAAGTGGTTAAAGTTGGTTTTATCAGTTAATAACTCATCTAATTCATTTTTGCTTAAATTTAGAAGATCAGCAAGTTTCCTAGTAGCAAAAACGCGTTGCATGTCATTTTTATATTCATATACAGCGATACGAGCATCTACATAATCTAATACATGAGACATTTGGGCAGTTGTATTGAGCAAGCTAGATACCATCATATTTAGATGCATGCTAAGTTTTTGGAATTCTTTAGAAGAATCAATATCAACTTTTGTATCTAAATCCCCACCTGCTATTTTACTTACATTTTCAATGAGTAAATCTATGCTTTGTAATATGGTGAAATCGATGATAGTGAGTAGTGCAAAAAATAAACATACAGCTACAATTGTAAAGTAAGCACTAATGGCAATCATACTATTAAAGACTGAATCAGTAATGTAAGCTTTTTCTGTAATAACACCTAAAAAAGTCTCATCATATTGGGAAAAGATACATAAATAGTCTATGCCGTTTATCGTTGCATAAAACATGGCATCTGTCATCAATTCCTCTGTTAATGTTAAACCTAAGTCAGAAAGATCTGTTCCTAAAAAAATATCTTCAGTAGAGCCGGAAATCGCGTTAGTAGCAGCATCTACAGCTAGTAGTACAGTGTGATCATCTGTAGGCATAGAGGCGTAAATATAGGATAATTCATTTTTGCTCTGTTCCTCTAAAATACGTGCCGGTTCGATACCTATCTGGACAATTGCTGATGTATCGGGCAACCAAGTTGCAATATACATCATTGGTTTAGATTCTGCAGTGTTAGGGGTGATATCTTGGCAGAGTGTTAAATTAGTATCTTCAAGGAGCGGTAAGAAAAATTGCATTTGATCACCAGAAGTGAAACTATATCCAAAATATTCAGGAACAGTTCCTTCATAAATGACGCCTTCTGTATCAAAAACATGTATTTCATCAATATCTAACATGGTAGCAAGGTCGATATAATCAGCTGTGGTACTTGTATCTATGTTTTGGAGGATATAGGCTGTCATTTGCGCTTTAATAATGTATTCATCTTGTAAGGAGGTTGTTAATGTATCTAGATCCAAAGCGTTTGTAGTTAAAATATCTTTAATCTGGTCTAAGGTTGACTGTGCAGATGCTTCGGTATTATGCTCAACTTCACTTAGCTGTAGAAAATAATTAAAAATAAGCAATAAGATTAAAACACTGACAACGAATGCAGAGAGCTTTAATGCGATTTGTTTTTTCATATAGCAAAGACTCCTTTCTATATTCCAAAGAATTATTTTAAATAGATTAATTATAGTATATATAATTTATTGGAGTTAGGCAATGACTTGAGGAATAAATGTGAAAAGATTATTAAAATCTCACGCAAAGCATTAGTTTCATTGACAAGTATGGACAAATTGTGATAGTTTGAAATGCAGGGATATGTTTATCTATCCATGAATATAATGGAGGCGATTTCGCTATGAAACAACTTACATATTTAGACCAGCTTGAGGCTGAAGCTATATACATTATGCGAGAAACTGTTGCAGAATGTAAAAATCCAGTAATGCTTTATTCAATTGGAAAGGATAGTTCTGTTTTATTACATTTAGCTTTAAAGGCATTTTATCCAGAGAAGTTACCTTTTCCTTGTATACATATAGATACTACATGGAAATTTAGAGAAATGATTGAATTTAGAGACCGTCGGGCAGAAGAATTAGGGATTAAGATGATTACTTATAGAAACGAAGAGGGTGTTTCTAATAATATCAATCCATTTGAACACGGAAAATCATATACAGATATTATGAAGACTGAGGCTTTGAAAAAGAGTCTTGACTTTTATGGATTTGATGCTGCAATTTGTGGTGGAAGAAGAGATGAAGAAAAGTCTAGAGCAAAAGAACGTGTGATTTCACACAGAAATAGCCAGCATGCATGGAACCCGCAAAGTCAGAGACCAGAGCTTTGGAAGCTATATAATATGAAGATGTACCCAGGTGAGAGCCTTAGGGTGTTCCCTCTTTCGAATTGGACTGAAAAAGATATTTGGCAGTATATATTACGTGAGCAAATAGAAATTGTACCATTATACTTTGCTAAAGAAAGACCATATGTAGTGAGGGACGGTAATATTATTTGCGTTGACGATGATAGGATGAAGCTTCTACCAGGAGAGAAGGTAGAAACAGGAAGTATACGTTTCCGTACATTGGGATGCTATCCATTGACAGGAGGCTGTAAGTCCAATGCTACTAATCTTGAGGAGATTATCGAAGAGACGCTTGGAGCTGTTTGTTCAGAACGTTCTTCGCGTATTATAGATTCTGAAGAAGAAGGAAGTATGGAAAGACGAAAAAGAGAGGGATACTTTTAATGGCACAAAAGGATATACTGAAGTTTATTACATGCGGTTCTGTAGACGATGGGAAATCCACACTGATTGGGCATATGCTATATGATGCAAAAATGCTATTTACAGATCAAGAGCAAGCAATAGAGCTTGCAAATCAAGTTTCTAAAGAGGATCAAGGAGCGGATTATGCCCTTTTGTTAGATGGACTTATGATAGAGCGTGAACAGGGGATTACGGTAGATGTTGCATATCGGTATTTTGCGACGGAGAAGCGTAATTTTATTGTTGCTGATTGCCCGGGACATGAGCAATACACTAGAAATATGGCTGTAGGAGCATCATTTGCTGATTTGGCGATTATTTTAGTAAATGCTACACAAGGTATTATGCCTCAAACCTTACGTCATATTCATATTTGTAGTATGATGGGGATCAAGCATTTTGTTCTAGCAATTAATAAGATGGATTTGATTCTTTATAATGAAGAAACTTTTCATGAGATCGTACAGGAGTTTTCGATGCATTGTGAGCAACTGAATATAGAAACGGTGCTTGCTATGCCAGTTTCTGCTACCAAGGGAGATAATATTATGCAATTATCTGCAAATACTCCATGGTATAAGGATCAAACTCTATTTGAATATTTAGAAACAATCAATGTGTCGAGAGATAAGAATGAAGATACTTTGGTTATGCCAGTTCAGAGAGTTTCTAGACCAAATGAATCTTTTAGAGGATATCAAGGTCAGATTGAAGCTGGATACATGCAACTAGGTGATGAGATTACGGTATATCCTAATAGGCAAAAGGCTGTGATTAATCGTATCATTGCGGGTGATCAAGATGTAGAACATGCAATAAGAGGACAGGCAGTTACGATTTGTTTGGATCGAGAGATTGATATTGCGAGAGGCGATGTAATTTCTCAAGGTTATCCTTTGACAACGGCTGATTTATTCACTGCAAAAATCTTATGGATGGAAAAAACAGATTTACATATTGGACAAAATTACTTTTTAAAATGTGGGACAAAATTAGTTCCAGCCACTATAACAGGAATAAATCATTGTGTGGATCTACAGACAAGGGAATTTTTATCAGTAGATAAGGTTTCAATGAATGAAATTGCAGAAGTTACAATTATGCTCAATGAAGAAATTACATTAGAGGTTTTTGATAAATGCCAAGAGATCGGTGGATTTATTTTGATTGATCGTATGTCTAATCAAACTGCCGGGTGTGGAATTGTTACAAAAAAGGTGAAACGTACTGATCATATTGTTTGGCAAAATATGGATATTACAAGAGAAGTGAGAGCAAACCAAAAACAACAAGAGCCACTGACAATATGGTTGACAGGACTTAGTGGATCTGGTAAAAGTACAGTTGCAAATGCGCTTGAGAAGCATTTAATTGCAATGGGTAAGCATACCATGATATTAGATGGTGATAATGTACGTTATGGATTGAATAAAGATTTGACTTTTGATGCTGCAGATAGGGCTGAAAATATTCGTCGTGTTTCTGAAGTTGCAAAGCTTATGAATGAAGCGGGTCTAATCGTAATTACTGCGCTTATTTCGCCATATGAAGAGGATAGAAAAAAAGCGAGAGAGACCATAGGAGAGGCTTTTAGAGAAATATATATTTCTACATCTATTGAAGAGTGTGAGAGAAGAGATGTAAAAGGCTTGTATAAAATGGCACGTACAAAACAAATCACGAATTTCACAGGAATTCAAAAGCCTTATGAACCACCGAAAAATCCGGATATGGTTTTTGATACAGAAAAAATAGGTGCTGAAGAGGTTGCCGTTGCTATAATAGAGGCATATATCAGCAGCAAGGAGTAACGGAATGTCAAAAAAAAGGATCTTTATTAATTCTACTGGAAGAACAGCTACACAGTTTTTTGCAAAATACTTACGTATTATGATAGCTGACTCGATATCATTACATGAGCCTGGAACACCTTGGTTTTCAAAACCAATGCAGCTGATGGGACAAATCAAAGATTATGGGGTATATCATTTATCAATTGGTCAAAATAAAAACACACATTCTATGTATAAACTGAGTCGTGATTACGTAGCAAAAGATATTAGCAAGAAAAATGCATGTGAGAACATTTTGAAGATCAATGATAAAGTAGATGCTTTGTGTGAAGAAGATATAGTTGTATATTCGTCTGGGCACATATATGGGTTGCTTGGTTTGCTAGATGAGGTATATAAAGATTCGAGGTTTGTGTTTATCATAAGGGATCCTAGAGATTGGATAGAATCAGCGCTTCATAAGGTAGAATATAGCCTTTATGGACCATTGGAAATGTTTTA
Organism: Lachnospiraceae bacterium; assembly: GCA_044425805.1. GTDB lineage: Bacteria > Bacillota > Clostridia > Lachnospirales > Lachnospiraceae > RGIG6307. The sequence continues at coordinate 47,798 of JAWXVC010000012.1, read as the reverse complement.
TAGAAAAATAAGCTTACAGCCATCTTGTTTTTCTGACGATCCTTATTTACTACAGTGGAAAACGTTATCTAAATTTGAGAAATATTGTTGGTTTTATAATAAGTTGAATCAAATAGCGATAAAAGATATGGAAGGTAAAACTAATTTTAGAGTCTTTAGATATGAAGATATTTTCTTGTCAGAAAACAAGGCGGAGAATTTCAAGGATATGTTAGATTTTGCGACAGATTTTGAATCTGGTAGGGTTGAGTCAACATTTTACCCTGACCTTATTGATAAGAAGGTGGATTCAAAACAATCCACAAAAGCAGCATGGGAAGCATGGACTTGTGAGCAAGCACATATAATGATGAAGCACTGTGGAGATAGTATGAAAGAATACGGCTATGGAACAGAAGAGCTATGGAAACAAAAGATTTCTTGAGTGAATATATATAGTTATAATGGGGATCACTAGATAAAGAGTAAGAGGGATTTAAATATGAAAATACTGATTGCCAGTGATTGGTATGAACCAGTCATTAATGGTGTTGTAACTTCGATTATTAACCTGAAATCGGGACTAGAGGAATTAGGACACGAAGTGAGGGTGCTCACATTATCAATGAGTAGCGAATCGTATAGAGAAGGTGATGTGTATTATATAGGGTCACTAGATGCTCAGAGAGTATATCCTGGAGCAAGAATTAAATTAAAGCTTACACAAAACGAAGTGAAAGATATAATAGCATGGAAGCCTGATGTAATACATACTCAAAATGAATTTAGTACATTTTTTATTGCGAGGAAAATCGCTAAGCGATTGTCTATACCTATGATACACACGTATCATACGATGTACGAGGATTATACACATTATTTTTTCAAAACAAAGACAGTCGGCAGAAAAGCAGTTGTTGTATGTTCAAAACTGTTAGGTAAAAATGTTAGTTGTATTATTGCACCTACCTATAAAATCAATCGTATCGTGAAAAGTTATCATGTCGAATGTCCAATACACACTGTACCTACGGGTATTTCGCTCAAAAAATTCCAAGCAAAGACAGGAATAGAGCAAATGCATGCTATAAAAGAAGCGTTGGGTATACCAAGTGACCATCTAGTTCTTGTATCAGTGAGTCGTTTGGGAAAAGAAAAGAGGATGGATGAACTGATTCGATATATGAATAAACTTAAAGGGAGAAATATATCTCTCGTCATTGTTGGAGATGGCCCACAAAAAAAATATTTGGGGAAATTAATTCAGCAGTTACAACTTTCTTCACAAGTAAAATTAACAGGTATGATAGCACCAGACCAAATACCTACTTATTATCAGTTAGGGGACTTGTTTGTTTCAGCATCGACTAGTGAAGCACAAGGATTAACTTATATAGAGGCACTAGCTTCGGCAACACCACTCTTATGCCGTAAGGATGATTGTTTAGAAGGTGTTTTGGAAGAAGGCGTGAATGGCTATTCATTTGAAACTGAAGAAGAATTTATACAAAAGCTAGAGAAATATATGATGCAAAACGACCGTGAACAAATGTCTTTAAATGCTGAAAATTCTTCTGCAAAATTTTCTAGAGAAACTTTTGCAGGCAGTTTAGAGGAACTTTATACATTGTATGGAATCCAGTTTGTTTCTGAGAATCTCCCAAATCAAACGGGATACATCGCGTAACTAGATACGCTGATATCGATTCATCTTAGGGTGGGTCGATATTTTGAACTATAGAGCCTGATAATGAGGATTAATATGAGAAGAGAAATTGACCTATTAGTAAAAAATAAATTATTTAGTACTGCTACACTTATTACCCTGTTAGTTTCGTATGGGAGTATGTTAATCAATCCTACCATAGGTGTGGATGATACTGCTTGGAAAGTCTATTTTATTGATGGAGTATCACCTATTATGGGAAGGTGGGTATTGTATGTCATTAACAAAGTTATTCCGATTGCAGTATATAATCCGTATGTTGTAGAGTTGCTGAGCATGACAGCTATGATGTTAGCAGCAATTCTTTGGACTGCATGCATAAGAAGGATACTTGCAAATTCTATCCCTATATGGGGTTATACAGTGTTTGCTTGTGTTTTTATTTCTTCGCCAATTACAAGTGAAGTGATTACGTATTATCTTTCAAACGGGTTGGCTCTTGGGTTTTCGTTTACAGCAATAGCATTGTGGTATTGGCTAGATGCAATTGAGCAAACACATCTAAAATCTTTTAAAACACTTATGGTAAGCATTTTGTTTTTATGTCTAGCATTAGGCTGCTTTGAATCTATGTTGGTTGTATATTTGGTGTCGGCTTGTTTCTTTTTCATATTAAAAAGAGGTGAAGGAAAAGGTGCATTTATAGGTTTTGGAAAATATTTTAGAATCACAATTTTAGTGCCGGTTCTTGTAATGGTGATGAGAGCAATATGTATACAGAGTGTTATTAAACTATTTTCACTTGAAGATCAAGTTGGAGTGATGGGGTATCGAGGGCTAAATCAATTTTTTCCTTGGCTAGCAGAAAAAAATCCAGTAGCTGAGATTTTATACATTATAAAAGAATTTATTGTAAATTACTATTTTCATGCGATAGTTTATAAGCCGATTTTAATTTTTGTTATTGCTATGTTCATTATAGGTTGCTATGCCATGTATAAGGCAATTATGAAAAGAGATTTTCTTATCTTGTTAGCATATATTGCTATGTTGCTCTTGCCTTTTGTTATGGCAGCTGTAGAGGGATATGCTACTTACTATAGAGCTGCTCAATTTGTAGTTATAATCAATGCATTTTTTGTATTGTGTATAATACTTTTGCTAGGTAAGAAAGTGGAGGTGACTTCCTATAAACGCGTTCTTATATTCTTGGCGATGTTGTTACTGTATCATCAGGTCCATGAAATGAATGTATGGCTTAAATTAGATCAGGATAAGTATGCAGATGTAGAACGTACTATGAGTATGCTTGCAGTAGATGTTATAAAAGAGGTAGATGAAAGCCTGCCTATTTGTGTGATTGGGGATTATGAGGTGCCAGAAGCTTTGACAGAAAGCTGTTATGTTGCAGAGTGGTCAAAAAAAACTTGGCTTATAACAACAGCTATTACGTGCTTGGATGAATCAATGTTAGATTCTTATATGACAGATAGGGGATATTGTTTTGCACAGACACCTCTATTATCAGTAATCGATTGGGGGATGACAGCATTCTATGGTTTTGATAGAGAGCTTGTAAAGATTTGGGCTACACTTGGCTATGATTTTGTAGAAGATGGGGATTTAGAGCACTATAGTTATGGACAAACCATGATAGAGGGAGGAATGCCTGTATGGCCAGAAGAGGGCTCTATTATAGAGATTGATGGAGAGTATATACTAGTTCATATAGGTAGTCGCTAAGAGGAAGGAACATTATTGGAATGGAAGAGCTACAAAGGTATTCGGTGATTCATGAAAAAAATAAACGCGAAATAGTTCTTCTACGTGGTGCTGGATGCAGTTGGCGTAAATGTAGATTTTGTGATTATCATTTGGATTTCTCAAAAAATCAAGAAGAAAATACTACACTAAATAAAATAGAACTTGATAAGGTGACGGGGATTTATGGCGTTTTAGAGGTCATAAATTCAGGTAGCTTTGTTGACCTTTCAGAAGAAACAATGCAATATATTGAACAGGTATGTAAGCGTAGATCTATAAAGCAAATCCATTTTGAAAGCCACTGGAATCATATAGGGGATATTGCAGGACTTAGACAACGTTTTGAATGCCTAGGTATTATTACGAAGTTAAAAATCGGGGTAGAGAGCTTTGATGCTCTTTTTAGAGAAAGTTATTTAGTAAAGGGGATTACGACAGATAAAGCTGAGGAAATAGCACTTTATTTTGACGAGTGCTGTTTGTTACAGGGGATTCCAGGTCAAACCTGCGAATCAATGAAAAAGGATATTGAGATTGGACTTTCGTTTTTTGAAAGAGTCTGTATCAATATTATGGTAGAAAACGGGATGCCAATTAAGCCCGATCCAAATGTAATTGAAATATTTAAAGAAAAAATTTATCCACTTTATATTCACAATAGCCGTGTAGATATTCTTATAGAGAATACAGATTTTGGTGTTGGCCTCAATATATAAAGTGGAATTTTAGAGGAGAATTTGATGCAAAATGAAATGATGTTAATTGGAAGTTTGTTGGTTGTATATGCGACGGTATTACTTTTTTATAAGGTATTGGGTAAATCTGGTTTATATGTTTGGACTGCTTTTGCGACGATTACAGCAAATATAGAGGTGTTGATTTTAGTAGATGCTTTTGGACTAGAACAAACCTTGGGGAATATTTTGTTTGCTTCTACCTTTTTAGTTACAGATATTCTATCAGAGACTCAAGGTAGGGAGTATGCAAATAAAGCAGTAAAAGTTGGTATTATGACAAATTTGGCTTTTATAGTTGTTTCAAGATCATGGTTTTATTACATACCAAATGCGAATGATTGGGCAAGTGACTCTATCAGAGTTGTGTTCGAAAATACGCCTAGATTTATGATAGTGGCACTAGTTGTGTATGCGATTACGCAGGCGTTTGACGTTTGGTTTTATCATATGGTTTGGGAAAAAACAACAAAATTATTTGGGGATTCTAAAAAAGGCCTTTGGATAAGAAATAATGCATCTACGATGTTATCACAATTGTTAAATACTATTTTATATACCATGCTAGCTTTTGTAGGAATGTATGACACAGCTACATTGATTAATATAATGATAGCTAGTTATATCATCTTCTTTGTAACTAGTCTAGTAGATACGCCTGTTGTATATTTGGCAAGAAGGATGAATAAACCTAAAAACAATCTCTAACAAAGGGGGAGTATATGATATCGGTAGAAGAGCTTTTAAGAGAAAATAAACAAATTTTTAGAACAGGTATAGAACGAGAGGGATTGAGAATGACTCGGGAGGGTGTACTAGCAGATACGCCACATCCAGCTATATTTGGCGAAAAATTAAAAAATTATCATATTAAGACGGATTTTTGTGAAAGTCAACCAGAGCTTGTAACGCTACCATGTGCATCCTTAGAAGAAACATATGTTGCTTTAGAAAAATTGACAGAAGAGATGAAGAAAGAGATATCTAAGAGTGGAGAGATTCTTTGGTCACAGTCTATGCCGTGCATATTGCCGGATGAAGCTAGAATCAAGACGTCGATTCATCCAGGTGATTTTGCGATGCCACTGCGGGAATATTTAGAATGTGTGAGACAGCTTTATGGTGCTAAAATCCAGACTATTTGTGGTATTCATTTTAATATTTCACTTCATGATGCTTTTTTTGAAAAAGCGAGGGAAGGGTCGGGGATAAATCAATCGTTGCGAATGTATAAAGATGAAATGTATCTAAAGATAGTGCGTAATTATACAAGGTATCACTGGTTTGTTTTACTAGTTATGGGTGCCTCTCCGGTATGCCATACTTCGTTTGGTTATTATCTTGATTCTATGATTGAAGAAGGTGAAATTTTAATCGGAGAATATGCTACAAGCCTTAGGATGAGCCACATAGGCTACCAAAACAAAAAAGAAGTAAATATAGATTATACAACTTTAGAAACATTTACGAAAAGTATTCAAAGGGCGGTAGCTCATGGTGATTTGATTGATGAGGGTGCATTGTTTGCACCTATTAAGCTTAAGGCAAAAGATAATGTGAATTATGTAAAATCTTTACAAGAGGATGGTGTTTTATATATAGAACTTAGAGATCTAGACCTCAATCCATTTGATCCTAATGCATTTGCTGTCAATGATATGAAGTTTTTGCAACTTTTCATTGCTTTTATGCTCTCACTAGAAGAAACGGAATATGAAGGATGGCAAACGCAAGCAGAATATAATGCCTATCAAGTAGCTGAGTTTGGACGTGATTTAGGTTGCCATCTATTAGAAAATGGACGTGAGATTGTGTTAGAAGAAGCAGTAAATAACCTTTGTAAAAAACTTTGTGAGTTTAATGAAAAAACAGAGTTCATGAAACAAGAGGATTTAAGAATATGTTTAGAACGTGCGCAGTTTGTCGAAAATTCCTACTCGGCAAGGATATTACATCGGATAAAAAAACATGGATTTATAAAAGGGAATTTGATGGAGTAGACAGTTGATTTTTAGAAAGTGAGATTATGGAAGCAAATAACATAGTACTCGGCATTTTAGCACATGTAGATGCTGGGAAAACAACCTTAGCAGAGGGACTTTTATATAAAACTGGAAATCTAAAAAATCTTGGTCGTGTAGACAATGGCAATGCTTTTTTAGATACTTTTTCTATGGAACGAGAAAGAGGGATTACGATTTTTTCTAAAGAGGCAAGACTAACATTTCCTGGTTCTTTAGTAACCCTTGTTGATACACCAGGACATATAGATTTTTCTGCAGAAATGGAAAGGACCTTGCAGGTTCTAGACTATGCAATATTGGTGATTAGTGGAACTGATGGTGTACAAAGTCATGTTTATACACTGTGGAGATTATTAAAAAAACATAATATTCCGACCTTTCTCTTTGTAAACAAGATGGATTTGATAGGATCTGATAAAGAGCAAATCATGAAGGCTTTAACCAAAGAGTTAGATGGATGTTGTATCGATTTTACACAGACAAATCATGAAGAATTCTTAGAACAAATATCTATGTGTGATGAATTATTGTTAGATGAATATTTGGGAACGGGTTGTGTGGAGCAATCGTCTATAATAGATGCTATTGCTAGAAGGAATGTGTTTGCGTGCTATTTTGGCTCAGCACTTCGTTTAGAAGGTGTAGATGCATTGATAGATGGCCTTGATCTTTATATGAAATCAAAAGAGTATGCTAAAGAATTTGCAGCAAGGGTCTATAAAATATCTAGAGATGAGAAAGGGAATCGATTAACCCATATGAAGATTACCGGTGGGACTTTGAAAGCAAGAGCTCTAATTGGTGAGGATAAGGTAAATCAGATTCGTTTTTATTCAGGGGAACAGTTTATAGCAGGACAAGATGCTGCGGCAGGTGATTTGTGTGCTGTTACAGGGCTTACGAAAACATATTCAGGAGAAGGGCTTGGAATAGCGAAAGAAAGTGAAGAGCCTTTACTTGAGCCAGTGTTAAATTATAAAATTGAATTGCTTGAGCCAATGGATGTTTATCAGGTATTTTTAAAGCTTAGGCAGTTAGAGGAAGAAGATCCACAATTACATTTGGTATGGAATGAGGAACATGCTCAGATACACATCCAATTAATGGGTGAGGTACAAGTTGAGGTATTACAATCAATTATTTTTGAGCGCTTTGGAATACCTGTACAATTCGGAAAAGGTAGCATTGTCTATAAGGAAACGATTGTGGATGCAATAGAGGGCGTTGGGCACTTTGAACCTTTGAGGCATTATGCAGAAGTTCACATTTATATGGAACCGCTTGAGCGGGGGAGTGGCATTCAGTGTTATGTAGATTGTAGTGAAGATATACTTGATAAAAATTGGCAAAAGCTAGTGCTTACACACTTAGAAGAAAAAATCCATAAGGGGATTTTAGTCGGTGCAGAGCTAACAGATGTGAAAATTACGCTTGTGACTGGAAGGGCGCATCAAAAGCATACAGAGGGCGGAGATTTTAGACAAGCGACCTACAGGGCGGTTCGTCATGGTCTTATGCGCACCCAAAATGTTTTATTAGAGCCAGTTTATCAGTTTAGACTAGAAATACCTAGCGAGCAATTAGGTCGAGCAATTTCCGATATTCAGATGATGCACGGCAGTTTTGAAATAGAAAATTCTTTTGATGGAGATGCTGTTTTGGTTGGAACTGCACCTGTAGCAACGATGCAAGGATATCACGCAACAGTTTTATCCTATACAAAGGGTACTGGGAAGCTTGCAGTTGCGCTAAGGGGCTATGAAGTATGTCATAATCAGGAAGAAGTTATTGCAGAGATTGGATATCTTCCAGAGAGTGATATAAAAGAGCCTGCTAGCTCAGTTTTTTGTTCACATGGCGCAGGGTTCTCGGTACCATGGGAGGATGTTGAGCGTTATATGCATCTAGAGTATGTAAGAGAAGAGAAAAAGACTATAGTGCAGGAAGAATATATGGATATATTGCCATCAAGGCGAGGAAATGTTTCTGAAATGGCTATAGGACAGGATGAAATTGAGGAAATTTTCAAGCGTACGTATGGTTCAAATGAACGTAATAAAAAGGGGTGGGAAAAGCACACTCCTAGGGCGAGCTATGACTATACGGCACAAGATACAGCAAAAACAAACTATACATTAAATAATCACCAGAAGAAAGAAGAATATTTATTGGTTGATGGATACAATATTATATTTGCGTGGGATGAGCTTAAAGTAATTGCTGAAGTGAACATAGATGGCGCTAGAACAAGACTAATGGATATGCTAAGTAATTATCAAGGTTTCAAAAAAAACAAGGTGATTGTTGTTTTTGATGCATATCGAGTTGCAAGGCATACAGAAACCATAGAGCAATATCATAATATAACGGTTATTTTTACAAAGATTGCAGAAACGGCGGATCATTATATTGAGAAAACAGTAGAGGCTTTAAAAAATCAATACCATATAACGGTTGCTACTTCAGATGCACTAGAACAAATGATTATTTGGGGACGTGGTGCGATGAGGATGTCTGCAAAAGGGCTATTAGAAGAGCTTTGGTTAACACAGGGTATGATTGCAGAAACGATAGAACAAAACAGAGATAAAGAGCGTTACTATGCATTTGAAGCGCTTACTGCTAGCTTGAAACCATTCAATAAAGAGTAGACAACAGCTTTTAGCAAATACTAAAAGCTGTTAATTTATAAACAAAATATAAATTAACTATAAATTGTGAGAATATTTGAAAATAGTATTGACAATTAAGAGCGAAGTGTTATAATGAACTTACAAACAAACAAGAAATACATCACAATAAAAAAGGAGGTACAGACCACCAGAATAGAATAGCTTAGAATTCATAGATTATAGAAAGAGGTACAGTCCAATGAAATAGTTAATGCAATATCATAATAAATAAGAGAGATTATAGACCAGCAGAAAAGAGACAAACATTAATCGATGTATTGTTTGTAAAGATATAAATTTATATAGATTACAGAAGCATATAAGAAAATATAAAAATTGATTAGGTTATTATATAATAACAATCAAATAATTAAAAAGAAATTATATTACGATATGTGGAAGTTACTTACAATTTCATAAGGATAAAATATAGAATAAGGAGGAATAACCGTTGGATATTGAATCTTAGAAGCGAGTATCGTAGGAAATCAGAGATACTCGCTTCTTTTTTGCGTTTATAAATAGAAGTGGGAGTAACATAGCATGTACAGCGATTGATTTAAATCCAACCGCCATCAAGGGAAATGATTTGTCCGGTTAAATAGGTAGGGGCATTTACTAATTGCAAACATAGGTCAGCAACTTCGAACGCTTCGCCTATACGATTAGCAGGAATTTGATCTATGACATCGAGTAATTCTTCTTCAGAAAAGCAGCGATTCATATCGGTATTTATTAGGCCACAGGCAATAGCATTGATTTGTATATTGCTTGGGGCCATTTCTTTTGCAAGAGCTTTGGTAAAAGAGTTTAGAGCTCCTTTAGTTGTCGAATAGCAAACTTCCATTGAAGCACCTTGCAGACCCCATACAGAAGAAATGTTGATGATTTTACCAGCTTGGCGCCCGATCATAGAAGGTAAGACATTACGACATACCACGAAACTTGAAGTGAGGTTTGTCTGCAGTATGAGATTCCATTCTTCGATGCTTAAATCGGTCAAGAGTCCTATATGGGAGATTCCAACATTATTTATTACAACATCGAGAGGAGGAAGGGTTTTCATGAATTGCGCTAATGTATGTGAGTCGCTCATATCTATTTGATAACAAGAAATGCGTGTGGCATAAGTTTCTTCAAGTTTTTTTGCCTCACGTTGTAAGACGTCTATATTGTGCTGACAGGTAAGGTGTAAATCGTATCCTTGCGATGCAAAAAGCTCAGCAATAGCCTTTCCAATACCTCTAGATGCACCTGAAATAAAAATTTGTTTGTTTATAGACATGTTATTAGCTCCGTTCTTTTATTATCTTCTGAATTGATATATAATATTAGAAGATAATAATATCATACATTACATTTTAGTGGTTGGGAACACTAATTTTAAAAACATACTAGAAAAGAAGGGTAGGAATATATTAATGAAGGAATTGGTGATTATTGGAGCTGGACCAGCAGGATTATCGGCAGCGCTATATGCAGCGAGAGCGGGAGCGGATTTTAGGATTCTTGACACAAACTACATGGGAGGCGGTCAGGTTCTGACTACGTATGAGGTTGACAATTATCTTGGGATGCCTGGAATGGGAGGTTTTGACATGGGTATGAAATTTCAAGCTCATGTGACGGATATGGGAGTTGCTTTGGAACAAGCACAGGTTGATAAGATTGAAAAAACACAAGAAGGATTTAGAGTAGATACTTCGATAGGTTCGATAGAGACAAAAACAGTACTATTAGCAACGGGTGCAGAAAATAGCAAGCTAAAGGTTGATGGAGAAGAGAGGTTAAAAGGAAAAGGAGTTTCCTACTGTGCTACTTGTGATGGAGCTTTTTACCGAGAGAAAACAGTTGCTGTAGTTGGTGGTAGCTATACAGCAGTAGAGGATGCTATTTACCTAGCGAATATATGTAAAAAGGTTTATGTTGTCCATAGAAGAGATAAATTAAGAGCTGGTGCAGTACTAGAAGGAAAATTATTTGCGTGTGAAAATGTTGAAATGGTTTGGAATTCAGAAGTGAAAGAGATTTTGGGTGATTCAAAAGTATCAGCCATTAGGATTTTTGATAAGGCAGCATGTGAGATTGAAGAAATTTTTGTAGATGGTGTTTTTGTAGCGGTTGGAACAACACCTAGTACTGATTTGGTGAAGGATATCTTAGAGCTAGATGAATTTGGTTATGTATGTGCTGGAGAGACAGGTGAGACAACGCAAGAGGGGCTCTATGTTGCAGGTGATTTAAGACAAAAGTCTTTAAGACAAATTGTAACAGCAGTAGCAGATGGTGCGAATGCCTTTCATGCAATATGGGAGTATATGAAGGGGTAAAAGTTAGAAAATAATGTAAATTGTAAAACAATTAACTATTGAAAAAAAAGGCTTTTATGGTGTTGACAAAAAGTGGAGTATACAATATTAACAAAAATATAAAAAACATTAAAAAAATATTAAGGAATTAAATACTTGGAGGTGAGGTTTCTAGGAAAAGAATCCACATTCCGAACCTCTGAGAAGCCTTGAAATTCAACTTATCCACGAGTTTATCCACATTATCCACATTTTTCGGTATAAAATGTGTGTTCGAATAGATGAGTAAGGGAGAACAGCTGTTTTGTGTAAAATGCAGAGATGTGGATTTTTGTTGCTGTTAAATTCCAAAAACAACTTTCAGACAATTAATGCAAAAGTGTCGATGTAATAAATATTTTACACAAATCATACACTTAGAATAAAGTCATATTGGAGAAGTTTTGGAATTGAGTGTGATTAAGATTAAAATTATAGTACTAATGGGTGTTTTTGTCGTTGTTTTGAGTTTTTGTTACTACAAGAGTGTAGCTGCGAGGCAGACAAGCGCTTATGTTATTCCGATCGAGTATCAAGATGAAACAAGTGATTTCATAAAGTGGGTGGATTTTGATGTTAGTTACGAAGCACTGTGTTTGGCGGCGAGTTATGATATAAATTCGTTTCAAACCACGAATCCAGTTAGTTGGATTGATTTATTGGCATATGCCGCTGCAAAAACCGGTGGAGTATTTGGACAGGGAGCATTGACGTACATAGAGGAATTACAGGTTTTGGTTTGTGAAGATGGAAAGCCGATAGAAAGTATTACGAAGGATCTTAAATATTTTACATATTATCAAGAAGTATATAGTGCGGTATTAGGTGGTTTGCTCGGTACCTATGAGGTGTGTATAGATGAAGTGATGGACATATGGGAAACACACTATGGCATCAAAGGTTTTTCTCCTATTGCAAGTGGTTTTTACTACGAAGATTACGATGACTTTGGTGCGGGTAGAAGTTATGGATATGCTAGAACTCATTTAGGACATGATATGATGGGGCAGATTGGAACACCGATTATTGCAATCGAATCTGGAACGGTGGAGGCACTCGGTTGGAATCAGTATGGTGGCTGGCGCATAGGCATACGTTCAGATGATGGGATGCGATATTATTATTACGCGCATCTTAGACAAAACTATCCATATGCAGAAGGTCTTGTAGAAGGGCAGCGTATAGAGGCAGGCCAAGTGATCGGATATATGGGGCACACAGGATATAGTACCACTGAAAATGTCAATAATATTGAAACGGTTCATTTGCATTGGGGAATGGAACTTATTTTTGACGAATCTCAAAAGGATAGCGATAATGAAATCTGGATAGATGTTTATGCGATTACTAGATTTTTGTATCAAAACAAACAAATTGTTGAAAAGATGGGTGATAGCAGAGAATGGGTGGCGCAGAGCATGCGAAATACAGACTTTAGTAGTGCAGAAAAAAATTAAAAAACACGAAATTTTCATTGCAATATAAATTCTGCTATGTTAAAATAATAACAATGACAAAAAAATAACAATCTTGAATTTTGGAAAAATCATTAATTTCATGGAGGAAAAAATCATGGCAAAAAAAGTAGTATTAGCAGGCGCATGTCGTACAGCTATCGGTAGTATGGGTGGAGTTTTATCTACAGTTCCAGCAGCGGAACTAGGAGCAATTGTAATTAAAGAAGCTTTAAACAGAGCAGGTGTTGCTCCAGATGCAGTAGATCAAGTTTATATGGGTTGTGTAATCCAAGCAGGTTTAGGACAAAACGTGGCTCGTCAATCATCTATCAAAGCTGGTCTTCCAATCGAAGTACCTGCAGTTACTATGAACGTTGTTTGTGGTTCAGGTCTTAACTGTGTAAATCAAGCAGCTCAAATGATTCTTGCTGGAGATGCAGACATCGTTGTAGCTGGTGGTATGGAAAACATGTCAATGGCACCATACGCACTTAAAAATGCACGTTATGGATATAGAATGGGTAATGCACCAATGGTTGATACAATGGTTAATGATGCATTATGGGATGCTTTCAACGATTACCACATGGGTATGACAGCTGAAAACATTGCAGCACAATGGGAACTTACAAGAGAAGAATTAGATGTATTTGCAGCTAACTCTCAACAAAAAGCAGTAGCAGCTCAAGAAGCTGGCGCTTTTGATAAAGAAATCGTTCCAGTAGAAATCGTTACAAAAAAAGGAACTACAGTAGTAACTAAAGACGAAGGTCCTCGTGCAGGAACAACAGCAGAAGGTATTGCTAGATTACGTCCAGCATTCAAAAAAGATGGTGTAGTTACAGCAGCTAATGCTTCTTCAATCAACGATGGTGCAGCAGCAGTTGTAGTTATGAGCGAAGAAAAAGCAATCGAACTTGGTATTACACCAATGGCTACATTCGTTGCTGGTGCTTTAGGTGGAGTTGATCCTTCTATCATGGGTATCGGACCAGTTGCTTCTACTAAAAAAGTTTTAGCTAAAACAGGCATGAAAATCGAAGATATGGATATTATCGAAGCAAACGAAGCTTTCGCAGCTCAAGCAATCGCTGTAGGTCGTGAACTAGGAATCAATACAGAAACTCAATTAAATCCAAACGGTGGTGCAATTGCTATTGGACATCCAGTTGGTGCTTCAGGTTGTAGAATCCTTGTTACATTATTACACGAAATGGAAGCTAAAAATGCTAAAAACGGTCTTGCTACATTATGTATCGGTGGCGGTATGGGTTGTTCAACAATCGTATCAAGAGATTAATTCTTAATAAATTATAATAACAAAGGAGCTATACACTCATGGAATTTATTTTATATGAAGTAAATGGTGCTGTTGGTACTATTACAATCAACCGTGAAAGAGCATTAAATGCTTTAAACTCAGTAGTGTTAGATGAATTAAATGCAACTTTAGATGCTGTAGATTTAGATGCAGTTCGTTGCTTGATTCTTACAGGAGCTGGTACAAAATCATTTGTAGCAGGTGCTGATATCGGAGAAATGTCTAGTCTTACAAAAGCTGAAGGCGAAGCTTTCGGTAAAAAAGGTAATGACGTATTCCGTAAATTAGAAACATTCCCAATTCCAGTAATTGCTGCAATCAATGGATTTGCGCTTGGTGGTGGATGTGAAATTGCTATGAGCTGTGATATTCGTATCTGTGCTGATAACGCATTGTTCGGGCAACCTGAAGTTGGTCTAGGTATTACACCAGGATTTGGTGGAACACAAAGATTAGCACGTATTGCAGGTGTTGGAATGGCAAAACAAATGATTTACACAGGCAGAAACATCAAAGCTGATGAAGCTTATAGAATCGGCCTTGTAAATGCAATTTACCCAGCTGAAGAGTTAATGGGACAAGCTGCTAAAATGGCAGCAGGTATTGCAAAGAACGCTCCAATCGCAGTTCGTAACAGCAAAAAAGCTATTAATGATGGTTTAGATGTTTCTATGGACGAAGCTATTGTTGTAGAAGAAAAATTATTTGGTGATTGCTTCGAATCAGAAGATCAACAATACGGAATGGCTTTCTTCTTAGACAAAAACAAAGAAAAAGTGAAAGAAGCATTCAAAAATAAATAATTAAACATTTGGAGGATTTATCATGAAAGTAGGTATTATTGGTGCAGGTACTATGGGTGCAGGTATTGCTCAAGCATTCGTTATGACAGAAGGTTATGAAGTTTGTCTTTGTGACATTACACAAGAATTCGCTGATGGCGGAAAAGCTCGTATTCTTAAAAATATGAACTTCCTAGTGAAAAAAGAAAAAATTTCTCAAGAACAAGCTGATGCTATTATGGCAAAAGTTTCAACAGGATTAAAAGACATCTGTACAGATTGTGATTTAGTTGTTGAAGTTGCTCCTGAAAGAATGTCAATCAAAAAAGATACATTTACAGAATTAATGAAAATCTGTAAAGCTGATTGTATCTTTGCTTCAAATACATCATCTCTTTCTATTACAGAAATGGGACAAGGACTTGACAGACCATTAGTTGGTATGCACTTCTTCAACCCAGCTGATAGAATGAAATTAGTTGAAGTTATCGCAGGTGAAAACACACCAGCTGATATGGTTGCAACTATCAAAAAAATCTCTACTGAAATTGGTAAAGTACCAGTTGAAGTTAAAGAAGCACCAGGTTTTGTTGTAAACAAAATCTTGATCCCTATGGTAAATGAAGCTATCGGTATCTATGCTGATGGTGTAGCTAGCGTTGAAGATATCGACACAGCTATGAAATTAGGTGCTGCTCATCCAATGGGCCCTCTAGCTCTTGGTGATTTAATTGGTTTAGATGTAGTTCTAGCTATTATGGAAGTACTTCAAGCTGAAACAGGTGATACAAAATACCGCCCTCACACATTACTTAAGAAAATGGTACGTGCTGGCAAATTAGGACAAAAAACTGGAATTGGTTTCTACAATTACCAAAAATAATTTTAAATTAACATAGCCGATCGGGCAATTACGCCCTATCGGTGATGTTTATGTTATAATCTAAGTTGATAAAGGAGATAAGACGATGCAATTTACTTTAAGTAAAGAACATGAAATGGCGAGACAGCTTTTTAGAGATTTCGCTCAAAATGAAGCTAAACCTATCGCTCAAGAGGTTGATGAAACAGAAGAATTCCCACGTGAAACAGCTGCCAAAATGGCAAAAGCTGGATTTTTAGGAATACCTGTACCAAAGGAATTTGGTGGTCAAGGTTGTGATCCTTTAACATATGCTATGTGTGTTGAAGAATTATCAAAAGTTTGTGGTACTACAGGTGTTATCGTGTCAGCACATACATCATTATGTATTGACCCTATTATGACATACGGTACTCCAGCTCAAAAAGCTAAATGGTTACCTGAACTTGCTTCTGGTAATAAATTAGGTGCTTTCGGTTTAACAGAACCAGGTGCTGGTACAGACGCTCAAGGACAACAAACAAAAGCTGTTCGTGATGGTGATGATTTCATTATCAATGGTTCAAAAGTATTTATCACAAATGGTAAAGAAGCAGATATCTATGTTATCTTCGCAATTACAGATGTAGTTGAAGATAAAAGAGGTAGAAAGAAAAAAATTATTACAGCATTCGTTGTAGAAAAAGGAACACCTGGATTTACTTTCGGTGTAAAAGAAAAGAAAATGGGTATCCGTGGTTCATCTACATATGAACTTATCTTTACAGATTGCCGTATTCCAAAAGAAAATATGTTAGGCGCTGAAGGTAAAGGTTTCGGTATCGCTATGCACACATTAGATGGTGGACGTATTGGTATCGCTGCTCAAGCTCTTGGTTTAGCTGCTGGTGCTTTAGAAGCAACTATCGCTTACACACAAGAAAGAAAACAATTTGGAAGAAGCATTTCTGCATTCCAAAACACACAATTCCAAATCGCTGATATGGCTACAAAAGTAGAAGCTGCTAGACTTTTAGTTTACAAAGCTGCTATGGCTAAAGCTACTCAGAAAAACTACTCTCTAGAAGCTGCTATGGCTAAATTATATGCTGCAGAAGTTGCTATGGAAGTTACAAACAAAGCTGTTCAATTACACGGTGGTTATGGTTATACTCGTGAATACGACGTAGAACGTATGATGAGAGATGCTAAGATCACTGAAATTTACGAAGGTACAAGCGAAGTTCAAAGAATGGTAATCGCTGCTAACGTAATTAAATAGTTTCCTGATTTGTATATAAGACAATATCAAAATAAATTGTAGTGTAAGGAGAAAACACAATGAAAATCGTTGTATGTATTAAACAAGTACCTGATACAGCAGGTGAAGTTAAGTTTAAACCAGACGGTTCTTTAGATAGAGCAGCAATGCCTACTATCATGAACCATGATGATAAAGCTGGATTAGAAGCAGCATTAAGAATTAAAGATGAATTAGGTGCAGAAGTTACTGTACTTACTATGGGATTACCAAAAGCTGAAGATGTTCTTCGCGAAGCTATGGCAATGGGCGCTGATCACGCTGTTTTAGTAACAGATAGAGTTTTAGGTGGAGCTGATACATGGGCAACATCTAGCACATTAGCGGGTGCTCTTAAGAAAATGGAATATGATTTAATTATCACAGGCCGTCAAGCTATCGATGGTGATACAGCTCAAGTTGGACCACAAATCGCAGAACACTTAGAAATGCCAGTAATTAGTTATGCACAAGATATCAAAGTTGAAGGCGACAGCGTAATCGTTGAACGTCAATACGAAGATAGATACCATGTAATCAAAGCTCAAATGCCTTGTTTAATTACAGCTCTTGCTGAATTAAATCACCCAAGATATATGACTCCAGGTGGAATCTTTGATGCTTACAAAAAAGAAATCACAGTATGGGGCCGTGCTGACATCATCGTTGATGATGCTAACATTGGTTTAGCTGGTTCACCAACTAAAATCGCTAAAGCTTCTGACAAAGTTAGAAAAGGTACTGGCGAACAAGTAACATTAGATGGTGCTGAAGCAGCAGAATATATCGTAAACAAATTAAAAGAAAAATTTGTGATCTAAGGAAGAGAGGTAAAGTTAAATGGATTTACAGGCATATAAAGGCGTATTCGTATTTGCTGAACAAGTCGATAATAAAATTAGCCCAATCGCATTTGAATTAATCGGTAAAGCAAAAGACTTAGCAGCAGACTTAAACACTGAAGTAACAGCAATGTTATTAGGAAAAGATGTAACAGCATTAGCTGATGAATTAGCAGCTTACGGTGCTGATAAAGTAGTTGTAGTAGATGATGCAGCATTAGAAATCTACACAACAGAACCATACACACATGCAATCTCAACAGTTATCAATGAATTAAAACCAGAAATCGTTTTAGTTGGTGCTTCTGCACTTGGTAGAGATTTAGCTCCACGTGTATCTGCAAGAGTTGCAACTGGTCTTACAGCTGACTGTACAGTTCTTGAAATTGGTGATTTCAAAGGAACTCCTAACCAATTATTAATGACAAGACCTGCTTTTGGTGGTAACACAATCGCAACAATCGCTTGCCCTGACAACCGTCCTCAAATGGCTACAGTTCGTCCAGGTGTTATGAAAAAAATCGCTAAAATCGAAGGCGCTAAAGCAAATATCATCGAAATCAAACCTGGTTTTGAAAGAAATGCTAAATACGTTGAAGTTTTAGAAGTAGTTAAAAAAGTTGTTGATTCAGTTGATATTATGGATGCTAAAATCCTTATCTCTGGTGGACGTGGCGTTGGTAGCAAAGAAGGTTTTGCTTTGTTAGAAAACGTTGCTTCTGTAATCGGCGGAACAGTTTCTTGTTCAAGAGCTGTAGTTGATGCTGGTTGGTTAGAAAGAGATAGACAAGTAGGTCAAACTGGTAAAACAGTACGTCCAGAATTGTACATCGCTGTTGGTATTTCAGGCGCTATCCAACACATCGCTGGTATGGAAGAATCTGACATTATCATCGCAATCAATAAAGATGAAACTGCACCTATCTTTGATGTAGCTGATTATGGTATCGTTGGTGATTACAGCAAAATTTTACCAATCTTAGCAGAACAATTAAAAGTAGCTATTCAAGATAAATAGTTTTTACAAAATGAAACGGCAGTTCTAGTCATAGGACTGTCGTTTTTAAGCATTTATGAAGATGAGAATGTAAGTTTGATGGGAGATAGTTATGAACTTTAACGATATTTTAGAAAAAGTAAAAGAGTGTGATAGAAAAGTTGTTTCTATTGCAGCAGCAGAAGATGAAAACGTATTACAATGTGTAAAAGCATGTAAAGAACAAGGGATTGCAGATGCAATCTTAGTTGGTGATGCTGCTAAAATCAATGCAATTGCAGAAGAAATTGGATTTGATTTAGAAGGTACAGAAGTAATTGATGAACCAGACATGGTAAAAGCATCTTTAATCGCTGTTAAATTAGCACATGACGGAAAAGCTGATATGTACATGAAAGGCTTATTAGATACTAAGAGCTTTTTAAAGAGCGTATTAGATAAAGAAGTTGGATTACGTACAGGTGGGGTTTTATCTCACGTATGTGTATTCGATATGCCAAAAGTAGAGCAATTGTTATTCTTAACGGATGTTGCATTTATGACATATCCTACATTAGAAGACAAAGTAAATATTATCAATAATACAATTCCAGTATGTAATGCTTGTGGAATTGAAACTCCAAAGGTTGCACCTTTAGCAGCAGTTGAAGTATTCAATCCTAAAATGCAATGTACAGTAGATGCAACTGAATTAGTTAAAATGAATGAAGAAGGAACACTTCCAGGATGTATCGTAGATGGACCTTTATCTTTTGATTTAGCTACAGAATATGAAGCTTGTGTTCACAAAGGAACTACAAACCGTAAAATCGTTGGTGATGCTGATATTTTATTATTCCCAGATATTCATGCTGGAAATCTTGTTTACAAAACAATCGTACACAATGTTGATGATGTAAAGAATGGCTGTATTTTAACAGGTACAAGCGTACCAGTTATCTTAACATCACGTTCAGATACATTTGAAACAAAAGTAAATTCAATCGTTCTTGCAGCTGTTGTAGCTGAAGAATTAAAGAAAGGTAAATAATTATGGGAATCAAAAGTTTAATTATTAATCCTGGTTCTACATCTACTAAAATTGGTGTATTTGAGGATGAAACATTATTATTTGAAGAAACATTACGTCATACAACAGAAGAAATTTCTGCTTATGCATCTATAATCGATCAAAAAGATTTTAGAAAAGATATTATCTTAAATCTTATGAAAGAAAAGGAATTTGATATCAAGGATTTGGGTGTGGTAGTAGGTCGTGGTGGTCTATTAAAACCTATTCCAGGTGGTACTTATGAAGTTTCTGATGCTTTGTTACATGATCTAATGATCGGTGTTCAAGGCGAACATGCTTCAAATCTTGGTGGTGTTCTTGCAAAAGAAATTGCTGATGAAATCGGTGTAAAGAGTTTTATCGTTGATCCAGTAGTAGTAGATGAATTAATTCCTATGGCACGTATTTCAGGTGTTCCAGAATTACCTCGTAAGAGTATTTTCCATGCACTCAACCAAAAAGCTGTTGCTAAAAGATATGCAAAAGAAACAGGCAAAGCATACGAAGAATTACGTTTAGTAGTAGTTCATATGGGTGGTGGTGTATCTGTTGGCGCTCACGAATATGGTAAAATCATTGATGTGTTTAATGCATTAGATGGTGATGGCGCATTCTCTCCTGAAAGAGCTGGAGCAGTTCCTGCAGGTGGACTTATCGAAATGTGTTATTCAGGAAAATACACACAAAAAGAAGTTTACAAAAAAGTTGTTGGTAATGGTGGATTTAACGGATACCTTAATAACAATGATTATAGAGCAGTTCATGCTATGGCAGAAACAGATGAAAATGCAAAAGTTGTAAGAGATGCATTTTTATTCCAAGTAGCAAAAGATATCGGATCTATGGCTTGTGTACTTAAAGGTAAAGTTGATCAAATCATCGTAACAGGTGGTATTGCATATTCTGATTATGTAATCGAACAACTTAAATCATATGCTGAATTCATTGCTCCTTTCACAGTTTATGGTGGTGAAGATGAATTGTTAGCTTTAACACAAGGTGCACTTCGTGTACTTAACGGTGAAGAAGCTGCAAAAGAATACTAAAAAATAATAAAAGCATTCGATGGAAGGTTTGATATCTCCCATCGAATGCTTTTTAATTTAGATATAAAAAATGTTTTGCATGCATGCTGTTTGCTTCTTCGATATCGTGTGTGACAAGTACCACAGTCTTTCCTTTTACACAGCGATTCACATATTCTATAACCAATGCCTTTGTTGGCATATCTAGTCCTTTAAACGGCTCATCAAGGAATAAAATATCATAATCACTTAGAAGAGCTCGTAATATAGCTACACGTCGTTTCATACCACCTGAAAGTTCTGAAACTGGTTGCTTATCGCAATTAGTGAGACCAATCGCATACATTGCTTCCAAAATTATTTTACTAGAACAGCTAGGTGCAACAAGTAGAATGTTTGTAATAGCAGTGAGGTTTTCGCATAAGCGATCCTCTTGAAAAACAGCACTTTTTTGTAAAGAATCTAATCCTGTGATTGAGCCAGAGTCAGAGCGAACAAATCCCATTAGTATGTTCAATAAAGTGGTTTTACCAGCACCAGATGGTGCAAAAATACAATTAATTTCACCCGATAAGATCCTGGCACTGAAGTTATTTAGTACTTCCTTTTCTCCAAAATATTTAGAAATAGATGTAAGCATAATATCGTTCATAAATTCTGCCTCCTAGCGTTCTAATAGGTGTAATAGTACTTTTAAAAAATAACAGAAGAGTTTCTCAAATAATAGACTGATTAATATTATAACAAATGTCCAAGCAAATAAATCTGGGGTATTGATGTAGATTTTTGCTTGCTGTAAACCCTCCCCTATCGTATTTGTTGGCATACCGATTACTTCTGCAGCTACACCTGATTTCCAACAGAGCCCTAGAGCTATAGAGATGCCTGAATAAAAAAACGGGAATACCTGTGGGATATAGATGTAACGTATTTTTCGATAGGTTGAAGTTCTAAAGAGTTTTGCCATTTCAAGTAACTGTGAATCGGTTTCTTTGATTCCATTAAAAATACTTGTATATATAATAGGAAAAACCATAAGTAAAGAAATTAAAAAAGCTAAATTACTAGAGGAAACCCAAAAAATTGCAAGTATAATAAAGGATACTACTGGAATTGTTTTTATGGTTAAAACAAGTGGAGCAAGTAAGCTAGCAATCCAGTTATACCTTGAAGATAATATTCCAGCAAAAACAGCAAGTATAGTGCCTGCCATGAAACCTGCTGTAATATGTATGAAAGAATTCATGATTGAAATCCAAAAAGGTAGCGTTATAGCAAGCTCAAAGAGTCTTTGTAGCATTTGAAATGGCGAAGATAAAAACATATTCGTTCCAAGCCTGATATACAAACTGTGACTGGCAAGCTGCCAGATGCACAACCAAAATATAATAGGCAAGCAACGAGTTATGAAGTTTTTGTTATTCACTGATATAGTAGAAATCATCCGTTGGAAGAGCACTGCCAATGGATGTAGCATCAGCATCAAATAATACACCTAAATAACCAGTTAATGCAGTTTTCATTTCTTCGCCTTGGATGAAAACAATATTGCAAGCTGGAAGTGCACTTTGAGCGATTGCTTCAGTAACGATTCCGTAGTAGCCAACTAAAGCGGCAGCTTCATCGTTATTTTGATTTACAAAAGATACAGAAGTGTCATAGCGATCTAAGAAATCTGCTACAACCTCTGGATTGTTCTCGATAAATTCTGTGCGACCGATTACAACTCCTGTAACGAGCATAGAAGGAGTTTCTTCAGAGGCTTGTACGTTATCCCATTCTGCTGTTAAATCTAGGGCAATACGAATAGATTCATTTTGAATTTGTGCTGAGGTTGCAAAAGGCTGTGGAAGCATAGCAATTGCTTCATCATCTGCTGCAATAGCAGCTAAGCATTCTGCTTGTTCGCTTTTCCATTCAATAAAAACATCTTCCCCTATCACCAATTCATTTTCAGATAGTATATAGTTTAGTGCGAATTCAGGAGTTGTACCCTTTCCACTAGCATAGATTGTTTTACCTTCTAAATCGGAAATGCTGTTTATTTCAGTGCCAGTTTCAACGATATATAATACACCGAGTGTATTAATTCCTAGTACTTGAACCTGTCCGTTTGTGTTGTTAAACAATACAGATGCAAGGTTTGCAGGGACTGTAGCAAAATCATAGGTACCTTTTACCATGCCAGTACTGATTTCATCGGCTGCAGTTAAAATAGAAAAATCATAGTCTAGTTGTTCAACAAGGTCGTTGTCTACTTCGTCCATAAAACTTACAAGTCCCATACAGGTAGGTCCAGATAGTGTAGCGATGTTTACGAGTGTGATTTCTTCTGATGTTGTAATCTCTTCGGATTCTGGTACTTCAATTGCTTCTGTGCTTGTCTCAGAACTGCTTATATTAGGGGATGTACTACACCCGTTTAGTATAGTGGTGGATAGAGAGATAATACATAGTGTTGCGAGTAATTTTTTCATAGGTCGTCCTTTCTAGTAGGCCAATTGTTTTATATTGGCAATTTATATAGCTTGGGTTAAATCTCTTACTGCATAAGATTCATCCTTGTTAGATAAAGCTAACGCAATATAAGTGTATATGGATGATTTTAAATAGTCAAGTAGAAATTAAAAACTACGTCTTATGAAAAGGAGAATTAATAAATTCTTAAAATAAAATGATATAAGGCTAGTTTTCTTGACTGATACAAGAAAAAACATTATTATAAGTAGTAATAGGGTTACAAAGGAGAACGAGAATATGGATAAGGGAATAGAATATATTTTAGAGGTTGCGCGTTGTGGAGGAATCACAAAAGCAGCTAATAATTTATATATTACACCGTCTGCACTTAGCAAATACGTACAAAGTAAAGAAGATGAAATGGACGTGAAGTTATTTCATCGTGTAGGGAAAAAATTTGTCCTAACGCAAGCGGGAGAGTGCTATGTTGAAAAATGTAAACAAATAGAGAAGATACAGTATGAATTATCATTACAGATGAAGAGCTTTTCAGAAGTGAAGAATGGAGAAATTCGTATTGGGGCTCAGCATTCGTTGATTGATGCAATGATCAAACATATTGTTCCAAAGTTCAAGGAAGAATTTCCAGGTATGAATATTTTATTACTAGAATATTCAGTTGGGAATTTGATGAATATGTTAAAAGCGGGGCAGTTAGATGTTATAGTCTCTACGATAGATAAGAGAGACCCTACACTTCAAAATGTTAAGGTTTGTGATTGTGAGCTTGTACTTGCGGTTAATAAAGAAAATCCGATTATTCAGTTCGCATATCAACGAGAAGGGTTTAAATATCCTTGGATTCATTTAGAACATTGTGTGAGTCAACCACATGTTATGCTATTGCCTGGATCGGATTATCGTGTTTATGCGGAACACTTATATCAATATTATGGTTTAAAACCACAAGTTGCATATCAGCTTAGCAGCACTAGAATGGGGATTACGAGTGTGGCAAATGATTTTGGTGTAATGCTTACACTTGATAAAATGGTGCAAAATCATCTTGAACATGATAAAGTTGAGATTTTGTCTGTTGGTGAATGGCCACTTAGAAAAGAACTTAGTATTATGTACTATGAAAAGACATTAATGCTTGATGAAGTAAAGCGATTTATTGAAATCGTATGCGATAAGATATAGATTGAAGTAAAAGTAAAAACATGTTAGAATGTTGTTTAGCTTATTTTTAAAGGAGTTTCCTAGATGAAATTTACAGAAAAATTATTTGGTACACATAGTCAAAGAGAGTTGAAAAGAATTGTTCCAATCGTGGATACAATAGAAGCATTGCGTGATAAGATGATGGGACTCTCGGATGATGAACTTCGTGGAAAGACTGCGGAATTTAAGAAACGCCTGCAAGAGGGTGAAACGTTAGATGATATTTTACCTGAAGCATATGCAACAGTTCGAGAAGCTGCTAGACGTGTGCTTAAGATGGAGCACTATAGAGTACAACTTGTTGGTGGTGTTATTTTACATCAAGGTCGTATTGCAGAAATGCGTACTGGTGAGGGTAAAACATTAGTTTCAACATTGCCAGCATATTTGAACGCACTTGAAGGAAAGGGTGTTCATGTTGTAACGGTCAACGATTATTTGGCGAAGCGTGATGCTGAATGGATGGGACAAGTACACGAGTTTTTGGGCCTATCAGTAGGTATTGTACTTCATGATCTAAAACCAGAAGAACGTAGAGAAAAATATAAATGCGATATCACATACGTAACGAACAATGAACTGGGGTTTGATTACCTTCGTGATAATATGGTTATATATAAAGAACAATTGGTACTTCGAGATTTGCACTATGCGATTATCGATGAGGTCGATTCTGTTTTGGTTGATGAGGCTAGAACACCTCTCATTATTTCTGGTCAAAGTGGAAAGTCTACGAAGTTATATGATGCATGTGATATGCTTGCACGCCAGATGCACCGAGGCAAGGATGTAGAGTCTCTTAGCAAAATGGATGCGATCATGGGTATCGAAGTGGAAGAAGATGGAGACTTTGTTGTCAATGAAAAGGACAAGATTGTTAACCTTACAACAGAAGGTGTTGCGAAGGTTGAGAGATTCTTCCAATTAGAAAATTATGCAGATCCAGACAACTTAGAAATTCAGCATAATATTATTTTAGCACTGCGTGCACATAATATGATGTTTAGAGATCAAGACTATGTTGTAAAAGATAATGAAGTTATGATCGTAGATGAGTTTACGGGTCGTATTATGCCAGGACGTAGATATTCAGATGGTTTACACCAAGCCATTGAAGCAAAAGAGCGTGTAAAGGTTAAGAGAGAGAGTAAAACACTTGCTACTGTTACCTTCCAAAACTTCTTTAATAAATTTGAAAAGAAAAGTGGTATGACAGGTACAGCCCTTACAGAAGAAAAAGAATTTAGAGATATTTATGGGATGGATGTTCTTGAAGTACCAACAAACCGTCCAGTAGCACGTATAGATAAGCAAGATAGTGTTTATAAAACACGAAAAGAAAAATTAAATGCGATTGTAAATGCTGTAAAAGATGCATATGATAGAAAACAACCAGTTTTAGTTGGTACGATTACTATTGACGCATCAGAAGAACTTAGTCATTTACTCAAAAAACAAGGTATTCCACATAAGGTTTTAAATGCGAAGTTTCATGAGCAAGAAGCTGAGATAGTTGCAGACGCAGGTATTCATGGTGCAGTTACGATTGCAACGAATATGGCTGGTCGTGGTACAGATATTAAACTTGATGATGAATCAAAGGCAGCAGGTGGACTTCGTATTATTGGTACAGAACGCCATGAATCAAGACGTATTGATAATCAGTTAAGAGGTCGTTCTGGTCGTCAAGGTGATCCAGGTGAATCACAATTTTTCATTTCACTAGAGGATGATTTGATGAGATTGTTTGGTTCAGAGCGTCTTATTTCGGTATTTAACACATTGGGTATTCCTGAAAATCAAGAAATTGAACATAGCTCGCTTACAAAAGCTATCCAAAATGCTCAGAAGAAAATCGAAAGTAATAACTATGGTATTCGTAAAAACTTACTAGAATATGATCAAGTCATGAATGAGCAACGTGAGATTATATATACAGAAAGACGTCGTGTTCTTGATGGCGAAAGCATGAGAGATTCTGTTATCAAAATGGTTACAGATACTATTGAAAATAATATTGATAGAGTAATTGGAGACGAAACTGAGCCATCAGAGTGGGATTTAAAAGAACTTAATCTACTTTTATTACCACTTGTGCCTTTAGAAGAGATTACGCTAGATAGACTTTCAAGACAAAAGAAAAATGATGTAAAGCAGCAATTAAAAGAAGAAGCTGTGAAGTTGTATGAGCAAAAAGAATCAGAGTTCCCGCAAACGGAAACGATGAGAGAAATCGAACGTGTTATTTTACTCAAGATCATAGATAGAAAGTGGATGGATCACATTGATGATATGGTTCAACTTCGTCAGGGTGTGGGCCTTGCAGCATATGGTCAAAAAGATCCATTGGTAGAATATAAAATGAGTGGATATGATATGTTCGACAGTATGACTGAGAATATTAAAGTTGATACAGTTCGTGTTATTTTCCGCGTTAAGTTAGAACAGAAGATTGAACGTGAACAGGTAGCTCAGGTGGCTGGCACAAATAAAGAAGCTGCAGTACCTAAGATGGTGAAGAGAGAAGAGAAGATTTATCCAAATGATCCTTGTCCATGTGGTTCGGGTAAAAAATATAAACAATGTTGTGGTAGAGTGAAATAATGGTGAAAAATAAATATGATTGAATTAGATCAAATGAAGCAAAAAATTCTTGGTTATGATCTTCCACTTGAGGAGGTTAAGGATTCGCTTGACTTATCTAATAAGAAAAAGCAAATAGAAGAGTTAGAAAAGGAAATGGAAGCACCAAATTTTTGGGATGATCCTGACTATTCTAATAAACGCATGAAGGAACTTAAAGGCTTAAAAGATACTGTGTTAATCGCAGATGCTTTATCTACACAAAGGGAAGATATTTTAACCTTGATAGAAATGGGATATGAAGAACAAGATGAAAGCCTTATAGATGAAATTGCTTCTGAACTTGATGGTTTTGTAGAGCACTTTGAGGAGATTCGCATTCGCACCTTATTATCCGGAGAATACGATAGAAATAATGCTATTTTAAAACTCAATGCTGGTGCGGGTGGAACAGAATCCTGTGATTGGGCTAATATGTTGTACCGCATGTATTCAAGATGGGCAGAAAAAAAGGGATTTCAAGTTGAAGTGTTGGATTTTCTTGATGGTGATGAAGCAGGTATCAAATCAGTAACATTCCAGGTCAATGGAGAAAATGCATATGGATATTTAAAGAGTGAAAAGGGTGTGCATAGACTTGTACGTATTTCACCTTTTAATGCACAGGGGAAAAGGCAGACTTCTTTTGTATCTTTAGACGTAATGCCAGAAATCATAGAAGATGTGGATATTGAAATTGATATGGATGATGTGCGTGTTGATACTTACCGAAGTTCAGGCGCAGGTGGACAACATATTAACAAAACGTCATCAGCAATCAGATTGACACATATTCCTACGAACACTGTAGTGCAGTGTCAAAATGAACGTAGTCAACATCAGAATAAAGATAAGGCGATGCAGATGTTAAAGGCTAAACTTCTTTTGTTACAACAAGAGATGCATGTTGAAAAGCTTTCTGATATACGTGGAGAAGTGAAGGATATTGGTTGGGGAAGCCAAATTCGTTCTTATGTCTTACAACCATATACGATGGTAAAGGATCACAGGACGAATGCAGAAAGTGGTAATACTGATGCTGTTTTAGATGGTGCGATTGATTTGTTTATCAATGCGTATTTGAAATCCCTTAGTATAACTAAAATTGAAGAATAATATTTTAAAATTGTCATATGCAAATATGGCAATTTTTTGTTGTATTTTTGCAGAAATAGGTCTATGCTGTTACATGGGGGTTGTATACAACAATTTATATTTTAATGTGTTGATGAGAAGGGGGAACATAGTATAGATGGAGAAGATAAAAAAGTTTTGGAAAGATGATAAAAAGAGCATAAAGTATGCATTACAGGTGGCATGGCCAGCGATTGTTGATTCTTTTTTTGTAGCAGTGGTAGCACTTGTGGATTCATTTATGGTAAGCCAAATGGGAACCTATGCTGTAGCAGCTATAGGGCTAACTGTACAGCCGAAATTTATTGGACTTACAGTTTTTATTGCGATTAGCACAGCTGTATCAGCTACGGTTGCTAGGAGAAAAGGAGAGGGAGATAAAAGGGCAGCAAATGAAACGATGTTTACAGCAATGATCATTGCTATGATTGCAGTTGTTTTTGTGAGTATTTTGTCTGTTTGTTTTGCTAATCAAATCATATCTTTTATTGGTAGCGAACCTGAAACACATGCAGATGCAGTTATTTACCTTCGTATTATCATGGGTGCACTCGTATTTACAATTATTAGTTGGATTATCAATGCGGCTCAAAGAGGTAGTGGGAATACGAAGCTTGCTATGAAGATGAATGTGGTTGCAAATAGTGTGAATGTAATATTTAATTATTTACTAATTGGTGGCAATTTTGGTTTTCCAGCATTAGGAGTAAGGGGTGCTGCAATTGCAACTGTAATCGGAACGATTGTTGGAAGCGGCATGAGCATTTCTTCACTTTTCAATAAGAAGAGCTATGTGAGTGTTCCGTACATAATTAAGGAAAAAATCAAACCATCCTTTAGAATCGCACGTACTATTTATAATTTTGCAGTAAATGTCTTTGTAGAGCAGATTATGCTTCGTATAGGTTTTTTGATATCAGCAATGTTGACTGCAGGATTAGGAACGGTTGCACTTGCTGTTAATCAGGTGGCCGGAAACATTCTGAGCTTAAGTTTTTCCTTTGGAGATGGACTCCAAATTGCAGCAGTTACATTGATTGGACAGAGTCTTGGAGAGGGCAAGCCGAAAAAAGCAGTAAAGTATGGAAGTATATGTCAAATGATTGGTTTATGTATATCGCTTGTTCTGGCAGTTTTGTTTTTCATGTGCGGCAAAATGTTTTTTGCGGCATTCTTTCCACAAGATGTAGAAGCGATTGAGTTAGGAAGTCTTTTGATACCAATCATTGTGCTTATAGTGCTA
Organism: Lachnospiraceae bacterium; assembly: GCA_044425805.1. Taxonomy (GTDB): domain Bacteria; phylum Bacillota; class Clostridia; order Lachnospirales; family Lachnospiraceae; genus RGIG6307. The sequence goes on along the minus strand of JAWXVC010000012.1, from coordinate 18,312 downwards.
TTCCAAATATCGCAGGTGATTTATATGGGTAGTTTGCGTGCAGCGGGCGATGTAAAATTTACTACGATGGTATCGACAGTAAGTGTTACGGTCTTTAGACCACTGATTTGTTATGTATTTGCCTATCTTTTGGGGATTGGACTAGTAGGTGTATGGATTGGAATATTTGCTGAGCAATGCATAAAGCTTGGATTAACATTTTGGCGATTTAAATCTGGAAAATGGATGGATAAAAAAATATAAACAAAAAGAAGAGCAACCATTAGTATGGAAGCTCTTCTTTTTGGCTATTTATAGGTGTTTGTACTAGGTTTAAATAAAATAATGATCTAGTCATATGCATATATGGTGTGACCCATAGAGAGCCGATTTGAAAAGAGATTGTAGCTAGGAATTGTAGAGGGATGAAACTTAGTTCGAGATAGAGTAAACGTAATCGGTTTCCTTGCATAATCTGCTTTGAACGCTTCATCAATTCTATAATAGGCAAATCCGGGTAATCTAAAAATAAATAATAGACCATTCCATATGTGAGAGATATGTAGTATATGTATCCAATAATAAGTAAAATAAAAAGAATAGTACTTATTACAATAGGGATAATGAGATTTCCGATAGCTAGAATGACCATGCTAATAGTTGCAATTATAATCAAAATGAAAATAGGCATATAAATGATTGTGAATAACAAGTATAGTAGAATAATCGTACTAGGTTTATGTCTAAAACCGTAAAAAATATCGTCTAAAGTAGCTTCATGTCCGTATCCACATGCGATTTTTAGGAAGAAACTAAGTACACCTACTTGAAAAATTGCTTCTAAAAGAGGATATGCATAAGATAAAATAACAGAAAACATACTAGCTGATGTTAGACTGAGTGTAAAATAAAGAATAGAAAGTAGGAGCATAAAGGCAGTAATTCCTACAGATTTTTTCCAGTTTGTATGCAGCTGTTCTCTTGCAGCAGCTTTTAGTTGTTTCGTAGTATAATAAGTTTTCATAACATGTTTTCCTTTTCTTTTTAATACCAAATCTGCTCGTCTGATTGAATTGGCGTATCATAAAAATCTGTAAAATCTGAGAAATCACCGCGTTCAACATCGTCCATGAATTCTAAAAGTTCTTCATCACTTAGAGTTGTTGCATAGTCCATTAAATCGATGTAAGTGGTAAGCATGCTATCCCAATCTATAGTGCGAATTGTAGTATTCAAAGCTGCACCTGCGACAATTAAGCAAGCTACTAGACCTATAGTGCCGGTGATGGTACCAATCCATGATTTGAGAGGAAGTTGTTGCTTGGTTGATTTAGATAACATAGCAAAAATAATAGCTAATGGGCCACAGATAAGAGCTGGTATAATAAGTGGGAAGGTTAACAGTGTAAGAATCCCTAATATAAGAGAAGCCGTTTTAAAATATGTGTTTTTGGTCATAGATACAACAAACCTACTTTCTTTTTATAATTATTTATATTCTACCTTTCTTGTGCTGTATTTACAAGTGTGTAGGATGGGAAAAGGATAAATAAAGTTTGAAATATATGTGAAATATAGGTATACTAATGTAGTTAGTATGAAAAGAGATGATTATTAGAACAAAAAGGAGTTTTACCAAACTATGGATATTTGTTTAAAGATTGCAACAGAGCTTCAAGTGAAAAAATCACAAGTAGAAGCAACTGTAACGTTGATTGATGAGGGGAATACGATCCCATTTATTTCTAGATATCGTAAGGAAGTTACAGGAGCCTTAGATGATGAACAGTTAAGAAATTTATTTGAGCGATTAACTTATTTAAGAAGTCTAGAAGAAAAAAAGACACAAGTACTTGGAATTATTGAAGAGCAGGGTGCGTTGACACAAGAGCTTAGAGATAAAATAGTGGCAGCAGAAACACTTGTATTAGTGGATGATTTATATCGACCATATCGACCAAAGCGTAAGACAAGAGCAAGTGTGGCAAAGGAAAAGGGACTTCAACCACTTGCTGTATTTATATTAGAACAAAAAGAAACTGAGACACTTTTAGTTGAGGCCGAGAAATATATTGATTTAGAAAAGGGTGTTGAGACGATAGAAGATGCACTACAAGGAGCAAGTGATATTCTTGCAGAGCAAATTGCGGATGAGGCAGATTACAGAATCTATATTAGAGAGCTTACTATGAAACAAGGTATCTTGAAAAGTGTAGCAAAGGATGCTGAAGCTACGAGTGTCTATGAGATGTACTATGATTATGAAGAATCTCTTTTAAAGGCAGCAGGACATAGAATTCTAGCAATCAATAGAGGTGAAGCTGAGAAGATACTTTCGATTAAAGTTATTGCGCCAAAAGAGTCTGTTGTAGGGTATTTAGAAAGACAAGTAATCAAAAAGAAAAATACGGAAACATTAGATATCCTAAAAGCAATTGTACTAGATGCATACGATAGATTGATTGCACCAGCAATTGAGAGAGAGATTAGAAATGAATTAACAGATAAAGCACAAGATGGGGCTATTAATGTTTTTGGTAAAAATCTAGAAATGCTTTTGATGCAACCTCCAATTGCAGGTAAAACTGTACTCGGATGGGATCCTGCGTTTAGAACTGGATGTAAACTAGCTGTTGTAGATGCGACAGGTAAGGTTCTTGATACGAAGGTTGTGTATCCAACGACAGAACAACAAAACAAGATTCTTGAAGCTAAAAGGGATCTTAAGAAGATAATAGATACCTATAAAGTAGATTTGATAAGTGTAGGAAATGGGACGGCTTCTAGAGAGTCGGAGCAGTTTATTGTAGAACTTTTGAAAGAAATCAAACAACCTGTTCAATATGTGATTGTGAATGAGGCTGGAGCATCTGTATACAGTGCAAGTAAACTTGCAACAGAAGAATTTCCAAATTTTGACGTTGGTCAAAGAAGTGCGGCAAGTATTGCTAGACGTTTGCAAGACCCTTTGGCAGAACTTGTCAAAATTGAGCCAAAGGCAATAGGGGTAGGTCAATATCAACATGATATGAACCAGAAAAAACTTACGGAAGCTTTGGCGGGAGTTGTCGAAAACAGCGTTAATAGAGTTGGAGTTGACATAAATACTGCATCTGCACCACTCTTAGCATATATTTCAGGTATTAGTAAAGTGATTGCAAAAAACATTGTCGAATATCGCGAAGCAAATGGTAAATTTACAAATCGTAGACAATTATTAAAAGTAGCAAAGCTTGGGCCAAAAGCATATGAACAATGTGCGGGCTTTATGAGAATTACAGATGGTAAAAATCCACTTGATGGAACGAGTGTACATCCAGAATCTTACGCAGCGTGCGAACTATTATTGGAAAAATTAGGGGTCTCATTGAGCGATTTAAAAGGTGGACAAGGACTAGGACAAGAGATTAAAAAGTTATCTGCTAAGCTTGATAAAGATAAACTTGCCAATGAAATAGGTGTTGGTAGACTTACACTAGAAGATATGTTAAAGGAACTTGAAAAACCTGCGAGAGATCCTCGTGCAGATATGCCACAGCCGATTCTTCGCAGCGATGTACTTGATATGAAAGATTTAAAGCCAGGTATGATTTTAAAAGGAACTGTTAGAAATGTAATAGACTTTGGTGCTTTTATCGATATCGGTGTGCATCAAGATGGATTGGTTCATATCTCACAGATGTGTGATAAGTTCATCAAGCATCCACTTGAAGTAGTCAAATTAGGAGATATTGTAGAAGTACAAGTTATGTCTATTGACCTAAATAAAAAAAGAATCTCATTGACCATGAAGATTCAACCAGTTTCCTAAGCAATATAGTATTTCTATTTATTGTTCAAAATGAAAAGGACTAGATGCAAATGTATGAGAATTTAACTGCTAAAATGGAGTTTTTTGTTTACAAAGAAACAGCAAAAATATGGAATATACCATCACGTATCAATGGTAATCATGAATTTGTTTTTGTGATAGAAGGATCGTGCATTTACACATTGGACAATAAAGAATATCACCTTGTAGAGGGTGATATCAATTTAAATTATAATAGTAAGAAGCGTCCTACTCACTAATTTATGTGGGTAGGACGCTTTTTTGTGGCTATATTAATATTAATGCTTAATTTCCAGACCAAGCTGAGTTGTATTCTTCTGTTAAATCATCGGAACCCTTTGTAATACATTCACTTACGAAAGTATCCCAATTAGCTAAATCTTCTTCGCCAAAGATGAATTTTTCCATCATAGAGGTTACATAATCTGTTAGTACAGTTGAATAAATGCTTGTTTCTTCAATCTGATCAGTGGTTAATGGAGATTGAGGATTTGATGCTGGCACAATATCGCTAGTAGAAAGAATGACTGCTACATCTTCAGCTGATAAATCACCAATAAGTGTATCAATGTGGCCAGTTATACTTAGACAATTGCTATTGATACCAAGTTGCGTGTAATCAACAGAGTCATCTAGGAATGTATAAGTACCATCGTCATCTATGTAATAAGTTTCACCTTCCATACCAAATGCAAAAATATCCTCTGCTTCTTTTGTATAACCCCAGTCAACATAAGCTAAAACTTCTGCAAGGTGCTCTTCGTCATCAGCAAGTGTTGCAGGGAATACCCAGTTTTGATCCCAAGGATTTCTTGATAAGATTGAGTAGTTTCCATCACTACCTTCAGGAGGATAAATCATGGCAACGTTGTAGTCTTCATCAAGCTCTGCTCCAGCAGCGTTATATTTGCTGATATTTACACACCAATCAAAGATGATAAAAGTAGTTCCTTGAATGATTTTAGATTCATAATCAGTAGATTCAAGAGTGGTAAATTCTTGGTCTAGAACGCCTGTTTCTATTAACTGATTCATGTAGGATAACATTTCATACCATTCATCTGTAATAGGAGCAAATATCCATTCGTCTGTTTCTTCTACATATAACATACCATCTCCTAAAGCTACGCCAGCGATTGTTCCATAAGCTGAAGCGATACCGTTTACGAAGTTATTAGCTCCGAATCGGTTTGTGATAGGAGTAGAAGAAGGGTAAATTTCTTTTAATTCCATTCCGACTTCTAGAAGTTCATCCATAGTTGTTGGGATTTCCAAATTGTTCTCTTCAAAAATATCTGTTCTAACCATCCATTGTTTAGATTGAATTGTTTCAGAACGGATTTTTGTTGGTAAAGAATAGTAATTACCATCTGAAAATCTAGTAGCATCGATAACATCACGATAACCATTTTCATCGACATAAGCAGTATAATTAGGCATAGAATCTTCATATTGGCTGATAGGTAATAAAATACCAGATCCTACCTCAGAAGTAGTAGCTGTAGTAGCTGTTACGATGTCAGGAATGTTTCCAGAGTTATATATTAACTCCCTTTTCGCTGTATAGTCAGAACTAGGGACAGCGGTGACTTCTAGAATTACGTTTGCATATTCTTCGATCCATGTAAGAATACCCCAATCTTCGGTGTATCCACTTGTTGCTTGGTCACTTAGAAGCATTGAGATAACAGCTGGTTCTTTATCTTCCTCAACTTCAACAACTTCTTCCACATCTGAGCTTTCTTCTGCAGTGCTTTCCTCGGTGGCAGTGCTTGTTTGGGTTTCAGTTGTGCTACTAGAACCACAGCCTACAAAAGTAGAAGCGATTAAAGAAGTGGCAACTAAAATGGCTATTGATTTTCTCTTCATTTTTATTTCCTCCTTAAAAAAGTTTTGAGTGTTTGATTTTGGCTTATCTGCCTTGTAAGTCCATCATACATAAATACTAGGATTACGTATATAATTAATAGGTCTATTTGCAAAGTATTATTTGTATTAATCGGTTTTAAAAATATAAAATGCATGAATATACTGTGAAGAAAACAAGTTATATTGTATACATACGACCTATATTGATAATACGTACGATGTTTAAAAGGCGTACTAGATAAAAAACTAAAAGAATAATTGACATGAGATATACAAAGTGCTACATTATGTGTATGACGTACGATGTATACATTAGGAGGTGAGTGTTTGAATACGTTTTTAGAGAATCAATCAATGACTCCGATTGGAGAAGATAGTGTAGTGAATAAAGTAATCGTTAGTATTACGCAAGCGATTAGACAAGGGCGGTTTAAAACTGGACAGAAGCTACCGAGTGAGTATGAATTGATGGAAGAGCTTAAGATTAGTAGAACTTCCTTGCGTGAGGCTATGAAGATTATGTCTGCTATGGGTATTTTACAAATCAAGCGAGGTGATGGAACCTATATCAATGAGGAAGTAAATCCGATGATGTTTGATTCACTGATTTATAGTTTGATTTTAGAGAAATCCTCTCAAGATCATATTGTGGAGCTTAGACAGATGCTAGATGAGATTATTATTAGACTTGCGATTGATAAATGCACGTCAAGAGATATCAGTAAGCTAGAGGAATTTGTTATTTTGATGCGAAAAGCTTTTAAGGATGGAGAAATATCGAAGGCTGCAGCACTTGATTATCAGTTTCACTTATATCTTATCGAATGCAGTAGAAATCCGCTTCTTTCACGTATTGTAAATGGGGTATATCAATTGTTCGAAACTTCCATAGAAAAAAACATACGTACAGAGGCATTATTTGCTGAAGCAGATACACACCACCAAAGTATTCTACACTGCATCAAAAGTAGAGACTACAACCATGTACATGATGTGGTTATGAACAGTTTACAAAGCTGGAGAGAAAATATTATGGCAGCTGATTTATAGATTGCCGCAGTATAGATATTAATTTAAGGGAAAGGTATGGTATTAAAATGAAAATTTTTACAATCAACACAGTTAACAACTTTATGGAACTAATCTACAACCCGTTTGGGAAGCCATTTGTAGAAGAAAATCCAGACGTGCAGGTACACAATATTATGGACGATAGTCTTTTGTCAGAAACATTAGGAAATGGTGGGGTTACCAATGATGTCTGTATGAGGATGCTTAGTTATGCACAATCGGCACAGCTTTGTGGAGCAGATGGCATCATCGTTACTTGTACTTCGGTAAATGAAGCTACGGAAAGAATTAAGAAGTTTGTAAATATACCTATGATTAACATTGAAGAACCTGTAGCTGAAATGGCAGTAGAAAATGGTGTGAAAATTGGTGTTATGGGAACAATTCCTACTAGTCCTATTGCAATTGGAAGAACTATTATCCAAAAAGCAAAAGAAGCGAATAAAGAAATTGAAATTGTAAACTGTGTAGTAGATGGTGCGTTTGATATTTTATGTGCAGGTGATAGAGACAAACATGATGAAATGGTATGTGAAGCAATGTATCAATTAGCAAAAGAAGTAGATGTTATTGTATTTGCACAGATTTCAATGAGCCTGTTAAAACATGAACCAATTGAAATTCCACTATATAAGGTAGGGAAAACTGGCTTTGAAAAGCTAAAAGGAATGATAGAGGAGCAGAAATAAAATGGAAGAAAGAGTAGTATATTTAAAAGAACAGGCAAAGCTTGTTAGAAAAACATTACTTACTATGATACATAAGGCGGGCTCTGGACATCCAGGTGGTTCCTTATCTGCAACAGATATCGTAACTGCACTATATTTTTCAGAGCTTAATATTGATCCAAAGAATCCAAAATGGGATGAAAGAGATCGTTTTGTCCTCTCTAAAGGTCATGTTTGCCCAGTACTATATACATCTTTAGCTTTAAAAGGATATTTTGATGTGGAGATATTAGATACACTTCGAAAAGAAGGCTCTATTTTACAAGGACACCCAGATATGAAAAAATGTCCTGGAATAGATATTTCGACAGGTTCTCTTGGACAAGGAATCTCGGTGGCGGTTGGTATGGCACTTCGCGCAAAGAGAGATAATATGGATTATCGTACCTTTGTACTTGTTGGAGATGGCGAATCTCAAGAAGGACAAGTGTTTGAAGCGGTAGCAGCAGCTAGTAAATATCAGCTTGATAATTTGATTATTTTTGTAGATAATAACAATCTTCAAAACGATGGTACCTGTGATGAGATTATGCCTACTCGTGAACTAGCAGACAAATTCAGCGCTTTTGGATGTGATACCTATAAGATTGACGGACATGATATGGAGCAAATTGTAAATGTCTTAGATGAGATACGAGATAAAAAAGATGGAAAGCCTAAATGCATTGTTGCAAAAACAATCAAAGGAAAAGGCGTATCTTTTATGGAAAATGTTCCAGTATGGCATGGACTTGCACCAAATGCCGAAGAATATGCTCAAGCAATCAAAGATGTAGAAGCAATGTAATTTAGTGGAGGTAAGGATGAAAAAAGACGCTGATGCTCTCTTTTTTCATCCATGGTGTTTGCGAAGAAGCGCACAAACACTATTTATCACAGAGCAGAATCTGATATTCTGCTCGCGTGTCTCACAAAGAACGCTTCGACATGGAGGGAAAAATGTTCGAATTAAATAAAGGACGGGCTACAAGAGAGGCTTATGGAGAAGAAATTCTTGCGCTCGGTCGTGAAAATAAAAATATTTATATTGTGGATGCTGATGTCGGAAAATCATGTAAGACAATCGATTTTAAGACAGAGCTACCAAATCAATATGTGAATGTAGGTATCGCAGAACAAAATGCATGTGGTGTGGCAGCTGGGCTTGCAACCTGTGGAAAGATTCCGTTTGTTACGACGTATGCTATTTTTGGTAGTATGCGTATGAGTGAACAGATTAGACAAGAGGTTTGCTATCCTAAGTTAAACGTAAAAATTGCTTGTTCCCATGGTGGATTGACACCAGCAAATGATGGTGCTAGTCATCAATGTATCGAAGATATGGGAATTCTTCGTACCATTCCGAATATGACGGTAGTAATGGGATGTGATTTTTACTCGACGAAAAAATTAATACGTGCAGCAGCAGAGTACAATGGGCCAGTTTATTTGCGTTTTACAAGAGATGCTGTTCCACATATTTATGGCGAGGATGATACCTTTGAGCTTGGAAAGGCAAACACATTAAAAGAAGGAAATGACATTACAATTATTGCGAATGGTGATATTATGTCAAGAGCTTACATGGCAGCAGATGCTTTAGAAGCACAAGGGATTTCTGTAAGACTTATAGATATGCATACGATTAAACCACTTGATGTTGACGCTGTAAAGAAAGCGATTTCTGATACAAAGCGTATTATAACAGTAGAAGATCACAATATTATCAATGGTCTTGGTAGTGCAGTTTGTGAGGTTGTAGCAGAACTTGGCGAAGGTATTGTAAAACGTGTAGGTGTAAAGGACCAATTTGGAGAATCGGCACCATATGATAAATTACTTGATAAAAATGAAATCACTGTAGAAGCGATTGTTGCACATGCGAATTTGCTTTTGGCGAAATAGAAGGGGGACATTGGTATGAAAATTGTGGTTTTAGATGGATATACGGAAAACCCTGGGGATTTATCATGGGATGGCTTTGAAAAGCTAGGTGAATTAACAGTCTATGATAGGACACCGATGCAAGATTATGCAGAAATTATTACTAGAATAGGTGAAGCGGAAATTGTCATTACAAACAAAACACCACTTCCCGAGGAAGTGTTAAGTGCATGCCCAAGTATCAAATATATTGGTATGTTATCAACTGGATATAATGTTGTAGATGTGGCATACGCGAAAGAAAAAGGGATTCCTGTTTGTAATATTCCTACCTATGGTACGTATGCAGTCGCTCAATTTGCAATTGCAATGCTTCTTGAAATCTGTCATCACGTAGCACATCATAGTGAAGAGGTGTATAAAGGCAGATGGGAACATAATATTGACTGGTGTTTTTGGGATTATCCACTTATAGAGCTATATGGAAAGACAATGGGTGTTGTTGGATTTGGTAGAATAGGTCAAGCGACTGCAAATATTGCAAAGGCACTTGGCATGAATATCTTAGCCTACGATGCATTTCCAAACAAAGCACTCGAAGACGAGCAAATGAAATATGTATCGATGGAAGAATTATTTGTTCAGTCGGATGTTATTTCTCTACACTGCCCACTTTTTAAAGAGACAGAAGGTCTTATAAATAAAGAATCGATCGCGAAAATGAAGGATGGCGTTATCATTCTAAATAATAGTCGTGGGCCTTTGATTGTAGAACAAGACTTGGCAGATGCACTAAATTCTGGGAAAGTATATGCGGCAGGACTAGATGTGGTTTCAAAGGAACCTATTACAGGGGATAATCCTTTGCTAAAAGCAAAAAATTGCTTGATTACTCCACATATTTCATGGGCACCAAAGGAAAGCAGAGCTAGGCTTATGGATATTGCGGTAGATAACTTGAGTTCGTTTATGAATGGCACACCGAAAAATATAGTAAATAAATAATAAGAAGGGGTTAGCAATGAAGCAAAGAGAAGCATTAAAATATGGGGTTGTAGATTGTAGTGTTCATACCGAGGTTTCTGGAAATCCTTTTGATCGTAAGATTACAGGTTATATCGTAAAACCGGATGGAACAGAATATAGCATGCCAGCATTTTATAATGGTGGGGACGAGTATAAGGTTAGATTATATACAGATATCGTAGGTGGTTATTCCTATAAGATGATAGATGAAGCAACAAATACCGAGCTAGGAGCTGGTGATTTTGTATGTGTAGAGCACGATGCTTTATATGGAAAATTAGTAAAATCAAAAGAAAACAATACAAAAATCGAGTATGCAAATGGTATGCCTTATTATATGCTAGGTTTTGAAGCGGATTGGTTATTCTTACTTGATGATGAACAGTCGGATTTTCCAAAAGCTAAAACATTAGTAGATACAGTTGAAAAATATGGATTTAATATGATTGTACTGAGCTTATTTGCTTGTGATGTTACATGGAAAAAATATATAGGTGGTTATGATACTCAGTACGATTTTAGTAATCCAAAACAAGGACCATTCAAGATGGATGGAGATAAAATCGATTACGATACCTTAGATGTTGATTTCTTTAAGCGAGTTGATATGATTATGGAATATATGATGCACAAAAATATGTCCGTACATTTTATGATTTATGTATGGAATAAATTTGTTCCATGGCCAAAAATCTTTTCTGAATCGGATAATAGATTCTATGAATATGTATTAACTAGATATCAAGCTTTTCCAAATCTAATCTGGGATGTTTCCAAAGAAGCACTTCTTTATGGAAATGTAACTTCAGATGATATTTATAATAAAGCGCTCTATTTAAAAGAACATGATGTATATGGTACACTTGTAACAGTGCATGATGCAGGATTTTGTAAAAATCATCCAGATGTTATTGATATTTATTCTGTACAAAACTGGATGTATGACATTCAGGCTGAAATGGGAAGTATTCTTGATTTACATCAAGGCAACATTATTTGTAATGTAGAACACGGTGGATATGAAAAAGGTATTTTCTCTGGATTCCACGGTGCATACGAAAATGCAGAAATGTGTTTTCTTCGTAATATGATTTGTACGTTTATGGGTATTTATACGGTTTATTATTGGCAAAATACTTCTTGGAATATAGTAGTATGGGATATGGAATCGCTAAACCCTGAATTTAGACCTAAATTAGAGTACTATCAAAATCTTAGAAAATATATGGAGTATATGCATTTTGAAAAAGCTGTAGTAGCAGATAAGTTTGGTAGAAGTAAGCTTTGTATGGACGACGGAGAGAACTATTATGTGTTTAAACCAACAGGTATGTCTCATGTACATGCTGGAGCAACTGGCGCAAACGTTGAAGGAAATGAACTCGAATGGTACAATCCTATTAAAGACGAATATATTTCATGCAAGGTAGAAGAACATGATGTTGTATATGGGATTCCTTGCCCATGGAGAGATGAGATGGCGATTCTTAAGATGAAGAAGCGTGAGCAAGCAAAAGAAGTAGATACATTCTAAAAAAATCAGCTCTCTGTTTCAGAGAGCTGAACTAATATAAAGTGTTCGGTTTCAACAATAGCATCATACCAAGGAAATGATTTAGGGATAGGTAAAGCATCTAAAATTTCTTGTTCATAAGTATTATATAAATCACTTGTGATAGGTGTGATATTAAATCCTTGCGTATTAAGATAATCTGTAATCTTTATAGAGGCCTCTAGCGCAGAGAGGTCTTTTGTGTCTTTGCTATCAAAAATAGAATAGATGAATTTATCATCAGTTGTTAAATCTATACAAGAAGCATTTGTTTGTTCCTCGAGAGAGCCTAGAAAAACAAATGCTTTTTTGCTGTCTTGAAGGTCTAATTCTTCTAAATCACCCGCTAATAAGAGCGCAAGCTGCTGATCAGAGCGATCAATAAAATCCATAGTGTATAAAAATCTACAAATTGGATTTGCTATACAAAAAAATAAAATCACAAGAACTAAAACATAAATAGGCCATTTTGGCATTTTTTGTTTTGAGTCGGTTGGTTGTGTATGCATAAAAATGTCCATCCTTTTCTAGTAATAAAAATCACCATTCCCTAGATTCACAGTAATACCTTCGTGAATAATACTTGAAGTTCATTCTAACATGTTATATAAAGCTTGTAAATGAACGATATATAAACTAAGTGTCTAAAGATTGCTACTTTTAAAAGTTTTTTTTGTATGCTATAATAAAATGCTATAGTTTTAGAATACGTTTGGTGTGAAAAAGAAATTTCGATTTCGTATTATTAAAACATATAATATTTGTGTCTACAACCCAGGAGTTTGTGGGCTGAGAGAAAGGCATGGTATTTAAAATGAATACTTTAGAATTTGATATTAAAATTTCAAGTGCTGATTTGTTTAACTATATGATGAGGCATATATATTGTGGTATGCAAGGTATATTGAGTACAGTTTTAGGAGTTTTTGCTCTTTATATTTTTGCGACTACGAACCAAGTGATATATTTGATTGCAGGAGTTGTTATTATTTTATATTTACCATGGAGTTTGTTTTTGAAGAGTAAACAACAGGTTTTGCACAACCCTACATTCAAAAACTCAATTCACTATACGTTTGATGGAGAAGGCCTTACAGTGAGGCAGGGAGAGAGCTTAGAATTTCAAGCGTGGGAGCATATGTATAAATTGGTAGCTACAAGACGTAGTGTGATATTATACACGAATCCTATACATGCTTCGATATTTCCGAGGAAGCAACTTGGGGATCAGCAAGAGGCTGTTATTTCTTATTTAAAAGAAGTAATACAGTCTAATAGAATTAAAATGAGGAAATAATACCAATATGAAAGATAAAATATATTCTAACAGTGAACAGGAAACCTATGATTTGGGTTTTGCACTTGGTGAAAAAGCGAAGCCGGGGATGCTCTATACACTTGATGGAGATTTGGGCGTTGGAAAAACAATTTTTTCAAAAGGATTTGCAGCAGGCTTAGGGATAACAGAGCATGTGACTAGTCCAACGTTTACAATAGTACAGATTTATGACGGAGGTAGGCTTGATTTTTACCATTTTGATGTTTACCGTATTTCGGATTTAGATGAGATGGATGAAATAGGGTATGAAGATTACTTTTATGGCGATGGAGTATGCTTAGTTGAATGGGCGGAGCTGATTGAAGAGCTTTTGCCTCGAACACACACCTCGGTTACGATTACAAAAGATTTAGAAAAAGGTTTTGATTATAGAATTATTACGTTAGAAGAAAATGGGGTTGAATAATTGTATGAAGATATTAGCGATTGATAGTTCGGGGTTGGTTGCAACACTAGCTATAATGGAAGAAGATAATTTAATTGCAGAATATACGATTCACCATAAAAAGACACATTCACAAACACTATTACCTATGTTAGAAGAAATTAGGGGAATGGTTGAACTGAATTTAGAAGAAGTGGATGTAATAGCTATTGCTTCTGGTCCTGGTTCGTTTACTGGACTTAGAATAGGTTCGGCAACTGCAAAAGGTCTTGGTATGGCGTTGGGGAAACCGTTGGTGGAAATTCCGACTCTTGAAGGAATGGCGTACCAAATGTATGGAGTGACTGGAACTATTTGCCCTATTATGGATGCTAGGAGAAATCAAGTATACACAGGGTTTTACGGGTTTGGGCAAGAAGAAACATCGCATACGTATGCAATGGAGAAGCTCGCAGAAGCAGGAGCTATGGATATAATGGAATGCATAGATATCTGCAATAATATAAATCAACCCGTGATGTTTTTAGGCGATGGCGTGAAGGTTTACAAAAAACAGATAATAAATAATATAAAAGTTCCTGTTTATTTTGCTCCTGCGCATAGAAACTTACAAAGTGCATCGAGTATAGCTGCACGCGCATTTTCTTATGTAGAGAGTGGAAGATTGATTGAAGCAAAAGATCATGCACCAAAATATTTTCGTTTGAGCCAAGCAGAACGAGAACGAAAAGAAAAAGAATTGCAGGGGTAGAAGTTTGATATGATAAGTGAATCCTTTAAAATTCTCCCAATGACAATCCTTGATATAGAAAAAGTTGCAGCGATTGAAGCAATATCGTTCACTCAGCCTTGGAGTGAAAAAGCTTTTTGTGAAATGCTTAAAAGTGATAGGGCACATTATGTTGTGGCACGAATAGAAGATGAAGTTGTAGGAATGTGTGGGCTTCTTTATAGTTTTGAAGAAGCAGAGGTTAGTAATGTTGCGGTACTTCCTACCTATAGAGGAAGAGGCGTTGCGAAAAGAATGCTAGAAGAACTTTTAAATGTTGGTAGTGAGCAAGGGGTTGAAGCGTTTTGTTTAGAAGTGCGAGCTTCAAATGAGGCTGCAATATCTTTGTATAAGAGTACAGGTTTTGAGATAGCGGCTCTTCGTAAAAATTGTTATGCGCATCCCACTGAAGATGGTTATGTTATGTGGAAAAGAAAGTAAGTGACTACACTATTTACCACTGTTTTTAATTTCAAAAAATGTTATGATGAAGCAAGGAGGACGGTATATGCAAAAATATAAAAATGAAAAATTAATAGCAATTACTTGTAATCAGTGTGGAAAAGAATTAAAAATAGAACAAGGATATTGCGTAGAGGGTATGGTACAAGTGAACCATACATTTGGATATTTCACGCGAAAAGATGGTACGTGTCATTCATTTGATTTATGTGAGGATTGCTATGATTTATTAGTAGAAAAATTTAAAATCCCGGTTACTGTTGGTGAGAAGTGGGATTTTGATTGAGAATTAGGAGAATAAATGTTAGATATATGTTTACTTGGAACGGGCGGGATGATGCCCCTTCCATACAGATGGTTAACTGCCCTTATGGCGAGATTTAATGGACAAAGTATTTTGATTGATTGCGGTGAAGGTACGCAAATCGCTATGAAAGAAAAAGGATGGAGTCCTAAACCTATAGATGTGATTTGTTTTACACATTATCATGCAGATCATATTAGTGGCTTGCCGGGTATGCTTCTCACTATGGGCAATGCAGAGAGGACAGAACCACTACTTTTAGTAGGGCCTAAGGGATTAGAGCGTATTGTTAATGCGCTTCGTACGATTGCACCAGAGTTGCCGTTTAAGCTAGTCTTTAAAGAAATTACAGAGCAAGAAGACACTATAGAGTTAGGCGATTTGCAGATTACAGCTTTCAAAGTAAATCATGGTGTTGTTTGCTATGGATATAAATTAGAAGTGAAGCGTAAGGGTCTTTTTGATGTGAATCGTGCGCTTTCACAAAATATAGATAAAAAATATTGGTCGAGATTACAAAAGGGCGAGTGTATCGAGGTGGACGGCAAAATACTAGAGCCTTGCATGGTTCTTGGAGAGGATAGAAAAGGTTTGAAGGTGGTCTATACAACGGATACAAGACCTACTGAGAGTATAGCTAATCATGCTAAAGAAAGCGATTTATTTATTTGTGAGGGTATGTATGGAGAACCTGACAAGCTTTCTAAGGCTAGAGAATGTAAGCACATGACGATGTATGAGGCGGCTACACTCGCCAAAAACGCACAAGTTCAGGAATTGTGGTTGACACACTATAGCCCTTCATTAGCGAGGCCGGAACAATTTATGAAAGAGGTGAAGGCTATTTTTCCGTGTGCAATTGCAGCAAAGGATGGCCGATCGGTAGAGCTTAAATTCGAAGAATAGTAATATATAGAAAGGATGCCCTTTGGAATATGACAAAACAAGAAAAAGATGTTTACATACTTGGAATAGAAACTTCGTGTGACGAAACTGCAGCAGCTGTTGTGAAAAATGGTAGAGAAGTATTATCTAATATCATTTCTTCGCAAATAGATTTACATACATTATATGGAGGTGTTGTTCCTGAAATAGCCTCTAGAAAGCATGTGGAGAAAATAAATCAAGTGATTGAAGAGGCTATGACAGAGGCTGGACTCACTTTTGATGAAATCGACGCAATTGCTGTAACATATGGACCGGGGTTGGTTGGAGCACTTTTAGTTGGTGTATCTGCGGCGAAAGCGATTGCATATGCTTTACAAAAACCGTTAGTTGGCGTTCATCATATAGAAGGACATATTAGCGCTAATTTTATCGAGCATAAAGAGCTAGAACCTCCTTTTATGGCACTTGTGGTTTCGGGAGGACATTCGCACCTTGTGCAAGTGAAAGACTATGGCGTATATGACATTATAGGCAGAACGCGAGATGATGCTGCAGGAGAGGCTTTTGATAAAGTGGCTCGTGCTATAGGACTAGGCTACCCGGGTGGTCCTAAAATTGACAAAATAGCAAAAGATGGAGATCCTGATGCTATTGCATTTCCACGTGCTAAAATCGCAGATAGTGAATATGATTTTAGTTTTAGTGGTGTAAAGTCAGCGGTTCTAAATTATATAAATGGATGTAATATGAAGGGGGAAGAGGTGCATGTTGCCAATGTAGCAGCATCTTTTCAAAAATCAGTTACGGATGTTTTGGTTTCAAAAACAATTCATGCGGTAGAGGAATTTGATTATAATAAGTTGGTGTTGGCTGGTGGAGTGGCTGCTAATACTGCGCTTAGATCAGCAATGCAGATAGCTTGTGAAGAAAAAGGAATAGCGGTTTATTACCCATCGTTGGTATTGTGTACAGATAATGCCGCTATGATTGCGACAGCAGGGTATTATGAATATTTAGCTGGTACTAGGCACGGGCTTGATTTAAATGCAGTACCGAATCTAAAATTAGGAGAGCGATAATAACGTGAAAAAGATTGCAATTGTGTTGGCTGCAGGGCGTGGTAAGAGGATGAATAGTGATGTAGCAAAGCAATATTTGATGCTAGGAGATAAACCTGTCTTATATTATAGCTTGAAAATGTTTGAAGAAAGCGATATAGATGAAGTTTATTTGGTGACTACTTTAGAAGAGTGCGCATATTGCGAAAAGGAGATTGTTGAGAAGTTTGGGTTTGAAAAGATAGTTCGCGTTGTGGCTGGAGGTAAGGAGAGATACCATTCTGTTTATGAAGGACTAAAGGCTGTATCAGAAAACAATCAATTATCAAAGACTACATATATATACATACATGATGGTGCTAGACCTTTCTTGGATAAGGAGATGCTAGGACGTTTACATGAAACTGTTTTAGAGTTTGGAGTTGCTGTGGCGGCAGTACCATGTAAAGATACAATTAAAAAAACCGATTCTAAGGGATTTGTCATTGAAACACCAAATAGAGAAAGTATGTGGCAAGTGCAGACGCCCCAAGTCTTTTCTTTTGATATGGTTTTGAGTGCATATACAAAATTAATGCAGCAAGAAGAAAAATTCCGAGCAAAAGGTATTTCGATTACCGATGATGCGATGGTAGTAGAGAGCTTGTTGGGAGGAACTATTAAATTGGTTGAGGGTGATTATAAAAATATTAAAATAACAACTCCAGAAGATTTATTGGTTGCACATGCCTTTTTGAATTCCATATAAAAGGGCTGAAGTTCTTTGTTTTAGGGGAGGTTTTAGGGATTCGATATTTGCCTTTAACTTAGATGGAATAAAGTTCATATAAAAAATAAAAAAAGTTTCAAAAAGTTGTTGACATATGCTTGTGGATTTGATAGTATATGTCTTGTCGCTAAGCGAGACAAAAAGTCGAAAAGCGGAAAACAGAATATGGAGAGGTATCGAAGTGGTCATAACGAGGCGGTCTTGAAAACCGTTTGTCCGAAAGGGCGCGTGGGTTCGAATCCCACCCTCTCCGTTTGAGTTTAACAGCTCTGCGGAGTCTTCTGTAGAAAATAAACTCAAGAGAACCTTGACAAGTAAACAGCAATGCAACCCTGAAAATTATTCCTAAAAAGTAAGATGTAGGTACATCTTACCTGGATGAATTTCAGAATAAAAAATAAAACCTAAAAACAGTAAA
>JAWXVC010000035.1:0-4304 GCA_044425805.1 Lachnospiraceae bacterium | reverse complement strand
CCACCTATATTCTCATAAGGCAAATTATCAGTACCACGAAAGATGAAAGAGGGGTTCTTTTCTTTCTTGATTTTCTTTTCCTTTATGAGTTGTTCTTTCTCGGCTCTAATGCGTTCTATAAGGATAGATGCAGGCTCATCACTTGGATCTTGTGGTACAAGTTTTCCTTGTACAGCCATTTGGAGGATAGAATTTTTAAGTTGCCCAGCGTTCATTACTTGTCCTCCTCGCTAATGTTGATACCAAGAATACCAGTTATTTGATTTAAGATACGGTCTATATCTGCATTAAGGCTTGCTCGTTTTTCTTGATAGTGATGTATTAGTTCATCGGGTGGCAAAATTTCTTCTTCCTCGTGAGGAAAACCACAAAGGTCTATATTATAGTTTCTAGCTGCGATTTCATCTGCTGTATAGCTCTTAGCTTTGTCAAAACCATCAATGTTAATCGCTTCTCTATTTTTCCACCATTCCATAGCAGGAGCGAAATGCTCTAACTTCATAGGCTTAGTTTTTGAGAAGTTTTTATATCCATCGGGCATATCTAAACGATAAAACCAAGTTTCATTTGTAGATGTTTTATTATCAAAAAATAAAATATTTGTTGTAATAGAAGTGTAAGGAGCAAAAACACTATGTGGCATACGAATTACTGTATGCAAGTTGAACTCTGTAAGTAATTTTTGTTTGATAGAAACTTTTGCATTATCAGTACCAAATAAAAATCCATCGGGTAGAATAATAGCACATCTACCATCTCTTTTAAGACGATACATAATTACAGACATAAATAAGTCAGCAGTTTCACTGCTTCTTAAATCAGCAGGGAAGTTTTGTTTTACTCCGTCTTTCTCGTTTCCACCATAAGGTGGGTTCATAATGATAACATCAAATTTATCTTTGTCCTTATAGTCTTGAACACGATTTTCAAGGGCATTACCATGAATGATTTTAGGATTATCAATATCGTGCAAAAGCATATTAGTAGCACACAATAAGAATGGGAGAGCCTTTTTCTCAATTCCATAAATGGAGTTAGAGTAGGTTTCTCTGTTCTCTGAACTTGTACCAACTTGTTTATCAAGAACTTTAAGTGCAGAGGTTAAAAATCCACCTGTACCACAAGCGAAATCAGCGATGCTCTCGCCAAGTTTTGGAGCAATCATTTCAACCATAAAATCAGTTACAGCACGAGGGGTGTAAAACTCACCCGATTTGCCTGCGTTTTGTAGGTCTTTCAGTATTGTTTCATAAATATCTCCAAATGCGTGTCTATCGGTATAATCTTCAAAATTTATTTCATCAATTACATTAACAACTTGACGTAATAAAATACCATCTTTCATATAATTGTTATTGTCCTCAAAAGCAGTACGCACAATGATTTGGCTCATTGGGGTGTTTTCGCCAATTTCAATACTTTTAAGCTGTGGGAATAACTCTGTATTTACAAACTTTAAAAGAGATTCACCAGTTAGTGCTTTACCATCTTTATTATCAACTGCCCAGTTTCTCCATTTTAGTGCTTCGGGGATGATAGAAACATAGTTGTCATTGTAAAATTCCCAAACTTCTTCTTTTGCATCATATACTTTTAGAAAAAGTATCCATACCATTTGTTCAATTCTTTGGGCATCACCATTGATACCTGCATCATTACGCATGATGTCTTGCAGTCTTTTGACTAAGTTATTTAAGCTCATTTATTTTCTCCTTTAAGCAGCATATATTTGATGTTCTAAATCTCTAATTGCTTGAATATATCCATTTTTTCCACCAAATATTTTGGCAATGCCCATAGGTGTGCCAAATTTACGGAATGGGTCATTGGATAGTATCTCTAAATTCTCTATATCGTAGATACCTTCGTTCATATATTTATCAAGCAAAGCTTCAAGTACTTTTTGTGCTAGTTCTGAATATTTGTATAGGTAGCCTTTTTTGCGAACATTATTCGCACGTTCTTGTTTTGTTAATGGTGCTTTATCGAAAGCAATATGGCAAATTAAATCAAAATCGTCAATATCAGTTTGTCCACTAGCTTCTCTAAGTGCCTCTAGCAATACACCATTTTCTTGTAATTCATCTATGATTGCCTGTTTCTTTTCGTCGCTATTCCAAGCTGACAAAAAGTCGTTAAGGTTTGCATACTCGCCTAAGATATTTTTTCGAGAATAATCTGTAATACTTTCAGTAATTAGCTTTCCATCTTTATCATAATACTGAACTCGTTCATTGATAATATTTACATCAACTCCACGAACTCTAACTTTTTTGCGTGGCTCTTTCTCGCATATACAAGGGTTCTTGCCACACACCTCGCAAGGGCATATGCAAGGATTTTCCCCACATACATTACAAATATTAGCAGTAGGTGCTTCGCAAGTGCAAGGGTTGTTTCCACACTTGTCACACGGGCAAATACAAGGTGTTTGCTTGCAAACTTCACATTCATCTTCAAAACTTTCGGGATCACCATCAAATTCGGGGTCAGCAAATAATCTACACGCATTTCTGAAATCCATAATGGTGAAGTATTCCTTACCATAATCGGGACGAAGTCTTGTTCCTCTACCAATGATTTGTTTAAACTCGGTCATAGAATTGATATTGTTATCAAGAACTATAAGGTGACAAGTTTTACAGTCTACACCAGTTGTCATTAGTTTAGAGGTTGTAACTATAACTGGATATTTGCTATCTTCAGCAATGAAGTAATCCAGTTGTGCTTTACCCTCAGCATTATCACCAGTAATACGCATAACATATTTTGCATTTTCTTTTACAAGATCAGAGTTTTCATTGATAAGAGCTTGTCGCATTCGTTCTGCGTGGTCAATATCTATGCAGAACACGATAGTTTTTGCAAATCGGTCTTTGTTTTTTAAGAATTTAGTAATTCGTTTTGCTACTGTTTGTGTTCTTTCATCAATGATTAAGTTTTTATCATAATCTTTTGTGTTATATTCCCTGTCCTCTATTTCATTTCCATCAACATCGGTTTGTCCTGCTGTTGGACGCCAACCCTCTAAATCTTTATCTAATCCAACACGAACCACTTTATATGGAGCAAGGAAGCCATCGTCAATACCTTGTTTCAAACTATAAGTGTAAATTGGCTTACCAAAGTAAGAGATGTTTGAAATCTCTTTAGACTCTTTAGGGGTAGCAGTCATTCCTATCTGTGTTGCACTACTAAAATATTCTAAAATTCTTCGCCATTGTGAGTCCTCTTTGGCTGATCCACGATGACATTCATCAATTACTATTAAGTCAAAGAAGTCTGGTTTAAACTCTCTAAAAGGCTCTTTCTTTTCATCACCTGCTAGTTGTTGATATAGAGATAAGTATAATTCATAAGAACTATCAAGCTTTCTACCCTCAATTTTTGTCATTACTTTGGAAAAAGGTTTAAAATCTTGTTGCATAGTTTGGTCTACTAGAATATTTCTATCAGCTAAGAAAAGTATCTTTTTCTTGCGTTCTGACTTCCATAACCTATGAATGATTTGAAAGGCTGTATAAGTCTTACCCGTTCCAGTAGCCATAACAAGTAGTATTCTATCTTGTCCTTTGGCAATGGCTTCGATTGTTCTGTTTATAGCTACTCGTTGATAATAACGAGGTGTTTTATCGCCAATTTGAAAATAATACGGCTCTGTAATCAGTTGTTCTTGCTCGGGTGTAATATTTTCTTCTCCTAAATATCTATTCCATAATTCTTCGGGTGAAGGAAACGCATCAAGACTAAGTTCTGTTTCAGTACCAAGCAGTCTATCATGCTCTAAAAAGCCATCTCCGTTGGAACTATAAATAAAAGGTATATCAAGCATTTCAGCATATTCAATTCCTTGTTGCATACCTGCACCGACAGAGTGTTTATTGTCTTTAGCTTCAACGATAGCAATAGGCATATTTTGTTTGTAGTGAAGTAAGTAGTCAGCACGTTTGCGTTTACCCCTAGCGACAGTATCACCACGAACTATAACTCTACCATCTGTAAAATTATATTCGAGCTTAATTTGATTTTTGCTCCAACCTGCACTCTCGATAGCAGGAGTGATGAATTGATATTTTATATCTTCTTCAGTCATTTGATGTTTTTTCATTAAATCAGACATGAGTAAACCTCCTTATAAATTTGCTTCTGATAATCAAAAGTTATCGGAAGTTGATGGTTTTAGCAGATTTACTCTGCTAAAAAATACTATTCCGTATCAACTGGGATAGCATCACATATATCGCCTATGTTGCAATTTAAGTATTTACAAATTTTAAGCAGAACAGATAGTGACACTTCTTCGC
>JAWXVC010000034.1:0-4318 GCA_044425805.1 Lachnospiraceae bacterium | reverse complement strand
CCAAAACGCATAAAGAAAAGCCCATGAATGCAAGCATTCTGGGCTTTCTGTATACGTTTTGTTCGCAAGTAACTGCTTATCTTTTTGAAAATTGTGGTGCACGACGAGCTGCTTTGAGTCCGTATTTCTTTCTTTCTTTCATTCTTGGATCTCTTGTTAAGTATCCTGCTTTTTTAAGAACTGGTCTGAAATCTTCATCTACTTGAAGTAATGCTCTTGCAATACCATGTCTGATTGCACCAGCTTGACCTGTGTAACCGCCACCTCTTACTGTAACTTTAACATCAAATTTTTCTGTTGTTTCAGTTGCTGTTAATGGTTGACGAACGATAACTTTTAAAGTTTCTAATCCAAAATATTCATCAATGTTTCTCTTGTTTATTGTAATGTTACCTTTTCCAGGTACTAAATATACTCTTGCAATTGATTTTTTTCTTCTACCTGTTCCGTAGAACTGAGTTGCTGTAGCCATCTTAACTATCTCCTTTCAAGTTCCTTAGGTCGAAATATTCGCCTAATCTTGTTGTTACAGTTCACATGCGACCTATAACATTTTATTCTCTTCCCTTACTATAGCGAATCTTATAATCTAGAATGTTAATACTTCTGGTTTTTGAGCAGCTTGTTTGTGCTCTGGACCTGCATATACGTGAAGTTTTGTTAACATTTGTCTTCCTAATGGTCCTTTTGGAAGCATACCTTTTACTGCAAGTTCAATTACAGATTCAGGTTTTTTAGCTAATTTTTCTCTTAATGTAGTTTCTTTCATACCACCTACATAATCTGAGTGATGGTAGTAGATTTTTTGATCTAATTTTTTTCCTGTAACAGCGATTTTTTCAGCATTGATTACGATTACGTAATCACCTGTATCGATGTGAGGAGTAAAGATTGCTTTGTTTTTTCCTCTTAAAACTTTAGCAATTTCTGATGCTAAACGTCCTAATGTCATGTCTGTAGCGTCTACTACATACCATTTTCTATCAACTTTAGCTGGGTTAGCCATAAATGTTTTCATAGTATTACCTCCATTTAAAATAAATGATTAATTAAGTCTTGTATTTCACTTGTTGACAGTAGTGAAAGTACAGAAAATGAGAAGTTTCTCCTTCTCTTTTACGTCTGATTCTGTTCTCGGGGCTAACGAGTCTAGAATCACTATATCGAAACATTTACTCGGGCCGGAATAAATGTGTTCAAACGTGTCATACTGATATAGTATAGTACACGCATCCTCGCGTGTCAACTGTTTTTTTATCTTTTTTTACACTTATTTTTTTGTCTTTTCTACACTTATTTTTCTATGCTGTTTCTCCTTAATAAGCTTTTAAAAATGCCATAATCAACGTAAACGATCGTTGTGCTGCCAGTTGCATAAATGTTGGATAATCCATGTCTGCACTATCATCTGCAGAATCTGATATAGAACGAATTACACCACATGGCACTTCGTTCACATAACATACTTGAGCGATGGCTGCTCCTTCCATTTCACAAGCGATTGCTTGGAACTGATCCTTAATAAATTTTCTTTTTTCTGGAGTAGCTACAAACTGATCCCCTGAAGCAATAGTTCCCACTAAACCTTTCATTTCTAACTGCATCAAACTTGCTGTGATTTTAGAAACAAGTTCTTTATCACATGGGATTTGAATGATATTGATACCTGAAATTAAACCAAGGGGGTCACCAATTGGAGATGTATCCATGTCATGCTGTACAAGACAATCTGCAACAGCAATATCAGTAATTCCTATTTCTGCTGTTAAAGTGCCTGCAACCCCTACATTAATAATCCCATCAGGTTTATATTCTAGTATCATAGTTTGTGCACAGATTGCTGCAAACACCTTACCAATGCCACAGATAGCAACCACTACTTCTTGTTCATAAATCATTCCACTAATATAAGTAATCCCACTGATAACTTTAGAAACAGGATTTTGAATTTCACCTTGAATCTTTTCTATTTCTACGCTCATTGCACCTATAATTCCTATCATTTCACGATACCTAACTTTCTATATTCTATACTTCTTTTTTATGCATAAATAAAATCATTTACCTTATTTTTCAATACATCAAAATACATGCTTGCTTCAGCTTTCGCTAAATCTACGCTTAAATTTCTATAATTTCCACACTCTACTTCACTACAGCCGAACATGCCACCATCATGATTTTTAATACCTTCTAAAATTTCACAAACTACTTCTAACACTTTATTATTATCAGCATTACGCACTAACAAATAAAATCCAGTTTGGCATCCCATAGGGCCAAAATATAAAATATCGTCTGCAATTTCAGAATTTCGTACATAGGTAGCAAACATATGCTCTAAAGAATGCATAGTAGCATGATCCATATAATCTCCTGCATTTGGTTTTCTAGTTCTCAAATCATAAGTCGTTACATCTGCATCTGTTCTCGACACATAAATTCCTGGTTCTAATACGGTATGATCTACTTGAAAGCTTTGAATTTTTTCCATGGTTTTCTTCTCCTTTTTTGCCCATCTACTTATCTATTATGAACAATGAGAATTAGTTCGTCAATAGTTTTTCATAATTCTACAACAACAAAAGAGGGCAATCCACTTGCCCCCTTCATAATTGAGTGTAGTGATTTCACTTGCTTGCAAAGGTGAAATCACAAACGTTGGCGGTGAAAATTTATTTTCACCCTTCTTCATACGTAACTATTCAGCTACAAGCTGAAAATTACAATTTTATGCAAACACTATGATATTTTTAGTAAGTAACACCTTGTGCTATCATTGCTGTAGCAACTTTTAAGAATCCTGCACAGTTCGCTCCAACCATTAAGTTTCCTTCACTACCTGCTGCAACAGATGCATCAAAGCTTGCATGGAAAATCTTTTTCATGATATCTTGTAACTTGCCATCAACTTCTTCAAATGACCAGCTTAATCTTTCTGAATTTTGACTCATTTCTAGGCCACTAGTTGCAACACCACCTGCATTAGTAGCTTTACCTGGTCCATAAAGTACTTTGTTAGAAATAAACACTTCAATAGCTTCTGGATCACATGGCATATTTGCACCTTCACATACTACACTACATCCATTTCCCACTAAAATTTCAGCAGACGCCTTATTGATTTCATTTTGTGTAGCACATGGTAGCGCAATATCACATTTCACTTCCCAAAGTTTACTACAATCTGCCACATAAGTTGCATCTTGATGTGTTTCTGTATATTCTGTCAAACGTCCTCTTCTCACTTCTTTTAAATCTTTGATATATGCTAAGTCAATTCCATTAGGATCGTAAATATATCCGCCCGAATCACTCATAGTTACTACTTTTCCGCCTAATTCTGTTGCTTTTTGACAAGCATAAATAGCCACATTACCAGAACCTGAAATAGAAACGATTTTACCTTGGAAGCTATCATTCTTCATACATTTTAAAGCTTCTTCTACGAAATAACATAAGCCATATCCGGTTGCTTCTGTTCTTGCTAAAGATCCACCAAATGTTAATCCTTTACCTGTAATCATGCCACCTTGGAAACTGTTTGTGATTCTTTTATATTGTCCAAACATATAACCTACTTCACGACCACCCACACCAATATCACCTGCTGGGCAATCTACGAACTGTCCAATGTGACGATATAATTCTGTCATGAAACTTTGGCAAAAACGCATAACTTCCATTTCACTTTTTCCTTTAGGATCGAAGTCACATCCACCTTTACCACCACCCATAGGTAAGGTTGTTAAACTATTTTTAAAGATTTGTTCAAACCCTAAGAATTTAAGAATACTTTGGTTTACTGATGGATGGAAACGAAGGCCACCTTTATATGGTCCAATAGCACTATTAAACTGTACACGATATCCACGGTTCACTTGCACTTTTCCTTCGTCATCTACCCAAGGTACACGGAAGCTAATAATTCTTTCTGGTTCTACAATTCTTTCTACGATTCCTAATTCTTCATAAACAGGATTTTTTTCTACTACAGGTTGAATGCTTTCTAACACTTCATATACTGCCTGTAAAAATTCTTTTTCATGTCCGTTTCTTGCCTCTAGTCCCTTGTAAATCCCATTCAAATATTGATTTGTTATCACGTCCTATACCTCCACTATTATGCCTTATATTCTAAACCCTTACTGTACTGCGAACTCTTTTAGAAATATATCTGACATCTCTCTTTAAATATTGTATACATGTATTATATATTGATGTATCACTTTTTACAATGGTTTTTTACAATATTTTTAGATAAAATTTTCAAATTCATTATCTTTCTTATGTCTCCATAAAATAAATACACTCTTTA
>JAWXVC010000008.1:0-183653 GCA_044425805.1 Lachnospiraceae bacterium | reverse complement strand
CAATCATTTTTTACTGATTCAATTTCATAAAATTGTCTCTCATTGATATTATCGATACGCATTAATTTCAAATAATGCGACCAACTAAGAAAAAATCGTCTTCCGTTTTCAGTTTGAGGTAAGTTACCAAATTGGTCAGACAGCATCTGACCAATTTGATCTTTAGAGTATACCTTGTAGAATTGTCGCATCTGCTTCAGATTTGTTATTGAAAATCCTTTGCCAAATTCTTTCGTAAGAAATATAGATAATTCTTTTATTATATACTTTCCATATTCAGCTCTTTCATTTCCTCTTTGCTCTTCTTCTGATATCATCCTACCAATTTCATAATAAGAATATACCATATTCAAATTAACTGCCGTCTTAACATTACTTCTCGCTGTTCTTAAAACATCTGTAATCTGCTGTAAAAATAATTTGCTGATTTCATTCATACATTCACCTCCCATTTAAAGTATCTGGTTCCATTATAAAATCTGTTATCGTTATAACAACACCTATTTCAGATTAACTTTCCTGCTTTTAATTATATTCACAGCAATCATAACGGTCAATATCTTATATTTCTTTTATGCTACTTTTTCCATAGGCAATTTCCCCTTTCTCATTTACTAATGTAATCGGAGGACAGCGACAAGGACTTATTCAAAAAGGACAGAAGAATATGAAAAAACTATAATCTTCATTTCACCTAAAAGGATTTAAGATATTTTGTTCCACAAGCATCCAACACATAAGAAAACAGCTAACTGACTTGATTTGTCGGTTAGCTGTTAATTTTATACGTAGACTATATCAGTGAAAATAATTTCTTCAATTTGTGCAACAATGTTATTTACACGTCCAACCCATCCATATTTAATTCCACTTCAATATGATGGTCGACATTAAGTTTTGACAGACAAACCAACGTCTCCACATTCGCAGTCCAAGGGAACTGATCCACGCAACAGGCTCTCTTCACTTCATATCCTGCCTCTAAGAATACTTCCAAATCTCTCGCAAGACTCGTAGGCTTACAAGAAACATAAATCATGTTCTCTACCTGATAATCTAAGATTTTTCTGATTGCTTTTGGGTGAATCCCATCACGAGGAGGATCTAAGATGATGAAATCTGGCATTTCCTCGATATCATCTAGTGCCTTTAGTACATCACCTGCGATAAATTCACAGTTCGTAAGACCATTTAAAGCTGCATTTTCTCCTGCTGCTACCACAGCCTCTTCTACGATTTCAACACCTATTACCTTCTTCGCTATAGGTGCCATTAATTGCGCAATCGTACCTGTTCCAGAATAAAGGTCATATACGATTTTCTCACCTTTTCCAAGGTCTCCGATATACTCTCTAGCAGTTTCGTATAATACCTCTGCGCAAAGAGAATTTGTCTGGAAGAATGAGAAGGTTGATATCTTGAAACGCAGACCTAATAACTCTTCATAGAAGAAATCTTGACCATAAAGAATCGTTGTTTCATCGCTTTGTACGATATCTGCTAAGGAATCATTGTTAATATGTAAAATCCCTGCGAATCTTCCTTCTAAAGATAAGCCGAGCAACATTTCCTTGAAAGCTTCTAGCACCTCTGGTCTAGCTTTTAACTCACTAGTAGTAACTAATGCGAGTAGTATCTCACCCGTTTTCACAGCTTTACGCACGAGCAAATGACGTAAGATACCTTCATGCTTCATGCGGTGGTGGTATGGAATCCCTGAATCCTCAAAAAATCTAAGCACTGCAGATAGGATTGCTCTATAGTCTCCATCTACGATTTTACAAGTGTCTACTGTTACGATATCATAAAAACTACCTCTTTTGTGCATACCAAGTGCCATAGGACCATCTTTGTATGTATCACCAAAAGAAAATTCCATCTTGTTACGGTACTCATATGGACTCGGACTAGGCTTGATACCTTCCCACGTATACGGATTTTCTTGACGTTTCAAGACGCCATCTAATAAGCTCTTAACCTGTTCTTCTTTGATTGATAGGTGTTCTTCATACGGAAGAGAGAGATACGTACAACCTCCACACAAACCAAAATGGGAACACGCAGGTGCCACTTCCTTGTCAGATCTTACGAGGACCTCTAACAAAGCACCTTCCGCCTTCCCACTTCTAAGCTTGTTAATACGAAATTGTACGGTCTGACCAGGTAGTGCGTTTTTCACAACAACCGACTTGCCCTCCACTACGACAATCCCCTTGTTGGGAAACTCTACACGTTCTACTACACCTTGATATATTTGACCTTTTTTCATGTACTAATTACTAACCATCCTTTTACTATACTTCTTCTTTTTCTTCAGTAGCTTCAACAGCTTCTTCTAGAATTTCAAATTCTACTTCTACATCATCATTGTCTTCATCTTCATCTTCGTTTTCATAATCGAAATCAAGTTCGATACAATCATCATCAAAAGAATCATCGAATTCATCATAAAAATCTAATGCTTCTGATTCCTCTTTCTTCGCCATAACATATTTATATACTGCATAAGCAGTTGCTCCAACTACTACTACAGCGCCAATTACAGATAATGTGATAAGTAACGCATTGTTCTTCTTCTCTTGATTTTTCTTCAATTCACTCCATTTAATCAATTCTAAAACGTCTTCTAATTTGTTCATACTGCTACCTCTTTCTATTTTATTTGGATTAGCTCCATCATTACCTTAAGTTTATCACAAAGAAATGATATTGACTACAATATCCTATATTTTTTTCAGCTTTGCAAAAGATGCATACATCACCTTTGTACCAGCCTTATCAAAATCAACCGTCACTTGATAATCTCTAGGACTTTCTTTAATCTCTAATACCGTTCCTGTTCCAAACTTGATATGACTAACACGATCATCTACTTTATAGGTAAGTGCTTGTTTGACACTGTCACCACCCTTAGAAATGCCAGTGATTTTATTTAAATCACTAATTGCTTTACTCATGTAAGTTTTCTGGCTCTGTGGTGTAGTCTGTTTTTTGAGCACCGCTTTTGGTCTCACATCATAAGCAGGCTGTGTTAGAATCGAATGTACACGTTCTGTAACAATCTCATCCTCTAAGACCTTTGTCTTTGGAAGCTTATGATCTAGTAGTTGCGTCGGAATTTCTTGTACAAATCTACTCATTTTATTATATTGCGTTTCACCATGAAGCATACGCATTCTAGCACAAGTTAAGATAAGTTGTTCTTTTGCTCTTGTAATACCAACATACGCGAGTCGTCTCTCTTCTTCTAGATCATCCCTGTCATCAGATGTGATGCTGCGGTAGCTTGGAAAAACACCATCCTCCATACCAACCATGAAAACAACCGGAAACTCTAGCCCTTTTGCTCCATGTAGTGTCATGAGAACTACACGGTTCGCATCTTCTTTTAGGTTATCTATCTCTGCTACAAGTGCAACCTCTGCTAAAAAGTCTGATAAGTTAGGTTCATCTGTAGACTCTTCGTAGGAAATAATTTTATTCACAAGCTCTTCAATATTTTCAATACGATCCTCTGCATCCTCATCACCCGAAGCCTCTAGAAGCTCGATATACGATGTGCTATTTAGAATATCATTGATTAAACCTTCTAATCCATAGGTTTCTATCTTCGCTCTATACGATAATATCATCGTCACAAAGTTCTTCATTTTCGAAGAAACCTTCCCAAGTGATGTTATTTTATCCGCTTCCACCAAGGCATCAAAAAATGATAATCCATGCTCACTTGCATAATCATCCACTCTTTGAATACTCGTAGCACCAATTCCACGCTTTGGAATATTGATGATACGCTTCACAGCTACGTCATCCCTTGCATTATCAACTGTCTTTAAGTAAGCAAGTAAGTCCTTGATTTCTTTTCTAGCGTAGAAATTCACACCACCTACTATAGTATATGGAATACCAAGAAGTACCATGCGTTCTTCTAAAAGTCTTGACTGTGCATTCGTACGATATAGCACTGCCATATCCCCATACGTGACATCCTCTTCACGATTTTTCACGCGTGCTTGTTCAGCTATGTAAACAGCTTCCTCAAGTGCAGAATCAAATTGTTGGAAATGAAGCTGTGCTCCCTCTTCGCTATCTGTCCAAAGAGCCTTTGCTTTTCTACTTCTATTATTACTAATCACAGCATTCGCTGCATTTAAAATATTTGAAGTTGATCTATAATTTTGTTCTAATTTTATAACCGTTGCATCCGGATATACGCTTTCAAAATCAAGAATATTGCGAATATTTGCGCCTCTAAATTTGTAGATTGATTGATCATCATCACCTACGACACATAGGTTCCTAGAACCATCTGCAAGCAAACGAACAAGCTCAAATTGTGCTGTATTCGTATCCTGATATTCATCTACCATAACGTATCTAAAGCGATTTTGGTATTGCATCAACACCTCACTACTCGCTTTAAATAATTCAACTGTTTTCATAATTAAATCATCAAAATCAAGTGCATTATTTTCTTTTAATTGCTTTTGATATTCTGTATATACACTAGCAATCACCTGCATATGATACTCACCTTGCGCATTTACAGCAAATTGCATAGGACTAATAAGCTCATCCTTTGCAGCAGAAATATAACTCATAATCGCACGCTCTTTATATCGTTTGGTGTCGATATTAAGTTTTTTACAAATGCCCTTGATCACTGTTTTTTGATCATCCATATCGTAGATTGTAAAGCTATTATCATAGCCTAGTCTATCCACGTATCTTCTCAATATACGTACACAAGTTGAGTGAAAGGTTGATACCCATATCTGATCCGACCCAAATCCTACAATCGAGTCGACACGCTCTCGCATCTCCCTAGCAGCTTTATTTGTAAAAGTAATCGCTAAGATATTCCAAGGATTTACACCTTCCTCTTCGATTAAGTAGGCAATCCTATGTGTTAGTACTCTTGTTTTTCCAGAGCCTGCTCCTGCCAATAAAAGCACTGGTCCGTCCGTAGTTTCAACACCTAATCTTTGGTTCTCATTTAACGTATCATAAATACTCATAAACTCTCCACCTCATGCATAAATTTCGTATGTAAACAGTTTTAGCCTCCTACATGAACCTCTCTCATACAAGAAACCAATTCCTCGTTTTCTTCATGCGATCTGATAGCAATACGATAAAAGCCTTCACAAAGTCCTCTATAATTACTGCAATTACGTATTAAGATTCCTTTTTCTTGTAAGGATTTGTCCAAACCTAAAAAATCCTCAAACAGCATATAATTCGCCGTTGGGGTATAAAGCTTTTTTACGAATGGCTTTAGCGCATCTACCAAATAATCTTGTTCTTTGTAGGTAAGACACTTCACCTGTTCTACATATTCGATTTCATCACATGCTATCACTCCTGCTGCTTGAGCAATCGTCGAAACACTCCAGCATGGAACTTGATATTCCATCTTTTCTAGTAATGTTCTATTGCTACAGACACCAAATCCAAGTCTCACACCTGGTATGGCATACATCTTGGTAAATGCATGTAATACTAATAGATTACCATATTGTGCGTACTTTGCAAGTAAAGTTTTTTCAAAATACACTTTTGTGAACGACAAAAAGCACTCATCTACCATACAAAAGATGTTTTTTTCTGAACAAATAGCCAAAATCCTATCCAATAATTCTGCATTTATCACTGCTCCCGTTGGATTGTTCGGATTACAAAGCACCAACATTTCTAGTCCTTCTTCCCCTTTTATTCGCTCTAAAATCTCATCATCTAACTCAAACTCGAGCTCCTTTTTCAAATCATAATAGCACATCTGACAAGAAATACTACGAAACGCCCTTTCATATTCAGAAAATGTCGGGGCTAATACCATTGCTTTTGTTGGAGCTACAGCACGAATTGTAGCATAAATCACCTCACTCGCACCATTTCCACAAAAAACATGTTCTGCCTCAACATGAAAACTACTAGCAATCGCCTGCTTGAGTGCCGAGCAAGTTTCATCAGGATACGCGATGGTCTTTGCAATTGCAGACTGCATTGCTTGCGTAACACGTGATGGTATCCCCAACATACTTATATTACTAGAAAAATCTAGTTTAATATCATTACGATAAATATCGCCACCATGCTTAAAAAAATCCACGCTTTCTCTCCCTTTTTTCTACATGTTCATTATTACAAACATCTAATTCCCACACAAAGCATGGTCATAAGAATCGCTGTCATATAAAGTAATTTATTTGCTCTAGCTATGTCATTAGGCTCTGTCTTTTTCTTACCATATCCGATGCTAGGCTTTTTTACAAGTTCTCCAAAATAATAGGCATCTCCCGCAAGAGTAAGTCCAAGTGCGCCCGCACAAACCGACTCTGTTTGGGCTGAATTTGGACTTTTATGATTATACCTATCTGATTTAAAAACTGAAATAGCTTGTTTATAATCCATGCCTAGTATTGCACTTGAAATAATCATAAGAACTGCAGAGAGTCTTGCTGGTATATAATTCATCACATCATCAAGCTTTGCTGCAATACGTCCAAAATAAAGGAATTTTTCATTTTTATAGCCTACCATAGAATCCATAGTATTCACTGCCTTATAGAAAAACCCTAGCACAGGTCCACCTATTGCGACATAAAAAAGTGGAGCAATCACGCCATCTGCAGTGTTTTCTGCAACGGTTTCTACTGCTGCCTTAGCAACACCCTCTGCAGATAGAGAAGCTGTATCACGTCCAACAATCATAGAAACTGCTTTTCTAGATGCATCTAAATCCCCGGTTTCTAGTGCTCTTTGTACTTTCGTACTCTCATCTCTTAAACACTTTGTTGCTATCAATTGATAAGTCATCACAGATTGAACAAGCACACCTACTACAGGGTGTAGCTGATATGCAAGCACCAAGATCAAAAATGGAATCACAGTAGATAATAGTAACACAATCACTACCATGAACAAGCCCCTACTTAGCAACTGTTTTGGATTTTTTAATCCATCATTGAGCTTTTTTTCTAATACTGCAATCAGATTTCCAATTGCTCTAATCGGATGTGGCATCTGATAAGGATCTCCTATAATAAAATCTAGGCATACGCCAATTATTATGCTAACCGCTGTATACATGTAACATTTTCTCCCTCTAACATAATCACATATCCTCCTACATTGTCACAAGAATATTTAAAATACTCCTCTATCTCATCCATTAAGTAAGAACAAACAGACATAATCGTGCCACCGTGTACCACCATCACAATATGCTCTTTAATGCCATGATTCTGACAATATAATAAAACTTCCTCAAAGCCTTTCATGCATCTAGCTTGAAAACTGAGCATCCCCTCTCCATTTGGAAATGGTAGCATTCCATTTGAATCGATAAACTTCTGATAGTCTTCATTCCCCTCTAAATCTTGCCAATTTTTCATTTCAAAATCACCGAAATCGCATTCTCTAAGGTTTTCTATCACGATTTGCTCACTCTTACCAAATAAAATACTTGCCGTCTCAAGGCATCTTCTTTTGGGGCTTACAAAGACTGCTTCTATACCCTCTAAAAAAAGTGTTTCTTTTCTAGCACTCGCTTCTTCTATTCCAAGCTCACTCAAAGACTCATCAGTTCGTCCTACATAGCGCTTTTCTAGATTTCCAGCCGTTTTCCCATGCCTAATCATCGTTATTTTCAAAGTAAGGTTCCCCCTGCAATTAAAAGTGCTGAAACTAGTTCGCTAAGCTGTAAATACCAGCCTGCCAAATCGCCTGTAATTCCACCAAACTCCTTATAGGCTTTATACTTATAATATAGAAACAAAAAAACATTTCCCGCAACAACCATGCTTCCAGTTTTGATATCCATCACACAAAGTCCTATAAAAACAGCCGCTAGCATAACAAACAAAACGCTCTTTACAACTACCTTGTGTGCTGTACTTGAAAAGGAATACAACATCCCCTCTGTTCTCGCACCCTGGAACGATACAACCGCTAGACCACTAAGACATCTTGATAATATGAAAGAAATCCCAAGCATCACCACCTGCTGTGGCATAAATATTTGGCTGTATGCACCATACAGCACTAGATAATAAAGCAATAGCATAATCACTGCAAATGCTCCCACGTGTGAATCCTTTAAAATCTCTAGTTTTCTCTCCTTAGACTGATACGAATGTAGTGCATCCTGAGTGTCCATATATCCATCTATATGAATTCCTCCTGTAATCACCACTGGAATCGCTAACATAAGTGCTGTATAAAACCCCTCACTTACAACCACTCCACTTCTTATTAAATAAGCTATACTCGCATAAAATGCATACATAGCCACACCGATTATCACTCCAACTACAGGAAAAAAGCAGATCGCATAACGCCTATTTTTCTCACTAAAGTCTAAATTTGGCATCGGAATTTTTGAATACATAGCAAGTGCTATCCCAAGTCCTTTCATCACTTCTTTTCACCCTTACCTTCCTCTTTAAAACACTTTGTAGTCATCCACTTGGATGTCTGTGAATGTTTGATTTTCATCATAGACAACTTTTGCCATATCAAGGAGCGGGAAGAGCATAACAGCGCCTGTACCCTCGCCAAGTTTAAGTTTAGCTGTAATGCTTGCTTCATAGCCTAACTCTTT
Organism: Lachnospiraceae bacterium; assembly: GCA_044425805.1. Taxonomy (GTDB): domain Bacteria; phylum Bacillota; class Clostridia; order Lachnospirales; family Lachnospiraceae; genus RGIG6307. The sequence goes on along the minus strand of JAWXVC010000008.1, from coordinate 175,048 downwards.
CATAATGGCACATGTAGCTGGTTCCTTCCCTAAATGAGAAGGCAGTAGATATTGTTTTGTATTCGGGCATATTCTCTCAGCCAAAAGTGCAGAGACACCAGAAATAAGTCCATCTAGCACGATTGGTATGTGGTAGATCGCTCCACCGATGCAAGCACCGACAAGTCCACAGATATCAAGTCCTCCCACACAACAAAGTGTTTGATACGCAAATTCTTTTGAGTACTGCGTCTTTTTTGACACGTCCACTAACCCATGTAGCTTAAGTGCCTTTTCAATAATAGTAATTTTATGTAGTAGTCCCTCATCTGTAAGTCCTGCACCCCTACCTGTAACCTCCTCTACATCCATTTGTAATAATGCCGCAATAATCGCACTAGAGGTGGTCGTATTACCAATTCCCATTTCACCTAGTGCGACCATATGATAGCCCTCATCAGAAAGTCTTTTCACACAAGCGATACCAACCTCTATAGCTTGTATCATCTGTGTCTCACTCATCGCGGGCTCTACCGCAAAATCACGCGTTCCATTCATCACCTTTTCATGCCACAAATTGGCACCTTCAAGCTCTGCTGCAACACCAATATCTACAGCAATAACATCAGCCTTTGCCACTTTAGACATCCGATTCACACTCGCAACACCGTTTGCAATATTCTCTGATACGATTGCTGTAACCTCTTGCCCGCTCTGTGAAATCCCCTCTGCTACTACACCATTATCGGCACACATTACAAGCACTGCCCTTTTCTCTATCGGTGCATCCACATTTCTTGTAATCGCTGCCACCTGACTGATCAAGCCTTCAAATAATCCCAGGCCATCAATCGGCTTCGCAATATGATTCCATCTATTTATAGAAGCTTCTAACACTTCACTGTCTATCTTTTCAATATTGTACATTTCTATCCCCTCCCCAAGGTTTTTCACACTATACTCATATTCTTATGCTATAATAAATTTAATTTTGCATTGCTACCATTTTACATCATTTTTATTATACTTACTATATAAAATTTCTAGGTATCCTTGCACTAATATCACACATACTTTTATAATCTGATTGCGTGTCTTTAAAAGAACGCTTCGGCATGGAGGAAAACATGAATATTCTTATATTAAACGCAAGCCCAAAGGGCAAATACAGCATTACAATCCAGACTTCTCTTTATCTACAAAAGCTATACCCAGCGCATAACTTCACTATTTTACACGTTGGACAACTACTTCGTAAATATGAAAAAGATTTTTCTGAAATAACAGAAGTGATCAGTGCAAATGATTTGATTGTATTTTCCTATCCAGTCTACACCTTCCTAGCCCCTTATCAGCTCCACAGATTTATCGAGCTTATGAAGGAACACGGTGTGTCTTTAGCCGGAAAGTTTGCAACACAAATTTCTACCTCGAAACATTTTTATGATGTAACTGCACATAAGTGTATTGAGGAAAATTGTTATGATTTTGGAGCTAATTATATCCCTGGTCTTTCTGCAGACATGGACGATTTATTATCCGAAAAAGGGCAACTACAAGCACAGTCTTTTTTAGACAAAGTTGTTTTTGACATTGAACATTCTATTTATACCTCAAAACCTGTCACTGAAACATTTGTACCCACAAGATATCAATCTGTCTGTCACGCACCTGTTCTTAAGACAGGTCAAAAGGACATTGTTATCGTGACAAATGCTGCACCCGATGACCACAACCTAAATCAAATGATTGCTGATTTCAAAGCTATGACGATTCATCCTGTTCGTGAAATCAACCTTCGTGATTTCCCTTTCTCAGGCGGATGCCTTGGTTGCCTTAACTGTGCTACAACTGCGAAATGTATTTATAAGGATGGATTTGATGATTTCCTCAGAAATGATATTCAAATCGCCGATGCCATTATATACGCCTTTACAATTGAAAATCATTACACGCACGCTAGTTTTAAATGCTACGATGATAGACAATTTTGTAATGGACATCGTTCTGTAACAGAGGGCATGCCTGTAGGTTACATCATCAGCGGTGACTATGCGCATGAATCTAATGTTCAAACACTAGTAAATGCAAGAAGTGAAGTAGGTGGAGTTTATTTATCAGGTGTGGCTACCGACGAAGTACATCCATTCCACACAGTATCACAGCTTGTTGATTCTCTTGAATATGCACTATCAAATGTCATCTTAAAGCCTAGCAACTTCTATGCTGTCGGTGGTGGAAAGATTTTCCGTGATCTCGTTTACCTCATGCAAGGCATGATGAAGGCAGACCATAAATTCTACAAAGAGCACGATGTATATGATTTCCCACAAAGCAGACCTTTCTACATCTTCAAAATGAAGCTCATCGGCTTTATGCTCGGACAAGAAAGTATACAAAAGAAATTAAAAGGTAAGCTAAACCAGTATATGATTGCTCCTTACGATAAAGTAATTGAAGAAGCCGGCAAATAAATTTACAATAAAAAAGAGCCCTATGGCTCTTTTTTGATATTATTTCACATCTTCAAACACACGCGAGCCTGTCGCTCCACGCTGTCCATTATATTTCCCTTTGTAAGGATTCAAGGCTTCTTGGTCTAGCTGTGCAAAAACAAGCTGTCCTACACGTCTGCCTGCTTTTAATTCGATCGCGCATCTATTCGCATTGAATAGCTCTAGCGTAATCTCACCATGAAATCCTGGATCCACCCATCCTGCATTTTGAATAAATAATCCCATACGTCCAAGAGAACTTCTACCTTCTACAAAGGCAGTTAGGTCATTAGGCATATGAAAATATTCCATCGTAGTAGCAAGAACGAATTGACCAGGTAATAACACATAGGTATCTGTCGTAATCGTCTTATACTGTAGTTCCTCTTCCATAGTAATAATACCACTTGGAGAATCTTCGATAATACTAAAGGTGTTACCTAGTCTCACATCTACACTTGCCGGCTGAATCTGTCCTTCTACTAATGGTTCGATACCGAGGCTTTTCTCCTCAAGCATTTTAATAATCGTCTTATCTGATAGAATCATAATTTCCTCCATGTCGAAGCGCTCTTTGCGAGGCACGCGAGCAGAATTTCAGATTCTGCTCTGCGATATATCAGTGTTTGTATGCTTCTTCACAAACACCTAGGGTGAAAAATCAGATTATCAAGTTTATTTTCACCCTTCCCCTTTTCGAATTTTTTACGTGTAAGTATTATACATCATAAGATAGGAAAGAGGGAACTATTTTTTGATTATTTTTAAATTATTCGCCTAGGTAGCAAAGTCCGACCGTACCTGGACCCGAATGTGCACCGATACTTGGACCAATTGGTCTGATTTGTGTAGGTAGGTCTGGATATTGTGCTAAGAGAAGATTTTGTACGAAAAGTGCATCCTCTTTACAGTCTCCATGAATAATACCAACTACGACTTGCTTATCCACATAGCTTCCGATTTGTTCAAAGAAATGATCTGCGAGTGTATGAAGCGACTTCTTACGTCCACGTGCCTTACCAAGTGCTACAAGTGAACCCTCTGCATTAATTTGTAGAATAGGCTTAATGTTTGCAAGCGTTCCAACAATTGCAGTTGTCTTGCTAACACGTCCACCTCTTTGTAAATGATTCAAATCATCCACTATACATTCTACACGAAGATGTGGAATCATCGCCTCTAGCTCCGCCTTTGTCTCTGCAAGGCTCATGCCTGACTCGCAAAGCTCAACAGCCTTCTTCACGATAATACCTTCTCCCATAGACCCTGAAAGTGTGTCCACTACTTCAATCATCATACCTTCAAACGACTCTTGCACCTCTTGTCCCATCATCACGATATTCGAATATCCACCGCTAAGTGCTGATGAAAAACTAATATGTAAAATATCTTGTCCAGACTTTGCAACTTCAGTGAATTTTTCTAAAATAACCGCTGGATTACTTGCCATAGTCGCAACCTTCTTCTCCGCTCTCATTTCCTTATAGAAATCAGCTGTAGAAAGCTCTTGTTCCTCACCATAGAGCACTTCATCCACAGTATAATAATGAGGAATCACTAAGACCCCGTGTGCCTGTAAATATTCCGTACTCAAATCTGTATTTGTTTCCGTTGAAATAATAAATTTTCGCATTTTAAGCCCCTCTCAATATATTTCTGCATCTTACAAAGGTTTTATAGTTAGTTACCAAGCTCTTTTCATATAACACTTCTTGTCATGACATCTATATATAGCTTGATGAGGCACGTTTGCACTACACCTCACTCGTAGCGGTACATAAAATACTAACTCATGCTCTGCATTTTTTAGTATTTAAGTACCGACGGCTCGCTAGTACCTCCTAAAGCTATATATAGATGTCATGTGTAAGAGGTAATTATATGAAAATAGTTACTAAGCAACTATAAAATCTTTGCGTTATCCAATATATTATATCAGAATATAAATGGAATTACCACGATGATATTTTGAAAATCAAACTTTTTAATCTTCAAATATATTAATTTTCTCAAAAGCCTCCAAGTATTTTTCAACAGAACGTGTCATTTCCATGCTAAATGCCGCATTATACTTTCTATTACAAAAAGCACGCAAATAATCCTCTAACGAAATCGGAGTGTTCGGAGTGCTTTTCGCTCTAAATTCTCCAAAGCACGTTAAAATTTCATCATCATCTAAACTTGGGTATGCGTTTTCTCCAACAACGTATTTCACATCAAATCTAGGTGGCTTAACACGTTCCTCTTGCTGTTTTGTGGGATATCCAAGCACTAGCATGCATACAGGCACTGCGTGGATTGGGAGATTGAATAGCTCTCTATGCGTTTCACATTGCTCCAAAATATCTCCAATATAACAGCTACCAAGACCAAGACTTTGTGCTGCAACTACCATATTTTGTGCTGCAATTGCTGTATCAGTCACTGCAAGCATCAAATCCCCCACGCCTTGACTGCGTGGATTTGCACCTGCTAGCTCAAAACCCTTCACCCATCTTGTATGGTCTGCTACAAACACAAAAACAAGTGGTGCAGTCTTGATAAATGGCTGGTGATCACACGTATCTGCAAGTTTTTCTTTGAGTCTAGCATCTGTGACATCAATAATGCTATACAAAATCTGATTTCCTGCCGTTGGTGCCTGTAAGGTTGCATGTAATAATGCCTCTTTTACCTCACTTGAAACTGCTCTGTCTTCAAATGCTCTGACTGATTTCCTATCATATAAGCTTTGTATAATCTCATTCATCTTAATCTAGCTCCTTTGTTCTCATTATTGTAAGTATAGCATATTATTCGTGACTTTTCCCCTTGTTAGGCGTATATTTAGTTATAGCAGTCATTAAAATATGTTCAATAGGGGGGACTATTATATGAGTATTACAACACCAAAATCACTTGAAAATTTTTATTTCCACAACGTCGGTGCTTTTGAAGACACCTTAGGTGTCGGAGAAAACTCACTGGTACGTGTACCAAAATCTATTTGCGACACACTAGAGGGCAATGCCCGATTCGGTGCCTTAGATTCTGTAGGCGTAGAAATCAGATTTGTAACAGAAAGCAAGAATATCAACATCTATATCAGCTGTCAAAAGCCGAAATTCGCTGAAATGGGCAACATTCAAATCTATAAAGGTGAATTCTTCATCGGAGCATTTACACTTAGACCAGGCGTAAAGGAAATCATTCGCATACCGCTACTAGAGGACTTTGCTCATTCTAATGAAAAACTCTTCAACACCAAGGGCTTCCATAGTAATGTTTGGCGCATCCTATGCTCAAATACAACAACAGTTTTACACGGTGTAGAAACCTATGGTGTACCCATCCGCAAACCTTACGACTATGAAATGCCATCTAAGAAATGGCTTGCCTACGGTTCTTCTATCACACATTCACAGCAAAATGGCTATCCTTATATCACTGCCAAAAGACTTGGTCTCGATATGCAAAACCTCGGCATGTCAGGTGGATGCCTTATAGAAAAGGAACTCGTTGACTACATATTTAACAATCGCGAGTTTGATTATATCACCTGTGAACTCGGCATTAATATGCGTGGCTACATCACACCAGATGAATTTGAACGCCGCAGTAGATATTTGCTTGATAAGATTGTAGAAAAGGGCTGTAAGGCTGTTATTATTTCTGTCTTCCCAAATGGCCTTTCCAAAGAATACGCAAAAAATCCTGATAACATCCAGACATACAATGAAAGTATGTACAACGAGATATTACCAAGACTTGTGCGCGAATATAATGACGAAAAAATACGTTTTGTAAGTGGTTCTGAAATCTTTGATGAAATCGGTGCACTCAGATGGGATCTACTCCATCCAACAGAATACGGACATGCTATCATGGCCTTTAATCTAATACCGATACTAGAGGAATTTTTTTAACTAAAATACCTCTAGATGATTTCTCACCTAGAGGTATTTATCAACTGCGCGAAAAGGGACTTGAACCCTCACGTCGTTGCCAACACTAGATCCTTAGTCTAGCCTGTCTGCCAATTCCAGCATTCGCGCATTTGTGTAATCTCTTACACGCAAGAAATAGAATACTACTTGCAGCAATATTTGTCAATCCTATATTATGAATATCTATAAAATTATTTCAACAAAAAATAATTTTATCACTAACATTTTCCTAAAAATATGATATAATTAATTGTTATCTACGAGATAAAATATTTTTAATTTATATATCAAAGGAGATTTTTTATGAAGGCAAAACTATTAAAAGCTTTTGAGCAAGCATTTAATGCATCGGGGGACATTCATTACTATTTTGCACCAGGTCGTGTGAACTTAATCGGTGAACATACAGATTATAATGGAGGACACGTTTTTCCATGTGCTCTTACGATAGGTACTTATCTAGCAGCTAGAAAACGCGATGACCGTACTGTTAGATTTTATTCAGCAAACTTTGAGTCACTAGGCGTTGTTACTTGTTCTTTAGATGATTTAAACTGTAAACCAGAATATAACTGGGCAAACTACCCACTCGGTGTTATGTGGGCATTTATGGAAAAAGGTCACAAGATTGAAACAGGTTATGATATCGCTATTATCGGTAACATTCCAAACGGTTCTGGACTTTCTTCATCTGCTTCTTTAGAAGTTGTAACAGGTACTATGCTAAAAGATATGGAAGGTCTTTCTGATGTATCTGGTATCGATGTAGCTTTATATGGTCAATATTCAGAAAACAACTTCAACGGTTGTAACTGTGGTATCATGGATCAATTTGCAAGTGCTATGGGTCAAACCGACTGTGCTATCTTCCTTGATACAGAGGATTTATCTTATACATATGCACCTATCAAATTGGACGGTGTACGCATCGTTGTTACGAACAGCAACGTAAAGCATAGCCTTGTAGGTAGTGAATATAACGTAAGACGTGCACAATGTGAAGCTGCCTTAGCAGACCTTCAAACAGTACTTGATATCCCATCTCTTGGAGCTTTATCAATCGAGACCTTTGAAGCGAACAAATCCGTAATCAAAGAAGAAATCAATGCGATCCGTGCAAAACATGCTGTTTACGAAAATCAAAGAACGATCCAAGCTGTTGATGCCCTTGCAAAAGGAGACATCACAACCTTTGGTACACTTATGAATGCTTCACACGTATCTCTTAGAGATGATTATGATGTTTCTTGTAAAGAAATGGACATCCTTGCTGCAAAAGCATGGGAAATTGATGGTGTAATCGGCTCTCGTATGACAGGTGGCGGTTTCGGCGGTTGTACTGTTAGCTTAGTAAAAGAAGAAGCAATTGATAATTTCAAAGCTGTAATTGCGAAATCATACACAGAAGCAACTGGTATCACACCAGATTTCTATGTAGTTGATATCGGAAACGGTGCTTCAGCTATCTAATTCATAACTATAAATAGGCGATTATAAAGTAAACAAGGTTCACACCTATCTTTCATTTTATAATTGCCTATATTTTTATTAAAGAAGGGGTTTCAAAATGGGAATTACAAGTAAAGAATTTGGTGTTTTAACAAATGGTACTGCTGCTACTTTATATAGCATTACCAATAAAAATGGATATGTATTAGACGTATCTGATTATGGTGCCATTTGGGTAGGTACTAAAGTACCAACCGTTACTGGCATTACAGATGTTATTTTAGGATTTGATGATGTCACAGGTTATGAAGAAGACGGTGCTCATCTTGGCGCTACTGTTGGACGTAATGCCAATCGTATCAAAGAGGGTAAATATACCCTAGAAGGAAAATCTTACACACTTGCCATCAATAATAGTGGTAATAACCTTCACAGTGGACTTAATTATTGGGGAAAACGCATGTGGTCTGCTACTGTTTCAGAAGATAAAAACGCAGTTACATTCTCTTTAGAAAGTGCTGACATGGAGCAAGGCTATCCTGGAAACATGAACATCTCTGTTACCTATACCTTAACAGATGATAATACTGTTTCTCTATCTTATGAAGCAACTTCAGATACTACAACGCTCTGTAATCCTACCAATCACGTATATTTCAACCTAAATGGTCATAGCAATAGTACCATTTGGAATCACAAGCTTTGGATTGATAGTAGTGCAATCACCGAAACAGAAAATGACGTATGTACAGGTGTTTTACTTCCTGTTGCAGGCACTGAGTACGATTTCACAACTGAAAAACCTGTAGAAGTTGCACTAGACACAAACTTCTGTACAGACCCTCATCACACTGCTACTGCACCACGCATCACATGTACTGGCGAATTATCTGGCATCAAGATGAGTGTTGCTACTGATATGCCTGGTATTCAAGTGTATACAGCAAACTTTTTAGACAATCCAAACGGAAAAGCTCACACAGCATACACCCCTGCATCCGGCATTTGTTTTGAGAGCCAACATTATGTGAATGGTATCAACATTGATTCTCCAGATTTTAAAAAGCCAATATTAAAAGCTTTAGAAACCTTCAACAGTACTACTCTATATCATTTTGAACTTGTATAATACACAAAAGGGACTGCATTGCAGTCCCTTTTCATCTTAGGCCTCTCCTCCTGGAGTTTCGCCCTCTGGCAGTTCTCTATCCATCATCTCACCCTCTGGTAGCTCTCCTTCTGGCAGTTCTCTATCCATCATCTCGCCCTCTGGTAGCTCGCCCTCTGGCAGTTCTCTATCCATCATCTCGCCCTCTGGTAGTTCTCCTTCTGGTAGTTCTCTATCTTCTAACACCTCTTCTACTTCAAGAACTTCTTCCGTCTCTTCTTCTGTCTCTTCTACTACTTCTTCTACTACCTCTTCTACTACTTCTGCCTCTTCTACTACCTCTGACTCAGAACAACCCATGCTGCCTACTGCCAACACACACACCATACCTACCACTAATAATTTTCTTACATAATTTTTTTTCATACAATCAAATATTCCTTTCTTGTTTTCCAAAATCTCCTCTTTTTGAGCATTTACATAATAATTGCTACATGAAAACTATACTATTCGCAAGTGATGTTGCTGTGTTACATCAATGAAGATTTAACGATTTATATTTCAAAGGACTTACACCCATCTGCTTTTTGAAGGTTTTTGTATAATGACTTTGATCTGAAAAGCTCAATACATAAGCTATCTCCTGAATAGAATAGTCCTCCTTGAGCAATTGTAGTGAGTACGTTACTTTCTGGAACAAAACATACTGTATCGGAGATAGTGAAAAGAATTTTACAAACATTTTCGAAAATGTAAAAACACTCATATTCAACTCATCACTCATCATCTCTAATGTAATCTTTTCACATATGTGATTTTCTACATACCTCCCTACTCGTTCTACAAACCAAGATTGTTTTTTTACAATGGAGTGAGCAATATTTTCTAAGCATGGCCTCGTGATACCTAAAACCAGTTCATAGAGTTTGCACGACAAGACAAATTCATAACCAGACTCTTTATTTTTTGCTATTTCAAAACATGCTTGCATCTTATCGTCAAATCCTATTTCTTGAAACAATATAGGAAAAGAATTATAATTTGAAATCGTATTAATCACACAATCTATTGCACTTCCTCTTACATGCATCCATAAAAATGTTGCACCTTCTACCTTGTCAGAGTAATATTTATGCGCATCTGAGAGTTTCATAAACACTCCATTCATAGGTGTCAATTTATATTGCATTCCATATTGTTCTATATGAAAAACCCCTTCTATTACAAATAATACAAGTGCATCATCAAAGCTATTCCTCTCTATTTGAAAATCATTAGATGCAACACATCCCATATTATCAGAAACAATGAGATTATCTAATGCAAATTTTGATGGTATATAATATTGATTAAAGCTTTTATATTCTTCCATTCCATACTCCTTTTGCAAGATTATACATATTTTTGTATCAAAACGTCCTATATTCTTCTTTTTTTATCAATTATACTATTTTTAAACCTGTATATCAAGAAAGGAAGTTGTTTTATGTATAATCAAGATCAACTTATACTAAGAGATTTAGCCAAAGAATTACAAATCTTATCAGAAACTCCAGCGGCCAAACAAACAATTAAAGATTGGGTTAATCATAACGCTTTAAGAGGCACAAGACCAATGATTTTGGCTTTCCCAGAATTTAACGCTTGGCATGAAGACCTTGTTTTAGACAAAGATCTTCTTTGTGTTGACCCGCAGCTAAGAGCTTTCGAAAGAAATTTGCGTCAGCGTTTATATCAGGCAACTGTCATAAAGGATGACTCGCCTATTACTAATAACTTCAATATCAACCATGTCATCAACACCTCTTTTTACGGTGACAAATTCAAGCTCGTAGCCACGAAAACCTCTGTTCCAAACGGTAGCTACCATTACGAAAAATGTATCTACGATATAGAGGAAGATTTTGATAAATTATCATTTCGTACGGCCTACTACGATAAAGAAAAAACGCTTTCAACACTTTCATTTGCCGAAGAAACCTTTGGAGACATTCTAAATATCAGGTTACGTGGACCAAAATGGTGGACTCTAGGACTTACTTGGGAAGCGATTAAGTTAATCGGATTAGAAGATTTGATGATTAACATGTATGATGATCCCGATGAACTACATAGACTTATGAAATGGTTATCAGACGAGCACCTCCACTATATCGACACCCTCAAAGGACTCGGTGTACTATCGAGCAATACTGAAGATGATGGTATTGGATCAGGAGGTTATGGATACAGTGATGAAATTCCTAGTGCTACAGGCAATGTTTCCTTTGAAAACATGTGGGGATTTTGTGAGAGTCAAGAAACTGTCGGCATTTCTCCTACTATGTTCAGTGAATTTGTATTCCCATACCAACTCCCTCTCCTCGAAAAATTTCCTCTAAACTGCTACGGTTGTTGCGAACCACTCGAAGGAAGATGGAAATGGGTATCTACCATTCCAAGACTAAGGCGTGTATCTGTTTCTCCTTGGAGTAATATGGATGCGATGCAAGAATTACTAGGCAAGAACTATATCTATAGCAGAAAGCCAAACCCTGCACACATCTGTGCTGGCTACCACGAAGAAGAAATCCAAAAAGATTTACAACACGCTTACGAAGTCAGTAAGCACACACATATGGAAATCATTTTAAAAGATGTTCAAACATTGCAACATGACCCTTCGCGTATGACTAAATGGGTAGCAATGGCACGTGCACAGATAAATTGATTTTCCAACAAAAAAAGACTATCTACACTCATTCTCTGTTGCTTTTCGCAACTCAATTTGAATATAGATAGTCTTTTTATATGTCATATTTTGTTATTTCATTGATCCTACTTGAAAAGTAAGTTCAGGAGCTTCTCCCTCTTCACCATCAAACACATAATCTTTTCCAGGTAAGATTGCATTTAAGATAATACCTGCAAGTGCACCAACTGCTAAACCAGATAGACTAATCGTAGCTGTTCCAACTGCAAATGAGATAGTTCCTGCAGATGAATAAGTAATACCGATTGCTAGTACTAATACTAAAGCTGCAATAATAATATTTCTACTCTTTTCAAAATCTATTTGATTTTCTACGATATTTCTAACACCGACTGCAGAAATCATACCATAAAGTATCAAAGAAGCACCACCGCTTGTTGCAGTTGGCATACAGCTAATAAGTGCAGAAACCTTTGGACAGAATGAAAATACAACAGCTAACCCTGCTGCAATTCTGATGACACGTGGATCGTACACTTTACTAAGAGATAATACACCTGTGTTTTCGCCATAAGTCGTATTCGCAGGACCACCAAATAAAGAAGCTAAAATAGTAGCAACACCATCCCCAAGTAATGTTCTGTGAAGTCCAGGGTTTTTAAAGAAGTTTTGTCCAACTGTAGATGAAATAGCTGAAATATCACCAATATGTTCTACCATAGTAGCTAGTGCTAATGGAACAATTGTAATAATAGCTGTAATCATAAGTGTTGTATCACCGTTTGTAAACAATGGAAATACAGTTGAATTCCAATCAATTGGATTTCCTAACCATTGTGCATTTGCTACTGCAGAAAAATCTACATCTCCACTAATTGCTGCTACTACGTAAGAACCTACAACACCGAGCATAATAGGGATAATCTTAATCATACCCTTACCAAAAATATTGCATCCTATAATAATAATAATGGCAATCAACGCAATTGGCCAATTTGTAGCCGCATTATCAATTGCTGATTGTGATAAAGACAAACCAATTGCAATGATGATAGGACCCGTAACTATTGGTGGGAAAAATTGCATAACCTTCGCTGTTCCAAACACCTTAATCAGTGCTGCTACTAGCAAATATACAAGACCCGCACATGCTACACCCAAACACGCATATGGCAATAATTCCTTTTCCCCATTCGGTGCTAATGCAAAATATCCACCTAAAAACGCAAATGATGAACCTAAAAATGCTGGAACTTTTCCTTTTGTAATCAAATGGAATAACAACGTTCCTAAACCTGCAAATAATAGTGTTGTAGAAACACTAAGACCTGTTAATGCTGGTACTAATACTGTCGCACCAAACATTGCAAACATGTGCTGAATTCCTAGTAATCCCATTTTAGGAATACCTAGTTCTCTAGCATCATAAATACCCTCTTTCTTTTGTGACTGGTCACTCATACTACATCCTCCCATATTATAAAATTTTCGTAAACATTCTAATTTATAATAGTATAATATGTCTCTAATGTCAACATTTTCCAGCATATTATATACAGATTCAACAAAAAGATATCAATCTTTTAGATTGTAATTTTCTCCAAAATAAGCTAAAATATAATATTATAAGAATCGAGGTTTTTTATGAAAGAAAAAATCTATACTATTCCATTAAACGATGCAGTAAATGCACATGACGAGTGTCCCTTTTGCTTCATAGAACGCAAGATTGAGCGTGACACTATGGATTTTGTACTCGGTAATAGCTCTTCCTACATGGAAAGCGATATTAGAGATATGACAGACCGTGCTGGCTTTTGTAAGCTACACTTCAAGAATATGTTTGACTATGGTAACACCTTAGGTAATGCTTGGATTTTGAAGACTCATTACAGACGTAAGATTACTGAACTTACACAACAGTTTGATGCTTACTGTCCTGAAAAGCCTACCTTCAAATCCAAATTTCAAAAAAAGGACCCAACTGATAACCCTATCATCTCTTATTTGAACAAGGAAAAGGAATCGTGTTTTATTTGCGAGAAATACACTGATACTTACAACAGGTATATGGACACCTTCTTCTATATGTATATTCAAGATGAGGATTTTAGATCTCGTATTCGTGATTCAAAGGGCTTTTGTATGACTCATTTTGGTGATTTATGTGAGTCTGCTGAAACCCACTTAAAAGATAAATACAAAGAAGATTTTTACAAAGACATGCGCAAGCTTATGCTTGATAATATGGAACGAGTATACGAAGATGTTGCTTGGCTCGTCGAGAAGTTCGATTACCGCAACAAGGATGCTGATTGGAAAAACTCAAAAGATGCTATCCAACGAGGCATGCAGAAAATGAAAGGTGGACACCCATCTGACCCAGTTTATAAAGCTGATTGATTCGTACATAAAATATTTCATTACGTAAACAATAACTATTATATTTATATAAAGAATGGAGGCAATTATGAAATTAGGAAAATTTTTACTTGGTGCTACAGCTGTAGGTGCTGCCATAGGTGGTGCTGCCATTTATCTCAAAGAAAAAGGATATGTTACTTTCAACTTTGATCAACCTTGTTGCTGTGGCGACGACTGTGATTGTGACAGTGAAAACGCTTCTCGTGAATACATTCACGTAGATACACAGGCTATGAAAGAAAAAGCAACAGACCTTGCCAAGGATGCAAAAGACAAGGCAGAGACTATGTATGGGGATGCCAAAAAAGTTGCTGAAAAAGCAGCGGATAACCTTGCTACAAAAGTTGAAAAAACATGGTATGAAGCGCCTGAAAAGGTAGCTGAGTTCAAAACTTCTGTAAGCCACGCTGCAAAAGATTCTGCTGATAAAGTAGAAGACTTCTTTAACGACGAAGACTAATACCAAAAGAGCTATTAGATAACTTAGGGTTATCTAATAGCTCTTTTTAATGCTACAAAAATGCTTTTTCAAGCAATTGTAGTCCTGTTTTTATTTCCTCCAAAGACAAGCCACCATATCCTAACAATACGGAATTGTCCATATCTGTCTCTTTATTTCCATAAAATCCCTGTGTTAATGGATACAGTTTTACACCAACCTTTTCAGCCTTTTGCAATAACTCTTCTTCAAAAATCCCTTTTTTTGATGTCAGTACTAAAAAAGTACCCGCATGCTCTCCTGTAATCACAAATTCTTTTTTTAGAGCTTTTATCTCTCGCATCAGAAAATCATGTTTTGTCTTATAGCACATCCTCATGCGATTGAGATGTCTTTCAAAATGTCCCTCCGATATAAAAACCTCTAATACATTTTGATCAATTCTAGAAACTGTAGAAGAAAAAAATCTATAGTCTTTTTGATAAACTTGTAACAATTCTATCGGAAGAACCATAAAACTAATGCGAATTGCTGGTGCTATCGCTTTAGAAAAAGTACCTAGATAAATAACCTTATCACTCGTATCTATAGATCTAAGTGCCGGTATAGGTTTACCCTTATATCGAAATTCACTATCATGGTCATCTTCTATAATATAGCGTTTTTCCCCTTCATTTGCCCATTTAAGCAACTCTAACCTTCTCGAAATAGGCATAACACATCCGGTAGGGAATTGATGTGAAGGCATTACATACGCCAAATCTGCAGAAGTATTTGAAAGTTTACACACGTCTATTCCTTGGCTATCCATCTTTATTTTTTCCACCTGATATCCAAAGCTTTCAAAGCACTGAAAGGCCTTTTTATAGGTAGGTACCTCTAAGGCTATCGTACGCTTTTCTTGAAACAATTTATCTAATAACAGAAGCAAATATTCATTCCCTGCACCTACAATCAGCTGTTCGGGCAGCACCTCCATTCCTCTAGATGCATGCAAATATCTTGCAATAACTTCCCTAAGCTTCTTTTCTCCTTGAGAACTTCCCAATCGAAAAAGGTCTTCATAATCATCAACTAAAACCTGCTTACTCAACTTTTTCCAAATAGCAAGGGGAAATAGATTTCTATCTATGGCACTCGTAGAAAAATCTATAGTATAATTTTTTTCTAACACAACTTCTGATGCTATACGCTCTTTTTTGAAATCCCTTGTTTGAAACAAGTCCTCTATCGCGCTTACATAGTACCCACTACCTGGCAATGCATAAATATATCCCTCACTAACAAGCTGTTCATATGCAACATCTACCGTCGAACGGCTCACCTGTAAATTCCTCGCCAAAATACGAGTAGAGGGAAGCCTTTCATCTCTCAAAAGCTTCCCTTCTCTTATTTCAGATTTGATATATTCATAAATTTGTTCATAGAGCTTTTTGCCACTATGACTATCTAATCGAATCATCATATCCATATTAATATTCCTTTTATTTTGGTAATTTGAATGAACTCTTAAGAGATACGATTCTATTAAACACCATCGCATCATCCGTAGAATCTTTACTATCTACACAGAAAAATCCTTGTCTTACAAATTGGAAACTTTCTAAACTCTTTGCTCCACGAATAGCTGGTTCAATATAACATTCTTTTAGTACTGTTAAAGAATTTGGGTTTACATTAATCGTACCATCTTCGTTATATACACCTTTTTCTTCATCTACGATGTTTTCATAAAGGCGAACTTCTGCTTTTACAGCTTCCTTCACAGGTACCCAATGAATTGTTCCTTTTACTTTACGTTCACTAAATCCTGTACCACACTTTGTGATTGGGTCATAAGTACAGTGTACTTCTACAACCTTACCAGATTCATCTTTTATAAAATCAGTACATTTCACAAAATAAGCGTTCATAAGGCGTACTTCATTGCCTGGGAATAAACGGAAATATTTCTTAGGAGGTTCTTCCATAAAGTCTTCTCTATCGATATATAATTCTCTACCAAAAGGAATTTGTCTACTACCAAGTTCTTCATTTTCAAGATTGTTTGGAGCATCAAGCATTTCAACTTGGCCTTCTGGATAATTCGTAATCACTAACTTGATAGGATCGATTACTGCCATTAATCTAGCTTTCTTAAGCTTTAAATCTTCACGAATACAATACTCTAGCATCGCATAATCTACGGAAGAATTAGCTTTACTAATACCACATAGCTCTACGAACATTTTAAGAGATTCTTTTGTAAATCCTCTTCTTCTAAGTGCAGCAATAGAAACTAAACGAGGGTCATCCCAACCGTCTACAATTCCATCTTCTACTAACTTCTTAATATATCTCTTACCTGTTATAACATTCGTAAGGTATAGCTTTGCAAATTCGATTTGTCTTGGTGGGTGTACGTATTCAAGTTCTCTAACTACCCAATCATATAAAGGTCTATGATCTTCAAATTCAAGCGTACAAATAGAGTGTGTAATACCTTCTATCGCATCTTCGATTGGATGAGCAAAATCATACATTGGATAAATGCACCATTTATCACCTGTATTATGGTGATGCATAAAAGCAACACGGTAAATAACAGGATCTCTCATATTCATATTAGGAGAAGCCATATCGATCTTTGCGCGAAGTACTTTCTTACCTTCTTCGATTTCACCATTTTTCATAGCTTCAAAAAGTGCAAGGTTTTCCTCAATCGTACGTGTGCTGTAAGGATCTTCCTTCCCAGCTTCTGTTAAAGTACCTCTATATGCTCTCATCTCTTCTGCTGTTAAATCAGAAACGTATGCTTTACCTTTCCCAATAAGCTTCACAGCGCCTTCATACATCGCTTCAAAATAATCCGATGCAAAGAAGAGTCTATCTTCCCAATCAGCACCTAACCACTGAATATCTGCTTTGATAGATTCTACATATTCGATACGTTCCTTTGTAGGGTTTGTATCATCGAATCTCATATTGAACTTACCGTTATACTTTTGTGCAAGTCCATAATTTAATAAAATGCTCTTAGCATGTCCAATGTGTAAATACCCGTTTGGTTCTGGTGGGAAACGTGTTGTTACAGTATCGTATACACCTTCTGCTAAATCATTGTCAATTTCAACTTCAATAAAATTTCTAGAAACTACTTCTTTTATGTCACTCATAGTACTTGTGTGCCTCCTTCAACATAGCTTGACTCTTATAAATCTTGCTATACTTTCTCATATCTTTACAAAATAAACCCCAGCAGGATTTATTTCTACTAGGGTTTATAATATCATATTTTATCACAGTTAAAAAGAGTAAAGTTCATTTTAGTGATGGAATAAACGAATTCCGGTAAATGCCATTGCCATGCCATGTTTATTCGCTCTTTCAATTACTAAATCATCTCTTACTGATCCACCAGGTTGTGCAATATATTTTACACCACTTCTAGCAGCTCTATCAATGTTATCAAAGAATGGGAAGAATGCATCAGAACCAACTGTTACGTCAGTAAGTGTAGCTAACCAAGCTCTTTTTTCTTCCATTGTAAAGACTGCTGGTTTCACTTTGAAAGTACGTTCCCAAGCACCATCTGCTAATACATCCATGTAGTCTTCACCGATAAACAAGTCAATTGCATTATCTCTATCTGCACGACCAATTTTATCTAAAAATTCAAGGTTCATAACTTGTGGAGATTGACGTAAATACCAATTATCAGCTTTAGAGCCTGCTAATCTAGTACAGTGAATACGAGATTGTTGACCTGCACCAATACCGATAGCTTGTCCGTCCTTTACGTAGCATACTGAATTTGATTGTGTATATTTAAGTGTGATTAATGAAATTTTCATATCCATTAATGCACTTTCAGGAATTTCTTTCACATCAGTTACAACATTTGATAATAACTCAGCGTTAATATCAAGTTCGTTTGTTCCTTGTTCAAAAGTAATACCGTATACTTGTTTTCTTTCGATTTTAGCAGGTTCATATGCTTCATCGATTTGAATAACTGTATATCCACCTTTTTTCTTTTCTTTTAGAAGCTGTAATGCTTCTTCTGTATATCCAGGAGCGATAACACCATCTGAAACTTCACGTTTAATAAGTCTTGCTGTATCTGCATCACACACGTCTGATAATGCGATAAAATCACCAAAAGAAGACATTCTATCAGCGCCTCTTGCTCTTGCATATGCACAAGCAAGTGGTGATAACTCACCCAAATCATCTACCCAATAAATTTTAGCTAATGTTTCATCAAGTGGAAGACCAATTGCTGCACCAGCTGGAGAAACATGTTTGAAAGAAGTTGCTGCAGGTAGGCCTGTAGCTGCTTTTAATTCTTTTACCAATTGCCAACCATTAAAAGCATCTAAGAAGTTAATATATCCTGCTTTACCATTTAATACAGTAATCGGTAGCTCACTACCATCCTCCATAAAAATTCTTGAAGGCTTTTGATTTGGATTACATCCATATTTCAATTCTAATTCGTTCATTTTTTCTCCTTTTCTACAAGTTTTTTGAAAGATTTATCTATGCGTTGCACTAATAACTTTCTCAGAGGACGCTTCCGCTTCATGCTCGTAAGTAACGGTACTAGGCGAATCAAATACATTCACCAAGTGCCGACTACTCGCAAGACCTCCTACAAAAGTCATTAGTGCACCCCATCTATAAATCCTTCTGAAAACAAGTTGTAAACAAAATCATACGATTATTTTAAATACTCACTATGCATTCTTGTTTATGATTGTTGTCTTGTAAGCGCCAGTAGCTATATCAATATATCTAACAAATAAAGAAACTTTATTTTCTTCGTTTAGGTTTGTCCAAAGCATTTGTGTGAATGCGTCCATGTCATCCATCATCTCAACCCATTTTGGTTCACCTTCAAAGCTTGGAAGTGGATCACCATCTTGCATGTAAGTATGGATGAAACGACCTTCGCCAGCGATAGGATTTTCGTATGTAAAGGTATATCTATTAGAGCTATCTGGGTTACCATTATTGCTCTTTAAAATTGACATTGCATAATGGAATGTTCCATCTTGCACTTGCATCACACCTGAAATTCTAGGTGTATAGTTTGGTGCATCATGCTCATATTTACGAATTCTAAGTGATTGTTCAAAGCTCTTACCTTCACTCATGCCATCAAATACGGTATCTGTTTGGTCACCGTTTGTAACAATCGTGCAATCACCAAGTACTCTTACTGGTGCATAAATGATAAGACTTGGATCTTCTAGCTTTGAAGGATCAAACGCCTCAGTTTTAATACCTTCTCCCTCTGTAGTAAATACTCGGTTTCTAGAATTTGAACTTCTACCCATGATGAAATATGCTGTTACTGCTTTTGTACCATCTGGTGTTTTACCGATTACAATACCTCTACCTGGATATGTATTTGTTGATAGTTCTGTTGCTAAGTTTTTCATTTCCATAATTTCCTCCATGTCGAAGCTCTTTTCGCGAGACACGCGAGCAGAATATCAGATTCTGCTCTGCGATAACACAGTGTTTGTGTGCTTCTTCACAAACACCACGGGTGAAAAATCAGATTATCAAATTTATTTTTCACCCTTTCCTCCATATCGAATTCTGCTCTGTTATCTTACAAAAAAACCGACAACCCAGGGACCCCCGCTTGAGGTGGTCGCCCAGGCGGTCGGCAATATATTCTTTGATTAAATGCTCCCTGTGAGTAATCTCACGCTCATCAACTTATCGTATCGAGCTTTCCGCCAGTTGCATCTAGAATATTATTTAATTATCTACTGAATAGTTTGGAGCTTCTTTTGTAATATGAATGTCATGTGGATGACTTTCTTTAAGGGAAGCTGCTGAAATCTTAACAAACTTTCCACTTTCTTGTAATTCTTTGATAGTGCCTGTACCACAGTAACCCATACCAGAACGAATACCACCAACCAATTGGAAAATAGTATCTTCTAGATGACCTTTGTATGCCACACGACCTTCTACACCTTCAGGAACAAGTTTCTTTGCATTTGATTGGAAATAACGATCCTTTGAACCATTTTCCATAGCAGCAATAGAACCCATGCCACGGTATACTTTGTATTTTCTACCTTGGTATAATTCAAATAAACCAGGAGCTTCTTCACAACCTGCAAACATAGAACCCATCATACAAACACTACCACCAGCAGCGATAGCTTTTGTCATATCACCTGAATATTTGATACCACCATCAGCAATTACTGGTATTCCATATTCTCTAGCTGCTGAATAAGCATCCATAATAGCTGAAACCTGAGGTACACCAATACCTGAAACAACACGTGTTGTACAAATAGAACCAGGACCGATACCAACCTTAACTGCATCTGCTCCAGCTTCGATCAAATCTCTAGTACCTTCTGCTGTTGCCACATTACCCGCAATAACTTGAAGTTCTGGATAAGCATCTTTGATCATCTTCACGCATCTAAGTACATTGTCTGAATGTCCATGTGCTGAATCTAAGACAACTACATCAACGTGAGCTTTTACTAATGCTGCTACTCTTTCAAGTACATTTGCTGTAATACCAACACCTGCACCACAAAGAAGTCTGCCTTGTTCATCTTTTGCTGCATTTGGATATTTAATAGCTTTTTCAATATCTTTAATAGTAATTAAGCCTTTTAAGTTAAAGTCTGCATCAACGATAGGAAGCTTTTCAACTCTAGCTTTCGCTAAAACTTTTTTTGCTTCATCTAGCGTAACACCTTCTCTTGCTGTAATAAGATTCTTAGTAGTCATACAATCAACGATTTTTTGTGTGAAATCTGTTTCAAACTTCAAATCACGATTTGTAATAATACCAACTAATTTCTTACCTTCTGTAATAGGTACACCAGAAATTCTAAATTTAGCCATTAATTCATCTGCATCTGCAAGTGTATGTTCTGGAGATAATGAGAATGGATCTGTAATAACACCATTTTCAGATCTCTTAACCTTGTCTACCTCATCTGCCTGTGCTTCAATAGACATATTCTTATGTATGATACCGATACCACCCTGTCTAGCCATAGCAATTGCCATAAGATGTTCAGTAACTGTGTCCATACCTGCACTCATCATAGGAATATTTAGTTTGATTTTTTTTGTAAGCTGTGTGGATAAATCCACTTCATTTGGTATAACCTTTGAAAAAGCTGGTACTAACAGTACATCATCAAAAGTTATTCCTTCACCAATAATCTGACCCATTGTTCTCTCCTTTGTTAAATAAAAGCAACTTTCCTTAGTTTCTATTATGAATCCCGACATAATATCAAATAATTACATTCGAGTATAAATTACAGACAAACGAAAGTCAATGCAAATATCCTATAAATTTTGTCTTCCTACAAAAGACATTTTCGTCAATATGTATTATTGCACTAGTCTAAATGAACTTTGTGCGGTGCTACACTGCGCATAGCCATAATCATATCCTTATTTGGTTCAATAATAATCTTTTTATTACTATTGTAATAAATCACAAATTTACGGCCACCATTTTTGTAATCTCTAGAGCTATAGTCAAAACTCTTCACTTGTTTGTGCTTAAAATTATCAAGTTTCACAGAATCAAGTGGTGCAATAATTTCTACTCGTTCAAGATCAAGCGTTTCTGATTTCTTTCTTCTTGTCTTAGAAAAAATCGAATCAATACTAAGTTGCTTATCAACATATAAATATTCATATTCAACATCAGCACCTGTCTTCAACATATACGCAGCAACACCTACTACAATCGCAACAATCATAACGAAGAAATTACCTGTAAAAACAAATAATAAAACTATAATAATCATAATAAAAATACTTAAAAATTTTATAACTTTGCTTAACCCTGTACTCGTTCTTTTTACTAACCATTCTACATATACATCACTCATACCACTAACCATTCCTTTCTCTTAACCCGGTAACTTTGGACCACGAGGTACAAATTACCCTGTGAAAATCATTTTTTCACATTAGCCTCCATAATAAGTCTTCTACCATTGTAACACCATCTTCTTTTTTTTGCAAAACTCATCTGAAGATTTTTATGGTATTTTAATAGATTTCACATTTCTTTCATTGACTTCTTTTCAAAAAATGGAGTATGATACCTTTATTAACTTGATGGGAGAACACCGACATGGCACTGATGGATGAATTCAAAGAAGAACGAGCGACCTTAAAACAGCAACCTTTTAAAAAGAAATGGGAATGGTTTTGGGGATATTACAAATTGCATGTACTTGCTGTAGTTATATGTGTACTAATTATATCTAATCTTATTTATAATTTTATAACTCAACAAGAGCAGGTTTTTTACGTTGGCTTGATTAATTGTGCCTATTCTACAGATACAGAAGCCTATGACACAGCCATAGATGAGTATTTAGGCGTTAATACATCAGAGGAATACACCGTTTATGATACTTCTATGTCTCTTGATGAGAATTTTTCTGATTATGATTCTGTTCAGAAATTTGCACTACGCCTTGCTTCTAACGAATTAGATGCATATATTTCCGAGGAAAGCATGTTCTACAACTATGCAGTACAAGAGATTTTTGTTGATTTAGAAACAATCCTTACTCCTGAATTATATGAATATTACAAGGATGACTTTTTCTACTTTGACCAAGCATTATTGACAGATGGTACATATGATTTAGAAAATGTACATTATACAGTTGCTGATATTATGGAGACCTTCGACTCTACTGATCCTGACTCTATGCAAGATCCTATTGCTATCGGCATTTACATCAAAGGTACCGAAGAATTTTATGATAATTACTATATTTATAGTGATGAAACAGTTCCTCTAGTTTTCGGCATCATTTCTTCTTGTTACCACCAAGAAACAGCTATCGCCTACCTCGAATATATAACACAATAACTAATAACTACCAAAAAGGAGTTGACTACACAGATCAATATTGATCACAGTAGCAACTCCTTTTTTTATATCTTAATATATTTTCTAAGCTTCTCTAAACTTGTATTCACCACAAGCTCCATCGGAAAATCTAGTTGATCCAATAGTAGCTTGGTGTCATGAAAATCACCAATTTGCGTATGATAATGACTATCTGTACCTAAAATCACCGGCACCTCATAACGTTTACAAAAAGCTAGCATTTTTGTCACATTTTCAACACCACCCACTCTAGATGAGTGTGGATTTAGGGAACTGTTATTCACTTCTAGCAATACGCCCTTTTCTTTACTTGCTAGCACAAGTCTTTCATAATCAAGTGGATATCTTGTATCATCAGGATGCCCTATAATCGTTACATATGGATTATCCATCACCTTAATCAACGCATCCGTGTTCTCACACGCCGTTCCACTCTCCACACAAACAACATGCATACTAGCTATTACATAATCTAACTTCTTTAAACTTCTAGGCTCCATATCGAGCGTACCATCTAAATCCATTATATTCGCTTCACAACCTCTTAAAATGCGCATCCCCTTTAGCACTTTTGGCAATACTTTCATGTTGTGAAAAAAGAAAATATGTGGTCCCCCCGGCATACCCGGTGCATGTTCGCTCAATCCATATACTTCAAGTCCATTTTCACATGCCTGCGTAATATTTTCTGTAAATGTGCTATAGCCATGCCCACTCGCCATCGTATGTGTGTGTAAATCTATTACAAATTTCATCCTATAATCAACTTCCCTTTCTCTAACTCAACAACTAACCACTTATTTTTTGTCTACATCCGGGAGTTCATCAATCAATTTTTCAATCAAAAGCTTTTTAATATAAACATCAAAGCTCAAAATACAGATAAATGCAAATGTATCTAGAAACTTTTGTTCCTCTGCATCAGACGTCGAAAAAACCTTTTCAGAATAACAAAGTTTCTCTGTAACATCTGTTTTGAGTTTCTCTACTTGTGCCTTTTCCATTTTTATAATCTCTGTATAGATATCACTTAACTCAAAGTCTGCATTCCCCTCAAAATATTGATCAGCCAAAGGATTTAGTAGCTTTTGAATATCTCCTATTGATACAATACCTTTAAAATAATAAATAAAAATAAGCATAATAATATGCTCTCTAGAATATTTTTTCTTCACAGGTGGAGGCAACAAATTATTCTTCGCATAATTATTAATCATAGTTTTTGTCAAAATCTTATCACTGTCTGCATTTCTAGCGGATGCTTTCAGTTTCTTTTCCATAAGCGTTGTCACCTGGTCCATATACAAATCCATATTAGGAATCTCATCCACCTTTAGATACTGAATTCTATCAAGACTATCTAATATACTAGTAAGCAAATCATCTGTATTAATCGTCATACTTCCTCTCATTCCAAAGCGTACACCACATTTTAAATCTAGGATTATTTATGTTTGCGACGCCTTAACACAAACACGCAGGTGCAAAATCTATATCAAATATTATATAGTAATTAAAACTACATAGCAAGCCTCTTTCATCCTTGATTTTTCACTTTACTTTTACACTGTAATGTGTTACAATGCTGATGTTAAGAACTAAAATCCATTTGCAAATTACACAGGAGGTTGCATTACATGAATAGAAAACTCAAGACCGAAGCTGTAGATGCACTATTTGAAGCTATCCTTAGCTTAAATTCAAAAGATGAATGCTATGATTTTTTTGAAGACTTATGCACAGTGAATGAACTTTTATCATTATCACAGCGCTATGAAGTTGCCACGATGTTAAACGCCAAGAAAACGTATTTAGAAATCGCCGAAAAAACAGGTGCTTCTACCGCCACAATATCAAGAGTAAATCGCTCTTTAAATTATGGAAATGAAGGATATGATTTAGTATTTAAAAGAACACAACCATAAGAAAAAGCTGTCACATATGTGGCAGCTTTTTTCTAACCTTCAATTACCATAACACTATATGGATCCACTAAAGCAGCATCTACTGTTATCTGATACTTAATCAATGTATTTTCTTCACCTATCAAAAATAAAGGTGTTCCCTTATATACAGAGCTTCCTTGTCCGATTAAAGCTGCTGCTGCATTTACATACACTGTCTGGAATCCGTTTCCATGATCTATATATATTTCAGTATTTCCATATGCATTTGTAGAAATCTTACTAACTTCACCATTCCCTGTAGCAACCACAACTGCTCCCTCACTACCTTCTAGGTAAATCGCTGGTTCAAAAGCAATCGCTTCTTCTGGTGTTTCAGCCTCTGTGACCGTCCCTGTTACAGGAAAACCTGTCGGTGTTGCATCCTGTAGTGCTTGTTCAACAGCCATTTCAGTATCTGCTTTGTTCTGTGCGATGGTATCACTTAGTACTGTAATCTGTGTATTTAAATCCTCTACCACTAATTCTAACTCTTTGTAAGTATTTTGATATTCCTTATATTCGTCTTGTAAAGCTAAATATCTCTTTGATTCCTCAACAGCCTCTTCCCCAAGGTTCATCACTAGGTTGCTTCCATATAAAAGAGCTCCTCCGATACACCCAAGTACAACACATATAATTAAAACCCCTATCCAAAAACTCAAAAAAGGAACCTGAAAGCAAAATCTTTTCTTGCCTTTTTCATCTGTTGTCACTAAAACGTACTTATATATTGTTTGATCCGTATTTGTATTATTCGTGTCCATATCTACCTCCATCACAGCATAATAGCATATTTTCCTTTATTTTACAAGAAAACTTCCTCTCACGATATTTTCATTTTTCCCTCTATAATGTATTTATTTCAATACAGTAGTATTTTACTTTACATTGTCTGTCTCCTATGCTATAATTCACTTAATGTTTTGAATAATTTCAAAATGTAATTTAAGTGGAGGTATCTTGAAATGAACAAAGGTACAGTTAAATGGTTTAACAACCAAAAAGGATACGGTTTCATCACTGATGAATCTGGTAAAGATGTATTCGTACACTTCTCAGGTCTTAACATGGAAGGCTACAAGTCTTTAGAAGAAGGCATTGAAGTTGAATACGAATTAACAGAAGGCTCTAAAGGCCCTCAAGCTGTTAACGTAGTAAGATTATAATCATAACTTACTAACAAGTCCCAATCTATTCCATGTACTACTATTAACAGCGTTACTTTTGGTATTTCTTTTAATAAATATATATTGGCTATGATGAAAAACCCCAGTTTTCTGGGGTTTTGGTTTTTTTATAGGGTTTTTTCATTTACAAATGACATTACTTGCCCAAATTCCATGTTTCCACCGAATAAATCTAGTGCACTTCCTATCGTTACATGTATCTTTCCTTGTCCAAGCTCACGAAGCCTTCTCAAATCATCAAAATTATGCACACCACCTGCATATGTCATAGGAATTTTTCCCCATCTGCCAAGCAATGCTACCAACTCTTCTTCAATCCCATTCGATTTTCCCTCTACATCCACTGCGTGAATCAAAAACTCATCACAATAATCTGCCAAGAAATCCAAGGTCGTTTCATTTAAAACAACATCTGTAACACATTGCCATCTATCTGAAACAATACGATAAGCTCCATCTATTTTTTTACAAGATAAATCTAATACAATATGCTCTTTCCCAACCAATTCCACTAATTTTTCAAGCCTATCTACATAAAGTTTACCTTTTTGGAAAACATAAGAAGTAACAATAATGTGGCTTGCTTTTGCATTTATATATTCTTCAGCATTTTCATCCGTTATGCCACCACCGATTTGCATTCCATTTGGGTAGGTTGCTAAAGCTTTCAATGCCTGTGCCTTTGTTTCTTCAAAAAATGTGCTATCCTTGGCATTTAGTAAAATAATATGTCCTCCCTTAATGCCATACTCTTTATAATAGTTTGCGTAAAAAGCTGCATTATATTCACTTACAAAATTTTCATCCGCAAAATCTCCTTGATCCTTTAGGCTACCACCTATAATCTGCTTTACTTTTCCATTATGTATATCGATACACGGTCTAAATTCCATAATTTTTCCCTTCCTTTTTTCATTTTGTATATTCCCCTACGAAGCACATATACTATATGTGAGGCGTCACAAACACTACGAAACGCTTCATTATGGAGGAAGAGCGAAAAAAGAAGCTCATGCTCTCTTTTTTCTCCCTCGGTGTTTGTTCTGAAGCTCACAAACACTGTGCTATCGCAGAGCAGAATCTTTTATTCTGCTCGCGTTCCTCGCAAAATACGCTTCGTCATGGAGGAAAATATGAGTAAAAATAAGACTATTACGCATTTGCTAGCACTTGGTATTATGTTCACCTTTTTATGTCTAGCAACAGGTTGCGGTTTCCGCAACAACACAACTACCCCAGAAGAAACCATCACAAGCACCGAAGATCGTATAGAAGATTATGGCACTTCAGAGTATGATCAAACAGAAAGTGAAGGAATTTTAGGGGATCTAATAGATGATGTAACAGAAGATATCAAAGATATCGGCGATAATATTGGTGACGATTTATCGGACGATATGCACGATAATTTATCGGATAATTTATCGGATAACTTATCGGATGATTTATCAGACGGAGCATCTGATAACATGTCCGACGATGCAGTAAATGAGATGTATGATGCCACAGAAACAAATTAAATCACACTTCTCTCATATATAAATGTAGTAAGGCAAAATACATGATTCAATCATATATCTCGCCTCTCTACATACATATCTTATGCAATTACATCACTCATATCATACATACCCGGTTCTTTACCTGCCAAGAACTTTGCAGCTTCAATAGCTCCCTTTGCAAAAACGCCTCTTGAATATGCTGTATGTGTGAATGTTAGTACTTCATCAGCACCTGCGAAAATCACATCGTGTTCTCCAACAATACTCCCACCACGCACAGCTGAGATTCCCATTTCTTTTGCATCTCTTTTGGCTCTTTTGGTACTTCTATCATATACATATTCGTATTTATCTTCAAATTCATCATTCATAGTATCTGCTAAGGCTAGTGCTGTTCCACTAGGTGCATCTAATTTTTGATTATGATGCTTTTCTACGATTTCGATATCAAAGCCAGCTCTTGCGAGTACTGGAGCTGCATCCTTTAGAATCTTCAACAGTAAATTAATACCCACTGACATGTTCGCCGATTTTAAAATAGGTGTATGTTTTGAAGCCTCTAAAACTTCCTCTAAGACCTCTTCACTAAGTCCTGTTGTACATAGTACACATGGCATCTTTCGTTCCACGCAAAATCCAAGTAAATCATCAATTGCCTCTGCGTTTGAAAAGTCAATCAGAACATCAGCCTCAATATCACAAAGTGTAATAGACTCAGAAATCGGATAATCTTCCTTTCCAGTCTGATATGCATCAACTCCCGCAACAATTACAGTATTTTCATCAGATTTCACCAAATCAGAAATCATCCGTCCCATTCTTCCATTACATCCATGCATGATTATTCGTATCATCGTAGCTTCCACCTTTCGTACTTTCATATCTTACTATAGAATTTGGTATGCTTTCATTTCACTTCTAAGAACTTCCTTATGTGCATCTTCAAGTTCTGTTAAAGGTAATCTAAGACCTCCCATTTCAAAGCCCATCATTTCAAGTGCAGCTTTTACAGGTATTGGATTTACTTCACAAAAAAGTGCATCACATAAAGGAATCGCTCTTAGCTGTTCTGCAGCACTTTCACGCACTTTACCATCAAAATATAGCTGACACATATCATGTGTTTGCTGTGGTGCAACGTTACTAAGTACTGAGATAACACCCTTTCCACCAAGGGATAAAATCGGTACAATTTGATCATCATTTCCAGAATACAAATCAACACACCCATCTGCTAACTGTAGTATTTTGGCAATTTGCGAAATATTTCCACTAGCTTCCTTTACACCCAAGATATTTTCTACATCCTTACATAGTGCAACAATTGTTTCTGGTGCAATATTAACGCCTGTTCTTCCTGCTATATTATATAGAAGAATCGGTAATGTTACCGACTCCGCAATCGTCTTAAAGTGTAAATATAAACCTTTTTGAGTTGCTTTATTATAGTAAGGACTCACTACTAAAAGTCCATCGACTCCTATTTTTTCTGCTTCCTTTGATAAAAAAACAGCGGTCTCTGTACAATTAGATCCTGTACCTGCTATAACTGGAACCCTTTTTGCAACTTTTTCTACGCAATACGCAATCACGGCTATATGCTCTTCATGGCTAAGTGTACTTGCCTCTCCTGTCGTACCACATACGATAATAGCATCTGTACCATTTTGTATTTGAAATTCTATTAATTCCCCAAACTTTTCATAATAAACACTTCCATCTTGTTTGAAAGGTGTTACAATCGCAACGCCTGCGCCTTCATATATCGCCATCTTCTTGCTCCTTCCATCTGTAAATCAAATGTAAAATCTATTTCATCTTAACATTACTGCTATACAGTGTCAACAAAATACAAGCATTTATAGGCACACTTAGCTATATTCTACAAAACTTCTAAGGTTTCTAATTTGCTTACAGATACCTCATAAGCTACTCTCTTTTCCATAACCTCTTCAGAGATTTTTTTCATGTATTCTCTACTTTGAATTCGACCCCATATGGCTACCTTTTCTCCCACTTGGAAGTTTCCTGCATATTTTGCATTACGTCCCCAACTAATACATGGGATGTAATCGCTTTTTCCATAAGGTCTATTTACAGCAATAAGTAAATCAGCAATTTCTCTACCCAATGGCGTTTTTCTATAGATTGGCTCCTTACAAACAAAACCTTCCAGATATACATGATTTGTTTGTCTATCCTCATCTACTGTATCTAAAACCTCTACCTCTCTAGCAAACACTGAAAGAACCAATTTGTTTTTGTGCTCATCGTGTCTATTATATGATCTAAATTGTCCTTCGACACTCATAAGAACACCATCGTGATTTTTAGTTACATCAATTAGTCTTTCTGAAATCATAACTGGAATAATATCACTCGATGCACTTAATCTCTCTACCTTAAGATCCATTGTATAAAATGCTTCCCCATAGATTTCATGATTAAACTCAAATCCTCCTGCGACTACCCCTATAATATTTGCTTGGTTGTTTTCTAATTCTTTTCCTATCATCTTGTATTTTCCCCTTCCTTAAACTGGCTTTATATCGGCTGATAAATATCAGGCTATGTATCATTCTCACCTTTGTAATCCATACTGAGTCAGCCTCATCTTCTCAGTAACTATGATAAATCATACTACAGCAATCTTTTAATTAGAAGTAAATCTCATCGTATTAATTCGACAAAATCCTCACCAACATCTATAAACACTTGCTATTCCTACCTTTTAATGCTATACTGTATGAGTTTTGAGTTAACTTTTGCACAAAGTAAGGAGGCTTCCATGAAGCAAACAAGAGAAGATGTTAGAAATGTTGCCATTATTGCACATGTTGATCACGGTAAAACTACTTTAGTAGATGAACTATTAAAGCAATCTGGTGTTTTTCGTGCCAACCAAGATATTGCAGAGCGCGTAATGGATTCTAATGATATAGAACGTGAGCGTGGTATTACTATTTTATCTAAAAATACTGCTGTCACATACAACGGAACAAAAATTAATATTATTGATACCCCTGGACATGCTGATTTCGGCGGTGAGGTTGAACGTGTACTTAAAATGGTAAACGGTGTAATCCTTGTTGTAGACGCTTTTGAAGGCGCTATGCCTCAAACAAAGTTTGTTCTACGTAAAGCACTAGAATTACATTTACCTGTAGTTGTTTGTGTAAACAAAATCGACCGTCCTGAGGCTAGACCTGACGAAGTTGTTGAAGAAATTTTAGAACTTTTCTTAGACTTAAATGCTTCTGATGACCAGCTTGACTGTCCATTCGTATTTGCTTCGGCTAAAGCAGGTATCGCTTCTCTTAATAAAGAAGAACTAGGTACTAGCATGGAACCTCTTTTTGAGACTATTTTAAATTACATTCCTGCTCCTACTGGTGATCCAGAAGCAGGCACACAAGTACTTATCTCAACAATTGATTACAACGAATATGTTGGTAGAATCGGCGTTGGTAAAGTAGACAATGGTATTATTTCTGTTAACCAAGAGGTTGTTATCGTTAATGCACATGAAGAAGGTAAACAAAAGAAAGTTCGCGTAAGCAAATTATACGAATTTGATGGTCTTAACAAAGTTGAAGTAAAAGAAGCAGGAATCGGCTCTATCGTAGCTATTTCTGGTATCACAGATATCCATATAGGTGATACTCTTTGCTCTCTTGAAAACATCGACCCAATTCCTTTCCAAAAAATTTCTGAACCTACGATTGCTATGCAATTTATCGTAAATGATTCTCCACTTGCTGGACAAGAAGGTAAATTCGTAACTAGCCGTCATATCAGAGAAAGATTATTTAGAGAATTAAACACCGACGTATCTCTACGTGTAGAAGAAACAGAAAGTGCTGACTCTTTAAAGGTATCTGGTAGAGGTGAATTACACCTTTCCGTTTTAATCGAAAACATGCGCCGTGAAGGCTTTGAATTTGCAGTTTCGAAAGCAGAAGTACTCTATAGAAAAGACGAAAATGGTAAAACCCTAGAGCCTATGGAAATTGCTTATGTTGACGTTCCAGAAGAATTTACTGGTTCTGTTATTGAAAAGTTATCACAAAGAAAAGGTGAACTTCGCAACATGACACCTACTTCTGGTAACTATACACGCCTTGAGTTCTCAATTCCTTCACGTGGTCTAATCGGCTACCGTGGTGAATTCTTAACTGATACAAAAGGAAATGGTATCATCAACACGATTTATGATGATTACGGCCCATTCAAGGGTGAAATCCAATACCGTAGACAAGGTTCTCTTATTGCTTTTGAGGCTGGTGAATCAGTAGCATATGGTCTTTTCAATGCACAAGATAGAGGTACTCTATTCATCGGTGCTGGTGAAAGAGTTTACTCTGGTATGGTTATCGGTCAAGCTGGTAAGTTAGAAGATGTTGAATTAAATGTATGTAAGAAAAAACAACTTACTAACACACGTTCTTCTTCTGCTGATGAAGCTTTAAAGCTTACACCAAAAAAAGTGCTTAGTCTTGAACAAGCTCTTGAATTTATCGATACTGACGAATTATTAGAAGTAACACCTACTTCTCTTCGTATTAGAAAGAAAATTCTTGATCCTACTATGAGAAAACGTTCTAAAAATAAATAAGCTATAGCTGTAATGCAAATAATAATTATTATGCTATTACTTTAACATAACAAAAACCCGAATGTAGACTATATATAGTCTATTTTCGGGTTTTTGTTATATGTATTAAAATGAACAGATAAATCTCTATTCTGTATATATGCCTAATATTTTATCCATCACAATTGCTGTTCTTAGCGCGCTGCCACCTGTACTGAGTGCTTTTTCCTCACCCTTTAGTGTACGGATCACATTGTGAATAAGTGGTTCTTGAACAAAGTCTGGATTCGTATATTCGCGTTTTTCTACAACTCCATTTCTTACAATCGTCAATGATTTACCATAGACATCAAATATAACCTTTCCTTGATCACCAGTAATCTCAACCTGTTCTAGATCTTCATCTACATCAAAACACCAAGTTCCAGTTCCAAGTACACCACTTTCAAATCGCATACTTGCTGTAACGATATCGTCACTTGAGAAAACCTGTCTTTGATTTGCTGAAAATCCATAGGCTTCTTCAATCGGGCCTAATATAAAATCCAGGATATCTAGCGTATGACAACCAAGATCATGGAACAGTCCACCACCTGCAATGGCCGGATCTCTTCTCCACTCATATTCACCAGTCCCCATCTTTTGGTAATGAAGTACATTCACACATCGAACACCCCCTATTTCACCGTTTGCAATCAATTTCTTGATATCATGAAACTTCTCTAGACCTCTTCTATAAAATGCTACAAATACTGGCACATCTTTCTCTCTTGCAAGTGCTAAAATCTCAAGACACTCAGCAGTATTCATCCCCATAGGCTTTTCAATATAAACCGCCTTGCCTGCCTCAATCGCCATTTTTGCATACAGCTTATGCGTACTAGGTGGTGTCGCTATGTAAATAGCATCTATTCCATCTAGTGAAAGCATGGTATTAACATCGTCAAAATAATAAGGAACTTCTCTACGTTTCGCGTAGGACTTCGCTGTTTCTATATTCCTACACATAACTGCTAGAACTTTGCTTTCTCCGGCTAAATCAAACGGCTTTCCACTCTTATGTTCAACTACACTACCACATCCAATAAAACCCCAATTCATAGTTCACCTCTCCTTAAACAAATTTTTGAATATTTTCCGTCTAGTATACCTTTTTAAATCAAATCATAAAACTCTAATAATTGTTCATTAAATGCTTTTGGTACATCCATATTCACAAGGTGTCCCGCACCTTCAAATATAAGCAAGGTACTATTTTGCTCATAAGCACTCCATTCTTTCGCTATATCAATTGCCATAGGAATATCATGTTCCCCGCAGCCTATTAGAATAGGATAGTTTCTTATAACCCATCTATCTTTGTTTACCAATCCATTTAACCCTGAAAGATACATGAATGATTTTCGTGAAAACGCTTGATTCATACTGCAAAACCGATTTTGTGCTTCTATGGTATATGCACTGATTTTTTTATTACTTTGGGCAAACCATTTCATGGAAAAGATTGCTTTGATCATCATAAAAGCTTGTCCCTTACTATTTTCCCGTTGTTTCTTCACATCAAAACGATTTATATCATACCCTCCAAGACATACTAATGAGGAGACTTTTTCAGGATATTTAATCGCAAAATCTTGAATTAAGACCGCACCAATAGATATTCCTACAAGGTGTATTTTTGATATACTTTCATAAATCAAGATTTCATTAATCCAGTCAGCTGTACCTGCAATATTATCTCCTTTTTTTAGATCTAGCGACTTTCCATGACCTATCAAATCAAGTGTTATAACATTATATTGTTTCGAAAAGAATCTTACTTGTTCATCATACTGCGTATGGTTTACAAAAGCAGCATGTACAAATACAATTGTTTCTTTTTTACTATTATCACTTATATAATACACCATAGGCAAAGTTGCTAACTTCTTTTCATCCATACGTACATTATTCATAAATTGTTAAATCTCCTTTTCTACCTTTATCTTTCCAATTCTTTCATCACTTTCTCAACCTCTGCGATCAACGCATCTTTCTCAGGAATATACAGCGTATACTGTGATGCAAAAATATTACTAGATAGTCCACCCAATGCATATTCTACTGTAAGTGAATCTTTATCTGTACACAATATAATTCCAATCGGCTTATTGTCACCTTCATCATTTACTTCATTCTCGTAATAATTTAAATACATGTTTAATTGACCTGCTGCTTCTGGCATAAACTTTATTGTTTTAAGTTCAACTAAAACATATGATTTCAACGGCTTATTGTAAAAAACCATATCCACATAATAATGGATATTATTTAAAGTAACCCTTTGTTGCGTTCCTACGAACATGAACCCACGTCCTAATTCCAGTAGAAACTTTTCTATCTGTTCTACCAAAGCCTTTTCCAAATCACTTTCCATTAATGGCTTGTCCTCTGGCAAACCTAAAAATTCAAACACATATGGATCCTTAATTATATCACTAGGTTTACTTAAGATAATTCCTGTTTGAGATAATTTTAAGACTTCTTGCTTATTCATTTCTCCCTTTGATAATAATAACCTTTCATATAATGATGTATTAATTTGCCTTTTTAATTCTCTTACTGACCATTTAGAATTAATACATTCATTTACGTAAAAATCACGCCTTTCTTTATCTGAAATACTTAAAAGTTCGCAGTAATGTGTCCAACTCAATTTGCCAGTCACTGATTGGCAAATTGGATACGTTAAATAAAAAGCTCTCATATTTTGCAAATTAGACCTTGAAAATCCTTTCCCAAATTCCTGTGTGAGTTCTTTGGATAGCTCTTTTAATGTTTGATTTCCATACTCTGCTCTAACCTTATCGTTTTGCTCACATCTAACAATGATCTCACCAATTTTCCAATATGTTTCTATCAGCTTAATATTAACTTCTCTAGCCACTTCTGTTCTGGCTACCGTTAGAATTTCTTTAATTTCATTTAACATTGGAATCATTAATTCAGTTGACATATATTTTCTCTCTCCTTCTATTCAATTTTCTCAAAATATACTTCTTCCACCACTTCCACTATCGTCTTCCCTGCACTAATCTCCGTAATCTTCTTCTCAAATGAGTCTGCATCTTCTATTGGAACTATTACTGTCAAACAAATCACATCCGTATACTCACTATCTTCTTGACATATTCCCCTCTGACCAAGCTCATATAACACTTTACCAATGGTATTGTAGTCCGTATGAATCTTTATGCGTTTTCCTGCGCACATAATAGCCGTCTGACATTGCTTCAAGCCAACTTGTAATGCTTGTGTGTAGGCACGAACGAGGCCTCCTGTACCTAAGAGCGTACCACCAAAATATCTCGTGACAACCCCTGCAACATTTACAATTTCACTTCCTAACAAAACCTCAAGCATAGGTTTCCCAGCTGTTCCACTCGGTTCACCATCGTCACTACAGCGCACCAATTCTTTATTACTTCCTATGATAAATGCACTACAATTATGTCTTGCATCGTAATACTTCTTTTTGGTTTCAGTTATAAAAGCAATCGCTTCTTCTTCTGATTCCACCTTTTTAATACTCGCAATAAATCTCGATTTTTTCTCAACAATTTCATCTGTATATACTATATTTTTATCACCATGAATAACTTTATATTTTTCTATCATACTTCCTCACATTCTAAAGCATTGTAGTTGATTGCAAAACTCCTGCTTCATATATAAACACTGTTAGCGTGTTTAAAAAACCGATTTTTTAACTTTATTCTAATATAACAAATTTCAGGTGGCAATACTACTAGTATTCTATGCAAGAGAGTGAAGCATCCCTCAAAAAAATTATTTTTCAAATAATCTTGACTTTTGTGATATTCAGATTATAATATCTCATATAAAATAATTTTGATTTGAGGTGAAATAAAATGCAAGATGCGCAAAAAATTGCGACCATATTCAAGGCTTTATGTGATGAAACAAGAGTTTCTATTATTATGTATTTACAATCAGGAGAAAAATGTGCTTGTACTATTTCAGAGCAGCTTGGCGTTGCACAATCTAAACTATCCTATCACATGAAGATTTTATGTGAATCTGGTTTAGTAGAGAGCTGGTATGTAGGAAAATGGACACACTATCAGATTAGCCGTAAGGGGAGTTTTGTCGCAAGCTCCTTATTACATGAATTGACAACGATTCGTGAAATAGAACAATGTGACATAGAGGGAGAATTATCATGTATACAATAAAAACCATTTGGGACTTTTTTCAAAATCAAATTTTGGGAATGACTTGGCTTAACAGCTTCGTTGGGAATTTGCTCAACACTATCGGTATCGATACAAGCAGTTCCATTGGCGGTAGCATCCAATTTTTCATCTATGATGTCATTAAGATTACAATTTTACTTTGTAGTTTAATTTTTCTCATATCCTATATCCAGAGCTTTTTCCCTCCAGAGAGAAGCAAGCGGATTTTAAGTAAATTCAAAGGGATCTCTGCAAATATTATGTCAGCACTGCTAGGAACTGTCACCCCATTTTGCTCTTGTTCCTCAATCCCCTTATTTATGGGATTTACAAGTGCCGGTCTTCCAATTGGTGTAACCTTTAGTTTCCTAATCTCTTCTCCTATGGTTGATTTAGGTAGTCTAGTGCTTCTTATGAGTATTTTTGGTGCCAAAGTTGGCATTCTTTATGTTTTTGTTGGGCTTGTCATCGCCGTACTCGGTGGCACACTGCTTGACAAGCTTGGCATGGAAAAATACGTCGAAGACTTTATACTCAGTGCAGGAAGTGTTGATATCGAACTGGAAACACTGACCAAAAAAGACCGTGTTATTTTTGCAAAAGAGCAGGTTACTTCAACCTTTAAAAAGGTATTCCCTTATATTTTACTTGGTGTAGGTATCGGCGCTTTAATTCACAACTGGATACCACAAAGCGTCATTGAAACTACTCTCGGTAGCGACAACCCCTTTGGAGTTATCATGGCAACTATCGTAGGTGTACCTATGTACGCTGATATTTTTGGTACCATCCCCGTTGCTGAAGCTCTCCTTGCAAAAGGAGCATTGCTGGGCACTATTTTAAGCTTTATGATGGCTGTTACGACCCTTAGCCTTCCTTCTATGATTATGCTTCGAAAAGCTGTGAAGCCAAAACTTTTAGGCGCTTTCATCGCAATTTGTGCATCTGGTATTATTATCGTAGGATATTTTTTCAATGCAATACAACATTTTTTAATTTAAAACAATCTAATATAACTGCAAACAAAAAGGAGAAACAAACATGGCATTTTTTAATTTCGGAAAAAAGAAAACAGATGAGAAACATGAAATCAGTAGCGCAATCAAAGTTTTAGGTGGTGGCTGTGCAAAATGTAATGAACTAGAAGCTGCAGCAGTAGCTGCTTTAACAGAACTCAACATGGATACTAGTATTGAGCATATTACAGACTTTTCAGTCATCGCATCCTATGGTGTAATGTCAACACCCGCTTTAGTAGTAGATGGCAAAGTCGTATCTACAGGTAAAGTTCTAAAAAAAGAAGAAGTTATTGCAATCTTACAAAAAGCACGCGCATAATTTATCCTTTTTATGAAAATCATGACTTTAAGGAATTATGAACTTTATGAAATTCATCTTAAAACACTTTATTTAAGGAGTTAAATTTGATATAATGGTTTAACTTAGGTCTTATGCTTTTGAAGTGTAAGCAGAAAGGATTT
The DNA here is from genome assembly GCA_044425805.1 of Lachnospiraceae bacterium. Classification (GTDB taxonomy): domain Bacteria; phylum Bacillota; class Clostridia; order Lachnospirales; family Lachnospiraceae; genus RGIG6307. Next base: position 136,686 of record JAWXVC010000008.1, on the reverse strand, counting down.
AAAATATGAATTATAGTAAAAAGGGTCTCAAGAAAAAACAACAGGAGCTAAATTCTAAAACTAGCAGGTGGTCACGTAAGCTTCTCGTTTTTATCTTAAAGATTTGTGTGTGTGTAGTATTTTTCCTTGCCTCTTGTGCGATTGCACTAGGTGTTGGTGCTTTTCATGGATGCATCGATTCAACGGCAGATATATCATCAGATCAAATCGTTCCTACTGGTTATTCTAGCTTTGTCTATGATAATGAAGGAAACCAAATCGCTAAGTTAGTTGCTAGTAGTGCAAACCGCATTTCTACTACACTAGAGAATATCCCTGATGATTTAGAATATGCTTTTATTGCCATTGAGGATAGTAGATATTATGACCACCAAGGTATTGATGTTATCGGTATTATTCGTGCTGCTGGTAATGGTGTTTTAAGTGGTTTTAACTTCACCTCAGGTGCGAGTACGATTACGCAACAACTTATTAAGAACACCGTATTTGAAGACTTTATTTTCGAAACAACTTTTGAATCTATCAAGCGTAAGATTCAGGAGCAATATTTGGCAATCAAGCTATCTGATGAGATTGAAAAAGATGAAGTATTAGAACGTTATTTGAATACGATTAACCTTGGTCAAAATACACTTGGTGTACAGTCTGCTTCTCTTCGTTATTTTAATAAAGATGTTTCAGAGCTTACCCTATCAGAGTCTGCTGTTATTGCTGCTATCACGAAAAACCCTACTGGATATAATCCAATTAACTATCCAGAAGAAAATGCAATACGTAGAAAAGATGTGTTAGACTCTATGCTTCTATGTGAGTTTATTACACAAGCAGAATATGACGAAGCCATGGCAGATGACCCTTATACTAGGATTTTAGCCGTCAATGAAGTTAAGATTGAAACGTCTTATACAACTTATTTTGTAGATGCTCTTACTGATCAAGTATATGCTGATCTTTTAGAGGCTGGTTATACAGATAGTCAAGCATATACACTGATGTATAGTAGTGGTATCAGTATTAATTCTACCTTAGATTCTGATATTCAAGATATCGTGGATGATATTACCTCTGATGAAGAGAATTTCCCAGATGCTAGCTGGCAGCTAGAGTATCTAGTGAGTATTGCAAAGGCAAATGGTGATACCGAGCACCACAGTAGTGAGATGTTTTGTGCATTCCTACAAGACAATGGTTATGGAAGCAGTTTTTCACTTCTCTTCTCTTCTCAAGATGCTGGCAATGAAGCAATAGCTCTATATCTTGATTATATTCTTGAAGATGGTGATGAAATTCTTGCTGAGACAATCACGTACTCTGCACAACCACAGATTTCTATTGTTATAGAAGATCAAGATACAGGTTATGTTGTGGCTCTTATTGGTGGGCGTGGAGAAAAGACAGCTAGTAATACCTTCAACCGTGCAACGGAGGCGGCAAGACAGCCTGGTTCAACCTTTAAGGTACTTTCAACTTATGCTCCTGCTCTAGATATGGGAACTTATACCTTGGCAAGCACTCAAATCGATGCACCATTCTACTACTCAGACTTAGTAAACGGACAGCGAAAGTTAGTAAGCAACTGGGATAATATCTATCGTGGATTATTAAATTATAGAGAGGCCATTACAAACTCTCGAAATGTCATTGCTGTAAAAGCACTTACTTGTATTACACCTCAAGTAGGTATGGATTACCTCATTAATTTTGGTTTCACTACTCTACTTACGGAAACAAATGAACAAGGTAATTCCGATGTTATTCAAGCACTTGCACTTGGTGGTATCACAAACGGTGTTACAAACCTTGAGCTTACTGCAGCTTATGCTACCATAGCAAATGCCGGTGTTTATATTGAACCTACACTATATACAACTGTCACTGACAGTGAAGGAAATATCATTCTTGATAAAACAAATAACCGTGAGACACGCGTTATCCAAGAGTCGACCGCATGGTTATTAACAAATGCTATGCATGACGTCGTTACAATCGGTACAGGTACAAGAGCCAATGTTTCTGGCATGTATGTAGCTGGAAAGACTGGTACAACCTCTGATAATAAGGATGTTTGGTTCTCAGGCTATACACCATATTACACAGCTAGTGTATGGGTTGGCTATGACCAAAACAATGCCCAACTCACAACTGAAGAAAAACGTTTAAACACTACACTATTTAGTCTAGTTATGACAGAGATTCATCAAGACCTAGCTAATGCAGCAATTCAAGAAATGCCGGATAATATTATTCAGGTAGCAGTATGTAGGCAGTCTGGATTACTTCCGATTGATGGTATTTGTTCTGATATTTATGTTGAATACTTTGCAGAAGGTACTGAACCTACTATCGCTTGTAATGTTCACTATTACGGCCTTGTTTGTGGCATCGACAATGTTCCTTGTACAGAATATTGCCCATATCCTACGGAAGGTGTTGTTACGCTATATCCTATTGAAAACGAACTTCTCTGGGAAGGTTCTACGACTATTACAGAGAACGCAGATGGTACAGTTACTTCTTCCTCTCCAAGCTCTGCAACATCTTGTCAACACACCTTTGAATTAATGTTAGAGGTCTACTGGGGCGGTGTCGTACCTGATGAATATCAAGCTCAATACCAAGAATACTTGACACAGCAAGTACTCGGCTTACAATAAATCTCTATTTCAACTGCCCTTTTCGGAGGGCAGTTTTTTTGCATAAAAAAAAGCTCGAAAGCCTTATTCTATAAGGGTTTCAAGCTAAGCTACTAACCGGAATCGAACCGGTGACCTCTTCACTACCAATGAAGTGCTCTACCGACTGAGCCATAGTAGCGCTACCGAAATATATTATCATAATGAGCACTTTGTGTCAATACTCAAAAATCGTAGATATTGTTCTTTTTAGTTTTGCTTTTAGGCGTTGTAATGCATTATCTGTAGACTTTTCACTTCTATCTAATATAGTTGCAATTTCTTTAGTCGTTCTTCCCGTTAAATACAGCTTTAATACATCTTGTTCTAACTCTGTCAGCTGTGTTTCAAAAAGCCTTGATAGATACTCAGTTTTTTCTTTTTCAAGCACTATCATTTCGGGAATCGATTTAACATCAAGAGGTTCCTGCTCTTCTTGTAAATATTCTATAGGAAGATAATTATTCAAAGGTATGTGTTTATTTCTTTGAGCAGACTCTATTGCTGTATACATTTGTCTTGTTATACACACTGTTGCAAATGTAATAAATTTCACATTTTTCTCTTTATCAAAATCCCTAATCGCCTTAAATAGTCCTATCATGCCTTCTTGGATTAAATCCTCGTGATCCGCTCCAGGCAAGAATAAATCTTTTGCCAGACTTCTCACGAGGTATTTATATTTTTCCATTAATATATCTGTTATTTCACGCTCATTTCCAATATAGTCTTGGAATAATTTTTCGTCAGTCAATGTTCTTCCTCACACGCACACGTATATTATATTAATCTTTGTCTCACTATTTCAAACGATAACACGCCCATTGCTACAGAGGCATTTAAGGAATCAATATCCCCTTGCATAGGAATAGAGGCTATCATATCACAATGCTCTTTTACAAGCCTGCTAACGCCTTCTCCTTCATTTCCAATAATCAACCCTATTGGTCCCTTTAGATTCAGATCATACATCTTTGTACCGCCCATATCTGCACAAACAAACCACAAGCCTTTTTGCTTTAGCTCTTCGATTGTTTTAGAGATATTTGTGACTTTTACTACAGGTGTGAAATTAAGTGCTCCAGCAGATGTTCTTGCAACTGTCGCTGTAAGTCCCACTGCTCTGTTTTTTGGTATGATAACGCCATGTGCTCCAGCTAGATTAGCAGTTCTGATAATCGCACCCAAATTATGAGGATCTTCGATATTATCTAAAAGAATAATAAAAGGATCTTGATTTTTCTCTTTTGCAAGTGCAAAAATATCATCCATTTCAGCATATTCGTACGCTGCTGCATACGCTATAACTCCTTGATGTTTTCCTGTCTCTGAAATCTGATCTAGGCGCTCTTTTGTAACGTATTTTACCATTACATTTTTCTTCTTTGCTTCTCGCTTAATTGTAGACATTGGACCATCTTGTGCTCCATCTAAAATAAACAACTTGTCTATCGGTTTCTCTGCACGAAAAGCCTCAATCACTGCGTTTTTGCCTTCTATTGTAAATTCCTGTAATTCCATGTGTTTCCTTAACCTTTCTAATAAAAGCGTATATATTCTACCAACGCTTCCTACTAAATACTCGTCTCACTCTTCTCTACTGCGAGTTTAACAAGTGTAACAGCTCGTTGCATTTGCCCCGTTAAATACAAAAACCCAATCAACGCCTCTAATCCTGTTGCTTTTCTGTATGCAACAATCGAAGCATTCTTCGCTGTTGTATTTGATTTGGCATTTCTGCCTCTTCTATATACGGCCTCTTCATCTGCTGTTAACTCTTCCATAATGGCATCCACTAAATTTGCTTGTGTTTCTGCCTTTACATATGCTACTGTTTTTTTGTGTAAATCACGTACACTTTGGTGATGCTTTGTAACTATCACTGTTCGAATAATCAAATCAAATACACCATCTCCAATAAATGCGAGTGCGAGTGGCGAATGAGCTCTAACATCCACTTTTTCTAACGAAAAAGCTGTTTCTATTAAATTTAAGCTCTCTTCCATTTTACGCCCTCTCTTGTATCTTCTAATACAATACCTTTATCTAGCAATTCTTTTCTGATTTCATCTGCTCTAGCAAAATCCTTATCTTTTCTAGCTTGCTGTCTAGCTGCTATAAGTGCATCTACATCAGCATCTAATAGCTCTGCATCTTTTAAAACTACCAAACCACATATATCTGAAAGCATTACTAAAGTATCTAATGTCTCTTGTAATAGCTCTTTTGATTGCTCTTGTGTCATCGTCGAATTCACAAAACGAACCAATTCAAAAATAGCTGATACTGCATCTGCAGTATTAAAATCATCATCCATCGCAGCATCAAATTTCTCAACGTAAGAATTCACTTCTTTTTGTAGATTCACTTCTGATTCCATTACATGCTCTACTTGTGTTTGTTCCATCATATATTGAATATTTGCAGCACAAGTAACAATTCTATCTAGACCATTTTTTGCGGCCTCCATAAGCTCTGCAGAAAAGTTAAGTGGACTTCTGTAATGTGCAGAAAGCATGAAGAATCTTAAAACCTGTAAATCATATTGTTCACTGATATCACGTACTGTAAAGAAATTACCAAGCGATTTAGACATCTTTTTATTATCAATATTCAAGAAACCATTGTGCATCCAATATTTTGCAAACTCTTTTCCATTTGCAGCTTCTGATTGCGCAATTTCATTTTCATGATGTGGAAATACTAAATCTTCTCCACCTGCATGGATATCAATTTGCTCACCCAAATATTTTTTACTCATAACCGAACACTCAATATGCCATCCTGGTCTACCATTACACCATGGAGATTCCCAATAAGGCTCTCCATCTTTTTTAGGTTTCCAAAGCACAAAATCAAGAGGATCTTCTTTTTGTTCAACACCTGTAACAAGGAGTGAACGATTCCCCCCTTGCAAATCATCCAAATTCTTATGCGAAAGTTTTCCATATTCTTTAAATGAACGAACTCTAAAATAGACTGTACCATCTTCTGCTGCATACGCATGCCCCTTTTGTATCAAGTCTCCAATCATTTCGAGCATACCTTCTATTTCTTCTGTAGCTTTAGGATGTGTTGTAGCCGTTTTCACATGAAGAGCTTCCATATCCTTTTTGCATTCTGCTATGTATCGTTCACTAATAACAGTCGCATCAACACCTTCTTCTTGTGCTTTTTTGATGATTTTATCATCTACATCCGTAAAATTACTTACGTAGTTTACTTCTAACCCTTTGTGTTCCATATATCTTCTAACTGTATCAAACACAATCATAGGTCTCGCATTACCAATATGAATCAAATTGTAAACAGTAGGACCACATACATAAATGCTAGCTTTCCCTTCCTTTACTGGTACAAAATCCTCTTTCTGTTTCGTAAGTGTGTTATATATCTTCATGTTTATTTCCTTTCATTCTAAAGCATATTCATCATTTATGCCTTCGCAATTGTATCTATCACTTCCTCTAGACCTTTGATACGCTCTTCAAAAAGCTTGTTTTGTTTCAAAATCGCTTTGATTTCTTCTTGCATAGGATCTGGTAAATTCACCTGATCCATATTATGGCTCGGTATCGCATTTTGATCACTACTTTTCACAATATGACCAGGTACACCAACAACTGTACAATGTGGCGGCACTTCTCTTAAAACCACACTACCTGCTCCAATTTTACTGCCTTCACCTATCGTAAAAGAGCCAAGTACCTTTGCTCCTGCACTAATCATAACATTATCTTCTATGGTAGGATGTCTCTTGCCATGCTCTTTACCAGTACCACCTAATGTGACCCCCTGATATATTGTAACGTTATCACCGACAATAGCCGTTTCTCCAATAATAACACCATGTCCATGATCAATAAACAATCCTTTTCCAATTGTAGCACCCGGATGAATCTCGATGCCCGTTTTACGAGCTCCTCTTTGTGAAATCCACCTAGCTAATACATACCGTTTCTTCATAAAGTGATGGTGTGCCACTCTATAGTATAAAATAGCACGAAAGGAAGGGTACAAAAACACCTCCATATTAGAATGAAGTGCAGGATCTCTTTCTTTTATAATCTCTATTTCTTCTTTTATTTTCTGAATAATACCCATAATACCTCTCATTCTGAAATGTCTTCTCATTTCTTACTAGCGCAGCCTCCACAGCCTCCACAACTCTCACAATTACGTGTCTCAGTATCTAATACATCTACTGATGACATTGCCATTGGTGTAGTCAGCATACAGATGGCTTGTGCTGATATTCCTTTTCCCTCACCTGTAAAGCCAAGTCCCTCCTCTGTTGTAGCCTTTACATTAATCTGACTGATATCAATGCCTAATTCCTTCGCTATATTTTCTCTCATAAGATCTATATATGGTCTCATCTTTGGTGCTTGCGCTATAATAGTCGCATCAATATTCTCAACAAAAAAGCACGCCTCCTCTAAAAGCTCACCAACTCTTCTTAATAAGAGCATAGACGATGCACCCTTATAGGCCTCGTCTGTATCTGGAAAATGCTTGCCTATATCTCCTAATGCTGCAGCTCCAAGCAACGCATCCATAATCGCATGTAATAACACATCCGCATCTGAATGACCCAACAAACCAAGTTCATGTGGTATTTCTACGCCCCCTATAATCAGAGCTCTATCTGTAACTAATCTATGGACATCATATCCCATTCCAATTCTCATATTTCCTCCATGTCGAAGCGCTCTTTACATTAAACTTCTAGCATTAAAGATAGCATCAAAACCTCAACACTCAAAGTATCAGTCATCTTACCAGTTTTGATAGCCTCATCTGCTTTGATACACTGACTTAAGGCACTCTTTAAAGCTTCTATTGTATATGCACTTGCTTGCTTTGTATATTTTGAAATAGTAAAGGGAGGTACACCAACCTTTGTAGCCATTTCCTTTTGATTAATACCTCTATGCTGTAAATCTTTTATTTGTAATAAAATATTCATATGCCTTGCAATTAAGAACAAAATCCTAATCGGAGGCTCTCTTAGCTCAATCAATTCGTAATAAAGCTTCATAACCCTTGCTTCTTGCTTGTAAGCTATACCATCTACCATGTCAAATATATGACTTGATACTTTTGGTACACAAATAGCCTCTATATCTGTAGCATCAATAACATCTTTATCTAATGTATAACAAAAGAGTTTTTCTAATTCTGTAGATATCACAGTCATCTCAGCTCCCGTACTCTCTAAAAAAAGCTCAAGACTTTCTCTTGTGATATTCTTTCCCTCTTTTTTAATCAATGAAGCTACCCATTTTTTGAGTGTGGTCATATCTTGCTGTACAAATTCAACACAAAGACCTATCTTTAGAATCTGCTTATATAATTTACTGCGTTTATCAAATTCTTCTTCCACTAAAATCCATATTGTACTCTCACATGGTGCTTCAAAATATTTTGAAAGTTCTTCCCCACCTTGCTTTATAAGCTTAGAGTCTTCAACTACAATCACACGCCTATCTGCAAAAAAAGGAAGGGTTTCCGCATAATCTATTAACTTAGGTATCACTGCTTCCTTGCCCTGAACATAATGTACATTCATCGTATCATCTGGTTGTACAAGCGCCGAAAGTAGCTTTTCTTTGTATTGCTTTCTTAAATATGCCTCAGAACCCACAAGTGCATAGACTTGATGAAAGCTTTGATTTTTAATATCTTCTAAAATTCTTTTCATCATCTTTTCCTTCCTACTTATGAGTACTCAAATAGAGACTACTTCATAGATTATACCCAATGTATGATTTCTAGTCAACGTCTAGGATTAACATATTGTTCAATCTCATACCCATCTGTATGAAAAGAAATCGTAATCCCCCCATCAAGTGCAGTTTCCCATACATTCCCTTCAATATACGTAAGCGTCTGCATTGTTTCCTGACTAGGGTGTCCATAACTGTTACCCTCTCCATAGGAAATAATCACCTCAAGTGGTTGTATGGAGGTTATAAAAGTTTCATCATTCGACGTGTTTGAACCATGATGTGCACTTTTTAATATATAGCTTCTATTATCAATCGATTTTAGTTTTTCTAGCAATAAAAGCTCTTGTACTTTTCCTATATCTCCAGTGAACAACAACGAATACTCCTCATATTGCACCTCTAAGACCATCGAATTTTCGTTGGCATCCCCATGACTTGCTAATACTTCTTCCGGGTGGTGTACTACAATCTTAGTATCTGCAAAGCTAAAACTAACCCCATCCATTACACTCATAACTTCTATTTCATATTGCATTGCTAACTCTATCAGTTCGCCAAATTGCTCATTTAAAAGTTCCTCTCCTAGATTAGGAAGTACAATCGTTCCCATGGTAACACCATAATTTTCATAATCTTCTAGCCACTGCGTAATACCATTGATATGATCCAAGTCTTGATGTGACAAAAAAACAGCCTCTACATGTCCTATTCCAGAATATTTCAAATAAGGAATCAGCGTATATTCTGCTATTTTTGATTCTGTGGTGCTTCCGCAATCAACGATGTAAGCTTTTCCTTCTATCATCAAAACTGCCCCATCTCCTTGCCCAACGGATAGGTAGGTACAACCAAGCTTCTGTCCTTTAGGATTTATAAACATCAACACTATGAGTGTGCATACACAAATCCCCATAAGATAAAGCTTGTATTTGGTATGTATTTTCCAATAACAAAAAACCAATAAGCCTACAATACTATAATATAAAACAATCCTTATATCGGAAGGTGCTCCTATCACCTGATGGCTCCCTGGCAATGTATCTGTAATGCTACAAGCTCTCTCATAAACTATAAGAACTAGCTTACACCCCCAAGCAATCGCATGTGAAACAATAGAGCAGTTTGCAGGCAAAAGCATAATAACAATTCCCCCTCCTACAATAAACGGTAAACATGGTAAGAGCAAAAAATTTAATAAAATGCTATAAATTGGGTATTCATAAAAAAAATACAACTGAACTGGCAAAGTCATCACTAATACGCCAAGGCTTGCTGCAAAACCAAGCAGTAAGGTTTTTTTGCCTTTCCCTAACCATAAAAAACCCTGTTCAACCATAGGTGTAATGCATATAATACCGAGCACCGATGCAAACGAGTATATAAAACCACTATAAAATACATATAGCGGCTGATCTAATAGAAGTAACATACCTGCTACCATAAGTCCCGTTAACCTGTCATAGGTTCGTCTCCATAAAACAGCTAACATTTGAAAAAGGAACATACAAATCGCTCTAAACGTTGATGTTCCCATTCCTATCATTTGTCCATAAAGTAAAATAACGGCTATTCCTAAAACAGCGGCGGCATACGGATTGCATTTAAGCTTTCGCAAAAACTTATAAATCCCCATCCCTATCATACTGATATGTAAACCCGATATGGTTAACACATGTATCAGTCCATTTCTTTTGTATAATGCCTCTATTTCGGCATCTAACGCACTCTTTTCTCCTAATAGCATTGTTTGCATCAAGCCATCATAAGGGGCTTCAAAATACTGCAGTACTTTATCTAGAAAATATTTTTTCATCATATCTAAACGATATACGAACAGATTTGTAGCATACGATTGCCAGATTAGTGTTACATCCGTCAAAACTCCTCCAATATCCAAAATATCATAATAAAGCTTGCTATCAAATTCCCCTTTATTCATGGCGATATCAAAATCTTCAAATGACCCTTTTAACCAAACGTACTCAGAAATCTCAACATCTATATACCCGTCTAAATAACAGATCAAACCATCATGAAAAAACTGTGCCTCTTCGCTACTCGGTGTTTCAAAAACATCCACCCCTTCTAAAACTAGCGTTGTTTGTGCACCATAAAGACTTTCACTTTGCTCTGCTGAAACAACTTTACCAGATACATAAATCGAATCTAGAAAAACATCTTCATAAAAAACTTGTTCTGGTGGTAGGATCATATAAAATAAGCGAATTACTATTACGAAGAAAAGACAAGCAAAAGCTAATGGCCTTTTCATCTTCATATCATATCGTTCCCTTAAACATTCCTTTAATCAATTTGAACATAAGATAAATCTTTTTCAAATTCTTGTTTTAGGCTAATGGTTTCTCTAAAGAGCACATCACTCTCTCCTTCTACAGATATCACAACCTTTTCTACATTTGCCAACTCACAAAGAGAATTCACGACACTATAAATTGCAACCTCCGAATTAATATCATATAACTGTTTCAAAAACAATTGATCAAAATTCACGTAACAAATCTCATCCTTGACCGTAACATTTATAAGCTTTGTAGAAGGATTTATCGTCGGATTCACTCCTAGCGTTTCGGTCATCGGTCCTTTAATCAATTCCTCAAGTATATATTTTTCAATTGCCATATTACTATTATATGCACTTATACGATTGACAGCTATAAGCGCATCACCTTCTTCGTTGGCAAAATATAACCTTACTGTTACCATTTCATAGCTTTTGATTTCTTCTCCCGTATCATCAATAAACATTTGCTGAGATAATGCCCCTACATAATTCCCTAAACTATCACGTAATGGCTCCCCATTGATACGAAAGGATACATACTCTATTCCTTCAGCTTGCGTTAAGCTTTTTACAATTGCCGCCCTTGTTAAGATTTCTGTTGAATCTGATAAATCATTGTATTCTGCTGACAAATTTAATGTAATTCGATTTGGTGCTACTTCCTGTGATATTATCTCTATCCCTTGTGACAATGGTGCTGTATACTCTAACATTTCACCATTCTTTGATAATTCTTCTAATATTTCTGATACTTGATTTTCCACGCTTTGTGATTGAAGCTCATAAGGTATTTCTACTAGCGTACTACTATCAGCACTCAAAACAGTTAGAATAATCGTATCTTCGCTAACCACCTCTTTTGAACAACCAAAAAACACAAACGTGCATAGCATAATCAAGAGCATGATAATAAGTTTATTTTTCCTCATAATAATATGCAAAAGTTCCTTTCTTATACTCTAGTTTGCTGAACTTGACTTTTAAGAGGGATTTTGACCTCAAAGGTTGTTCCAATACCCATTACACTAGTCATATCGATACTGCCTCTATGCATAATAATCGCTGCTTTAGTAATCGCTAATCCTAGACCAGTCCCACCTATTTCTCTAGAATGCGATTTGTCTACACGATAAAATCTCTCATAAACAAAATCCCAATCCTCCTCAGGTATACCAATTCCCGTGTCGATAATCTTCACGATAAATTGTTGATAATCTGCATCTAAGATAACAGTAACCGTACCCTGATCCTCATTATATTTAATTGCATTTTCGATCAAATTCATAAAAACAAGATTCATCTTCACTGCATCTACTTCAGCAATGGCACTTCTCTTAGATTCTAAAATCAGTGTAATATCCTTTTTTCTCGCTAGTGGCTTTAGTCTATTAAGAACAAGCTCTAGCATCTCATCAATATCAACCTCAGAAATATTAAGTGCAGCTACTTTTTTATCAAACTTCACAAGTGAAAGTAAGTCTGTGATAATCTGGTTTTCTCTATCAATCTCTACCGTTATATCTGCAAAAAATTCCTGGTACAGTTCTATTGGTGCATCTGGCATACTCGTCAATGAATCCGCCAAAACTTTAATAGAGGCAAGTGGTGTTTTAAGTTCATGACTAACATTTGCTACAAATTCTTGTCTTGAATCATCTAAAACCTTCATCCTGCCCATCAATTGATTGAAAGAATCTGTTATTTGAGCTGTTTCTACATAACCATTAATCGGAACTATTTCATCTAAAAATCCAGCTTTCACTTCATTAATATATGAAGTGAGCTTTTTAAGTGGACTTACTACCATGATTGAAAAAGTATAAGCAATCACAATAAGAACAAGCATACAAATAAAGAAAATAGAAACCGCCTTTTCTCTTACAACCTCTAAAACGTCCATAATAGAATCGTTTGATATACTTGTAAGCATCACCCCTATAACAACCTCTTGCTCAGCAGAAACACCATTTTCTTCTACCAAAACTGTTTGTGTGATTGGAGTGGTAATCTCGATATAGCCATCTACTTGTTCATACTGTACTTGGCCAACACCTTGAAAACATTTCATAACCTCCTCTGAGATCATGTATTTCCCTTGACTGATATTAAAAGTATCTTTAATAATCTTATAATTACTAGAAATAATAAGAACTCGTCCATCATATAGATTAGAAATCATTTCTAGCTCGGCATTAATCATATCAGAATCAATATCATTTAGATAATCATAGGTCACTAGGTGATTGGCTACAACTTTTAACTGAGTTTGTACGGTAGCTGCATTTACTGCCACTGCATTCTCTTCATAATTTTGTAAGAAACCAACATAAATCATCGTAGAGGGTAAAGCGCCTCCAATCATAATGATAATAAACATCACGATACCCAAACTAATACGTGGCTTACGCAGTTTTATTTTCATAAAAATCTATCCCTTCTAAGAGGTTTATTAAGCACTCTTTATTTAGACAAAAAATAATATCCAACGCCCCATTTCGTATGTACGTATTTGGGTTCACTAGGGTTTTTTTCGATTTTTTCACGAAGTCTTCTAACATGTACATCCACTGTGCGAACATCTCCTATGTAATCACTACCCCACACAAGTCTTCGTAGATCATCTCTACTATATACTTTGTTTGGATTCAAGGTGAATAATTCCAATAACTCATACTCTTTTGCAGTAAGATTCATCTCTTCTCCTGCAATATAAACCCTTCTTTCGTCCTTGATCAATCGTACCTCACCGACTTCTATTTCGTGCTCAGAGTTAGCCTTTTCTGCAGCCTTTGCCGTTCTTCTCATAATAGCTTTAATACGTGCCTTTACTTCTAAAATATTGAAAGGCTTCGTAATGTAATCATCTGCTCCATATTCGAGACCAAGAATTTTATCCATATCATCTCCCTTTGCAGTAAGCATGATGATAGGTACTTGCGAAGTCTCACGAATCTGCTGACACACCTCAAATCCAGTCAACTTAGGAAGCATAACATCTAACAAAATCAAGTCGTATTCTTTAGATAATGCAAGTGAAAGAGCCTCTTCTCCATCATAAGCCACATCAACCGAAATATCGTCTTGTTCTAAACTAAATCTAATTCCTTTTACAATCAACTTCTCATCATCTACTACTAAAATTCTTTTACCCATCATCCAAATTCCTTTCTTGAATACACTAAAAGTGTTTATCCATCGACATAAATAAAGTCTTTTATGCCATCGTATACGCTATCCCCAATTCCACTAATGTTTTTTAGTTCTTCTATACTACTAAATGTACCTATCTGTTCTCTGTATGCTAATATCTCTGTTGCTTTAGCATCACCAATTCCTGACAGCGTGCAAAGCTGCTCTTTTGATGCAGTATTAAGATTAATAAGTCCCGACAAAACGAGTTCTTCCTCTAAACGAATCACATCAAGTTCTTCTACTGTAGGCACTACAATCTGCATACCATCCTCTATCTCCTCTGCAAGATTAATAGCTTCTTGTGCTGCTTCTTCTAAAAACCCGCCTGCAAGTTCAATAGCCTGTACCTTTCGCTCCCCCTCTAGTAACTCATATACTCCTGGTGAAACAACAGCTCCACACACATATACGTAACAAACCACCTGTTCTAAAGCTTCTGTAGTTGCTATCACATCTTCTGTCAAAACCACCTCATCAGCACTATTCGTAGATAGTGTTGCACTAGAATCACTTTCTGAAGACAAGGCCTCTTGTAAGGACAAATTCCCCGTATCAACACATGCTGTCAATAGCATGCAAAGTAATAAAACTAAAACTAATTTATCGTATTTTTTATGCATTGCATATTCCCTTCTCGGGTGGCCTCATATGCAATATCTAATTTAAAAAGATATTATTTCTATAATATTCCTTTTCACCCTTATTATCAAGCAAATTTTATGGATTATTTCTCCCATTTAAACAAAAATACACCCACATAGACGATACCTAATCCTAGTATTTTCCTCCAAGAGAAAGCTGCTTTTTCAGCCCCAAAAAGGCCCAATACTTCTATCAAATAAGAAATCGTAATTTGGGATACTACGATAAAAAGTGCTGCCTTTGCAGGTCCCACGAGTTCTATCGATTTCACCACCGTAAATGTTATAAATGCCCCAATTGCTCCACTAAGTAGCATGTATTTAGGTTCAACACAAAACACCTTAAGCAAGTTCCCTCTCTCAAGCATAGCCCAAGCACCTAAACAAACTACGAATGCACTAATCTGTACAAAGACTGATGTTGCCCATACACCTGATACTTTTGTAACCCCTGTATTAAACATCCCCTGCACGCTCATAAGTGCACCCGATACTACTGCAATCAAAAAACCAACCATATTTTCCCCCTAACTTTCTTTATCAGTAGGGTATCCATATCGTTGGTTTTTATAACAACTTTTATTGAATGATTTGCTCTTGCATTTTATTCTGTAAAGACTCTAACTCTGTATTAATATCCGCACCTTCCCACACTGCTGAGAAGACTGCTTCTAAATACATCCAAAAATTACTTGTCGCCATCATTTTAGGCATTGGAATTGATTTTTCGTATTCAAAACGAAATACCTTTTCAACATCTAACACTGTCGGTGTATTTTGATTAGATGTCAATTGTCCTGTTTTATCATATAGATTTTCAGTATATTCTCCCGTTAAAAACTGTGCAAAATCATGTGCGTATTCTGTATGATCTGTATATCCATTCACAACAACTGTACTTGTAACAGATAGTGAACGACCATTCAACTCTTCACTAGGATCTGGAATCATACTATACCCATATTCAAATGCTAGCTCACCATTAGCATTTGCTAGCTCAATAGAATCTGCAGCATGTGAATCTACGATAGAAAACAGTACCTTTCCTTCTAAAAATTCAGTAATGATACTCTCTGTCGTCACTTCATCAGGATCCATATAGAAAAACTCAGCAAGTGCCTGAAAAACCCCAAGGCACTCGACAGTATTTTCATTATAAATATTCAAAACACTACTATCATCTCCTGATTCTCCACCTACTTCCATGTACGCTCCTACATAAAAATAATTAAAGAAAATTTCATTAATATCCCAAGTAAATATATACTCCATACCAGTCGGTGCAATAATAGAGTTTGCCAAATTGTATAATTCTGTAACTGTATTAGGTAATAGCTCTAAAACTTTTGTATCTACTTGTGCTTGTAACGCTTCCTTTTCTTCTACTGAAAGTGCAGCAAAAGAGACAATTTCAACATTTTCTTCCCCTTCTTCGCTATCACCGACATCAGGTGTCATAATAAGCTGGTATGCTATTTCTTCTAGGAAAGTTTTGTTATATACTAACGCGCTTGTCTCATAATAGTAAGGGTAGCCTAAAATATTATCTTTATAAGTCACCGCATCTATTGCTGTGTCAGAAAAATTATCTAAAAACGAATCCTTTTCATCAATTGGTATCGTGAGACCTGCTAAATATGCTTTTTCTAGTGAATCATTGCTTATCACGTAAACATCCGGTACATCTCCACCAGCAATGGAAATATTATAAATATTTTCTAGATACTCACTTCCACTTACAAGCTGCGGTATCACCATTACATTTTCCTGTTCAAGATTATAAGTTCCAGCCGCATTGTTATAATAGCTCGTCATGTCATTATCTGTATACCAAAAATACAATACTTCATCTTCTAGCGTTTGACTCTTAGCAAAAAACATATTATTTTCAACTACATAAAAAAACCCACCTGCGAGAAAAACTAGCATTACTAAAACCCATGCTAAAATTTTATTTACCATATTATTCATCCACTATCCTAACCTTTGTTCTTCTTTAAATAAGCATGTTTGTCTAGGAATCATGAAATCCAATACTAGATACTTGCTTCTAGGATAGAAAGCATTTCATCCACATGCTCTTTTGATATAATCAGTGGTGGTACAAAGCGTATAATATTCGTTCCTGCATTAATAATAATAAGGCCTTTAGACATTGCTTTTTTGATAATATCTGCAACTGGCTTATCAAACACAAGTCCTTGTATCAAACCAACACCTCTTACTTCTTTGATGCAATCGTATTGATCAGCAAGACCTTGTAGCTTCTCAGATAGATAAGCACCTACCTCTTGTACGTTTTCTAAAATATGTTCTTCTTCAAAAATATCGAACACTTTAGATATAGCTGCACAAGCAAGTGGATTTCCTCCGTATGTAGTACCATGATCACCCGCTACAAGTGACTTTTCTGCCACAGCCTGTGTCATAACAAATGCACCAACTGGTACACCACCACCCAAAGCCTTTGCAGTTGTCAAAATATCTGGCAATACATCATACTGTTGATATGCGTACATCGTACCTGTTCTACCCATACCACACTGGATTTCATCTAAAATCAAAAGGATTCCTCGTTCATCACATAACGCTCTCACTTTTTGTAAAAATTCACGCTCTACAGGATAAATACCACCTTCTCCCTGTACTGTTTCTAGTATAATGGCACATGTCTTATTTGTCACGCACTTTACAATACTTTCATAATCATTTAAAGTCGCAAATTTTACACTAGGTGAAAGTGGTTCAAAAGCTTCTCTATAATGTTTGTTCCCCGTTACAGATAAAGCGCCTAATGTTCTACCATGAAAAGAATGTTCCATGGCAATAATTTCATGACCTGTTGTTCCATCTACTGTATAAGCATATTTAAGTGCAGATTTGATAGCACCCTCTACTGCTTCTGCTCCTGAATTTGTAAAGAACACACGGTCTAGACCTGTAACCTTTTTTATTTTCGTACTAGCTTCAACAGCAGGTACATTATAAAAATAATTGGATGTATGAATTAATTTATCGATTTGTGACTTGAGTGCATCATTATATGCTTTGTGACCATATCCAAAAGCAAAAACTGCAATCCCGGCTACAAAATCTAAATATTCTTTCCCTGTAATATCATATAGATGAACACCTTCACCTTTGTCTAATACGATTTGATATCTATTATAAGTGTGTAAAATATTTTCTTCAGCAAGTTCAATATATTGTTTCATCATAACATATGCTCCATCTCTTCATCTGCAACAATCGCAGTACCAATACCATCGTTTGTAAATATTTCTAACATTAAGCTATGCGCAATTCTTCCATCCAATATATGGACTCTCTTCACACCGTTTTTGATTGCATCCGTGCAGTTTTGAATCTTAGGAAGCATACCGCCACCAATAAATCCATCATTAATAAGTGCATCTGCATCTGATACTGTGATTCTTGAAATAAAAGAATCCTTGTCATCAATATCTTTATACAATCCTTCAATATCTGTTAAAAATGCAAGTTTCTCTGCATGAAGTGCTTTTGCGATTGCACAAGCTGCATCATCCGCATTAATATTATACGTTTCGAACTTTTCATTCAAACCGATTGGTGCAATGATCGGTACATAATCTTTTTCGATTAAATCAAGAATGACATCTGGGTTTACCTGTGTGATATTTCCTACAAATCCAATATCCTCACCACTTGCCATTTTCTTTTCAACTTGTAGTAATTCACCATCTTTACCACTAATTCCAATAGCTTTTACACCTAACTCTTGCATCATAGTGACAAGTCTTTTATTTACTTTTCCTAGTACCATTTCTGCAACTTCCATAGTATCAGCATCTGTTACACGAAGTCCATTCTTAAATTCTGATTCAATACCAACCTTCGTCAACCACTTGTTGATTTCTTTTCCGCCACCATGTACAAGTACTGGTTTTAAACCTACAAGCTTTAATAATGCAACATCTTTGATTACATTTTGTTGTAATAATTCATTTGTCATAGCTGATCCGCCGTATTTAATCACAACTATCTTTTTTGAAAACTTTTGTATATATGGTAATGACTCAATTAGAGTCTCGGCTTTTTTCATTACTTCTAACATCACTATCTCTCCCTCATTTATCACAATTTATAAGTGTTATCTCTAGTTACGATCTGTAATCCGCATTAATTTTCACATAGTCATACGTCAAATCACAACCCCAAGCAATCGCCTCTTCAGTTCCCATTTTCATATCTACAAGTACTGTTACTTCTGGTTCTGACAAAATCTTAGTAGCCTCTTTTTCACTATAATCTGTTGCACAGCCATCTTTGTATATTTGGATTTTACCAGCCTTTGAATAGAAGAATAATTCAATTTCTTCTGGGTTAAATTGTACGCCAGAATAGCCAAGTGCACACAAGATACGTCCCCAGTTTGCATCGTGTCCGTAAATTGCAGCTTTTGTAAGCGACGAACAAATAACGCTCTTTGCTAATATTCTAGCATGGTCTTTTGTGTCAGCATTCATTACTTTTGTTTCAAATAATGCTGTTGCACCTTCACCGTCACCAGCAATTTTTTTGGATAATTTCTCATTGATAAAATGTAGTGCTTCTACAAATTTTGCATAATTTTCATCCATTGTAGTAATCGGTGTGTTGCCTGCCATGCCATTTGCAAGTAATAATACTGTATCATTTGTAGAAGTATCGCCATCAACCGAAACCATGTTGTAAGTATCTACGACATCGCCTTTTAAAGCTTGTGTTAAAAGCTCTTTGCTAATTGCGAGGTCTGTCGTAACAAATCCAAGCATTGTACACATATTAGGGTGAATCATACCAGACCCTTTACACATACCACCCACAGTAACTGTAACACCATCCACTTCAAATTGTACAGCAACTTCTTTAGAAACTGTATCTGTTGTCATGATCGCCTCAGCTGCACTTGTACCTGCTGCTAAACTATCGCATGGTACCTTTGCTAATGCTTCTATACCAGATTTGATCTTGTCCATCTTAAGCTGCATACCAATAACACCTGTAGAAGCTACTAATACACTTTCTTGTGGGATATCTAATGCTTTTGAAGCTGCCATTGCTGTTTCTAAACAATAATCGTATCCTTCCTTACCTGTACATGCATTGGCAATACCTGAATTGATAATAACTGCATGCGCTGTAGGTTTTTCTTCTACAATCATCTTGTCCCATAAAACTGGAGCAGCCTTTACTACATTTGTTGTAAAAGTTCCTGCTGCAATACATGCTTCCTTACTATATATAAGTGCCATGTCTTTTCTGTTTTGATATTTGATCCCTGCTTCAACTGCTGCTGCATAAAATCCTTTTGCTGCAGTTACACCACCTTGAATATGTTTCATACGTTTATACCCCTCACTCTATAATATGTACTGTATTTTCTAAATTTAAGTTCTCTTCATAATAATGCACATCATCTCTTCTAGCCCATGAAAGACCTTGCCAAAACCTATTGCCGATTACATTTTTTGTAAAGGCAATCAGATTAATCTTACAAATTCCTTCTGCTCTTAGATGTTCTAAACATACATTTACCATCTTTTGACCAATTCCATGCTTACGATATGCCTCTTCTACACATACATGATAAAAGCCTGCACGTCTTCCGTCATGTCCACAAAGAATCGTTCCAACCACTTTACCCTCATCATTTACTGCGACTACGCTAAGACCTGGATTTCTAAGTAAAAACTTACCAACACCTTCCTCTGTATCATCTACATGCCTTATCGCAAATCCCTTTATGGATTCCCAAAGACTAGATACCCCATCAAAATCTTCTATAATCATCGGTCTGATTATGATTCCGTATTTTTTTAATTCATTCACTTTAACATTCACCGCTTTCTAAGTTGAATTCAAGCTACTTTCAAAAACTTCTATAACACCTATGGAAACATAGGAATTAATTGAAGCCCAGTGTCTTCTGCAAGTCCGAACATAATATTCATATTCTGAACAGCTTGGCCTGCAGCGCCCTTTACAAGATTATCTAGTGCCCCAATCATAATCACACGGTGTGTTCTCTCATCAAGCACAAAATTAATATCTACGTAATTCGAACCTTTGACCCACCTTGTCTCTGGTAGCACACCCTTATCAAGTACACGTACGAATTTCTCTTCCTTATAATATGAATCATAAACCGCCTTCACTTCATCATAGGTTGGATAAGTTCCATCTTCCTTTGGTGTAAGATTTGCGTATGCTGTTGCTAAAATACCGCGATTCATAGGTACTAAATGCGGTGTGAAGTTAATCGTCACCTCTGTGCCAGATGCATATCCAAGCTGTTCTTCAATCTCTGGTGTATGTCTATGATTCGCAACACCATAAGCCTTAATACTTTCATTTACTTCGCAATATAAATTAGGAACCTTTGCACTTCGTCCTGCACCTGTCGTACCTGACTTGGCATCAACGATAATCGAATTCACATCAATCATGCCTTCCTTTGCTAGTGGATAACAAGTTAATATAGAACACGTTGTGTAACAACCTGGGTTTGCAAGTAATCTTGTAGATTTTATTGCCTCTCTGTTGATTTCACATAATCCATAAACTGCCTCTTCTATAAATTCAGGAGATTTGTGCTCAATCTTATACCATTCTTCATATACAGAAACATCTTTTAATCTATAATCAGCAGATAAATCAACGATTTTCACTTGATCTATCAATTCGGCTGTTAATAATGATGCGAGATACCCTTGTGGTGTAGCTGTGAAAATCACATCTACACATGCAGCAAGTTCTTCCATATTATCATCTAAACAGGTTGCATCTACTATCTCAAAAAAGTTTTGATAAACACTACTATATTCTTGATCTATATAACTCTTGCTCCCAAACCATACGATTTCTACTTCCTTATGATTCATCAAAATTCTAACAAGCTCGCCACCAGCATACCCAGTCGCTCCAATTATTCCAACTTTAATCATTTTATTAACCATACCCTTCATTTTCATCTATCGTTACTATATTATAAGTGTTTGTAACTAAATGTCCAACAATTTTTTCTTTTCATCGAAATTAAAAAACACATATTTTCATACTACTACGTATATATATACACCATCCATGTATTTTATGCAAGCTTTTTCTTTAATTATGCATATTTATGCAATTCATTTTTATTTTTATGCATTTTCTTCTTGCATTCTTTATCCAAATGCAGTATAGTAACCTAAGTAGAATAAATTATAAGTTTTTATAAGGAGATTTTAAGATGAAAGAAAAAGTTATTTTGGCTTACTCGGGTGGTCTTGATACTACCGCTATCATTCCTTGGTTAAAGGAAAACTACGATTATGAAGTTGTTTGCTGTTGTATCGACTGTGGACAAGGTGAAGAATTAGATGGACTTCATGAAAGAGCTGCTTTTTGTGGCGCTGAAAAATTATATATCGAAGATGTTGTAGATGAATTCTGTGACGAATACGTTGTACCATGTGTACAAGGCTATGCTGTTTACGAAAACAAATACTTACTTGGAACATCAATGGCTAGACCTGTTATCGCTAAACGTCTTGTAGAAATTGCAAGAAAAGAAGGTGCTGTTGCTATTTGTCACGGCGCTACTGGTAAAGGTAATGACCAAATCCGTTTTGAACTTGGTATCAAAGCACTCGCTCCTGACATCAAAATCATTGCTCCTTGGAGAAATGACAACTGGGGTATGGATTCTCGTGAAGACGAAATCGAATACTGTAAAGCACATGGTATCGACTTACCATTCTCTGCTGATACATCTTATAGCCGTGACCGTAACCTATGGCACATCAGTCATGAAGGTCTAGAGTTAGAAGATCCAGCACAAGAACCAAACTTTGATCACTTATTAGTACTTGGTACTACTCCTGAAAAAGCGCCAAATGAAGGCGAATATGTTACTATGACATTTGAAGCCGGTGTACCTAAGACTGTAAATGGTAAAGCTATGAAAGTTTCTGAAATCATTACAGAATTAAACACACTTGGTGGCAAACATGGTATTGGTATCGTTGATATCGTTGAAAACCGTGTTGTTGGTATGAAATCTCGTGGCGTTTATGAAACTCCAGGTGGAACAATCCTTATGGAAGCTCACCAACAATTAGAAGAATTAATCTTAGACCGTGATACATACACACTTAAAAAAGAAATGGGCAATAAATTTGCTGATGTAGTATATGAAGGAAAATGGTTCACACCTAAACGTGAAGCAATCCAAGCTTTCATCGAATCAACACAAAAATACGTAACAGGTGAAGTTAAATTCAAGCTTTACAAAGGTAACATTATCAAAGCTGGTACTACTTCTCCTTATACACTTTATAATGAAAGTATCGCATCATTTGAAACTGGCGATTTATATGACCACCATGATGCAGAAGGCTTCATCAACCTATTCGGACTATCCTGCAAAGTTCGTGCTATGAAAATGGCAGAAGTTGAAGGCAAATAATTGAAGTTAGGTATTCTTATCCTTATCTACTTTCTAGTCATTAATCTTATTGGATTGCTGATTATGGGATTAGATAAGCATAAAGCAAAAAGAGGCGCTTTTCGTATATCAGAAGCGTCTCTCTTTGTCACTGCTTTACTTGGTGGTAGCATCGGCACAACTGCAGGGATGTTAGCCTTTCGCCACAAAACAAAGCACTGGTATTTTTATATCGGCATGCCACTCATTTGTTTTATCCAAGTGACCTGCTTGCTACTTTTTTTATTACTAAAATTAAATTTACTCTAATTCGATTATATCTAAGTTTTTATATAAAATACCCCTTTATACTTTTTAAACGAACTCTTTGGAACGGTCGGTACTTGATGACGTGTTATGTCATCTTAGTACCGCTACCAGTCTCAACGAAGCGAGAGCGTGTTCGTGCAAAAGCATAAAGGGGTATTTTTAGCATAATAAACTAGATATTCCCATTAACAGCAAATAATAATGCCACCATCGTTAGCATACATCGTGGCAAGTCCACCTGTATCTTGTATCACAACGTCTTTGAAGGTCTGTTTTTGTTCAAATAGATCTTTTACTAATAATGCTCTCTTAGGACAATTGCAATGAGCAATTACAAGCTTTCTATCAGCCCAGACAAACTCCCTTTTAATTCCTTCTTCTACAACAGTATCAACCATCTTCGCAAGTGCTTTGCGGCTACCAATAGCTTGACCACATTGTTCGATTACACCATTGTCTGCATAAGTAATCGGCTTTATTTTAAGTGTCGTAGCCATAACAGCCTTCAAACCTGTAAGTCTACCATTTTTACGTAGTGTCTCTAAATCATCGAGCACAAAAAATAGCAAACTACTATCTCTATATGCTACAATCTGTTCTGTAATCTCTTCAAATGATAATCCCATCTCCTCTAGCTCCATAAGCTTAAGCATCATAAGCGTTTCACCAGAACTTGCACCCAAGCTATCAAGAACAAAAATCTGTTTATCATCATGTGTTTCTTCATATAATGCTTTCGCTAATACTGCCGAATTATAACTGCCACTCAAGTGACTTGAAAGTGCGATTACATATACACGCTCCACATCTGCCTGAAACTGCTCTAAATATGCTTCTGGTGATGGACAAGATGACTTCGCTACATTTTTACTAGCTGCAACCTTTTTGATAAAATCCATTTGATCAAAATTCTCATCATCTGTAAAAAATTCACCGTCAAGTTCCATTCCAAATGCTACATTTACTAATCTTTCATCTAATTTCAAAGCTGCAGGTATTTCACAACAGCTATCTCCTACGATTCTATAACTCATGTATCTCTAATCCTCCCTTTACATCATGACTATAAAAGCTAAGTCATGTAGTTTTTATTACTACGTATATAATACTCCTATTTCCACTTTCTGTAAAGGTATAAAAATCACCGTATTTTCAAAATATTTTAACCAGTTTATATGATTTAATATCTCTCCATCTACTTGGTTATGTAACTGCAGATAGCTTCCCTCTCATTTTTGACTTTTTATTTACACATACTTATATTTTTTGTTATAATAATAATAATAATAATAATGTTCTAAACCATACTATAACACATTGCACATATGAATGAAACGGAGACCTTTATGTTAAAACAACTCTTTTTATCAATGAAGCAAAATATATTTTTTTCTTTATTCGGTTTTATACTAGTTCTTTTTCAAATCACAGGATTTTTATTAGCTACATTTGAAAATATAACCTGCTCTTTCCTCGTTACAACCGCTGTTTTACTTGTAAGTATCCTATTTGGTTCTTTACTAGGAATTCTTATAGGTTTTCTATATAGCAAGATATATTTTGATCCCGAGAAACGTCTATACAGACACGTATGCTCTAACGATACCTTTTGCTTTTTTATCTTTATTATAATTGCCATCAGCTACGTACCGATTTTCTTAACATATTTTCCAGGAATACTATCTTATGATTTCATGATACAGTTAGGTCAAGTCCAATCTGGAAATTATTCTGATCAGCTTCCCTTTGTACATACCTTTATGATTCAGTTTTTTTATAATTTTGGAGTAGAGTTTTTACTAAGTGGTTCACTCGGTATTGGATTATATACTATAGCCCAATTTTTTTTCTTAGCTTTTGCTTGTACATATAGTCTTTTCATACTGTTTTTATTAAAAGTAGAAAAACGATATATTTTCCTAATACTTCTCTTTTACATGTTTTTCCCCAACATTCAATTTATGAGTATTTCAACAACAGCGGATACAATATTTGCAGCCTTTGTACTTATACTAATAAGTAGCTTAGCTTACTTATTTACCACCAAATCTAGAGGCGCTTTTTTCAGCTGCCATATTACAATGTTTATCATCGGTATCCTTGGTACTCTTGCATTTAAAAACAATGGAATTTATGCGCTTCTAGCAACTATAGTCGTTGCATGTATTGTACTTATTTTTTACAAGAACAAGCGATTACACATTTTAAAAGTGATTTCTATTATGCTTGCATCCACACTCATCGGTTTCTTCTTCTTATCAACGATAGCGACTGCTACCTGTTATACGCAAGGTGACCGTAGTGAAATGCTCAGTATACCGATTCAACAATTTACAAGTATTGATACCAATCCTAGTGATTATATCAACGCATTCTCAGTACAAAACATTGGCTTTTTATATATTTTTGACACATCTCATGCAACTATTAATTCAGTAGATGAAATGAGTGGCTATGGATATATTCAAACGCATGAGTTTTGGGATGACTTAGCTGCTGCAGATATTTATAAAAGTTCCTTTTTTGAAACTGCCTATTACTATTTAGAGGAATGGACAAACTCAAATGCTTACCTTAACATACCTGTATTAAACTTATTTATGGCTCCTGGTATTTGGTTGTATTTTGTTTTATTTTTAGTTGCCTGTGTTTTTCACGATAAACGATATGGATTTTTAATACCTCTAGCCTTCCTATTAGGCTACTATTTGACAATTATTTTAGGTCCTACAGTTCAATTACGATATATTTTCCCTGTTATGCTTTGCATTCCAACACTCACTATTCTCTACTTATCAAGAAAGGAACCTCATGCTAGCACTAGAAATAACGAATCTAAAACACTTTATGAATAATCTTCTTACAAAAGACACCTTTGATGATTTTTTGCTCAGAGAAGCCACCCTGTTAATGGGGATTTCCTATGTAATAGATGGAACCTATAACTCTGACTTTTTCACAGATGAAGAAAAGGAGCAGTCAGCCTGCCCCTTTGATTATGCCGCTTGGTCTATTGTTCGACCTACTATGTTTGATTTGATCAAAGGCAAAAAAACACCGCTTGCATTTCAACTGACCTTTTATCTACCTACTAATACTTCAGAAAAACTATTGGGTCAACCTCTAACAGCTTGCGGTGTAAAATCGCTTGTGTGTAATATAAAATACGATAAAAACAAAATACTTATCACTTCTTGTATCAATTATGCAACCTTTACTTTAGATAAATCGTTAGAACCCCTATGGGATTCTTATTTATTAGAGTTTCTCAAAAAATCCGAGATTTCATTTGATGCTCTGCTATAATTTCAATGTTTCATTTTAGGCTTTGTGCACATAGCCACTAAAAATCCAAAAATCAATGCAGCAGAGGTACCTACTGCTGCTGCTTGAAAACCACCCATAAAAAGTCCCATAAAACCAAACTCGTCTATACTCTTCTCTACACCTTGCATAAGCACATGCCCAAATCCAAGCAATGGCACGGTTACACCTGCACCTGCAAATTCCTTCAAAGGATCAAATATCCCCAAAAAGCTTAGCACTACACCCGATACTACTAACAATACCATAATCCTACCTGGCATTAGCTTTGTTTTTTCCATCAGTATTTGTACCAACACACAAATAAATCCCCCGACTACAAACGCTATCATATAATCCATATTACGTTGATCCCCCTGTCTTATATTTCTTCAAATTCACAAGTCACGTAAAACCCTTTTGGATTTTCTTTTATATCTAGCACTACCCCACTCCTAGCCTTCATTCTCTCAGGAAAAGGATAATTCCCTGACATCGCAAGAGATGGATCAATTGTATAATAATAATTACTAGGCAGTACGCCTTCAGTAACCGTAATCTTTTGCCCAATTTCTAGTAATCCTTGTCTCTCCATTTTAAATTCCATATTTCTTTTCATACTTTCCTCCATGTCGAAGCGCACAAACACTATGGGTGAAAAATCAGATTATCAAATTTATTTTTCACCCTTCTCCTATTTTAATTTAATACAAGATTCATATACCCTTTTTCATCTTGTATCCATTCTTTTACTAAACCACTACACATACTTGTCATCACTCGTGTTTGCTCCTGATTTTTATACTCATACATATAGTACTCTCCGTTTAATCCATATGCAATACATAGTTTGTTTGCTGCCTCATAACCAAGCTGTCCGTCTGCCGTCACCTCTATAATCACAAGCTTTTCTTCTTCTATTTTAAACCATACTCCCACAACTTCATTTTCTATAGTAATCGATGCTACATAGCCACCCTCAAATAGATGATCTTGCATACATAGTTTCATAAAATACGTCCCCCAACAAATGCAATAAGGATGCTTTTCACAAAAAGCATTTCGCAATTTTATATACGCTTCTATCTCTATTCTCTTCAAGCACTTTTTCGCCTTTTCTTGCTCAAGCAAAGTTATTTCATTTTCTTCTGTTTCATATGCATGAAATGCACACAATCCCCCAAACTTCTTAAACCCAAGTTTTTCATAAAATCCTCGCAGCCCCTCGTGACCTAACACAAGAACAACCCCTATACTCTGTGCTTCGTGCTCCTCTACGATGTAATGAAGCAAGGCCTTTGCATACCCTTTCTTTTGACAAGACCTATCTGTAGCAACTCCATATAGATAGACTAGCTCATGCGTTGGTGCACCTGATAACGTGCCATAAATAATCGAGGTCATACTGACTAATTTCCCATCCACTTCAAGCAAATAGCATTTCCCATGCACGAAAATATATGCTAAAAAAGCTGTAATAAATATATCTGTATCATCAAAATTCTGCTTCCACAGCTCTCTTATATTCTCTTGATCCATTTCATTCGCTATTCGTATCATCTCATCCTTCTTCCATTTTTTCATTAAGCATATGTGCCACTTCCTGACGTACTATCTATATATAGCTTTAGGGGGTACTTGAGAGCCGTCGGTACTTAGATACGTATCTTATGTTCCGCTACGAGTGAACTGTAGTGCAAACGTGCCTCATCAAGCTATATATAGATAGTACCAACAGGAAGTGACCATATGTCTAAGTATAGCAAAGCTTCTACAACTTCTCAATAACAACTGCATGTGCAATACCAGGAATAGACATCCCTTCTTGACTTCTAACCTTACTGAGCAGTGCCCCTGTAGGTACAAACAACACACGAGCCCATTCACCTGTCGAAAGCTTTGGCAAAATATACGCACTAAGCATTGTAGCACTGCATCCGCAACCACTCCCTCCCGCATTAACATCCTGCTTTTCTCGGTCATAGATCATAAGTCCACAATCCATATGCTTTTCTTTGATATCAATCCCCTTTAACATAAGTAAATCATATAATGCAACAGATCCTATTTCTCCTAAGTCCCCTGTAATAATCTGATCATATTCCTCGACTTTATATGGCAAATCATTTATGCTTGCCTCTATTGTTAATGCTGTAGCCGGTGCCATACAAACACCCATATTCTGAAAATCCTTAATACCTGGATCTACCATTTCCCCCATAGTAATTGCAACTATTTTTGCCATGCTCTTTTCCCTTTTTTGTGCCTCTAGAATAAATGCTGCACTCCCTGTAACTGTCCATGTGGTACAAGGTGGTCTTTGACTACCATAAGCTAGTGGAAAGCGAAATTCCTTTTCAGCACTACCAAAATGCGAGCTTGTAACAACTGCAATGCACGATAGCATATTTGACGCAAGGAGCATAGCTGCTAGTGCTAATCCCTCCCCACAATTAGAGCATGCTCCATAAATCCCATAATGTGGTATAGAAAAATCAACCAATCCATAGGATGATGCGGTGGATTGACTTAGCAAATCACCTGCAAACATACAATCTATATCCTCAGGTGCTGTATTTGATTTTGTAAGAGCAACCATAAGTGCAATTCTTTGCAGCTCACTTTCTGCATCCTCCCAATTATCTTTTCCAATATATGCATCCTCATGTACAACATCAAACAAGTTTCCCCACTGCCCATCACCTTCTTTTTCCCCAACTACACTTCCACTTTCTTTTATATATACTTCTTTGGCTAAACGAATCCCTCTTATTCTCTTTAACATCATCCATCTTCCTTTTCCTATTTTAAACTAGTATAGCTATATTTGAAAAAAACTATGTACGTCGAGAAATTAATTATGCCTAACACAAAGAGGTATCACAAAATAGATGCTCTATCTTGTGATACCTCTTATTCATATTTTTTAATATTTACGCTTGTGTCTTTAACATCTTAGCAAGTGCCTTAGATACCGTACCACCTGCTATACAAGTAGCTGGTACTTCTAATAGTCCATTGATACCAACAAACATAGCAACAAATAAAACTACACTTAATCCTTCTGGATTCATAGACTGTATGTAATCTGAATTCCCAAAAAACAACATGAGTGTTGACATAAAGAATAGTGTATTTAATAGTGCCGCTATAGCACCTCCCACAAAGTACGAAACCGTATTTGTCTTATCAAGCTTTAATATAAGTTTTGTAATCCATCCCGTTAAAAATCCCATGAGAATCCTAGTCGGAACACACACCAAAAAAGTTGCTACTGGATTAATCCCTAAAAGGGTAGCACCAAATGGACTAAGTCCAAAGCATTGATAAAAGCTCGTGATTCCAAAAATACCACCGAACAAAGCTCCTGCTGCTGGTCCTAAAATCATAGCTCCTATTGCAACTGGGATCGTAATCAGCGAAATTTCTAATCCGCCAGTTCTAAGGTACCCAATCGGTGTGAATGCCATCACTAAAATGATAGCAATAAGTATGGCCATCTGTGCCATCTTAAGTGTTTTGTTACTTTGCATAATAATATGCCTCCTAAAAAAAATGTTATTGTTCTCTTACAAGATACAATACGGTGGTATTTTATCATTTTATGCGTAAGATTACAATAACATTTTTTTATTTTGGAATTTTAAAATTTATCTTGATTCTTAAAAGCGTCTACCATAGCTAATACATTTTCTGGTGGTACGTCAAATTCAAGAGCATGTGTTGGTGCAATAATATATCCACCATCTTTATGTAAGATACCATGTACTCTCTTAATTTCTTCTCTAACACCTTCTGGTGTTGTATATGGCAAACATTGCTGTGTTGATACAGAGCCCCAAAATGCAAGCTTATCACCATATGTAGCTTTGATATGCTCGATATCATATACTTCTGGTTGGAACGTTTGATAACAATCTAAACCGATTTCAATAAGGTCAGGAAGTATTTCATGACAATCTCCACATGAGTGTTGAAGCACGAATAAACCTTTTTCTTTTACTTTTGCGTATAATCTAGCCATTTGAGGTTTAATATAATGTCTCCAATGCTCTGGTCCCATAATAAGTCCTTTTTGTTGACCCCAATCATCCCCAAAATAGATACCATCAAAATCATACTCTAGTGCAATTTCTACTAAATTTACATAGTAGTCACCAATTTTTTGGAAAAATTCTTCTGTTTCTTCTGGACAAGCTACCATTCCGCAAAGTACATTTTCCATATTAGCAATTGCCCATGCTCTTTCAAACATCAAAAACCCAAATCCGTACATAGTAAAGCGATCATCTGTATCTTTATTCTTCGTAAGCTCTTCACACTCTGCACGTAGTCTAGCTTCGTCACAAACAGGAAATTCATATTCATGATCTTCTAAATCATCGATTTGATACTCTTCTGGAAGTCCGATATCTTTATCAGCTCCGTTACGGTTCCAAACACAACCAAACTCATCTTTGAAATATCCAGGCTTGTCTTCCATTTCTGTTGGCCATCCCCAGTATTGTGTATACTTTAGGTGAGCACCTAGTTTTTCTTCAATATCAGGATCACCTGTATACGCGATCAGATTTTCGATAGCCTGTTCTGTAAAGTCTAAGTGATAAGGTGTAAAATCTGTTTCCTTGTGCTGTAATGCATTAATAACACGTTCTCTTCTTGTCATTGATTATTCTCCTTTGATTACTATTTCGTTTTCTTGTACTTGTATCATAACACCTTTTTTGATACTATAATAGAGAATTAAAAACAAAAAATAGAAATTTTGTTCGGAATTTTTTAGAAAGAAAGGAAATCAATATGCACTTAATTTATGATATGAAGGAAATCAATACACTTTTAACAGACTTACACCATATCACTGGTTTTCGTATTGCTCTTTTTGATAGTGACTTTACAGAAATCATGTCCTATCCATCTAGGCTTGCACCTATTTGTAACCTCCTTCGTAATGATGATGCACTATTACACAAATGTAAATCCTATGACAAAAATTCTTTCTTGATATGTAAAGAAAGTGGCAAGATACAAGTATATGAATGTCATGCTGGATTTACCGAAATCATCATTCCTATCCATTCTGAAAGTACGATTATTGCCTATATCATGTGTGGTCAAATCTGTGCTACTGGAAATGCTCGCGCTACCTTTGATGCTCTCTATCACTACCTAAGAGACTATGATTTAGATTTGCAACAAATACAGGAACATTTTCAAGATTTACAAGAAACACCCTATAGTAAAATAAATGCTATTGCTCATATTATAAGTCTTTCTGCAAGCTACTTATATCAATCCCAAAAAATAAAGGTCATGCAAAATAGCTTTTCCTATCAAATTGATAGTTATATTATCGAACATATCACAGAGGATCTTGACGTGGAATCCCTATGTGAGCATTTCCATTATCATAAGACCAAGTTTTATGAACTGACAAACCAAATGTATGGAGTGGGTATCAAAAAGCATGTTAGGCAGCTACGCGTACAAGTCGCAAAAAACCTACTTGCAACTACCGATTTTTCTATTTCTGAAATCGCATCACAAGTAGGTATTCATGATTATAATTATTTTACTAAGGTTTTTAAAGAAGAAGCTTTTTGTACCCCTAGGGAATATCGTAAAAACAATATCGTTATTTATTAAATTCTAGTGCAATCTTGAAGCATTGCGCTAGCAGCTCCAATTGCTGTTGCAAATCCACCTTTTTGGGGAATTACGAAATGAACCTTTTCACCTGCCATAGCAGCACACCTACTAGAAATATCAGCGCATTGCTCGATACTTGCCATAGAACCAATTAAAATAAATTCATCCACACCCTTATCTTGTGCAACCAATGTACCTGTGTGAAAAATAGATTCTAACACCATATGAACAATTGCTGCAGCAATATCTTCCCTGGTAGCCATTTCATCTACCTTACCAAAATTAGAGGCTGTAATATCTAAATCAAGGCCTGGTAATGGTTCTTTTGAGATATCTTTGATTCGTAAATCAATATGCTCTACATCCCCTTTTAAGGATAATTGTTTTATTGTCTTTACATCTTGAATATTAAGAAGTAGCTTCGATAAACCCATCATGGTACCACCACCGATAGCAATACCTCCAAGATAAGAAAGTTTTTCTCCTTCTACTAATACAAAAGAAGTTCCTGTGCCCATACTAACGACTACAGCCTTATCTTGTTTTGCAAAAAATCTACCACCTAATCCATTTGCGACAAATTCATCCACTCGATATGTTGGTATACCATAAATATCTTGCGTCACACTGTCACTTCCTACACCTGTCAAACGAATTTGAGCAATGTCCTCAAGTGCTAAATTATTTTCCATCATAAACTGTCCAAAAGCACCAAATAATGATGCCACTGGTGTACTAGCCTTTACTTGCACTGACTCTAGCATTTCTACTCCACAAAATCCTGCAATTTTCGTTGTGCTTCCACCAATATCAATACCTACGATCGCTTGCATATTTCTCCTCACTCTGCGTACTTACTAGCTATGCGAATAAGTAATTCTGTAATCTTCTCCATAGACTGAATACATGTAAATTCATACTTCCCATGGAAATTTTCTCCACCTGCACATAAATTCGGACAAGGAAGTCCCATAAAAGATAGCCTTGCGCCATCTGTACCACCTCTAATAGGCGATACAATTGGTGTTATACCCATCTCTATCATCACATCCTGTGCATAATCTATCATATACATGTGATCCGATAATTGCTCCTTCATATTGAAGTAACTGTCCTTCATATACATTTTAACTGTATTTTCTCCATATTTCGCATTTAAAAATGCTACCGCTTGCTCTAACACAGCTTTTTTATGTTTAAATTTATCCATATCATGATCTCTGATAATATAAACCATGTTCGTACATTCTACGTCACCCTCCATCTGATCTAGATGAAAGAAACCTTCATAACCTTCTGTATACATAGGATTATCAAATACTGGTAGCATATTTTGTAGCTCCATACCGATTAACATCGAATTGATCATCTTACCCTTCGAAGTACCTGGATGTATGCTAGCGCCCCTAATAGTAATCTTTGCACCTGCTGCATTGAAATTTTCGTATTCTAGCTCTCCAAGCTCCGCACCATCTACCGTATATGCGATGTCAGCGCCAAAACGAGCTACATCAAAATGGTCTGCGCCACAACCGATTTCTTCATCTGGTGTAAATCCAATTTTAATCACACCGTGAGGAATTTCTAGATGAGCTAATAAGTATTCTGCCATCGCCATAATTTCTGCAATCCCAGCCTTATCATCTGCACCAAGAAGTGTTGTTCCATCTGTAGTAATCAAATCTTGACCTACATAATGAAGTAAATTAGGAAAATCATTAGGAGACAAATAAAGCCCCTCTACACCTTTTAATGCAATATCACTTCCATCATATCCCTTTATAATTTGTGGTGTAACATTTGTACCAGAAAATGATGGAGCTGTATCCATATGTGCAATAAATCCAACTACCTTAGTCTCATTTTGAGTAGTAGCAGGAATCGTCGCAAACACATACCCATTTTCATCAAGTGAGACATCACTTGCACCCATTTCTTCTAATTCTTGTACTAGCAACCTCGCTAAATCAAGTTGTTTTGCTGTACTAGGAACTGTGCCTGTAGCTTCATCTGATTGTGTATCTATCACAATATATTTTAAAAACTTTTCTATTACTGATGTTTTCATATTAAATTCCCTTTACTTTTCACTACTTATAATGTAGCCTGCTAATGCACTTGCTGCCGCCGTTTTAGGAGATGCAAGGAAAATTTCCACCTTACTTGTTCCCATACGCCCTAAGAAGTTTCTGTTATTTGTGGCTACAACACGTTCTCCATCTGTAAGGATTCCACCTGTTCTACCACAGCAAAGTCCACAACCTGGATGTGTAATCATAGCACCTGCCTCTGCAAGAATCGCCATCGTTCCATTTTCTACTGCTTGCTTATAAATCTTCCTACTAGCTGGTGTAATAATACATTTTACAAAAGGAGCAACTTGCTTTCCTTTTAATATATCTGCCGCAGCCATCAAGTCCTCTAATCGCCCATTTGTGCAAGAGCCAATGAAAACTTGATCAATTGTCGTTTCTTTTAGCTCAGAGACTGGCTTGATATTGTCCACCTGAGACGGACAGGCTAGCACTGGTACTAAATCCTCTGCCT
This sequence comes from Lachnospiraceae bacterium, assembly GCA_044425805.1. Lineage (GTDB taxonomy): Bacteria > Bacillota > Clostridia > Lachnospirales > Lachnospiraceae > RGIG6307. Next base: position 101,887 of record JAWXVC010000008.1, on the reverse strand, counting down.
TATATTCCATCACCTTACAATAAGTAGCATCTTCATCTCCTACAAGCGAAGTTTCTACCTCAGTAAGCTCTATTTCACAATACTTTGCTGTTTTTTCATCTGGTGTGAACAGCGCACATTTGGCACCCGCTTCGATTGCCATATTAGCAATACTCATGCGACTAGATACACTCATATTCTCTACAGTATCTCCACTAAATTCAAGTGCTTTATAAGTAGCTCCATCAGCTCCTAAATCTCCGATTAGTCGAAGAATAATATCCTTTGCCATCACATCATCTGGCATCTGTCCCGTAATATGTACTTTAATCGTCTCTGGAACACGAATCCACATCGTGCCAGTGCCAAGGATACTAGCCATTTCAGTGTAGCCAATTCCCGAAGAAAATGCACCAACACAACCATAAGTAGTCGTGTGGCTATCTGTACCAAACACGATATTACCAGGCTTAACATAACCCGCTTCTGTCATAAGTTGATGACAGATTCCATCACTTCTGTGGATGTTTTTCATACCATATTTTTCTACGAATTTATTACCTATTTGAAAATGTCTTACATCATCTACCTGACTAGCTGGTACTAAATGATCGTAGATTAAAACCACTTTATCTGCATCCCAAAGCTTTGTAAAACCCATTTCTTCAAATTTATCAGCTACAAATGGAATGAAAATATCATGAATCATAACTCTATCTACATTTACTGTTACAATTTCTCCAGCCTTTACACAATCCGTTTTAGTATTTCTAGCTACAATTTTTTCTATAATAGTAGAACCCATATATTCACCCTCTCATTCTAGTTTTCTAGTCCATTTAACCTACGCATAGCCTTCACAAGACCGCCTGCTGAAATAATCTCAACTAAGTTATCTGGTAGAGAAGTAATCGGATAAGCTACTCCGTTTAATGTAATCTGCTCATTTACAGTAACCTCTAACACATCACCTTCTGTCACATCTGCTTGGATATCCTCTTGCTCTATTAATAACAATCCATTGTTAATGGCATTTCTAAAAAAGATACGCGCGAAGCTTTTCGCAATGACACATTTGATACCGAGTGCTTTTATAATCTCTGGTGCCTGCTCCCTACTCGAACCACACCCAAAATTCTTACCTGCTACGATTATATCACCCTCTGCAATCTCACCTGCTAATTCTATACGAAGAGGCGAAAATGCATATGGTGCCATATCCTGTACTGTTTTTAACGCCAAATATTCTGTAGGAATAATAATATCTGTATCAATATCATCTCCTAGTACCCATACTTTTCCACTAAACTGTTCCATGTTCACTTTTCCTTTATGTGTTTTATTAAACCATGTCTGCTGTAGCAATTTTACCTGCGATTGCTGAAGCTGTAACTGTTGCTGCGCTTGCAAGATATACAAAGCTTTCCTTATGTCCTGCACGGCCCTTGAAATTTCTAGTACCCGTGCTAATAAGCACCTCACCTTCACCGATTAGTCCCTGACAGCTTCCCCAACAAACACTGCAATTTGCATTCATCACGATTGCTCCTGCATCCATGAAAATCTCTATCAGACCCTCTTGTAATGCTTGCTTATAGACTTCGTTGCTCGCTGGCACCACCAAAAATCTCACGAGTGGATGAACTTTTTTACCTTTAATCAGTTCTGCGCCAACTCTTAAATCTTCAATACGCCCATTGTTACAGGATCCTAAAAATGCTTCGTCAATCTTCGTGCCCACACACTCTTTTGCATCTACTACTAAATCCACAAAATGAGGTTTTGCTACGATTGGCTTAATCATAGATAAATCTATATCATACGTTTCAACATAAACAGCGTCATCATCGCTTGTAAAGACATGCTTTGCTGTACGTCCCTTTTCCTCAAGATATGCGCTCGCAATTTCATCAACTTCCATTACTGCCGTCTTTGCTCCTGCCTCTACGCAGAGATTGCACATAGCGATTCTATCTGACATGCCAAGCGTCTTAAGACCTTCTCCACCAAATTCCATAGCGCGGTAATTTGCTCCATTCGCTCCAATCATACCAATAATCGTAAGGATCAAATCTCTCGCATACACGCCACTAGGAAGTGCTCCTGTTAAGTTAAACTTCATCGATTCTGGTACTAACACCCAAGACTTTCCTGTCACCATCGCATACAAATAATCTGTACAACCAACCCCTGTACCAAAAGCGCCTAGAGCACCATATGCACATGTATGACTATCCGCACCAAAAATAAGCTCTCCTGGACGAACGTGTTCTTCCATCATAATCTGATGGCAAACACCCTTTCCTTCATAAAATGTAATCCCATGTTCCTTTGCAAAATCACGCATTTTCTTGTGTGATGCAGCTGTTTTAGGACTATCACATGGAACGTTGTGATCAATAATCCAAACAAGTTTTGAAACATCTGCAATACGTGGATTTTTAATATCACTATTAAACATATCTATTGTAAGATGCGTTGTTCCATCATTACTCATCAGTCTATCTACTTCTACTGTATGTATATCTCCAGCCTTCACAGTATCTACGCCTGCTGCAGCTGCTATAATCTTTTCTGCTAATGTCATGCCCATTATCTTAGACCTCACTTTCACGATTCAAAGAAGCTATCAAACCACCTTGATCCAAAATACCTTGCATATATGCTGGAAGCTTTGTACATTCATAAGCCGCATCACCTACGCGTACTACACCATCCACCATAGAAAGCTCAATATCATCGCCCTTTTCAACTGCTTCGTATAAATCCTTACAAATAATAACAGGAAGTCCAATATTAATCGCATTTCTATAAAAAATACGTGCAAAGCTTTTCGCAATGACAGCCTTCACTCCAAGAGCCTTTAAGACACTTGGTGCCTGCTCTCTACTAGAACCACAGCCAAAATTCTCACAGGCCACTACATAATCTCCAACTTGAACCTCGCTTGCAAAGCTAGCATCTAATGACTCAAACGTGAATGCCTTCATATCCTCAATCGTAGAATATAATAAATACTGCGATGCAATAATTTGATCTGTATCAACATCTGTATGAAACTTAAAAACTTTTCCCATAATACCCCTTTCAGCGTGGAACTCCTATTTTATATACTCATACTATTGTCTTGGTACATATATAGCTTTAGACAGGCCGTTCGCACTATAGTTCACCGTAGCGCTACTAAGATGATATAGAACATCATCCAAGGAGCGACGGTTCACAAATGCCTGCATAAAAGCAATATATGCACCAAGACAAACAGAATAAATACATAAAATAGAAGTTTCACTATCAACTATTATTATATTTTATACTAATTGTACACATTTTTCCACAAATTACTAGTGGCAAATTTAATTTATTCTACTTATGTAAAGAGCAAACACCACATAGGTGCTGTAAGAATGGATAATAAGGTGGATAGTACTACTAATTTGGTAGCAAATATCTCATCCTTGCCGTATTTAGTAGCCATGACGGCTGTGACACTAGCTGCTGGCATAGCTGATAATAGTACTGCTACACCTGTCACTAATTCATCTATATGAAACAACGTGCATCCAGCATATACAATTGCCGGAATCACAACGAGCCTAATAAATGAATAATAAAGGGTATCCTTTGTCACAATGCTTTTAAAGGAAATCCCTGCCAAAATATTACCAATTAGTATCATAGACATTGCTGTATTGGCATTTGCCACTGTGTAAATAGTTTCTGTCAACACACCTGGTAATGCAATTGATGTCACCATCATCACAATGCCTACAAAGACTGCCACAATGCATGGATGTGTAATAACTCTTTTTAACAACTGTTTCTTACTAGGCGCCTTTGTAAAATAAGTAAGGCCAGCTGACCACATAAAGGTCCTTTGTGGAATCAAATAAAAGGAAGCATACAAAAGTCCAATACTCCCAAATGCACTTTCAGCAATCGGATTACCTAAAATCCCAGCATTTGAACAAATTGTTGCATATTGAAGAACCTTTTTGCGTTTTTCTTCATACCCTGGAAAAATCGCATTACCTAGTAGCATAGAGCCTATCTGAATCAAAATTGCAATAATAAAGATTGTCAAACAACTCTTCATAATATCCATATTAAATTCCATCATAAACGACTTTAAAATTGATGCAGGCAAGGTCACATAAATAACCAAATCTGTCAGTAGCTTTTTCCCTGATTTATCGATGATGTTAACCTTTGTAAGCAATGCTCCAAGCGCAAGAAGTAACATCAGCATTCCTTGCATTTCTAGTAAACCTTGTATATTCATCGTAAGTCTCTTCTCTCTTTCTTTATAAAATAATCCACAGCAAGATGCTGTGGATTATTTTATCGTAATATCACTACGCTACTAGTATATCCCAAGCAACACCAAATCTCAAGTATAATCCACCTTATTGTGTATATACTATTTTTACAAACTAGAAAGGATTCACAGCATGCCCTTAACTACCAACTTATCCTCTACAATAGAACTATTACACAGCGTTCTCCCATTAAATAAAAGTTTTGATTTTATTTCAAGGAGGTTTCGTTTTGGTGCAAAAGAAGCCTATCTTCTTAGTATCAATGGCATGTGTAATCTAGAACTTCTACAACGTGTTTGTACAAATCTACAGTCCTCAGAGGAATCAAACACTTCCATAGAAACACTCAAGCATTATGTAGAAGAACATATCGGATACGCTCAGGTTTCTCTTTGTAGTGATTTAGACAACATACTTCTTCAAATATTAAGTGGTCCATCCGCTCTTTTTGTCGATGGATACAAGGAAGCTATCATCATCGATATGCGTAGCTATCCTACTCGTAGCATTTCTGAACCTGAATATGAACACGTAACAAAAGGTTCCAAGGATGGTTTTGTGGAAACCATGCTATTTAATGCAAATCTAATACGTCGACGCATTCGTGTTCCCGACCTTGTTTTTGAACTGCAAAACATTGGCAGTTACAGTAAAACCGATCTTTCCATCGCCTATTTAGATTCCCTCGCAGATAGTAATCTAGTGCTTGCTGTCAAAGATGCAATCAAGAAATTAGACATAAGTGCCCTCACCATGGGTTCTAAAAGTTTACAAGAGTTACTTGTTCCAAAAAAATGGTACCACCCACTCCCTAGCATCCAGATTACAGAACGTCCTGACGTTGCTTGTAGCTACTTGATGGAAGGCTATATTTTATTACTTGTAGACAACAGTCCAAATGTCATTATTTTGCCGAATAATTTTTTTCAGTTTACACAAAGCCCAGAGGACTATAACAAAACCCCTGCCGTTGGTACTTATTTTCGTCTAGTACGCTTTTTATGTATCCCTATCAGCCTACTTTTAATGCCCGTATTTTTGCTACTCACCGTTCACTACCCAATCTTTTCACAAAAAATAGGGTTGCTACAAGACCCTTATCCGCCTGCAGCAACCCTGTTGTTTTACATTTTCATGGTAGAACTTATACTCGACCTATTCAAATATTCGACCTCACAAAATTCCAGTAAATTTTCTGGTTCTCTTTCCGTTGTAGGTGGCCTTATTATCGGTGACGTCGCAGTTAGTCTTAATTGGGCTACCACCGAGGTCCTTTTTTATGCTGCACTCACCCTTCTCGCTAGTCTCTCCATCTCTAGCATCGAATTCGCTGACGGCATACGACTATTTCGCTATTTTCTACTACTTACCACAACCATAGCAGGTATATACGGATTCGCTATCGGAATACTCCTCATCGCTGTTTCCACCTATACAACCCCTACCTTCCTAGGAAAAAAATACATGTGGCCACTACTACCCCTCCATGCTCATTCTCTAAAAACCTTGCTTTTTAGATCTAATACCCCAAACGCACAACCCACTACCTCTGTCGCTAATCGACAAAAATAGTGGGAATGTATTTAAATAAATATAGTAAACTAGTCGTCGGTCCTTAAACACTAAGGAATACCATGTATGACTTCGTGTTTTATGTACCGTTACGAACGAGCAGTAGTGCAAACGTACCTCATAAAGTACTATATAGAGGTTACGACAAGGAGCAACTATTTTGTACTAATATCAAATCTTTCGATATAATTCCATAAACTACTACCTTCATCATGATGACAAAGTCCCCATCTAAGTCCTTCAAGTGGCGAACGGTCTGGTGTTTTAGATCTGAATGCACCCGATGCCCAAGGTGTTTTATCAACAACTGCCATTACTTCAAAGTTAATACCATCCTTTGCATATTGAATCGTGTCTTTTTCTGGGCCGTCACGATTCACAAGTGCTGCAATACCACCGTCGTATGGCCAAAGCATTGTTTCGTGTCCGCTATTCGTAATTGGATTATATTCCGAATGATTAAATGGTCCTGTTGGACTATCTGCGATTGCTACACCCCATCTCGTGTCCCATCCTGCCATGCGTGATGGAAAATGACGATTTGTAGAACCACATTTGTAATACAAGTGGAATTTACCATTATAACTCATTAGCGTTGGATCATGTACTAAACCATGGAACACACCCTCGTTGTAATTATCTTTTGCATCTGGGAACCAGTTCCCTTCTTCCATACGCTCTAAAATATTACCGTTCATCTTCACCCATGGTCCATTTGGTGAATCTGCAATCGCCATACCTACACCTTCACCATTGCCTGTGTAGTATATTTCTTGACGTTGCGTCTGATAAACTAGATAATATTTGCCTTCAAATTCCATACAATCAGGTGTACAAACAGTTCTTTCATCATCATCGCCTACGCCACCACGACCTACTGCAAGTCCACGTTCCTCCCAAACAATCCCGTCTAAACTCGTAGCGTACCAGATTTCTGCATAATCCCAAGGCCATCTCTTTGCATAAATATCAACCTTTGCATTTTTAAACCAACGTCCTACAGACTTTGTGTACCAAACATAATACAAACCATCGATTTCCATAATATTACTAGGATCTCTACGATGTACACCCTCTTCATATCCTAACCCTTTTACCGGTGTGGTAGTAAATTCACAAAACCAATCCTCATGCCCCGTAGGCAATTTCTCAGCTCTTAACGAAGCTGCACTCATCTTTCTCTCAGACATACTCTTTTCCTTCCTCTCATTAGGTTTTAATAATTAGGTGTTTGCGAAACTCCTATATTACATATCTACTTCTTAGTCCAGGTATCTATATATAGTTCAAGAGGTACGTTTGCACTACACCTCGTACGTAGCGGTACATAAAATACTAAGTCATACACGTCATTCCTTAGTGTTTAAGTACCGACGACTCGCTAGTACCTCTTCGAAGCTATATATAGACACCCAGACGCAGAAGGTTATGCATATACAAGGAGTTTCGCAAATACCTAGATTTTAATAAAACTAGCTAACACTAAACAAGTACCTTTTAGTCGTTGTATCTATGACAATAAGTAGTTATTTTGTACTAATATCAAATCTTTCGATATAATTCCATTCTGAAATACAATTTTGGTGATGACATAATCCCCATCTAATTCCTTCAAGTGGAGAACGATTTGGAGTCTTTGAACGAATTCCACCTGGCGCCCAAGGTGTTTTATCAACAACTGCCATAACTTCAAAGTTAATGCCATCTTTTGCATATTGAATCGTATCCTTTTCTGGGCCATCTCTATTAAGAAGTGCACAAATTCCACCATCGTATTCCCAAAGCATTGTTTCATGACCACTATTCGTAATAGGATTAAACTCAGAATGTACAAATGGTCCAGTTGGACTATCTGAAATTGCTACACCCCATCTTGTATCCCAGCCTGCCATACGTGATGGAAAATGTCTATTACTAGAACCACATTTGTAATACAAATAAAACTTGTCATTATAATACATCATGCTTGGGTCATGCACTAAACCATGGAAAATCGCATCGTTGTAATTATCCTTTGCATCCGGGAACCATTTCCCCTCATCCATACGCTCTAAAATATTGCCCTTTATCTTCACCCATGGTCCATTTGGTGAATCTGCAATCGCCATACCAAGTCCCTCATCAGAACCGCTATAGTATTCCTCTTGGCGTTGTGTTTGGTATACTAGATAGTATTTGCCTTCATGCTCCATACAATCTGGTGTGCATACGGTTCTCTCATCATCTTCACCTGCACCACCACGACCTACTGCCATACCTTGTTCTTCCCAAACAATTCCATCTGGGCTTGTAGCATACCAGATTTCTGCATAATCCCAAGGCCATCTCTTCGCATAGATATCATTTTTTGATTGTAAAAACCACTTGCCAATCGATTTTGTATACCATACATAAAAAAGACCATCGATTTCAAGAATATTACTAGGATCTCTTCTATTCACCCCTTCTTCTGGTCCAATACCCTTTACCGGAGTTGTCGTAAATTCACAAAACCACTCCTCATGTCCTGTTGGATAATTCTCTGCTCGCATCGATGCTGCACTCATTTTTCTTTCTGCCATTTCTATCTCCCTTTCCATTCTTTGATTCTATAACCTATGCTATATATTTTATAATAGGAGTAGTAAACCGTATATACCACATCGGCTCACTACTCCTATCATTTATTACTTTTTAATGAATTTTAAATATTCCATTCAATATTTTTAGTTATATTGTCCAAAATTTTGAATAAGTGCCATAATCAATCTCATACTCTCAAGAGAAGAACCATTATTTATGCTTCCTGCTGTGTGGATATTTACTCCTCTTGTCTTTTTAGCCATCTCTAAATCACGTAGCACTTCTTTTGCAATATCCATTTTGTCATTATTCATAAAGGTAAATGGAGCAAGCTGTCCATCAATACGTGCAATTGGAAGACACGCACGAATCTCATCTACCGTAATCGTTGGTCCAAAATTACATGCAGTCATATTCAAAGTGCCTAATAGTGGCATAAGATGTCCCATTGCTGAATCGGAATGTTGATATCTCACATCTCCTTTATTTGGTGATGTATATTCAAAGACTGCCTTTAGTACTGGATAACCGAACAACTCATACATATCTGGTGTTAATAAATTGCTATCGTCATCATAAAAATGGAATCCACAAGCCTTTTGTCCTGATTCTTCTTCAAATATTTTAATATACTCCATGATAACTCTTAGAATTGTTTGGCTAAAACGAGTTGCAAGCTCTGGTTCATCATAAATCAAGAAAATAAGTTCCTCTACACCAAAGATTGAAGTAGCTAAGGTAACAGGACCTCTCATCCCATTAAAACTGGCTGGGTGCTTTCCATAGGCTTCAAAGATACGTTTTTTCTCTGATTCCCAATTATCTGGTAAAATAAATGCTCTAATATCCATAGCATCAATCTTGTCTAACAGTGCTCCTAACTCTTCTTCTGAATGACAATTTCCTTTAAGCCACATGCTTCCGCCCGCACCATGGCGAAGATATTCTCCACCAAATACTTCACCGATTTGTCTATAGGCTGGCATCACACTATCTGGGTCTGGAAATTCTTCTCTAAGTAATTTGCGTCCTACGATTTGTAATGCTTTTTCATTGTATGCTTTATTCGCTGCAATGCGCTCTTCTCTAGGAATTTCACCCCATACATTACTGTCATCTAAACCAAGCTCTGCAAAGACACATTCGTCACTCATACGAATATTAAGTGCCACTTGCGTAGCATCTTTATTAAAACAATTATCTTTGTGGGCAATTTCATCACCTGCCCAAAACTTCTCTACATCTAATGGTAGCTGTTCTAACTGCTCTAATGTTAATTCCATACTACAAACCTTCCCTTCCCTCATAAAGCTACTCTTACCCCGTGCAAGTAGCCTAGAAAACAAAAAAGAACCCCTCATCTAAGGGATTCCTTCTAAAAAATAAGAGCGCGAGACGGGGATCGAACCCGCGACCCCCTCCTTGGCAAGGAGGTGCTCCACCGCTGAGCCACTCGCGCATAACATGTCGTTCTTTCGAACAAATAATACTATACTACATGTCATACGCAGTGTCAACACTTTTATTTATTTAATCCCTAATTCTTTTTCTAATATTGCACGAACCATTCCTTTACCAGAAATAAGTTGCTCAAACAATGCTTCAATACTAGTACCAAGTCCACAAGCCATTAAATCCACACCAAAGATAGTCTCATTGGATAAAATCGCTCTAGCTTCACCTTGATACGCTCCACCTATTTTAACTGGTGCTAAAATCGCTTGTAGCTCTTCTAACAATGGGTCAGAGCTAAGTGGCATTACTTCAAGCTCATCATTATAGCCTAGTAGGTAACGTAACCATCCTGCAATTGCGAGTGAAATACCTTTTAATGCCTGAACATCTAAAGCTTCATCCTTTAGGTAGGATTTAATCGTTTCACCGAATCTAATACCAACCTTTTGTGATGTATCTGTGGCAATTCTTGCTGGATCATCTGGAATAAATGGATTTGCAAGTCTATCATAAATAACCTCATCAATAAATTTCTTAGGGTCTATGATACCTGGATTGATTACCACCTTCATACCCTCTTCATAGCCGATTTTCTCAATCAAGGTACGAAGTGCATCATCCTTTACTTCTTCAAATATTCTCGTATATCCTAATAAGCAACCATATACTGCAAGTGCTGTATGAAGTGGATTCAAACAAGTAGTTACCTTCATCGTTTCTACTTTATTTACGGTATCTCTATCTGTAATAAAGACTCCTCCCGCCTCTAATGCTGGTCTACCATTTGGAAACGCATCTTCCATAACTAAGTATTCTGGAATCTCTGCATTTACGAATGGGGCGATGAATGTATTACGGCTTGTAACAATCGGTGACATATCTTCAATGCCAAGACCTGTTAATACATCCTCAACATCCTGAGCTGGTCTAGGTGTAATCTTATCGATCATACTCCAAGGGCAAGCGACCTTACTATCATCCTTCACATATTCCACAAATGCTTCTGTTACAAATCCCTTTTCACTCCATAGTGAAGCAACTTCAACAAGGGCTGTTTTTAATTTTTCACCGTTATGACTGCAATTATCGCAGCTACAAAGTGCAATCGGTGTTGCTCCATGCATAAATCTTTCTAATAATAGTGCTGTCACAATACTCATCGCATGCGTAGGTGCCTTTGGTCCTGCAGCTACATCCTGTTCCATAACAGGTAAGAGCTTTCCATCCGTTCCAGTAATCGCATATCCCTTTTCCGTAATCGTAAAAGTTACCATCTGTAAGGAAGGATTTTGAAATGCTTTTACAAGCTTTTCGTAATCTTTAGAATAAGTAACACTCGCTTTGTAGGAATCTACAACTGAAGCAATCACTTCCTTTTCCATATTGCCATCTGCTCTAAGACGTACTAGCATCGTCAAATTGTCAAACGGTGCATAAATCTTATCAATAATATCATAATCAAAGGTATCTGCTGCAAGAATACCTGTGTCTGTAACACCTGCCTCTAGCATCGTCTGACCTACTCTCGCAATAAACCCACGAAAGATATTACCTGCTCCAAAATGAATCCATTTAGGTGTTTCTAGCGTATTTGCTTTTACCGCTTCTATATCAAACGCAGGAACCTTTACACCAATTTCTTTCCACGCCTTCACATCCTGTAATGCTATTTTATTTAACTTCATACCATCTCTCCATAACCCATCTTTTTAAGATTATCAACTGATAACTTGTAGCATTCATACTTATCTCGTCCATAAGTAAGGTCTTGTTCGATAATCACATACTCTGTACCAAGTGTTTCGACTGCCGTATCTATAATCTCTTTCATAGGAAGGTTTCCTTCTCCAATTTCAGCAAAACGAACAACATCATCATAAGCTGTAGGGTATTTAGCTTTATAAGCTTCATCCTCTACTTCTGTTCCCTTATCAATAATCTTGTAATCTTTAATATGTAGTAAATCTAAACGACCAGCATATCCTTTGATAAATTCTACAGGATTTACACCACCACGTTGTGCCCAGAATACATCGATTTCAAAGCCTAATTTTTCAGAGGCATCTCTCATAATGTGCATCATAAATTCACCATTGTATTTCACAAATTCTCTGTGGTGATTATGGAAATAAAATTTAATACCTTCTGCCTCTAAACGTGTTGCATATTCATCTGCAAGCTTCGCAAATTCAATAGCCTTTTCTGCCGAACCTGTGTAACCTCCAGGCAAAGAACCCATACGAACATACTTTGTACCAAGCGCTTTTGCATCTGCAACGATTTTATCGTAATTAGAAACAATAGAAGATAAATCCGCTTCGCCCTCTTGTAATTTTCCACTAATCGCTGCAATTTCCATATCAAAATCTTCACAAGCTCTTTTTACTTCTGCAACTGTTTCTGTAGTCATATCTATCTGAGACATCTCTACACAGTTAACCCCAATTTCTTTTAACTTTCTAAAAACTTCATATGCTCCATCTTGTGCTACTTCATCCTTTAAAAGCATAATCTGAATTGCTATTTTTGCCATTATAATACCCTCCCTTTATATCCTATTCTAGTTATCTTTCATTCTTATCATAAAATGACGACTGTATCATCCTTACTAGAAGCTACAATTGCATCTATAAGCTTTATAGATACTGCCGCTTCTTCAACATGAATATAAGATGCTCCAGCTTCTGCTAATGCCTTATAGAAATCAGAAATAGCCAAGCGATGATTCACACCATAGTAAGATTTCGTACCTGCTAAGCGCTCATCTTCGCAAAGAAAGGTTTCCTCTCCAGTCTCTTCATCAAGCTTATAAAGCATGCTATTACGCATCTGAATCACTGCTTTCTCAAATACGAATTCCATCTCAACAGAAGTATTTCTACAATGTGCAATTGTAGCCATAAAAATAGCACTAGCATCGCTGTTTGCATACTGTAATCTTGCCATAACAGAATCTTCTATTTCTGTTTTCTTCAGAGAAAAATTCGCTATTTTTCCTTCTAGATATGCAATGTCTCCACCTATATATTGGAGAAGATCCAAGGTATGAATCGCTTGATTTGGCATAACACCACCGCCTGCATATGCAAGCTGTCCTCTCCAAGGTGCTACTTCATAATACCCCTGTTTTCTACACCAAGTAACACTTCCTTTACTGCCTAAAAGATTACCGTAGCACTTCTTAGCAACCATTTCCTTTAATGCAACACTAGTAGCATTGTATCTGTTTTGTAGGCACACACCTATCTTTACACCATATTTCTCTTCGATACCAAAAAGTTCTTCACACTGTGCATAGTTAAGACCTAGTGGCTTTTCTGTAAATACATCTATGCCTTTGCTCGCACATAAAATCGTAACTGGCACATGCAAATAATGTGGCAAACAAATATGTACACAATCTAGGCTTTCTTTCTCAAGCATTTCTTCTATCTGGGTATAGAAGTGTATATCTCCCACTAGCTCTTTTTTCGTTGCATCTATATCACAAATTGCCACTAAGGAAACCTGCTCCATACCCTCTAGTACCGCCCTATGTATTGGTGCAATCGTTCCATATCCTATAATCCCTGCTTTAAACATGTGCATACCCTCATCCGTTTTCTTTCTATTTTACTTCTTGGATGCTTCCTCTGCAATCTTTTCTTAATTCCATCTATAGACTCACTATGCTTCAATCTGATCTAGTACCTTTTGTAATGAATAATATTGAACAAGAAATCCTTCTTCACCAGTTAGACCGGTATCTTTACTAATAACCTTTGCTGCTTCTACAAGCTCTAAATCCTGTAAACCACCAAATTTTGCGAGATGTGGCTCTAGTGTAAGAAATCCTTCATAACCACTGTGAATCAAATCTGATAAGATTTTCACTGTTTGGCCATCTCCTGTTCCAAATGGTACTGGCTTTGCATCTGCATAAGTAGCATCTTTAATGTGGATATAAACCATTTCATCTTTTAACATTTCATATGCTCTTACTGTATCTTCATCACATTGTACGAAGTTCGCAAAATCAAAAGCACCTTTGAAGTATGGTGATTTGATACGATCAAAAATAATACGACATCTATCTGCGATATCACCATAAATATCTTTTTCATTTTCATGAAGTAAAATCACTTGATATTTCTCAGCAATTTCTAAGAATTTCAACATTTTCGCAATAACTTGTTCTGTGTAATCATATGGATTTTCATCCTCTTTAATGAAGAAGCTAAACATTCTGATATATGCACAATCCATATAGTTTGCAATTTTACATAGCTCTTCTAATTGTACTAATTGCTTTGCAAAGCCTTCTTCATCATCGATGAAAACCTTACCAATTGGTGAACCTAATGATGAAAGCTTGATGCCTTCTGCTTTTAATTTAGGTGCAACCTCTTCTTGGAAGGATTCTAATGTGTGTAGAGCAATGCCTTTTCCATCTGCACCACGAAAACAAATGTATTCCATGCCAAGTGACTTCACTACTTCTAATTGATGATCTAGCTCCTTACAAATTTCATCTGCAAATCCAGATATTTTAATATTCATAATCATAATCTCCCATTCTACACTATCTTATTTTAATTTTTCTAATGTTTCCCAGATGCCGTTGATATAAGTAGCCCCAAGTGCTCTATCATATAAACCATAGCCTGGTCTTCCTGTCTCTCCCCAAATCATTCTACCGTGATCTGGTCTAATGTAGCCTTTGTATCCAATATCATGATATGCCTTTAAAATCTCAACCATATCTAGCGAACCACAGCTTGAAAAATGAGCACTTTCTTCAAAGCCATTTTCAAGAAGCTTTACGTTTCTAAGGTGTGCGAAGTGAATTCTATCCATCCTGCCATATTTGTAAACCATTGCAGGATAATCATTAAATGCTGCACAACCAAGACTACCTGAGCAAAGTGTAAGACCATTGTTTTTCACATCTACAATTTTGAGGAAACGATCAATATTTGCTTCATTTGTAATAATACGTGGAATGCCGAAAATGCTCCATGGTGGATCATCTTGATGAATCGCCATCATAACGTCACTCTCCACTGCTACAGGGATAATCTCTTGTAAGAAATAGGTGAGATTTTTCCATAATCCTTCTTCTCCAATCACCTTGTATGCTTCGATAAGCTCTGCCATCTGATCCTTTGAATAGCTCGCATCCCAACCTGGAAGTGAAAGTTCACCGTTTACTGGATCCATTTGATCCACTTGTTCTTTGTAGAATACCAATGCTGTTGAACCATCTTCTAGCTCTTTATCTAACTGACTTCTAGTCCAGTCAAATACTGGCATGAAATTATAGCAAATAACCTTTACTCCAGCTTTCCCAAGTCTACGAATATTCTCCTTATAATTCTCAATATAACGAAGATAATCGCCTCTCATAAGCTTAATATCCTCGTGTACAGGTACACTTTCAATTACTTCCATCTCTAAACCAGAAGCTTCTATAGTTTCTTTTAAACTAAGAATCTCTTCTTCACTCCAAACCTCACCTACTGGGGTTGAATACACTGCTGTTACTACACCGCTCATATTAGGAATTTGTCTAATATTGCTGAGTGTTACAGCATCATCTGTCCCATACCATCTAAATGTCATTTTCATATAGATAACCGCCTTTCAACTTGTATACAAGTATTATATATCGATTTTCCCATATAACTATGAACATATAATGAACGATTTATAAAAAATATATAAATATAATTCCTTTTCAACACCTTTTTAAATTCAAATGTCACGAAACTCGCCCTTTTCTCCTGTATACAATATAAAACATAAAAATAGTAGCATATCATCTTTGTATTGATGATATGCTACTATTTATTTTTCTTACTACAGTCGTATTTTAAATATACTAGCCTAGTAATTGTAGGTTTAATTTGAAAATATCGATACTATCAACCGCCTTCAACTCTACACCGTCCGCGAACTTCGACGTAACTGTAATGGTAAGCGTAATCTGATTTTCATCTATATCTGATAAAGCTGTCAGCACCTCATCTGGCAGCGCTAAGGTATAAAGCGTGTTACTGGCAAGCTTCACATTTGAAGCACTTGCTCCTGTACTGTCATAAAGGCCAGGATAATAAATCGTACTATCTGCTCCACTAGAATCAGTATATGTTAGAGAAACCTTTCTTGATTCTGGATTTTCAAGGTTATTATCCACGATTTTAAAGGAAATCATCTTCTCTGTTGCAGCGACTCCTTGTGTAGCAAGAATAACATCTGCAGTTGTAGTTTCTTCTGTTGTAAAGAAGATGCTCTCAATAGCAACGCCATTTTCATCTACAAGATCGATGGTCGGACTAACGCGGCCTGCACGGTAGGCTGAAATCATGGTGTTAATGAAAAGCTTCGCTTCTTCTTCACCAACTGATATCGTTGAAGCACCTGCATCATTATGCCCCGCGCCAGTATAAGTAACATTATCAATATTATAAATATAATAAAAATTTGTTACATCATTCCCATAGTCTCCTGCTATAGCATCACCCGCCAAACAGTACCAAACAACTACATCTTCAGAATTCATATTCAGCTGATAATACTGATGATGTGTACTTGATACTGAAAATGTACTTCCGTACGTGCTACTTTCATCAAAAACACTCGTATTTACATTATACGGAAATGTTGTGATTTGCCCTTGATTCACCTGTGATACGGCCTCTGTACGATCACCAAACGTATATTGAACATCAGCAACTGCATTGTACTGTGAAACTCCACGTCCTGTTAAATCCCCTGTTGCATATCCTTGTGTTTCTTCCAATAGTATCCAATCCTCCTCACTGGTAGGCTGATATGCTATCGAATATCCTTGCGATAATATATTCTCAATATCATCAGACGTGATATCATTACCATTCATATGAGTATACCCGTTTGCTACGAGTCCATCTTCTCTAAGTAAATCGCCATTTTCATCATATTCATATGGATAGATAAAGTCACTTCTGTAAAGTTCATTTGTGATACCATATCTATCTAAACCAACCGCATCTCTTATAATAGTATTAAAGTAATATGAGGTAGGCCATACGACTTCATAAGTACCAATCGTTGTGTTTTCAGAACCTTCGTAGTAGGTATAGGTGATTAAGTCGGGCATTTCTTCAGTATTTTTCACAGTTATTTTATACCATCCCCACGCAGGATTATCTGTACTATCATTCGTAGCATCATAATAAATATAGCATACATCATCTGATGGCTGGCTATTACTAATAGGTGAATGCCAATTAAGTTTGTTAGCCGTATATGCATAGTATCCCCACTCACCTGTTTGGCCTAATGTCGCATCCCAGTACGGAAGTTCGGTTCCTTCGTAAGTCGTAGAGTCGGCTATCGCAGTATACGCATATGACGTGATACTTAGCTCACCCGTTTCATATGATGTTGGGGCAATCCACCATCCCCACTCACCTTCTTCATAGTTATACACTTCATTATTGTTGACAGGAATCTCAATAAAGTTGTTATTAGAATCTTGCCACTCTCCAGCATTCACACCCCATGAAGGAGCTGTATAACTTGAATACTGATCAGTAGAAGTTTTCCATTCCATAATAGTGGAACCTGACACTTCAGTTAAACCTCCAGAGCTTGTAGGATAATCATCAACTGGAACATTATGGGTAGATGAAGTATCATGAGCGAATAAAACTGCTTTTCCAGAATCAATAAACTTTGTTACCGCTTCAGAAGAAGTCGCATTCAAACCACCATTATCATACTTTATACCATAACCATCACCGAAACCAAGTACAAGCATATCATAATCATTTAAGTAATTGTATTTAGCCTCTGCTGTTGTATAATTAGAATTTAAGTTACCAATCGTAATAGTACTAATCTGTAAGTCATAAATACCTGCTTTTCCCATTTCTTCAATATATTTTGAATAATAATAATTATCAGTAATTTTTCCTGTATTTGTTTCATATATTTGTAAGATTTTGATAACAATAGCATCACTAGGCTTTATATAGGTATAGCCTGTTTCAGAGGTATGATAGCTTTCTCGTCCTACAATTGAAACTTCGAGCTTCCATGGTATACATCCTTGATAGCTTGAAGGCAATTCCTTACTTACTTTATAGACAACACCAACCTTAAGTTCTGAACTTGAAACTTCAACATTAGTATCCATATCAAATACTGTTAACTCTGATAATATTTCATTTTCCTCATGACTACCATCTGCATCCTGATCAATGTATAAATCAACACTATATAAGGTATCTTCTGGTGTAGCATCTGTTGCATTCTCTATTTTAAAGGTATAAACTACCGTATTGTCTGTAATCAAAGATTCACTAAGCTGTGTATCACTCGTATATTCGGTAGGTGTTCCTGTATCGGCAAACACAATACTAGGTTTTGTTAGATTCAAATATTGTACAGCTTGAATTTGATTTAAGGAATTCTCCAAATCATTTACTGTAAAAACATTCGATTCACTAATAGCACCTGATAAAAAGTTGTACATATAAGAAGCCTTGTCCACGCGATCTATTCTGATTTGATCTTCACCCTCCGCTGTCGTTCCTACGAGTGAATCTGATATTACAACTGGGAAACCTGAAGTAACAAAGGTCTTTAATTCAGCTAACTTTGTAGTAGTTATGTCATTCCCCGAAAAACGATATGTCGTATCAATATCATTATACAATGGATAATAAGAACCTATTGTAGTAATATTTTGCAAATCACTATTTGCGTAGTCTGAATTTAACAACCCAACAAATGTATAACTTGACACTTCAAAGCTATCACCAATATTAGTATAAAACATACCATCCATCAAATCATCATTGTAATCTACAATCGTCTCTTGATCCTGACCAGTTCCATCTGTTCTTGTATTAAAATTCCCAAAATCCGCACCTATATACACAACATCATAAAGCTCTGTAATGTCATCAATCTTACCAATAAACTCACTAGAACACATTCTGTCGATTTCAACATCTTCAACACCTGGGAACCAATCCTTAACCTGCGCTTCATCTAATACTTGCTCATTATTAGCATTCGTATCATCACTTGATATAGCCGGCTGAATCTCTAATACTCTAATACTTTCCTTTGCTTCCACCGAGAATTGATTACCTACCATCAAAATATGACGGATAGAAGTTGCGATGCTGACCTGTGACGGTTGCCCTGTTAACTGCTCAACACCCGTTGTATCACGGACAAAATTTTCATATGCAATCGTTGATGTTACTTCACTATAATAATTTGTGTAATAGCCATTTGCATCCGTTGGAAAGTCAAACGGTGTTGCAATAAACCTTGTAACAAAGGAATCACCCTGTGCGATAAAGTAAAGACCGCCCTCTGCAGCACCGTATCTATTTATATTTTCGCGTTCTGCAGGCTCTAAAGTATCCTCATCCGTACCATACTGATCCACCAATGCGATAATACTCATATTAATAAATTGTATTAGTCTTGATTCGCTCGTGTTAGTACCCTGTAGATTACCATCAATCACAATAGGTGTCTTTAATTCCTTATGTCCATCATCTGCAATTGCTCCCTTTAAATACGTATTTACTTCTGTTTTAATATCATTAGTATTCGTATAACGATCCGCATAGGTATCAGCCGTATCATCAAAATCCAAACTAAAGCCCGCTGAGAACACGACAAGGCTAGCTGCCTCTATCTTCTCCTGCGTTAGATCTGTAGGTAGCACTTCGACAACATCTATGTTAAATGAATCTGCAAAATCATCTGAATAGTCATCTAATACATATTGTCTAAACCAGTTATTATTCGTAAATCCAGCATCCAAGTAGATGTAAGAATACTTCACTTCTGGATTTCCATTCTCTGCATCAGGATCATAACTAAAGTTACCTTCGTTTTCACCTTGGTAGATATAGGCACTATCTACATCAAAATACCTGGTAGCGCCATCTGTAACCTTAACAAAGTCTCCGACAGCCACATAAGCATTTGGGGAATCACTGATTGATGTTAAAGCATTACTTACTACTGGTGCTGGTTCAACTATTGTATTATTCGTCTCTGCTTTTGTTCCCTGCGATGCACTCTTTGCCTCTGCGTTTGTTCCAGCTGATGCACTCTTCGCCTCTGCACTTGATCCAGGTGTTGCACTATCTGACTCCTGTGTATCGACACCTAGAAGTGAATTGGTTGACATCAAAGACATCGTCGCTGGTGTTTCAGCAAGTAGTGCCTCATCAGCACTCTCATAAGGCACCAAATCTAAATTACTCACCCAGTAATAGGTTTCTGTCGAAGATAAATCAAGGGTGACGTCATTGACACCAAGGCTACCAAAATACACAAAACAGCCCGAATCAGTATTATATGTATAAATTGCTCTACCCGAATAGGTTTCAGATACTAATGTATCATTATTTTCGATATCAGATAAATCAAACACTTCAAAGGTTGGTACATAATAAAACTGAAAATCTATTTCTGATAAATCAGAAGCTGAATATACAAAATAATCAATCGCTTGAACATAGTTACCACTCTCTTTATTTAATGTGACTCCACTATTTTCTTGAATAAATTCACCCGTGGAATTTTGTTTGTATTCAAAATCACCCTCATCTAGCACGATAGATTCTGTTCGAGATATACTATTTCCATCAGCATCATCCTCCACTAAGTCAACACGAACTGCTTCTTCTGGAATATCCTCTAGTGCTGTAATACCTGCAAGATACTCCGTGTAGCCCACTTCAGTGGTAGAAAGTGCTGTATCAGCATCTCCTGATAGTATACCCAAATCCTCTAAATCGGTAGTCATTGCACCAACTGCAGTTTCACGTTCAAGAGCTCCTGTTATAGTAGCTAAGTTAAACTTATCAACAAAATACTCACCACCATAGCTGAGTGGCTCTTGTCCTGGCACATAGTACCCCATGCTACCAGTTCCAAGTGTAGGCACAACCTCTAGAATCGTAAAGGTAGCACCCGTTGATGTATAATTTTCCTTCAATTCTTCAATCGCACTTAGGGATACAATGGATGTATCATCATCCGTTTTTTCAACAGCATTTATTGTTAGCTGTATACCTGTGACCAAAAGGCACAACGAAAGTAAGATACAAAGTGATCTTCGCATCCATTTTACATTTCCCCTATGAAATTGCATATGATGTTGTTTTTTCATAATCAGCTCTACCTCTCTCTATCCTACTCCTCGGTTAATTCATCCATCAAGACATCGATTGTTGCATTCACTGCAGATGATATAATCGGTTGATTTCTCATATAAATCATCTGTGTTCCTTTATACGCTTCGCCACCACGCGCAAAGCCCGTTGTTACCTCTACGGAATCTACGATTTCTCCATCCTTCAAAGAAATCTCTATTTCAAAAGTATCCAAATATTCAGCTAGCTTTGCAGTATCATCTGAAATCAAGTCAAATGCAGCTTTTATATCATTTATTCCAGCAAGATCTGCTGATGTCCCTGTGATTGTTTTATAAAGTAAATCTGTACCGTCTAGCTTATAATAATGTATCTGATAGGAATCCTCAGTCTCTCCCTCTGTTTTTTGCACGATATAGAGTGTATCCGCACTATCGTCCCATGCGATTCCTTCATTACAATCCATCAATTTATCATTAATCTGTGCCATGAGTAGCTGCGATTCTGTTAACATAGCCTGCTTATAGCTCACCATTGCATATAGCTTTGAACCGGTTGTCATAAAGAACATAATTCCAAGCATAACAAACGATAATATTGCAACAGACACCATAACCTCAATTAAGGTAAAGCCTTTATTCGTACTTTTTTCCATTTTATTTTTCATACGCTCCTACCTCTACCTGACTACTTCCGAATATCCTGTTTGCCAATTTAATTGTACCCGATAGGTACTGTTTCTGGATGTGAAGCTTATATACGTACACTCACCTTCTGTAAGTGCACCATTTCCATAACCGTCACCATCATAGTCCACTAACGAGAATGCTCCTGTTTCACGATCAAAGGTAAGCTGAAGTGCATCCGTCGCCAGATTAATGTCAGCACCGTTCTTTACTGTATAGGTAACTGAAACATTCGTAAGCTCACGTTCTAGATTCACCTCATAAGTATATCCATCACTTGCACTTGCATCTGGAACCTTCTCATACACCTTTGCTATATAGGAACCCGATGTATCCTTGTAAAGCTCGATATATGGACTATCTGCGCCATTCAACGTGTTAACACGGCACTTCGTAAGGAGCGAACAAAAATCATTTGCTGCTTGCTTCGCATTGCCCGAATAAACGAGATTCGTAGAAGAAACTGCACCTGCAACTAAAATCGCAAAAATCATTACTGTAATCATGACTTCAACTAGAGAAAACCCTCTATTATCTCTTTGCATGTTCATCCTCCTCGCGTTATGAGCGCTTCCAATTTTCATATATTACTAATTCGTCTAAATCCCATGTATATTCCTGTGCTGTAGCACTCGACTCTGTACTACCTACTACATCTGAGTTGAGCAAGGTATAAAAAGCAGTGTCACCGTCGTACTTTCCTTGAAATGCTTCATTTACTGCATTTTCATCTGCTGTAATAGTTTTCGCGGTCGTATTAAGCTTTATAGTCCCTCCCGCTATAATCATACCCGTATAATCACGCGCATTAATCGTTACATTTCCAGTTGCTAATATAATAGCAGGAGCACTATCTTCAACAATATAGTCCTCTGCGGTAGAACTATCGTTATCTATTAACATAGCTACTACAGCGCCGTTTGTATCTATAAATGCAAATTGATTCGAACCTGAATGGCTCATGATAAATGTGCCTAATGCATCCACATCAACGATATATTCGTATGGATTATTCACAGTCGTACTTGTCACAGTCGTTGAAAGTGTCTTACAAAGCTGTGCATAGGTATATTGCATCATCTCTGCATCTCGTTCCATTTGATCTCTTGCAGTATCACTTGCAGCAGCAATAAGACCTGTAATTACCTCTTCTTCATTTTCTGTAACTTCTAGTGCATTTCCACTCATTGTGATATCGTCTGGTAGTTGAATGCCATCCGTGTAAAGTGATATGTAATCCTCAATAGACTCTGGGTAAGTTGTGAAATACGCTGTGAAATATGCGTTTGCATCCTCAATAGTGTTAAAATCAAGATAATAGTATTTTGCTTTATAGCCATTAGTAAGTACATATGTAAATGTTTGGATTTTCGTATCTGTAGAAATTTCAATTCCATTCACTAAAAAAGCTGAAGGGGCAGTGATATCATCTGGTACTATATCTGTATCTGCATAAACAACAGGATTGCTACTCACCGTGCCACCTAGTATATCTACAGGTGCTAGGTATAGTAACTGATTACTCTTCACTGATACCGATTCACCCATCATAACACCAGAAGTAGTTGATGTATTAATAAAGCTATAGCCTGCAAGCATTAGTTCCGAAATACCATCTAAATCTATTTCTGTACTTCTACCATTGATGACAATACTAGATGTGCCATCTCCAAAGCCATAATAGCTAGCAGATGTTCCAGTCGTAGCTACCTTTGTATCATCTCCATTTAATTCTAAATCGTCCGCTACATAGAGCGTTCCCTCTAGTGTAACACTACTACTATTTTCAGTATCCGCGCTAGAAACTCCACCTTCGAGCAATATATTTTCTGTCCATACATCTGCGCTCTCATCAATCATAAAGGTAGCTCTATTATAAATCTTAGTATCACCACCAACGATCAAAGAACCTCCTGTTACACTAAATGAGCAATCAGCACTGGTAGCTAGTCCTCCTATAGACAAACTACCTGCATAGGCATTGCCATCTATGGTAAGTTCACTATTACCAGCATCTTTTGTAATAGCATCCTGTGCAATCAGTGCAAAGTTAGGTACAGTTGTTATGCTATATCCAAGTGACGATGCGTAAAACTCAGGGATTATACAAGCGATGTCCGATTGAATCGTTGTTGCATATCCAGTCTCTGGGTTTGTATAGGTAACACAAATACCTTTTAAGCTGATTGCATCTGTTCCTACCTCTACTATGCCATAACTAGTATTTGATGAACCAGAAGCGGTATATCTGCTAGTTTCTGCAACAGAAACTGTGACATTTAAGATTCCCATATCCTCAAATAGTTGCTCAAACACGCTTACATCATAGTATTCAGCCAGAGTAGGTGTAGTTGTTAATAATGCACTTGTTCCATACTGTGGAAAAAGGTTTTTATAGGAAGAAGCAGCACCTGTAGCTTCAGTATATTCGTATTCATATTCATAAAAAGCTGTTTTAAAAAACTCCTGAAACTGATTTTCTGATTCGCTTGAATACTGTGAAAGTACATCATTATACGCTATAGATATACTATCACTCACCGTTGTCTGTACCTGTGCACGCACAACATTCATCGCAGCCTCTGCCTGATAGAAATTATCCGTGCCTTCGCGCTCTGTCATCTTCATGAGAAATCCTGTATAGGACAAATACATGACGATGATACCTAAAATAGTAAGAAACATCATAGCGACCAATACAGAAACGACACCTGAGCCTTTATTTTGTTGTAGTAATTCTTTGATTTCTTTTTTGCTACTTAACAATCTAAGCGCCTCCTTTTGTTACTGTAATTTTGATGTTTCTAATTGGTAAATGGAAGCTGTGTCTCCATCTAAGCTCAAATCAATCTGAATATCATAATAGCGATTTCTAGCTGTTTCTACTAATAACGACTCCATACTCTCAAAGTCTGCATCCTTATAGAAAAAGCTTAGCTGGTATATCCTATAGCTTGTAGCTTCACCTATCGTACCTGTAACCCCAGAATTCTCAAATCTCGTAGCAATATTGGAATATACCTTTGGTGTGCCACCTGCCGCAATCGACTTTTCATTATAAAGTCTCACGTCAATAGGATTCGTACTTTCAGAACCATAGCTCATCTCATACTCAGCTAAATCAAAATCCTCATCGGTATGCTTTTGTTTCGCTAGATAAATATTAAAGCTTGCATCCTTTGCATTGAATTGATTGTCATTATAAATATAAATATTCTCTTCGCCGTGGTACCACGGGAAGAATAATACTTGGATATTTGGGATTTCTGTTTCTAATAATTCAAAGGTGTCCGAAATAACCTCATAGGATTTTTCATTGCTAAAAGCACCATAGCTATATTCATAGCTATAGGTAATCACAATCGCCCACTCTGCCATGGTATCCGTTGTATCTGAAGGTGCCTCATCTTTGGTAAGGGCTATGCTAATCGTACGATTCGCTGTAAGTCCATTCTCCGATAAGTCTGCAAGTGATGCAAGTGCCGCATCATCATAGGTTGTGACAGGAACTGTTACACCTGCTAGCTTTGCCGCTGATACAAAATCCTTAAAGGATAATATATCTGGGTCAGACGTCACACCTGCACCTTTTGATTGTGCAAACATAATATCAGCCTGTGCACTATCTGCGAGTAAGGTGCTATTAATCGTAGAAGCTGTTGAAGTGCTGCGATCAAGCGTAACCTTTGCATCTAGCGTCGTTGTACCTTGCACAACATCTTCGAGCTCAAACACAAATGAAGTCGTTGTACTATCATCTACCGCTGAAAACAAGACATTTGTATCAGTAAGGCTTGTGATGTCAATACTAGAAGTACCTCCTAGCTCTGTTGTAAATCCTGTATTTACTGCAGCAATGGTATTTGTATCAAAATCACTGCCTATTAAATATTCTGCTATGTTCTCAGCAAGTAAGGTCGCATCTGCGATTTCTCTTGTGCGATACGTCGTCTTTGCTGAGGTTGAAAAAGCTAGAAATAGGGGTACTACGATAATGCCAAGTATGAATATTGCCACTAATAGCTCTATCAATGTCATACCTTGATTGTTTTTTTCAAATGACTTCAAATGACCCCTCCTCTCTGTACGTTATTGTATTCGGTGATTGCAAAGCTTCTATTTTTTCTAACTTTTTCTTAGTCGGTGTATCTATATATAGCTTACGAGGTACGCTTTCGCTAGTACCTCTTTAAAGCTATATATAGATGCACGGACACAGGAGCAGATACATAAAATAGATGTTTTGTAATCACCTATATGTTATAAAGTTATTCTGCTCTAAATAGGTTGCTTACGCCTTTGTTTACGGTAGGCATGCTATCTGGATCATATGGTGCGCCTTCATAGGCTAGGTAATATTTGCTAAGTGCGTAGCTCGTACTTAGTAGGCCAGTTTCAGTGTTGTATGCTAGGCTCACGGAGTCTAGGGATGTTACGTAATAGTCATCATAAATATAGTCAAGGCTATCTTTAAATGCGGTATAGGAAATGGTAGCTTCTAAATCAGTCTTAATAACGCTGGCTGTGATATCAACGAGGGTATCCTCGTAGCCTACGTAGCAAGGGAAGGTATAAAGTCCATAGCCAGATGTTAGGTTTACCATAGATACGTCATGGCCGATTCTATCTTCCCAGTCAAGAATCCACACAAGGAATTCTTCTTCTGTAATCGCACCAGGGTAATACGTAATCGTGTCATCAATGTATTCTCCTGCTTCTATAATATTCAGTTCATAGGCATCAACATTGGAATAATGTTCTTCTAATGTTTCAAGCTGTGGTTGTAAGCTATTGTTTTCACTTACAAGCTCTGCAGCCTTTGTTTCATATGGGTTTTTTACTGCTAGTAACAGTACTGCAAAAATCAACAACCCAGCTAATAACATAATTAAATTTAAATTTCTTGTTTTCATCTATGTTTCCCCCTTAATTGGTTGTTGAGTATACTGAGTTCCACTGCATATCTGTAGGTTCTACTGGAACTATAACAGTTTCTTCTGTAACATATCCGCACATAATCGTAAATCTAACGACTGCGCTTCCAACGTCGTTGTAGGTTTCTTCAATCGTGCTCACCTGGATTTTGTCTAGGCTTTCAAAGGTACGAAGCTGTGAAATAACAACTGCGGCTTCATCCATTGTCTCAACCTCTACGCTCATGGACACGCTTTCATTGGTACAGTCCGCTGTGAGGGCAATGAGGTTGCTTGGCATCTTATCTTCAAGCTCTTCCATAAAAGCTCTTAGATTTGCATTGTTATTTTCATTTCCGTAGGTTTCTAGTACTTCGATATTTTTGCGCATTGCATCATATTCCAAAGAAGCTACGTATACCTCTTCTACATAGGAAAGCTCTTCGATTCTATTTTCTGTCTTTGTAAGCTCTGCGAGTGCGTCCTCATATTCTAAATACGCAAAGCCTGCCATCGCGCCACCACCTAGGGTACCTGCAATTAGTACAAATAAGCCTAATCGGATAGAGCTTAGTACTGAACCATTGGTATTGTTTACTTTGATTCTACGAAGCATCTCTGGTGATAAAAGCTCTAAGCATTCAATCGATGTGCCAAGACAAGTCGCATATAAATCAGGAATGTCGGTATCTATAAGCTTCTCCACGCCCTTCATTTCTGATAAGAACAGTGTGTCCTTTGCTAATTCTTGTGCAAGTGATTCTTTTAGCCCAATGATACCTGAGCATGATCCAAATACTACAATTCTTGCAAGTTCTTCCGCTTGTATTGAACTATTAAAATAATCAAGTGCTCTTGCAACACTTGCATTAAAACGTCCTAAATCTGTATTTCCTATAGAAACGTCGTTTTCTTCCATCCATCTGTGACTTTCCACGCGCTGAAGCACCTTGAAAAAGTCTATACCAGCGTTAGCCTGTGCTGCAAGTGCTTCTCTCATCAAGCTTTCGCCACCAACTGGGATATTACGCTGTAATAAAAGCTTGCCATCCTTCATAAAGGTAACAATCGTTCTACTAACGCCAACGTTAACAGCCATTGTAGCACCAGCCGCAACAAGACCCTTTAGTACTTGGTATTGGCTATTGCTCATAGCATCAATTGCAACGAGACGAATACCACAGGTTTCTGCAAATCTTACGCAATTTGTAAGTAATGCATTTGGCGCGATTGTTATTTGCACTCTAACGCCTGGCTCTTCACCCTTAACTTGTTCTAGTACCGTATAAGCCACCTTGTAGTCTGCCAAATCTACTGGGAAATAAGAACCTACATTTTCCTCAATAACCACATCAAGCATCTTCTTTTTCACTGGTGGAAGTAAAACCTCACGACTTGCAAATTTCGCAGAGTCTAAGATTACTACCATTTCTTCAACGTTTTTGATGTCATTTAATTCTAAATGTGCTTTTAGTGCCTGTGCTAGTCCTTGTGGGTCTACGATATCTCCATCCATAACGCTATTTGCTGGAGTTGGAAATGTGATATTATCTGATGCTTGTACACCTTTTCCATGCTTTTTTGCGATACAAATCTTCGTCAAGCGATCTCCAACCTCAATATTAAGTCTTTTCCCTGCCATCTATTCTCTCTCCCTCTTTTTTCCTTGTTATAGTCATTTATTGGCCTCTCTCTACGTATGTGTAGGCCTGTATAAAGCTTTCTGTATTGCTTCATTGCTTCGCAGGCACGCTTGCGCTATTGTTCGCCGTAGCGCTACTAAGATGATTAGAAGGCATCATCTAAGGAGCGACGGCTCCAGAAATACCTGCTACAAGTGTTATAGCAACAGCTTGTACAGGTATTCACATATTACAAAAAGGCTAATAAATGACTATATCTATATGAAATAACTGTGAAACTTCCATTTTCTTAGGTAACTGTTATCCTGGTACCTATATTAAACTTTAGGCGGGCACGCTCTCACTATAGTTCACACGTAGCGCTACTAAGATGATTGAAAGTCATCATCCAAGGAGCGACGGTTCACAAATACCCGAATAAAAGTATAATATAGGTACCAAGACAATATAAACGATGAAAATGGAGCTTTCACAAATATTATTTTTTTATTAACAAAGTAGGCTTATGTACCAGTTGATGAGGTCATCTCCGATTAGCATGGAGATGAATATGCCTACTGCTAGGTATGGTCCCATAGCAAGGTCTCTGGCTGCTCCAAAGAAGCGCATGCGGATAATATGGATTATCGAGCCAACGGTGCATCCTAGGAAGAATGCGAGTAGGTTGGGTGTTAGTCCAAGGTAGAGTCCGCTACCTGCCATGAGTTTGACGTCGCCACCGCCTATGGCAGCTCCGTGTGATAGGACGAGTAGGAGGTATAAAAAGCCTGCTACTACGAGTAGTCCTAGTAGGTGTGATTGCCAGTTTTCTATGTGGAGTAGGAATCTTATGAGTCCAAGTATTGCCACGAAGGCTGACAGCTGTATGGGTATTTCTCTTGTTCTAGCATCAATTACGGATAGTACTAAGAGTGCAGATGTTAGGAGGCAGCCTAGTATGGTGTCTAGGGTCATGCCGTGTATGTAGTAAACGAGTAGCCATAGTAAGCAGTTTGTGGCTTCTATGATCGGGTATTGTGGTGATATTTTGGTTTTGCAGCGTGCGCATTTGCCACGGAGGCAGAGCCAGCTAAAAACAGGTATGAGTTCCCACCATCTGAGGGGTTTCTTGCAGGTAAAGCAGTGGGATGGGGTTGTTACAATGCTTTCTCCTTTTGGAATGCGCAAAATACACACATTTAAAAAGCTTCCTACTACGAGACCTAATAAGGCTACGTATATATATAGCAAAAGTTCCATATTGTTTCCCCTTTCTGTCTTGTTTGGTTTATGTCTTCTATCTATGTGAGGTTGTTGTTGATAAAATGGATATCAATACAAATTTGCACAAGCACGCTTGCGCTATAGTTCGCTCGTTACGCTACTAAGATGATTGAAAAACATCATCCAAGGAGCGACGGCTCTCAAATACTTGCTTGCAAATGGTATAGATACCCATTTTACAATCTCAACTGTGTAGATAGAAGGCATAAACCAAACTACACAGAAGTGTGAAGCATAGAACTTTCGCTATATATACTTAGTGCTCATCAGCCTGTAGTAGGAACTGCGCAAGTGGTGAAAAGCAAAGTGCATTAGAATGCTTTTGTATGGTCAGAAGGATAAACTCTAAGCATGCAAAAAAACTCTAAAGAGTTTTTAAGTCCACCACCCAAGTAGGGGAGTTGGGTGGTGGAAAAATATGCATATAGACTATGGAGTTACAACATCATATCCAAGTTCTGCACTCCATGTAGTAGTTACTGTACCGTTATCAGCAACTTCACAAACAAATGATGTCGTACTTCCAGCATCGCTTGTAGCAGCATCTACAGGATTTCCAATAACTGTATGTACATCGTCAAGAATATCTGCAATATCAGTACTACCTGTTACACCACTTGTAGTTGGATTAACTGTTAGTGCTCCACCTGCACTTGTATTCCATGTAAGTTCAAATGACACGCCTGCAAATTCATTTTGAGGGTCAAGAACAGCGATTTCCAAAGCTTCTTCGATATTTTTTGCTACTTGAACATCGTTTGATTGTCTAGCTCGTTCTACGTATGTGATATATTGAGGTACTAAAGCTACCATTAAGATACCAAGTACAGCGATTACGATGATAAGTTCTACGAGTGTAAAACCTTTGTTATTTTCACGGTTATTTTTCATGTTTATATTCCTCTCTTTTTCAGAAAATTTGAAGCATTTTGCAGGGATACTGTTAGTGGGTATTTGTGTGCTTCGGCGCAATACGGTTTAGTATGTGGTATCCTCATAAATTTATATGTACGTCTGCTAAAGCCCCTTCTAGTAGCAGAGAGTAACATCGTGTGTTGGGTATAGGCTTAGAGGTTATCTAGTGCGCTATACATTTCCATCATAGGGAGCATAACTGCCATTACGATGGTGCCGACGATGAGTGCGAGTACAACGATGATGGCTGGTTCCATGGCTGCCATAAGTGCTGCTGTTGCTTCTTCAACTTCTTCGTCGTAGTAGTCGGCGATTTTGGTCATCATGCCGTCGATGTCACCGCTTTGTTCACCGATTTTGACCATGTGGTAAACGAGTGGTGGGAAGAGTCCAACGCGTTCGAGTGGCTCGGAAAGTGGTGCGCCGGTTGATACGTCGTCTCTTGCGGTAAAGAGTGCTTCTTTGTAGTATATGTTATCCATGGTATTGGCTACGATTTCGATAGCTTCAACCATAGGTACGCCTGCTGCGAGTAGTGTAGAGAGTGTTCTACAGGTTCTAGCGGATGCGCTTTTGGTAGTGAGTGCTCCAAGTAGTGGTATTTTGAGTTGGATTTTACCGAATAGGAGTTGTCCAGACTCTGTCTTTGCAAAGTAGGTAAAGAAGAATGCAATGCCTGCAAAGGCTACGAGGATGAGGTACCAGTATGCTTGTACGAAGTCACCAAGTTCAAGTACCATAACGGTTATGAATGGTAGTTCGGTGCCAAGGTCTGTTAGGAGTGTTTCGAAGTTTGGTATTACGAAGATGAGTAGTACCATGATAACGGCTACTGCAACGATACAAACTGCAATTGGGTAGATGGATGCTTTCTTAATAGAAGCACGGATCTTTGCATCTTTTTCGTATTGAACTGCCATTCTTTCGAAGGCAATTTCTAGGTTACCGGCTACTTCACCTGCTGCTACCATGGTAATGAGTAGGTTATCAAAGACCTTTGGTCTTTCCTGCATGGCTTGTGATAGTGAGCTACCTTTTTGGATAGAGGTTGCACAGTATGCGATGGCTTTTGAGAGCTTTTGGTGCTCTGTCTGCTCTGCGAGCATTTCTAGGGCTGCTGTAATAGGTACACCAGCTGTTACGATGCTGACGAATTGTCTACAAAAAACGGCCATATCTCTAGGAGATGGCTTGCCAGAGCCTAGCTCGATTTCCATATCAAGGCTGATACCGGTGTCTTGTTCTCTATCCGCAAGCTCCGTGCATTTTACCAGCATGAGGCCTTCTTGTTTTAGTTGTTGGGATAGCTGGTCTTTATTTACCGCTTCTAGCTGTCCTTTTTTCTCTTTACCCTTACTATTAAGGGCTACATATTTGAAATTAGCCACGTTATCTCTCCCTGTTCTCTATTGTCTATCTTCTTTTAAAGCTCTTTTTTATATACTGCTCACTTCTCACAATAATTGCATTGCACTTAATCGCCTTTTTATGTGTATATAAACTGATTCTGAAGCTCTTTTAGATGTCACTTCTTCTTCCTCGCGATATCTATATACAGCTTTACGGATATCCGAACGAGGTGTAGCGAAAGCGTACCTCTCTAAGCTGTATATAGATATCGCGACAAGAAGTGGTGATATCAAACAAGGGCTTTAGAATTAGTTCCTATCATATTTAAAAGAGGCGCTTACTAAGTGCTACGCTATCTTGTGAAAAAGCGAGTGCTTGATCTCTAGTGATGGCTGCTCTTTCGTATAATTCTAGTAGTGCATCGTCCATGGTCTTCATGCCCATTTTTGCATTGGTGAGCATGGCAGACTGTATATGGAAGGTCTTGCCTTCGCGGATATTATTGCGAATGGCGCTATTGCCAATCATGACTTCAAAGGCTGCTACGCGTCCATCACCTTCTCTGGTAGGTATGAGCTGTTGAGATACGATGCATTCAACGACGTCTGCAAGCTGTGTTCGAATTTGTTGTTGTTGGTATGGTGGAAATACATCCACGATACGGTCTATGGTATTGGCTGCGCCCGAGGTGTGTAGTGTAGAAAAAACGAGG
This sequence comes from Lachnospiraceae bacterium, assembly GCA_044425805.1. Lineage (GTDB taxonomy): Bacteria > Bacillota > Clostridia > Lachnospirales > Lachnospiraceae > RGIG6307. The sequence goes on along the minus strand of JAWXVC010000008.1, from coordinate 69,362 downwards.
TGTCCTGTTTCTGCAGCTGTAATGGCGATGGAAATAGTCTCTAAATCTCGCATCTCTCCTACTAAAATAACATCTGGATCTTGTCTAAGTGCCGATCGTAGTGCATTTGGAAAGCTCTTGGTATCATTGCCAACTTCTCGTTGGTTTACGATAGATTTATTGTGTTTATGTATGTATTCGATAGGGTCTTCTAGGGTGAGGATATGTGCATTCCTCGTTTCATTAATCCTACCAATCAGGCTAGCTAGGGTAGTCGATTTACCACTACCGGTGGCTCCTGTTACGAGTACAAGACCTCTTTTAAGCTTACAGGTCTCTATCACAGCTTCTGGAACATGTAGTTCTTCTGGTGTTGGAATATAAAAATTCAGAACTCTAGCAGTGACTGCATAGGAACCGCGTTGGTGAAACACATTGATACGAAATCTTCCAACGCTAGGTTGAGAATGTGCAAAATCAACTTCCCCTTCTTGCTCAAGTATGTCTTTTTGTGTTTTACTCATAATACTTTCTGCCAAAGTCTGTATATCTGCAGGCATCATTTTATCTTCTGTAAGTGGCACTAGTATTCCATCTATACGTGCAGTAGGATTAACACCTGTACTCAAGTGTATATCTGAAGCACCCTGATCTACCGCCATACGAAGTAGTGTTTCAAAGTCGAACATATCTCTCCCCCATCAAATACCTACATCAATCGTAGGCAACCTTCATCATCTCACTAATAGTCGTCATACCTTCTTTTACGTAATGAGCAGCACTCATTTTCAAGGTACTCATACCATTTTCAACTGCAACATCTCGAATCTCAGATGTCGAACCGTTCTTCGCGATTACTCTTTGAATTTCAGGTCCCATCTCAAGCATCTCAAATACACCGATACGTCCGTAGTAGCCTGTATTGCTACAAAGTGGACAACCACACGCTTCTTTGATTTCGATTTCTTCATCTACATCGACGCCAAGCATGAGTTTTTCACTCTCAGTAGCCATATGTGACTCTGCACATGAGGTGCATAGTCTACGAATCAATCGCTGGGCAACAACTCCAATCAAAGAATCTGCGAGCATGTAAGATTCTACGCCCATATCAAGCAAACGCGATACAGTAGCCGATGAACTATTCGTATGTAGTGTACTAGCCACGAAATGTCCTGTGATAGATGCACGAACGGCAATAGATGCTGTTTCGTAATCTCTAATCTCACCAATCATGATGATATCTGGATCTTGACGTAGGATAGAGCGAAGTGCTGATGCAAAGGTAAGCTCTGCCTTTTCATTTACCTGCACTTGGTTTACACCAGGTACAACACCCTCGATTGGATCCTCAACTGTGATGATATTTACGTCTTCTTTATTAAGTTCTGCAAGGGATGCATATAATGTAGTAGATTTACCACTACCCGTAGGTCCTGTTACGAGCAAGATACCATTCGGGTGCTTAAGCATACGGTTAAACACATCAAGCTCCTCAGATCTCATGCCAAGCTCTGTTTTCTTTTTCATAAGAGCTGTCGCTGATGCAATACGCATAACGACCTTTTCACCGAATACGGATGGAAGTACGGATACACGGATGTCATAGCTGATTCTATCGATGACCATATTGATATGTCCATCTTGAGGCTTACGTCTCTCTGCGATGTCCATTTCACCCATAATCTTGATACGTGCCACAACGGCTGATAGAAGGTTGATGTCATAGAGCATCTGTTCTACAAGGGAACCATCGATACGGTATCTAACCCTGATACGCTTTTCTAGTGCATCAATATGAATATCACTCGCACGCTGTCTAACAGCTTGTTCTACGATTGTTCGAACGAGCTGTACAATCGGAGCATTTTCAAGCTCAGCCTGCTGTGAAGCCTCTTGTTGTTCTAGCTGCTGTACGATAGCCTCACGCTCTCTTGCGTACTGTTGTGCTGCCGACATTGCTTCTGAAGAACCAAAATATTTATCTAAAACTGTATTAATCTCACTTACTGTTGCGATTCTAGGCTCTATTTCACAATTAGAAATCATCGCGATATCATCCTGCGCTGCAATATCAAGTGGATTAGACATCGCCAAAATAAGTACATTCGCGTAGTCTTTACTATATTCAATAGGAAGTACATTGTGTTTACGAAGTACTGCACCATTCATACTACCTACAAGATCAGCCTCAATCTCGATACCTCTAAGGCTCACGCGAGGAATCCCTAGCTGTAGATGTAAAACATCTGCGATATCATTATCTGTAATATATCCAAGCTCCATAAGGCAAGAACCTAATTGCTTGTGTGTCTTACTTTGAAGAGATAATGCCTCTTGAAGCTGTGCTTCTGAAACTCTCCCACGTTCAACTAACAAGTCGCCAAGGCGAATTTTTTTGTTTTGTTCCATCGTATGGCTCACGCCTCCAATCCTTCGATTTTTTTTGTAATTTTGCATTTTAACGCACAAAAAGCCGCCCTGTTTTCGGAAACGTCCAAAAACAAGCGGCAACTGGCTGTCATAGCTTTCGCTTTAGACCCTATAGCTTTGCGTCGTAAGCTTTCGCTTACTTTGCCAAAAATTTATAATTATTTTATATTCTACTCCTTTTATCGATATCTTTCAACATAAATCGTGAAACCTACTATTTTTACCTACAATACATCGGTGAGTCCGTATACTTTCTTTCCTTTGTATCCTGTCACTGTTTTTGCCGTAAAAAGAACATTGAGGATGGCTTCTTCTGCACATTCTGCTACTGCACGAAACGCTAGATCCATATCCCCCTCTCGAAATGACTTCGTCTCACGAATCATAGCCTTATCACTTGGGTCTATTGCATTCGCCGTCGAAAAAGCGATGAAAACCTCTCCGCTTCCGTGCCCTATAAAGGATCCTAGTCTCGCAAGTCCAACGGATGCTCTCTTTGCTACACGTCCTAGTTGTCTTGTATCAAGTGGTAAATCCGTTGCGATTACGATGATGCAAGAGCCTTTGTCCACTGGTGTGTTTTCTAATTTCTTTGCTAATTCTTTTCCGATATTTTCTCCCGCTATTGTAAGATCTGACATAGCTCCGTAATTGGCTAGTGCAAGCACGCCTAGGGTATAGTCTCTACCATCCACGTCCATCACGCGAGATGCAGAGCCGATTCCACCCTTTAATCCGTGGCATATCATACCTGTTCCAGCCCCCACTGCACCTTCTAAGAAATCCTCACTCGCTTGCTCAATTGCTTCGAACACCTCTTTTTCACCGACAGCTCTATGTCTAATGTCGTTTAGGGATGAATCATTACACTCTGTTACAATAGGGTTTAGCGTAGTAGCCTTGCCTCCCTCCGACTCTTCTTTTCTACATAAATATTCCACAACCGCATCATGAACCTTCCCTACATTTAATGTATTTGTCATTGCGATTGGGCTTTCTATCGTACCGAGCTCCTCGATTTGTACAAGTCCCGCAGTCTTACCAAATCCATTTAGCACAAACGCTGCTGCTGGAAGATTGTGGTGTAACGTATTTTCCTCACAAGGCATAATCATCGTTACGCCTGTCTTATGGTTCTCGGTATCCACTGTGCAGTGCCCCACTGTCACACCAGCTACATCTGTTATTTTATTTCTAGCACCTTTTTTAAGCTTCCCTACTTGAATGCCGTAATCGGCTGCTCGTTTCTGCATTTTCATAACTCCCTCCATGTCGAAGCGTTCTTTGATCAAATTTTTTTCACCCTTCCTTCCTATCCTACTCAAAAACAACTGGAGTAAATTTATAATCCACTATTTTCCCAATCGTCTCTAGATACTCATCTTCTGTTATTTTTTCTACAAATGTCCCAGATGCATATTCATAGGCTAAGTCTCCATTTACATCTTTTGTCATATATACACTTTCCTTCAAGCCAAAGCTTCCATCACTCAAAATCCCATATACTGTAGCATAATAATTTGATTGTACTAAAATCCCTGTTTCATTATAACTAACAGGATAACCAGTACCACCACTTTCAAGCTCAATTTGTTGCATACCCCCATCCGTTGATTGATACGAAACAATACAATGCATCGCAACAGCCCCAACCTTTGGCATTTCATATAATTCACTCGGTACAGCTTTCAAGGTTATTTCATACGTATCGTCTAGTATAACCGTTTGAAATACATTAGAGATATCCTCTTCGGTTGCAATCACATCACGTATCTTCTCTTCTTCTGATTCAAGCAAATCTATACCAAGATACTCCCTACAAACCTCTTGCAAATGTTCCTTTGCAGTTTGATATGAATTATCCTCACTTTTCTGGTTACTCATCAGACATACGCTTACTATACTAATCACCACAACCATACTGCCAACAATCCACACCGTCGGCTTTTTATAATGTAGAATATTTTTAATTCTCGCCTTGGGACTTCCTTCCCCAAATGCTAGCGGTGTTACATGAAATAATCTTTTACCTGTCGCAATTGTAAATAGCGTTTCTGCATATAGCAGTTGCTTTTCTTTACTGAGACCTTTCACAGCAGCCTCGTCACAAGAAAGCTCCATATCTCGCTCGGATACTATAAACGCCACCCAAACAAATGGATTAAACCAATGCACTGTCAAAGCCACAAAAGCAAATAACCTCGCTATATAATCCAAACGTTTGATATGAATTCTTTCATGGGTAATAACCAATTCCCTCTCTACCTCAGACAAACCACAAGGGACATAAATCTTCGGCTTTATAACACCTAGAACAAAAGGAGTTGGAATATGATCTACAAGATAAGCCCCCTCATCTATCTCAACTGCGCCAACTAATGTTCTGCGTAGCTTAACCCATACCACAAAGCAGTAAACTAGTAGACTTCCCATTCCAAACATCCAAATCCAAGTAGTAATTTCCATCCAATTAAGCGCACCTTGTTCCGTACTCGCTTGATTTATTGTCATAGGAATCATCAAATCAACTGTATTAGTTATGACTTCCTCCCCTACGCTCATCTGTGGAACAGACACCTGTTCAACCGCCTCTATGGAAACCCCTTGCGCATCACTTGGTAAGATGCCAATCGCGCTTTCAAAAGATATTGGACATAATAGACGAACTGCTACCACTATCCAAAGTGCATACGAAAAAATTCTCGGTACCCTTTGCAAAAAAACTCGTAACACCAATACAATTGCTATGATAACACTTGCTGTCATACTCATTTCTAATACCTGTGTAAATATTCCCTGCATATCCCCTCTTTTCTGAAGCACTTTGTGCTGAAAAACTTTTATACTTCCTCTTTGTATGCTTCTATAAACTCCTGTATTTCTTCTAATTCCTTGGCAGATATTTTCTTTCTCTTAGCAAAGGCCACCAAAAAACCTGGTAAAGATCCTGAAAAAGTCTCTTCCACAAACTGCTCGCTCTTAGCCCCCACAAACTCTTCCTTTGTTACACACGAACATACTTGCCCATTCTCATTTTTAAATAAGCCTCTCTCACTCAATCTACGTAAAATCGTATAAGTCGTAGAACGGTTCCACGTGAGCTCTTTTTCTGCAAGCTTGACAAGCTCGCCTGAAGCTATAGGCTCATGCTCCCATATAATATCTGCAAAGCGCATTTCTATTTCACCTAGTCTATATTCTGTCATACTTTTTCGCCCCTTCTGTTTACAATCAGTAAACCTTTTTCTTTAGTTTACTAATTGTAAACAATTTTGTCAAGCGCTTATACAGAAAAAAGGGACGTGTCGCCACGCCCCTTTTTATCTAGTATTTTTATCCATAAATCACACCTATCATCAATTAAATAAATCACTGTGAGTTCCTGTTCTTGTTAAATATAAAACAAGTGTTTCTTCCGACTTTTCATAAATAAGCAACCAATCGGGTGCTATATGGCACTCTCTGAGGTATCCAAAATTCCCAGTCAAAGGGTGGTCTTTATTTTTAAGAGGTAATACTTCTCCAATCGCTAATTTCTTAATAACCTCTGTTAGAAGTGAAACATCATACCCTCTCTTTTGTATTCGCTTTAGATCTTTCGTAAACTTTGTAGTATGTTTTACTTCATAGATCATTTAAGCAATTCCTCCATCATCAAATCAACATCCGTATACGATTTAGATAACGTAGGATCTTTTTTCATAGCTTCAACTTCACGAATCGCTTCTAAAGTCTCTTCATTCGGATTATCAATCTTTAGTTCAAAAGGAATTCCATTGTATCTGATTGTTTGTCTCAAAAAAATATTTACAGCCGTACTCATATCCATACCTAGTTCAGCAAAAATAGCTGCAGCTTTCTTTTTTATCTCATCGTCAATTCTAATATTAGTACTTACATTCGCCATATTAATAACCATCCTTTCTGATCAAATCATACCACACTGTATGCACTTTGTAAACATATTGTCAATCCACTAGTCCTGCTTCACTTCACTTGAAAAGATACTATCAATCCCATGATAATTTGAATAAGATTCATTTGTCCAACTCGTCGTACTTCCTAAAACATCCTCTAGATTGTAAAAAACACTATATCTATTATCAGTGGTAATCTCAAAGGTCTCAATATTCGTATTGCCCTCAGCGATTTGTTCTGCTACATAAGCTTCTCTTTCATAATACCAAGAAAAGGTCGTCAAGATACTGTCAAACGCATATAAAAACTGGAAGGTAAATTGAACACCCAAATAATACCTATATGGTAATAGGAATACTAACATCGTTAAGGTTGTCCACAAATAATTTGAAGAACCCACTAACCATAGCATCGTTTGACCAAATGCTGGAATACACATAAACATCGCTGTGTATAGAATTGCCAAAAGTGACCACTTGTGCTCACCATGCACTAGTACCATGCGGTACATACAATATCCTAGCGCGATAAAAGCAAATGTATTTAGCACATCAAAAATCCCCATACCCATCAACAAAAATATCTGAGCCAAGGTATGTGCGTAAATCCTCCCATTCATTGAGTAGTAGTGTCCATTCATACTACTAACTATCTCCGAGAGATTTGTAATCCTCACACCACTGCTAAAGCTAAAGCAATAATTATAATCATCTGCAATCATAGGCGTAAGTACGTTAAGCACATACATCACTACAAAAACAATTCCGATGATTACCCCAACTTTTCTTTTTTCATTTTCTAATAACCATTTTTTCATCTAGCATCACAACTAGCTTACAGTCGTCTTTTTTACCAATACATGTTCCAATCCGCAGACAAACGCATCAAAGCCTCCATATAGAAATAGTCACCCCATGTATTGCATTCATCCACACCTCTATCTTTTTTTATCGGATTATAAGGTGAGTTTTTCGCATATACACCGTGTAGAAGTAAACCATCACTAATATCCCTCGAAGCAACGCCACACTGTTCAATGAGTGATTTTAATATAATATGTGCCTGTTCTGTATAATAGTCAGCTTTTTCTTTTGGTAAATGTTTTGCCATTTCTAACATACCGCAAACAGCAATTGCTCCTGCCGAAGAATCTCTTGGTTCCTCCCCATCTATAAAGGTCAAATCCCAATATGGAACATGGTCTTTTGGCAATCTGCTAATGAAATAATCCGTTATTTTTTCAAACAACTCAATGCACACTTCGTTTTTTGTATTGTGATAGCTAAGTGCAGTTCCGTAGATTCCCCAAGCTTGACCTCTAGCCCATGCACTTCCATCCTTATAACCTTGATGTGTCAGACCGCGTAGAGGTGCCCCTGTTTCAGGATCAAAAAAGAATGTGTGGTAGGTACTGTTATCTTCTCGAATGAGATTGGCTAAGCTTGTTTTGGTATGTCTATCTGCTATATTTGCATATATTTCATTTCCTGATACTTCTGTCGCCCAATATAATAAAGGAACATTTAATAAACAATCAATAATCAATCTGTAGTTGTCTTCTGCACCGAGAACACCCCAAGCCTGAATAAATTCACCTTTTTCTTGAAATCTTGAGATCAGCTGATCCGCTGCTAAAAGTGCAGCCTTTTTACCAGTTTCATTCCCTGTTAATTTATACGCCGCAACACAAGATAAGGTGTATAAAAATCCCATGTCATGATGATCTACATCCTTTTTTGCTATAATTCTATCAAGGAAGCTTTGTACCTGAATATCAGCTGATTGTTTAAATGCTTCATCACCTGTCATTTCATAAGCCAACCAATATTCTCCTGTTACAAACCCAGTTGTCCATCCTGTATTTTCATAAGCAGCGTATCTGTTATTCTCACTATTGGCATATTGAAATACATATGTAAAATCCTTTAAATTCTCCTTTAAAATCGCTAGCGCATTACTTTTTGCTTGTTCAATTTGTTCTTTTTCTAATCCATACATTTTCTGCTCTCCTCATGATTGATTTGGCCAAATCTTCCATCTGTTTATTCCTTCTTTAAGATCTGCAAATGGACCTATCGTTGTAATCAGCTCACGCATCTTACCATTGTAATCGCGGTCAATTGCCAAAAATTCACCTGTAGGAGCATCGTATCTTGCATCTGCAATACGAACTTTTCCTAATGATTCTGTATCGTAAACCTTCGTTTCTAGCAATGCACCCTTATCTACATTCATTTCTAAGAACACTTCATCGCCTTCTACTATTATTTTAATATCACTATCTGCATCTGTTTCATACTTCACCACTTCTTTATCAAATGCCTTTGCTCCATTATAATACACATTGTGGCTTTGATACATCGGTTGTTCTATCACAAAATAATCTTCATGATCACCACCGCCTGCATGGATGCTTGAGATAAATTCTTCCATAGACTGCGTATGTCCATTATGTGCCTCTGTACCGTAGTAACTGCTTTCTTCACCCACAAGAGTTCTCTTCACAAAAATATTATTATAGTAACGATCATCTCCTAAATGTACAAAAGCATACCCCTTCACCTGAGTTGAATGTGGTAAATGATATGGTGTAGCACGATCCAAAATCTTACGTCTCACTTGATAACCATTGAATATATTGTTTACAAATGCAGTTCCTTGTGCATGATTATCAAAAGCATATTCTGAAGCAAAAATATTATTATCAATAATCATTGGTCCATGTGTCACTTCAATAAATCCATCTCTTTGGTTATCATAAAATACATTTCGGCTAATTCTTGTGCCCTGAGCTTCCCAGTCCATCCAAAAGCCTAAGGTACAGTCATGAATACAGTTGCCGTAGAACTGCGTATCAATTGGCGCATGAAGCTTTACACCGGCAACCTCCCATCCAAAAAATTCATGTTTTACACCAATATTATAAATATGATTACCATAGATTTCACTAAAGATACATCCCAAATGCCCAACAACTGCATTTTGTCCACAGTCATAAATAACGTTATTTCTTATAATATGTGAGCCAATATTTTCTTTACTCCAGCCTCTGCGCAGTGCATCAAATACACATTCCATTTGAGAATGATACCCAGGCTTATTTCTTCTCTTAGAACTTATTTGATCCCCAGTGCTTTTTTCTTTTCCTATACTAATCGCACTGCACTTCGCATCATGTAAAATATTATCCTCAATGATCCATCCCTTACTCCAATGCGGCCCTACCATACCAACTTGATCTCCTGTTGGTGGTGCCCAGTGACAAGCTGCTTGTGCGATTTCAAAACCCCTCACCGTAATATAGTCAATTCCAACTCGGTCTGGATAAAAACAGCACATTCTTACATTGATTTCTGTCAACGTTTCATTTGGATTCACTTCATGAAAGTTTGCATAGATCGTCGTATATTCATCATCCACTTCAGGATACCACTGATACACAGTATCTTCTGGATGAGCGTAATATTCCTTACGCTCTGCCCATGGAAACACAAAATATTCTCGCATTTTAGCTTCCTTTAACTCACCGTAGGTTCTTGCCTCGTATAATGACTTTCCATTTAAATAAACATCACCTGCATGAACTCGCCAATCTTCTGGATAAAAGCACCAATCTCCCTCTACCCTCTTAACGTATGGATTATAATCTCCAAACATATAATTTGGTAAAATCACCTTCCAAATACTACCTTCTACCTTCTCCCAATCATTTACTACCTCTGAACCTTTAATAATGACTTTTTCACCTTCTGCCGCTTGATATACAATACGACTAGATTCATCATAGGCTCCATTCTCTGGCTTCACCCACTCCCTGTAGGTACCCTCATGGACAATGACTGCATCCCTCTCCGATGCAACACTTGCCGCCTTTGAAATCGTTAAAAATGGTTCTATCTCACTTCCTACATTTCTGTCATTTCCTGTTTTTGCTACATGGTATGTTTGATTCATGGCCTTTCCTCACTTTCACGTTACTTCTTTTAATTATTTATTATAACATGAAATATGATTTTTGGCTCAAAAATCGCACTTCCAATCGCAAAATTTTTCCCTTATGCACCGTCAATTCCTATCATCGCCTTAAGCTTCTCCATCGCATCCTTTATCCCACCAACCTCATCAATAATCCCAGCCTCTACACATTCCTTTCCAACAAGCAAGGTTCCCAAATCCTTCGTCATCATCTCCGTATTCATCATATACTTCTCGAACTGCTCTTTCTCAATTTTACTATGTGCGCAAACAAACCCTACGATTCGATCCTGTATCTGCTGAAAGTATTCAAAGCTCTGCCTCACACCGAGTATCATACCGCTCATACGCACTGGATGAATCACCATTGTTCCAGTCGGTACGATAAAGGAATAATCCGTACTGACTGCCACAGGTGCCCCGATGGAATGCGAACCACCCAGCACAAGACTTACCGTAGGCTTGCTAAGACTCGCTATCATCTCTGCAATCGCAAGCCCTGCCTCTACATCTCCCCCAACCGTATTTAATAGCACCAATACCCCACTAATATCCTCACTATCCTCAATTGCTGCAAGCTTCGGCAAGATATGCTCGTACTTCGTAGACTTTGCAGTATTTGAAAGCTCTTCATGCCCCTCTATCTCCCCAATAATAGAAATCAAATAAATCTTCGATTCCCCCTTTTTCGTTTCTAATACCACCTGCCCTAAATCTTCGATCTTTTCATCATCTTTATTCATCTCTTTACATCCCCTTCCATACTAAATATCCACTCAAAAAAAGAGAGGACACTGTCCTCTCTTAGTATGTAAGCTTTATATATTTTTATACTTATTCGATATCATATCCTGCTGATACATCAACGTCCACATCAAAATCCATCACCATCGTACTCGTCTCCTCTGCATAATCAAGCTTTGGTTTCTCGACACGTTTTGGAATATCCATTTGTTTTGGAATAAAGATTTCGATTGGTTTTTCTTCAACCTTCTGTAAGTTAGCATCTTGTGTGACAGCTCCCTTTGCAGTCTGCTCTATCGGTTCTAGATATAACTGTAAACTCATCATGAATAGAACAGCGCATAATAATTGTAAGATATACTCATACGGCATATCTGTATAAACACCAAAAGCCTCCGATACTATACATAGCATAATCATTAACATCAAAGAAGACATTTTTAATTTATTGCTGTTCCACGAATAGGTAAGTACTGGAATAATCAATATACATAAAATATATTCTTGCCCAAGCAAATACAATAAACCTTCTAACGAAAGATTGATACCTGCTAAATAAACCTCTTGCACTAGTAATAGTAAAATACTATCTAACAAACATGCCATCAGTATCATACTCGCAACACCAAAGGCTGCTACAAAAAACACTTCTGAGCGTTTTGATTTTTCTCTATGCACTTGGTGTATAGAAATTAGTATAAATGCAATAACCGCCAACAGTCCTATAAGATCCATCATCAAAAGGCACATAGATAATAGTGAAGCAATAACACTCCACGCTAAATGTGCTAAAATCTTCTTCGTTGAAATATAGTAATGATATAATACCAAAGAGACTATGCCGCTCATGGCATAAAGTAACATATTTGTATTATATTCAGAAGCATAAGAAAACCCGCTATAACCAAACAATGCCACTACCAAAAAGCACACTGCAACCACTCTATTTGTCACCTTACGAAGCATGCCATAATAGCAAATACTACCTACCAACAAAAGCACTATTTGAAACATAATACCCGCTTCATAAACATTGCCTACTAACATAAACAGTGCATGCAATAAAACGATATAGGTTCTTAACAATAATGGTGTTGCTGACATCATGTTTTGTGATTGCGATACACTAGCCACCTCAAATAAACCTTGTGTATTTCCACTAGCAAAAAGCATCAGTAGATTCTCATTTAGGTGAAAATAAATACTAGCACCTAAGAAAATGATAACTACCACGCCCTCTATAATAGATACAGTTTTTTCATTTGGTGAAATGGAGATTGTGTGTTTTCGTATAATCCAAGTAATCAATCCTAACAAACCAGAAAATACTATCAGTGAAGCTACTGCTACTATTACCCTCATTTCATAACTCGAAAGTTGTAACACATTTCTTGTCATATATATCGTATACCCTGTCGCAATCATAGCTGCAAACAAGAGCCATACAATAGTACTAAAACTATTTTTAATATGTGTCATGTGACTACCTCTACTCATCAATCTAGAATCTGTTCTATATTAAATCTAGGACGTTCCTTTACTTCCATATAAATTTTTCCTATATACATACCAACTAATCCAATTGCAAATAATTGCAAACCACCCAAGAACCATACTGAAATAATTAGCGAAGTCCATCCTGGCTCTGTCATCCCATAAAAATATGAAATCAAGGAATAGACAAGTGCTAAACAAGATAATATCACAATACCAATACCCATTCCCATAATCATAGAAATCGGTTTTACACTAAAAGAAGAAATACCATTGAATGCAAGTGCAAGCATTTTCTTCAGTGGATATTTACTTTCTCCTGCAACACGTTCAAGTCTCGTGTAATAAACACTCGTCGTATTATATCCAATAAGTGGTACCATACCTCGTAAAAAAAGATTCGATTCCTTAAACTTTGAAAAATGTTCAAGTGCTCTTTTACTCATCAAACGAAAATCTGCATGGTTATAAACTGTTTTCACACCCATAATATCCATAAATTTGTAAAAACCTTGTGCAGTTATCCTTTTAAAGAAGCTATCGCTTGTACGGTCGTTTCTCACACCATATACGATATCATTACCCTTATGGTATTCATCAACCATCTTCTCGATGACTGTGATGTCATCTTGCAAATCTGCATCAATTGAAATCGATATATCACACATATCCTTCACTGTTACAAGACCTGCTGTCAGCGCGTATTGATGCCCAACATTTCCTGCCAAATTCAAGCCCTTTACAACTACTGGATATTTCTCATGCTCTTTCTCAATCAGCTCCCACGTTCGGTCTGTACTTCCATCATTCACAAAAAATATAAAGCTATCTTCTGACACCTTACCCTTTTGTATCAGACCATCTAGTACTTCTCTAAGTGCCTTAGAACAAATCTCTAAAACTTCTTCTTCTTTATAACAAGGTACTACAATTGCTAGCTTATCCTTATTCATAGTCTTTCCCAACCTATTCATCCCAATTATGGTATACTGATTCTACATCATCATCCATATCTAATAAATCAAGTGTTTTCTGTAAATTCTTCACAGCCACTTCATCCGTAAGTGCTACGTAGTTTTGTGGTATCATAGTCACTTCAGCACTTGCAAGTGTAAACGATTGCTCGATTGCTGCTTTTACTTCTTCAAAAGAATCTGGCTCTGTAATAATTTCATAGAAGTCATCTTCTTCCGCAAAGTCCTCTGCTCCTGCATCTAGTACGAGCATCATCACTTCATCAGCATCCATCATAAGATCTTCTTTATCAATCATAATCTGACCTTTTTGATCAAACATAAAAGATACACAGCCTGGTGTTCCAATGCTACCTTGTCCCTTTGTAAATGCACTTCTTACATTAGACGCTGTTCGGTTTTTATTATCTGTTAATGCGTTTACGATAATAGCAATACCATTTGGTCCATAGCCTTCATATGTAATATACTCGTAGTTTACATTTCCAAGATCACCACTCGCCTTTTTAATACCTCTTTCAATCGTATCATTTGGCATATTGTTTGCTTTTGCGTTTGCAATAACCTGTGAAAGTTTAAAATTATTTTCAGGGTCTGATCCACCCTCTTTTACAGCAACTGCAATTTCACGTCCGATAATTGTAAAAACCTTACCCTTCGCTGCATCATTTTTTTCTTTCCTATGTTTAATGTTTGCAAATTTTGAATGTCCTGACATCTCTAATTCTCCTCGTTTGTTTCTTCTTGTATTTTTATTTTTGTAACAAGTACATTTTGTACTCGCATCTTATCTATAGATAACACTTTAAAATTGTAACCCTTGAAGTCTACGTCGAATTCTTCGCCAACTTGTGGTATATGATCCATCTCTCCAATCAAAAATCCGTTAAGCGTCTCAAACTCTATATCATCAAAAGAGATATCTAACTGATCTTCTATATCCTCAAGCGGTGTATCTCCATCCATATTATAGGAATCTTGTGCTGTTTCTTCTATATATTCTTCGTCCTCATCATATTCATCTTGAATATTTCCTACGATTTCTTCTAAAATATCTTCCATCGTAACAAGTCCTGCCGTTTGTCCATATTCATCGATAACAATCGCCATCTGAAGTCTTAAGGTACGTAAAGTATGTAGTAAATCATCCACACTTCTCGTAAGTGGTGTGCACTCTGCCTTTCGTAGAAGTCCTTCGATTTCCCCGACTGCTTGATCAAGCTCTATATCTGAATTATGATAACGCATCGCATCCTTTAAGTATAAAATACCGATAATATGATCTAAATTTTCTTCATACACCGGATATCTGCTATTTCGTTCATTTAACATAAAATGAATCGCATCTTTTAGCTTAGTAGTTGATTCAATCGCTATGATTTTCGTACGGTTTGTCATAATATCTTGAACATCTTTATTCGTATATTCCAAAATATTATGAATCATCTCAGCCTCACTAGCCTCGAAAACACCCTGCTCATGTCCTTCATTTACAAGATTCATAAGCTCTTCTTCTGTAACATCACTTAAATTATCAGTCTCGCTACCACAAAAAAGTCGCACAAGTGCCCTTGTTGTAACATCTGTCAAAACCAAGAAGGGATGATACAGTATACGTACGAACGAAACGATACCTGCCGTACCATATGCCCATTTCTCCGGATTACGCGTTGCTAGCTTTCTAGGTAGTAAATTACAAAAGGTATTCAGAACAAAAATGCCAATCCACGTCATCACTAATATGATAACGAGAGATAGCACAAATTCCATTCCATCTGGTATCTCTAATCTAAGCACCCCTATTATCTGTTCTATCCACACATCAATACGCTCCACAATAATGATATAGTATAGATATCCCATTGCAATATGATTTGTCGTGGTAACACTTGTAGATAAATGATCTAACAAGGTAGGATTTTCTATATATTCCACCAATCGAATCGCCGATTTATCCTCTTCATCCTTTGCTAATCTGAACAATTCCTTTTCATGAATCGTCGTAATTGCAAATCGAAACCCATAAAACACTACATCAATAACCGCCAAGCACGCTATAATCAGAAAATAGACGGCACAGTCTCCTTCACCCATAATAATAACTCTCTCCTTTGTATTTCACAAAATGTATTTATCTAAATATATCAAAACTTCCCTTTTTAGTCAATTCTTGATATCAAAGAAAGGCTTATAGCAAGCGCAGAATCAACGGAATGCATAATCTTTTCATCTAAATGACACACCTTATCTTTAAGTCTTGACTTGTCAATTGTACGAAGTTGCTCTAACAATATCACAGAATCCTTTTCCATATGATATGTTTTAGCTAATAATTCTATATGAGTTGGCAACTTTGTTTTACCAAGCTTACTCGTAATAGCAGCACAAATAATAGTAGGACTGTGTTTATTCCCCAAGTCATTTTGCACAATCAGTACGGGTCTAATACCACCCTGTTCACTCCCAATCACTGGTCTTAAATCTGCATAGTACACATCTCCACGTTTTATATTAACCATCCCAGGTCCATCTCCTTCTATGTAATAAATAATTATTTCATAGCTTATTATGACTCGTTTTTCTTATGTTATTCAATGAGATTTAAAATGCGATTCTTTTTACTCGTTTATTTAAGTTACATACTAGCTCATAATGAAATACTCCACTCCATTCACTCAGCATTTCTACGCTTATGTGCTCCTCACCATCTGTACCAATCAACGTAACTTGATCCATAACACTAACCCCTTCTATATCTGTCACATCAATCATGCATTGATCCATGCATATGCGCCCTATAATAGGTGCTTTCTTCCCACGAATCAAGACGTAGCCTTTATTGGAAAGACCTCTAGGATAGCCATCTCCATAACCAATCGGTATAGTCGCAATTTTCATATCTCGCTTCACTTCATAGGTTCCCCCATAGCTAATCGTATTACCGACCACTCCCTCTTTCAAGTGTATAATGTGTGTATATAACTGCAATACTGGCTTTAAATCAATCCCAAGTGGCTTCATCGCTTCATCAGGACAAATTCCATACATCGCAATACCTGCTCTAGAGAAGCTTAGCCTTGTATCTTCCATACTGATAATAGCTGCACTATTTGCAGCATGTACATAAGGAATATCCATAGCATAGTCCTTTTTTAATCTATCTATAAACTCTAAAAATGAGTGTAACTGCATACGCGCATGTGTTTTGTCAACTTCATCAGATTTAGCAAAATGTGTGAAGATACCTGCTATACGAATATGCTCTAATTCATAAATATCGTGTACAAGCTCTAAGCCCTTTTCATCAGGTATAATCCCGATACGACCCATACCAGTATCTATCTTTATATGAATTTCTAAAGTTTTTCCTAACGCTTTTGCCACACAATCAAGTTCCTTTGCAGCCTCATAAGAATATACGGTAGGTATTAATTCATAGGAAATCAGTTCCTCATAGCAATACGGGAAGGTATATCCTAATATCAAAATCATCTTGGTAATACCAGCTTCCCTAAGCTCCTTTGCTTCTTCGAAGGTCGCCGTAGCAAACCCTATCACCTGTTCATTTGCATCTAAACGCTTTGCAATAGGAACAGCACCATGTCCATAAGCATCTGTCTTAACTACTGCCATCAGCTTACTTACACCTTTCATCCCTAGATACATCTGATCGATATTATACTCTATCATATCCAAATCCACTTCAATATGTGCTCTCATATTCATATCAATACTCATCCTTTCCAACTCATATCTCATCTAGTAATGCAAAAGAGTGCGCCAAAGCAACTGCTTTGACGCACTATATTATATTTGAGAATTAAACTCATGTAAATTGTAAGATAACTTCATAAGGCTATCTGACAAATGAACATTTTCCACTTGGATTTCTGGTGGCAACCTAAGATCTATATGTGCAAAATTCCAAATACCTTTAATACCATATTGTACTAGTCTATCCGCAACTTTTTTTGCTACATGCTTCGGAATCGTCAAAACAGCAATATCTATTTGATATTCTTTAATAAAGCCTTCTAACTCATCCATCCCTCTAATCGGCATATCTTTTATAAGCTTTCCACGCAAAGCTTCATTACTATCGAAAACACCTCTAAAATGAAACCCTCTACTGCTAAAGTTTCCATAATTAACAATAGCTTGTCCAAGATTACCCACTCCAATAATCACAAGATTATGTTCACGATGTAAACCCAAAATCTGACTCATTTCTTCATATAAATATGCAACATTGTACCCATAGCCCTGCTGACCAAACCCTCCAAAATTATTCAAATCTTGACGAATTTGAGAAGCTGTAACTTGCATCAGTTCACTAAGTTCCTTTGAGGATACGCGTTCGATACCTTGATCTTTTAAATCACCCAAGTAGCGAAAATATCTAGGTAATCTAGTAATAACTGCTTGTGAAATTTGTTTTTCCATGGTGTATAGTGCCCCTTCCGTTTCTTATAACAATTAAGATTTAGTATACACCTTTTCCTCTTATACTGTCAACTCTACATCCTATTTCATTTACATATCCATTTGACATCACACGAACTTTTTCGTAGAATAAAGGGACGTACAAAACTATACGAGTGAGGTGTAGTGCGAACGTGCCTTAGAAAGCTATATATAGATACTGTGGTGACAAGTACCTACCTTAGAATAATAGTTTTTAAACACCTATAAGCATTTAATACGAAAGGAAGACTCCATGATCTTATCATGTCAAAATATAGAAAAATCATTTGGGGATGTTCGTGTCCTATCAGACATCTCATTTCATATAGATGATTATGAAAAAGCCGCCATCGTTGGTATTAACGGGGCAGGAAAAACAACTCTACTAAAAATCATTGTAGGGCAAAGCCCTTTAGATGCTGGACTAGTGACCTTTGGAAAAGGAAACACCTTTGGTTATCTTGCGCAACACGATGCACTAGATACCTCTAACTCTATTTACGAAGAGCTACTAAGCGTCAAGCAATCACTGATCAATTTAGAACATCAAATTCGTGCGCTAGAGGCTGATATGAAACACTGTAGCGAAGATGAACTCCCAGAACTTATGAAGCAATACAGTAATGCAACACACCAATTTGAAATCAACGATGGCTACAGCTATCAAAGTGAAGTAATCGGCGTATTAAAAGGGCTTGGCTTTTTAGAAGAAGAATTCTCAAAGCTTGTAAACACACTCTCAGGCGGTCAAAAAACTCGTGTAGCACTTGGTAAACTATTACTACAAAAGCCTGATCTTATCATACTAGATGAACCTACAAACCACTTAGATTTAAATGCCATTGCTTGGCTTGAAACTTATTTATTAAACTATAAGGGGGCTGTACTCATTGTTTCCCATGATAGATATTTCCTAGACAAGGTTGTCTCAAAGGTTGTTGAACTAGACCAATCAAAGGCCACTGTTTTTTCTGGAAACTACTCTGATTATGCCATGAAAAAAGAACACCTCCGTGTTGCTGCCATGAATGCCTATCTGAATCAACAAAAGGTGATCAAGCATCAGCAAGAGGTTATTGATAAACTAAAGTCCTTTAACAGAGAAAAATCCATTAAGAGAGCCGAAAGTCGTGAAAAGCAGCTTGATAAGATAGACGTACTCGATAAACCTACAGAGATTAACACAGATATGAGGCTGTCACTAGAACCTGAGGTTATAAGTGGCAATGATGTATTGCAGGTCGAAGGTCTTTCTAAATCCTTTGGACCACTGCATTTGTTTTCCAACCTAGATATTGATGTGAAGCGCGGAGAACACATCGCAATTATCGGTGATAATGGTACCGGTAAGACAACCCTGCTTAAAATTTTAAACGGAGTACTCCCTGCTGATGATGGAACGATTAAGCTTGGAACTAAGGTGACAATCGGTTACTATGATCAAGAGCATCAGCTCCTTGACCTAAGCAATACCTTATTTGAAGAAATATCTGATGCTTATCCGCATCTGTCCAACACCAAGATACGAAACACACTTGCAGCATTTTTATTTACGGGTGATGAAGTGTTTAAGCGCATCAAAGACCTAAGTGGTGGTGAAAAGGGACGTTTAGCTCTTGCCAAGCTTATGCTTAGCAATGCGAACCTCATCATCCTCGATGAGCCTACTAACCATCTTGATATCGCTAGCAAAGAAATTCTAGAAGATGCTCTTAACTCCTACACAGGCACTTTGTTGTACGTTTCACACGACCGTTATTTTATCAATAAAACTGCTGGTCGTATTCTTGAACTTTGTGGAAAAACCTTCCAAAACTATGCTGGCAACTACGATTACTACCTAGAAAAAAGACTTGAACCTGCTACGCAAGAGCTTGTAGTTGAAGTAGTTGAAACAGAGGCAAAGGTTGATTGGAAGACCAAAAAAGAAGAACAGGCGAAAGCACGTAAAAGAGAAAATGACTTAAAAAAATGTGAGGATGCCATAGCTACACTAGAAGCTGACCTTGAAGAAATAGATTTTGCAATGCAAAATCCTGAAATAGCAAGTAATGTTTCTGAATTAACAAAGCTCACAAGCAAACAACACACCTTAAGTGAAGAACTCGAATTACAATTAGAACTTTGGGAAACCTTAGCATAAAAAGGATGGGACACCGTGCGGTGTCCCATCCTTTTTATAGTGATTCGTATAAATCTTCAAATCCACGATTAAGCATATTCTGATATGCATTGGTCATATGTTCACTAGCAAGTGCTTGTGCACGTTCTGGATTATTATCTCTAATCGCTATCCACATCTCTTCATGCTCATGATTCGATGCACAGCCACGAAGCTTACTTGCTAACATCTTCTTTCTAGCGCGTGCTACATATTGATGATAATCCTTAAGCTGATGTTCTAACATCTTGCTGCTACACGCTTCATAAAGAATCTCATGAAATTTATTATCAAGTTCAATCAACTGCTCCGTATTCCCTTTTTCAGCATAAAACTTAGATAGGTAAATATTTTCTTCCATTGCAAACAGCTGCTTGTCCGTAATATGCTCACACGCCCAGCTCGCCGCAAGACCTTCTAGTAGGGCTCTCATCGCATAGATATCTGCAACATCCTTAACCGTAATACCCACTACATATGCACCTTTGTTCGGTATAATCTGTAAAAGGCCTTCTAACTCTAACTGGCGAAACGCCTCTCTAACAGGTGTTCTACTAACACCAAGCTCCTCACCTATCGATACTTCTTTTAATTCCTCATGATCTTTATATTTACCACTAATAATATCATCTCTAATCTGATGAAACACTCGGCCTCTAAGCGAAAATTTATCGCTTCCTTCATTCGTATGTTCTCGATTCCCCAATGTTTTCCTCCATAGAAGTTTCACCTTCTTATTATAATCGTCTTGTTTATTTGTATAATTGTATACAATCAGTTCACTACTGTCAAGAGTTTTTCTTCAACTTCAATTTCCTGTCACACATTTAACACTCCCCACATAACATACTATAAAGATTTCTTTTTGGAGGCAAACATGAGTGATTTATCAAACGGATGCGGCTGCGGTTGTGGCTGCCCAGAACCAAGAAATGGCGGTGGCTGTGGTGGTGGTGGAAGCAACATGCTAATGTTAATTCTTTTATTATCTTGCTGCAACACAAGCGGTAATGACGGATGTAATGGAGGTGGCCTTTTAGGAGGCGGTGGCTGTGGTAATACTGGTGGATGCGACAGTCTCATCTGGATCATCCTTCTATCATCTCTTTGCGGTGGTGGCAACTCTATTTTCTAATCGCAAATTCGTGTCATGAGTCAATATGCACCTCACATATACTATATTAATATATCGTATATGTGGAGGTGCGTATGAATGACATGGATGATTTAGAAGAAAAGCTCGCATCCTTAGACAGTTTGGTACAAGCACTTACGCCATTTGTTGCACCTTCTAAAAAGCAGAAGTTATTACAAATCAGCGCTATGCTAGCACCTTTTAAGCATTTAAAGGAAATTATAAGGATGATGGAGATGGTTCAGACATTACAAAAAACTATGCAGGCAAATGAAGATGGTGCTCTTGATTTATCAGCACTTTCAGGCTATTTAAATGAAGAACAAATACAGATGTTTGAAATGTTAAAAATGATGCATGAAATGGGAGGTAGTTCAAATGAAGAAACCAGTATGGATGAGTGATCCATGTATTCAAAGTATTCCCAAAGAAAAATTAGAGTATTTAATGGCGATGTTTGACGGAGTAAAGGGAAAGAAGCAACACGAAATCATGCCTATGCTTATGGCACTTCGTGGGAAAAACAAAAACTCCATTTCCTTTACTAAATCGGAAATGGAGCTTATTATGAAAGCAATTCGCAATGCTTCTACTACATCTGAACATGAACAAATGGATAAGATACTCGCAATGGCAAAAGCGAAAAACAAAAATACTTAATATTCCATACGCCAAATATTCACACTATATGGAGGTAGTTCGCTGCCTCCACCAAAATCATGCTTGGTATCTGTTAGTAACTCTTGTGCCATACCACAACCCGCATCAAAATGTGCACTGTATGCTTCTGAGTCAGCATTAATAGCTACCAAAACACGTTCTGTGTCTATTTTACGTTCAAAGATACACTGTTTGTTTGTAAGTACAACTGATCTAAATGCACCATAGTGTAGTGCCATGCTATGCTTCTTAACTTCCGAAAGTTTCGCAAGAAAGCTTGTAAGTTCTGTCCACTCTGGTCGTTCGAAGCATGGTCTAAGTGACTCATCTCCATTAGATTTATGTCCTTCTACACCCCATTCACTTCCATAGTAAATACACGGAATGCCAGGCATGGTAAATGACATAGCATAAATCAAAGGTATATGTGCTTTGTTTTGTAAGATACTAGCCACTCTGCTCACATCATGGTTATCCACGAAATTCAGCAAGTGCTGTCCTGTATATAAACACCACTGTTCTGGTCCAAACTGTCTTAAGAGAGAATGTGTAATTTCAAACATATTCATACTATTAAAGCTAGAATGTAAGCCTTTGTAGCATTCGTAATTAGTAGCCGAGTGAAGCATATAATCGTTCATCAAGACTTTATAATCTCCATGAAGCATCTCACCTAGTAAGAAAAACTCCTCTTTTAGCCAATCACCATGCTGTCTTAGTCTTCTCACAAAGTCGTGATTGAGACTATAGGCAACATCGAGTCTAAGTCCATCAATATCAAGCTCTCTTACCCACTTTGTAACACTTTCTAATAAATAATCAACCACCTCTGGATTTTGTAGGTTGAGCTTCACTAGGTCAAAATGACCTTCCCACCCTTCATACCAAAGTCCATCATTATAGTTAGAATTGCCGTCAAAGTGAATATAAAACCAATCCTTGTATCTCGAATGTTCTCTATGCTGTAAAACATCCTGGAATCCAAAAAAGCCTCTGCCAACATGGTTAAACACACCATCTAACACTACCTTGATGCCTGCAGCATGAAATGCTTCTACCACACGCTTAAAATCCTCCATCGTGCCAAGTCTCACATCAAGCTTTTGATAATCTCTTGTATTATAACCGTGTGAATCCGACTCAAAAATCGGTGAAAAATAAACTGCATTACATCCTAGTTTCTCAATATGAGGAACCCAATCTAAAACTTTTAAAATACGAGATTCTAACACACCATCATTTTCAAACGGTGCTCCACAAAATCCCATTGGAAATATCTGATAAAAAACACTTTCATATGCCCACATAACTTTCTCCACTCTATATTTGATTATTTTATTATACCATTTATCCCATTAATTAGAAAGAAAAAAGCACTTTAAATCACATATTTCACGCAATTCAAAGTGCTTTGTATTATTTCATAACAATATTGATAATTCTACCTGGTACATAGATTTCTTTTACGATATTACCTGTAAGTTTATCTGCGATTTCTTCCTTACCTGCTGCAATAGCTGTATCCTTATCAACATCAACTGGAAGTGTTACAAGCCCCTTTGTCTTACCGTTGATTTGAACTGCAAGCTCTACCATTGCTTCTACTGTCTTCGCTTCATCATAGGTAGGCCATGTAGCATTGTAAACATGTCCTTCAAATCCACAAGCGTTCCAAAGCTCTTCTGTCATATGAGGTGCTACTGGATTTAGAAGTGTAATAAGTGTCTTATATTCACCCTTTGTCACAGAACCTTTTTTGTAGAAGTCATTGATGAGTGCCATCATAGCAGCAATCGCTGTGTTATATTTAAGGTTTTCAAAGTCATAATCAACTTTTTTAATCGTTTGATGCATTTTCGTCATAAGGTCATCGCTGTAATCCATGCTATCTGTAAGCACATCTTGAAGCTTCCATACACGGTCAAGGAATCTACGACATCCTTGTACGCCTTTTTCTGACCAAGAAGCGCTTAAATCAAAGGCTCCGATAAACATTTCGTATGCACGAAGTGTATCTGCACCAAATTCAGTAACGATATCATCTGGATTAATAACATTTCCACGAGATTTTGACATCTTCTGTCCGTCTTCTCCAAGAATCATACCGTGGCTTGTTCTCTTTTGGTATGGCTCTTTGCAAGGTACTACACCTTCGTCGAAGAGGAATTTGTGCCAGAATCTTGAGTACAATAAATGAAGTGTTGTATGCTCCATACCACCGTTGTACCAGTCAACTGGTAACCAATATTCTAATGCTTCTTTACTAGCTAGTGCTTGATCATTCATAGGGTCAATGTAACGAAGGAAATACCATGAAGATCCAGCCCATTGAGGCATAGTGTCTGTTTCTCTATGTGCAACACCACCACAGCAAGGGCAAGTAGTCGTCACCCAATCTGTCATAGCAGCAAGTGGAGATTCCCCATTGTCTGTTGGCTCATAGCTTTCTACTTCTGGTAACTCAAGTGGTAAGCACGATTCATCTAGTGGAACATAACCGCATTTATCACATTTTACGATAGGAATAGGTTCACCCCAGTAACGTTGTCTAGAAAATACCCAATCCCTAAGCTTGAAGTTTACTTTTTTCTGTCCAATTTCTTTTTCTACTAAAAATTCGATAATAGCTTTCTTTGCATCTGCTACTTCAAGACCGTTTAAGAATCCAGAATTCACTAAAATACCTGTTGCAGTATTTGTAAACGCAGCTTCTTGTACGTCACCACCAGCTACAACCTCGATAATAGGCAACTCGAATTTCTTCGCAAATTCCCAGTCTCTTTCATCATGTGCTGGAACTGCCATAATCGCACCAGTACCATATGACATAAGTACATAATCAGAAACCCAAACTGGAATTTCTGTACCAGTCACAGGATTAATCGCCATCAATCCATCGATTGCAAGACCAGTTTTTTCTTTTACTAGCTCTGTACGTTCGAAGTCAGATTTCTTACTAGCCATATCTCTATATGCTAAAATCGCATCATAGTTTGCGATCTCAGACTTATATTTGTCGATCATAGGATGTTCTGGTGACACTACCATATAAGTAGCACCAAAAAGTGTATCAGGTCGAGTTGTATAAACACGCAATGTTTCATCCTTGCCAGCTAGTACAAAATCAACTTCTGCACCTTCTGAACGACCGATCCAGTTTTTTTGTGAAACCTTTACCTTTTCGATATAATCAACACCATCAAGGTCTTTGATAAGCTTATCAGCATATTCTGTAATTTTAAGCATCCATTGGCTCTTAACCTTACGAACAACCTCACTACCACAACGCTCACATACACCATTTACTACTTCTTCATTAGCAAGACCAACCTTACAAGAGGTACACCAGTTAATAGGCATCTCTGACTTATAAGCAAGACCTGCTTTAAAAAGCTTTAGGAAAATCCACTGTGTCCATGTATAGTAATTTGGGTCTGTTGTGTTGATTTCTCTATCCCAATCAAAAGAATAGCCAAGTGAATGTAACTGTTCTTTGAATCTAGCCACATTGTTCTTCGTAACAATCTTAGGATGGATTTTATTCTTAATCGCATAGTTCTCAGTTGGAAGACCAAAAGCATCCCATCCCATTGGATAAAGAACGTTATAGCCTTGCATTCTACGCTTTCTAGCTACGATATCAAGTGCTGTATATGGTCTTGGATGACCCACATGTAAGCCTTGTCCTGATGGATAAGGAAACTCTACAAGTGCATAAAATTTAGGTTTGTCAAAATCTGTACCTACTGCAAAAGCTTTTTCATCATCCCAAACTTTTTGCCATTTTTGTTCAACTTCTTTGTGATTATATGGAACTGCCATATTTCTAGACCTCTATTTCTATAAATTTTCTCTTACATTGTAAATATCTCTAACTAAATATTGTAGTGTTTATCCCCTTATGTGTCAAGAATTAAGTGCGATATCCACAACTTTCTTCACTGCATCTGCACTCTCTTCATAGGAAATCCATACACTGTCTCCAGACTGATAATTTCTAGCCTCTACAAGACCTGCCTGTGTGAGATTGACTGCAAAAATATCCTCGCTATCCTCTAAGAATACATATACATGACTATCGCCGTCCACGATTAGTGTAAAGGTATCTAAAATAATGCCTGTTGCATCTAATATAACAATCTCTTCTACAACCTCTTCTTCAACTAAGGTTTCTGGCTCTACTTCAGTCAGACTTTCCACTTCATCCTCTACCGCTAACAGTACATTTTCAATACCATTTTCCGATAATAAAATACGATAATTTTCATCACATTCTTTAACTGTATCTCCTGTAGCAACGAGCTGATACTTCGATACATTTACCATAGCATACATTTTTACAAGCCCTGAATTATCCTTTAATGCCATGAAATATGTTGGCTCTCCACCAATGTTAATCAACAGTGGGAAGGTCGAATCATAGCCAAGGTTTTGTACCTGACCTTCTGCACTTTGCATCGCAGAATCTTCAATCGCACCCTCTACTACATAGTAACGTGTATCCATCGTTCTTTGATTCATCAAAACGAAACCAACATTAGACTGATCTGCACCTAAACTTGTTACACCCGTATAAACCCACAAATCATCGTCCATAACAACATAGTTGTAATCATTGGTCGTCTGCAAACATCCTTTTTGACTCAATATACTATTCCAAAAACCATTTACATACAATCCACTATAATCATAAAGTTCAACCAAAAGTTCTGCTCTATATACCTTATCTACCCATTCTGGAAGCTCATCTAATTCATAATCAACGCATTCTCCGGTAACTGCATTTACTATAACAACACTACCTACAGTCTGACCACCAAAAAGCCCAATATTAAATGTCTTCACAGGGCAAACCCAATAAGGTGTTCCCTCTTCATCAAGTTCAAAGAATATCTGGTCATCAAAAATATAAGTAGGAAAATTAAATCTAAGATGTCTATAAATATTGCGATTAAATAACTCTGACTTTGAGTATTTTATCCCTTCATCAAGCATAACAACCTCAGTATCTTGCGTCGTCATATCAATCGTAATATAAGCAGGAATACCGTCTGCTTGGTTCGTAAGCCACTTAATCGTCGATGCATATTCAAGAGGTGTCACGCGCACTGGCGTACCCTGATAATTAATCTGTGTGTAGTCATTTGCCGCCTCAAACTGCGACACAAAATCTACCATAGAACCCATTTTTCGATCACCAAGTAAACTTGCTGTGTTCTTATCTAAAATAGGAATCGTATCATAATCCACTTCCTTTACATCCTCAGCAAAATCTTCCTGTACAATTGTCAACAGTTGCTGATATTTGTCTGCATTGATAATAGGACTTCCAAGTAATGAACCAATTATATAAAAGGCTACTACTGCAATCAAAACACCACCTATCACCTTCACAGGCTTAGTTAACTGAATCTCATTTAAATAAACTTGCTGCCCCCTAACCTCTAATGAGCCCTTATTCGCACGAATCAAAAACACTCCTAATGCAACAATTAGCAATGTAATAATAAATGACCAAAAACTTGCAGAGTGAATATTAATCGCTGGCAATGAGATGTAATAATACACACTCGCAAATATAAGACCAGCCACTCCACCTAATAAAATTATTTTACCCTTCATATAAATTCCTTCCATAGGTGATTACAAAACTCGAGCTTTATAGTTGTATTACTTGGCCTGTGTGTCTATATATAGATCCTCGGGCTAAGTAGCAGATTTATAAAGCACCAGTTTTGTAATCTCCTATATTCCTTTCACATAATATTTTAGGCGTTTTAGCGCCTGTTTGTATTTCTACACGTTGTGTAAATAGCTATTTATAGTTTTAAAGCAAGCATTTGTGAGCCGTCGGTATTTGGATACCGTACCTCAGGTATTCTATGTACCGTGACGAGCGAGCTATAGTGAGAACGTGCTTGCAAGAAACTATAAATAGCTACTTACACAGATCAAGAAATATAAATAGGCGAAGCAATGAATGCTCCGCCTAAAATATTATACTTCTTCTTTGTTTACTTTGTCAATTTCCTTTTGACAGATATCGTTAGGTGCTTGTTCATATCTATCGAGTACATAAGAGAAATCACCAGAACCACCTGTCATAGAACGAAGTACTGTAGAATATCCGTATATTTCCATCATAGGAACATCTGCGATAATCTCAGTATTGCCAGGTGTCGTAGGATTCATACCAAGTACGCGTCCTCTTCTCTTATTAAGGTCACCCATGATATCACCTGTATACACATCAGATACTACGATCTTCATAGATACGATTGGTTCTAATAGTACTGGTGAGGCATCCATAAAGCCTTTTTTGAAGGCTCCTACACCTGCCATCTTAAATGCCATTTCAGAAGAATCTACTGGATGGTAAGATCCATCATAGAGAACTGCTGCAACGCCTACAACAGGATATCCTGCCAAAGGACCTTTGACACAGCATTCTTGTAACGCCTTATCCACTGCTGGATAATAGTTTCTAGGAACTGCTCCACCTACAACCTCTTGCGTAAATACATATGGTGTTTCCATATCGTCAGAGCTTGCAAAACGCATCTTAACGTGTCCGTATTGTCCATGTCCACCAGATTGTTTCTTATATTTAAACTCTACATCAGAATTCTTACGAATAGTTTCTCTAAATGCTACACGAGGTTTTTCAAGTTCGATATCAACCTTGTATTCATTTTTCAATCTACTTGCTATTACATCTAAATGTAAGTCTCCAATACCATATAGAAGCATTTGTTTGTTTTCCGAATCGTTTACACTCTTAAGCGTTAAATCTTCGTGACATAGCTTTTGAATAGCTTGTGCTAGCTTATCGATTTCAGCTTGATTCGTTGCTGTGTATGCCTTATATGTATATGGCTCTGAAATTTCTCTCTTGCCATATTGGATAGGAGTTGCTTTCGTAGCAAGTGAGTTACCTGTCCTTGCTGCTGTAAGCTTTGCAATCGCACCGAGATCACCTGCATGTAACTCAGGTACTTCAATAGGTTTATTGCCTTGTAATATATATAATTTACCAATTTTCTCTTCTAAATCACGATCTACATTGTAAATCATGTCATCTCTCTTAAGTACACCTGAACAAACTTTCACTAAACTGTATTTTCCAATAAATGGATCCACAACTGTTTTGTAAATGTATGCAGATTTTGCTTTAGAGAAGTCATAATTTGCTTCAAACAATTCATTCGTATTGCGGTTAAAACCTACCATGCTCTTCTTCACAGGACTTGGTAGATATTTCACAATATCATCTAATAACGAATAAATGCCTTGGCATAATGTATTCGAACCCATAAGCATCGGTATAATCGAGCCTTCTAATACATTGAACTTAAGTGTCGCTCTAATCTCTGCCTCTGAGAATTCTTCACCATTAAAATAACGTTCCATCATGTCTTCACTAGTCTCAGCAACTGCTTCTACTAATACCTCTCTATAAGCCTCGAGGTTTTCCATACTATAATCAGGTACATCACATGGCATAACCTCTTTGCCACTCCATCTAAATGCCACTTGACTAATAACGTTGATATATCCAACAAACTTTTCATTTTCACGAAGTGCAAAATGGAAAGGTGCTAACTTCTTACCGTATAATTCCTTCATGTCTCCGATAATCTTCTTAAAGGAAGCATTATCGTAATCCATATTTGTAACGAATACAATACGTGGAATGTTGTATTTTTCACAAATATCCCAAGCCTTTTTCGTACCTGCTTCGATGCCAGACTTACCGTTTACAAAGATAACTGCGCCATCGCATGCACTTACAGCTTCTTCTACTTCACCGACAAAATCAAACGATCCTGGTGTATCTAAGATATTAATCTTCGTGTCATTCCATTCGATTGGAATAACTGAGGTTGAAATAGAAATGTTTCTCTTTTGTTCTTCCTTGCCATAATCACTCACTGTCGTTGCGTCAGCGACATTGCCAAGTCTGCTAGTAATTCCGGACAGATAAGCCATCGCTTCCACTGCGCTTGTCTTACCTGCCCCACCGTGTCCTAAAAATGCTACGTTTCTTATCATGTCTGATGTGTAAGTTTTCATGTATCCCTCTTTCTGAAGCGTTTTACTGAAAAGCCCAAATAAACTTGAAAAATCAGCTCTAGGATAATTTCTACATTTACTTTATCCCACCTATGAGTGTTATTTTCAATCAACTCCGGTTCACAGCAACTTCTATCTGATATTTTATATGTATTTTACACAATTTTCTCATTAAAATCAAGTAGCATTTGTCAATTTTTTATATTTTTTTCACATCATCGTTCATTTTTATATAAAAACTGCATAATACCTTGTGTTGTGCGAAAAAAAACTTATATCTACTGTTTGTTTCTTAGTAGCGCGTTTTGGTTGTGCTTTTTTTGAGCATTAAAACATAGCAAAAATCCACAAAAAAAGTCTGTAGAGATATTACTCTCTACAGACTTACTGTTGATGTTACTATTCGCCCTTTGCTAAGCTTCCTTTTGCTGAACGAGTCTTGCTATATGCAACTAATAAAACAGTTCCCACAACACCAGTTGAAACAGCATTTAGTAAAGCAGCCACAACACCTTGTGTAAATACAAGTGAAACTGGCTCTGCATAAATCACGATATCAAGAACTGGTGCTACGATAATCCATGCGATGATATTACCAATAATCTGATATACATTAAATGTAACAATATCCTTTAAACCGAAGATTCCTTCATCTACCTTAAGGTTCATATAAGCAAAACCTGTGACAAATCCTGAAACACCAGATGCTATAACCCAACTCCACCAAGCAGAACCGTATTGAACAGAGTCAGAAATAGCATGTCCAATAAATGCGATTAAACCTCCTGCAATTGGTCCAAATAATGCACCAAAAAATGCGCTTACGCCATATGCTGTTTGAAGTGATGTCTCTGGAATCCAGCTTGGCACTTTTACATACATAAATAATAAGGTAAATAATGCTGCACCTAATCCAGTTGCTACAATTGTCTTTGTTTTAAATTCAAAAGCTTTCTTCATTTGTGTTACCCTCCACATAATTAAATTTAATAGTTATTCTGATACTAGCATATTTTTATTATTTTGTGAACTCAATTTTCCAATTTGTTCCATATCCAAGATTATATTTTTCACTAAAGCTACCCTGGCTCACGGCCATTGCCACTTTCATAAGTTCATTATTGTAAATCATAGGCTCACCTAGCTTTGCAAAGCCGAAACTTTGATGGAATAACACCGTCTCATCAAATCGAAGTGTCCCATCACAGGTGATGCTTACATGCACCATATCCCCATATACAAAACCTGCATCAAAAAATGATTTTAGTGAGATATTAGTCCATAGATTTCCGAAATTCGGATCGTTGATCTCGAATATCCCCTTCACGAGACCTTTTGCAATTTCTGGCTCTAAAATCTCATGCTCTACAATTTCATCTACGCTATACTCTGGTCCAACCCCTTCAAAATCGATGATACCACTAGCAAGCCTTGCAGCAGTATAACCAAACACATCTCTTCCATGAAAAATCGCTACGCCTTCTGTTCCTTTTCCACGAAGTCTATTGACACTTTCATCGATTTCTCGCACAGCTTCTATCCCGATAAATCTCTTCACATGCGTCAGTGCACCATTATCCGGTGTCACGATATAGTACCCATCCACCGTCTTCGCTACACATGCTTTTCGAGCAGTACCAACTCCCGGGTCTACTACTGAAACATAAATCGTGCCTACTGGCCAAAACTGTAAGCTTTGGTACAAGCGATAACTTGCACTCCATGTATCATATTGTGGCAACATATGCGTGCCGTCAAAAATCTCTAACTCTCTATCCACAGTCTTTACAACACCATACATCGAGCTAACTGCACCCTCTGCATACGTAAAGTCCGTCTGAAACACCAAAATCGGTTTATCAAATTTACTCATATTTCCTCCATGTCGAAGTGCTCTTTGCTACTTCGCTAATAGCCTATTCGCTAACTCTTCATCCGATTCTGTAGGATTGGCTGTAATGAGGTTGATTAATTTTTGTACATATGCTACTTCACATGCCAAAATTTCTGCTATTTCCTCAACACTCAATTTGAGGTACATGTTACGTGCTAAGGTAATATGACTTTCCGCTTTACCCTCTGCTTTACCCTCTGCTTTACCCTCTGCTTTACCCTCTGCTTTACCCTCTGCTCTTTCAAACGCCAAATGTTTTGCTGCATCATATTCCAATATACTCACCGCTTTCACCTCCGCCTTATACCGCCTTAGGAAGTCTGCAAGAATATCGTTAGTGATACATTCTTCCGCTGCTGCAGTGCCCTTTACGTAAGCACGCGAGCAGAATCTCAAATTCTGCTCTGCGATAACTGTGCTTTGTACGTAGTACAAACACTCGGATGAAAAAACAGATTATCAAATTGTTTTTTCATCCTTCAATAGCTAGTTCCGTCGCAGTTTCAATATCATGTTTCTTCAAATTCCTTCTAACTGCTGCTACGAAGTAGGTGTATTCTCTCAATCTCTTACACTTTTCCATAAGTTCTTTGTTATAACCTTCGTTTACATTTAATACTATCACAGATAATTCTAATTGTATATCATCTGGACCATTATTATGTGTAAATGCATCAGATAGTTTTTGAACACTTCTTTCTGGCATTTCTTCTACTCCATTATAAAAGACTACAAATTGCGGGTTTGGTATCTTAACTGTACTGCTTCCATAGAGATTTTTATTGACTGTCCTCTTCGAATAAATATTCGCGATATAAAATAGGTTGCGTAGTGGCATATTACCGTTATTCGTTGACTGGTGTTCATAGAATATAAAATCAAGCTAATGCTCTGATTTTATATTCTTGGTGTTTGTAAAAACCATACAAACACTGATTTATCGCAGAGCAGAATTTGAGATTCTGCTCGCGTGTCTCCGTAAAAAACACTTCGCCTCGTAGGAAGAGCAACTGATAATCCCTGATAACAAAAGAAATATCATTTTTAACAGAGATGTAAATCACATCCTGGAGTGTGTTAATTTCGATATTATCTGGGTTGTCATAGTTTTTACCTGAAATTGCATTGTAAAGGCTCAGTAGCTCGTGCTTGTCTGAAAATAGCATACGAAACAAGCTGTCTTTGTAGGTTCTGTTTGCTCTGTAATCTGTCATGTATATAACCTCTTTCTATAAGGATTTTGATTTTGAAAAATATCCCTATATAATATATATGCAATCTCAAGTAATCGATTTTATAATCCGATTACTTGAGATAAGTGTTTGTGCTTCACACAAACACTCGGGTCAAAAAAGAGCGCATCAGCTTCTTTTTGACCCTTCCCCATTCTTTGTCACACACAGCTTTTCTGTATTTAGTTTTACCAACATTTTTGTTCTTTTTCACGCCCAATATCTTGCATTTATTTAGTTTTACCAAAGTCATAAAAATGGGTTGAAAAATCTTCCTTTATTAATAAATACTGTAATATATAAGACGGTTGCCAAAATCGCGCCACAGATTAATAAGCTAATGACATCGGCTTTGGTCATGCGTTTTTGTGCGTACCATGTGCGTTTTTTCTTCTTCCCAAATCCACGAAGGTCCATAGCATTGCTAATCATCTCTATGCGGTCTAACGTAGTGAATACAAGCGGGATGCAGATGTTCATGATGTTTTTGAGTCTTGTCATAACCTTTTCTTTTTTGGATAAATCAAGTCCTCTGCTTTGTTGGGCAAGGGCTATGTCGTCATAGGTGCGTATCATATCGGGGAAATAACGTAGAGTAAGTGAAACTGCATAAGCCCCCTTATAATTACAACCTAGGTTACTAATGGATGCTGCAAATTCCGAAGGATTAGTAGTCAAAAGAAAAATCATACCTAATGGGATAACAGATACATATTTCACGAATTTTGTAACCTGATATAGCAATTGTTCTAACGTCATAACATATCTATCATTAAGTCGAAAGATCTCATGGCTTGTCCCATAGATACTGACCCCATATTGTGGATCAAATAAAAAGGTGAGGACAAAATTTAACACTAAAAATGTCAAAACATAATAAATCATCACTTTTATTTGAGAAAAGCTAATACCCGAATATCTAAGCACTCCAAAAGAAAAGACTAAAATCACTAAGATACTACGTATATCATAGGTAAACATTACAGAGAACGTAAGCATAATAAAGCATAGCAATTTGGTGAGACCAGATAATCTATAGATAACATTATCTCTTTCTATGTAATCAAATAGCTTACTCTTCAAGCCCTTGCACCTCCCTTTCATAAGATATAAATTTTTGTACAAACCCTTGTATATCATAAACACCTAATGCAAGTGCCAAATCATAAAGGCTTGTCAGTTTAAGATTCGCTCTTCTTGCAATTTTTTCATTCGTCAAAATATTAACTGCACTGCTATCTCCGATTACAGTTCCTTCTGATAGTACAATTGCATGTGGTGTATATTCTAGCATCAAATGCATATCATGTGTAATCATAATAATGGTGACACCTTTTGCATTAAGACTCTTTAAAAACCCCATAATCTCTGTATAGTGATGATAATCTTGTCCTGCTGTCGGCTCATCTAGTATAAGAAGTTTAGGTTCCATCGTTAATACTGATGCTATGGTCACACGCTTCTTTTGTCCAAAGCTAAGCGCTGAAATCGGCCAGCTTTTAAAAGGTGTCAATCCACAAATTTCGAGTGCCTTATCTACCTTTGGTGCAATTTCCTCTTCCGAAAGTCCCCTGATACGAAGTGCTAATGCCACCTCATCATAAATCATAGGTTTGCAAATCATCTGATTAGGGTTTTGCATCACATATCCGATTTTCTCTGAACGTTCCTTGATGGTTTTTCCTTTCATAGATTCACCTTCAAAAGCCATATCACCGTGTGTTTCTGTGATCAAACCGCAAATCAGTTTTGCAAGGGTACTTTTACCAGCACCATTTGTACCTACAACACTGACCATTTCACCTTCATAGATTTTGAAATTTATATTTTTAAGTAGCGGACGATTTTTATGATAGCTAAAATTAAGATGTGATGTAGCTAACAGTTCTCTTTCTCCAAATGGCTTTATATTGCTTGTTTGATTGTCATTCCAAGTTCTAAGTGCATCACCAACTAGGTCAAGTCGAAGTGTTTCTAACCTTCCAGCTCTATGCTCCTTTGTAATCTCTACACCCGCATATCTTAAGGCTGTCACATACAAAGGTTCTCTAATACCTAGTCCTGGTAAAATATTCGCAGCCATCAATGCATCTGGCTCTAGGTCTGCAACAATTTGGCCATCTGAAACAACAATAATTCGGTCAACATCCCTATGCAATACATCTTCTAATCTATGCTCAATTATAACAACTGTCTTACCAAACTCTCGCTTGATATCATCAATCAACTCAATTGCCGTTTTACCTGTTGCTGGATCTAGATTCGCTAATGGTTCATCAAATAGTAGAATATCTACAGCATCTACGATAACCCCCGCTAGTGCTACTCTTTGCTTTTGTCCACCTGAAAGTTCGTACGGAGACGCCGAAATGAGTGCACCCATATCAACGACCTCAGCCGTTTTTTGCACCATTTCTTTCATTTTCCCTTGCTCCACACAATCATTTTCAAGTGAAAATGCAATATCTTCCCCAACTGTTAATCCTATAAACTGACCGTCCGAGTCCTGTAGCACCGTTCCAACCGCTTTCGAAAGTTCAAAAATACTAGATGTAGCAGTTTCAATACCATTCACCTTAAGACAACCTGTCATCTCACCTTTGTATGAAAATGGTATCAAACCATTTATGCAATTTCCAAGTGTACTCTTTCCACTACCACTTGGACCTACTATGAGTATTTTTTCTCCCTCATAGATCGTCAAATTAATACCTGTTAACGTAGGCTCTGCCTGACTAAAATATTGAAAACCAAAATTCTGAAATTCTATCACCGGTTTTTTCATAATCAATACCTTTCTATTATTATTCATAGATGATTTTGGGAGCTTTACGGATTGTAATCTTCCAGCTAGTGCCTGTTCCAACGTTGTATGCCTTTGCAAAGCTTCCTTGGTTAATGGCAACCGCCATATTATCAAGGCTATTAACGTATACGAGTGGCTCCCCAACATATACATCTGCAAAACTCTTAGCGTAAATTAAAATATTCTTGTACAGTGTACGTGTTTCATTTGCAATTGTAATCTCCACTCGTCCGCCGTGTTCTACCAAAAGCTCTTTAAACAATTCGCGGCTAATATTTGTCCACAAGCTACCGAAGCGAACATCTAACACATCAATCGTGCCATGTATCGCATCGCCCTCTTTCACGGCTTCCACTATAGGAAGTTCAATTACGCTCTTCACATCGATTAGAGGTCCTACTTCTTCGAAGGTAATCACGCCCGCTGCTAATCTTGCACCCGTATAAGCATAAATATCCCTGCCATGAAACGTATAACTCTCCCCTGAATTTGGTAATCTATTCACTTCTTCATCAATAATACGGGCTTGTTCTAGTCCCGTCATTCTCTTAACATGCGTCAAACTCCCGTTATCTGGTGTGATAATATAGTGTCCATCCACTGTTTTGACAGCTATACTTTTCCGATTAGAGCCTACTCCTGGATCAACAACATTTACAAAAACACTGCCCTCTGGCCAATACTTCACCGTCTGAATCAAACGATACGATGCCTCCCAAATATCATACTGAGGAATCTCATGTGTCAAATCAGAAATATTCAAACTAGCATCTACACTATAAGCTACCCCGTACATAGCACTAACTGCCCCATCACCGGTACCAAAATCTGTTTGCATAATCAATGGCTTTTTCATAATATATTTCACCTTCCTACCGCATTTGTAAATTCACTATTATATATGATAGTATCATGATAGCTTTTTGCTTTCAAGCAAATATCTTGACTTTTTCTTGTCATTTCCCCCCAAACATATTATACTCTTCTCATATTGTGCAATGTAGCATTAACTTTTTTGTATTTATGTGTATATAACTATTTTCAAGGAGTCTTAGCCACAGTCGGCACTTAGGTTATAGAGCCCTTTCCTATAACCTTATGTACCGCTACTCGTGGCTACGAAGCGAAAGCGTCTCCTGCGAATAGTTATATATACATGGATAGTCAAAAAAGGTATCTATACATTCCAAAACTAGAAAAGGGAGAGTATTAATATGTTGACATGTTCTTTTATGGGTTTAGGTTTAATCGGTGGTAGTATCGCGAGGGCGATTAGGGAATATCTTCCAGATACGAAGATTAAAGTTTATGATTCCGATATTTCTTCTTTGGCATTAGCACTAAAGGAGGGCATCGCGACTTCTATATATACAGAGATTACAGAGGATTTATGTCACGCAGATTATATTTTCCTATGTGCCCCTGTCTCTGTAAATGAGCAAATAGTGCGTAGTATCAAGCCTTTTTTACAATCACACACAATGCTATCTGATGTCGGTAGTGTAAAGACTGGAATCCATAAGGTCATTGAATCCCTTGATTTAGAGGGGCAATTTATCGGTGGGCATCCGATGGCGGGTAGCGAGCGTTTTGGCTTTGCCAACTCCAAATCTAGTCTATTGGAAAATGCTTATTATATCATTACTCCTACAGCAAAGGTCTCTGAAAAAAACGTATCAGAATTCACTTCTATTGTAACTTCTTTGAAGGCTTTGCCACTCGTTATGGAATATGAAAATCACGATTATGTAACGGCGGCCATCAGTCATTTACCTCACATCATCGCTTCAAGCCTTGTAAATCTTGTAAAAGATTCTGATTCTGAGGATGGTTATATGAAAACGGTTGCAGCCGGAGGTTTTAAAGATATTACAAGAATCGCATCCTCAAATGCTGTGATGTGGGAACAAATTTGCATGACAAATTCTAATAATATCAAAAAATTACTCTCCGACTACATTCATTCATTAGAAGAAATCAAAGAGCAATTAGATGCGCGCGATAGCTGTGCGATTTATGATTTATTTTCTGAGTCTCGTATTTATAGAGATTCCTTTAGTTCTACTGGAGCAGGTCCTATCAAGCCAAGCTTTACGATTACGGTTGAAATCGCGGATAGAACAGGTTCTCTTGCAGAAATCACTGTCCTTATGGCTAGTGAAAGCTTAAACATCAAAAACTTAAATATCGTACATAACAGGGAGGCTGAGTTTGGTGCGCTTTCTGTAGAATTTTATAAAGAGTCCGATATGCTAAAAGCTATCGAACTCTTACAAAAAGCAGATTTTATGACACATCTTAGAAAGCTATAGATTACTTCCAAAAAGATTGTCCAAATTTGTGGTTCATTTCCCCACTCTCATCCCTGTATGTGATGAGAAGTTTTGATAACGTATCAATCTTCTCCCCATATGCAGGGTCTTTTGATAAGTCATTTATTTCCATTGGGTCATTTACAATGTCAAACAACTGAATTCTATCAGCCACTGTCTTGTACTGAATCAATTTATACTGACTGTCTTTTACACTTCGAATTAAATCATTATATACAAAATATAGTGTTTCTCTTGTCACTTCATCTTCTTTTGTAAACATCTTTGCAAAGCTCTTACCCTCTACAGATGTTGGAATTTCAAGTCCAAGTACATCACAAAGTGTTGGGAAAATATCCATTAAATAAACATATTGATTTCTAATTTCGTTTTGTGGGATTCCAGGTCCTGCGAATACAAGTGGAATTCTAATGCTGTGTTCGTAATGATTTTGTTTACCCATAAGTCCGTGGTTTCCAATAGCTAGGCCATTGTCGCCAGCAAGAATAATAATGGTATCCTCATAGATTCCTTTATCCTTGAGTGCTTGAAGCACATGTCCAATTTCATTATCAAGGTGTGTGATCATACCATAGTATTCTGCGATTTGTCTTTGCATTTCTTCATGTGTTCTAGGATATGGTGCTAATACTTCATCACGAATCTGTGATACGCCAAATTCAAAATGCTCTTCCACAAAATTTTCTGGAACAATAATTTCATCAGGATTATACATATTCTTAAATTCATCTGGCATGGTTCTAGGATCATGTGGTGCTAAATATGCAGTATATGCGTAAAATGGCTCTTCTTTATCATAATTTTTGATAAAATCAATGACTGTATTTGATAACAATTCGCTTGAATGTACACCTGGATTGAACTTATCACAATGTACTTTCGTTGGATGATTATCATAATTATAATTCATGACAAAATTGATAACATTGTCATATTCGCCTGTTGGATCATAGTAGTTTGTAGGTACATTCCAGTGATCCCACATACCGCCGAAAAACACATTGTCACCACTTGAAAAACTTCTTGTAAAGGATTCACAGCCATTGTGCCATTTACCTGTACCAAAGCAGTGATATCCATTTTCCTTCATACATTGACCAAGTGTAGTATGGTCTGTTGGAATGTTTTGACCTTCCCCTTGAAGATGGAACAGTGTTCTACCAGAGTTAATCATAGCTCTACTTGGCATACATACCGCACCTGAAGTTCCCCCTGGGATGTGTGCTTGTACAAAAGAAGTTCCCCTTTGTACGATTTCATCCATGCTTGGTGTAATCACTTGTTCATTCCCTAGGGCATGAATCGTATTATATCTTTGATCGTCTGTCAACAAAAACAAAACATTTGGTTTCTTACTCATTTTTCTCCCTCTCTACTTCCGTTTATTTAGGCATTTGCGAAACTCCTATATTATGTATCTACTTCTTAGTCCTGGTATCTATATATAGCAAAAGAGGTACGTTTTCACTACACCTCGTACGTAGCGGTACATAAAATACTAAGTAATACAGAGCATTCCTTAGTATTTAAGAACCGACGACTCACTAGTACCTCTTTGAAGCTACATATAGATATCCAGACTAAGAAGATTATACATATACAAGGAGTTTTGCAATTACCTATTCCGTTTATTGTAAAACACTTTCCTCTTTCTATACTATTTGTCTAAATAGTATTATATAGCTTTAGACAGGCACGTTCTCACTACACCTCGCTCGTAGCGGTACATAGGATGATAAAAAACCTCATCCAAGTGCCGACGGCTCGCTAGTACCTGCTACTGAACTTATATTTCCACGGTTGCTGGTACTAAAGTACCACTCGTTACTGTAACGCTTGCTTCACCAGGTGCAGTTCTTTGTACGATGATGCGTGCAAGTCCTGACCATGTAGTGATGTGGTTTCCTTTGAAGGTTTGGTCTGTAGGTAGTCCGTTATCTACACCTAAAATCGAAAGGTTATCACTCACTGTAATGGTAACTTCTTCTGTCGCATCTGGTACGGTTACGCCGTCTGCATCTGTAGCTTTTACAGTTAAATATGCAAGTTTGTCTAATTCCAAGGCCTGTCGGTCTGATTCTAAGGATAATTTTGCAACTTCTCCTGCAGTTTTGATGAGATATTCCATCTTCTCGCCTTTGTAAGTACCAACTGCTTTTACTTCGCCTGGTTGATAAATAACTTCATTCCATTCTAAATGGAACGAATCTACACCATCTAACTTTTGAACGCCTTGTGAAGTGCCATTTACGAAAAGTTCAACCTCTTCACAGTTTGTATAACACCAAACACAAATTTCTTTACCTGTGTGTTCTTCTAAATTCCAGTGTGGGAATATGTATAATACTGGTTTATCACTCCAAATACTTTTGTAGAAGTAGAATACATCTTTTGGGAAATATGCTCTATCTACTGGG
Organism: Lachnospiraceae bacterium; assembly: GCA_044425805.1. Taxonomy (GTDB): domain Bacteria; phylum Bacillota; class Clostridia; order Lachnospirales; family Lachnospiraceae; genus RGIG6307. The sequence goes on along the minus strand of JAWXVC010000008.1, from coordinate 28,670 downwards.
GCAAAATAAGAGCTAATCGATGGCCAAATATAAGGTGTAGTCTCACCAAGGTAATCAATACCTGTCCAAATAAAGTTACCTGCTACATAATCATTTTCCAAATGTGATCTCCATGATTTTTCTGCTTTATAAAATCTTGCTTTTGTGTTGGAGCTATTCACACCTTGAATGGTTTGTTCTTCTGGATCTGCATTTTCAGCAGGGGTTAAATCTATTGTTTTCCCACAAGCTAAAAACTGAGCGTACTCGCCTCTAGGTTCAAAGGCGGTTGCAGAGCTTGTTTCACTTCCGATTAAGCATCTAAGCGGTTTTCTTGCATGATCCTCTTCATAAAAATTCTCAGCATAATTATAACCACATACATCGATGATATCAGGATTGTTTGTTTCATTAATAGCAGCTAATCCATTGCAACCAATGGTCGCAGGTCTCGTGCTATCACAGGCATGTACGATTTTAGTGAGCCACTCTGTAAGTTTTTCCCCATCTTCGTGACGTAATTCTTCTATTTCATTACCGATACTCCATGCGATAATAGAAGGATGATTTCTATCTCTTTTAATCATTGCTTCTAAGTCTTTTTGGGCATAATCTTTGAAATGCATAGCATAAGAAAAAATAGGAATACGAATCATCAAACCACCAAATACTCTAGGGCGTTTTCCCCAGGTCCATTCGTCAAAAGCTTCTTCCATAACATAAAATCCCATTTCATCACACAAATCCAAATATCCCATATCCTCTGGGTTGTGACTTGTACGAATCGCATTAACACCCATATCTTTCATGATTTGGAGCTTTCTAACAAATGCTTCTTTATAGGCACATGCACCAAGACTACCATTATCATGATGTAAACAAACACCCTTTAGACGTTCCTTTGTACCATTCACAAAAAACCCTTCTGGTGTGAACTCTACGGTTCTAATTCCGAAGTATTGTTCTACTTCATCTACTAAATTCCCATTGCAAGTAATCGAAATCTTTGCAATATATCTATTCGGAGTAGTCGCAGACCATAGTGCAGGTGTTTCCACAATTTCATTCATCTGAATCGTCCTTGTTTCATTTCCACACACAAAGAACGTTTTGGCTTGTTCTTTCACGCAAGTACCATCTGCCGTTAAAATAGCTGCATTCACAACGATTGTCTCTTTTTCAACACTATTGTTCACAAGTGGAATCGTTATATCTACTGTCGCAACCGCTGAAGAACAACATGGTGTTTTTATGATAAGCTCTTGTGTATCCACATGAATATCTTCTACAGCTTCAAGATATACACTTCTATAAATACCCATACCTGTATACCATCTAGATGAAGGCTGTAATTCGTTGTTCACGCGAACTGCTAATATATTTTCCCCCTCAAAATCGAAATAAGGTGTCAAATCGTAAGTTACTGTTGTGTATCCATATGGATACGTACCTAATTCTGTCCCATTGAAATAAACAGTCGCATTGTTATAAATCCCCCCGAATGTTACAACAACCTTTTGTCCTTTTTCAAACATAGCCCCATCGAAGTGTTTACGATAATAGCACATCACGTAGGATGCATATCCGCCTCTTGGTCCACTTGGATTATTCTCCTTAAACTCAGCTTCAATACTACCATCATGTGGTAAATTTAACACTCTCCACTTAGAATCGTCATAATCCATTTCATGAATCGGTAAATACGAGTGATTTGTCTTAATATCATGCTCCTCATATAACCAATCCTTGTCAATACATAGTTTTTTTCTCATTGCTTCCCTGTCCCTTTCTCAAAAGAGTAAAACCCCTATACCTTATAATGTACTCTTTGTTGTATACATTATAAAATATAGGGGTTTTGCTGTCAATATTATTTCAACATATCAGGGTACGATACCAAAGTCACATTAGATAGTTCTTTTGCTCGATCTATACAACCTTTTGTAAAGCCACTTTTTGAAAACAGATAATAATTCGTTCCACACATACTGTTTACATATCTCTTCAAAAACACTACCCATATAATCGGAAATGTGAGGTTCTATTCTTTGATAAGCAAGTTCCTTTGCACCTCTAGAAATAATGGATTGCCTTTTTGTCTTTGATAAACTCACTAATCAACGCAGTCTTTCCAATTCGTCGACGACCATAGACTACAGCAAATTGAAAGTTATCTGTGGCATATAATTTATTTAGTTCAAACAACTCTTTCGCTCTTCCAAAGAACATAAACGACCTCCTATTTGCTATATTACGATTTACTTAATCATAATATACTTAAATACAACACGAGAGTATGAATATGTCAATCTTAGAAACCATTGGAGGCTATTACATTTATCATACCTATCAGCCCAAACATGCCAATACCTAAACTCGGCATACAAATTCCTGGTAAATCATAGCAGTATTTTGGGAATGCTAGTCTTAACAACACGCCTATTATTAAAAACACGAAAGGATTTAGTATGACAAACCAAATTGGCACATGAATCAAGCCACTAAGAATACAATAAATCGTAATAGCAGTCGGCACCAACATTATGAAAAGATAAAGTATGAAGAAAAGTATTTTCACAGCACCAAAAAGTGTTTCAATCGTATGATCAGCCAACTCAAAGTTTTCTCCTGTTATTACCGCTTTGTAAGTAATTGGTGCGATGCAGCAAAAGGTATGTATAAAAAATCCTGTCATCGCCATAATGATTGTAACTAATAATAGAACCTCTGCTAAAACCTCATCTTGTCCTAGGATTTGTCTTGATAAGGAATAAAGTCCCAAGCTACACATAAAGGAACCAAAGAATCCCAAAACAATGGAAATTTTAAATCTTATATTTGCCATCTTTGTCCAATTTGATTCGATCATTGATGATTTACCTAATTTTACATTGTCCTTACCCTTCAAATCGAGAAGAATATCACCAATCGCGCATGTGATTCCTCCTAACAAGCCCAAAATTGAATATACTAAATTTAATTCCATAATTTCACCCGTTCTCCTTGTGCTTCCTACACTTAAAATATACAAATGAACCTTCTGTATTCATTTCGATAATTTCATACTTCTGTTCTAAAGTTATTTTCACTTCTTCAGCAGTTTGAAAAGGTTTCGTAAACCATCCTTTCTTCGCTAAAACACATGCTACCAAACAATCAGAAAGCTTATTTTTCCCTTTTACATAAAAGCTTGCTATAAATATTCCATCTGGCTTTAAAACACGATGAATTTCATGATAAGCTTTTTCTTTATCTGGAAACACGTGAAATCCATTCATGCTAAGTACTATATCACAAGAGGCTTCATCCACAGGAAGATTCCCTACATCTCCTTGAACACACGAAATATTCGGGCATGTTCCTAGTCTTTTCTTTGCTTGCAAAAGCATATCTTCACTATAATCTAGGCAAATAATATTTGCATTAGAGAGGGATTTCCACTTCTTCTCTGTAAATACAGCTGTTCCTACAGGCACATCTAAGATAGTTCCATTAAAATCATCTGGGATATACGACATCATCACATCTGCGATTCTATTATCATCCATACCACTCCAGAATATTTTCATATATAGCTTTCCCCAAATACTACTATGAGTTAGAAGATCATCGTAGAATTTGGTTGTTGATTTGTAAGCCTTTTTAATCTTTTTAGACATCTTTATTTTCTCCTCCCATCCATGCATTAGCATATGCTAACCACTTGAGCTTATTATACCACTTTGCTATCATTCGTCAATCAAGTTCAACTTATTATGTAGTCAGACTTAAATAAATAATAGCAAGCTGATAGCCATAACGATCATCCCGCTGATCAATCCGTACATCGAATGATGATGTTGTCCATATTCCCTTGCGCATGGCAAAAGCTCATCCAAAGAAATAAACACCATAATACCTGCCACTCCTGCAAATATAATTCCATAGACCATGTCATTCATAATCGGCATCAAAATCCACCACCCAAGAAGTGCACCAATTGGTTCTGATAATCCAGATGCAAAGGAATAAATAAAGGCTTTTTGTTTAGATCCTGTTGCATGATATACCGGAACCGATACTGCAATCCCCTCTGGAATATTATGCATAGCGATAGCTACTACAATCGGAATCGCTACCTCAGGCTCTTGCATCGCCGATATAAAGGTTGCAAGCCCTTCTGGAAAATTATGTATTGCAATAGCAAGTGCCGTAAAAACCCCCATCCTCATAAGCTTTTTATCATGATTCTCTTGTGTGGCAGTGCTTTCTAATTCTTCTAAATGAGTTATTTCATGTGGATTTTCCTGTGAAGGTATTAATTTATCAATAATAGCAATCAGTAGCATACCTCCAAAAAAAGAGACAACTGTCATGATTGCACCATTCTTTTCACCCAACTCATGCACCAATGATTCTTGCGCTTTTACAAAAATCTCAATCATAGAGACATAAATCATTACCCCTGCTGAAAATCCCAAGCTCACAGACAAAAACACTTTATTTGTTGTTTTAGATGTAAATGCAATTAAACTTCCGATCCCTGTACATAACCCCGCTATAACTGTCATTCCAAATGCCAAAACCATATTATCCATATTCCTATTCACCTCTCAACCTTGTAATAAATAGACGTTTGCGAACTCGTATATTACGTATCTACTTTTCAGTCTAGATATCTATATATAGTTCAAGAGGTACGTTTGCACTACACCTCCTACGTAGCGGTACATAAAATACTAAGTCATAAACATCATTCCTTAGTATTCAAGTACCGACGACTCGCTAGTACCTCTTCGAAGCTATATATAGATACCCAGACACAGAAGTTTATACATATACAAGGAGTTTTACAAACGCCTATTATAAAAATTCCCCTGTTATAGTAGTTAGTTATAACTAACTATATGATATCATAAGATTCTCTTTTTATCAAGTATATAAGAGTGAACGTCTCTATTATGACAAACTTTTTCTTCTTTTTGAGCTATTTATTTCACAAACTTGCTTTTTCGTGCATTTTGGCTTGTTCCCAACTTGCTTTTTCGTGATTTGAGTTATATATTATAGAAGAATCAAGAAAGGATACGCTTTATTATGAAAGACTACTACAGCTCTGGAATCTTCGCAAAAAAAGCAAAGGTCACCCTTAGAACCATTCGATATTACGATAAAATCGGTTTACTAAAGCCTACCTATGTCGATGATATTGGCCGTCGTTTCTATACCGATGATGATTTTACAAAATTACAACAAATCCTATCCTTTAAGGTACTTGGATTTTCTTTAGATGAAATAAAAACAATGGTTAGCTCCTCTCCAAGCAAAGCAATGCTTGAGCGAAATCTTTCTCTTCAGCTTTCCTTTGTGCGCAAACGAAAAGAACAGCTAGAGCAGATGGAGCAATCCTTACTAGATGCCACTGACTTTTTACAAAAGCATGATGATGTTGATTTAGACCACATGGTGCACCTCATCCATTTATCGAGCTTCGAACAATCCTTAAAGGATCAGTATAAAACTGCACAAAATATTGATGCTCGCATTGCGCTACACAAAGCCTATTCGCACAATCAAGAGGGTTGGTTCCCATTCTTATTTAAATCGGCAAATCTATTACCAGATATGAACGTGCTTGAAGTCGGATGTGGAACGGGAGCCTTTTGGATGGAAAATGTGAGCAGCATCCCAAACCACTGTTCACTCACACTTACTGATATTTCAAAAGGACTTTTAGACGAAACAGAAACTGCATTTTCACCTATTAAAGAGTCTCTTGAAAAGCTCAAGCATACAAACGTTACCTTTAAAGCTTGTGATGCCACAGAACTACCTTTTAAAGATAATAGCTTTGACCTAGTCGTAGGCAATCACCTTTTCTTTTATATAGAAGATAGAGTGCAAGCCTACCAAGAAATAAAACGCGTACTAAAGCCAGGTGGCACCTTTATAGCATCCACCTATGGTCCAAAACACATGCGTGAAATCACAACACTCGTACAAGAATTTAATCCAGCCATTGTACTCGCAGATCAAAAACTCTACGACGTTTTCGGACTACATAACGGCCACATAGAGCTAGGTGACTATTTTACTGAAATCGCATGCCACACCTATGATGATTACCTCGATGTGACAGACTATGAACTCCTCCTAGAATATATCATTTCCTGCCACGGCAACCAAAATGAATATATCCTACCAAAGTTCCAAGAATTTAAAGACATGCTCGCAAAGAAACTACACTACAAGCCATTCCACATCACCAAAGACGCCGGCGTTTTCATCTGCAAAAAATAATTTCAACAACTACCACATTTTCCACTTGCACATAACGTAACGTCACCCATTATGCTAACTGTGTAATCAATTAATTGTAACTATATTCTGTGATTTGTATTGTTGTTCTATGCTTTTATTTTCTTTTATTGGAAGCTCTTAGTAGCAGTCGGCACTTAGATGATGTATTTCTATCATCTTATGTGACCGTTACTAGCTACTACGAAGCGCAAGCGTGCTTCTAAAAAGCAAAATAATAGGTATAGTACAACTACACAACATAGAATTTAATAGAAAGGAAACAAACATGAATATTATTGTAACTGGAGGCGCAGGCTTTATTGGCGCAAATTTTGTTTATTATGAATTAGAAAAACATCCTGAGGATAGAATCATCTGTTTGGATGCATTAACTTATGCTGGAAATTTAGAAACCTTAGAAGAAGCTATGAAGCATGATAATTTCCGTTTTGTAAAGGGAGATATTGCAGATAGAGATTTTGTAAATGGATTATTTGAAGAAGAGCACCCAGACATCGTTGTAAACTTTGCTGCTGAATCACATGTTGATCGCTCTATTGAAAATCCTGAAATCTTCTTAAAAACTAACATTTTAGGAACACAAGTATTGATGGATGCTTGTCGTAAATATGGAATCAAAAGATACCACCAAGTGTCTACAGATGAAGTATATGGCGATTTACCATTAGACCAACCTGAATTATTCTTTACAGAAGAAACGCACATCCATACTTCTTCTCCTTATTCAGCAAGTAAAGCTAGTGCTGATTTATTAGTACTTGCATATCATAGAACTTTCAAATTACCTGTAACAATTACACGTTGTTCAAACAACTATGGACCTTACCATTTCCCAGAAAAGCTAATCCCACTTATGATTAGTAGAGCACTTGCCAATGAAGCTCTTCCAGTTTATGGTCATGGAGAAAATGTTCGCGACTGGTTATATGTAAAGGATCACTGTTCTGCAATCGATCTTGTTATGCGTGAAGGTCGTGTTGGTGAAGTTTACAACGTTGGCGGACACAATGAACGTACGAACTTAGAAGTTGTTAAGACAATTCTTACAGCACTTGATAAGCCAGAAAGTCTCATCACTTATGTAACAGATAGACCAGGGCACGATATGCGTTATGCAATCGACCCTAACAAGATTCACACGGAACTTGGTTGGTTACCAGAAACAAAATTTGATGATGGTATCAAAGCTACTATTGAATGGTATCTTGAAAACAAAGATTGGTGGCAAAACATTTTAAGTGGTGATTACCAAAATTATTTTAATGATATGTATGTAAATAAAGGTCGCGCATAGAAAAGGTGGTTATTCATATGAAGATTTTAGTAACAGGCGTAAAAGGTCAGCTAGGATATGATGTCGTGGCTGAGCTTAACAAAAGAAATCACGAAGCAATCGGTGTAGATATCGAAGAAATGGATATTACGGATGCCTCATGTGTAACTGCTACAATTACAAAGCTAGCTCCTGATGCTGTTATTCACTGTGCCGCTTATACAGCTGTAGATGCTGCTGAGGACAATATCAATCTATGTATGAAAATCAACGCAGAAGGCACGAAAAACATCGCTACCGCATGTAAAGCGCTAGATATTAAGATGATTTATATTAGTACTGACTATGTATTTGATGGCGAAGGTACTCATATGTGGAAGCCAGATGATGAACGTCATCCACTCAATGTATACGGTCAAAGTAAATGTGATGGTGAATTAATTGTAGAAGAACTATTAGAAAAATACTATATCGTACGTATTGCTTGGGTATTTGGCGTAAACGGTAAGAACTTTATTAAAACGATGTTAAACCTTGGTGCCACTAGAGATTCTCTTACAGTAGTGAATGATCAAATCGGCTCTCCTACCTATACCTATGACCTTGCTAGATTATTAGTTGATATGGTAGAAACTGATAAATATGGTCGTTACCATGCAACAAACGAAGGACTTTGTAGCTGGTATGATTTCGCAGTTGAAATTTTCAAACAAGCAGGAATGGATCATGTATCTGTTGCTCCTGTACCAGCTAGTGCATATCCTGCAAAAGCAAAACGCCCTGCAAACTCTAGAATGGATAAATCAAAGCTTACTGAAAATGGCTTTGTACTCTTACCTACTTGGCAAGATGCCTTAGCTAGATATTTAAAGGAATTGACATAATCTTCACACTGTAGTACAATGTACTAAACCAAATAATGTTAAGAGAAAGGAATGGTTATTTATATGGCTTTTTCAATTAGATTAACAGAAGATGAGCGTGCTTTAGTAGATAGTTATGCCAAATTACATGCCATGTCAATCGGTGAAGCGTTTAAACGAGCTATTTTTGATAAAATAGAAGAAGAATACGATCTCGTCATTGCAGAGGAAGCGTATCTCGAATACGTCGAAAGTGGTATGAAGCGACGACCTATCCATGAATTATGGAAGGAGCTCGACTAACATGTACCAAATATATACCACTCCTAGATTTGATAAAGAATTCAAAAAATTAGATCAATATACGAAACGAATGTTAAAAGGGTGGATTGAAAAGAATCTTGTTGGAACTACAAATCCGCGCCAACACGGAAAAGGGCTCACTGCCAATAGAAGTGGACAATGGCGATATCGTATAGGCGATTATCGATTAATATGTTTCATAGAAGATGACCAACTAATTATCACCACCTTGTCGATAGGACATCGAAAGGATATTTATAACTAAAAAATAGCTTGTAGATGTGTGTTTTCATTCATCTACAAGCTATTTTTTTATCACGCTTTTTATGCCTGTGCTGTTCTAACTCTTACTAGGAAATACCACATGTGAGCAACCCATACAAGTACTACGACTGCTCTAGCTATCGGTACCGCACTCATCATGATGAATCCAAATCCAAGAAGTAGTGTAACGGTAATAACGATTCTAAGCTTCGTTTTCATCGTCATACCTTCTCCTCGTACAAATCCTTCTAGATTATTTTTATAAAGACGCGTAGAGTGAAACCATAGCTCAAGTCTTTTGCTACTTTTCCCAAAACAAAATGCAGCCAATAATAAAAATGGTACAGTTGGTAATAACGGTATCAATGCTCCGATTGATCCAAGTGTAAGCGCTAGAATGCCTACCACTAAATATATAAGTTGTTTTAAGTTCATATTCCCTCTTTTCAATTTCTATGTATTTATTCTGTTCATCTCAATTATACTATCTGCAATGACCATCGTAGATGCTCTGTGTGAGACCAACACAATCGTCCTCTCAAGGTCTTGTTTTAATGATTTTAAAATAATAGCTTCATTTAAACTATCTAGATTACTTGTTGGTTCATCTAATAACATACAACTTGCATCGTGTAAAAATGCTCTTGCTAGTCCAATTCGCTGGCGTTCCCCACCTGATAAGGTATCCCCAAGTTCTCCTACTGGTGTATTATACTGCTTTGGTAATCCCATAATAAAATTATGAATAGAAGCTTTTTGACACGCTTCTACCACTTCTTCTAAGGTTGCATCTAACTTTGCTATTCGCACATTTTCATATATCGTATCATGGAAAAGATGTGTTGTTTGTGTCACAAAGCTTTGGTTTTCACGCAGGCACGAGGTATTAATATTTCTAACATCCACTCCACCTAATAAAACGCTCCCATCATCAACATCCCAAAATCTCATAATGAGCTTTAACAAAGTTGATTTACCTGTTCCTGATTTACCCATAATCCCAGTAATCTTTTTTGCTTCGATTCCAAGAGATACTTGCTCTAAAATCTTTTCTTCACCATATGAAAAATCAACTTGATCAAATAAAACAGATTCTATCTCTGCTTCCATTCCATCTAATTTTTCTTCTATAGCAGGCTGTTCCTCTAGTAAATCTAGGATTCTATTCCCGCATGCTATCGTCTGTGCAAGACCAGTACCTAAATTTGCTAGTGCTATCACTGCGCCAAAAGAAGAAAATAGTGCTAGTGTTGGTATCACCACTGCATCTAATTTGATACTGCCATTTTGGTATAACATACATGCAACTATACACAGCATAACTGAAAATCCAAGCACACAGCTATTCGTTAACGCAGTAACAAACCCTGTTTTTTCTTTTAGCTTTCTACTAGTTTGTTCCATTGATTCGCTCATACCGTATATACTTTCTAGACGTGTTTCCCCTTGATCAAATTGTTTTATTTCTTTCATACCTCGGATGCTATCTAGATAATAGCTATTCATATCCCCAAAATCTTTTCTTTGCTCTTCTCCTAGCTTTTTCGTCCACGTACTTGCAATAATCGGAATCACGCATCCTATCACAAGATAGGCAATACCCGCTACAACTCCCAAAATCACATGGTAGCTTCCGATAAAACTAGCCATAAACGAAACCATAATCACTGCTATACAGATAGGTGAAATTGTATGTGCAAAAAATATTTCTAGCAATTCTATATCGCTCGTTACGAGTGCAATTAGATTTCCTTTTTCTATACCTTCAAGCTTTGCTGGTGCTAATCGTCTAAGTACAGCATAGACACGATCACGTATATGCGCTAATAATTTGAAAGCGATGTAATGATTACAAGCATGCTCTATATAATGAAGTATGCCTCTTGATATAGCACATACAACAAGTATGGTACATAGACTTCTAAGAGATAATCCGTCACAAACACCAAGCACTACGAGAACAGCATATCCACCACCGATTGTTATAAAACTAGCACATAAAAACCCTAATACCCCTGTTAATACCGCTATAATCATAGGTAATACTAGAGGCTTTACCAAAACCAAGAGTTTGAGTAATACTTGTACTGTCGATCTACTTTCTTTCTGCTTCATATGTACCCCCTATTCCACACTCAAGTTGCATTTGTGTATTCCATAAGGTTGCATAACTTCCATTTTGAATTAACAATTCCTCGTGTGTGCCAGTTTCAACTATCCTACCTTGATCTAAAACATAAATATTGTCTGATTCTGTTACATTCGCTAGTCTGTGTGAAATCAATATAATAGTCTTTGTTTTCTTCATACATTTTATAACTTCCATGATTTCATTTTCACTTTCGAGGTCAATATTACTCGTCGCTTCATCAAATATATAAATCTGACTATCGTGAAGCAGTGCTCTCGCTAATGCTAGTCTTTGGCACTGTCCTCCAGAAAGATTCTCTCCTCTTTCTAGTAAATTAGTCTCTAAGCCCTGCTGTGTTTTGAGAAAATCTTTTAGTCTCACTTGTTCTAAAACATCCCACAATTCTTGCGTAGTAGCATCAGCCTTACCCATGAGAAGATTTTCTTTAACCGTTCCTTTGAAAATATAACTCCCTAATCCAATTGTCGTAATCGACTGATATAATGATTTTTCACAAATACTAGAAACTTCATATCCTCCTATGCATGCGCTACCCCTATATCCGCCATGTATTCCTGCAATCAAGCAAGCTATCGTGGATTTTCCACAACCACTTTCACCAACAATAGAAACCATTGTATTCCTAGAAATCTTTAGATTGATTTGTTTTAATATATCTTTATCTGCTTCATATCCAAAACTCAAGTCTTGCATCAAAATATCCGTTTCTTCGACAGTATTTTCTCGTTCTGCAAATGTCTCTATGTCACATAACGCAAATATCTTATTACTTGCTGCAACCCCATTCATAGCAATATGAAAGAAACTTCCAAGCAACCGCATTGGTAAAAAGAAATCCGCACAAAGCAATATAATAACAATTGCATTGTGAAACATAATCTCTTGTTTTTGATATGCAAAAACAGCACTTATAATACCTACTGCGGTTCCACCATAAGCAATAATATCCATGACCGAGATAGAATTTAGCTGCATTGTAAGCACCTTCATGGTAATTTTGCGAAAGCGTTCTGCTTGTTTATTCATTTCATCATGCTTATAGCCATCAGCACGATAAATTTTCAACGTAGTAAGTCCTTGTAAATTTTCCAAAAAGCTATCTCCAAGCACTGTATACTCACCCCAATATTTTTGAAGTAATTTTTTAGCTATTTTTTGTACGCAAATAATCGATATTGGAATGAAAGGAACACAACATAAGAGTATTATTGCAGTCTGAATATGTATATTTGCAACAACCACAAATAAAATAATCGGTGCTAATAGAGCATAAAAAAACTGTGGCAGATAACCACCAAAATAGCTTTCTAGTTGCTCTACGCCCTCTACTGATATTTGTAAAAGCTCTGCTGTTGATATCTTTTTTGTGTAGGCATTCCCTATGTGAAGTAGTTTTTGATAGATTTTTGTTCTTAATTTGAGCTTCACAAGTTTCGCGGCTACATGACTCTCTTTGCTAGCCATGTATGTACCAAAAAATCTTGTAGCAATAGCAATACAAATCAAAAACAAACTCCAAATACAGTGCCCCATTGTAAGTTCTGATATCATCAATCTATTTATGATATCACCTAACAAGACAATTATCATAACATTACTGAGTAATGCAACAATTTGATAACTAACTTGCTTTGCGATATGTTTTTTTGTTTCTGGTATTTCTTGTAACAATCGTTTATTAATCATATTAACAATCATCCCTTCTTTTTTTTTCGTTATTTATAATTCTGTCCTTCTGTAATTTTCTTGACATAGAATACTTTATTGGTATATGCTCTTTTTATCAATTGAAAGGATTAGCTACACATGATCACAGAAATTTATAATATTATCGGCATGCATTGTGCTGCATGCTCTAGTGCCATTGAACGCGTTACGCGTAAACTCCCTGGTGTCGAGTTAAGCGAGGTGAATCTACCGATGAATCGCTTGACGATTACTTACGATGAAGCCCTCGTCACACCTGAGATGATTATGACGAAGATCAAAAAAGCAGGCTTTGAAGCGCACCCTAAGCAAGAAGAGGCTATAGTACCTACCATAGATGTCTCTACAACACTCAAGAAGGAGAAGCTAAACCTAATCCTCTCGATTACGCTTTCTGCCATTTTATTGTATGTGTCTATGGGGCAAATGCTTTTTGCGAATCTTCCGATTCCCGATTTATTTTCCATGAATACGCATCCTATGAATTTTGCACTCTTACAGATGCTACTAACAATCGGTGTACTACTACTCGAGTCGAGATTTTTCAAAAGTGGCTTTACATCTCTTGCACACGGAAACCCGAATATGGATACACTTGTAGCAATAAGTGCTTCTACTTCTTTTCTTTATAGTCTCGTGATGACCTTCCTAATCACAGATGATGCACATGCGGTTCATAATCTTTACTACGAATCAGCTGCTATCGTACTTGCACTTGTGTCTGTTGGCAAATACCTAGAAGGCAATAACAAAGAAAAAACCAAAAGTGCCATTGAAAAGCTTATGAAGTTAACACCAGATACCGCTATCTTAGTCGATGAGAATGGTCAATGGGAGGTTCCTACCTCTCATCTAAAAATCGGTGATATAGTTCTCGTACAGGCTGGACAAAGCATACCAATTGACGGCATCGTCACAAAAGGCAACGGTAGTGTCAATGAATCCATGCTCACAGGTGAAAGTCTTCCTATTGAAAAAGAAATCGCAAGCGAAGTAATCGGTGGTAGTATGCTAGAACAAGGTGCTATTTATATCTCTGTCACCAGACAAGGAGAAGACACTATTTTAGCAAAAATCGTGAAGTTTGTTGAAGATGCTCAAGGAAAAAAAGCACCTATTTCAAAGCTTGCTGATAAAGTAGCTGGTGTTTTTGTTCCTATTGTAATCATAATCGCTCTTATTTCAGCTATCATTTGGCTAGCTCTTGGATATGAATTTGCATTTGCACTCAAGATATTTACCTGCATTTTGGTAATTGCTTGCCCATGTTCTATGGGCCTTGCCACACCTACCTCTATTATCGTAGGAACAGGACTTGGTGCTAGCAATGGTATTTTAATCAGGAGTGGAGAAGCCTTAGAAACAACACACAAGGTTTCTGTAGCCATCTTCGATAAAACTGGTACCATTACAGAAGGTACTCCTGTTGTAACAGACGTGTTCCCGGCAGGAATTTCTGAGGATGCTCTATTATCCCTTGTAATACCTGCAGAAAAACTTTCTAATCATCCACTTGCTAAGGCTATTTGTGCCGAAGAACAAAAACGACATTTACTACTAACAGAGGAAATAACCTCCTTTGACAACCTAAATGGTCTTGGTATCATCGCCATCACAAGGGATGAGGATTCTATTACCGTTGGAAACGAAAAGCTTATGACAAGAATCGGAATAGACGTTTCTACTACAAGTCATGAAGCACTTAGCTATCAAGGCAAAACTGTGATGTTTGTAGCCAAAAACAAAATTCTTATCGGCTATATTGCTGTTGCAGATCCTATTAAACAAACTGCTAGCGAAGCAATCGAAACTTTAAAAAACATGAACATCAAAACCGTCATGCTCACAGGAGACAACAAACTCACTGCAGAGTACATTGGTTCACAAGTGGGTGTTGATGAGATTATTTCAGACGTACTTCCAACCGAAAAAGCCGATGTAGTGGCTCGCTATCAAGATGCCAATCACACTGTTATGATGATTGGGGATGGTATCAACGATGCACCTGCACTTGTACAAGCAGATATTGGTTGTGCCATTGGTAATGGAAGTGATATTGCCATAGATTCAGCTGAAATCGTTCTTATGAAGAGTAACATTTTAGATGTAGCAAAATCTATCCATCTAAGCCGTGCCACTATTAAGAACATCAAACAAAATCTATTTTGGGCATTTTGTTATAACTGCCTCTGCATTCCTATTGCAGCTGGTATTTTATATATTCCTTTGGGCCTCTTACTCTCACCTATGATCGGCGGATTTGCCATGAGCCTTAGTTCCTTGTTCGTAGTTGGAAATGCCCTCAGACTCAAAACAGTAACCTTATAATGGTTTACTAAAAATGAAAAAGAAAGGACAAATCTCATGACAACTTTAAAAGTAGCTGATATGCACTGTGAAAAGTGTGTAGCAAGAATTAGTAATGCATTAACAGAGGCAGGCATTTCATTTTCCGTTGATTTAGCAGCAAAAACTGTAGCTGTAGAATCTAGCAAGGTTGATACTGCCATTAGCGAATTAGACGATTTAGGCTTTGATGCCATAGTATAACTACACTTTAATGTCAACAAGAACCTAACACCTACAAATATGCAGGCGTTAGGTTCTTATAAAACACTAGCTATTTTCACTATAGTATTTCATTCTTTGGTGTAGGTACAGACTCTACTGAGTAGGCATGTAAAACAGGCCCCTCTGCACCATAATCTTCCCAATATTCATTGGCAACAACTGCCTTTATGCGAACCCATGTGCCTTCCGCAAAACCACTCGCACCTTCGTATTCACACACAAACCCCAAGGTAGCCATATCATCCTCACAGCAAGTCATAATCACTCTCACAGGTATAAAATAATTGGCTGGGTACTGTGGTCTTTTAAGTATTCTTCCAATAAAGGATACTTTTTTACCAACATAGCGCTGTGTTTCTTCCATCGCATCAAAAAACCAAATTGGATATGCTTGTTCGGTAATATCTATTACTTCTGCTTGCATATCATATGGCAATTCTTCTTCTAGAACAGTCGTAATCTCCTCATCCGCACCTTCAAATACGATTTCTGCTTGTTGATTTACCAGCTTGATATTGCGCTTATATGTAACAAGTTCTTCAATGCCTTGTGCTCTATTACAAATAATAAGCTCTGCATTTCTGACCATTTCACCAATCATCGATTTCATATTCGCGTAATACATAGCAAAGGTAGAAGCATCTATAATCGTGATTTGCTGCTCTAGCTTCCAAAAAACAGGAAACCTGATATCTCTATGATTCCACATACCATTGTATTCAATAACTATGCGTTCTGGATTGTGCTTTTGATCAAGCGTTGTTAAAGTCTCTATTGTAAACTCTGATTCATCTTCTAATACTTCAAGGACAATATTATTTCTTCTAAGAAAAGGTCTGTCATAATGCACTTCACCATCTTCACATACAAGTAATAATGTTTTCCCCTCAGCCTTAAAATAGGGTTGATCTAAGGTATATTTGATAAACTCCGTTTTCCCACTTTCTAAGAAACCCGTAATCAAATAAGTTTGTTTTTTTTGGTTCTTCATCATATTCTAACTCTTTCTTACTATGCAAATAATACTTTTAGTTGTTCTTCGTTTATTTTTGATCCAATTACACAGATTTTTCCTGTTGTGCATGGACTACCGAATCTCACTTCGATTTCACCTGGAACATAGTCAAAATAAACCCATTTATCTTCTTCGCACTCAAGCATACCTTTTGCTCGTAAAACAAAACCATATTTACTTTCATGTTCAAGCTCTTCTAACTTTTCGTGAATAGAAGCATATGCATATTTCGTAGCTGTCTCTATACCCCAGCTTGTAAATACATCATCTGCATGGTGATGGTGGTGCTCATGTCCATGATGTCCGCCGCATCCACAACCACAACCTTCTTCATGATGATCGTGTTCATGATGGTGTTCGTGTTCATGATGGTGCCCACCGCAGCCGCAACCTTCTTCGTGATGATCGTGTTCATGGTGATGTCCACCACATCCACAGCCGCAACCTTTTTCATGATGATGTTCATGTCCATGCTGATGCTCATGGTGATGCTCTTTGGCTTCTTCTAACATCTCTTGAAGCAATTTGTGCTGTTGCTCAATACTATCTAGCATATCTGCTCCATTTAGTTGATCCCATGGTGTTGTAATCATCGTCGCTTTTTCGTTATATTTACGAAGCATTTCGATTGCTTTTTGCAATTTATCTGTATCTAAATCAGCTGTTCTACTAAGTACAATTGCATCTGCATGCTGTACTTGGTTGATAAAAAATTCTCCAAAGTTTTTTATATACATTGCGCATTTTGATGCATTTACTACTACAATTTTGTTGTTCATACAAATCTCAACTTCTGATTCCACATCTAAAACTGCCTTTTCAACATCAGAAAGCTTTCCTACGCCAGAAGGCTCGATTATAATCCTCTCAGGTGTGTAAGTATCTATTACTTCCTTTAGTGAAGCTGCAAAATCACCAACAAGCGAACAGCAAATACAACCAGAATTCATCTCTTTGATCTCGATTCCAGCATCCTTTAAAAAGCCACCATCTACACCAATTTCTCCAAATTCATTTTCTATTAAAACAAGCTTTTCACCTTGAAATGCTTCACCGATAAATTTCTTGATCAGCGTTGTTTTTCCTGCTCCTAAAAATCCAGATATAATGTCTATTTTAACCATTTTAGTCTCCTTTTTATACGCACTTACTCCTATATACCTAGTGGGTATATAGGAGTAAGCACATATTATATATTTTAACTCTAGAGTTAGTGTGTGCTAACACATAGGTAATATTATATACCTATACGCTAGATTTGTCCACCATTCTCTACGATTTAAGTTTTCCGATTAGTGTGAAAATCCCAAAAACGATAATGTCTGCTACAACAATTGTAGAACCAACTGGTGTACCAGCGAGTATAGAAACAAGTAATCCTGCTATCGCACAAAAAACCGAAATAATTGCTGAACAAATTGTCACCGAGAGAAAACTTTTACATACTCTCATTGCTGAGACAGCTGGGAAAATCACAAGCGCTGTTATCAACAGTGAACCAACAAGGTTCATAGCAAGTACAATAATAATCGCTGTAATAACTGCAATCATCAAATTGTAGATAGTTACATTGATACCAATAGCTTTTGAAAAACTTTCATCAAAGGTAATCGCAAATATTTTATGGTAAAAAACAACGTATAAAACTATAACGATTGCTGAAAGTACAAAACATAAAATCACATCATTTTGTGTTAAAGTCAAAATCGAGGTTGAACCAAATAGTGTACTACAAACGTCGCCCGATAAATTAACTGAAGTAGAAAAAACATTTACGAGCAGATAACCCACTGCTAGGGAACCAACCGACAACATTGCAATTGCTGCATCACCTTTTATTTTCGCATGCTGCGCAGAGTTCAGTAATAAAATCGCTGAAAGTGTCGTAATAAATAAGACTAAAGGCATATCATTTACTACTTTTACAACGCTTGCAATTGCCATAGCACCAAAAGCTACATGCGATAAACCATCACCTATGTAAGAAAGCCTTTTTAGTACTAATGTTACACCTAATAAAGAAGCGCAAAGAGCGATTAGTACACTTGTTATAATGGCATACACAACAAATGGGTATTGTAAATAAAAAATAAGTTTTTCTATAATAGCCATTATTTCCCTTCCCCCTGTTCGCTTCTTTTTGCCAAATATTCATCTCTTGTACCAAAAAAAGGAGTCGCACCAATTTGTAAAATATGACTAGCATACTGCAAAGCTGTTTCTACATCATGTGAAATCATAATGATTGTTATATCATCTTTTTTATTTAATTCTTCAACGAGTCCATACATTTCTGCACTTACAACAGGATCTAACCCTGTTACTGGCTCGTCTAAAAAGAGGATTTTTTGAGTAGCACATAGCGCTCTAGCAAGTAGTACGCGCTGTTGCTGTCCACCTGAAAGTTCACGATATGAGCGTTTTGCAAACCCATCTACGCCCATTTTCTTCATAAGAGAGAGTGCTCCCTCCTTTTCAGCCTTGTTATAGAATGGACGCAAACCACATCTACTTTGATAACCTGATAATACGATTTCATATACAGATGCTGGAAATTCTCTTTGGATTTCACTTTGTTGGGTCAAATAACCAATCTCATTGGTCTTTAATCCATCTCCCCAAGAAATTTCACCAGAAATTTGCTTTTTAAGACCTAAAATAGCCTTCATAAGTGTTGTTTTTCCAGCACCATTTTCTCCGATAATACAAAGATAATCACCTTTGTTGACTTCGAAATTTAAATGTTCTAGTATCACACAAGAATCGTATCCTAGTGACAATTCTTTACAAAAAAGTTGCGACATATCTTCTCCTAATTCAATGCTTCTTTTAATACCTCTAGATTTTTTTCCATAATAGATAGGTACGTTGCACCTGCTTGAAGGTCAGCATCTGTAATAGACTGCATCGAATGCATTTCTAGAATGGTTTGTGTTTTTTCTTCTGTAGATGAAATTACTGTGTCTGCAATCTTAGAATCAGATCCTTCTAAAATAATAACATCCTCAAGGTTTAACTCATCTACCTTTTGTGCTAAAAATGCAATTGTTTCAAAGCTTGCTTCTGTTTCTGCTGAACAACCAATAAATGCTGCATAATACTCTAAATTATAATCATCCACTAAATATCTAAACGCAAAACGATCAGCAACAAGTATAGTATTTGTACTTGCACTTTCTACCGCTTCTTCATAAGCAGCATCAAGTGTTTGTAAGCTTTCTACGTAAGTAGCTACGTTTGCTTCATATAAATCAGCATTAGCTACATCTAATCCCATAAGTGCATCTGCGATTGCATAGGAAATAACTTCTGCATTTCTAAGAGATAACCAAACATGCTCATCACTTTCTGTTTCTTCTTCATGGTCATGGTCATGCTCTTCTTCCGCTTCTGCTTCTTCGTCATGGTCATGCTCTTCTTCTGCTTCTGCTTCTTCGTCATGGTCGTGCTCTGCTTCTGCTTCTTCGTCATGGTCATGGTCGTGCTCTTCTTCTGCTTCTACTTCTTCGTCATGGTCATGATCATGTTCTGTTTCTTGCATTCCTTCTACCATTTCTTCGCTTTTAACGTCATCGCCTAGAATATCAAGTAAGTTTAAAACGACCATATTCTCGTTTGTAGCATTTGCTAACACATCGTCTACCCATGTATCAGACTCACCACCAACGTAAATAAATAAATCACTAGCGCCGATGGTAATCATATCATCTGTAGTTACTTGATAGCTATGTAAATCTACTCCATCATTCAATAATAATGTAAGTTCTGTATTTTCTAATTGCTCTCCTAAGATTTCTCTTACCCACTCATATTCTGGAAAAATAGTAGCTACTATTTTAAGTGGTTCTGCATCTGTAACTTCTTCTAGCGTATCTTCTAGCGTATCTTCTACCACAGCTTCTGTCGCAACTTCTGCTGTCTCACTTGTACAACCTGTTAATAGTCCCATTGTCATCGCGCCACACACGATACTTGCCATAAATCTTTTCATTTTATTTATTCCTCCGAGTAATTAATGTTGTTATTCGGAATCATTCTTCTATCTGCAATTTTTACAAATACCGTAAATAACCGTACTGCCCTTATCTACTTCAAAACCCTCAAGCTGTAATATAGTATCTGTAAACGCTTCTACATTGGCCATATGTAGATGCTCAGATTTCTCACATTTCATGCAATGAAGGTGTATTTGGTTTTTACATCCCGAGGCATTGATATATTGATAATATGCCTCCCTCGTACCGTTTTTACTGATACGACGAATCATCTCAAGCTCCTCTAATCCCGAAAGATTACGATAGATTGCACTTGGACTGATCTGATGCTCCGCAAAATGTTCTATAATCTGTGTTACAGAAAAAATATCGTGCGGATGATTTCCCAAATATTCTAGCAACATTTTTCGTTGCTTTGTTGTATAAGCTGCCATTACGTCATCCTCTTTATTCGTAATTTGCGAATAATTCCCAAATTCATTCTAGTGGGCGATTACTCTTTTGTCAAGGAAATTAGTGAAGTACATACTTTTTTAATAATTTCCGCTTTCGATACGTGCCTTTAAATCCAAGATATTCGCATGGATTTTATCTATGATGATTTTAAATTCTTCATCGCTTTTTCCACTAGGATCATCTAGTCCCCAATCCTCTCTATGCTCACAAGCAAGCATTGGACAAGCCACATTACACCCCATTGTAACTACCACATCCACTGCTGGAATATCTGCTAATAATTTTGATTTTTGTGTTTCTTCCATATCTATCTGATAATAATCCTTCATCATTCTTACTGCATCTTGATTTATCGAAGCCCTTAGCTCTGTTCCTGCGGAATAGCTCTCAAACACATCACTCGCTAAATGCTTCCCTAACGCCTCTGCCATTTGACTCCTACACGAATTGTGTACACAAATAAATGCTACTTTTTTCATTTTAACATTTCCTCTTTTCTATTAGTTATTTCTCATTTTTGTAGATAATTGTAAAACTAATATCCTATATATGCATTTATTAATCATGGTAGCTATATAGAACTTTTGTAGGCACTCGCGAGTCGTTGGTACTTAGATACTAAGGAAATGCTGTGCATGACTTAGTATTTTATGTACCGCTACGTACGAGGTGTAGTGCAAACGTGCCTCAATAAGATATATATAGCTACCATGATGGAAAAGCTTATATAAAATATCTGTTTTACCACATTTCTGGTTCTTCTATAATTTTAAAAACTGCAGACTTTTGATAGGCCTTGCTTTCATTTCTGGCAAATAAAATCGTACCGTTTACAGGTGAAATCAGTTCACGAATCATATGTCCTTCATAGGAATCTATAATCTGTGCTAGTACCTGACCCTTCTCCACACGCTCACCAGCCTTAACGAAGAGGTCAATAAAACCAGCATCCTCATTTCGCACTGTCACAATATCATTTTTACCAACGACTTGTGATACGTAGCCATCATAACCTCTATAATCAATGACACCTTGCTTACCAAGAAAGTTAAGGATAGCTTTGATTGCTTGCTCTGCACTTTCTTTGTCGATTTCTTCTGTAGTCGTAGTGTAAATAGAAAATGCCTTTGTTTCCCACACCTGCCAGTTGTAATTCAGCGTAGCCGTATCAAACGGTCTTGGCTCATGTGACACAACATAAGGCAATCCAAAATCCTTAGCTAGCCTTAGTAGCTTTCCATTCATGCAGTCATTGACATTCATCACACGTACATGTGGTACAAAATGCCCTGGCATATAAAAGGATGCAAATTGCATACCATACTCATAATCTTTGATTGCCTCAAACAAACCACCTGCGATACGCTGTGTTGTTTCACCCTCATTGTAGCCTGGAAACATACGATTAACATCTGTATTATCGATGCCCCAAAAACGCTTTTGTATATTCATAGAATACGCATTGGCTGAAGGTACTACAAGGATTTGCTTGCCCTCTATAATACGTCCTGCTGCTTCTAGCTTTTTTAGTCTCTCGATGAGCTTAGCACACACATAAAGCTGTTGATTTTCATTGCCTCTAAGACTACCAACTACACACGCTGACTGTTCTCCAGTTCCAAATGTATAACCCGTAATGCGAAAATCATCTCGGTATAGCGCAGGTATTTCAAATAATATCTTTTTCTCCATTATGCCTCTACCTCCAAGGATTGCTCACTTTTATATACAAATTCTTTCAAAATACGTCCCATCAAAGAACCTTCATTAACCGTTGGATATTCGCGTATCGTAAACACCCATCCAGTTTCTGGAGCTTGAATATCTGCAATAACTCGTCCTGATAGGGGATTTATAATCTCTCCAATATTATCTCCCTTTGATACATACGTATCATGTGCAACATTCGCAACAAAAATACCTGAAGCAGGTGCATTTAAAAAGCAAACATCATTGCTACCCGTTGATACAATCGGTTTTCTTACAGTGATTTCTTTCCCTTGTGGAAGCTTGAAAATACCCATCTGTTCCATAAGATGTAAAATACCATCTATCAACTGATCTCCGTATCTTTTGGTAATACGCATACCAATACCCATCTCAACTACAATCGTAGGAGTATCAAGATTATTCAGACTGTGAGCAAAGGTAGATTCAAGTACTGTACTATTCCCGTGTACCCATACAAAGTCGACATTTGCCTCCATTGCAAACGGCATCAACATATCCCTATGAATCTCATTGATACGAATCTGTGGAACCTCTGTCAAAAACATATTGCTCGCGTGGATATCAATACTCAAATCAGACCCCTTGATATCCTCCATAATCTTCGCTGCAATATATTCATTCATATCGCCATCTTCTCTACCTGGGAAAATACGATTCATATCAAGATCAAATGCCGGAATGCCCCTTGTAATCGAATCAATTCCAAATGGATTGAGCGCTGGATAAATATCTACGATTCCTGTCAAGCATTCTAGGTGCTCTTGTATATAGGACGAAAGCTTATAGCAAACATATTGCCCTTCTAGCTCATCACCGTGAATACCTGTCACTATGCTAATTCTTTTCAGATCATCCTCACGCTGTCCACGGTCTGTTGGAACTAAACGCATTTTATTTACGGCAAGCACCTCATCAACTGGAAGTCCCACCCTTGCAACCGTTTTAATCATATTTCCTCCATTAGTCCATTTTGCCTTCTAACGAGCATTTCAATTATTATGCAAGTAAGGGTGTTTTGCCCTCTTGCAAAACACCCTCGTTTTCCTAGTAAATTTTATCATTCTAGATATATCATGTCAACCAAAAAGAAAGTATGTTTTCTTCTATTATTTTATGATATACTTTTTTATAGAAGTTTCGCAATCAACTATTACTTATATAAAACAAAAGGAGCGCAAACACTATGAAGGAAGATATGAACTGTACGTGTAATACCATACATCAGGATATCGTAACTGTTGTGAAGCAAGAGATGATTTCTTCTGATACGATTCAAGATATTTCGGTATTTTTCAAAATATTAGGAGATCCTACAAGGGTCAAGATTGTTTGGGCACTTGAGCAACACGAATTGTGTGTTTGCGATATCGCAGAAACACTAGAAATGACCAAATCTGCAATATCACATCAACTTGCACTTCTTAGGAAATACAATATCGTAAAACCGAGACGAGAAGGTCGGCAGGTATTTTACAGCCTAGATGATGAACATGTTACACTAGTCGTTGAAATGGCGAAAACGCATGTCTGTCATTCACACATAAACCCATAAAAAGGACTTGACATATGAGCAGCCGTTCAACTATAATCAAGATAGTTGAGCGACTGCTCATATGTTTTTGTAACCATTACACAATTTAGAAGCGAACAAACACTGCCTTATCGCAGAGCAGAATCTGATATTCTACTCGCGTGCCTCGCAAAAACCGCTTCGTCTTGGAGGAAAATATGAAGAAAATATTTAAGTTAGTAGATTTAGATTGTGCACACTGTGCAGGCATTATGGATGAAAAAATCAAAAAGATTGATGGTGTTGAAGAGGCATTTGTCAACTTTTTAACTGCAAAGATGGTACTCGTTGCTGATGCCGAAAACATGCCACGTATTATAGAAGAGGCTACTGCTATTGTTAAAAGCATTGAACCTCAAGTAGAAGTAAAGAAAGCTTAATTTATGACGAGTAAGAATAAGAAACAACTCTATAAAATTATACTTGGTGGAGGAGTGTTTTTTCTCTCCATCCTAGCAAGTTACATCTATGTACCCGCTCAGACTATCCTTCAAATCATAGCATACATCATCCTAGGCGAGGATGTTATAACGAGGGCGCTTGGAAATATCAAACGTGGTAGGCTTTTTGATGAAAACTTTCTGATGGCAATCGCCACAATAGGTGCTTTTGCAATTGGTGAGCATCCAGAAGCTGTCATGGTTATGTTCTTTTATCAAGTAGGCGAGCTTTTCCAAAGCTATGCAGTCAATAAATCTAGAGCATCTATTTCTGAACTCATGGATATTCGTCCGGATTATGCAAATCTTCTAGATGATGATGGAAACGCCACGAGAGTTGAACCTGATGAAATCGAAGAAGGGCAGACTATTGTCATCTATGCAGGTGAGCGAGTTCCTCTCGACTGCGTTGTTATAAATGGCTCTTCTACACTAGACACTGCTGCATTAACTGGAGAATCGCTTCCAAGAGATGTATCAGAAGGCAGTACTTTATTAAGTGGATTTATCAATATTAATGGTCTTTTAACTGCACGTGTCACAAAGGAATATTATGATTCTACTGCTAGTAAGATCCTAGACCTTGTTGAAAATGCTGCTATGTATAAGTCAAAACCAGAAAATTTCATCACGAAATTCGCCAAATATTATACACCCGCAGTCGTAATCTCTGCTGCGTTGTTAGCATTTATACCACCTATCTTCCTTGGTTTTTCAACCTTTACCGATTGGTTTTATAGAGCACTTACCTTCCTTGTTATTTCATGTCCATGTGCACTCGTAATCTCCATTCCACTCACATTTTTTGGTGGTATCGGAGCCTGCTCGAAGAATGGACTCTTAGTCAAAGGAAGTAACTACCTAGAGGCTCTTTCAAAGGTAGATACCATCGTATTCGATAAAACTGGAACACTTACAAAAGGAACCTTCCATGTACAAGAAATCACCCCTGTAGGACTTAGTGCAGATGCGCTCTTAGAGTTAACCGCCTATGCAGAATATCATTCTAGCCATCCAATTGCACAGTCACTTGTAGCTGCTTTTGGAAAGCCTATCGACAAGTCTGTAATCACCACGCATCAAGAGATTATCGGATGTGGATTAATCGCTACTATTGGGGATAGTACAATTGCAGTAGGAAACAGTAAGCTATTAGCACAACAAGGTGTAGTAGGCATCGATACTTCTGACAAAATCGGCTCTGTTGTACATGTCACAAGAGACAATATATACTGCGGATATATCGTTGTTGCAGATGAAATCAAACTAGATGCTGTAGCTACTATTGAAAAGTTAAAACACAACTATAAAATGACTACTATGATGCTCACAGGAGACGTTGACCTCATTGGACAAAAAATCGGAAAAGATCTTGGCATTGACAAAGTACATACACAGTTATTACCAAGTGATAAGCTAGAAATCGTACAAGCACTCAAAAAAGACAGCTCGCACACCATCGCCTTTGTAGGTGACGGTATCAACGACGCCCCTGTACTTGCTTCCTCTGATCTTGGTATCGCTATGGGTGGACTCGGTTCTGACGCTG
The DNA here is from genome assembly GCA_044425805.1 of Lachnospiraceae bacterium. Classification (GTDB taxonomy): domain Bacteria; phylum Bacillota; class Clostridia; order Lachnospirales; family Lachnospiraceae; genus RGIG6307. The sequence goes on along the minus strand of JAWXVC010000008.1, from coordinate 2,502 downwards.
CGATTGAAGCCGCTGACCTCGTACTGATGACAGACGAACCTGCTAAGATTTGTACCGCCATAGATATTTCTAAGAAAACCTTGACCATTGTTTACCAAAACATCTTTTTTGCACTCGGCATCAAGTTCTTCGTACTGATACTTGGAGCTATCGGTTTTGCTTCCATGTGGGCAGCCATTTTCGCTGATGTAGGTGTTATGGTTCTTGCAATATTAAATGCTATTCGCGTTTTATATACGAATTTCAATAAAAACTAAAAAAGGTAGCTATCGTAAATAGGTTTGATTTCCTATTTTCATGATAGCTACCTTTTAATATATCATCATTTGACTAATTCACACGCTTCCTGCTCACTCACCCCGAGTTGCAGTACAAGCTGTCTGATAATCTCCTCTGTTGAAGCGTTCATCACACGCATTGCTTTAACAAAACCTGTTTTTTCTCCAAACTCTTTGCCAAGTTTTATTCCCTATGGTGTCAAGTAATTGTCACAAAGTTTTTCAATTAGTTTTTCCTTGATTTCACCAAGGTTTTCTCATTTTTTCCAACACTTGCTGTTACACTAATGTTACAAATAATAAGTGATGCTGTTATATTGTTGTTCTAGCATTTGTGTAGATGTTTGCCCATTAAACTTCCAATATATAACCATTCTGCCTTCTTGATATATTCTAACTTCTTCTACAAAGGAATCCATCATATCTCGATTCAACACTTGCATATCGGAATACTGCATTATCTGTTCTATACTCATTGGTTGTTCTACTTTTAAAGTCGACATTTCCTTTAACTTTACTTTAACAACTTCTTTTTGTTCTTGCAACACTAAAATATCAGCTTCATATGTTTTTTTACTTTTCATGAAATCATTTCTATTCAGAACTCCCTCTTTATAGCGTTCATAGTTTTTTGTTTGGTTCTGATGTACTTCTTTTTCTTTTGCTATACAAGACTGTAATTCTTGACGTAGTTTCGTTAATGTTTTTTCATGTTTCTGCTTAATTTCCTGCTGTATCAGTGTTGTATCCACCAGATTCTCAAGTTGTTTCTTAATCTGTCCCAATAGCACTGTTTCAATTTCACGAATTCGAATTGTGCCTTTTAAACACTCATGATCCTCTTTTATACTCCGAGTTGCACAGTAGATACTTCCACCTTGCTTATTACGGCGCATTTGAATTTTTTTACCACATCCTCCACATACTAATTTCCCTTTCAGCGCTTCGGATATTGTTGTTCCTTTTACTACTGGTTTTCTTACAATCAAATTTTGCACCTTATTATAATCATCTACACTAATAATTGCTTTATGATAATTTTCTATCACACCCCACTCATCTGGATTTAGCTTTTGATTACGTCCACGTATTTCAACTGAATATGTTTTCCCGTATTCCGCAACACCCGTATATACTCGATTAATTAACACATTCCGAATTCCTGCTTTTCCCCAACTAGCCTTATTCGTGAATATACTTTCTTTCGTCATTCCGCCTCTAAGCCTCTTGAATTCTCCAGCCGTATATATACCCTCTTCATTTAGAATTTTACACATTTCCAAGGTTCCTATTCCATCTAGTTTCATTTGAAATATACGTCGCACAACTTTCGCCTCTTCAGCTTCTATCACCAATCCATATTTATTTTTAGGATCTCTTTTATATCCAAATGGAGCACTAGTTGGAACACGTTTTCCTTCTTTCCACTTTTGACGATATGCATTTTTTACTTTTTGTGACATTTCTTTACAATAAAAATCTGCTATTAATCCTTTGAACTCCACATCTAAGTCACTTGTTTTTCCAATATATTCAGAACTATCATAGTTGTCAGATATTGAAATGAAACGTACTCCTGTAAAAGGAAATATTTGTTCCAAATAGGAACCCAATTCAATATAATCCCTAGAGAATCTTGAAAAATCTTTCACTATAATACAAGATATTTTTTGTTGTTTTACCAATTCTAACATTTGTGTTATACCTGGTCTTTTCATATTAGATCCACTATAACCATCATCATAGAACTCCAAAAATTCACAATCGGAAATTTCATCATGAGCCTTTACATATTTTTGTATAATCTCTCTTTGAGTAATGATACTACTACTATCTCCTTGTATATTGTCATCTTCTAGGGAAAGACGATAATACCCTGCCACTACATAATTATTATTTTGCATGAAAATCCTCCCCCTTAAATTTAAAATGAATGACTACTTTCCCTATACTATGAACCTCTATTTTATCAACTAATGCATCCACAAGTTCTGTATTAATCCCCAGATTCTTAACCTTAAATAAACTCCTAAGAAATTTATTTTCTTCCTCGGTGCGTTTTTCCAATTTGACAATCTTCTTCTCTAAATCTGTAATTAAACTATTCATAAACTTTTCGTCATCGATAAGTTGTTTCCTATTTTCTTCATATGCTTTTTTTGTAATTTCTCCAGCCTTGTATGTCATATATAACATAGATAATTTATGTTGCTCCACACCGATT
>JAWXVC010000033.1:0-4352 GCA_044425805.1 Lachnospiraceae bacterium | reverse complement strand
TTCATTCCCAAGTAAATGGAAGTGTAACAACTGTTATGCTGAAAAGTGGCTTAAACACTGATGTTTCCTCACTTTTTCGCATTTTGGCTGGTGGTGGCGTTCATACCTAATTAGTTGTAAAATAGGTTACTATATTCTATTCTCGTATAAGTTTGTATTTGTCGGCATTATCCTTAAAATTAAAATGGATTTCTACCGTTTGACGGATAATATCTCCGTCCATATCCTCGTGGATAACTATTTTCTTGATAAGCCTGTTTAATGTCAGTGCGTCAAGTTCCTCAATGTCTGAATATTCTTTAATAAGATTTAGCCAATGAGAGTTGTCCTCTATTTCTTGTCGTTTTTCATTTATTCTTTTGGTATTTAGGGTAACACGATTTTTAAGGGTGCTTTGCTCGGTTTGGCTTTTGCTAAGTAGGGCATTGAAGTTATCTTCGGATATTTTTTCCGTTACCATATCTTCGTAAAGTCGGCTTATGATACGTTCAAGGGCAGTTATTCGCTCTGTATCTTCGGCAATGGAACGCATTATAATATCTCGTTCATTTTCTTGCTCTGCGTTGCAATTTTCTTGTAGCTTAGAAATTACATCGTCTTCATCAGCAAGAGCCTGTTTTGCATAAGAGCGTATCTGATCCAAAACAATGTTATACAAGGTTTCATATCTCATTCTATGCTGTGAGCAATGAGCTACACCATATTTGTTATACTTTGAGCAAGTATAAATCCTAACTTCACCTTTTTGATTGGCTTTGCGAATGTTCATAGCCTTGCCACATTGCCCACACTTCAATAGTCCTGCAAAGATAGAGTAATTGCCCCAAGCATCAGGTCTTTTTCGGTGTTGCACCTTTTCTTTTACAATGTCAAAGACAGCTTTATCAATGATAGGCTCGTGACAATCTTCAACGATTATCCATTCTTCGGGTTTCTTATCCCTAAGCCAACCAGTTTTGAATTTGTACTGTGACTTTTGAGAAGAAATGCTACCGATGTACACGGGATTTTCAAGAATTTCCTTAATGGTGGTAAAGTCCCATATAAAGCGACCACGTTTGGGGTCTTCACGTTCAAATTTGGTATATTTGTTGCGTAACCCTTTTTGTCTGTTCCACCATGCAGGGCAAGGGATTTCCTCATCTTCAAGTTTTCTGCGAATATAATTCGGTCCGTATCCGTTCCTTGCATACTCATAAATCTTCTTGATTATCCATGCTGTTTCCTCATCAATGATAAGTTGATTTTTGTCTGTGGGTGATTTCTTATACCCAAAAGGTGCTAAACAACCTGTAAATTTTCCCGATTTTGCCTTAGTAACATAAGCAGAATGTACCTTTTTGCTCACGTCTTTGCTGTAAAGTTCCCCAAGCACATAGCGAAAAGGGGCGATGTCATTATCGGTATTACTATCAATCGCATCATTTATTGCAATATATCGCACATTACAGCGTGGAAAATATTCCTCGATTAAATGCCCAGTGTGTAGATAGTTCCTACTTAACCTTGATAAATCCTTGGTCAGCACCACATCAAAATTACCTTTTTTAGCATCTTCAAGTAGCTTTTTTAGGTCTGGTCTTTCCATTGATAAACCCGAAAAACCATCGTCTTGATATACACCGCAAACCCTAAAACCTTGCTCATCGCAGTATCTAAAGAGTAAATCTCTTTGATTGCCAATACTAGCACTTTCGCCCTCTAAGTCATCGTCCTTTGACAAACGACAATAAATAGCAGCTCGCACCTCCTTTTTCGTTTCATTTGAATACACATTTGTTAGGTTCATATTTTTCCTCCTGTCAGCTGTGTATTCTGCTTTTTAGAAGTATCATCAGTATAACATGATATTTGTATATTGTCAATATATACTTGCTTTTTATCAATCATCTGTTTTTGGGCGATTAGGTCAATAAAGGCTTGACTATCTGTTTGAGTACCAACAAAAACAGTGTTTACAGTGATTACAGGGTCTATATTTTTAATTTTTCTACTCATAGGCTTATTTCCTTTCTAGTCTAAATTTTCTTTTATATTCATCAAGTTTTATTTCAATATCATCTAATTGTTTCATATATTCTTTTAAAAACGCTTGTCGCACCTCTAAAGGCTCGAATGTGAGTATATCAAGGTAATATTCCATAAGTGGGATAGTGTGTAGGCTATGCACGAATAAATCGCTGACAGACTCATTCTCGTGCTTTGGAGTGTATGTGCGTTTGAAATAGTGTAAGTAGTCGAGATACTGTTTTAACAGTCTTATGGTCTGCCTTTCCCATTCGGAATAGGATAGCTTGATTTGTGGTGTTGCAGTAACTCGCATTTCATCACTGGATAGGTGGAAGTCATTCATAATGATTTTTGCACTTTCAAACTGCGAAACATTAAGTCTTTGTGCTATCAATGAGATAACATCTCCACTTTTGCCACAACCATAGCAGTGGAAGTGGTCGCTATACAGCTTTAATGAGGGTGTACGCTCGTTATGGAATAGGCAAGAGGTAAAACCACTGCGACTAATTTCGATACCGTAAAACCTTGCTACATCTATAAGGTTAAGGCTCTGCTTTATTATTTCAAATATGCTCATCGCTCCACCTCACTTATCTTTGTTGACCTCATTTTGCTAAATCGTTCAAATTGCTCTCGTAACTTGAATTTTTCTAAAAATCTCATTACTACATCATAGAATTTTTCAAGTTCTGCAACACGCATTTTATCTTTATTAGCACTTAATTTATTACGTACAGATTTAAATTCCAATAGCTCTTGTTGTTGCTTTGTATTGGTTTGTCGCAAGGCTTGATTTTCTTGCTTTAGTTGTTTATTATCAGCTGATAATTTACGTTCATTTGTAACCGATACCACTTGCTTTTGTGCTAAAGTTTTAAGGTTTTCAAACTCTGCTTTGTCCACTGTGATTTTACTCTTATCAAGTAAGGTCGGCTTTGTTTCAACGCTATCAATATTTACAATTTTAGCTTTTATATCTGCCACCTTATTAAGTTGTGTTTTACCTTTTTGTATCTGCATTTTCTGCCCTGCAATGGTCTGCTGATTTTGCCCGATAACTTCCGTCTGATCGTGCAAAATATGTTCAGCCTTTTGCACCTCTGCGACAGTATTCTGCAATCGTGATTTTTCCTTTTGTACCTTTAGTTCTGTTGCAGTGATATTTCTATCAGTAGAACCCTTTTCGCCACGCTCAATATCTTTGTAGCCACAATCACGCATATAGTTAAAAAATTCATCTTGAAGTATGGAATAAGATTTCACAAGATGTGGTTTTCCATCTTCTCCAATTTCTTTGTGTGAAGCCCATTTTTTTGAGTGACTAACTTGTGTGATAACTTCCTTAACAGTACCGACAAGTGACTTGTCTTTACAACGCTTTGACCACTTAACTTCTTTCTGTACCACTGGTACATAGATGACGTGCAAATGATAGTGGTATACATCTTTTCCAAGCTGTTCAGATACTGCCGAATTGCGTTCATCTGCGTGCATGACTGCCGATAAAATATACTGTTCTCCACCAACTTTTTGCACTGCATACTCATAGGCTTTAGCGAAGAAGTCTTTTGCATATTCATAGCCACCTCGTTCTTCAAAATAGGTGGTGTTTACATCAAAGAGAAGTTCGCCATAATGAATTGCACCATCTTGTAAACCTTTGGTACTAATCGTTCCATCTTCACACATTTTGTCAAAGGTGGATATATAGGTATCTGTTGGTTTTTTGAAATATATATTCATATCTGATTTATCTAACTGGATATCAGAGTTTTGGTAAATCTCATTTTTACGCTCATTGTGTCTTTCAATATTTCCGATATTAGCACGAGTGTATTTGCCATCACGAGCGTTGGTACGGTCTTTACCGTCATTCCTTGCCATAGGCATTTTCTCCTTTCAAAGTTGCTGTTACAGTGGGAGCGATAGCGACAGGACTAACACTTTTTCAAAGTGTGTAACCCACTATGACACTTTCAACTACGTTGCAAAGATGTCGTGGGGTCTAGTGCCTAGACACGCTTTTGTCGCTTCGCTCCTTGTGACGATGACGATAGATTATACCTACCCCCAAAAGTGACGATAACTTACAGGTAGGGGGCATATATATAACATCGTCATCGTCATACCTACTCACGAAACAAGGTGATCACTCTACCTTTACTACTGCGTTCCCAAAGGTATTTGATACCATATTTTTCGGCGAGTTTGCCTTGCACATTGCTCAGTTTTTTAGAAACCGAACGAGAAGAAATATCAAAATTTTCATCTAATTTTTTAATTTTTTCTACAAGTTCGGTAGCTGTTCCAGTAAATTTAGAAGTTACAATTTCTGCTAT
>JAWXVC010000032.1:0-4585 GCA_044425805.1 Lachnospiraceae bacterium | reverse complement strand
TTGAATAACCCTAAAGAGGACTTTATCGTCCTCTTTTTATTTTATAATTTTATATGTTTATGGCATTACCTCCCACCTGCATTACCCATATATTTCATCTTGTACTCTGGGATTTCAAAATTGATATGAAGTCTTTTCGCTCCTACCATAAAGAGCGCGTGACCACGTTTTCTAGCCAGAAGTAGTTCTTGTTCTGCTTCTGTTAAATCATACAGTTTCGCTGTTTCTTTTAAGTTTGGACCGTCTGTGCCAAGTAATATCTTATAACAAGGGACATCAAGAAGTGCTTGACCATATTGCTTGATACTTTCACTTAGGAAGTCTATAACACTATGAGAAATGATAGCCAATGCACCCTCGTACTTTCTCGCTCTTTTCATTACATTTCTAAGATACACAAGGGATTGAGGTACTTTCTGGTCTATCATCAGATACGCTTCATCACAGATTAGCAACACTCGTTCTTCTCGGTTTCTGCTCATTTGCTCCCAACAGTAAGTGAGGATATTAAAATACTGCGTTCTTTTGATGTGATCGCTTGTTTCTTGCAGTTCATGGGTATCCAAACAGATAAAATTTGTATCTGTTTCAATAGTGCTGTGGCCATTCCAAAGGAAGTTATCTGAACCTGTTGCAATATCAGTAAGCAAGATTGCAAGGTCTGCATAAATCTGTCTATCTTGTTCGGTATCAGCTTTTTTCTGCACCAAATCATATAAATCTTTGAAGATAGGAAACTGCTTTGCACCAAACCCTGCTACATCAGTATTCCATGTGATACCAAAACTTGCATACAGCTCTACCAAACATTTTTTGAGTACAGCTCTTTGCATATCTGTGATTGATGGAATATAGAGATTAAAGAAGATTTCAAGGTTTTTCATATGCAATGCCAAGTCATTCAAGCCATACCCATCTTCGTCCTTATATAGCTTTTCTTCCGTGTGTTCATTTTCATCATCTCGTGGTGATGGGCGAACCTGTAAGGGGTTAATCATACCCTTAGAACCACCTACTGCATTGATAACATCTCCACCCAAATTCCTACAAAGGTCTTTGTATTCTGACTCTGGATCGATTACTAAGATTTTCGTACCTTTCATGTATTCTGATTGCAAAATATGCTTAATTGCTGTGGATTTACCTGTACCAGAATTCCCCATGATTACAAAGTTCGTATTAGTTCTATCATTTCCACGTTTCCACGGATCTACGATTACTAAACTACCACTAGCGTCCTGTGCAAAATAATACCCTGCACCATCATTAAAGCCTGTTGTAGCAAATGGAAAACCACCGATAAAGGTGGAAAAGGGAACAATACGTTGCAAGATACTTTCGATTTTAGGCTGTGTAGGAAAACTCGGTGAAATATGCTTAAAGCTCTCTTTTTGTAAGTTGGGGATTGCTCTCATCTTGCATTTAAGCACACTTACAGCACTTTCTGCTCTCCTGCATACCTTTTTAAAATTCTTCTCGTCTTTGGCGATAGGCATTACAGATACACTCATAAGGCCTACTGTTTCTCCCTCTCTATCAATCTGGCGAATAATCTTCTCACCATCATCTGCAGCTTTTTCTGCTCGTTGTCTTGTTAAGGAATCTCTTGCACCATCAGCAATTCCTCGCTCTCTTGTTACACTTCGATTGATAGCTGTAATAAGTGTGCCATTATCCACTGGGTTAAAACCAATAGATACAACAGTGCTTTGAATATTGGTGATTTTTGCAAGCCAACCCACATCAACCTTTTGTGGGTAGCGCATAACTCCATAAATCTTTCCGTAGTTTTCACCTACTGACATTGTATTTTTTGCAAAACTAAGTCCCACAGGGGTAACTACGTTTAAAAGAGCATTGTTTTTTTGCTCATGAATTTCTGTTACTTCTTTTTTTCTCATTTGTCTAAACCTCCTAAGATTGGAATACTAGCAGCATACTCTGTATCTTCCAAGTGGGTATATGATGGATTGTGTACTAGGTTTAAAAGTCTTACAATTTCCTGCTCTCCTATAACATCTGCACCAACACCACTTGATGTAAATTTTTCTGCAAGCAAACTTGCTCGTTTTAATAGTTCCTTTTCGCTATCAATATCTGTTTTATCCCAAATTGAGATATAGAATTGTCTTTCTACGATCTCACCAGACACAGCAAAATTTGACATCTGGTAAATCTCTTGTCTTAAAAGCTCCTTTTGTGTGTCGGTCGCTTCTTTCAAATTATCATTAAGTTCGTGGATAATTGGTGATATATCCACAGGTCTTGACAAAGCAATAAACTTAAAAGGATAGGTTATTTCTGATAGCTCCGTTGTCAAAAATTTAATGAGATTATTCTTTTCAGCCTTGCTATACAGGTCGATACTGATACCTTGCACCCTAATAAACATCAAAGTCAAACCCTCATCAGTATATAAATACTTGTCTTTTAGGTTCTTTACATTGATAAATTCCTGTGCTGTCTGTAAACTAAGTTCTTCTTCATCTGTGTGTGCTTTCGGCTTGGTGTTTTTAAGCACTAAAAGCAAAATACCACCACCCACAAGGGTGATGGTAAGCATAATAATTGGGAATAATAGTCCCTCCATATTCGATTAAACCTCCATTTCAAAATCTCTATGCTCATCACTTGCCATTTCGTAAAGTCTGTTTCTTTGTTCTTCAGCTTGATGTGATTGAGCATAATTTTCTATAATTTCGTTTGTTCTAGCATTGGCTAGTTCCTGCTCCATTCCTGTCGCTTGATTATATACTTGAAGCACTTCTCCAAAAGAGTTAATTCCTTTTCGTTCTGCATACTCTATGAGCTTTGACACATTATCAAGGCCATCTTCAATGGAGATTGTGTACTTTCCCATACCATTAAACCACGGACAATTAGGGTTATAATCAAGCATACATTCATTGCTATCTAAATCTAAAGTCACTAGCATTTCAATGTCACTATTTGTCCTAAATCGCTTCATCATCTCATTTGCTTCGAGTATGTCCATTTTAGAAAAAAACATATCTCCGTCATCTAGTCGTGGGTTTTGATAACCTGCGTCATAATCAAGATGTTCAAAGATGTGATTTATTGGTAAATCTTTTTCATCGCTAATAGCTTGTGCCTGTAATAACTTCATCAGCGGCGATAAGGCATTAGCTCCCCAATGGGAATAATAATAGTGATTTTCACCATTTTCATATAGTGTGTACATCGCTCTTTGCCCCATGAAATCCTCCTTTCGCAAACAAAACAGCCTATTAAGACTGAACTTAATAAGCTGTTTTGTAATATCATAAATCTTTTAATTAGTATACTGAGTATAGCCTAGCGTCTAAATAATTTGAACATAATATTTCATTCACTTTATCTCTATACTTGAAGGTCATATCTACCCACTCATAAATCAAAAAATCGTTATTAACTTTTATACATACAAAAGTATCTTTTATTGTTTTTGAATTTCTGAATTGTAAAATTTCTCGAAAAATAACATTTAGTAAATCCTCGAAAACAAACTCATTAAATACCCTATCAGAAGAATACTCATAAGGATAATAGATAAAGAGATTTTTATCTTTGGATAGATTTTTCGCTAAATTTTTCATTGTACGAGTTGGAAAAATATTTTCCAACAAACATTCACACTTGCACTTCATAATATCTTCCAAAATATTATTTTGTGGAATTTCTATTGGATTATCATTTGTTGTTACAAAAATAAATCCCTCATCTTGTCGACTGTAATCAACCTTTGGTTTGTTTTTGTTGTATGCTCGCATTACATCTTCATCTACAAGCAATTTGAAATCTAATTGATAAGTAGATGTATACGCATCTGCTTCACCATGCGATTGTTCTAGTATTGGTTTATATTGCTCCACGAAAGAACATTTACCTCGAAAAAAAGTAGAACCATTTATAACTTCAATAAGATATGATTCATAGGTCATTTGTGGAACAATATATTTACACATTAACATGAAATATTTAGGGTCAATAACTTTAACATTCATATGCTATTATACACTCTCATTTCCTTTTTTTGCATTTCCATGATTAACATGGTTTCGTAAAGGCTCTTTTTTATTAACAAAAACTTCTCCCTCTAGTGTCTGAATAACTTCTTCATATTCATTATTGATTCGATCTTCTTTTTTAAATCTTTTCACAAGAAGATTTCGATCTCTATTTAACTCTACTCTTTCAAACATCGTAACTGAATAAGGGTGTCTTTTTGATTTATAGTTAGGATCTTTCGCTTTTAATCCAAACCCATCAATAGCACTTATACTTTCTTCTATAAAAACATAATGCTTTTTACATATAGGACAGTCATTATTTTCGTTTAATTCTATATTACATTCACTACAAAAACTCATTCTACTACCTCAATCTATTAACAAACTTAACTCACTTAATTATTGTAACTTATTTTTCTAGAAAATTCAATGTGCTTAGTAGCTTGGACCAATATGCCAATCATCAAACAACGAACCACTGATCGTTAGACTATCTGTTAGATTGATGGATAACATACCTGCTGGAGTCCATGCGTCAATGCAAGTAGCATACACTTTATATGTTCCGTTTGGAT
>JAWXVC010000021.1:0-26376 GCA_044425805.1 Lachnospiraceae bacterium | reverse complement strand
CCTTTGTCTCTTGGCTTTTTCGTGTAGTCAAACACTAGAAAATGCTTTTCGACTTTTGTCATCTCTCAGAAGCGACTATGATAGAATATCATATACAGTGCTCTGTGTCAATAACTTTTTTCTTTCATTCAATCAAAATCATCTCTCTAGATTATTCTGATGTACACCAAAATTTAAGGTGCTTATCCATAATACAAAAGACTGCGACAAAAGTCAACAGTCTTTTTGATTTAATCCTACTTTATTTCTAAAATATCTAATGCCTTAAACACAACCACATCAGCTTTTTCCCTCCTAAGCACATCTTCGTCTCTAAACCCCCACGCTACACCAACCGTAAAAACCCCTGCGCTCTTTCCTGTTTGAACATCCACTTCGGAATCTCCCACAAAAATACATTCTTCTTTTAGTACATTTAATTCTTCCAATACACAATCAATGCTTTTAGGATCTGGTTTTCTTGGCATTCCATCCACTTGCCCTTGTATAAGGTCAAAGGTATCTTCACCGAAAATTTCTTCAACAGCGACAACTGCTTGCGCATGTGGCTTATTTGTAAGAACCGCTAAAACATATCCTTGTTTTTTCAATTCAGCAAGTAAATCTTTTATACCTTCATACGGTGTTACATTATATGTACAACACAAAGCAAACTCCTCTTGATAAATAGCTGTTGCGTGATCAAGCAAGTCTTCCTGTACTTCACCTATCACAGATTTCAATGATTTATCCACTAGTACCCTTGCACCATTTCCAATATATTCTCTACACTGCATTTTAGTGACATGTCCAAATCCTAGGCGATCCATTGTATTATTCACAGCCTTTTCCAAAGAATCGAGTGTATCTACAAGTGTGCCATCTAAATCAAATATATAAGCTTTCTTTTCCATTACTGTTCTCCCTCGCATTATTATAGCTGTCATTTATGCAAAATCGAAAATACTCATTTGGTTACTTTCTGGTAAATCTCCTAAAAGCCCCATCTCTGCCATTTTCTCTACTACCGTCTTTGATATCTTTGCTCGTTGCCTCAAATCATCTCTACTAATGAATGGTCCTTGCTTTGCCGCTTCCACGATAGCATCTGCTGCATTCTCTCCAAGTCCATCAATACTACTAAAAGATGGCATTATCTGTCCATCTATAACCTGAAAATTTCTCGCATGTGCTTTAAAAACATCAATTGGCATGAAACTAAACCCTCTCGCATAGAGCTCTAGAACACTTTTCATATCTTTATAGGTATCTTTTTCCTTGTCAGATAACATGTCCATTCTATTTTTATAGTCTTTCATTTCACTGCGAAGATGATTCTCACCTTGACACATGATTTCATATGAAAATCCTGATGCTCGAATACTAAAATATGCTGCATAGTAAGCAAGCGGATAATTAATTTTGAAATAACCTATTCTCCACGCCATCATGACATAAGCTGCCGCATGTGCTTTTGGGAACATGTACTTGATTTTCTTGCATGACCATATATACCACTCTGGAACATTACAGTTTGTCATCGCCTCTTCCCATTCAGCTTTTAGCCCTTTTCCTTTTCGTACACTTTCCATAATAGTAAATGCAAGTGAACTTTCTACACCCATACGAATCAAGTAGGTCATAATATCATCTCGAGTACAAATCGCCGTAGCAATTGTTGCCTTCCCTTCAAAAATAACTGTTTGTGCATTACCAAGCCATACATCTGTGCCATGCCCAAGTCCAGAGATACGAACTAAATCAGAAAATCTCTGCGGCTTTGTATCTCGAAGCATTTGAAACACAAAGTCCGTACCAAACTCAGGTATCCCAAGAGAACCCAAATCAATACCGTCCATCTGTTCTGGTGACACTTTAAGTGCTTTTGTGTTTTGGAACAAACTCATAACATCCGGGTCATCAAGCGGTATGGTCGTAGGATCAACCCCAGTCAAATCTTGAAGCATACGAATCATTGTAGGATCATCATGCCCTAATATATCTAATTTAAGTAAATTGTGATCGATTGAGTGATAATCAAAATGAGTCGTAATAATATCCGTCGTCATATCATTTGCCGGATGTTGAACTGGCGTAAAAGAGTTAATATCCTCACCGAGAGGTAATACAATAATACCGCCCGGGTGCTGGCCTGTACTTCTACGTATCCCTGTACATCCTGCTGCTACACGCCCTATTTCACTTTTCCTTTTCGCAAGTCCTCGTTCTTCACAGTATTTAAGCACATATCCATAGGCCGTCTTATCTGCAACAGTTCCAACAGTACCTGCTCTATAGGTTTGCCCAGCTCCAAATATAACTTCAGTATATTTGTGTGCTTTCGACTGATATTCACCAGAAAAGTTCAAATCGATATCAGGTTCTTTATCCCCTTTAAACCCAAGGAAGGTTTCGAAAGGAATATCAAATCCATCCTTGCATAATGTTGCTCCGCATTTTGGACATTTTTTTCTAGGTAAATCGCAACCAGCGCTACCCATCTCTACAGCTTCACTAATCTCCGCAGATTCAAATTCTGTATAGTGACAGTCTAGACAATAATAATGTGGACTCAGAGGATTTACCTCTGTAATACCTGACATCGTCGCTACAAAAGAAGAACCAACGGATCCTCTACTACCCACAAGATACCCATCTTCTACTGACTTCCATACTAACTTTTGAGATATGATATACATAACCGCAAAACCATTTGTAATAATAGAATCAAGTTCCTTTTGAAGCCTGTTTTCTACCTGTGGTGGTAACTCTTTACCATATAACTCATGTGCCCTATTATAACAAATATCTGTCAATGTCTTATCAGAGTCTGCAATAACTGGTGGGCATTTATCTGGTCTAACTGGCGCAATAGACTTTATCATATCAACGACTTTATTGGTATTTGTCACAACAACTTCATACGCTTTATCACTTCCAAGATATTGAAACTCCTGTAACATCTCTTCTGTCGTCCTAAAATAAAGCGGTGCTTGATCATCAGCATCCGAGAACCCTTTCCCCGCCATAATAATTCTACGATAAACCTCATCCTGTGGATCAAGAAAATGTACATCGCATGTAGCAACGACCATCTTATTAAAATCTTCACCAAGCTTTACAATTTTACGATTAAAGTTCACAATATCTTCTCGTTCTTGTACAGCACGCACTCTTTTTGAATCTATCATAAATTTATTATTATCTACCGGTTGTATTTCAAGATAATCGTAATAGGATACTATTTTAGCAATCGCCGTTTCACTTTTTTCATCAAGTAAGGCTCTATATAATTCACCTGCCTCGCACGCGCTACCCACAATAATACCTTCTCTATATTTATTCAATACGCTTTTAGGAAGTTTTGGTCTTCTATTATAAAAGCGTAGATGTGATTCACTGATCATCGTATAGAGATTTACCCTTCCAATTTCATTTTGTGCTAATAAAATCACATGATAATACGGAAGTTTTCCAATAGCTTTGTCAGAATTTTTACCAAGTTCATTTACCTGTTCTAACGTAAAGACACCTTGGTCTTCACACATTACAATCAGCTTGTTAAATATAAGAGCTGTACAAGCAGCATCATCTACCGCTCTATGATGATTTCCAAGAGGAACTTTCAAAATCTTAGCCATTGCATCTAGGGTATGTTTATTATTCCCAGGAAACAATACACGCGAAAGCTGTAATGTATCTAGATATACGAAGTCCTGGGTCATATTTAATCTATCCGCATTTTCTATAATAAAGCTCATGTCAAAAGAAGCATTGTGTGCTACTAACTTACTACCCTTGCAAAAACCAAAAAATTCCGGAAGCACCTGTTCAATGAATGGGGCATTTGAAACCATATTGTCTTGAATACCTGTCAACTCTACAATCTCAAAAGGAATAGGCACCTCAGGGTTTACGAAGCTCGAAAACTTATCCACCACTTCGCCATCTACTACCTTAACTGCACCAATCTCAATAATTTTATTTTTTACAGGAGAAAATCCCGTTGTTTCTATATCAAACACTACATAGGAATCTCTTAAAGTATCACTTGATATTGCTCCCGTTACAATATCTGTCAAATCATCTACCAAATATGCTTCACAACCATAAATAACTTTGAAAAAGTCATCTTTATCAGGTATTTCTATACCAGCATCTTTGCATTTTGTTTTCTCAGCTTTCCACAAATCCTCCCATACATGGTAGGCAGTTGGAAACGCTTGTACTACGCCATGATCTGTAATCGCAATACCTTTATGCCCCCAACTATATGCTCTTTTGATAATATCCGATACATCTGATACCCCATCCATATCACTCATTTTCGTATGGCAGTGGAGTTCAACTCTCTTTTCCGTACTATAATCCATTCTCTTTGTTGTAAAATCTTTTATTTTCTTAATCCCTACAACAGAGACAATGGTAACCTCTTTATCAAAATTATCAAGATTTGCAATTCCTTTGATTTTAATAAAAGCACCTTTATTCAAATTTTTTTGTAACTCGTCTTGTTGCTCTTTTTTAATAAAAAGCTTTACAGTAATAGTATCCGTGAAATCTGTAATGTCAAAAATCACAATAACCTTTTCATTTCTAATATCCCTAGTATCAAAATTGATGATTTTACCACGAACTGTAACCTCACCCATCTCACCAACAATTTCTTCTATAGAGCTGAATGCATCCTCAAAATCTTTTCCATAAATAACATCTGGGTTTTCCGAAGACTTGAGTGGTCTTTGATACTCTGTTCTAGGTTTCTTTCTATAATCCGAAACCTTTTTTAAATCCTTTGTTTTTTCTAACTTTGTAGCATCCTCTTTTTCTATCTTTTGAGGTGTACTCTCTCTTTTTTGTAACATGTTTTTTTCTATTTCTAGAACCTTCGCTTCTACGATCAAATCATCTGTATTTGTAGACGGCTTAGCTTTCTTAAATTCATAATTGAAACTAACTGGAATATTACATCTTTCTACAAAGATTTTATCTAATATTCGTATCAATTCATCTATTTGCATACGAACATATTCATTTTCCTCTATATATAACACTATATTTTCTTCATCTACATATTCTAAATCAGCCTTTTTTAATGCTATGTACAAAATATGACTAAAATTTTTTATTTCAAGCAAAATAGAGTCCCTATAGGTATCCATAAAATATTTGGCACTATATTGACTTGATAGATTGAAATGCTCATAAATCTTGGCCACGCGCGTGTCACCATAATCTACAAGCATTTTTGTAATCGCCTCTTCAAGCTGATAAATTTTATTTTTTTCAATAACATAAGCGCTTTCTACGTGAATACGTAAAAAGCCCTTACTTGTGATATTTACAATTTTAGATACCTCTGCTTGACCCATAAGTTTGCGCATAGAATCATCTAAGCTTAACGCTGGAAATACTTCCAAAAACGGTTTCCCCATACCAACAACCATCCTTTATATTATTGCTATTATACTTGCCAATGATCAAGTTCATCCTTTAGTGTTTGAAGAAGCATAGCTTCTGGCACTTTACGAATTATTTCACCTTTTTTGATCAAAAGCCCCTCTGAAACACCACCTGCAACACCAAGATCAGCTTCCTTTGCTTCACCTGGCCCATTCACAACACACCCCATAACCGCAACCTTAATATCCAGGTCATAGCCTGCAACCATCGTTTCAACTTGGTTTGCTAATCCAATCAAATCAATTTTCGTTCTTCCACAAGTTGGACAAGATACCACCTCAATACCACCTTTTCGAAGTCCTAATGTTCTAAGCATAAGCTTAGCACTCTTAATTTCTTCTACTGGATCACCCGTAAGTGATACTCTAATCGTATCACCAATTCCTTGTCCTAAAATCATGCCAAGGCCCATAGCCGATTTGATATTCCCACTCCAAACCGTTCCCGATTCCGTAATACCCACATGAAGTGGATAGCTTGTTACGTTCGTCAAGATTTCATGAGCTTTTACACACATTAAAACATCCGAAGACTTGATACTAACAACGAGGTTCGTATAATCTAAATCCTCTATCATCCGTATCTTATCAAGGGCACTTTCAACAATCCCTTCTGCTGTTACACCAGAATATTTTTCAACTAATTGCTTCTCTAACGAGCCGCTATTTACACCTATTCTAATCGGTATATTCCTAGCCTTTGCTTCATCTACTACAGCCTTCACTCGATCTTTTGTACCAATATTACCTGGGTTTATACGGATTTTATCTGCTCCATGCTCCATAGCAAGTAGGGCCATCCGATAATCAAAATGAATATCTGCAACAAGTGGAATATGAATTTGTTTTTTGATTTCTGTCAGTGCCTCAGCCGCTTCCTTTGTGGGAACTGTACATCTTATTATTTCACAACCTGCTTGCTCTAATCGTAAAATCTGAGCAACGCTAGCTTCTACATCCTCTGTCGGAGTATTTGTCATAGACTGAATAAGAACTGGATTCCCTCCGCCTATTTTGCAATCACCAATATGAATAACCTTCGTGTTTTCTCTTGTATTCATAATCAAAATCCCTTTCATTTCTTTACAAAAAGAATATATTCTTCAAATCGTTGAATAATAAAAATACCATTAGTAGCATCAAAAAGATAAAACCTACAGCATGCACATAGCCTTCTTTTTCAGGTGAAATAGGTTTCCCTCTAAAAACTTCAACAATCAAAAAGACAAGTCTTCCACCATCTAACGCTGGAATCGGAAGTAAATTAACAATTCCTAAATTAACACTAAGCACT
The DNA here is from genome assembly GCA_044425805.1 of Lachnospiraceae bacterium. Lineage (GTDB taxonomy): Bacteria > Bacillota > Clostridia > Lachnospirales > Lachnospiraceae > RGIG6307. The sequence continues at coordinate 19,641 of JAWXVC010000021.1, read as the reverse complement.
GCCGTTAAGCTCATCATCGTATATAACACATAGATAAACCCTGACGGCTGCACAATTTCATAAGTTTCTTCGACCATATTGGCAATACCCACTACCCCTGCCACATCTTCACTTCCCACTTGGCCCTTTAGCATCAACAACAAGCTTTTATACACAGAAGATGCTGCATAGCGAACCTCATAAAAAGCATATTCAAACACCTCAAGTCCTGTCATTTGGATATACTCACCACCCAAAATCCCCATAAGATAGCGACCATCCTCTTCACTATAACTTGGATTAACTGCAATATCATAATAAGTGCCATCACGATCTACTACAAGTTCTAGCGTGTCACCAGCCTCATTTAACTGTGAAATCATCTGAACCTCTCGATATAAATATACCTTTTCACCATTAATAGATACAATCATATCACCTACCAAAAGCCCTGCTTGCTCTGCTGGCGATTCTTCGGTAACTTCTACTATCAACGGAACATCTGTTTCAGTAGCATTTACAAGAATAACGCTAATAACAAAAGCTAAAATAAAGTTAAAAACAGGTCCTGCAAGAACAGTAATAATACGACTCCAGACTCCTGCATTTTGAAAGCAATGTTCATCAGGTGACGTATCACCTCTAACGATTCCATCTTCACCATCAAACATACATGCTCCACCTATAGGTAGTAACCTGAGAGAATAAACAGTTTCTCCACGTTTGGTATGAACCAACTGAGGTCCCATACCAATTGAAAACTCAAGCACTCTTATGCCATTGATCTTCGCTAGTAAAAAATGCCCAAATTCATGTACACTGACTAACACACCTAATATTATTGCAAAATATATAATCGACAATTTCTATACTCCTCTTTTATACTCTAGTTTGTATTATTTCGTATGTTTTTTGCTCTACCTCTAAAATTTGTTCTACAGTAGGATTTTGTATCACCTTATGAGCATGCATACAGTCCTCTACAGTATTAGCTATATCAAGAAAACTTATTTTTTTATCTAAAAACAAAGCGACTGCACGTTCATTCGCCGCGTTAAAAACAGTTGGCATACTTCCACCGATTCTAGAAGCTTCAAACGCAAGAGCTAATCCTTTAAAAGTCTTCATATCAGGCGCTTCAAACGTCATTGTACCTAATTTATAAAAATCTAATCTTTCTCCTGCAAGCGGGAATCTATCTGGATAGTATAACGCGTATTGTATCGGAAGCTTCATATCAGGTGTCCCAAGCTGTGCAATAATACCTCCATCCACATATTCAACCATACTATGGATCACACTTTGTGGATGAACAACTACTTGAATCTGATCTAGGGGCATATCAAAAAGCCATTTTGCCTCAATAACCTCTAAACCTTTGTTCATAAGTGTTGCAGAATCTATCGTAATCTTCCTACCCATCACCCAATTAGGATGTTTTAGTGCATCCTCTACCTGAATATGTTGTAGCTCATTTATCGTCTTTCCTCTAAAAGGACCGCCTGATGCTGTCAGTAATATTTTGCTTACTTGCCCTTTATTTTCACCTTGCATAGATTGAAAAATCGCACTATGCTCACTGTCAACCGGCAAGATGTTTACTCCATGTTTTTTCGCAAGTGGCATAATAATATGACCTGCTGTTACAAGTGTTTCTTTGTTCGCAAGTGCAATGTCTATACCTGCTTGTATTGCAACAATCGTAGGTCTAATACCAATCATACCAACAAGTGCTGTCACTAATATTTCCATGCCGCTCCATACACTCACCTCAAGTAGTCCTTCCATTCCTGAAAAAACTTTAATCTGCGTATCTTGCAAAGCAATTTCAAGCAATCTAGCCGCTTTTTTGTCATACATCACAACAGCTTCTGGCAAAAACTCTCTTGCCTGTGCTTCCATCAAAGAAACATTACTTCCTGCTGCTAAGACTACAACCTGTAAATCACTATTTGCACGCACGATTTCAAGCGTCTGCGTACCTATTGATCCTGTTGATCCTAATATACCAATTTTTTTCATATTTCCTCCATGTCGAAGCGCTCTTTAGTCAAATATTCAAACAAATCTCCTACTCTCATTATAATCTACATAGAAATCAATGATTGTACATCCAAAAAGAAATATATCAAAAAGAAAATACATGGAGCTGTAAAAATAATACTATCAAATCTATCCAAGATACCACCGTGACCTGGGATGCACGTTCCATAATCTTTTATGTCGTAATTTCTCTTGATGGCCGATGCTGCCAAATCTCCACATTGTGCAATCATACTACCTATACCGCATATAATACCCATCACGAAAATAGATACTTCTGAATCCATTACATAATATCCAAATAACGCTCCTAAAATCGTCGCACCTATAATACCACCTAAACAGCCCTCTATAGATTTTTTCGGACTTAGAATTGGAAACGCTTTGTGGTTACCAAAAAACATTCCTGTCACTTTCCCCACACAGTAAGCAAAGGTATCACTTCCCCACGCGCTAATCCAAATCAGCCAAACAACCTTAAAACCTATATCTGGTAAAAATCTCGTAAACCCTATAAACGATAGCATAACAGGAACATAAATGAAGGCAAAAACCACTTCCACAATCTGTGTTGCATTATATTTAGGAAATGTTAGTACATATACAAATAATAACCCTATTACTGTAAACACAATCGTAGCTAGCATATACATAACGTCTATTGAAATATTAAAAAAGCAATCATAAATCTGTAATCCATACACCCATGAAATACCGCCTATACCGACACATTCTAGTAAATTAATACCACCTGGTGGACGTGTGAGTCCAACTGCCTTTGTAAGTTCTAAAAATCCAACTGTAGATATCCCCCATAGAACAAGTAATAATGGAATTCCTCCTAAAAACAAGACTACAACCGTCATTACTAACAGTAAAATTCCACTAAATAATCTTTTGCCAAACATTACGCTTCCTCCTTAAGGCCTCCAAAACGTCTATCTCTATGATTATATGCTTCTATCGCCTTTTCTAGTTCTTTTTTACTAAAATCAGGCCATGCCACCTGTGTGATGTGGAATTCCGTGTAAGCAATTTGCCATAACAAGAAATTCGAAATACGCTGTTCATTGCATGTTCTAATAAGCAAATCTGGATCTGGATATCCTCTTGTATCTAAATAATCCGAAATAAGATCCTCAGATACATCCATACTATGTACCTTACCAGCTTCTACATCTTGTGCAATACGCATAACCGCACGTCTAATTTCATCTCTAGATCCGTAATTAATAGCAATTGAGAAATGAAGTCCTGTATTGTCTTTGCTAAACTCCTCTAGCTGTGCAATACTCGCCCTAATATCTTCGTCTAATTTGGTTTTATCTCCGATTACTTTGACACACATATTGTTTTGCTTTGCCGTTTTTAGACAGGTCTTCATATAATTCCTAAGAAGCTTCATAAGTGCTTGTACTTCATCATCAGGTCTATTCCAGTTTTCAGTTGAAAATGCATATACTGTCAAATAAGAAACACCCATCTTATAAGCCGCTTCACAAATAGTTTCAACATTCTTTGCACCTTGCACGTGTCCAGCATTTCTAGGTAATCCCTTGGATTTGGCCCAACGACCATTACCATCTAAAATAATCGCAATATGATTTGGAACAACTTTTTCTTTCATCGCTAATACTCATCTCTTTCCTATATAAGGGAAAAGGACACCTTTATCGGTGGTGTCCTTTTCTCTTGTTAATATCAATTCTAGAAACTATACTGTCATAATTTCTTTTGTTTTATCATCTACTAATTTATCAACATCTTTGATAAATTTATCTGTTAACTTTTGTAGCTTATCTTCTAATAGCTTTTGTTCATCTTCTGAAATCTCACTATTTTTCACAAGCTTTTTAAAAGCATCGTTACCATCGCGTCTTGCATTTCTAACGACAACCTTTTGTTCTTCACCTTTTTTCTTAATATCTTTTGCTAATTCTTTACGACGTTCTTCAGTAACCTCTGGGAAAATAAGACGAATCACTGCACCATCATTGTTTGGATTAATGCCTAAGTCACTTGTCATAATCGCTTTTTCGATTTCTTTAATCAAGGATTTTTCCCAAGGCGCAATCTGAATCATGCGTGGCTCTGGAACTGTAACATTACCAACCTGTTGGATTGGTGTAGGTGTTCCGTAATAATCTACTTTAATTTTATTTAATACATTAGGATTTGCTCTACCAGCTCTAATCGCTGCATACTCCTCCACTAAAAAATCAATTGATTTTTGCATTTTTCCTTCATATACTTGTAATCTTTCTTCCATCTCTATAACCTTCCCTTTCTATTTCATACGTTAAACTGTAATCTTCGTACCACTAAGTGTTCCATTCATCGTATTCACAATGGAATTCTCTTCATTTAATCCAAACACTAGCATCGGCATTTTGTTATCTCTTGCTAAAATAGATGCTGTCATATCCATCACCTGAAGGTTGTTCGCAATCACTTCATCAATAGAAACCTCATCGTATTTGTATGCGGTTGGATCCGTAGCTGGATCTGCAGTATAAACACCATCAATACTCTTAGCTAGTAAAATAATGTCTGCATCCACTTCAATTGCCCTTAGCACTACACCTGTATCTGTTGAAAAATATGGATGTCCTGTACCACCTGCAAAAAATACAACCATACCCTTTTCAAAGTATTTATTCGCTCTATCCTTTGAAAAAAGCTTTGTAAAGGATCCACACTCAAACGGTGTTAATACATTCGTCATCATACCTACTGATCTGAAAATTTCAGATACATAAATACAATTCATAATAGTAGCTAACATACCGATTTGATCCGCCTTGGTCCTATCAATATTCTCTGATGTTCTACCTCTCCAAAAGTTACCACCACCGATTACAATACCAACTTGCGTTCCTTCGTCAATCAGTGTCTTGACCTGTATTGCAACTTTTCTAACAGTAGCTTCATCGAAACCAGTTTTTTTGTCTCCAGCAAGTGCTTCTCCACTTAGCTTTAACATAATTCTTTTCATATGAAAACCATCCTTCTATGCCTCAATCTTTAACTGAACATATTTTACCACATTTTTCATTTTGATAAAAGACAAAACTTAATTTTTTAGATTTTATATAGAAATTGCCGAAGGAATTTATCAAACTCCTCCAGCAATCTTTCTACTTATATTTTATTCTAGCACTAAAGTACTAATCACGATTTCATCTGCACTAGCGCCTGTTTTTCTAATGACGATATCTTCTATTTGCGCAAGTTGCGTATCCGAAAGCTCCACTGCATTTACAATAACATCCACCATATTTTCAGAAACACTTACAATCGTATCCTCAAATCCCTTTGCTTCTAATAATATCTCTGCACCCGTCTCCATTTCTGCAATATTTGTCATGGAAATCATACTTTGTATCGCATCCTGTTTTTGCGTATCCTCTAACGTAGTATTATCAATAATTTCTAACAACGTTTCAATATTTTTTGCTCTTGTTTGCTCCTTTAGAAGCTTTGCATCTGCAATCGTGCTAACTCCAACTGATGAGGTATATACAGTTTCACCTGGAATCTCACCATCGTCTGGAGTAGCCGAAACCTCCTCTAGAGCCACCATTTCATCCTCAAGGTAATCTTCAAGCACAACATCAACCGTAGAATCTAGTCCATCTAGCATCGCGATTTCTTCTAAATCCTCATCAGAAATATCTGCTAAACTATCTAACAAATAATCATCTGTCAAATCTTCTATTACTATTTGATCTGTAATCACCTCCGCATTTGCTTCTACCACATCGTCTGTAGATACCTCTCCAGCAAAATGAAGATATCCCGCTACAGCTATCATAAGTGCTAGTGCTGTTATCATCACTTGATTTTTCTTAACTATGTCTTTCATATTCTTCACCAATCCTCTACCTCTTTCTTTACTACTTTTATTTTATGAATACCTATCCCAAATAATACCTCTAAGGTTTCTGTTATGTTCGTTTTAACAATAGCATCATCTCCCCCTTCTGCAATCACCAAAATTCCTTGCACCTTAGGTAGTAATGTTTTTACAATATATGGATTATCTTCATTATTTATTACTATTTCCGTATTGATGTCTTTTGTTATTTCCTCTCTTGTTCCACCTTCACTATCTTGTTCTTGTAGTGAACTACTATTTTCTTCTCTTATTTCATAAAAAACATCTTCCTTTGTAGATTCGAGCGTTACTACTACTTCCACTTCACCTACTCCTTCAATTTGAGATAATGCATGTTCCAACGTACTCGTTAGCTCTTGCTGATAGATCATAACTTCTTCTAGCTCACTTCTAGCTCCACTAACTGCTGTTGCAATACTAGCGTTTTCTGCTACAGATAACTCTTGCTCTGAACCTTGTTCTGAACTCACCGGCATTGCAATTACAGCAAACAATACTCCTAAGAGGGCACACAAAATCCAAGTCTCTTTTTTTTGCACAAATGCATACTTAGGATTGTTTATGAAGTTTTTTAGCATTTCAAATTTATTTATCATACTAAGCAGCCTTTCATCACTCGATTTTTTCAATCGTAATAGTTGGAATTGTAATTGGTGTGATTTCATCTATATACAACTGTGCTGTTTCTTCTTCCACTTCGTACAACGGGTTTGCATTTACCGAAATATCACTTAAGTCAATTGTTTCAAAGATGCTCCCGTCTAAAACACCGACCCAACGAAACAAAAGGCTACTAATACTGCATAAAATCATAATCCTAGTCGTTAGCTTAATAAAAGGCTCATATTTTTTACTAATCTGCAATTGTAAAATGAGCTCCATTAAAACAAGCAATACCACTATTTTACGAATACTTTCAATCATAAAATCCATACTCCCCCCCTTTTTTTATATTTAATTAGGTGATTTCAAAACTCTATTTTGTACATCTACTTTATCTATACAACTATATAGCTTAAGAGGTACGTTTTCACTACACCTCGTACGTAGCGGTACATAAAATACAAGTCATGCATAGCATTCCTTCGTATTTAAGTACCGACGACTCGCTAGTACCTCTGTAAAGCTATATAGTTGTATAGATAAAAAGTCATGTATATAAAATAACAATTCCGCAATCAGCTACCTTTTAAAATAATAACCTCTGGTTAGTAGTGTAGACAGCCAACATAATCCAGAGTAGTAAAAGGGAAACGCTCATGGCGGTTACTTTTAGTAAGAAAACGTGGGCGTAGGCCATTTTATCTGTACACCACATCATCTGTTTTTCACCTAGCATATCGAAGACTACCGCTACGATTTTAATCGTTACGCATAAGATTCCTAGCTTTACTACTGGAGATAATACTAACAAGAAAAGTACAATAATTCCTATAACTCCTATGCCATTTTTGACCAAAATAGCAGCGCCTGTTACAATTTCAAAGGTCCCTTCTGCTACATCTCCGACTGCTGGTACCATAGAAATCACTTTTTTTGCCACTCCTGTTTGTGCACTTCCAAGAAAAGGAAGTAGCATAGACTGTAATCCTCCAATGGAAAACACGGCAAAAAATATCACTTTAAAGACAAGTGAAAAGCCTTTTTCAAAGAACTCGAGCAGTTTTTCCATGCGGTCCCTAATTCCAAGGCTTCCTAAAAGTACGAGCAGTGCATAGCCTTCAACACACGGAATAAGCAACAAAAGCAGCATGTTTTGTACAATATAAACGACTAAAACGAGGGTGGCCACATAGCCTGCACTCGTAACACTTCCTGCTGCCGCTGTCAGTACAACCGTAAATACTGGCACAAACACATTACCAAATAGCACCATACTCTCTAGGCTTTCTACTACCACTGCCTGTCCTACATAATACAGTTCTAGCAGCTGCTTAATCAGCAGAATGTAAATAATCCAAAAGCTTAGCTTCTGAGCCCCTTCATCCAAAACAAGCAAAGAAAACTGCTTACATAGAGTGGCTGCAATGCCAATAAGTAGCATTGAAACCAATAGCTCTTTTGTATTTACAAGTGGGCTTCTCAGGGCTTGTATCGTAGCTTCTAGTATCATACTCACCATGGCATCAATATCCCCATTCATTACTGCCTCAACAAGTAATGTTCCATCCAAAGACAGTGCTGGAAATATTTCATCTGTAAGCATCTCTAGACTTTCTAGCTCCATGCAAACTACCCCTTTCTACGATAAACTCACAATAAATTCAAGTAAATTCTCTAAAACAGGAAAGCCAACTAGTAAAATCCCAACCTTTCCCGCTATCACAATTTGCGTTGCAAGCGTTGCATATCCCACCTCTTTACACACAGAAGAAGTCAACTCGCATAGATATGTAATCCCGATCATTTGTAGCAAAATATTCAAAAAAACTTCTTCACTTACGAGGGTTGTCCAAATACGCCTTACACTATCCACTAGCTCCATCAAGTCAAATATAATGTAACCACAAACAAGCATCCCACCTGCAATACCAAGCAGCACCATATATTCTTGCTTCGATTGCTTTAGTACTAACCCTACGCAGCATATAGACACAGCAAAACCTACAATTTTCATTATTTCCATGGTCGTATTTTCTCCTTCCAAATCATATGACTACAAAGAAAACAAGGTTTGAATAGAAGAAAATAAATCATAAATATAGGGAATCACCCAACCAAGCACGAGCAATAATGCGGCTAGACTTAGTAAAAATGCATGCTCCTCACGACCGCTATGCTTTAGTACTTGCGATAAAATAGTCACTAAAATTCCTACTGCTGCAATCTTAAAAATCAATTCAATTTCCATTTTCCCTCCATTTTATATAAATACAAGGGAAAGAAATGCACTTACAAAAAAGCCCAAAGCAAGTACTAATTTTTGTTCTTGCGTATACTTTCCCTCTAGCTGTTCTAATGTTTTTTGTAGCAAGGTGTGGCGTCTTTCTAGTCGTTTTCCTTGTTCTATTGAGTCAAGGGATGGCTCTAAAAAGAGGTCTTGGAAGTTTCTTTTTGCATCATCTGTAAGTAGTATGAAGTCTTTGATATTATAGACCTGTCCACTCCAAATAGCATGCAAGCTCTGGCTGTTTTTTTGTCCAATCTCAGTTAAAACAGCCTGGAAAAATACATCAAATCTATCCTCTTTATTTCGGCTCATATGTAGTAGAATTTCTTCTATCGGCATGTTCCAGCGAATAATTTCATGTTCTATTTCTTCTATTATATGTATCAAATCCGCTAGGCATGACAGCTTTTTTTTACGTTCTACAAGCACGCTATAGGAGGTTGCCACGCCACTGATCATAATCCAAAGTGCAATAACTAGCTTATACATATTGCCCCTTATCATTATATATACCTTGTACAAGATATGTTTCATCTTGCTTGCCAAGAACGATATATCGTTCAAAGAAGTGCTCTCGCATCACAGCGATTCCAAATGATTTTTTTTGAAAGGATGCAAAGTCACCGCAGTGGTGTGTTGCAATAATCTGGCATCCACATCCTAGTAATTTATAAAGACTTTCGATATCCGATTCACTGTACACCTCATCGATTGCCACTACTTGCGGGCCTAGTGATCGAAGGCACATTTCCATGCCCATAGCTTTAGGGCAAGCTGATATAATGTCAGTTCGTTTTCCAAGGTCGTGAGAAGGAAAGCCTTGAAAACATGCAGCGATCTCCTCTCTTTCGTCTATCACACTAACCTGTCTACCCGAAAGAAATTCTGTTCCATCGGAAATTTGCTTGATCAAATCACGTAGCATTGTCGTCTTACCCATTCCAGGAGCCGCCAAAATCAAAGTGTTTTTCAATGTAGCATCCTCTATAACATATGGTAGAACCGCTTTACTCACACCACGAACCTCATGACTCACACGAATGTTCAAGCTGCTCATATAACGCATCCCTGTTACCTCACCAAGCTGATTCACTGAAGCATGACCACCTATGCCTATTCTATGACCACCCTGTATCGTAATAAATCCTTTTGCAATGTCTTGTTGATACGCATATGCACCATAATTGCAAAGCCACTGAAAAATTTGTTCTAAGTCCTTTCTTGTAAGCGAAATTGTATTAAGTTCTTCCTCTATTCCGTTTCGAACAAGTAATACACCTTGTCCGATTCGAAGCCTCACTTCCTGGACTTCACTTTTATTTATATCCTGCATTCCCCACTGCTTTAGATAATATTCTGGTAATATCGTTCGCATCAAAACACCCCTTATCCCTATAGAAAAAGTTATTACTTAAATATATGTGTGAGTGGATGAAATATTCCCTATAACGTAAAAAAAGGCATGAAACTTTTTATAGTTTCACACCTCTAAGTGCCATAAGGTTGCACCTCTAAGAATGTTTACTTTTCTTCAACCGATTCTGTCGGAAACCAAGCTCCACCCTCACCATATGTCTGTGTCATCCATATTACAATGGACTCCTCTAAAAATCGCAATTCTAATTCTGCAACGGTATCTTCTATTTGTGTCACTGATATTTCTATCTCATCAGAAATATTAAGTAATTTCCTTGCTGCTGTATCAGGATTTTTATAATCGTCATAATACAAATTCTCCGTACTACTCTCAACTACATGTTGATTCAATACCTCTCCAAGTCCATTTACACTATAATCCATGCTCGTACCATCTAGAGAAGGATATGCAGTTTTATATGCTTCCACACTATCTATCTCATCAAAATATTCTAGGCTTTCTACTGTCACTTCAAACTCACTAGCTACATAGGTATATTCAATGGTTTCCTTCCAGACACTCACATGCGGATCTGATACAAGTGCATAATACAATATTTCTGCGTTATGTTCATCAAATGAAACAATAACGTATGGATTTTCCACTAAAGATGGCCATGGACTTGAATAACCGAATCCATATCCATTTTCAGCATCCCCATTTAATAAAGATGCTTCGTCTAACGAAAAGATTACGTCATCACTAGAAGTTGCAACAATATAATCTCCATCCCTTGTACAAAATGCTTCTGCCCATGCATTTACTTGTACTTCAATATCTGCTATATTCACATCACTCGTTTGATTCGTTGTTAATATTACAATCGCAGCGGCTACCAATACGACACAGGTAACCATAATACCTATGTTTGCTTTTTTGTAATGCAAAATATTTTTTATTCTGCTCTTCACACTACCTTCCCCAAAGGAAAGCTGTGCGACATGAAGCCCACTTTTTCTCATAGACATATTCAAAAGTGATATTGAATATTCTTTCTTTATTCCTATTCCAAACTTTTGTACAACTGCTTCATCACAACTCATTTCCATATCTCTATTCATACAGTGAAAAGAAACCCAAACAAGCGGATTAAACCAATGTAATACAAGTGTGAAAAATCCAATCAATTTAATCATCGGATCAAATCGTTTGATATGCATATTCTCATGTGCTATGATATATGCCTTCTTCCAATCTTGAAGGAATATAAATACTGTGTTTGAAGATTCCAAGTACAAAAGGTGTTGGTAGATTATGTACTTCATAAAGATGCTCACTAATTTGTGTTGCATTCGAAAGACTTTTCTTCATACGTCTATATGAAATAAAGTTAAATCCTAACAACAAGGTCATCCCCAAAACCCAAACTCCTTGGGCTATTTGAAGTAATATTGACTTATTCTTTTCTTCTACTAGGTTATTTTCACTTACCACTTCACTATTTACAGCATCAGTCGCAATTAGATTCTCACGATTCGTTTCTCTGATAAGTGCAGCGTTTTGCTCTACAACATCACCTTGTATAATCTCATACCCAATGTTTTGAATGTATCAGGCATTCCAATAGAGCTTTCCATTTCAAAAGGACATAATAATCGAAACAATACGACACTCCACAGCATGTAAGAAAATATTTTAGGCGCAGGCTTCAAAAAAAGACGTAGCACCAACACTACTCCAATCACTACACTTGCTGTAAAACTCATCTGCAAAACTACTAAAAATATTTGTTCCATACCATTCCCCCCTATTAACACGTTCCTTATACTCTGAAAAATCTTCACGTATAAGTGCTATTTTGCTATGGTTTACACCCAGTAAACCCACTTGTCAATACTAAACCCACAAGAATAAAAGCGAATAACTAGGAAGTTACTTTTCAATTATAATAAGAGGAATTGTCAATTCATCTTCTGTTAATCCTGCATGTGAACCCTTAAAATCATTGTAATCTCCATTGAATGCAAAAGGATAAGCGCCCCTTATACCGTGAACTTCTCATTTTATGTAGCTATATTTCGCGCATAAATATAGTATCCATATCACCACCATAACTTTTCAATGAATCAATAGGTATAAAAGCACATTTTTCATAAAAACCTTTCATATCTGATGGGATATAGACTTTTGAAAATTTCTTTTCCTTGGCATAATTTATGGCAGTTTCTATCATTTCATAACTCACTCTTTTACCACGAGCATTTTCATCTACAAAAATACTACTAATCCATGGAGAATATCTATTTTCAGGATAATAATCTTCTTTTAAGAAAGAGCAGTAACCCACAATTTTATCATTATCAATTGCTATGAAAAAGGCTTCCCAATCTGTAAAACGATTTTCTCGTAACATACCCGCTATATGTTTGCCAGCAATCCATGAGCAATTTTCAGTAAATTCAATTGTTTTATCCCATAATGATGTATTACACTTTATTTGTTCTATTTTCATTAAGTTTACCTCCTGTCTACTGCTACCATTATGGTAGTACCTAATTTATTATATCTTCCAACGCATGATCAGATGCTATGATGGACCATTACACCTATGAATACAACTTATAACTACTCATCATTTACTGATGTGTAAACTAAAATTATCCTTTTTGAATGCCATCTACACGATCATAGCTTAATTTATCCCCCAAGTCACTATCCTGATCAATAAACAATGAGATTACCTCAAAACCATCTCCATCAGCTGTAGGTGAAAACCAAAGACCATTATCGCTGCCAAAATGTACTCCTTGGTAATCAGCAAATAGATACCTTGTAAATTCTTGTTGTATAGCTTCTCTATAATCACTTGTCATAATTTGATCATAATATAGTATGAAATCTTCAGCACTATTTATTGTAAATTTGCAATTATTGAAATAAACCCCTACAGGATACCGCATATTTTCGCAGAGTAACTCACGATTATCCTCTTTCATCCACCCAACAACTAAATCTGTGAAATCTTCAACCATTTGCGTATCATAATACTCATATAATTCATCTCTGCTGGAGCTACCTCCACCAGAAGTTCGTTCTAAAAACAGCTTTCTACTTGCTACATCTTCCATTTCATCACTTAAAACAACTTGATCTTTATTATCAGCATCCTCATACACTATTCCTTCTATTTCAATTGTCATGTCTTCGCTAGATAAGGTAAATCCATTTGAGTTTTCATGATATGATCCCGTTAACATGTGTTCCGTATTTTCTTTTTTAAACACGCAATATGCGGTCAGTGCTTGTTCATCGCGAATCAGTAACATACGAACATCTTTTTCATCCTCTTTTATTCCCACTCTCTTTCACTTATTCTGCTATATATTCTCTAACTTCAACTTTAGAGAATTCACTCGAATATAATACTGTATTCTCTTCTCCAATTTCAATATATTCGATGATAGTTCTTGCATCCGTACCTACTCCTTCACCTGCTGCTACCATTCTTCCATCCTGCAACTGAACAAAGATATTATTATAATAGGTATAGCGGTCATTAAAGTCTAAAATAGTATCTGATAATGTGTTATTTCGTATTTCTTCTACCCAAACCATACTCACATCTTCTAGTACTTTCGTTGGTGTCCGTATAAAATCATCCGCAGATGGTGCTATCCCACACTGTCCATACAAATTCAACCCCCATGTATAGAGTTCAAAATCACTTGAAATAGCAGCGCCTGAACGATTTCCAGTTGTTACATAGATACAATCTTCTAATATTTGTACCGGCTCTGTAAATATCATCTTATTTATACCTGAACGGTCAGATGCATAGATAGAATATAGCTGTGATGCATTGGAGGTATCACTTCTTGTCGATGTATACTCACCCCATCGCCACACACTTCCATCCTTTTTCAATACAACGATACAATCTAACCCTACACTCACATAGGATACATCTTCCATTAGAAGTTTCGGTGTTGTTACTTTTACAGAGCTTTCATAATCTAATGTAACTCCCTCTTCATAGGTTTCTCCTAACAATCCATACATATTGGCTCCCATCCCGTATAAAGAACCATCTTCTGTTAAGTATACTGTGAAATTTGCATTTGTGGAGGCATCTACAGATATTACATTTTCTGCTATTTTGATTGGCTCAACGATCGTTTGTCCTATTTCACCTATCCCAAGTTGTCCGTATCTATTTTCTCCTGCAACCCACAAAACTTGATTCTCATCTATTATAAAAAGATTAAAGGCAGTGGTTGCATTTATTTTATAATAGTTTTCTATCTGAAAATCGTCCTCTAAAGAAATCAAGTTTATATCTTTAGTATAAAAAACTGGTAGTTCTATTTCTTCTAGAGTTGCTTCCTCTAAAATAACATCCTGTACCAAGCCCTCTAAATTATCCTCTTGTAGTATGTGATTTTCTTGCTCTGGTACCATCGTTTCTTCAAAAGTCCACATACAAGTTCCAATAATTATCAATACACACAATCCAAGTAAAACAGGTATATCCCATTTGTTTTTATGATAGAACATCTGCTTTATGCGTTCTTTGCTTGCATTTTCTCCTACATAAAAACATGTGCTAAATGTAATATCTCGCTTACTATCATTTGCCATTCCTTTTAAAATCATAGTAGCATACTGTTTCTTCTCATCTACTGCTAAACATTTCATCACTCGATCATCACATACATATTCCACATCTTGGAATGCCCTAAGTTTCATCAGTCGCAGTACTGGATTAAACCAATACAAATCACTAATCACTACTATAAATAATTTGTACCACACATCTTTACACTTATGATGTTGCAATTCATGCCTTAATATTAACTCTAATTCCGCGTCTCCAATATTTGTATCTGGCAATAAAATAACCGGCTTTATATATCCAATTAACATAGGCGAAGTAATATCTGGTTGGATTAATACCTCTGGAATCCTTTTTATCCTATATTCCACACATAATAATTCCACTAATAAGATGATATTTTTTGAAACTGGATGAAGTGCAGTTTCCATGAGTTTTATCGTTATTATCTTAAACTGAATAGCCCTCACTACCATACAAAGCCATGCACCTACAATCCATATGGATAATAAAACAGAAAAAGTGGAAATATTATAACTTGGCTTTTCAAGCAACATTGTGCTATTATCCATAGCTTCCTCTTCTATTTCTTTTTCTTCATTCAAATTGCCTTGATAAATTTCAGTATACTCTTCTTCTATCGTACTTTCAGCATTACTTTCAACTTGATTACCAATTTCATTCTCAGACAAATAATTTGAAGTATCTGTTATCAGAGCTTCCTCTACCAATTCGGCTTCTTGTACAAAAATTTTAGGTAGTTCGATTTCAATGATATAATCCGCAAAAATATCATCAGCTAAATCAATAATACTATGCATTGGTATCACTAAACGTATGGCAATAAAAAACCACAAAAATTTACGCCAGTGGTACCCTATTTTCCTCAAGTATTTACTTGGAATAAAACTAGCAATTAGTACAATCATATCAATAATTATCATTGTAGCTATGAAATAAACAATATATTGATTCATATTTCCCCCTTTTTAATGCCCTATCACTAACCATCCTTCTGGTTTCTTACTTCGTTTAATAAATAAAGAACGTTTATTCTAATGTATGCTGACATGATGTTGCAGAACTTGGAATTGATGTGGTAACTGATCCATCTTCATTTTCGATGTATATGGTAGATCCTTCCCAGAGAAGTTCGTTTTCAACAGGATATAAGGTAACAACACCTTCCGTAGGATATGGGCAATATTCTGTACAAGGAACATTGTCGATGCCACAAACAAGGCCGTAATAGTGAACATTGCAGGAGGTAGTAGGTTCAGTACCTTCTGTAAAGTACTCAACATAAACATCGGAGCATATACCATCAATAGGAAGAAGTCCAGATTGTCTACAAACTGCTACTTGAACGATGTTATCAGGCATTTCTTGGATAGCTGCATTTTCTAAGTCTTGATGAACCTCGGTCATAATCAAACTAAATAACGTTGTATTTAGGTATTTTTCTTCTGTCGTTAGTTCGGCATTGTTTTGATCATAGCCAACCCATACACTAGCTGTGTAATATGGTGTATAGCCTGAGAACCAAATATCTTTATCATCTGTTGTAGTACCAGTCTTACCAGCAACGTACATATCAGAAACATTGGCTTTTGTACCAGTACCAAGTGTAACAACATCATGCATTGCATTTGTTAATAACCATCCGGTTGATTCTTGGATCACGCGTGTTTCACGGTTGCTAGATTTATCTAAGATAATATTGCCCTCGCTATCAGTAACGGTCGTGTAGAGTGTCGGTTCGATATAAATACCACCATTTGCTATTGTAGCATAAGCTGCTGTTAGCTCTAAGTTTGTGACACCGTTTGTGATACCACCAAGTGCAAGTGCTTGAATAACATCAGAATTGCCTTGCTCATTTGTTTCCGTAAGTAGCGTCGTGAACCCAAAATTAATGAGGTAATCCATACCTACTTGAGGTGTAATACAAGTAAGTGCTTTTACAGCCACGACATTTGTAGACTTTATAATCGCTTCTCTATAATTTTGTAGGCCACGGTATTTTTTATCCCAGTTGTTTATTTGTTTTCTTTTACCATCTACTAAATTTGAATAATAAAATTCTGCATCAATCTGTACGCTAGCTAGCGTGTAGGTTCCCATATCTAAAGCAGGAGCATATGTGGACAGAATCTTAAAAGTTGAACCCGGCTGTCTTGTCGATTCCGTTGCACGATTGAAGGTGTTACTAGCTGTCTTTTCTCCACGACCACCAATAAGAGCCACAACATAACCTGTATCTTGATCTTCTATAACAATAGAAATCTGTGGTTGTGCAGAGTAGGTGATTGTCTCAGCAAGAATTTCATCACCATCTTCAAGAATATAATTAAGATATAGAGCTATTGCTTCATTGCCTGCATCTTGAGAAGAGAATAGTAATGAAAAACTGCTTCCATAACCATTGTCTTGTAGGAATGCACAAAACATCTCACTACTGTGGTGCTCGGTATCACCATTTGCCTTTGTAATACTCACTACATACTCTAGCTGCCAGCTAGCATCTGGGAAATTCTCTTCATCAGAGGTAATATCATCCACGATATCTTGAATATCAGAATCTAAGGTAGAATTAATACTGATACCACTACTATACATCAGAGTATATGCTTGACTATCTGTATAACCAGCCTCTAAAAGATCAGCATATACTTGATCAGTAAGAGCATCTACAAAATAAGTTGTATAAGTCGTTTCAATCTTAACTTCATTGACGGCTAAAATCCTAGTATAAGGGTCATCTGCCATGGCTTCGTCATATTCTGCTTGTGTAATAAACTTACATAAAAGCATAGAGTCTAATACATCTTTTCTACGCGTTGCATTAGCTTCTGGATTTGTAATAGGGTTGAAGCCTTCTGGACTTTTGGTGATACCTGCAATAACAGCACACTCTGATAGGGTAAGCTCTGAAACATCCTTATTAAAATAACGAAGAGAAGCAGACTGTACTCCAAGTGTATTTTGACCAAGGTTAATCGTATTCAAATAACGTTCTAATACTTCATCTTTTTCAATCTCATCAGATAGCTTGATTGCCAAATATTGCTCCTGAATCTTACGCTTGATAGATTCAAAAGTTGTTTCGAAAATAAAGTCTTCAAATACGGTGTTCTTAATAAGTTGTTGCGTAATCGTACTCGCACCTGAGGTGAAGTTAAAACCACTTAAAACACCATTACCAGCAGCACGAATAATACCGATAACATCAATACCTTGGTGGTCATAATATCTACTATCCTCAATGGCAATAAAAGCATATTCTAAATCATCAGGGATATTCTCTAGTGTAGTAGAAATGCGGTTTGCACTACTAGCAACTAACTTAGCGATTTGGTTTCCTTCATTATCATAGACAAAGCTAGAATAACCAGTAGGAACGATTTGATCTGATGATATATCTGCCGTTGAATCGATGCATCCATGAAAAGCACCAACACCTAGTGCAATCGCACAAGAGGCAAGGAAAAATACTACACACACACAAATCTTTAAGATAAAAACGAGAAGCTTACGTGACCACCTGCTAGTTTTAGAATTTAGCTCCTGTTGTTTTTTCTTGAGACCCTTTTTACTATAATTCATATTTTCCCCCTTAAACCCTTATACTTCAAAAGCATAAGAGAATTGAATCACTTTCAAAAACTCTCATTGTATTGCGCGAGAATGGAACATCAATTTCTATACCACCTATTAAAATCAATATTCAATTACTTCTAGTCATAATTACTGTTCATTTGCTTTTTGATTAATAAATTCTCGTAATTCTTCAATGTCGTTATCTTCTAGCCTTTCCCCATCATATAATGCTGTCATAAAATTTTTTATAGAATTATTGTACATTTTACTTAAAATATTTTTACTATCATGTTTTTTATATTCATACTCCGAAATCAATGCCTCGTAATAATTTAATTTCTTGATTTTCTGAACAGATAGAAATCCTTTCTCTTCTAATCTAGATAAAAAAGACAACAGTGCTGTTGCTGATAAGCTAGCACCATTTTCCAACTTATCTTGAATTTCACTCCTTGTCATCGCACGATTTTCTTTCCATATTACTAACATACAATTCAACTCTGAATCTGGTAATTTTCTCATTCTTCTTTTCTCCTAGATTTTTCTGTATTACCTTTTAATAGCACCATATTCTGCAAATGCAGAATATGGTGCTATTGTAGTATAATATATATAATTTGTCAACTTTTATTTCAGGATACTTATTTAAGTTAGCTGTCTTGAATTTATATGATACACCGTTTTTGTAACACGATTAATGTAGTTTAAATTCACAATACACGAGCGACCTATTCTAAAAAATCTATCGTCCAGTTCTTTTTCGATACTGCCCAAAGTCTTTTTAATCACACAGTTTTCTGCCCCGTGAATTGTAATGTAATTTTGCTGTACATCTATGTATTTAATCTGATAAAGTGGGATTTTTACAGTTTGTTCTTTGGTTTCTACAAGTAATGTTTTTTCGTTTTTACTTGTTTTTTCTACTGCTCTATCCAAAGTTTCAAACAGTTTATTTTCGTTTATTGGCTTCATCAAATAGTGTAGGGCTGAAACTTCATAACCCTCGGCAATGTATTCACTGTAACCTGTGATAAATATAATTTGTACAGCCTCGTCTTTTTGGCGGATTTCTTTGGCAAGCTCAACGCCGTTAATTTTGCCCATTTCAATATCCAGTAGCAAAATGTCAAAGTTCGAGCAATTCTCGTATTCAAAAAGAAAGTTCTCAGCACTGCTAAACACTTTAATTTTAGTAGTAAAATTCTGATTATTAGCCCAAACGCTAACAAGCTTTTTAATATATTCAGTTTGATGTATCTCGT
>JAWXVC010000031.1:0-5264 GCA_044425805.1 Lachnospiraceae bacterium | reverse complement strand
GCCAATCATCAAACAACGAACCACTGATCGTTAGACTATCTGTTAGATTGATGGATAACATACCTGCTGGAGTCCATGCGTCAATGCAAGTAGCATACACTTTATATGTTCCGTTTGGATACCAGACAGGGGTAAAATGTACCCTTTGCCCATAGGTACTGTATTGATTTACTTTAAAGGCATGAGAAATGCTATATCCACTGCCTAATCTATCAAGCAATCGCCAATAGGTTTGATAACCAAACTCTGGGAAATACGCAATCACATTTTGCATACCTGTATAATCGCTCGTTGGTGCATTTGAGCTTACATTAGATGTCACTGCCATATTGAAACCATATCCAGACTTCATGGTCGATGAAGTAGCTGTTGGGACTTGTGAATCTGGTGATATGTTCATATTTACAGATAATGTTGCTGTATAGGTGTCCCATTCATAGACATACCAACCCTCATCAACCCAATTAGATACCCAATAGGTACTGGTATGCGTAACACCATCACTATCTGTCCATGAGCTACTTCTCCATGAACCATTATCTACCCAGTATTCATACCACCAAGTGTCCCATTCACCCCATGATAACGATGTAACATTGCTACTTGATGGAACAGATGGAGTGGTAAAGCTATCATTTCTATCATTTGCTTGTGGATCTGGTGGCTCGTTTTCGCTCATATCTTCAATGGTTGCTGTTATGGTACTCGCACTCACTGTACAGTTGCTCGACACTTGAATTGTAATGGTCTGAGCGTCAGATGGGGTAGTCCATTTCACCCATGCTAGTTGCGAACCTCCAGAGGGAAGATAGATGTTGCTATGGGTATACGTTTGTCCGTTAATAGTGAATTTCACATAGGCAGGACTTTCCGGAGATTTTTCAGAGTTTGAAGATATAACCACAGAGGTTATGACTTCTGTATCCGTTCGATAAGTAACTTGGTTACTCGGCGATTCGACTGTCGGCAGTTCCGTAAAACGAATAATACCCATACCTAAGTAAGCAATAATAATCTGATCCGTTTGTGCTGTTGTGGTAGAACCTGTGTATGCAGGTAGTCCTAAATCAGATGTTTCCAAAAACATAGATAATGGTAAGTTTTTATGCGTTAAGGACACCATTTTACTGCGTAAAAGATTACTCGTTGCAAGGTTTAAATAAGCAGCTTCCGTTGCTGTCATGGCATACATGACACCCTCAAATTTAAAATAGGCGATAGGCTCTAGCAGAATTTTATATTCGCCACTAATCAACTCTGAATAACCAAACCCTGTGATATTTGCAATATCTTGTATCGTTCCCTCTTTACAGAAGTAAGTTCTAATAGCATCAATATTGTTATTACCACTTGAATCAATAATAACAGGCATAGTTGCACTTGGCTGTATCGAAGTATAGGTTGTTGTATAAGGGGTAAGTGAAGTCCCATTAAGATATTGAATTTTTGATACTTTACCAAAATGAGCTTGCACATCACTATTGGTTTCATCAGAAAAATCAATCGGTGTGGTCATAACTGCTCCATCACTATCACGGATAATCGTTACTCGAACACCATCACGACCGGGACTCCATACATTGGTTGATGTTCCTGATCCCATGCCACCACCACCAGAATCAACATTGGAATCACCCACAGCAAAAGCTGTAATACCAATACTAAACACCATCAAAAGTGTTAAGCATAATGTAATTATTTTTTTCATGTTTTCCTCCTAAAAAAAGAGATACCACCCTAAAGTAGTATCTCTTAGTCAATTTCAATTTTTAATCCATAATTCCAATTACATCGCCTGTACCTGCATTTGGTGCTTCGATGACTTCTGAACCTCCTCCGTTCCAATCAACCCAACCAAAGCCTGTCATATAAATCTTTGTACCATCACTGCTGATTGTACCATTGGCAGGATCTGTAGAAGCATTTGGCTCATACACCTTTACTTCTTCTTCGCCATTTTCATTTACCTCTGGAGCTGAATCATCAGTAGGTGTAACAGCGTCATACTGTGTAAGTGGCTTATCATCTTCATCATCAGTGGAAATAATCGTTGTTTCCACTTCAATTTCTTCATCTGGGATTAGGTCTGTTGATGGATCAATGATAATGTCCATCTCAATTTCCGGGACAACAATGGTTTCCTCAAGCACGGAAGTATCTGGAATCGAATCATTCACTTCCTTGTTTTCATCATCACTCATAAAATAGAATAGACCACCTACTAGGCAGATTGCTACAACAGATAGTGTAGCGATTGTAAATTTCTTTTTTGTGTTATAATCTTTTTTCATAAAGACAAACCTCTCTTTCATAATTTAAGTTTTGTCCTATTTTTCTATTCAAGCGACCCCTCGCTTAAATAATAACCCTATATATATTATACAGAGAAAATAGGCTTGCGTCCAGACATTTCCGGATTCCTCATTTTACATTTTTTCTTTAGAACAAAGGCATATAAACAGCTTTCGTCCTCACTTCCATTTGAAGTGGTGGAACTAAACTCCACCCAAAGGACAATGGGATTTCAATATCAATGCTGACATCTACTTCAAAATTGGTGTCTGCATTACCGGGAGTAAGTGCTGTGTTATCAATATCAATTTGTAGGTTATTAAATCGGAACTCATATCCCTCCTCATTTTCTTTGATATGATAGCCACCACTACTTACTGTACCTAGTGTTTCATCAAGCTGATCATAGACATCGTAGTAATCAATATTTTCTACCCATGTACTGCCACTTAACTTATAACCCCCACTGTAACCCTCTCTTAGCCCGTTATATACTTCATCATAATTTGATGTAGCCACAGAGATTACAGAGGACTGCAAGGTATCTCGGACACCTTGCACAATAATAGTTAGTCTAAAAAACTCTGTCATAGCTAGTGAAATAAGCAAGATACCTAAAATCAAAGCAATGGTTAAAGGGGTAGACTCAGCTTTCTTATCCTTAAAAATGGTTCTAATCTTCTTCATCATTTATAATAAACCTCGCTCTTTCCGGTAGCTTTGGCTTGTAGTTCAATAGGAAATGAGCCAAATACAAAGAAGCCAATATCTACTGTTTCTGTTAGTGTAACTGAGATGTTGCCATTAAGTTGTACTTTCGTACCACTGTAATAATCACAGCTCCACGAAATAGTAGGATCTAGTCCTGTCTGATTCTTTAGTTCATTCACTCTGCTCGTAAGAGAGGTATTCCCTTGAATTTCAGCTTCACGAACAATTTCTGTTGCAAATACATCGAGCTGTTGCTTTACTGTAAACACAGGCATAAGTTGCACTACAAAGGCAACAACCATCATCAAACAAAGAAGTCCTACAACATAATCAATATATCCATCACCACGTTTGTCTTTCAAAATTTTCATAATCATGTCAAATTCCTCCTAAAACATACCGGACATTGCACCGATTATCTGATACCCCATAACTCCTAAGTACATCATGAGCATACAACCTAATAAAAAGAACGAATACTTTCTGATCTTAGGTGGTCGCTCTAGGGCAAGTTTCTTTAATCTTTGCAATTCCAGTTGCTTCATATCGTGTGATAACATTTTAAAGTGCGCCACTCCATCATCACCATTTACTACTGCTTGAAGTCCTGCAATTACTTGTGACAACATACCAGAAGATACACGAGTATCCCATCTCGTAAGGGCCGATTGATAGTTACCTGTACCCATATCTGCTGTGGTAATCATAAGCTCATTTTTCATTGAGGGACCTGCATTTTTCGTATAGGTTTCAAGAATGAGTTTTAAATCTCTACTCGCAGCAAGGGATTGTGTCAATGTTGCTACAAACCTCGGTAATTCGTATTCAATATCTTCTCTCTTTGCCTTAATAATTGTTTCTGCTTTCGTTGTTTCACTAAAGTAAATAGCGATAGCAATAATCACAAAGACAGGGGATAAAATCGGAATAATAAGCAGACAAGGAATAACAGCAAGTAATATCAAGCCTGTTTTCACATATGCTTGTGCCAAATAAACCTCTGCTGTCATTGGGATTTCAGCAGAGGTTAGAATGGATGTGAGTTTTCTCTTTCTATGTTCTTCAATGGTAATAAATCTGGATAGCTTAGAAGCTAAATCCATGATAAAGGCGTCACTATTTTTAGCCTTTTTCTTCTTTACTTTGCCCATACTAATAATGGCTTTAGTCTGTTTATAGGTTGGCACTTTAAAGATAAATGCCATGATGAAATAAACACCTAAAGCAAGCAAAGCCGCAAAGAGCATTAAAATCAAATATTGCATAAATCGCACCTCCTATCTCTTGTATTCAATAGGTCTTGTGTGTTTTACCACTGCTCCTATTGATACGAAAATAACTGCACCACAAATGGCAAGCATAATCTTCCCAAATGCTGTGTACATCAAAGTTTCATACCACGACACATTTAGAAAATACATCAGTGGAATACTTCCTACTACCATAATAATCATTGTGACATATTCTTTCATTGGCTCAAATAAAATCAAATCAAGTTCTGCCGATACAACCCTTAGATCCGATAGCTTTGACACAATCGGTGGCAGTGTGGATTTTAGATTATAATCCTCTTGACAAGCAGTGACAGCGTCAATCCATTCATGAAACACAGTATTATCAAGTCCTAATTTCATAATTTCAAGACCATCTTTCAAATTAGAATCAATATTCTTAGTTCTGAATAAGAAACTTGAGAACACCTCGTAAATCGGTGGATTGAGATATTCTAGGTTTTCTTCCACAGCGTTTATAATCGAGTTTTTATTCCTCATATAGCTTGTGGTAATAACCGACAGTGCTGTTTCTAAATCGGAATTGATTTGTTTCTTTCTTCTGCTTGATGTGAATTTAATGTAATAAAAAGGCAGTAAGGCTAACCCTACTGCAAGCACAGGCACAAGATAAATGTTATCCATTGTAATTGCAATCATTGCACCTACTACAAATAAAATCATAGCCAAGGCACATAATGTACCAAACATAGCACTTTTACCTGTTAATCTTAGAATTTCTTTTACTTCCAAAAACAATAATTTTAAGCCTTTCGGCTCTTTTTGCTTCTTTGTTGCTTCCACTTTGCTTTTAATGGTCGTTTTAGGTGGTTTTAAATGTTTTCCCAATTCTTCCAAAAAAACAAATGGTGAGAGTCCTAATATAATAAAGGATCCCACCACTGCAAGCAAAAAGCTAATGACAATCAGTAATGTCATGCTCCTACCTCCATCTCTGAATATTCTTCTTGTAAATCATCTAAACTTAAT
>JAWXVC010000030.1:0-5355 GCA_044425805.1 Lachnospiraceae bacterium | reverse complement strand
TGGATAATTTGCCATAATAACCTCCAATGTATTACATGTATGTAATACATTGTATCATAAAAAAGACCACTTGGCAAGAAAAATCTTCTTGTCAAGTGGAAATTGATGCGTTTATCCTAGTCTTGGTAATGAAATTGATGGACTTGACATTCGAAAAGCGATAGAATTAGTAAAGGAGCGTGAATAAATGACGATAGAAGAAATGTTATACAAATTAAGAATCAATGCCCATAAGGATTTTAATGAAATACTCAACAATGCAGATTTTTTAAATGGCGATGTAGTGGAGCTTTCCCACAGGATATCCCTTGGTAAAACGGTGCTTAGTAGCACGATTATGGGAAGTATGAGCTATGGAGGAACGGAAATTCCATTGTTACTGTACCACGAGAAACCCATATCAAACTTTTGTGATTGGTATAAAAATAAAGGCTTGGATATGTTCTGTGATTTAGACGATCAGTTAGGCATTTATCAAACAGAAGTTGAAAAAGAGCTAATGGAAGTCATTACTAGACCAGAACAGTATAGTGACAAGGTTGTAAGCCATGCTAAATACATCTATAGCCTAGTTGTAGATGTTGCTCAAAATGTTGCAGATAATTATTATATTGAAACAGATATGGAGGACGAATGGCAGCGATAAACGTATGGAATGTACTGTTTGTGATAACTTTATGTGTGGCAAGCGTTCAAGACATAAAAACGCACACACTTTCAGATAACATCCATATCGCTATTTTAATCCTTGGACTTTTCAAAGGTTCTATTCTAGTATCACTAATTGGCTTGCTAGTAACAGGGATGCCACTATTTTTCACAGCTATGCTGTCAAAAGGAAAAATTGGTGGTGGTGATGTAAAGTTGATGGGAGCAATAGGATTTTATTTAGGAGCTTCCAGAGGAATGAATGCCCTCATAATGGGTTTGTTCCTTATTGTATTTTACGGATATGTAATAAAAAATAGAAAACAAAAAGATGAGCCATTGGCGCTTGCACCATTCTTAGGAATGGGCAGCGTCATGGCTCTTTTCATTTAGGAGGAAAACATGAAAACATTTAAAAATTTAATGAAAAACAGAGTCGTATTAGGTTTGATTTGTATTATCCTTTCGCTAGTGGTGTGCTTTGGTATTACACCTATGTTTAATGACGCACTTTCTTCAACAGTGCAAATCGTGCGTGTAACAAGTGAGATTAGCGAGGGAGATTTGATTACAAAAGACATGGTGACAACAGTAGAAGTCGGTGGGTATAACCTGCCAAGTGATGTAATCCACGATGTTGATAACGTGATTGGTAAATATGCAAATTCTGACTTCTATAAAGGTGATTATATTCTTTCAAGCAAATTATCGGACACTGCATTATTACGCAATGAATATCTAAGCAAGCTAGATGGTTCTAACAGAGCCATTTCTCTTAGTATCACATTCTTTGCAGGTGGTCTATCTGGTAAGTTAGAACAAGGTGATATTGTATCTCTTATTGCAAGTGATGTAGGAGAAATGAGAGAAACTGTCACACCTTTGGAGCTTCAATACGTGGAGATTATCGCAACTACTTCAAGTGATGGGTTGGACTATAACGCAGAAAATGTAGATGGTGAACTTGCTTCTACAATTACGGTTCTTGCGACTCCAGAACAAGCACGATTGATTGCAGAGTTAGAACAAACTGGTAAAATTCACTGTGCGCTAGTATATCGTGGAAGTGCTGAAAATGCACAGCTATTCCTTGATGAACAAGATAGAGTGTTAGAAGAACTTTACCCAACTGTGGAAGAAAGCGAGGAGAACACAGATGAAGAAAGCACAGAAAATACCCAAGATGAAACCCAGCAAGAAACCACAGAAACAACCACTACCGAAGCCGCAGCTTAAAGATAGGAGAAGAAAAGAATGGAACAGACACAAATTTTAGCAGTTATGGGTAGTTCCGGTTCTGGAAAAACATTTACAAGTGTAAAACTAGCAAATGAACTGGCATTACTCAAAAAGAATGTAATTATTATCGCTCTTGATTCCTCTTGTCCTGTTGTTCCCTATTTGTTATCTGGTGATACTACTCATGAGGTATCCATCGGTGAACTTTTGACTAAAATGCAGGTATCCCAAAACGATGTGTTAAAAGCACTTGTCACAGTACCAACTAACCCATATATCAGCTTACTTAGTTACAAATTAGGAGAAAGTATTTCAAGCTATCCCAAGATTGTACCTAGCAAAGTGGTTGAGGTTCTGACAAACATTAGAGGGATTGCAGATTATATCATTGTTGATTGTTCAAGCATGATTGAAGCTGATGTTGCAACCATTGTTGCTCTAAGTTTTGCAGATAAAGTGTTGAAGCTAGGAACTTCGGATCTAAAAGGAATTTCATATTTTTATACAGCAGATAGATTGCTTGCAGATAGCAAGTTCAAAAAAGATAAAAATATTATTGCCATCTCAAACTTAAAAGATTGGCAGGAATGGGAGAATGTAGCATCTCAGTATGGGGGTGCTACTTTTACGATCCCTTACTGCAAAGAATTAGAGCGACAGTTTTCTGAGCTTAGTTTATTTGAAAAGTTGAAAGAAGATCCTAGCTCTGTATACAATTTAGAAATTTCTAATATGACTAGACACATTTTTGGATTAGAAATTCCAAAGGCAGAAAAAAAGAAGAAAGAAAAAACAGCTGCAACAGAAACAAAAAAACCATTTCGCAATCCGTTTTCAAAAAACAAAGGCGAATTTTAAAGGAGGGTTGATACTTGGATACAGCAGTAAATATTTACGACAATATGGCACTTTTGGGTAGTCAAAAGATTACCAAAACATTCCCAGAAGTCTTAAAAGAAGTGCAAGCATATGTAGCCAAAAACTATGCTCAAATTCTTGGTGAATACTCAGAAGATAACAGGGATTTGATTAAGTCCTATATTGAAAAGTATGTAGAAACAAAGAACTTATCGGTGCATGATATGGATCAAGAAGAACTGACAGAGCTTATTTACGGAGAGATGACAGGCTATTCCTTTCTCTCAAAATATATGTATCGTGATGATGTAGAGGAGATTAACGTAAACCAATGGGACGATGTAAAAATCACTTATTCTAATGGTGAAATTCTACCATCCAAAGAGGGATTTAACTCACCTAGTCATGCAACAGATGTAATCAGACGTATGCTACAAAAAAATGGTATGGTCTTTGACTTGGCTGAACCTATTGTAGTAGGTCACTTGTCTAAAAAAATTCGTATTACTGTTATGGGCGAGGGTGTTGTGGATAAGGATAGAGGTTTATCAGCTTCTATTCGTATCGTAAACCCTAAAAAATTACAGATTGATGATTTTGTTAGATACGGAACAGCAACAGAAGAAATGTTAGAGTTTTTGGCAAATTGCTTTAGTCATGGAGTTTCCATGTGCATTACAGGAGCAACAAGCAGTGGGAAAACAACACTTATGAGTTGGATTTTATCCAGAGTACCCTATACGAAACGACTTGTAACCATTGAGCAAAATGTGCGTGAATTTAATCTTACAGCAAAAAATGAAGAAGGAAAAGTTGTGAATAACGTGGTGCATTTATGTACTCGATTTTCCGATGATCCAAAACAAAATATTGATTCGGTAAAGCTTCTTGAAACCACACTTACCATTAACCCAGATTGTATCGCAGTCGCAGAGATGAAAGGTGTAGAAGCCTTTCTAGCTATTATGGCTGCTAACACAGGACACGCAGTAGTAACTACCATTCATGCTAACTCTTGCTTTGATACTTACTATCGTATGGTAACTCTTTCGAAGCAGATGTATAACATGGACGATAATAGCCTTATGGGACTTGCAACTAAGGCTTTTCCTATTGTAGTGTTTGCAAAGAAATTAGAAGATAACAGCAGAAGAATTATGGAAATTACGGAGTGTGAACGTATTGATAAAGGGTTTCCAATTCTTAGAACTTTATTTCGTTTTAAAATTACAGATACAATGGTAGAAGATGGCAAAACCAAGATTATAGGTTACTATGAGAAAGTTAATAACCCTACCGAAAGTCTAATGCAAAGGCTAAGAGAAAATGGTATGCCCCTAAAGCTACAAGAGAAAATGTTTCGAGAATAATGGAGGTATCGAATGAGAAATATTGAAAAAAGCAGAGAAGTCAGACGCCTTTGTGCAGAAATTTTACTCTCTGTGAATAGCCTTGAAGAAGATAAAAATGGTAGCTATTTTGACTATGATGGAGTTTTCGGATTTTTGGAACAAGCGAGTGAATTGCTTGATGAAAGTATGCGTTATCCAAGACCTGCTGATTTGCCTGCTCACTTAGTTTGGGATGAACGCCCTTGGGGTGGTGATGACATCGATCCATATGTTTATACAGGAACGATGAGTGGTGGCGATTATGGCCATCTTGATGATGATTTAGAACGATAGGAGGTTTTTATGGGATATGCAGCGATAAAAGATAATGCCATGCTTGCAGTTCTTTATGACGGAGAGGTAGAAAACCCAAGAACATTTTCAGAATCACTTGGTACTATGGTGTGTTGGCACAGGCGATATAGTTTAGGCGATGAACATAATTATGATGAGCCATATAAGTTTTTAGAGTCCCTGGTCCTTGAAAGTGTATCAAGTGAAGATATTATCAAATTTGCCAAGGAAAGTAAGTATTTGAATGTTGCTTACAATCGCAGTGAAAAAGGATATGATATACAGATCCGTTGTAATCCAAAACAAGAGTTTAGCGATTACTCCTTTGTTGAGGGAAAGTATGATGATATTCAAGATGAGTTGGCAGAAGAAATCGTTGAAGCGATGACAAGAAATGAACTTCATACCCTTGCAAAACAAAAGAATGAAATCCTGCCTGTGTACCTATACGATCACAGCATTTTAAGAATGTCCACCACCACCTTTGTTGGTAAAGCAGTTCATGCTGAGTGGGATAGCGGCCTAGCAGGATTCATCTATGCTAGTCATAAGGATATTGAAAAAGAATATGGAGAAGTTTCTACGGAAACTATCGAAAAAGCAAAAACAGTTTTAGAGGGAGAAATCACAGATTATGACGCCTATTTAAGTGGTGATAGCTATGGTTTCAAACTCTTTCGCAACGGAGAAGAAGAAAACTCTTGTTGGGGTTTTCTTGGTGATATTGATGTTGTGAAACATAGCATCGCAGAGCATTTGCCAGAGGAATTAAAAGACATGGTAAATGATTTGGAGTACATGGACGAATTAAGTTTAGATGATTTACAAGAAGAATATTCAGAGATGGAGGTAGGAGCATGACATTACTGATTGTCATTAGCTTTTTGCTTGCAGTGGTGGGATCCTTTATTATATTAGGACTCTC
>JAWXVC010000020.1:0-28951 GCA_044425805.1 Lachnospiraceae bacterium | reverse complement strand
CCATGATGAAATCATTGATTGATGATGAAGCCTACTATATCAAGTATAAATCCCAAGGATTTGAAGATTTAGTAATTGAAAAAATCGGTGAAAATGAGTATAGTATCGCTCATTATTATTCACAAAATGGTGATGCAATGCGTGATCCAGAGATTACCTTTAGTATTGAACATGAGGGTATTAAGCCTTTATCTTTCTTGCAAGATAATTTAGGGCAATTTTATGAAACAGATAATGTTTCACCAGAAATGGTAGCTGATTTAAAAGAGTTTATGAGTGATTGGTTTGATAATTTGAATGTACAAGATTATGAAGTCTTTAAAGAACATGGTTACCACGATGATGATGTGGAACAGGATAATGAAATAGACAGATAGGAGAAATAGAACATGAACAATAATTTGAATGCGTAAAAATGAAAAGGAAAGGTGTGGAGGTATTTTAAGATGATGAATGAAAAAGAAGTCGTAAGGATTCGTGAACAGTATCCAATAGGTACAAAGCTAGAGCTTGATTATATGAATGAAAAGGGTATGGATAGTGGGTTGCAAGGTATTATCAAAATGATTGATGATGCAGGCCAAATTCATATGAAATGGGATAATGGTCGTTCTCTTGCACTTGTACCCGGAGAAGATTTGTTTCATGTAGTAAGAGGAAAAGAGGAACAAATTAAAATATTGGTGATAGAGCCAATGAAAGAACCTTATGAAAAGATGATTGATAATGACTTTCGAGCTATGCAAGAAATTGTAGCTGGTCCGATTGAGTTTGTGGCACTTCCTGATGGGGAGTGCCATTTATATTGCAACGAGGAAGGTCGATTAGAAGGACTTGAAGGCAATCGTAAATTAGATAATGACAATGTGATTTGTGGTACATTCTTTATCTGCTCGGATAATGGTGAAGGTGATGATAAATCATTAAGTAAGGAGCAGATTAAATATTACACCGAACGATTTAAAAAGCCAGAATTATTTAAAGATAATGAAACTGCATTTGAGGGATACACAATAAAATCTTTTAGCACAATTGATGAAATTTTCAAAGTGTTTGAAGACACACAAGATACTGGAATGGAAAGGTAGAAATAAAATGGAAAATTTAAGAGAAATGAGTTTAAATGATGGAATTACAGAGGACATGATAGATACGCTAAATAAAATGACAAAAGAAAAATTACTTTCTATGGTCGAAACTAGACTTGTAAACTATGAGTCTAATAAAGAATCACTAGAAAATGTTCCACTCGAGCATATTGATGATTTAGCAATGTTTACAGCAGTTAGGTTAAGTGAAAATGCTTTTTTCAAGGTTAGAAACAATATGCTAGAATCACTTGGTATTTCAAATGATGAATTATTCGATTATGCCAAACTCAATAAGCGAGAACATATGGAGTTAGACTCACTAAACAGAATAGTTTTGGGTCAAATGAATGATCTTAGTGAAGATGAACGTAATAACTTACCATTTGAACCACCTTATGTTTTATCTAATAAAGAAAAAATATTTGGCGCATCTTTGATTGTAGATCCTGTTGTTATGAACAAGGTGAAAGAGATGATAGGTAGTGATTTTTATGTGTTACCATCATCGATTCATGAGATTTTACTTATACCTAAAGGGGAAGCAGATTTAGAGGTGCTTAAAACTATGGTTCGTGAAGTAAATGAAAATGAAGTTGATGAGGAAGATAAGCTATCTGATAATGTATATGAATGTGATGGCTCAAATATAAAGATTGCTTCACAGGAATTAGAAAAAACCGTTGACGAGGATATCACAACGGATAGGACACAGGAGTATGTTGATTACATCAATGAGAATATCTTGTCTAAAATTGATTACAAACAATTACAAGAAAGCTATGGAACTGAAGAAAAGACCTATGCAAAAACGGTACTCAATGCACTTAGTCAAGCTGCAGTAGAACATTATGGAACAGAGTATTTTGATGGTTTTGATGAAAACGAATATGTGGTGTTACCTGGTATTATTCGTTCAAAAGACAACGGGAATATCTGTTTAGGTTTACTTGAAATTGACTTGCAATCAAGTGGTGAACACTGTGGTACAGATTTCTTGGTAAAGTATGGTTGTATTCCACAATTCGATGAGAAATCATCTGAGGAAGTTAGAAGTTTTATTAGAACTACCTATGGAAGTTATGATTATATGTATACCCTTGGTATTGAAACAGATCATCATGTTGATATAGATAGCACCCACAAAGATATTCGAGAGATACTAGATACATTTCAAAATTATCCAATCGGAATGTTTGATGAAGTAGTGCAAAAAGATGAAGTTGCTCAAGATGTTTTAAGAGGATATGTGTATGGGTATGATGATTCGGTGCAGTCTTATTGGTTTGAAAACAGTGCTGAAAATATTGCGAAATTTATTATGTTAAATGGGGATGCCAATAAGATTATTATTACAGATCCAGTTGACAGATTTGTATTAAGTACAATGGGTAGCTTTCTAGATAAGTGTGCAGATATGGAAATAAGAAATGAAGTTGTAAAAAGTTTAGTGCCTATGCAAATGGGTGGTACTGAGGGCACTTCTATCAAGGTTTGGGATAATGATATGAATGAAATCACCCTAAAAGATGATGAAGAAATGAGTTTTGAACAATAAAGTGAGGAGGACAAAGTAATGCGAAAAGAAGCAAAGCCATTACCTTTTACTGAAGAACAGATGAAACAGGTATTTAGTACAAATATGATTGATTTTGCAATTAGTAATGGTTTTCAAGTAGAAAAAGCAGATCGCCACTCAGTTCATGTAAAGAACAGTGGTGGTCTTTATTTTTTTAACCATGGTCGGGGTTATTATTGTTTTGGGACTGATAAAAAGGGCAATATAATTGACTTTGTAAAAGATTATTATGCTCTGGACTTTATTCCTGCTGTTGAAATGATTTTAGGTGCAAAAGCCTATGAACAGACAAGCCATTACATTACACCAACTCAGAAAGCTCCAAGACAGGAACTTGTGTTACCACCTAAAGATGAAAATTATAATCGTGTTATTGCTTATCTGGTTTACACAAGAGGAATTGCGAAGGAAATCGTATATCAAATGATTAAAGAAAAAAGAGTTTACCAATCCAAAACGGAATTTAAAGGTAAATCTTTTGGAAACTGTGCCTTTGTTGGATATGATGAACAGAAAGAAGCAAAATACTGTTCTATACGCTCTATGAGTAGTAAAAGCAGTTTTAGACAAGACGTAGTAGGTTCAGATAAAACTTATGGTTTTACGATGGAGGGTAAAAGCAATCGAGTATATGAGTTTGAAGCACCCATAGATGCCATGAGTCACGCAACATTAGCAGGTATGCATGGACTTGATTGGACTAAAGATCACCGAGTATCAGAAGGTTGTCTATCAGATAAAACTCTAGAGCGCTACTTATCAATTCATAAAGAGATTACTGAAATTGTATTTTGTTATGATAATGATATAGATGGTAAATTACCAGATGGTACACCTCGTAATCATGGACAAGTAAAGGCCATTGAAATGGTACAAAAATACGGAAATTTAGGGTATGAAGTAATGATACAATCTCCTAATAATAAAGATTTCAATGCTGATTTACAGCAACTTCATCAAATGATACAGGGAAATTCAGTAGCACAAGAGGGTGAGGTGGCGGAACGATAAAACCAATTTATATAGGTCAATTAGAACAAGTACAGCAAAATCAGATAGAGAAAATGCTTAGAGATATGCTGCTTGATGGAGCTGGTGGAGATCCTAAAAAAGTAAAAGAGTATCATAATGCAACATTAGAGGAATTGGTACAAAATGGTATGGATAGCAAAATCGTGGATTTAGATTACATAATGACGTTCTATGCACATGAGTTTTTTATCGACTGCCATGAAGATTATAAAGATATAGCTAATGCAGTGGCTATCATAGATATTCTACGCAATTCTAGAGACTTGAATGTACCAGACTTTCAATATGTTAATCAGACAGATGAGCAGGAGCTGGAACAGTAAAACTTTTTTTTCGCTATTAAAGGGGAGCGAAGCGACCATGGTATCCGAAGGATACCAACACTTAATGTCAAAATCTCAGATTTTGAGTTAAGGCAGGAATAGAGGTATGACACATACCTCGGAAAACAGCTTAAAACCATAGGTTTTAACGTATTACACGATAATGATAGTATGACGTTTTGACATACAAAGAAAAGAGGTGAATTTGGCTTTGAAAAAGCAAAAAGGTGTGCCACTTACGGTACGGATAAAGCCGGATACTTATGAGCAAATCAAAATACTAGCAGTCTCAAATAACTTGAATGTATCAGAGCAAGTAAGAGAGTTTATAGAAAAAGGTTTAAACATTGATGGTCATAAGCAAGATATAGATTTTATCACAGGTATTATTCGACAGGAGCTAATGGCGATTTACAATCTCGATGATATTAAAGGTATTGTTGAACATCAAATAGAACGAGTTATAAAAATGCAGATGAAAACTGGTAAAGTCAGTGCTTCTGCATTTTTTCTTTTGTTACATACAACACTTTGCATGTGGGAGAATATATCAAGAGAGGAAGCGAATGAGCTACTAGAGCACATTATCCGAAGTGGTGTTGACTATATGCAGTTAAAAGACTTTAAGATCAATGATTTTTTATATGATACAGATAATCTGCAACGAGAAGTAACTAAAATAATCAACCCAAAGTAAAGGCAGGTGATAAGCTATTTCGATTTTAATGTATAAGCAAAGACATAAACACTCCAATAAAAAGTCAACAGCTTCCTCCAATTACGCACATATAAAATACATTGCTACAAGACCAAGAGTTATGAAAAATGAGGGTATGAATCATGGGTTGTTTGGTAGACTTGAAGTAGGAGAAATAGTGCATTTTGAAGATTATAAAGACGTAGCAAGATTTACCTACCAGAACTCACGAAAAGGTATTACGATGTATCGTGGTATTATTTCTTTTTCAGATGAAACCGCAAAAGAGTTATTACTTACAGATCAAAAAGCATGGAAACGATATATGGAAAAACATATCATCACTCTAGCTGAAAAGAATCATATCAAGCGAGAAGATTTTGCGTTTGTATGTGCAGTACATAATGAAAAATCACACCCACATGTGCATGTAGCTTTTTGGGATAAATCGCAGAAGGTGCGTAGTTCCTATACACATCCTCAGATTCCAAATAACATAAGAAAGCAGCTAATCAAAGATACCTTTAGAGATAAGATTTTAGAGCTATCAAAGGGCAAGGATGAAGCGACTACATCCATGCGAGCCATCACTAATGAAATGGTAGATGAGTTTGACTTATATTTCAGTACTATGAAAGCCAAGGAGTTTCAAAAAGTAAAAAAATACTATGCCGATGAAGAACAGGAGATGGAGTATGACTTTCATGTTACAGATAAGTTTTTAAACAGTGTAGCAGATAAAGTATTTCGTATAAAAAATAACTTACCAGAGAGAGGAAGAATTTCTTATCAACTACTGCCACTAGAGGTAAAAGAAGAAGTAGATGCATTGGTTGAATATATCATAAAAAATAACAAAGATATCGCAGAGCTAGTAGAGACATATGTAGAATCTAAGATGAAGATTCTTGCACTGTATGGGGGAACGGATGATTTCCTAGCATCTCAACAAAGTAAGTACGAGAAAGAAGCACACAAGATCATTGCGAATCGTATGCTAGGCATGGTAAAAACAATTAATAGAATCGAGTATGATATGAGGTCAGAGGAATATAGTCTTTCTAAAAAAGAATTTTATACTTCTCAAATGCTTTATAGCATCATGGATATGTTAAAAAGCACGACAAACAAAAACTTGAATCTATATGATGAAACATCTAAAAACATAGCTTCCTTATCCAAAGAAGCTATCAAAGAATTATATTTAAAATATCAAGATAAAGGATATGAACATTAACTGCAGAGTCAAATCATCAAAAATGGAGAGACAAAATAAATCGTCTCTCCTGAAAGTCCTATCGGTTTGAGCATCTATGAGAGGCTTGATAGGTTCTATCAATAATAATATATACGGATTTTTGAAAATTATGATATATATCAAAGATGATTTTCCCAATCAGATGGAAAATTCAACCTACATATTTCGTAAGTACCGTCGTATTTGTTTAAAAGCCACTTGAGGTTATCCACGAAAATAGTCCATGATTCTTCAGTTGGACTAAGATATTTCATTGACAACATAATCTGATATAGACCGTTATACCGAGGTTGTGGATTGATTACATCAGAAGCGATAAGCTGAGGTCTTGTACTGATAGCACGATTATATATACGGCTATTATGAGCACAGATATTTCTCATTATTGAAACAGCCTGAATCCATGATGTAAACATATCTTTTGAAGGATTAACCATATTTCCATTGGTATTCTCAAACCTGTAGTTCTTTATTAATACAGAAAATGCACTATTATTTCCTGTTTTCATATTTTTGATTAACTTTGATATAGTACCAAAGGACATTACTTCGACAGAGGCCCAAAGTGGAATAAAGCCTTCATGGTTACTGAAATTATGTTCTATAAAAACATCATTTGAGCGGCTAATTTCAGAAGCAATCGTACCTTGATTACGCCAGTATAAGTGCTTGTCCTTAAATGCAGAAGGATTATGAAGAATCAATGCATCCTGCGTAGTTTGAAAAGCATTGACAAGATGAGCTTTCAAAGCAACTTCAATTTTAGCTAAGTGGCAGAACACTAACTGCGATAGTTCAGAGTCAAAATAATACAGTTTCAGAAGATCAGAAAAATTAGTGCCTACGATGTACTTCTTTGTAGTAGGATTAATACGATGAAAGCTGTAACCTTTCAACCTATAGTATCCTATTGAGGTTAATGCCTTCTCCGCTTCATCTTGTGAATCGATGGTCATCCCAGCATCTCTGAGTTTTTGAATTAACTGTGTAATTGATAAAAAGTCTTTAGGATATTGATACATTATTCACCTCTGGATATAAAAAGTCCCGCCGGGTTGCGCATTCTTACCGAAGCAAGACTAAGCGTGGCGGGTTCTGTTACAAATACTATACTTCTTGTAACTGGTTTTGTCAATGAATTTGAAAAGTTAAAGTGACTTTCTAAACTGATGGAAAGCATAAGTGTAGTAATACAAATCAATGAGCATAATGGTGTGGCTTTAGCATGTAAGCATCATCCCTTATTTGAATATGTCTTATCCACCTACCGTATGGATACAGAACACAATAATGCAGCTGTCCAAAGACAATACTTTTATAATAAAGAACAGGCTTTTGAGAGCTTTGCTACTAGAAGTGGATTGATTGATGAACTTCATTCAGTAGGAAAACAGGTAGACAAGATAGAAGATCTGATACCAGAACTTTCAAAAAAGAAAAGTCACTTGATTTCTCTAGGTTTTTTCAACTAGGAGAGCAGGATACAGAAAGAGTAGAAAAAAGGAATAGGTAAGACAAAATGAAAATGGTTTATATTGCAAGTCCACTGCGTGGGAACTATGAGGAAAACATAAAAAAAGCAGTGGAATATTGTAAAACAGCAAGTGAGCTAGGGGTGATACCTCTAGCTCCTCATATTATATTCAGTCAGTGGTGTAATGACACCATTGCAGAAGTATATTATCAGTATGGTTTAAGCCTAGATGAAGAGATTGATATGGAGACAATAGAGGATGAGGATATGAGCCTATGACAAAAAAGGAAAAGGTAATTATTGTAAGCATTATCATAGGTACAGGTACGATATTTAATCTCTATTTTACTGCTTCTATCCATAGTCTTTTAGCTAGAGAGGTTGATAGTTTGACGCTGATTCCTCTGTTAGACTGCTTAAAAGGTATTATAACTGTAAGTCAACATAGAATGCTATTTCTTTCTTTTGAGGGATTTTTGATACTATGTTGCATTTTATTCTTTATAGAAAATAGTAGACCTTACCAAAGTAGACTTTTAAAAGTGACAGAAGAGATTTATACACCTGCACCAGTAGGACAGAACCAACATGGTTCCTCTAGGTGGTTAAAGGCTGAAGAAAAGGACGAAGTATTTTCACCGATTGTTATTGATACAAGTAATAAGGTGATACGAGAACTCATAGACACAGGATATGATAACTTAGATTTTCTAAATAAACAGAAAAAGAAAGAAGATAATAGGCAAGATGTTCCCACAGATACGAAGGACATCTTGCCTATTTCTATAAATAATCAAAATAGGGAGGGAAACGATGAATATAAGCTCTTTGAAAAAGGTGGAATTGTTGTAGGTATGGAGAAAGATGGGGATAACGAAAAGCTACATTGTGTAAGTTCAGACACGCATACCCTTACAATCGGTGCAACAAGAAGTGGAAAGACTCGCTGTCTTGTTATTCAGTCTATTTGCACACTTGGTCTTTCAGGAGAAAGCATGGTAATCTCTGATCCAAAAGCTGAGTTATTCCAATATACCTCAGAGTTCTTACAAAAGATTGGATATGAAATTATATGCCTAGATTTTAAAAATCCAAATAAAAGCACAAGGTATAATTTACTGCAACCTGTAATTGATGCGGTTAATGATAATGACTTAGAAAAGGCAGAGATGTATGCATGGGATATCACAAATATTTTGGTTGGTGACAACACGTCAAATGAGAAGATATGGGAAAATGGTGAGAAGTCAACCATTGCAGGTGCTATCTTGTGTGTAGTCTATGATAATAAGCAACGTCCAGAGTTTCAAAACCTTACAAATGTATATTGGTTTATTGCAGAAATGGGAAAACCAGTTGGAAACAAAACTCCTATGCAAGATTATATGGCTATCATGCCAAATAATCACCCAGCCAGATCGCTTTTATCGATTGCTGCTGTTGCTCCAAGTAGAACAAAAGGAAGCTTTGATACTTCGTCTCTTACAACGCTGAGATTATTTACTTCAAGATCCATGTATGGCATTACACATAAAAGTGACTTTAAGATTGCAGAGATTGGGGAGAAAAAGCAAGCATTGTTTATGATACTTCCAGATGAAAAAACAACGTATTATCAGATTGCTTCTTTGATGGTATCACAGCTTTACGAGCTACTGGTTAGAAAGTCAGATGAAAGAGGTGGTCGCCTTATAAACCGAGTTAACTTTGTATTAGATGAGTTTGGTAACTTTGCAAAGCTTACAGACTTTTCTAATAAGCTCACAGTTGCAGGTGGTAGAGGTATCCGTTTCAATCTGTTTTTACAATCTTTTGAACAGCTCACAGATAAGTATAGCAAAGAATTATCAGCTATTGTAAAGGCCAACTGCCAAACGTGGGCATACTTACAAGCTGATGATGACGAAACCCTAGAAGCTGTTTGCAAAAAGCTAGGGAAATATACGACAAGTGCGTATCAGTTATCAGCACAGCATGGTAAATATGTGAATCCATCTAGTTCCCACAGCATTAGTTTGATAGGTCGAGAACTTCTCACAACCGATGAAATCAGAAGAATATCAAGACCTTATCAGATTATTGTAGGTAGATCACACCCCGCGCTTATGCATGCTCCAGACTTATCAAAGTGGTACTTTAATCAGATGTGTGGACTTGGAGATGAAGAACATAACAGAAAGGTGAGAGAAGAACGAGAAGCAAAGCGCCCTATTCTAACAGCAGATACCCATGAAATAAAACTTTGGGGTGTATGGACATACCATGCAAAAAACATTGAACTTACAGAAAAACAAAAGCAAAGTAAGGCACTAAAAGCACAAATGGGGGCAACTTTTAGTGGTAAAACATTTGACCCTAAATCCTATGGAGGCAAGAAATTTAATGAAAAAAATCAAACAAGTAATACAAACATGTAACATGAAGTGTAGAGCAGTCACAGCTAGTCTGGTGACTGCTTTTATGATGCTTCAATGGATGCCTATTAGAGCATATGCATCAGGTGTGTCTAACAGTAAAATTGTAACGGGTACAGAGAATTTAATTAGTGATGTTACAACATGGCTTATGGTACTTGCACCAGTTGTAGCAGGTCTATTAATCATTTACTTTTGTATCAGACGCAGTGCTGCTGATGAAATGGATCAAAAGAAATGGAACAACCGAATTATGGTAGCTGTTATTTCTTGTATTGGTGCAGTTTTAGGTAGTGCAACTTTAAATGTCATTATTAGTTACTATCAATAAGGCATAACAATTATTCACGTTTGAATCCGTAAAGTACGGTTTCATATAAACTAAAATATTTAATTTAAAGGAGAAGGTAAAATGAAAAAATTAGGTAATTTCACAAACAAAATGGTAATAGAAGTAATGCTAAGAGGTGCCAAAGTAAAGGGAAAAGCACTAGATGTATTCACACAAAAAGAGGGGGAGGGATTTGTAGACACAGCTCTAAAAATTCTCATTAGTGTTGTGATTGGATCACTTTTACTAGCAGGTCTTTACGTACTCTTTGAGGATACAATACTTCCTACATTATCAAGAAGAATAGAAGAGATGTTTGACTATCAAGGATAAGAAAAAGAAAGAAGTGGAAAAAATCAGAATGAATATATATGTAAAAATTAATAAAAAGTTTGATGATGAGAAATCATTAAAGGCATTTGCTACGTTGTTTATAGACAAACAATTAGCTATAACAGGCATCCGAGTACTTGATGGTAAGAATGGTTTATATGTTATGATGCCATCAAGAATGAACCCTAATGGTGAATATCAAGACGTGTGTTTTCCAATCACTGCAAAGATGAGAAAAGATATAACAGAGGCAGTACTTCAGGCATATAATGAGCAATAGCATATGGATTAGTCTACTAATGGAACGAGGAGGTGGTTTTGTTTGGAAGTGATATTGTTGTTGTTGATTGTAGCCATTTTAAATGGTGCAGTCATATTAATTGATGAAATGCTTGCTGATTTAGTACCAATTGCATTGTATGCTGACAAGTATATGATTTCAACAGCAGGTACAAATATGGTTGATGTGTTATTTGAAATTGTGCTAGGATTTGGAGTCTCACTTATTATCTTATGCTTTTTGAAAAAAGGTTTTCAGTGTTATGTTATGTGGACAGATGGAGATCCAGATACAGAGCCTATCAATCTAATTATAAGGTTTATTGAAGCAATAGCTGTTGCTGTTTGTTTTCCTATACTTTATGCTTGGCTTGCTGAAATTACACAAAATTTAACAGATGAATTGTTAGTGGCAATCGATATTTCAAGCAATTATGATTGGCAAACATGGGTGAATGGTATTTCATCATTAGGAATTGTAACAGCTATTTTAGGATTAGTTTTTATTATTTGCTACTTTATGCTATATTTCCAATTCCTTATGAGAGGATTGGAAATTATGATTTTAAGAGTAGGTATGCCGATGGCATGCATTGGGCTTCTAGATAATAATAAAGGTGTATTTGTTGAATACACGAAGATGTTTTTTAAAGCAATGTTAACGGTAATGATTCAAATTTGTTTGTGTAAACTAGGTGTCGGGATGATGTTAAACATAGGTGTCAGTATGAATATTTTTTGGGGTATTGCTTGTATGGTATTAGCGATAAAAACGCCATCCTTTATTTCACAATTTATTGTTCCCAGTGGAGGGAGTGGGGGAATCAATAATGTTTATAATTCTATAAGACTAGTTTCTATGGCAAAAAATCTGAAAGGTTAAACGGTGGGTAGATGATTACACTAGACGATATTTCTCTTACTGTCATATCATTGATACGAGTAGGAGCTGTTTTTAGAGTTGTGTATTGCATGGTTAGATTACAAGGTGCTGAAGAAGAACAGGCACAGTATAAAAAGAGGACAAAAAATACAATCATGTTTTATATTTTAGCCGAAAGCATTTGGCAGATAAAGGACATTGTAATGTACTATTATAGATAAAAAAGTACCTGTCGTTACAAGTTACTTCGTGTTATAATATTCTTATTAAATCTTTTGTGGAATATGTACTAGAAAAAGTATAAAAATTAGATTAAAGGTTTAATGAAATATTAAATAGGAGGATTATCAGTATGTTTGATTTTATAATAGCTACGATAATAGGAATTGTTGTCAATATAAAGCTATCACCCTACATGGGTATATTAAATGAGTATTGCCTTATAAAAGGTTTTTCAGAAGAAAGAATAAACCAGTGTAAAATCATGTTTCAAGGTGGTGTAATGCTATTAGTAGGAATGCTGGTATATGTGTTTATTAATATTTTTAAACATATATTTAGGCGAAGTCGTAATTAAATAAATTTTAACTTAAAAACTAAATAGCAACGAACACTCCCCTTTAAGGAAAACTTATCCTTTGAGGGGATTTTTTGTACCCAAAATCATGAAAGGAGGTGAGGCAATATATGCAAACAGAAAGCACCCTATATATCCCGATGGGTGTCAAAACAGAAAATGAGCTTTTCAATGGATTTGGCAAACGAGAACTTTTACAAAGTTTAATGGGAAGCCTATTCGGTGGTGGAATCGCTACAATTATATGGATGCTATCACAGAATGTAGCCATGACAGTTGTGGCAGTTCTTACAGGGATTTTTGGTTCTGTATTAATGACAACGAGAGATCTAAACAATCAGAGTGTCGTTGACCAAATTGGAAATATGGTTCACTTTATACAGGATCAGCAAATTTATCCATATCGATATCGGGATGAATGGGGGAAATGATATTAAAATTTTATAACAAGTTAACCGAAGAAAATAAAGTGGTGATGCAAAGTGTTAAATAGTAGGAGGTAAACTTGAAATTCATTGACTTGTTTTCAGGTATCGGTGGTTTTCGCCGAGGACTAGAAAGGAGTGGTCACAAAGCAGTTGGCCACGTTGAAATTGATAATTTTGCAAATAAAAGTTATATGGCAATGTATGACTTAACCCCTTGTAAATTTAGCAAGGGTAACAATGATAATGGTTGTATGATGTGCAGTATGGAGGTGGAAAAAAACTGTGATGGAAAAAATTGTAAAGGTGAATGGTATCGAAAAGACATTAAACGAATTGGAGCAGAAGAAATTCCAAAAGCTGAAATCTGGACTTTTGGCTTCCCATGCACTGATATTAGCCTTAGTGGAAAACGAGCAGGACTTTCCGGAGAGCGAAGTGGACTATTTTTTGAAGTTACTCGCCTGCTCAAAGGCCAAAGTGCCGAAAATAAACCCAGATGGATTATCGTTGAAAATGTTAAGCATTTGTTGTCGATTGAGAGAGGAGGGGCATTTACCACTGTTCTCAGTGAACTATCACAAATTGGGTATGACTGTCAGTGGCAGGTCTTGGGCTCTAAATCCTTTGGAGTGCCACAACACCGAGAACGAGTGTACCTTGTTGGACATCTTAGAGGAACAAGTGGACGAGAAATATTTCCTCTCGGAAGAACAAACAAGACGCCTGTTAAGCAAGTAGTAGGTGGTTCGCAAGGCAATCGTATTTATGATCCAACGGGACTTTCTGTAACACTGGTATCGGGTGCAGGTGGTTTTGGTGGAAAAACAGGACTTTATGCAGTGCCAAGTTTTGTAGATATGAATGAAAATACTGTCTTTACTGACACAGCAAGATGTATTAGAGCAAGGCAAAATGCAGGCATTACCAATCATAAAGGAGAGGTTTCGGGAGTGATTGTCCCACAATGCTGTTGCAGGAAGAATAAAGATAATGTCAGAGTGAGTAGTCTTAAAGATGAAAACTCTGGCATTTTTTTATGTCATGGCAATCCAAATTGTGTAAGAGCAGTTATTACACCAGATAGAGTGAAAAAAAGACAAAATGGAAGACGATTTAAAGAGGACGGAGAACCAAGTTTTACCCTCACTTGTCAAGATAGACACGGTGTTCTTTTATGTGGTTGTGAACACAGAAATGATGGATACCCAATTCGTGAAGCTAAAAGTGAAGGGCATACAATGGCTTATCATGGTGATGGTATAAATCTTGCATATCCAAA
Organism: Lachnospiraceae bacterium; assembly: GCA_044425805.1. Classification (GTDB taxonomy): domain Bacteria; phylum Bacillota; class Clostridia; order Lachnospirales; family Lachnospiraceae; genus RGIG6307. The sequence goes on along the minus strand of JAWXVC010000020.1, from coordinate 14,976 downwards.
TAGCAAAGTAAGTCGAGGACGAGTTGGTCGTGGGTGTAGTCAAACCATACTCACAGGTGGAAGCATGGGAGTCATGCTCTGTTGTCGCATTCGTAGACTAACTCCTAGAGAGTGCTTCAGATTGCAGGCTTTTGATGATTTTCTATTTGATAGAGCAAAGGCTGCTGGCATTAGTGATGCGCAACTTTATAAACAAGCAGGTAATGCAGTAACTGTCAACATCGTATATGAAATTGGCTTAAAACTATACGAGGAGGTGGAAGATGCAGTTTGATGTACTTTATGTAGATCCGCCCTGGTCCTATAAAGTTTATTCTAAAAAAGGTCAAGGCAGGTCAGCAGAAAATCATTATGGAACAATGAACATTGATGATATATGTAACCTTGATATTGAAAGCCTAGCAAAGAAAGATTCTATCCTTTTTCTATGGGTGACATTTCCTTGTTTATTAGAGGGACTTAGAGCAATGAAAGATTGGGGATTCACCTATAAGACTTTAGGATTTTGTTGGGTGAAACGTAATAAGAAGCAAACCGATACATGGTTTTGGGGACTTGGATTTTGGACGAGAGCAAATCCAGAACTTTGCTTGATTGGAACAAAAGGAAGTCCTAAAAGAGAATCAAAAGCAGTACATTGTGTAGTAGATACACCGATTGAAAAGCACTCTAAAAAGCCAAATGAAGTACGAACACGAATAGAAAAACTAATGGGAGATGAGGTGTCCCGATTAGAGATTTTTGCAAGAGAAAATTATGATGGTTGGACTTGTATTGGTAATGAGATTGACGGATTAGATATTCGTGAAGCTATTGAAATTTTGAAGATGGAGGAGGAAAAATAAAATGCTACTTCATATCGCCTTTCTCTTTGTAATCTATCTTGCAAGTAAAGAAGATTTTAACACACACATCGTATCAGATAAAATCCATGTAGCTATTATTGTACTAGGACTTCTTAGGTTCTGTTTACCTGTATCTGTTGTAGGAATGGTGATAACGGGAGTTCCAATATTTCTAACAGCGTTATTTTCAAATGGAAAAATTGGTGGTGGAGATATGAAGTTTATGGGTGCAGTAGGATTTTATTTGGGAGCAAGTAGAGGAATTACAGCCTTGATAATAGGCTTGTTTTTAGCAGTTCTTTATGGATTTATCATCAACAAAAAATCAAGGAATGAGCCATTACCACTTATCCCATTTTTGGGTATAGGTAGTATGATGGCTCTTTTAATTTAGGAGGAAATTAGAAATGAAAAATTTAATGAAAAATCGAGTGGTAGTAGGTCTTATCTGTATTATATTATCACTCATTGTATGCTTTGGATTGACACCGATGTTTAATGACGCATTGGAATCGAAAGTTGAAATTGTGCGTGTTATAGAAGAAATTAGCGAGGGAGATTTAATTACAAAAGATAGGATTACCACAGTGGAAGTTGGTGGATATAACTTACCTAATGATGTGTTATATGAAGCTGATGATGTGATTGGCAAATATGCCAATACCGATTTGTATAAGGGGGATTATATTTTAGAAAGTAAACTATCAAACACAGCATTACTTCGCAATGCTTATCTAAGCAAACTTGATGGATCAAACAGAGCAATTTCTCTTAGTATTACATTCTTTGCAGGTGGTCTATCTGGGAAATTAGAGCAAGGTGACATCGTATCGCTTATTGCAAGTGATGTGGGTGAAATGCGAGAAACTATTACCCCAATAGAGCTTCAATATGTTGAGATTATAGCAACAACCTCTAGTGATGGAATAGATTATAATGCTGAAAATACTGAGAGTGAACTTGCAGCAACAATTACTGTCCTTGTAGCTCCAGAGCAAGCACGTATTATCGCAGAATTAGAGCAAACAGGTAAAATACATTGTGCTTTAGTATATAGAGGGAGTAATGAAAATGCACAGTTATTCCTTGATGAACAAGCACAAATAATAGATACATTATATGCAGTTGAGGAAAACACAACGTATGAAGCTGAAATTGAAGAGGATGTAGAATGATGGAGACACAAATTTTAGCAGTTATGGGTAGTCCGGCATCAGGGAAAACAATGACAAGCCTAAAAATTGCTACATTATTATCGAAAGCAAAGAAGAATGTCATCATTGTCCATCTTGAACCAACTTGTCCTGTCATTCCATATATTTTATCTGGGGAAATACCTCATGATGTGTCACTGGGAGAGTTATTAACGAAAATGCAATTATCGCAGGATGAAATCTTAGGAGCATTAACACCAGTGCCAAACAAGGAATATATCAGTGTACTTGGATATAAATTGGGTGAGAGTATTTCAAGTTATCCTAAAATCGTGCCTAGTAAAGTAGTGGACTTCTTTGTTATGCTGCGTGGACTTGCTGATTATATCATTGTGGATTGTTCCACAGTGATTGAAGCAGATGTTTCTACTATTATTGCACTACAATTTGCTGATGAGGTGTTAAAACTAGGGACTTCTGATTTGAAAGGTATTTCTTACTTTTACACAGCAGATCGTTTGCTTGCTGATAGTAAATTTAAGAAAGAGAAAAATGTGTTTGCTATTTCTAACTTAAAAGAAGGACAGGAATGGGAAAATGTTGCACAACAGTACGGAGGGGTACAATATGTACTCCCTTACTGTAAAGAACTAGAAGAACAGGTAAATGAACTACGAGTTTTTGAAAAGCTAACAGAGGAAAAAAGTAGCTCTTATAATTTTGAATTAGCAAAGTTGGTAAATGGGATTTTTAGGGTAGATTTACCAGAGCTAGCAACGAAAAAGAAAGAAAAAGCACATACAAAAGCTACGAAAGAGCGCAGGTCGTTGCGTATGCCTTTTTCTAAAAACAAGGGTGAGTTTTAGGAGGTGTGAACTTGGAAACAGCAGTAAATGTATACGATAATATGACTTTGCTTGGAAGTGGTGTAAGAGTCAAGCCGTTTCCAGAAGTGTTAAAAGAAGTACAGGAGTATGTTGCAAAAAACTATGCAAAGATACTGATGGACAGTCCAGATGATAATAGAGAACTAATCAAGTCTTATATTGAAAAATATATTGATAGCCAAAAATTAGCAGTTGAAGATACAGAAAAAGTTGATTTGGTTGAGCTAATCTATGGTGAAATGACAGGCTATTCGTTCTTGTCAAAATATTTATATCGAAATGATGTAGAAGAAATCAACATCAATCAATGGGATGATGTGAAAATCACTTACGCAAATGGAGAAATTTTACCATCAAAGGAAATGTTTAATGACACACAACATGCTACAGATGTTATCAGACGTATGCTTCAAAAAAATGGTATGGTGTTTGACCATGCACAACCTATTGTAGTAGGGCATCTGTCAAAGAAAATTCGCATTACAGTTATGGGTGATGGTGTTGTAGATAGTGATAAAGGACTGTCAGCATCTATTCGTATTGTAAATCCTAGAAAACTTCAATTAGAGGATTTTGCAAACAATGGAACAGCTACGAAAGAAATGCTAGAAATGTTGGCTGTGTTTTACAGTCATGGGGTATCTATGTGTATCACAGGTGCAACTTCAAGTGGTAAAACAACGTTAATGAGTTGGATTTTATCACAGGTCCCTTTTTGGAAGCGAGTAGTTACCATTGAACAAAATGTGCGTGAGTTTAACCTTACAGTTCGAGATGAGAAAGGAAAAGTCTTAAACAACGTGGTTCATCTTTGTACTAGATTTTCAGATGATCCAAAGCAAAATATTGATTCTGTCAAATTGCTTGAAACAACACTTACCATCAACCCAGACTGTATTGCAGTAGCTGAAATGAAAAGTATTGAGGCTTTTTTAGCAATTATGGCTGCAAACACAGGACATGCAGTTATTACTACAATTCATGCAAACTCTTGTTTTGATACATATTATCGTATGGTGACACTTTCTAAACAGATGTATAACATGGACGATAACAGCTTGATGGGACTTGCAACAAAGGCTTTTCCAATTATTGTATTTGCTAAAAAGCTAGAAGACAACAGTCGAAGGATTATGGAGATTACAGAGTGTGAAAGTGTAAAAAATGGTCAGCCTATTATGCGAACTCTATATCGTTTTAAAATTACGGATACAAAGGTGGAAAATGGAAAAACAAAAATCATTGGATACTATGAAAAGGTAAATAACCCAACAGAAGGTCTACAACAAAGATTACGTGAAAATGGTATGTCACTTTCTGTTCAAGATAGACTGTTTACAGTGTAGGAGGAAAAATGCAAAATCTAGAAAAAAGTAACAAAGTCAAACAATTAGTGGGAAATATGGGATTGATGATATGGAACGATAGGAGGTAGGTGCATGACACTATTGATAATGATTAGCTTCTTGTTAGCTGTCACAGGGTCTTTTATCTTGTTAGAGCTTTCACCGTTTACTTTTTTAGAGGAACTTGGTAGATATTTAAAACAACCTAAAACTTCTATTAAAAGTAAAATTGAAGCAACAAAGAAACAAAAAACACCGAAAGGTTTGAAATTATTATTTTTAGAAGTGAAAGAGATTTTACGACTAACTGGTAAAAGTACAACCTTTACTACACTTTGCGTGCTAGCAATGATTTTATTTGTAGTTGGTGCAATGATTGCAGTATCCATGAACAATATGTATTTAGTACCAGTATTGGCAGTGGGGTTTTCCCTATTGCCTTTTTATTATATTAAATTCACAGCAGGTAAACGAAAAAATCAAATCAATTCAGAACTTGAAACAGCATTATCGGTTATAACAACAAGTTATATGAGAAACCAAAATTCTATTATAAGAGCTGTTGAAGAAAATGTGCGTTACCTTAATCCACCGATTTATGAAGTGTTCGCTAGTTTTCTTATGCATACAAAAATGTATGATTATAACTTGAAAGATTCAATAGCAAAGATGAAACTAGGATTAGACAATACTATATTCCATGATTGGATCGATGAAGTGATTGCTTGTCAAGAAGATTATAACTTGAAATCCACTTTGACTCCGATTGTTACGAAGTTATCAGATATTCGTATTGTATCAGTAGAGCTTGATATGCTTTTATTTGAACCTGTGAAAGAATATATCACAATGATTATTCTTGTAGTGGGAAGTGTTCCACTTATGTATTTTCTAAATAAATCGTGGTATAACACACTGATGTTTACCGATTTTGGGGAAATTATGCTTGCCATTTCTGGTACAGTCATTTTTATTTCAATCGGTGCAGTCGTAAAACATACAAGACCGATTGAATATAAACGATAGATAGGAGGTATGATCTAAATGCAATATTTGATTTTAATGCTATTTGGTTCTTTGTTCGCCTTTGGTTGCTATTTGATATTAGCGTATATTTTTAAAATTCCAACCTATAAGCAAACAAAAGCCATTATTAGCATGGGCAAAGTAAAAAAGAAAAAAACAAAAGATTCAGATGCTTTTATTATGGATTTGGCAGTTAAATTATCAAAGTATATTCCAATAGAAGAACATAATAAACGCAAATTAACAGCAACACTTACCTCTGCTGAAATTCCAATGACAGCAGAGGTATATTTGGCACAGGCTTATATTAAAACAGCACTTGTGCTATTAGGGGTAATTCCTTGTTTGTTGATTGTTCCAATCATCTCACCTGTGTTTGTCATTATCGCTATTGCTATTTATTTTTCAGAAATAACAAAGGCTGATAAAATCATTAAAGCAAAGAGAGATGAAATTGAATATGAGTTGCCACGTTTTGTAGCAACACTAGCACAGTCCCTTGTTGCAAGTAGAGATTTAAAAGCTATTTTTGAAACCTATACAAAGTGTGCAGGTCCCTCATTGAAAAGTGAATTGATGATTACGATTGCTGATATGGGCAGTGGTAACTATCAATCGGCACTGACAAGATTTGATACGCGTGTGTCATCGGCGATTTTGTCACAAGTGATAGCAGGATTACAATGTGTTGTAAATGGTGATGATGGTATCGACCATTTCAGAATGATTGCTCAAAAAATGAAAGAAATGGAACTAACAAGACTTAAAAAGTTAGCAAAGGAACGAGCACCGAAAATTCGTAAATACTCCTTCCTCTTACTTGGCTGTATGCTTATGATGTATATGGGAGTTATGGGGTATCAAATTATTGGCGCTATGTCTGGAATGTTTTAAGGAGGTGTAGCAGATGGTGAAAAAGATATTTAAAGATAAACGTGGTGAGGGTTACATTGACTATGTTATTGGTCTGTTATGCTTGCTCATTGTAGTGGCCTTTGTTGTGCAGCTACTACCAGTATTTCAAACGAAACAACAACTTGATGTTTTTGCTACCGAAATTGTGCGTGAAGCAGAAATTAAGGGAAGCACCTCAATAAGCTCTAGAATTAGTACCATGCAAGAACAAACAGGATTGGATCCCGATATTGAATGGGATTGTGATTACTTTAGTGGTAGTAAGATACAGCTAAATGGTGATATTTCTGTAACACTAACAAAAGTAGTAGATATAGGATTTTTTCGTTTTGGTTCATTTCCAATAGAGCTGCAGTCGAAAGCTACTGGGAAATCAGAGGTTTACTACAAATAGGAAGAGGAAGATTGAGATTTGAAAATAAAGAAAATTTTTAAAGATAAGAAAGCAGAATCTACCCCTATGACAATCGCATTGATACTTAGTATTTTGATTATGTGTTGTGCGATGGCAGAGTTTTTTCGACTAGGTATTATAGTGCAAGGTGTTCGTGATGCCTTGCAAAGCTCTGTCATATCCGTAGCAACAAGTAATTATGGTGAAGTATATAATGGACTTCGAGAGGGATACAGTGGTGGTTATACTTTGAGTGGTAGTAGTTGGCAAACAAATATTGATTACTATGATGTGTATGGGAGAATGGATAGTATTCTTGGCACAGAAAGTGTAGGTTCTTATCATGTGAAAGAAAATGAAGCAGATTATGAGTATCGTTATAGTAATCTTAACATTGATATTTCAAATACAGCACTAGCACCCGGTAATGCGAATACAAATTTTGAAGCTGATGTAACAGTCACCATAGAAATTCCATTATCATTTGGTTGGGATATAGTTCCACCATTACAAATGGATATAAGAACAAAAGCAACGTATATGCCTAAATTTTAGAATCGTTCTGAAAATATCTGGACGCGAGCCTATTTGCTCTGTATAATACGTATAGGGTTAGTATTTAAGTAAGGGGTTGCTTGAATACGAAAAATAGGACAAAACTTAATTATGAAAGAAAGAGGTTTGTCTTTATGAAAAAAGATTTTGACACAAAAAAGAAAATTACAGTAGTAGCATTATCAGTAGTAGCAGTATGTATCGCAGGTAGTTTGTTGTATTCCATTGGAGGCACAGAGGAAGTTTCACAAGATGAAACAAGTGAAGAAGTTTCTAAAGAGGTAGACGTGGATCTAGTTGTACCAGAGCTTTCAGATGTAATCGTCATTGATCCATCAACGGATATTATTGTTGAAGATGAAAAAAGTGATGATGTAGATGCTGTGATTGAGACGAATCTTGTTATACCAAGCTCTGATGATGAAACGCCAAAAACGAAAGATGATGCAGTTGCACCGACTGATGATACACCTCCAGAGGTAGATGAAAATGGTGAAGAAGAATTAAAGGTTGTAGAGCCTAACAAGGTAGAGGATACTCCTGCTTCGGGCGAAACAAGTTCTGATGGATCCGTTTATGTTCCCGGCTTTGGTTGGGTCCCTTATGAGGGTGAAAATTACAATATTGATGCACCAAATGCAGGTACAGGAGATATAATTGGAACAATGAATTAAATAATATAGTTAATGAAGAGATGTCACTTTGCTGTGGCATCTTTTTTACTTTAAATGGAGGGCACTATGAAGAAATTAATTTCCTTTATATTGGTAATTATAATAGCTTGTTGTTTTGGAATAACAGCGTTTGCCATAACTGATTCAAATGTAGACAGTGGTGGTGGTGAAATGGGTGATGCAACCTCTACAAATGCATGGATACCCGGTCGTGATGGAGTGCGTGTTACCATCGTGAGAGCAAATGATAATCAGATTATGACAACACCCATTGATTTTTCTGATGAAGCCAACACTGATATAACAATCAATTTTGGAAATGTAAGTAAGCTATCGTATTTATCTGGTACAGGCCTAAGTGCAAAAAATGGTGAATATGTATCTGTCAAACCTGCTAGTATAATGCCAACAATTATTACCTCTACAGGAACAAGTAACATAGATGTTATTCGAGCGTATTTTTGTAGAGAGGGTACAATTCAAGACATTAGCAACATTACTGGTTTTAACTACGACTTACTAATTAGTGGTGAGTATAAAATTTTATTAGAACCTATCGCCTATTTTAAATATGAAAGTGTTATGTATGCAATGACAGCAACAGAGGCTGCGTTATTTAACCAAGAAACAAGTAATAAACTTAGAAGTAAAATGGTATCGCTAACACATCAAAACTTGCCTTTATCGATGTTTTTGGAAACTTCTGATTTAGGTTTACCTACTTGGGGTGGTACTACGGGTGCGGCGCAAACGGATCAAGATATTATTTCTTATCTAGGGATGGGGATTATTAGTTTTTCAGATGTAGTCTCACCGAGTCCATCAACTTCTGATGTGACCTATCGCTGTGATACTGATGTAATCACTTCGGTAACACTTTATACGAGTAGCGAAAAAAGTCCAGATAATCCTGCTTATGCCACGTTTAGTATCAATGGAAGAACCTATGCACATAGTAATATTTATATCCCAGAAGATGGCTCACAACTTGCATGGGTAAAATGGCATACACCATCTGAACCCGGAACAATAAGCATTACAATCACAAGCAACTGTACTATAAGTACAAGTACGATTGTTGCTGAAATTGTTTCACTAGATGAAAATGAACCACCTGATCCACAAGCGAATGATAGAAATGATAGTTATGCTACCCCTAGTGTACCGAGTACAGGCAATGTAACGAGTCTTACATGGGGAGAATGGGACGCTTGGTGGTATGAATACTGGATAGATAATGGGCATTGGGACACAGATACATGGACAGATTCAGAGGGAAATACTCATACGGATCGAGAGTGGGTATCTAATTGGGAAGATGAAGGTTGGTATGTTTACGAATGGATTTCACATTATGCAAGTCTTTCAGTGAGCATGAACATTACTCCAGATGAAAAGTCACCAACTGCAACTTCAACGCAAATGAAGTCGGGATATGGATTTAACATGGCAGTTACATCAAATGTTACATCAAGCGCCCCAACAAGTCATTATACAGGTATGCAAAACGTGGTGGCATACTTTCCAGAGTTTCAGTATCAAACCTATTGGAGATTGCTTGACAGACTAAATAGTGGATATAGCATTTCTCATGCGTTTAAGATAAATCAGTATAGTACCTATGGGCAGAGAGTGCATTTTACACCTGTATGGTATCCTAACGGAACATATACAGCTTATGCTACTTGCATAGATGCGTGGACTCCAGCAGGTATGATGTCAATTAACTTAACGGATTATTTATATATTAGTGGTTCTTTATTTGACGATTGGCATATAGCTCCTACAAGCTAGGTTGAATTGTTCATGGGTTTTTAGTATGATAGTATGTAGAAAAGTTGATTGTCTGCAAGTGCTAGAGTAAACTGCAACTGTAGGAATTTTATAATTTGTGTAGAAAGAAAGTTGGAATATTGTATCCAAATAACTTAAAATTTGGTGATGAAATAAGAATAATTGTAAAGAAATAGAATATGAAGATACAGCAAGTATTCACTCTCGAATAGAAGAGTTGCACAATGAATTCCGTATATAAATACAAATATGGATTAGGGGTATATGTAAAGGGGGATTATATGCTTAAGATTGCGATCTGTGATGATAATCAAGTGTGTCGAAATAAAATGCAAGCATTACTTGCAAAATATGAGATGGATCATAAGATGACCTATGAAGTGTTTGAATATGCAGGAGCATCAGATTTACTGAATAGTAATGTAGAGGGTTTGAACCTTATATTTTTAGATGTAGAGATGCTAGAAGAGAATGGGATTAGCTTAGGAAAGCAAATAAGAGTACGTAATAAAGAAGCAGCGATTATTTATGTATCAGAGTATGTGCAATATGCACCACAGGGATATCAGGTGAAAGCATCAGCATATATATTGAAGCATGATTTAGATAGTTTGTTCGAAGAGACGCTTACGACAATTTTAGAAGACATGAATATAGAGGATGAATACTTCGACATATTAGACAAAGGTCAGAAAATACGTGTTTTAATAAAGAATATAATCTTTGTGGAAATCTATAGTAAAAGCGTACTTATACATATGGAAATAGGGAGTGATGAAATATATGAGATGAAGGTGGCATTACATGTGTTAGAGCAAGAGCTTCATGCAAAAGGATTCTTACGTATACATAAAAGTTATCTAGTGAATATGGGGCATATTTTGGCCATGAGAAATTATCAAGTTCATCTATCAACTGGAAGAAGCCTAAGCGCAAGCCAGAGGAAATGGTCAGATTTAGTAAAAGAATTCGTGGACTGGAAGGGGAGAAGCGTATGGAATATGTAATAACATTTGCATTGTTGTTTGTCGAGATGCTTGCTTTTTATACATTAAATGATGCGTTCTTTACCTTCATAGATAAAAAAAGAACACTGATTTGTTATGTCGTGGGAAGTGTAATTAATTACATAGGATTATTAATTGAATTTGATGGATATATAAAGGCACCATTTTTTTTCATGATGTTTTTCTTGTTAACATGTGCGACTATACGGAAACAAGTGAAGCAAAAGCTTTTGATTACAGCATTATTTATAGCACTGCTTTACTTGGTGGATCTAGGAATAGCATTTGTATTTATACTGCTATTTGGTATAGATTCGCATGAAATGATTGCCAGACCATATATTTTTATGTCGGTAACAATTATTTCTAAATTTATAGTATATTTGATTGTATATACGATCAGAAAACTACTAGCAAAAGATAAATTAGGAGTAGATATTAGCTTGAAACAATGGATGCAGTTTCTACTCTTTGTCTTCAATTCTTTTATTATGATAGCTTTTTTTATGATAGATAGCTTTGAAAACAATACGGTTGGTACTATGCTTATAGTAAGTGTTGTATCTATTATATTAAGTAATATAGCCATATTCTCACTTATGCATGAATTAGAACATGAACAAAAAGTGAAAAAGGAACATGAATTACTGTTACAACAGATGGAGATAGAAACAAAGAATGTAGAAAATTTATCTCAGGAATATGCACTTCAAAGAAAGCTTACACATGATTTTAACAATCATATACTTGCGATTCAAGGTTTATTAGAATGCGAAGATATTTCTAAGGCAAAGGAATATATAGAAGAAATTGCAGAGGGACAAATACGAACAAACCTGCTGGTACATAGTAACCATAGTATCATAGATGCCTTACTAACGCAAAAATATAGAGAGGCAAAGAAACACAACATATCTATGCAGGTTTTGGTGGATGATCTGTCAGATGTTAGTATGAAAGCTGCAGATTTGGTAGTACTTCTTTCCAACCTACTAGATAATGCTATAGAAGCCTGTAAACAAGTAGAGGATAAAAGGATTATCAAATGTAGCTTTTTAAGAGATGGGGAAGGCTATATTTTGACCATTCATAATACAACAAAGCATGAGGATGTAGAAGTTCTTGGGGTGCTAGAGACCACCAAAAAGGATGCCTTTATGCATGGTTATGGTTTGCATAATATTAAGGCAATGATTGAACAGTATCAATATCAAAGTGCTATCTCCTGTAAGGATGGGTGGTTTTTGGTTACAATACTTATGCAAAGAGCATAGAACCCTGCGTTCACGCCATTTACCCTGCGTTCGCTCCAAATGTATATACAAAAGAAAGAATAGATGTTATTTTGATTTCAAGAGGTGATGCAATGGACTTTTTGACAGATAAAATAACATCTTTTTTAATTGAAAAGGATATTATAGAGAAAAAATATGTCGACTTATACAAGTATTCAATAGAAACGCGTCTACTATCTACAGTGGTATGGATTTGTTCAATTTTACTCCTATACACCATTACAGTGCTTTGTTTTTACGGAGTTAACGCTATGGTGTGCAGTATAGCGCATATGCATGTGAAGAGACTGCATGTACAGATTGTGAAGAGACTGATGAAATTATACCGAGAGCTGCGATTTGTTCAGCTTGTGAAATTGGATATATGTTTGATTCATATTCCTATGGTAGTTGGTATGTTTTTTACTTGTTTTTAAGAAAGGGGATTGATTTATGAAGAATGTGTCAATTTACAGAGTAAGTACATTACGAACCGTGTTCTTAGGGGTACTTTACCTATTTGTAATATTACTGAATGGGTGTGGTGTGCAGCTGATACAAGATGCAGTTATAGAATCAGATAACAATGGAGAAGAGTGTGTATGGGTACCTACTTATGCCGATTTGTCTACCTGTTTTGCTGGGAGTGATGGTGTTCAGTTGAATCTTGATTATGGTAAGGTGTATGGTATGAAATCTTCTTATAGCGGAGAGAATGGACATGCTTGCACAATTATAGTATATGATGTTCTTACTGGTGAGACTTTAGATATTATTTTAGAGGAAGGCACGAATAAGCAATATCCTAGACTTTATCAAGTGCTAGAGGATGGAACTATTATGATACTAGTAGACAGTGAAAATGCAGATGGTGGACTTGCATTACTTACATACGATGAAGATGGCTCATTGGAGAGTAGTGTTACGCTAGCACTTCCAGATGATTTGATATATCTTATAGAAAGTGTGTATATAAGTGATATGGTTCTAGAATCAGATGGGAATGTTGCTATTGCCATGCATGATAGAATTGTTATATTTCATGAGGATGGAACGCTGAATTTTGAAATACTAGATGTAGGTACAGGCGTGAAACTTCATTTGACAGAGGATGGCACGGTCTGCTATCCATTAAATATCGGATTAGAACAAAAGCTGTATTATATTGATATGGAGGGAGAAGGTGTAGGTGAATGCTATAGTATCGAAACAAGCTATGGAATGAAGTCGGATGCATCTGTTTTTGTGTCGGACGACAGGACATATACCTACATGAATACAGATGGAATTTGTGCGTATGAACTAGAATCAAAAGAAGTGGAAATGATAGTGGATTGGATAGATGTGGATAGTATGAGTAATACAATTTACGATATGGATATGCTAAATGATATGCAGATTTTTCTCTTGGAAAGAGATGCGAATACGGGTGCGACCTTGGAAGGAATACTTTTAACAAAGACGCCGATAGATGAGGTGATTCAAAAAGAAGAGCTTACGATTGCAGTAATACAAGCTAGTGATGACTTGAAGGAACGAGTAATTGCTTTTAATAAGCAGCAAACAAAATATCGTATTAGCATAGAAGAATATGTAGATACAACACAACTTTCCTTAATAGATTACCAAGCAAACAATATACTTTATGAAGAAGCTAGAGAAAGTTTGTTGATAGATTTAGTGGGAAGCAATCCACCAGATATGATTGGTGGTGTTGGAGGTACTCAAGGCTTTGATATTGATGTTTTAGCTGAAAAGGGTATTCTAGAAAATTTAACTCCATATCTGCAAGCGGCAGGTTATGAAGAAAGTGATTTTGTAACTGCAATTTATGAGGCCAATAAAGTGGATGGAAATGTTTACTATATTCCACAACTATTTAGCATTAACACCGTGTTTGCAAATGCGGAATATGTAGGTAATGAAATGGGATGGAGTTTAGCTGAGGCACTTAATGTTGTTCAAAACTTACCAGATGGCGTCTATTACAATAGCAATCAAACCAAGACAGGAATGTTCTATGCGTTATTTTGGTATGCGATAGAAGAATTTGTGGATTTTGAAACCTACACATGTGATTTTGATTCTGAGTCATTTAAGGAATTGCTAGAGGTAGCAAACAACTATCCAGAAGTAGAGGAAGCAGGTTTAGCGAGTGCGAGTGATGCATTTTTGTTGAATGAAGGAATGACTATTACATACGGAGGCTTTATCGGAGATTTAATGGATATTTCAGAGGTGTTTGCTGTATTTGGGGATACACCGCTTACAGCAATAGGAATGCCTGGGGTATCAGGAAATGGTGCTATTTATAATTCAAGCATGGAAGGTGTTGTAATGCTATCGCAAACGGAACATAAGGATATTATTGTACAGTTTTTATTAAGTGGTATTGCAGTGGATGAAAATTACGACCTATATAGTGGAGATGGATTCCCAATACTACAAGAACAATTCGAAGAAGCGCTAGCAACACAGATCGATCCTGAAGGTTTTGATTATGAAGCTATAGTTAATCCATTTTCTTTATACGGTGGCCAAAGAATTGTACTAGATGAGCAGGTTTTACGAGAATGGGATGACTTTGGTGTGGAATGTGCTATTCCTACCGAACGAGAGATTGAGATACTCTTAGAAATTATTACTGGAATAGAGGAATCTACTTCTAATAGAACGAGAGATATTGCAGAACTAGTAGTAGAGGATGTAACGCCATATTTTGCAGGACAGAAAACAGTGGATGAAGTGATAGATATTATTCAAAACAGGGTGAGCTTATACTTGGCGGAAGAAAGATAAAAAAACAATTTTTTTTTAATACATTTAGTTTATGCTACTTGCATAGATGCTTGGACTCCAGCAGGTATGATGTCAATTAACTTGACGGATTATTTATACATTAGTGGTTCTTTATTTGATGATTGGCATATAGCTCCGACATACTAGGTTGAATTGTTCATGGGTTTTTAGTATGATAGTATGTAGAAAAGTTGATTCTCTGCAAGTGCTAGAGTAAACTGCAACTGTAGGAATTTTATATAATGAATGGAGTGATTATGAGACTTATTAATACTATTGATACAATCTATGATTGTTTTATTGATG
>JAWXVC010000007.1:0-224343 GCA_044425805.1 Lachnospiraceae bacterium | reverse complement strand
CAAATTTACTTTCCTTATAATCAATGATGCTTATTTAAACTTTAAGTCCCTAAAATCATGTATAACAAGATTTCATCCATGTTTTTCATCAAAAATGTGAACTTGTTTCGCAATCACCTATATACAATGCTATTGTCTTTTTCCAAACTAGTACTACGCACATTATGAATAGTATAACTATAAGAACTAGAATGCCCTCTGTTGAGATGATATTTACATTTTCAATATATCCTACGCAACCTAGTAATGCTCCTATTGTATTTTGAAAACGTTCTATTAAATCCCCACCCGTTATAGTAATGAACGTCTTCTCTTCATACGAATATAACTGATATTTTCCACTTAAGAAAAAACTATTATATAAATACCCTACACCAGCTAAGAAAGTACCATAAACAGCTATATAAATGTAATATATTTCTTGTGAAAACAGCATGTTTTTTAGATTTTCGCATGAGAACAAATCTCTACATTTTTGCATACTCGTTGATTTTAACAGCATTATAAACGCCGTTATGCTCAATGGTAAGTACAGTGACATCAAAAAGCGAATGCCAGATAACCCTGAAACAAACGAAATAATACTAAACAACAGAAGTATTGGTACGAAAAACTTTTTCTTTGTTATCATCAATGAAACACTATGTAAATATAACCCAAAAACAATAAATATTGTAACTACATATGGTGCATAATAACTACCATGTAGCATAATATTAAAATACATACTACTAGTTGGGATCAAAATCCCCATAGCTGTTAAATATATATACTTTTTATTTATCCGCAACTGTCTGCACATATAATAATATGATAATAGCATCGCAAAATAAAACGCAATATTAGTAAGCATCCTAATGATACGCCAATCACTAAATAGGTTAAATAGAGGAGCCATTACCAACTGTAAATAAAGTATTCTTATTTCGGTGGTATAATACCAATTTGTTGTTAAAGCAAACTTTCCTTCTTCATGTAAAAGTTCTGCTAAAATCATTTCAGCTGCCATATCTGAATCCAAAACCTTTTCTCCCCATAGTAATTGAATGATTACCAATATTATAATTATAATAAGCAAAATCAGTTTATACATATTCTTTTTCATTTAGTTCCTCCAAGTTTCCATTTATTGCCTTAATGTTATATAAATCACTATAAGTCCCAATGTCCTAGTATCCACTAGAGTATATACTTTCTCTGGTGTAGTAGCATCTGACGTAACAAGTTCTAGATATTGTATTCTACTCTCATCGAGATATTCACTCGGTATAACCAATGTATCCGTCCATAATTCATGATTTTCTAGTGTTTGAACCAAATAAGCATTGAGATACATCATGGTATCTCCAGCGTATGAATAAGTAAAACATTCCAGTTCTAACCCAATATCATCCTTTTCCATGCTTAAATTCATAGCATAATAGCAAATCCATATAGAGAACGGTATTCTATCCCTTCCATACCAAGAATATAGTATTGTTGTCTATATTCCATAAAGCTCGTATCCTATTCTTCGAGTTTGGCATAGTATACCATTCTTATTGATACATATAGCTTATTCATTTTTTATTCTTTTCTATTAAACACAAACTTCTTACTAGCAAAATAATTCACTACAGTCGTAATACCTATCGTCAAAATCTTACTAATATACTCACTCACTTTAAAAACATCCACAAACACGAATACACCAATGAGTTCTATCACCCCTGAAAAGCTACGTGCTAGTAGGAATGTGCCCATTTCTACTAAAACCTGTCTGATATTTTCGCACTTACTATGGAATACAAACTTTTTATTAGTAACGTATGCAAACACTTTTGTCGAAAGAATAGATATCAGGTTTGCTAGGTTATGATCCATGTTACATAACAAGAGTATGGAATAACTGGTAAAGCTAAAGAGAATCGTGATCACGCCCCAGAAGGCATAGGAAACAACTTCTTTTGATTCCTTACCCGCCTTGCCATTTCGCATAGAAGTACTAAGTTTCTCAAGTAATGTGATCGGTACTAGGGATAGCATATATCTAGTAATCTTCCATTGTCCGACGATCAGAAATAAAGAAAATAGCAAAGCTTTTGGATTTATCTTTTCTGCCTTTTGATCCTGTAAATGGTCTGGAAGGTTGTGAAAAAGCTTAATTCTTGTGAAAATGTCTCGTTTCTTGTAGCCTATAACCTTTTTCTGGGTTTCTTCCATGTGTTGATAATCAGATTCCGCTAACACGATGTAGCCTTCTTCATGCATTTGCTGTAGCAAGTGCTCCGTCTCTTTCGTACGACTTATGATGCGTGTGGAGGCTGGCACGATTTCCCATGCATCCCCTAGTGAAATATCAGCAAATTCCGCTGTTAGGTCATAGCATTTAAAGCATCTTGGAATCGCATAAAAAGCATTTAAAATCGTGTAGCCATGCTTCGAGATGAAAAAATCTTGATTATGTCCTGTAATCTTAAATCCTGTTACACCACCCTGCTTGGCTCTATATTCGACGGTCTCTATATCGTCTCTTGCTATCTTTGATTTCTTAATCAGAAATTCCGTCGCTTCCTTGGACATATTAAATCCACAGAAGATACCAACGGTCATATAGATACTAGCTTTTAGTTTAGGCATGGTATCCATAGCCCTTCGAAGTCCCTGCACTTGGCAAGGAAGTCCCACATATAGGTAGGTTCCTTTTTCAACTTGCATCTGTCGTAAGATTTCATTGGTTGGAACGAATCGATACTTCGACTGTAATGCACTTAGTACCTCATCTCTTGTTCGTAGGATTTTAACCTTTGCATCAAGCTTCTCTGATACAATACCAACCACGCCATCTACAAGCTGATGTTCCAATAAATACAATGCGATAGCCGTAGCAACTCCGCCTGATGCAGCATGTTCTTTGATCTGTGAATCCTGACTGTATCCTGTATAAATATTTTGATAGTAACCTACCTGCTGCTTATACGTTCCCTCTTTTAAGGTAGCATCCCAGTCAAAGTCTTTGCCCGGACACACCTTACTGCAAAGACCACAGTGAGTACACTTCAAAGGATCCGTGATCTCTATGGATTCCGTATCCGAATCAAATCGTAAGAGGTCATGAGGACAGGCTCCGATACAAGTACCACACTTACAACAGAGCCCCTTTTTGATAATATTTTGTTCTAAACTACTAAAACCTTTCATATCCACCTCACAGACTATTGTACATGGAACACGATTTCATCGGTATAATGATTTGTATCAGATACCAAGGTTTTCGTACTACACAGTAACTCACTCGTCATAAAAAACTTCCCACTTGCAACATGTCTTGCAGACATATTCGAAGCCTTTTCCAATATGAATTTTTCTTTATTTTGAACAGAATCTTTAAGAGTGATACCTTGATCTGTAAACGTTATAACGCGTTCAAACTCTATTGTATCATGCTTATCAACTAAAATGATTAATTTCTTCAACATATGAATGAGCTTATTTCCAAAAATAAATGCCATCACCCTAAGTCCCATCAACAGAATAGGTGAAGAGGTCTTGAATTTGATATTATTCATATAGCCCTTGATCACACAGCCCTGCTCGGTATATGTGATATCATAGCTTGGATCGAGCCAATTCGTAACAGATACACAGCCACCACCATAATTAACACGATATCCACAGTCAATGAACTTCTCCTCGCCGTCTGCGAACACCTTGATTACACCACCCTTCCTAGTCGAAACAACCATATAATACTGATCATTTCTATAAGTCATCAATCCTGCATCCTCGAATACCTTGTGATGATTATATTCAAATGGTAGCTTCTCTGAAGCTGCTGGTGCACCCTGTTTTCTCTTCTCTGTTGCTCTTAAAAAAGAATGCAACACATAGTGAGAAAAATATCTATCGTCTGTTGAATCCAAGAAATAATTGTCCTTTTTCGTATTGCTATATAAAACCTCTATTGCTCGTTCTGCAATACCACTGCCTAGATTTGATAACACCTGTAGTCCGTTTGGCAAGAAATATGTCGTATTTCTAGAACCATACTCACCGCCTACTGTACTATCTGGATGTATAAAATACTGAATAAATGCAAATGTTTTATGCATCGGCTCTAACACCCTTGCATCCTGACTCAAACAATAATATTCCGATAACATATCAAAGCAAACACTTAAATAACCAATATCTGCGCCACCATATTCTGGAAACCATCCATCTACTGATTGCTGTTGTAAAAAGTGCTCTAGCTTTACATTTACTCCATCTAAAATAAACTGCTCTTGTAAAATCAAATATGCATTGTGCAAGGCAGTAATAGAAGCCATCTCCTGATTATAAGCCTGTGTCTCTACATGCTTCATCAAATAATGACAGGTCTTACGCATCTTGGCTTCAATGTGCTCATCCTTCATCTGAAAACGCTTATAAATCTCACAAGCGCTGTATAGCGAAAAGGCAGTAGGTGGAAAACCATGCTCCCATGGATAATATTCATTGTACGAGCCATCTCGCAATTGAATCTTCGCCCAATAGGTTACTGTAGCAATCGCCCACTTCTTAATATTTTCATTGCGATAATAAATATTACCCTCAAACTCTGTTTCATATGCCAATGCAAGTGCCAAGCCCGACTGCTGTAAAATGGCCGAAGAAAAATCACGGATCTTCAAATGCCAATGATTACGATCACAAGAACCATACGTCTTAGAATGCTCATCCCTGTCGATTTGTGTAATCACCCTTGGCATGTTTTTCAAAATATAATCTGTATACATATGCTACACTTCCTTTTGTTGTTCTTATTTTTGCTCGTGGTATGACTTTCTCGTATAGTACTGGATATCTTCTAGAATCTTACGATTCGATGCAATGATATCTGCCTGTAGCCCCATGAAAATCGACTGTACTCCGACTATCGATACAATAGCAGCTAAAATCAAGGATTGAATATGTCCTGCATCTGGATTTCCTACTAGTAACATTAAATATCTTGCACCAATCAACAGTCCTAATAAAATCAGAATGGAACCGATCAAGCTAAAAAACTTCAATGGCTTGTACATCATAAAAGAGCGCACAATTACTGTTGAAGAACGCTGCATATATTTCCACATGCTACTAAACAGTCTAGATGGCCTCGTTTCACCATTCGTCCTAATAGGGACTGACATCATCGCCATCTTATTATGACCTGCTTGGATAATCGTCTCTAATGTATAGGTGTAGTTATTCGTCACATTGATTCGCATAGCCGCTTCCCTAGAATAAGCACGAAATCCACTTGGTGCATCAGGAATATCACTATCTGAAGCTACACGCACTACCCAGCTACCTAGCTTCTGGAAGAGCTTTTTCTTCGCCGAAAAATGCTCCGTTTCTCCGATTGGGCGTTCTCCAATCACGATATCTGCTTTTGATTCAATAATAGGGCGAACCAGCTTCTCAATATCTGCACCGCAATATTGATTATCCGCATCTGTATTCACGATGATATCTGCACCGAGGTGTAGACATGCATCAATGCCAGCCATAAAACCTTTTGCTAATCCTTTGTTTTGTTTGAAGGATACAACATGATGAAATCCAAGTTCTTTGGCTACTTCTACTGTTCTATCACGACTACCATCATTGATGATGAGGTATTCAATGGTATCTATGCCTTCTATATGTTTTGGTAGGTCATTATATGTAATACCTAGTGTTTGTTCTTCGTTGTAACATGGTATTTGTATAATTAGTTTCATTTGTGTTCTCCTCGTATAATTATTCATTGTCAATATTAATTTCTATTTCATATATAAAGACACCCAGATCTCTTGTATCACTTGATCCGAATTCCTGTGGTGATTTTGCATTTTCAGAATATATTTGTAAGTTTTGAAAATAATCATCATTCAACATTGCACTATCAATATATAGTATATTCTTTTCTCCGTCTACCCAGCTTGAAATATAGTGACCATTCATGTAAAACTTTGTTTCTACATCACTCTGAAAAGATTTCCCATCTATTGTGATTATAATATCATTATCTGCTTCTGACATAAATGTTAAGACTGTATCTTCATCTGTCCAACGCCCTGTATTTTCCTGTCCATATATACCTGAAATTCTTATATATGGATACATGCTTTCTAATTCATTTTCAAAATTTAATACTGTTTTTGTATCTATCAAATATTCATCTAGTTTATACTGTATTTCATTATTATAATAAAAATAGTACAAATCCGCATACTTCTGTTCCTCTATTTTTTCATAAGTATTAAGACCTGTAACAATTATCATCTCCTCCAATACACTCGATTCATCAGCTGTATTCTCTATGTAAAGAAATAATCCTTCATCGTTCTCTTCGTTTTCTTCTGCTAAGCCAAAGACATTATTCTCTTTTAGAATCATAACAGATTCTAATTCTTTTAACTCTTCTAAGTTAGACATGATGCACCATAAACCATCCTTATATACATATAAAGCACTTGAGTTCTCATATGTCCCATTTTCCTTTTCATCCACTACTTCTTGTTGATATAAGTAAACAAACTCAGTACGATAAGTTATTATATTAAGAGCTACAAATAATAGAATCACTATCCTATGCATCTTAGGAAATGTTTGATAATACATTAATATAAGACTAATGTATATTGCAAAATATATACTGTAAATATAGCGATCTGTTATAAAAGGCGAAACATTTGCTACAATTAAAAATGTTACTATACCAGGGATTAATAATAAAATATTTTTTTCAAAATTTATATTAGTTGCTACTTGGTTTTTATTTGCTATTGCACCAATTATCAATATAATTACTAGTATAGTTGCTAGACCACCAAAAATCTGATTGTTTAATATTTCTAAAGTTTGTAGTATTGTATCAACATCAACACCAGCTAGTGAAGACTCTATCACCGCTGTCCCTCTATAGCCTGAAAATATATGTCTCAGCATTGAAGGAAAGATACATATGCTTACCCCCCCCCTAAAATAACACTAGTACATCCTAAAAGTAGCTCTTTATATTTCTTATTTTTCAGCAACAAAACACCATATGTTAATGCTATAATACTCAAATAAATCACATAATAGTAATGTGTTAATGTTCCGCATATCGTGAGCAAGGATAACTTTATATAAAAGGTGTTTTTTTTCTCAGAAGTTGGTGGATTTGAAATAAGTAAGTGGGCTGTGAGAATCGAAATAAAAGCCAACATAACATACATTCGCATGAATGTCACCCCATTTATACTTCCCATCGTACTGCATGCAAGAAAGGATATGAGACTTGCATGAACTTCACTATCTATGTATAAGCTTACTAATTTACTACCAACGTAATATATTAATAGTAAAAATGTTATATTTATTCCCATTCCTACTACAAAAAGAAACTCAATATTATCCAATAAAGAACATCCAAAATTGATAAGTACATAGTAGAACGGTGGATGAACATCAACAGATTGTTTATTAAAAACATTTACAATATTGAACTTTGTATCATCATTTACACCTAAAATTGCTTCATATAGTTCTTCACCTGTATAATTGGTAAGTTGTGTCAGACTTGGATTAAATCCTATACTCTGATCATAGAAATTATTTGATAATTGAAATGTAAAGTACTCATCAATATGCAATCCTTCCTTTTGAAAACATGCTACTACCATAATTAACAATAGTACAATTGCCAGAAAGTTCTTTACTATATTTTTTCTTATCATTTTATCATTTTCTCCTTCATTAAGTACACTAAACCTATTGAGAAATTATCGTCACATTCTCAATTGCTATGCCTAATTCTCTGGTATCTGCTGATCCATATTCTGCCGGAGACCAAGTATTGTCAATACTTATTTCTAATTGGTTAACTCCTACACTTATCGCCTCTGCAGGCAGTATGAAATTTATTTCTTCTCCATTATTTTGTTCGTTAATAACTAAAGTTGATATCACTTCATTATTAACTAAAATAGTAATTGTGAATTCTTTTTTTTCTTCATCCAGCATATTAAATGGTATCTCTTTATCTGACTGAATAATCATTTCATAATCCTTTATATCATTAATATTGAAGAATAAGTATGCATTGCTGCCTGTCATCCAACCATCAGAAGAAACATTTACAAAATTTCCGTTAGTATTACTATCAGAAGATATGTATGTCTCTATTTGTTCTTCTCCTGTATTTTCATCATATTTTTTCCATAGTATCCAATATGAGCTTGTAACAACTGGTTGCGCATACTCATATAATGAATCTACTACTTGTAATTCTGGATAGGTCAAAAGGAACTCAACATCCGTGTTGGTAATAAACTCATCAAGTTCATAGATTGGAATTATCTTATACTTATCAAGTTGAAACTGTAACCTTCCAATAACAGCATAATCCATTTGAATATAATCAATTTTATTTTCATCTGTTAAAGTCGTATAAGGTAAGAATAATACATCTGCACTCGTACTAGTTTCAACTAAATAATTTTTTATAGATACCCCATTGTCATACCAATTTTTTTCAGTTGCTAATTCAGCTTTAATAACAGTTCTTGCTGGATACATATTCACACCAAAGCATACAATTGCTATAAATAAAAAAGAATATCCTCTTAGCTTATTATCTAAAATTTTAAAACATATAATCATAAAAACAATAAACAAAAGCAATAAGCTGCACTGCAGCAATGAATCATTCTCTAAGTAATTTACAACCCACGGTGAACACATTTGATTATAGCCTTGTTCCCATTTTATAGTTATGTTAGCAATATAGCCCATTAAAAGAACTATAGTTATCAATACAACACTTTTTATAAGATATTCTTTCTTGCACAACACTTCAAAAACTAGCAATAAACCAATAAAATATAATGGTCCCATAAGATTGTCTAAATATCTACCGTAAATCACCTGATCGATTCTTCCAGGATTACTCATAAATATTGAAGAAACAAACAATCCTCCTGTTACGGCCAAAATCAAGAACATTTTCATATATATATATTTATCTTCAAATATCTTAGCACTATTTTGTTTTTTACAATTTATTATATTTTTTATAATCCCGACAAAAAGAACTATATATGATATATATGCTGTGATTTGAGTCGTTAATCCTTGATAAAACATCTGTCCAAATAGTACACCTAGAAATTTTTTCATTCCTTCCACTGATAACATATTAAGTAATTTATCTATCGATGTCTTATAAGTATTATTCGTGTCACTTGCGCTCTTTATGCTACTCACGATATCAGTATTTGCATAAACATTAGTTCTGATAATACTCTCTAGCACTGTTGCCATGATTAGCATACCCACTAGTGTACCCACATAAATCACCACTTGTTTTTTATTAATAATGCTCTTATAGGACATAAAAATGATTACAATTGTTAATGCAATAACAAGACTTATCGTTCTCATATGTACCATATAAATATATCCCACAAGTACTGCTATGACAAATATTTTAATATCTGTTACATGATCTATGATATTGCAAAGAAAATATATTAAAATCCAAAAAAGAAAAATCAACAAGCTTTCTGTCCATGCAGTATGTGCCTGTACTAAATATGCAGTTGATGTACAAGTAACAAATCCAGCAACATATAACTTTTTGTTCTCAATATATGGAAAAATTCTTTTACCCACACCTATACTTAACGGGAAGCACAAAGAAATCATAGCAGCATTCATCAATATAGCAACCTGATACATTCTAGCTGGTTCATCAAACATCCAAAATAGTGGTACCAATATTAAGGAATAACCATAGCTGTAATAAGAATTTAATGCTGTCAGTAAATAAGACCAATCATATCCAGCCATAACAGCCGCATTTCCCCAATAAGCCAACTCGTCTGTTACTATATGTAAATTTTTAGCATCTAAAAACCCATAGCTAGCTAAGAAGAATATTAATAACATACCCGTTATAATCCCTATTTTGTATTTCCTCGTATAATACATCTTATGTGTCATAATTATACACTCCCCATTCTCTATATTATTTAAAAGCTAATTTTTAATCATACAACATATCTAACAATACATTATCCCTCAAAATATCTACCCCTGCTCAAATTTATCAGACATTCTTTGAACACCCCTCAAAAAACTTCATATATCTCTCCACTATTACATCCCAGGCAAAATTACTTCTTACATATTCTCCACCTTGTCGGCCCATAATTTCTGCATTTCCAGTATTATGTAGCAGATAATTTAATTCCTTCTCAAATTCGTAATAATCCGAGAAATAAAATCCTCCATTTGATTCTATTACAAAATTTTTAGTAACGGCACATTTTTCATGTACCATAACAGGTCTACCGCACAACCAACTCTCCATGATAACTAAGGAAAAACTTTCATTTACCGACGGTTGGCATAATACAGTTGCTGCTGCCATTGCATCGTATTTATCCTGTAAATCAACAAATCCAAGATCTATGATATCTTTTTTCATTTCTTTTGGAATTGGCAAGGATGCTGGTCCCATCATGATTAATTTACATTCATTGTGATTATACTTTTTATATTCCGTGAAATAATAAATCAATGTACCTACATTTTTGGTTGTATCTTTTCTTCCCGTATATAGGATAAACGGGGCTCTTAACTTAAATTTCTCTCGAAACCTTTTTGCATCATACTTCAAATCTATATCTACACCAGTACCCAAAACGGCCTGTTTTACTTTGGATAAATCATAAATTCTATTAGCAATTTTAGCCTCTGGTTTTGCCAAGAAAATCATCCCCCCAACATTTTTATAGCAATCGATATATTTTTGCATATATGCATAACTTTCATCATGAAAACAAGGAATTAAAACTGATTTTTCTGATACTGCCTTAACACCTTCATACGTTGTACCAAACATATATGGGGTAAAAACAAAGAGTGAGTATTCATCCTTCCTTTGCTTTATATAATCATATAGTTTAGAACTATGGACCATGTTTCTCATAAAATCATCTTCGTCTAATTCTGTTATATATTCTTTATTCATTAATTTGGCGTTAATTACATCAAATCTCCTTGCATCTCTTTTGCCAGCAATGAACCTACGGGTTACTATTCCATTTTCTGTAGTCATGCCTTCACTATAATAATTTTTATTCCAATCAGAAGAGAAATTTTTAACACAGGTTGTTAATATTTCTAATTCAACCCCTTCTTTTTGCAGATGATGGACTAATTCTTTTAATGCAAGTTCTGCTCCACCAGTGATATCATCACTAAACCATGGTATGATAAATCCCAGCTTCTTCATCTATATATCCCTCACAACGTTTTCTAAACAACTTAACAAACTAGCCTTTACCATTTTATATTGATATGTATCTAGTACTTGTTTTTGTTGTTCCACTATATCATCTTTTAGCTTCGGATTTTTCAAAATAGTGTCCATCAATTTTGCAATAAAGATTGGATTTTTATCGTTCGCAATCGCCCCTATTCCTTGCATAGTATATGGTATTGCAGTAGATTCATATGCTATAATAGGCACTTCAAAATACATTGCCTCTACAAGTGGAATACAAAATCCCTCATGCTCACTCATGCATAAAAACAAATCCCCTACTCTATAATACGCTAGAATTTGTTCAAACTTAATATGACCTGTAAAAATAACATCCTCTACATCTAATAAAGCAACATAGTGAACTAGTTTTTGATAATATAAATCATTTTCATTGTAAGAGCCCACCAAAATCAAACGTGAAGTCGGATTAACATATTTTTTATAATATGAGAAGCATTTAATAATATCTTCATGCTTTTTATTCGGTGCAACCCTACCAACAAAGATAATATTCGTCCAACCATCACTATATTTAGTCATGGTGGTGGAGTCAGCAGTCATCTTATAATCATCAAAAGGTATCAATATCGGAACAACATCTATAGGGCAAGTGTATCCCATCTCTACCAGATCAGTTTTATTAAACTCCGAATCTGCTAATACATAATCAGGAGTATTTTTTAATTCTGCGACCTGCTCGATTCCCTCCTTGCAAAGATGATATGACCTTTCATCATAATCTAAAAAAAACTCTGCTGGCGTGACATTATGATATCTAAATATTTTCTTACAATTCCATTTCATCATCTTCTGATTCAACTCACACCCTGTTGATAGATGATAAATAATCGTATCTTCTTCTGCTAAGTTTGGAATTTTTGAAATATGCTCTACTAACTGTGTCGAGATTCTTGGATCTATATTTTCTGCATATATCTTTGTGTCATAACCAGATTCTTTTAAAATTTGATCAATGGCAATTGTATCATTTCCAACACCATCCCCATATGACAATGTCACTAGTACTTGAATGATTTTCATTTCAATTATTCCTCATGACTTTCCTGTTCTGCAATATAGCTTGCCATTTGATTTAGTGCTTTTACTGTATGTGCATTAAACTGCCTTTGTTCCTCTATAATAGGTTCTATATAAAATCTCGATACTTTTCTTATCACGCGCTTTATCATATATTTGACCCATCCCACAAAACCTGGAGCACGTTGAAACGGTGCATTAGAATTTATATTGCATGTTTTATTTACATTATGAACATACTTTAACATCTTACTAAGTTCAAATACTTCCTCTGGCTTAGTTATATCTGTATCCACTGACACATTTTTAAAATCTAATACTTTATATTGATAGTCCGTTTCGACAATTTCTTTTTTAAGTGTTTCCATAACTTCTTGAATATTTATTTTATTATTATCCATAGTTTCCTCATTCCAACCACTTTCTAATAGATTTGTAATATTATTCAAAATGACATCCCACGAATAATTTTGATCTATATATGTTTTAGCATTTTCCATCATAGTATTATAGATTAATTCATCCGTAAGCATAGTGTTTAGGTTTGTAATAAACTCCTGTTCATTTGTGAAATACATACCTGCATTACTTTTTTCACAGTGTCCCTTCAGTACCTTACATTTACCATTTACCAGTACAGGTCTTCCCATTTTCATACTTTCCAATACTACAATTGATAAACTTTCAAATTCAGATGCAAGTACTAACAGCTTACTTTCCTTCATAGCTGCAAATTTAACAGCCTCTTCAACAAATCCTAAGTATACTATATCTGGATGTCGTGGTATATTAATTACTGCTTTACCGACTAGAACAAGCTTTAGATTACTTCCAGTAGCTTCCTTGTACTTTTTAAAATACTCAAATAGCACACCACAACCCTTTGCCACATCGATTCTTCCAGCATAGAGAATATATGGTTCTTC
Organism: Lachnospiraceae bacterium; assembly: GCA_044425805.1. GTDB lineage: Bacteria > Bacillota > Clostridia > Lachnospirales > Lachnospiraceae > RGIG6307. The sequence goes on along the minus strand of JAWXVC010000007.1, from coordinate 211,071 downwards.
AAAACCCAAAGTACTACGAATATCTGGCAATTCACCTTCTGGTACATCTACTCCTGCTCCAGCAATAATGGCTGCTTTATATGTAAAACCAAAGAAGTCATCTGTAAATTCCTTTTCTTCCTCTGTCAAAAAAATATACCCCTTTGCAGCATGATATACTGATTTATAGTAGTTTAGATATATAGGAAGTTCATCATGTCCTGTCGGGATCAAATAGACCTGTTCGTTTGGTGTATTAACAATTCCTCTAGCTGTAAGATAATAAAGATAAGTAGTATATATAACTGCATCATACTCTTTTGAATGATTCTGAATATATTCAAGAAACTGAGGGCAGTATGGCCCTTGCTCGTCAATCCACTCTAGTTCTTCTCTTACCGTGTTTTTCTTTGCTGAAAAAACTTTATTTGATATTCTTTGAAATCTCTTTTGCTCTCTACTTTTCAGCGTTTTAAATCTTCTAACAGTTACACCATTGATAATTTCAATACCTTCCGGATAGTAGTTATCCCATGTTGTATATTCAAGTGCGCACGTAGTGATTACTTCAACATCATAAAATGCTAATAGTTTCTCAGCAAACTGTCTACACAGTGTTTCAGATCCACCATTTACTTCCAATCCATATCTTTGATTTATCAATGCTATTTTTCGCTTCATCGTTCCCCTCCTCATGAATTTATTAATTCTGTTCAAAAACACAACACATAAAATCTTTTTCTTCTAATTCATCAATAAAATTCTTAATCTTCAACCCAGCTTTACCAGCCAAAACCTCCACCGAATCCCCAACAAAAAAATGAGTATGAAACCTTGTATATTCATACTTGTATGCATAGCAAGATGTGCTGTGAGACATACAGGAGTATTCATCTTTCAACAACTGTTTCATCTGGATTAAATCTTTTATCGGATCAATACAATGCTCTAATAAATCATTACTAAATATACCGTCAAACTTCAATTCTTGGCCATATACATCTGAAATAATAAATGGATTAGTAGTATTTTCTGCATATGGTTCATATCCATATACATCATATCCTTCTTTTCGCAGTATTTCTATACTATTAGACCAAACTCCACATCCATAATTAAGATACTTTTTCTCCTTGTTAGGTTTTAATGCATAAAACGCCTTTAGCTCTTTCTCCGTCGAATCTCCTTCAGAAAAACCTTGATAGTGCAATCTATAATCATTATCTATTTCCTTCTGTGTCATCTTAGTGAATTTTTCATCACCAAAAATTACTCCACATTTAGGGCAAACATGTCTAACTAATGTACCACCGCCAAAAATACACTCTGTTACTTTTTCCTCAAAATCAGTAGATGAGTTTTCGTATCCACATAAGGTACAGGTAATCGTATCTTTCATATCTAAATTCTTACGAATATAATCCCTTGTTTCCCACTTAACATTCATCAAATCCTTAATCCACGGAATATCTTGATTGATTTTTTTATATTCCTCACTCGAAACAATTCCATAAAATAATTCTCTTAATAAAACCCCCTCACGAAAACCACCTGTTTCAAGTTCTCTTTTTAATAAAACACGATATAAAGCTTTAAAATCATCCTCTGTTGCGAAATTGCTATTTACTAAATCAGCTACAGCCTTATTCAACCCATTTAATTCTTCATAAATCTTATTTACTTCCTCATGGGTCTTATTTACTTCTTCATGAATGTCATCAAAATATATTTTAAGTGTCTTATAAAAAAATGGTCTGATTTTCCTCTTTATATATCCCATCACATTCTCCTTAATCAATAACCCATTCGTGCTCAAGTGATACTATACCTACCGAGCGGTCATCTGATACAACATTAAAATGGCAATAATCTCTATAGTAATCCATAGGTCTAGAATTATTATCCTCTATTGCAACACTTAACTTATAGACTCCTGTTAATAACGGAAGCTTCTTGATTCGATAATATACTCTATTTATTCCTTCGGATTCAAGATTATTTATCATGAGTCTATCTAACTTCGTATTGTTCCCTATTACATTAATTCCATCTATTGTAAATATTCCAATACCAAAGATATATTCTTCTTGCTTCTGATATACCTTATATGCTATCTCTATATCGACATCTTCTCCTGCCTTTAGTACGGAAGTTACTATTCCTTGCTCATTTCTAAATTGTACTTTTTCTATTTTTACATATCCGTAACCAAAATGATTTGAGGTGTAATCTATTTCTGACACCTGAACATCTTTATTATCTAGCGTAGTCAATCCTTCTGCTTCTTTTTCAGCCGTAATCTGTCTTTCATGCTGTAAGGTCTCTATTCTTTTATTATTCATAAAAGCTAGATATGAATCTACCACAAGTGACGATTTTCCTTCTACTCTTATCTCACCTTCATGAATCCAAATCGCTCTATCACAAAACTTCTCTACAGTTCCATGATCATGTGTCACTAATACAATCGTCATCCCATTAAATTTCAGTTCTCTTAGCTTCTCAAAGCACTTCGCTTGAAAGTTTGTATCACCTACTGCCAATATCTCATCGATAAGCAACACATCTGCATCTACATTTATTGCTACTGAGAATGCTAGTCTCATATACATACCTGATGAGTAGGTACGCACTGGATTGTCTATGAACTCCTCTAGCTCAGAAAATGCAATGATATCATCAAGCCTTGCATCAATTTCCTTTTTCGTAAGTCCGAAGATAGATGCATTCGTATAGATATTCTCTCTACCCGAAAGGTCGGGATGAAAACCAGCTCCTAGCTCTATCAGACTAGAGACTCTACCTTGTATCTCAATACTTCCTTGATTTGGATACATGATGCGCGTCATCAGCTTGAGTAGTGTGCTTTTTCCACATCCATTTTTCCCTAATAATGCAATCGCTTCTCCCTTTTCAACCTCAAAGCTTATACCTTTTAATACCCATCTGTCTTCATATCGATTGCGACTTCTGAATAATACCTTCTCTTTTAGACTACTTCCTTTATCATAATACACCTTGAATTTACGATGTACATCATCTACCTTAATCACACTCATCTATAACTCCTCCGCGAAATGCTTCTGTAGTTTATCAAACACCACACAACCGATAGCTAATACCACAACCCCTAATATAAGCGCACTTAATAATGTACTTACCTCTGGAACTTGTTTATAATACAAAATATCTCTATATGCTACAATAATAGATGTCATTGGATTAAGATAAAATATCCTCTGAATATTTTCAGGAACCATTTCGATGGAATACATGATCGGTGTTAGAAATTGCCATGCCATCGTGATAATACCTAATATATATTCCAAGTCTCTAAAATACACCGTTAACGCCGAAGTGAGAAGTGCAAACCCTAATGCTAATAAATATTCCACAAACATGATAATCGGTAAATAGCAAATAGCTACAGGATTAATTCCGATTCCTGCCACTGCCACTGCACCAAATACTACCACGAAGGTTAAAAGCATATTCACAAAACAAGTCGTAACATGTGCGATTGGCAATACTTGCCTAGGAAAATATATCTTCTTCACAAGATCCTTTTGTGCTATGATGCACGAAGAACCTGCCGAAAGTGACGTTGCAAAAAATATCCACGGAATTAATGCTACGAACAGGAAGATATAGTATTTCTCTATACCAGAACGCATAATCACTGAAAATACAAGTGTATAAACCATGAGCTGTAGTAGTGGGTTTAAAAATGTCCATAAAAATCCCAGTGCTGAACCCTTGTATCTACTACGCAAGTCCTTTTTCACTAAACTTCTGATCATCTCTCTATAATCATATATCTCTTTTAACGTCTTCATATTCTCTCCAATAATTTAAAGTATCTAGTATCGTATCTTCTATCTGATATCTTGGTTCCCAATCTATCACGCTACGAAGCTTCTGTGTATCAGCTTCTATCAGTGGTGTATCAATCGGTCTTAATCTAGCTGGATCGATTTCCACTGTAATATTAGTCGTAGATTGCTCTAATATCATATCTAATATTTTTCTGATTTCTATAGCCTTTGATCTACCAATATTGTAGATTTCTCCAGGTACTCCATCTTCGATAATCATACTATAAGCACGTGCGATATCCCTTACATCTGTAAAATCTCTCTTCGCTGCTAGATTACCCACTCGCATAACTGGCTCTCTTAAGCCCTTCTCTATATCTGCTACCTGCTTACAAAAGTCAGACACTACGAAAAGTGGTGCTTGCTTCGGTCCTATATGATTAAACGCACGTACCATGACGATATGCATACCGTACGCCTGTGCGTATATCCTACCAGTAAGCTCTTGTGCCACCTTTGTCATCGCATACATGTTATTCGGTTGTAGTGGATGAGCCTCATCAATAATACCTGTTCCAGAAAGGCAATTTCCATATTCCTCACTTGAACCTATTAACAAAACTTTACAATCAAGTTCTAAAGAACGTATTGCATTCAACACATTGATGCTGCCATTAATATTGATATCTACTGTTAGCTGCGGATTCTTCCATGCGTATGCTACTGAGCTTTGTGCTGCAAGGTGAAATATGTAATCAGGCTTTTCTGCTTGTAAGAGTTTTACTATCTCTTCGTATTGTAGGATATCCAAATCACGTACATCTGCTTTCTCCGTTATTAGAGTTTCCTGTTTCATCTTAGTAACACAAACAGACCAATTGCACACATCGTGTAATTGGTCTATTAAATAGCCACCCATGAATCCTGCTGCTCCTATGATTAAAGCTTTCTTACTCATGCGTCACCTCTTCTTCTATTGATTTAATGCTAAATCGTTTTTCACCATACGTTCAACAAGCTCTGCGAAAGAGATTTCACGTACCCATCCTAGGTTTGTATCTGCCTTTGCAGGGTCACCGATGAGAATATCTACTTCTGCTGGTCTGAAGAATACTGGGTTGATCTTCACTACAGTTTTACCCGTCGCTTTATCTATACCGATTTCATCCACGCCTTCACCTTGCCATACAATTTCCATATCTACATGGCCAAAAGCGATTTCTACGAATTCACGTACCGTACGTGTTTCGTTTGTAGCGATAACATAGTCGTCTGCCACTTCTTGTTGTAGCATAAGCCACATTGCCTTTACATAATCCTTAGAATGACCCCAATCTCTTTTCGAGTCCATGTTACCAAGCTCTAGGTGGTCTTGAAGGCCTAGCTTGATACGTGCTACTGCATCTGTGATCTTTCTTGTCACGAACTCTTTACCACGTCTCTCTGATTCATGGTTGAATAAGATGCCGGAACAAGCATACATATCATAGCTTTCTCTATAGTTTTTCGTAATCCAGTGTCCATAAAGCTTTGCTACCCCATATGGGCTTCTTGGATAGAAAGGAGTTGTTTCACTCTGTGGAATTGCTTGCACGAGTCCGAACATTTCTGATGTAGATGCTTGATAAAATCTAGCCTCCGGTTTCACCGTACGAATCGCTTCTAGCATGTTCGTAACACCTACTGCATCGATATCAGCTGTTGCAAGTGGTTGTTCCCAGCTCGTACCCACAAAAGATTGTGCAGCAAGATTGTATACTTCATCTGCCTGTGAGATTCTCATCGCATTGATGAGTGAGATAACATCTGTCATATCTGCATAGATGAAGTGAAGCTTGTCCTTAATATGCTCTACATTACCGTAGTCTACAACGCTCTTTCTACGCATAATACCATATACTTCATAGCCCTTTTCTAATAATAGCTCTGCTAAGTATGATCCATCTTGTCCTGTTATTCCTGTGATTAACGCTCTTTTCATCCTAAAATCCATCCTTTTTATATGTATTCTGTTCTATTACAAATCTTCAAATTCTCTATAACTTTCTTCACATCCTGTGTCGATTCCTTCGCACAGAGTAGTATCGCATCTTCTGTATCTACTACTATGATATCCTCAAGCCCTACTGTAGCTATCAGCTTCTTCGCACCGATAACTGTTGTATTCTTCGTATTCACTGTAATGACATTACCTGAAATCACATTGCCAAGTTCATTAGTCTTGTTGATACGTTCCATGGCAAGCCAGCCACCCACATCATCCCAGCCAAAGGTTCCTGGTATCGTATAGATATTATCTGCCTTTTCCATAATCGCATAATCGACGGATTCAGATTTGAATCCTGTAAATGTATCTGTTAATACTTCTGTATAGTCCTCTGTTCCAATATGCTCCTGAATGGTGACTAGTCCTCGGTATGTATCTGGTAGAAACTGTTCAAACTGTTTCATAATAGTAGACGCTCTCCATACAAACATACCACTATTCCATATGAAATTACCAGAGTTAATATATTCCTTTGCCTTGTCAAGGTTTGGTTTCTCTACAAATTGTCGTACTCCATAAACATTCGAGTACCTCGTATCATCCATCTCTTCCCCATAGTTGATATATCCATATCCTGTTTCTGGATATGTCGGTGTGATACCGATAGCCACAAGGTTGTCTCCATCTACAGCAACTTTTGCTGCTGTCTTCAAGGTCGCGATATACATTTGATTTTGTGTAATCAAGTGGTCTGATGGAAGTACCATCATCACTGCATCTTCGTATTTTTGTTGAATAATAGCTGCAGCAAGGCCGATGCATGGCGCTGTGTTTCTAGCAACTGGCTCTGCAATAATATTCTCAACTGGAATCTCAGGAAGTTGCTCCCTTACAAGTCCCACATAATCTTTATTCGTCACGATGAACACATCTTCATATTCTACTACTGGAAGCAGACGCTTCACTGTTAATTGAATCAATGTTTGCCCATCATCTGTTAGCGATAGAAATTGCTTTGGTCTATTACTTCTGCTCTTAGGCCAGAAACGTTCTCCCTTTCCACCTGCCATAATGACTGCTGTAATCTTCATCTAGTATTCTCCCCCTTAACTTTCCTCTATAAAATCTTTTAAAAATCCAAGAAAAACATTTTTGACAGTTTCATATTCATAACACTTCTTAATATTGTTTTGCACTGCAATCAATTCTTCTCTCACCGACTTGTTTTTTATGATAACATCTATAAGTTTAGCGATAAAAATAGGATCCTTCGTATCTACAATCGCACCCTGCCCTTGCATCGTGAATGGAATCGCTGTACTATCATATGCAATAATCGGAACTTGAAAGTGCATAGCCTCAACAAGGGGTATACAAAATCCCTCATGCTCACTCATACACAAGAAAATATCTGCAAGATGATAATATGCTAATATTTCATCAAATTTGATATGCCCTGTAAAAATCACATCTTCAACTTCCAATCGTTTTATATATGCCACTAATTCTTGATAATATAAATCATTTATATCAAAAGAACCAACAAAAATCAATCGTGACATAGGATTTATATACTTCTTATAGTATGTGAACGCCTTGATTATATCTTCTTGCTTTTTGTTCGGAGCTATTCTTCCTACAAAAATGATATTAGTCCACACATCTGTATATTTTTCTACAAGTTCTTTATTAGGTGAAGTATTATAGTCATCAAAGGGAATCAAAATAGGAACCACATCTATTGGACATGTATATCCATATGACTCTAAGTCACTTTTATTAAATCCAGAGTCTGCTAACACATACTTTGGTAAATCCTTCAATGTTTTCACCTGTTCAATTCCCGTAGTGCAATCTCGGTAAATCTGTAAACTATAAGGGCTGAAAAATCCAGCTGGTGTTACATTATGATATCTAATCAATATTTTACAATCCCACTTTTGAATTTCAACATTCAAAGTACAACTAATTGCAAGATGGTATAGCACAATATCATTCTTATTTAATTGAGGCATATGGCTTATTCGAAATACAGCTCCTTTAGGAACCTTCTTACCAATGTATTTTGCATAGATTGCAGTTTCATAGCCGGCATCTTTTAAAATCTTGTCTATTGCTAATACATCATTTCCAACACCATCACCGTATGATAGGGTGGATACTACTTGAAATATTCTCATCCTAACATCCCCTTTATATTTTATACCATTCTGTCAATGACATCCCTAAAATCCTTTTTTATAGCTTCATATGAGAATCTGGTATTGTAATTTGCTTTTCCCTTTTGTTGTAAAAAACTATAATATTCTTTATTACCATGTAGCGCATGTATTGCGGCTGCAAACTGCTTTTCATCACGCCCTAGGGCTACTTGCTCTGGTCCTATTGTTTCAGGTATCACTGTAGTGTCAAGAGCTACCACTGGCAATCCGAGGCACTGTGCCTCTAGCAATGGTACACAAAATCCTTCATGTTCACTTACATTTATATAAAAATCAGATGCTTGATAGTAAGACAGCAATGTACTATCTGTGATCTCACCTACAAATTCCACGTATCCGTCTAACTCGTACGCCTTTATTCTATCTATAATCAATTGGTTATAACCCGCTAAATTCGGGTCAAACTTTCCGATAATACTCAACTTAATATTGTCACCATAATTCTTCCTATAACACTGTACTATATCTAATAGTTTCAGATGCCCTTTATTAGGTGCTATTCTACCAACAAACAGTAGCTTAATATCTGCATTCTGTGATAAGGTGTCTATCACTTGCTCATCCGCTCTCGTATTAATCCACTGCTCTATATTATTAAAGGGTGGGACGATGAATATGCGCGTATTCTCTACGCCCTTTAAATCCTGTGCATTAAAACTCGAATCACACATCCATATTGCATCTGGAAATTCTGATATTAATCTGTCAGTTTGATTTCTTCCCTTTTCACATTGCTGATATGCTAATGTGTCATAGCCAAGAAAATATTCTTTAGGTGTAATATTGTGATATTTTATAATGATTTTTGCTTTTGTTTTGCGTAAAATTTCTTCACCTAATTTCCAGTAGGTACTATGATGGTAGATTATAATATTTTCTTTTCTTTTTATTTCTTCACATAATGTTTTTTCATCAATATATGATAGATTTGTATTGCTTTGATTTTGTCCAAATACTCGACAATCATGTTCTTCAAACAAAATATGATACATATGCTCAATATCATTCCCAATAGCATCATGCATCGTAATATTTTGATGCATAATAATAATTTTCACTCCATCGCCACGCTTCACAGTATCTCGATGATGTTCTATCTGCTGAATCTTCTTGCCCTGTATGAGCATGCGTAAAAATGGTGCTAGCTTCGTTCTATAATATTTATTAGAGCCCAATCTTGTATGCACTTTTCGTAATGCTGTTTTTATATCACTTTTATTTTTGTTAACTACAGTTGGAATAGCATTGTGTTCTATGTCTTGCACATTTTTGCAGAGCAGATTTATTTCATCATAAATGTCATCTATCGTTATATTCATCAATGCTTCTCCTATAAGATTTATTTATAAAAAATTTCTATGAATCTGCTGTACTTTTGTTGCAACTTTATCCCAACCAAAAAAATCTTTTCGTTCCATTCCCAATTGTACTAGCTTATCTCTATATTCTGTATCAGTTAAAATGCAATGCATCCCGTGTGCTATATGCTCCACATCAAATGGATTCACAAGCTCTGCTGCGCTACCAGTGACCTCTGGCATTGCAGATACATTTGCTGTAAGAACGGGTACTTTAAAATGCATTGCTTCAAGTAGCGGTATTCCAAACCCTTCATATATAGAAGGAAATGTAAAAATCTGTGCATGTTTATACAATGCCGTCTTCTCTGCGGAAGAAATATAATCTGTGAAGATGATATCTTCTGTATATGGGGATCTTGCTGCCTCTTCATAGATACTCTGGCAGTTCCAACCTTTTCCACCTGCAAGCACAAGCTGCTGCTCGCATCCTGTATCATCTCGCATCAAGTTATATGCCTGTATCAATCGTTCAAGATTTTTACGTGGCTCAATCGTTCCTAGATATAGGATATATGGCATATCTTTTATTCCAAATTTCTGTCTCACTTCTCTCATCGGTGCTTCATCCTCTGTTATAGATGCAGCGATATGAATCGCAATCACACGGTTTGGTGAAACACCCAAAAACTCAATAATCTCTTCTCTCATAGCTTCTGCATCTGTAATAATATAATCACTTCGTTGCACAGAATATTCGATACCCGACTTTAAGTAATCGTATGTCTTTTGAGCCATTGTTTCTGGATAATGTAAATATGTCAAATCATGAATAGTGGTAATCACTTTACCTGAGATATGGGGTGGAACAATAGAATAAGGGAAATGGTGTAAATCAGCCTTGTCGAAATAAAATTCATGCGGTAATGGCACTATATTCCTAACACGTCTCTGAATTCCAAAAGGAAGTTGCTTGCATACTTGCACTGGAAACGAATACTCTGATCGCAACTGTTTACTTCCTTCTCTCCCAAGAAAATCAAATACTTCTCCTTGATAAGAAATCTGCTCATCGCTTTTCAGTCTTTTCGCTATTTCGTGTGTATACATCCCGATACCAGTTTTATTCCCGATACACGGCTGTAAATCCATTGCTATTTTCATAGACACCTCTTACTTCTATTTTTCGATAAAATCCCAAATAATTATACCATGTCACACGGAAAAGTCAATGTCATAGGGCATATATGCCCTCTATTACCTCTATATATCGCTTCGTTATTACAGAAAGTTCATATTGCTCAGACAAATGCACTTCTCTGTCCATCCCTTGTACTTCCGAAACCTTTCCACACCACTCTCTTGCATCGTAAGGGTTATCCACATATACGGCCTTGCCCTCTGTCACTTCCTCAAGGCAAGATTCTCTTGTCATCACGACCTTCGTGCCCTTCCTCATAGCCTCAATCGGTGGCATACCGAAACCCTCGAACACGCTTGGAAATAGGAATACGCTACAGTGCTCGTAAAACCAGTCGCGCTCTTTATTTTCCACAAATCCCGTAAATCGCACCTTATCTTGTACACCGTATTCTTGTACTAATCTATCTAGCTCATCCCTATTGCCACCAACGCCACTGATGAGGAGTGGTTGTCCATCTTCCTCTCGAAGTGACATCATTTCTAGGATAGTCTTTAAGTTCTTGTGTGGGAGTAAAGCACTGAGGCAATACATAAACTGTCCATCCTTCACGCCATATTTTTTCTCTATTTCATCCCTATCACAGGTAGTTTCTTCTGTGCAGATAGGGTTATAAATCGTCGTTATTTTCCTCTCTACGAAAGGATATCTTTTCACTATATCTTCCTTGCCATATTCTGATATCGCTATGACACGTGTAGATGTCTTACAGGTATACCACCACATCCATTGCAACAGTATCCGCTTCCCTTTCGAGAAATATTCAGGATAATGTGCTGCTTGCAGGTCATGTATCACACTCACATATGGAAGTTTGCTCATCCATGTAAAAGGCTTGCTATACACTGGAATGAACATGACATCTACCGCTTGTCTTTTTGCTAATCGGTCAAGATGTATTTGCTCCCAGAGCAAACGCTTCATCGGGCTTTTGCTCTCTACATTGCACGTATATGTAGTCATATGTGCGTAGCTGTCGTATTGTGCAAAACTCTCTGCATTGTCTCTAGATACGAAGAGTAAATATTCATGTTCTTGATCAAATTGGGCAAAGCCGTCTAATAGATTTCTGATAAAAGACTCTGTTCCACCACATATATTCACTCTAACCCAGAGTAAGTCGATTCCTATTTTCATCATTCCACCCATTCCCATCCATTCCTAAAAACATAATTAAATATAAAAAAAAATCAATTATCCAATTACTATTACTGAATGATACTCCTTTTCACTCAACAAGCCATCTAATTCATGAAATAAATTGTTTATATATTTCTATTTTAGGTGCCAACAGCTGTTCCAGTTCGCTCTCCGTTACCAACACTCGTTATTTACACAGTATAGCAAATAGCAAATAAAGAATCAATCATCACTACAGTTAGGCGCTCTATAAGAAACGCTAGTGAGAATGCGTATCATTCTTCACTAGCGTTTTGTGTTCACCTATATTCAACCGTTGTTCATAACCTTCTCCAAAACATCTGCAACACTGCACTCTGGCCCACACTCCATAACCGCCTCATACAAATGGCGAATTTCATCTGCAATCACTTCTAACGACTTAGATTTCTGCAATTTTTTGCTGCATCATATTCCAATATACTCACCGCTTTCACCTCCTCCTTATACCGCCTTAGGAAGTCTGCAAGAATATCCTTAGTGATACATTCTTCCGCTGCTGCTGCAGTGCCCTTTACGTAAGCACGCGAGCAGAATCTCAAATTCTGCTCTGCGATAACTGTGCTTTGTACGTAGTACAAACACTCGGATGAAAAAACAGATTATCAAATTGTTTTTTCATCCTTCAATAGCTAGTTCCGTCGCAGTTTCAATATCATGTTTCTTCAAATTCCTTCTAACTGCTGCTACGAAGTAGGTGTATTCTCTCAATCTCTTACACTTTTCCATAAGCTCTTTGTTATAACCTTCGTTTACATTTAATACTATCACAGATAATTCTAATTGTATATCATCTGGGTTGTCATAGTTTTTACCTGAAATTGCATTGTAAAGGCTCAGTAACTCGTGCTTGTCCGAAAAAAGCATGCGAAACAAGCTGTCTTTGTAGGTTCTGTTTGATTATCATTGATTATTGAACGAACAACCTCTTTGCTAGCTCTTCATCCGTTTCTGTAGGATAGGCTGTAATGAGGTCAATCAAAGTTTCTACATATGCTACTTCGCATGCCAAAAATTTTGCTATTTTCTCAACATCCAATTCACCGTACATGTTGCGTAGTAAGGAAATTTCTTTTTCTGCTTTGCCTTCTACTTTACCTTCTGCTCTTTCAAACGCCAAATGTTTTGCTGCATCATATTCCAATATACTCACCGCTTTCACCTCCGCTTTATACCGCCTTAGGAAGTCTGCAAGAATATCGTTAGTGATACATTCTTCAATAGCTAGTTCCGTCGCAGTTTCAATATCATGTTTCTTCAAATTCCTTCTAACTGCTGCTACGAAGTAGGTGTATTCTCTCAATCTCTTACACTTTTCCATAAGTTCTTTGTTATAACCTTCGTTTACATTTAATACTATCACAGATAATTCTAATTGTATATCATCTGGACCATTATTATGTGTAAATGCATCAGATAGTTTTTGAACACTTCTTTCTGGCATTTCTTCTACTCCATTATAAAAGACTACAAATTGCGGGTTTGGTATCTTAACTGTACTGCTTCCATAGAGATTTTTATTGACTGTCCTCTTCGAATAAATATTCGCGATATAAAATAGGTTGCGTAGTGGCATATTACCGTTATTCGTTGACTGGTGTTCGTAAAGCAACTGATAATCCCTGATAACAAAAGAAATATCATTTTTAACAGAGATGTAAATCACATCCTGGAGTGTGTTAATTTCGATATCATCTGGGTTGTCATAGTTTTTACCTGAAATTGCATTGTAAAGGCTCAGTAGCTCGTGCTTGTCTGAAAATAGCATACGAAACAAGCTGTCTTTGTAGGTTCTGTTTGCTCTGTAATCCGTCATATATATAACCTCTCTCTATAAGGATTTTGATTTTGAAAAACACCCTTATATATTATATATGTCTTTTAGGGTACCATTTGTCACACACAACATTCTTGAATTTAGTTTTACCAACTTTTTTATTCTTTTGCATGCCAAATTTCATGTATTTATTTAGTTTCGCTAAACGGACTATATATAGCCCACATTTACATTTCCAATCTGTTATAGTGGTTTTGTTATATTTCTTCTGTTATAATCTCATTATACAGAGAATATAGTCGACAACAATTTCAGGAAGGAATAGCTATTAAAATGACACGAAAAGAATCTAGCCTTGCAGATGGAATCAACGTCACCGCGAAGCGTGAGCAGTATGATGCCTCTTGCAAAAGATTACTTTCAGAGAAATCTGTTCTAGCATGGATTATGAAACATACCATGCCAGAATACGAAAATTTTACCACAAAAGAAATCGCAGACCACTACATAGAGGGTCACATCCAAGTGGATGCAGTTCCCGTGCATCCAGATCAAACAAATCAAGCTCCTAGGATTATCGGCTCCGCACAGGAGGATAGCACGGTCACAGAGGGCACTGTCACCTTTGACATCAAGTTCCTAGCTGTCGCTCCGTCTGATGGCGAAGTCATCAGTTTGATTATCAACATTGAGGCACAGTCGGATTTCTATCCAGGATATCCACTTGTCACACGGGGCATTTATTATTGTAGTAGGCTCATCTCCTCTCAAAATGATGCGAACTTTACTGATTCTCATTATGAGAACATTAGGAAGGTCTACTCCATTTGGATTTGCACCAATCCACCCGCATATCGCCAAAACTGCATAACAGCTTACGCAATCACCGAAGATAACGTTCTTGGCTCGTTTCAAGAAGACAAGGCAACTTATGATTTAATGAACACGACGATGCTCTACCTTGGTGATGAAGACAAGGCTGAGCGTGGAAGTCTACTACGAATGCTTGATATTCTGTTTTCTAGAAATCTAAAACCAAAAGATAAAACAGATTTATTGGCATGCGAGTATGATTTACCACTTACAAAAAAAGCACAAAGTGAGGTTTCGAAAATGGGAAGTTTAGGACAAGCAATATTTGATGATGGATTCAACGATGGGTTCAACGATGGGTTTAACGATGGGTTTGATGATGGATTTGATGATGGTGTCAGTAACGCCATTGTAAATTCTATCAAAAACCTAGTAAAAAATTTGCATTTATCAAATATAGATGCCATGAAAGCTCTTGGCATCGCTGAAGAGGCGCAGGAAGGGTATTTGAATTTATTAAATAAATAAGTGCATGCTTGCCACACTCAAAAAAATGCTGTGAATCTCTCTCATGAGAATTTCACAGCATTTTCATTCATTCCATTTTCACACTATCCTAGCACGTACTTCGCCACCTCGATCAGAACACACTCGATCATGTAAAGTCTACTATACCCATTCACTCTATAGCACCACTGGTAGCGATCTTGTATTCTCTTACGACACGCCTTCATGCTTCTAGCATTACTCACGCCGCCCATGCGAAAGTTCGCAAGCACTTGCGGAATGATGCGAATATCTGCACCAGCCTTCACTCTAGCGAGGTAGAAGCCATAGTCATCGTGGATGCCCTTTTGTAGAAAAGGATGTTCCTTATAAACCTCTGCCTTTACAAACATCGTTGGATGATTCCAGTTCCTAGAGGTCTGTAACTTCGCTAGCTTCGCGCGCTTGACAAAGTTAGTACCATCCGTCTTATGCATGCGAATGTAACCCACCGAAATATCACAATGCTCTTTTTGTAAGCAAGCACAAGCCTTCTCAACTGCATCTGCCTCATACCAATCATCACTATTGATAATGCCGATGTAATCACCCGTTGCAAGCCTGATGCCTTTATTCATGGCATCATAAATCCCACCGTCTGGTTCAGACACGATGCGATATGTGTACCCTTTTTGTTCAAAAGCATCTCGGTATCCCTCAGCAATTGCTACCGTTTCGTCCTTCGATGCTCCATCGATAATCAAATATTCTATATGCGCATAGCTCTGCGCTAGAACAGATTCTATGGTGCTTTTTATTGTCTTCTCGCTTTGATACGAGACTGTTATAATACTAAAAACTGGTGTCATCAACTATTCCACTTCCTTTTCAAACAAACTATTATCCGCATACCTTCACGTCAACGTAAAACACCTTTTACTAGAACGGAAATCTCGTGTCCGCCAATACCATAATCGGCCCTGTAGCCCAAGGATGGAAGAGGCTACAATTCACCTTATCTTCTTTTCCCCATGCTTCAAAGCAGGTCGTTGCGCCTTGGTCTAGCATCTTCTGCCATGCACCTTTCGCAGTAAGCTGCTTGTACATCAAATCTTCTCTGCCCGCGTTTTTCAGAGCAAACAAGTAGAACATCGCCATATAAACACCGCATGTAGTAATGCCTTTTTCATCCAAAAATGCGATCATTTCTGCTTCATTTCCACAAGCCATTTCAAATAAAAGTGGTAACACATTGGCATGCAAGCTGCTATGCGTGCTGCCCTTTGCATCTACGAAAAGGTGCGTTTCTTCGCAATAAAAAGCTTTTATAAAGGATTCTTTAATGCACTCAGCTGTAGGCTCATAGTCAATATCAAGTATCTCATTTATCTCTTCAAACGCCTTGATCGCCCCATAATAAAAGGCATTGATCACATTGTGATAGCCCTTTCCAATAGGCTTTGTCAGCTCAAAATCATAATTGTCACGTAGGTTCGCAGGCCAGTCAACGAGATTCCACTGTTCTACAACCTCCTCGATCAGTCCACCTTCTCCTGCGTGGGCACGAAAATCCTCACAAACATTTTGCACATATGGTTGCATACTTCTAAGGAAGTTTACATCACCTGTGTAATGATAGCACCAGAGTACTTGAAGTGGAAACTGCAACGAGTAGTCCGCGATTTCTTGCATAAAACTGCAACTAGAAACACTCATAATCCCTTTAGAAATAAAGCTTGTATTTGCAAAATCCCAGAGGGTTTTCTTCAAAAAGTCAGCATTTCCAGTTAACAATGCATGTGATATCGCAGTAATCGTAGCATCGCCGAGATATTGTCCCTTTTCACGGGTCGGGCAGTCCACTAGTACCTCTTGCATGCCGTATTTAATCGTATTGGCACATAAATCCCAGATCTTTTGCACCGTTTCATCCTCGCTTTTACAAGTAACTGCTGCCTGGAAAGGATAATGTCTCACGATAATCTCAAAGCTCCCCTCATCGATACTAGCCCCCTGTGGAATGTGTAGCTCTACATAGCGAAATGCCTTGTAATCATATTGCACGTAGGTGCTCATCTGCTCACCGAGTATAAACTCTTCCTCATAATAGCAGTTACAGCGCATGTCATACCTAACACGTCCATCCTCTAAGAGCTCTTCTCCTGCGCGGATGATGATCTTATCACCTCTGCCACCCTTTGCCTTAAATGTCAGGTAGCACACCATTTCTTGTCCCAAATCTATAGCATACCCATAGTCTGTTTTCACCATACTATGAGGTTTCACTCGGTAGATATCTAGCACCTTCGTAGGCTGTGGCAAAAAGGTATAGTAATCGCCCTCTCTCACCTTTGAAGTAGCCCAGCCACAGTCATCAAAGTCATCCTTTTCGAATCCAACTTCTTTTGCGTTAGCATCATAGCCCTCTGCAAATCCTGTATCGTAGCCAATCTTTTTCTTACAATCATAAAAGGCTGTATGTATGTGATTCTTCCATGTCTCGTCTGTCGCACACACCACCTGCTCACCCTGCATCACTTCCGCAATCAGCATGTGGCACAAATCGCCACTCACCCAAACACGGTTGATCAGCCCTTGATAATACGTGTGTACTGCAATCACATTCTCGCCCTCATGCAAATACTGCGTAATATCAACTTCATTAAAATAATATGCAAAGTGATAACTAGGTGCTGGCCCTTGCATCACAAAGGTGCCATTCACATACAACTTATAGTAATCATCTGCTGTGATTTTAATTGTCGTAGCTTCCATGTTCTCTATGCAGAATTTCTTTCTGAATAGAATGTGTTGATTCTGATACTTCTTATCAGGCTTATAACCTGTCGCCTGCATCTCCCTGTGAAAAACATGTACTGGAGATAGCTGTGCAAACATCTCATTTGTAATAGGTTTTGCTTGTATAAACTCCATGGGTTCTCCTTTTAAATCTCCGTTTTTTATGTTCATTATACCTTGCGACACTCTATTCTTCAATTGCTTTTCATATCTAGCATTGAAAAAGGATGAAAAAAAATGATATACTAGTATCATAAAGCGCGGAGGAAAAGTAATGGAAGCCAGTTATATATTAGATGAAATGGAAAAAATGTTTCCAGATGCAGAATGTGCGTTGCATCATAGAAACCCCTATGAATTGATTGTTGCGGTTGTACTTAGTGCACAAACAACAGATGAAGCAGTAAACAAAGTGACACCTGCATTATTTGAACGTTTTCCAACACCAGAAGATTTAATGCAAGGAGAGATCAGAGAAATAGAAGGATATATCTCCAAGATAGGACTTTATAGAAATAAGTCGAAAATGATAAAATCCCTAGCGACATCGCTAGTTTTAGAATTTGACAGCCAAGTTCCAGCTACCATGAAGGAATTGACTAGCCTCGCAGGCGTAGGCAGAAAGACTGCAAATGTAGTCTTATCGGTTGCCTTTGACATACCCGCATTTGCTGTAGATACTCATGTAGAGCGCGTATCTAAGCGATTGGGGCTTGCAAAGTTTGATGATAAAGTGGAAGATGTAGAACGAAAATTAAAGCGAAAGCTCGATAGAAACCGCTGGAATCAGGCACATCATAGTTTTATCTTTTTTGGGCGTTATCACTGTAAGGCATTACGTCCAAATTGTGACGAGTGCGTATTCCAAGGTTCCTGTAAAAAAGATGCCTTTGATCAATATAGACATTAAGATTATTCCATGTCGGCACTATGGTAATTCACTAATTATTCTGCCCTCAAGTTTTCCGTAATTGCTACAAAAAATTCTTCACTCCATATGTCGAGTGCATTTACGTTTTTTATAAATGGTAATACATCTTGTTTCGCTTGTGCAAAGTCAATGGTTCTAAATCTGTCACACAAAATTTTTTTTACATCATCCAATGTGATTTCTTTTTCACTTGGAATGAAGTCGGTTTGTTTTAGCCTTGCTTCTAAGTGTTTTAAATTAAATGGGGTATTGTTTGACAAATAAAAAATATAATCATACAAATCTCTACCCTTAATCCTACTTTTCCAGCCTCTGCAAATAACAGCGTGGAGTTTGCCTGAAAAAAGAGAAGACTTGTCATATAAAGTCACTTGATATGGAATTGGTAAGAGTCTAAATTTATTTTCAAAGGTCGCAAATTCAGGAGGATTTACATCTACCTCCACTTTGACTTTAATGATTTCATTATGTGGGATAGAAGGTATTTGCTCGTTATAAAAGATTAGTAGATGTTCTTTGGTGTTGCCCTTTAAAAATGCAGATTTTATATTACTGTCTCCACTTTTAATTTTTTCTTCTATATCAAAATTTACACCATATGATTTAACTTCTTTCTCAAGAAGTGGTAAAAAGTCATTTAAATCAAACTCAGGATCAGCTACTTTTAATGAAAAATCTAAATCTTCAGAAAATCTATCTAAACCATAAAATATTCTAAGTGCAGTACCTCCATAAAAAGCGGCATATTTAAAAAAACCTGCACGACTGAGTCCGCAGAGGACAATTTCTTGCATAACTTCTTTGATACTATTTTTCTTATCTAAAACAGTTATATTCTCATAAGCACCTATCATCTGATTTAATATATTATCCATTTTTATTCCCTTTCCTTAGTAATGAACATAACAATTTATGATTTTTTGTTTGATATAATTGACTTATATCAGACATTTTTTGTAAATCTAAAGAATAAAAATCACTCTCACTTATTCTTAAATCTTCAAACAATAAATATTTAAGATTGTTTGAATTTTGAAGAGGAGGTATTTTGTAAAGCATATCACATATTGCTTTTTCTGGTGTGGCAAGTTGATAGCTATATCCGTTTTCAATTTTAAGCATAACTTCTATAGGGTAAGCACCACTCGGTACATCTCTGTATGTGTACACACCAAAAGGTGTATTATATTGTTTTGATCTTTTCTTTTCAAAAGTAGCACAAGTAAAGTTATATACCACTTCTGGAATCAACGAATGATAACTAAGGGCAAACTCGAACGATAGATAAGATGGTCCATATAAGGCGGATGCTAAATAATGGCCTTGCGTGGATTTATCTGTTTCATAAATACCTTTTATAATAGGAATTAACTCACCTTGCTTAACCAAACTCAGAACTTTCATATCTGGATTCGCATATTCAGAAAGCTCTGAACGTAACATAAATATATTTTTTATCATATTTTCACCACCTAATACAATTATACTGTATTATATGGTGAAAATCAATCATTTATATATTTTCTCTCACGGTACTCGTATTATGTAGATATAAGAAAAGAAGTAGCATTCAAATCAATTTTCATCGACTCAAATACTACTTCTTATTTTTCATATCATACAAAAAATTAAGTTAAACAATAAGAATGTGCTGATTTCTCCTGCAATGATGGATATAGTTTGAAATAGTTCCTTGTGGTTTCTACTCTTTTCATAACCTGTATCACCTCATTCAATTGGTTCATACGGTTATTATTTACTGCATATCCTTTAATTATGTAGTCTTTCAAAATAGCATTAGCCCATTTGCGAAAAGCAATACCTCTTTTTGACTTCACTCTATAGCCAACAGAAATAATGACATCCAGATTATAAAAAGGCACTAATTGTTTTACCCCTTCAACACGCAATTTTTGCGTGTTGTTCTCTTTTATTAATTCTTCATCATTAAAAACATTATTTATATGCTTTCTAATCGTCTTTTCATCTTTCGTAAAAAGCTCCGCCATTTGGTTCGCTGTAAGCCAAACAGTATCATTATCAGGAGTTATAGATACCTCTAAATTCAAGTCACCATCTCTAAAAATAACTAAATCATTACTGTTCATCCAAACTTCCTCTACTCTCACATAATTAGGAATTTTTTCTAATCATTATTGTTGCTGTAATAAAATCACACATTCTACGTGGCTGGTGTGTCCGAATTGGTCAACCCCTCTCCACTTCTTGATCTCATATCCGCCCTCGCGAAGAATCTTTACATCTCTTGCAAGTGTTGCACTATCGCAGCTTACATAAACGATTTTCTCAGGTTTCATTTCAAGCATTGTATCAAGGCAAGTCTGATCGCATCCCTTACGAGGTGGGTCTACTACGATGACATCTGCTCCAATTCCTTCTGTTTTGAATTTTTCAGGAAGTACAACTTCTGCTTCACCCACGAAAAATTCTGCATTTGTAATATTATTTCTAACTGCATTTTCACGTGCATCCAAAATAGCAGGTTCAATCACTTCAACACCATATACTTTACCAGCTTTTTGCGCTAAGAATAGAGAGATTGTTCCGATACCGCAATATAAATCCCAAACGGTTTCTTTGCCTGTAAGTCCTGCGTAATCTAGTGCGATGCTATAGAGCTTTTCTGTTTGAACTGGGTTGATTTGGTAAAACGAAAGTGGTGAAATATGGAAGGTTAATTCTTCCCCTGTAAATGCAAAGTCATTTGCCACATCACGTACATGGATCGTATCAGAAATCACAGCCGAGCCCCAGATTTCTTCTGTATCATGTCCCATAATAACATTGTCACGTCTTGTATTTAAGTTTGCACTAATACTTGTCATGCCTTTTACAGTACATAGTCTATCTATAAATTCTTGCGATTTAAAAGCACGTACTGCTCTTGTTTCTCTATCCCAAGTCGTTTGGTGCATATTAAGTACAAGACAGACCATAATCTCACCGCTTGTAAAGCCTTTACGAATTAGCACGTGACGTACTGCTCCTGTAAAATCCTTTTCACTGTATGCAGTAATTCCTTTTTCTTCCATAAATTTGATAATAATATCAAGAATTTCTTTATTTTCCTCTGTACCAAGGTAACATTCTGTACTAGAAATAATATTGTGAGAGCGTTCTGCATAAAATCCAGTCACGATTTTACCATATCTATCTGTCCCAAATGGATATTGTGCCTTATTTCTATAACGATAAGGTGTTTCCATTCCTACGATTGGCTCCATTGTTTCTTTGATAAGTTCCTCTTCTACAGCACCAATTCTCAATAGGTTATTGTAAATTTTATTTTGCTTATATTCCAATTGTTTTTCATAAGAAAGTGCTTGGATTTGACATCCGCCACAAGCTTTATGGTGTGGACATTTTGGTTCTACTCTGTTTTCAGAAGGTGTCACAATTTCTTCTAATCTAGCAAAAGCAAAACTCTTCTTATCTCTTGTAACTCGGGCTTTGATCACGTCACCTGGAATCGCATCCTTTACAAAATATGCGAAGTTATCAATTTTACCAACACCTTCGCCGTCACTACCTAAATCACTAATAGTTAAGTCGAAAATATCGTTCTTTTCATATTCTGAATCTTTACGATCTCTTCTATCATAAGCAGGTTTTCTATCAGCATAGCTTCTTCTTTCACCGTCTGGTTTTCTGTCGCCATAACTTTTTCTTTCACCATCCCTACTTTCATAACGCGGTTTATCTCCGTACGACTTGCGTTCCCCGTATGGTTTCTTTTCGCCATATGATTTACGTTCTCCATCTTTACTTTCGTATCGCGGTTTATCTCCATATGACTTACGTTCTCCGTATGGTTTACGTTCTCCATCTTTACTCTCGTATCGCGGTTTATCTCCGTATGACTTGCGTTCCCCGTATGGTTTCTTTTCGCCATATGATTTGCGTTCGCCATCTTTACTTTCGTATCGTGGTTTATCTCCGTATGATTTACGTTCTCCATCTTTACTTTCGTATCGTGGTTTATCTCCATATGATTTACGTTCCCCGTATGGTTTCTTTTCTCCGTATGGTTTACGTTCCCCATCTTTACTTTCGTATCGTGGTTTATCTCCATATGATTTACGTTCTCCGTATGGTTTCTTTTCTCCATATGGTTTCTTTTCTCCGTATGATTTGCGTTCGCCGTATGGTTTCTTTTCCCCGTATGATTTACGCTCGCCGTATGCCTTTTTGTCGCCATTGTTACTGTTGTCTTTGTTGTATTCCATTGAACTTTTTGTCCCTTCGCTATTCCATTCTAGTGCTTCTTAAATTGCTTTCAAATAATCTATTGTAGCCTAACCAATCTGGATTACCGTTTGAATTTTCTAGAATTTCTGTAAATGTTTGTAATTTCGCATCTGTCTCATCCGCAAAATTAAGTGCAAGTGCCTCGAGTAATGCAGGTACTTTTGGTGAACCATATTCTAACTTACCATGATGAGATAGAATACAGTGTTTTAATTGTGTTTCTAGTACATGTGGAAAACCTGGAATTTTCTTGATTTTATCATGAATCATCTCAGTTCCAACCATAATATGTCCTAATAACTGCCCATCATCTGTATAGTCATTTTCTGGGAAAAGTGATAACTCAACAGTTTTACCAATGTCATGGCACATCGCTGCTGTTAATAATAAATCTCTATTAATAAGTGGATATACACCCGCATAATAATCACAAAGCTTCACAACACTCAGTGTGTGTTCTAATAATCCACCAACGAAACCATGGTGAATTGTTTTTGCTGCTGATGAATTACAAAACTTCTTTGCAAAATCAACATCTGTTACAAATAACTCTGTCGCAAGTGCTTTCAAATAAGGATTTTGGAAGGATTCAATGATTGCTTTTAACTCTGCATACATCGTACCAAGCCCCTTCTTACTCACTGGTAAATAATCTGCTGGATTGTACTCACCCTCGCTGCATCTACGAACTCGCTTGATGCTCACCTGTAGTGCACCCTGGAAACTCGTCACATCACCAAATACCTCGATATAATCAAGTCCATCAAAATCAGCAATTCCCATGCTGTTTGGATCCCAAATCTTGCCATCTAACGTACCTGTCTTATCCTGTAAAATAACATTCTCATACGACTTCCCATTCTTCGTCATCGCAGACTGCTTGTGCTTACACAAATAAATCTCCGACACCCTATCTCCATCCTTATAATCCTTTATATACTTCATCCTTTTATCCTTTTCTTCCTTCTTTTTCTTTCTTTTTCTTTCCCAAAATATCGTGATTCAAACTTAAAATCACCTGGGGAAGCTTGCAATATTGTGAATTTTGTGAATTGCGTGGATTTATATATCCATAGCCAAGTATGACATTTTCAGAACACTACAAGCTTCCTAAGGTAATTTCAAGTTCGATTTCACGATATTCACCTTGCGTCTTTCTCGCCACTACAACAGACACCGTTGAATTCGCCGCCAAACTATATAGCTGCGTGGTGTACTGCGATATCGTCATGATTTCTTTGCCATCAAGCTCTACTATAAAATCACCTGGCAAGATGCCTGCCTGCATGGCTGGCGAATCTAGTGTAATCTTCGCTACATAAGCACCGCGTGGTATCGACTCAGTCTGATAGGAGGTCTCTGAAATCTCAACACTTTCAATACCAAGATATGGAATCTCAAGTCTATTTGACATTTTCTCAATTGTCTTTTTCAGTTCACTGATACCAATGGCTGTTATGAACTGTTCCATACCATCTTCACTGTATTTGCTTGTAAGAATCCCACAGATTGCTCCGTCTAGTTCACACAAAAACCCCGCTTGGTTCTCACTACCAAACATATCGGTATAGACTAAGTAGTAATTCATATCCTCTGCTGAAACTGTTATCTTTGTTGCGCTTACCACACCATATAATACTGAATCAACACTACCCATCGGGTTTCCATATGCTACCACCATACTACCTAGCAGTCCATTATGATTAGATGTTCCAAGTGAGACGATTTCAAGGTTTTCAAGTGTTTCTGTAGGGATGTTTTGTTTGTTAATAGCAACTACCATAAGTCCTGAGTTACTATCTTGCCCATAAATCTCTCCCCTGTAAATTGTTCCATTATACAGTTCTATCTCAAGGCTTCCTTGCGATTTATAAAAGCTGTCATCCACTAAAATCAAAAGCTCGAGTCCATTATCCGCTATAATCGCACCTGTTGCACTATATTCTTGTAGTGCTGTCGTATCTAAAAAACTCACTTCACTTGTGACACAAGAAACTGTAACATAGCCTTTTTTCCAAGAATCAACCAGTTGTGAAAACTCTGTAGCTAAGCCCTCAGCTTCTTCGATTTTTGATACTTCATCCATAACAGGAAGTAATGCCTCTATTCTCTCTTCGATTTCTTCTTCAATATCCAAATCTGGAGTATCTTGAAGTAGCATTTCCTCTGGATTCATCTCATCTATCGTAAAGTCTGTATCCTCAGAAAATTCTATTGTCGCACGTTCCTCCGGGAAAAAAGTGTCCTCAAAAATAGGAATCAGCAGTACAAAGGTCAAACAGGCAATGACTCCAAACAAAACTGCTGATACTGCAGCGAAAAATGTTTTTTGGGCAATTTTTTTCTTATTGAGCGGTCTCATTTTAATCTTCTCTGAGACGTATTGGTTCATATCATCTTCATGTTTCATAAATCTTTTTTACCTCCATGTTCATCTTGAAAGCTATTTCATTAGTATAACTGAATTCCTTTCCTATATCAAGGTATGCTATCGCAAGATTTTCTAGTCTTTATAGGTATTTCATGTTATACTTTATGCCATAATAAGAGTACTTTGGAGGCAATTGCACAGCTATGAATAAAAAAGGCTTACAAATCCTAGAATATCATAAAATCATCGAACTATTAACAAATAAAGCAACTTCAGCACCTGGCAAGGAACTGTGTGAAACACTTATCCCTTCTACTGATTTAGAAGAGATTGAGCTCGCACAGCTTCAAACAAGTGATGCACTTGCTCGCATATTTGCCAAGGGTAACCCTTCCTTTGGTCATACCAAGGATTTTGGCTTTGCCATGAAATCTTTAGAAATCGGAAGTGTATTATCTTGCTCAGAGTTACTTCGCCTAGCGAACTTCCTTGAAAATGTCTCTCGTGTGAAGAGCTATTCAAGAACTGAAAAGGAATCGACACTTTCTGATTCTCTTGCAGAACTTTTCGATACCCTACAGCCACTCACGCCTATTTCCACTGAGATTCGTAAGTGCATTATATCAGAGGATGAACTCGCAGATGATGCTTCTCCTGGACTAAAACATGTCCGTAGACAGCTTCAAATCGTTGGTGATCGCATTCACACACAGCTTAACAGCTTATTAAATGGCTCTATGCGCTCTATGCTTCAAGATGCCGTGATTACGATGCGTAACAACAGATATTGTCTACCCGTAAAGTCTGAATACAAAAACCACGTTCAAGGTATGATTCACGATCAATCTTCTTCTGGTTCTACCTTTTTTATTGAACCTGCAGCGATTGTTTCATTGAACAACCAAATCCGTGAGCTAGAGATTAAAGAGCAAGAAGAAATCGATATTATTCTTGCTGATTTAAGTGTATCTGCTAGTTCTTATACTGAAGAAATCACTGAAAACCAACGCATTATGACACTACTTGATTTCATATTTGCAAAAGCGCATCTTGCACTTGATATGAATGCTACGAAACCGGTTTTTAATAATGCGCACCTCATACAGATTCGTGGAGGACGTCATCCCCTTTTAGACAAGAAAAAGGTTGTACCTATCGATATCCATTTAGGCAAGGATTTTGATTTACTCATCGTAACAGGTCCTAATACTGGTGGTAAAACTGTTTCACTTAAAACTGTAGGATTATTTACACTCATGGGGCAGGCAGGTCTTCATATTCCTGCACTTGACAGGTCTCAATTGGGACTTTTCACAAAGGTATATGCTGATATTGGTGATGAGCAGAGTATCGAGCAAAGTCTTAGTACTTTCTCCTCTCATATGACCAACATCGTTACGATTTTAAAATATGCAGATAGCAACTCACTTTGCTTATTCGATGAGCTAGGTGCTGGAACAGATCCTACAGAAGGAGCTGCACTTGCCATTTCGATTCTCAACCATTTGCATGACAGAGGTATTCGTACCATGGCTACTACGCATTATAGTGAACTTAAACTCTACGCACTTTCAACACCGTTTGTTGAAAACGCATGCTGTGAATTTGATGTTGCCTCATTAAGGCCTACCTACAGACTTTTAATCGGTATTCCTGGTAAGAGTAATGCTTTTGCTATCTCTGAAAAGCTCGGACTTCCAAAGAAGATTATTGTCGGTGCGAAGAGACAAATCAGCTCTGAAAATGAGAGCTTTGAAGATGTAATCGCCGACCTAGAAACGAGTCGTATCGCCTTAGAGCGTGACCAAAAAGAACTAGAAACATACAAAAAAGAAATAGAATCCTTGCGTGAACAGATGAAAACTAATCAAGCAAAGATGCAAGAATCAAAAGAAAAAATCCTACGTGAGGCAAATGAAAAGGCTCGTGCTATTTTGCAAGAGGCAAAGGAGGTTGCAGATGAAACCATCCGTTCTATGACAAAAGCTAAATCTAATACCGTAGGTGATTTAGAAAAAGAACGCCAAAAGCTACGCAACAAAATCAGCGAGAAAAACGAAAAGCTAACACTGAAAAACACACAACCGTCCACGACTAAAAAGCTAACCGAAAAAGACATCAAAATCGGTGATAGCATCAAGGTTTTATCTACTGGTTTTACAGGAACTATCAGCTCGATGCCAGACAAAAAAGGAAATGTTTTCATACAGTGTGGCATTATGAAATCACAAGTAAAGCTAACTGATTTGATGTTGATTGCTGATGAACCTGCACCAAAAGGGGTGTTACAATCTATGAATACTTCCAAGATCAAGATGTCTAAGTCATTTCAGATTTCACCGGAAATCAATCTACTTGGTTGTACTATAGATGAGGCTATTTCTCGTTTGGATAAATATTTAGATGATGCGTATTTATCTCATTTAGGTAGTGTCCGTATCGTACACGGAAAAGGAACTGGTGCCCTACGTGGTGCCGTTGCACAACATTTAAAACGTGCCACTTACATCAAAAGCTTTCGTCTTGGGGAATATGGCGAAGGTGATGCAGGGGTTACAATTGCAGAATTTAAATAAAAATTTTAGACAGGGAGGATATTATTATGCCAGGGAAACAAAAAATTTTAATTGTAGATGACGATGAAAACATTGCAGAGCTTCTTTCGCTCTACCTCACAAAGGAGTGTTTTGACACCAAAATCGTACACGATGGAGAAAGTGCGCTAATAGAGCACAGCAGGTTTGAGCCAAATCTCGTTTTATTGGACTTAATGTTACCAGGAATCGATGGGTATCAGGTGTGCCGCGAAATCCGAGCAACGAAAGCCACCCCTATTATTATGCTCTCAGCTAAGGGTGAGGTCTTCGACAAGGTTCTTGGTCTAGAACTTGGTGCAGATGATTATGTTGAAAAGCCTTTTGAC
Organism: Lachnospiraceae bacterium; assembly: GCA_044425805.1. Taxonomy (GTDB): domain Bacteria; phylum Bacillota; class Clostridia; order Lachnospirales; family Lachnospiraceae; genus RGIG6307. The sequence goes on along the minus strand of JAWXVC010000007.1, from coordinate 183,021 downwards.
TCAAAGGAGCTTGTCGCTAGAGTAAAGGCAGTACTTCGTAGATACAAAACGCCTGCTATAGAACCAGTGAATATTAATACCAAAAAAGTTGTTTATACAGACTTAGAAGTAAATCTCACAAACTATTCTGTTACATACATGGGAACAAATATTGATATGCCACCAAAAGAATTAGAACTATTATATTTTTTATCTGCTTCACCAAATCACGTGTTTACAAGAGAACAGCTACTCGATCAAATCTGGGGCTATGAATATATAGGTGATACAAGAACAGTCGATGTTCATATCAAGCGTTTACGTGAAAAAATCAAAGACCACGAACAGTGGAAGCTTTCAACTATCTGGGGAATCGGCTATAAGTTCGAACTCCGATAAATACTCTTAGGGAAGGTACATTTATTTATATGAATAAGTCAATTTACCTAAAATTTTTATTAGGTTATCTTATTTTTGCTTTGTTTTCCTTGGTTATAATCGGTCTTTTTTTGCCTAATATGCTGACCAATTATCTTGTAAAAGAAGAAGCAAGCTCCCTTTATTCGGAAGCAAATTATATCGCAGATACCTATGCTAGCAAGCTATATACAAACGATATTTCGCTCGAAACTGTAAAGACTCAAATAGATGCATTACAGGTGTTTTTTGATGCTGACATATGGATTTTAAATCCAAGTGGTCGTATGGTTCTCGATTCTTCAACAGATCTTGACATGAGTGAAGTAACCATAATAGAGGAGTTTGACCCCTCTGCTTTTATTGGAAGTTATTATACAACTGGGACCTTTTGGGACTATTTTGAAACCCAACAGCTTACTGTTTTAGCACCGATTACCAACGATTTAGAGGTCAATGGCTATGTTATTATTCATTATGATCTATCCAATGTATTAGCTTCTTCTAATAATTTGCAGAATATTGTTTTCTTAGTTGCATCAATTATTTTACTATTAACTATCATAATATTAATCTTTTTTACGACTTTTATCTATCGTCCTATCAGACATATTGTTGCAGCATCAAAGCACTATGCAGTTGGTAATTTTCACTATGAATTGCAGCCAGAGAGTAATGATGAAATCGGTTATCTTGCAACGATTATGTCCTATATGGCCAAAGAAATCTCTCGTGTAGAGGATGATCAAAAGAAATTTGTTGCAAATGTAAGCCATGATTTTCGCTCACCACTTACATCGATTAGAGGCTACCTAGAAGCTATGTTAGATGGCACTATTCCAGCTGAACTTCACGAAAAATATATTTCTATCGTTCTCAATGAAACGAACCGATTAACGAAGCTTACAAATGGTCTTTTACAGTTAAATAACCTCAATACAAAGGGAATGCTCCTAGATAAAGCTGTGTTTGATATGAACCAGATTATCCGCAATACCGTTGCTTCTTTTGAGGGAACTTGTGACAAAAAATTCATTCGTATCAACCTTATTTTAACAGATGAAAAAATGCCTGTTTTTGCAGACATGAGTAAAATACAGCAGGTGCTTTATAATCTATTAGATAATGCCATCAAATTCAGTCACCCTCATGGTACGATTAAAATCGAAACAACCCTCAAAAAAAACAAGCTCTATGTCTCCGTTAAGGACCACGGACTCGGGATCCCTAAGGATGAACTAAAGCTTGTTTGGGATAGATTTTATAAATCTGATTCTTCTAGGGGCAAGGACAAAACCGGAACTGGTCTAGGCCTCGCTATCACAAGAGAAATCATGCATTCACATGGTGAACACATCAATGTGATCAGTACAGAAAATGCTGGTAGCGAATTTATCTTCACACTACCGGTTTATGAGTCAGAAGACGACATATAATCCTAGAAATTTGTATTTATTCGCTCCAATGCAATCTATGAAGTTCACCTTCTAGCTGCATACTTTTAAATTCTTGTTGTCTTAAGCCTTCATAGAGGCAAATTGCAACCGAGTTAGATAGATTAAGAGAGCGTATCTTCTCTTCCATCGGAATACGGATACAGGTCTCCTCATAATTTACTAAAATTTCTTCTGGAATACCTGCACTTTCTTTGCCAAACATAATATAGTCGTTTTCTCCATAAGAGACATCACTGTATACGTGTTTGGCTTTTGTTGTAGCCATCCAAATTTTTGCATTTGGATTTTTCTCTAAAAACTCATCAAAGTTGACGTATCGATAAACTTCTAAGTCCTTCCAATAGTCCATAGCTGCCCTTTTGATGCTTTTCTCATCAAGACGAAATCCTAAAGGTTCTATTAGGTGTAGGGGTGTTCCCGTGGCTACACAGGTTCTAGCAATATTCCCAGTGTTTGCTGGAATTTCTGGTTGATGTAATACTATATGCACGTTATTGTTCCTTCTTTTCTAATCTTAATCTTTCTATGAAAGCTTCTATTCTACTTACAGCGATTTTCAAGTTATCAATAGAGTATGCGTATGAAATACGAATAAATCCTTCTCCAGAATCTCCAAATGCTGTACCAGGCACTACTGCGACCTTTTCTTCCTCGAGAAGTCTAATCGCAAATTCTTCACTTGAAAGTCCAAACTCTTTGATCGATGGGAAAACGTAAAAAGCCCCATATGGCTCAAAACATGCTAGGTTCATTTGACGGAATGCATGCATGAGAAATCTTCTTCTTTGATTGTAAGCCTCTTTCATAGTTGCAACATCTTCATCACCGTTTTTAAGTGCTTCTACTGCCGCATATTGGCTTGTAGTAGGTGCGCACATAATAGCAAATTGATGTATTTTCACCATTTGCTGTATAAGTTCTTCTGGACCACATGCATAGCCTAATCTCCAACCTGTCATCGCATAGGATTTAGAAAATCCATTAATGAGAATTGTTCTTTCTCTCATTCCTGGAAGTTCAATGATGGATTTATGCTTGCCTTTATAGCTAAGCTCTGCGTAAATTTCATCGCTCATAACATATAAATCATGTTCTATAATAATCTCCGCTAATCCTAACAAATCATCTTCTTCTAAAATAGCTCCAGTTGGATTGTTTGGAAATGGAAGAATCAAAACCTTTGTCTTATCTGTAATCGCTGCCTTTAGCTGTGCTGGTGTGAGTCTAAACTCATCCTCTTCTAAGAGGCTGATGATCACCGGTTTCGCACCTGCAAGGATTGTACATGGCTCGTAGGAAACATAACTTGGTTGAGGGATAATAACCTCATCTCCCGGGTTACACATCGCGCGCAAACCTATATCAATTGCTTCTGATCCACCCACTGTTACAATTACTTCTTGATTGTAATCATAGGTTACGTGATGTCTTCGTTCTATGTATTTTGTAATTTCTATTTTAAGCTCTTTTAAGCCAGCATTCGATGTATAAAAGGTTCTCCCCTTTTCAAGGGAAAAAATACCTTCATCTCTGATATGCCATGGTGTGTCGAAATCAGGCTCGCCAACACCAAGCGAAATAGCATCTTGCATCTCACTTACAATATCAAAAAATTTACGAATACCAGATGGCTTTATATTCACAACGGTCTCTGATAATGGTCTCATGGTGTAATAAGCTCCCTTTCATCTTCTTTCATACTTGATAAAACAGTTCCGTGGTCTTTGTATTTTTTGAGTACAAAATGTGTCGCAGTACTAAGCACTGCATCTATGGTAGAAAGTTTATCAGAAACAAAGCTAGATACTTCCTTTAAGCTCTTACCTTCAATTGTTACTAGTAAGTCATAACCACCTGAAATCAAAAACACTGCATATACCTCTGGATAGTTAAAGATGCGCTCAGCAATACTATCAAAGCCTTGACCTCTTTGTGGTGTAACACGCACTTCAATAAGCGCAGTGATTTTCTCACTTGTTGTTTTTTCCCAATTAATCAATGTATGATAACCACAAATAATTCCTTCTGCTTCCATACTTGCCATTTCATTTACAATATCAATTTCACTTTCTCCAAGTAAGATTGCCATTTCATCTGTATTAATACGGCTATTTTTCTCTATCATTTTAATAATTTTATCTCTCATGTCTTGCGCCTTTCTCTTAAATACGATCTATTTCATCTGTTTTAGGTTTATCAAGATATCTCGTCTCTATCCCATCAGTATGTTGATTGATAATAATCTTATCATGGTCATCTGTAGTCTCACCGATCACCGTGGCTAAGATTCCTGCCTGCTCTAGCTCTTCTACAAGCTTATCACCCTGTTTTGTTACAATAAGAAGGGCTCCACCTGATAATAATTCATAAGGATTTAATCCAAAAAATTCACAAACCTCTATTGTTTCTTGCTTAACTGCAATTTTCTTCAAATAAATCTTAAGTCCAACATCCGTACCTTCAACAAGCTCCCAAAGTGCTCTGAATATTCCACCACCCGAGACATCATGCATCGTGCAAATGTCAGACTTGATGGCGATGGCGGCCTCTGATACTATAGATAAGTGTTGATCATAGGTAGTGACCTCGTGAATCAATCTAAGAGGTAATCTTGTAGCAAGCTTTTCTTCCTGCTCCTGCGCAAGATATGCACTTCCTTCTAATCCAATCCATTTCGTCATCACAATATCCATTTCTGGTGCGATGGTACCTTGCTGATAAGCTGGTTCCCACCCAAACCCAGTCACCGTAATAACTGGCGCACTCACATCCTTACTCACGCAAGTATGTCCACCTAATATTGTAATCTTATGCTTATTCGCATATTCTTTGGCTTCCTCCATCATATGACGAAGCTCAGATTCATAGATGTTTTCTGAAAGAACGATAGATATTTGAACAGCTGTTAGAGCTATTCCTGCCGTAATCAAGTTATTGCGTACTTTTTTCATCGCTCTAATGATAGCATATTTCGTTCTTCCAATATATACAGCCGTTGCTGAACCTTGCTCTAAGCCAAAGGGTTCTGAAAAAAGGGCACAATCGCACCCGATATCTGCCCTTTTCTCAGAAGTTGTTATATTCTGTTTTACATATTTGAGTACGGAACGCTTTAACACACTTTCCGGCACCTTACCTATGTTCATAACACGATTCACCTCTTTTATTCTGTCACTTCTTCTGTAGTCCAAGTAAGTACTGTATTCATAATATTAATCGTATGATCAATACTACCTGTTGATATCGCAGCGTTTAGATGTTCTAGCTTTACTGGGTCATCTGTAGCTGTTCCAAAGGTTGCTGATCTAGCAACTGCTGAATAATTACTCGTATTTACTACTTCTCTACTCTGTTCTACGCCATCTATCTTCACAACTTTTACTAGTTGCGATTTATAACCTGTGTATGCACTGTTCACATCAACGTATCCTATTGGTAAACTCGCATCGGTGTAGATAATCTCAGCACCTGGGCTAATAACCTCTAGCGTTTCACTAATATATTCTATAGTTCTATTCTCATCTCTATATTCTTCACCATAAATCGTCACATAAATTTGTTTTCCTGATGTAACATAGGCTTCGATATAAATCGGTGTATCAAGATTGTTCACAAATTTAAAACTTTTGCCTGCAGATTCTGCCAAAGTAGCATCCGTAGAAATCGGCACATAACTAACGATCATCGAATGGTTGTATCTCATCGTAACCTCAAGCTCTGCTCTAAGTACTGCATTGTATAAAGTAGATGAAACTTGACAAATACCACCGCCGATACTATCTACAACCTGACCTCCAGAGTATGCTTGCCCTACATAGTAGCCATTCGCTATTGTGTATGGGGAACAAAATGACTGAAAATCAAACTCTTCACCAGGATATACAGTAACTCCATTAATCAAAGAAGCACCATTTGTAATATTGCCAACTCGCGAACTCGATGAGGTTGCCGCTGAAGAAGAAAATGTACCAAGTACATCCTGCACTGATGATAACTCTGATTGTGAGCCTAGTGGTTCTGTTACTTCTACGACAAGTGCTATTGTAGCAGGTTCTCTATCCCATTCACGTGACAAATAGCTCATGATTGCATCACAGGATGCAGTTATATTCATAGCATATCCTGTTAGTCCTTCCACAACGCTAAACTCGCCATTTACGCGCGTCAAATGATAATTTTCAGCCTCCATATCATATGCTGTCGCTATATCTGTAAGTGCTAACATAATCGCTTCTTCATCCAAAGAAAACTCTAGCGTATACGCTACACCTTCTATTTCTAAATCCTTTAATGCTTTATATCTCTCGATTACATTTCCCTGCGTACCATATGTGAAAATCTCATCTATGATATCCGTATTCGTCCAAGTTAATGCGAACTCACTCGGCATATAGGTATATGATGTAATCCCATCATAATCAAATATAATCTCAGTATTTGCTAGCTCCTTCATATACTCTGTAAGCCATACTTCTATTTCATCCTCGCTCATGCCAGAAACATTAACGCCCTCAATTGTAACTCCGTTAGGAGCCTCTAAGCTCCTACTACTAGCTGCCTGTGTCGTCATGCAAAGTCCTAGAAACATCACGGCTAGTATCGTTAAAAACCTGCCTGTTTTTATTTTCATAGAAAATATTCCCCTTCTCTATTATTAATAGAAAATACTTGTTAACAATGGTGCTACCATCGCAATTACGAGAAATACACATATTACAATCGAAGCTATTCTCTTTAATTTATTTTTTGTTGCTCTTTTCATCTTCATAGAAATAACAATTCCTCTCTTTCAATACTATGTTTTAGAATTTTACTTAGTATAGCAAACTCTTTATTCTTTTGCAACTCTGCTAGACTGTAATCTATGCTCAATCCACCTGCTAGCCTCTGACCTTGTCATGAGTGTAACATCTCGCTCTAATGCAATCCCATCTCGTTCGCATAATCTGAGTATCTGCTCTTTTTGTGCAATAGTCAAGAGGGTTTGTCTTTTTGCTTGATACTGTAGTGGTTTTGCCGCAAAGCTTGTAAGGCCAGCTGCAATATCTCGTTCATAGAAAGACTCTATCATCCGTTTATAAAGTAAATGCGTTGCCTTCGCATCCTCTAATGCTCTGTGCGCCTTATGTTCTATTTGAAAATGTTTAGTCAATGCACCAAGTGCCCTACTTTCTAATTCCGACAAATATTTCCTAGAAATCTTGAGTGTATCCACACCTGATCGCTCAAATGTGAGTCGTTCATCCACCATTGCTCTTTTCAAAAAGGCGTAATCCAATATAATATTATGCCCTAATAGTGGCAAATCTTCACAAAACATGTGAAAATCCTCAATAATTTCTTTAACTAATGGGGCATTTTCTAAATCTGCATCTGTAATACCAGTCAACTCTATGATTCGTTTCGTTAACGGCTTTCCTGGATATACAAAGGTCGAGAAAGTATCTACGATTTCTAGGTTTCTCACCTTAATCGCACCAATTTCTATGATTTTTTCCGCTTTTGGTTGTAAACCTGTTGCCTCGATATCTACACATATATAATCTTTTATCACTTTTTCGCCCGTACTTTCTTTTATCTTATATGTTACTACGCATCCTTTAATATCTATGTATTGTTTCACAGCGAGAAATTATATCTAGATATTAACAAGATAAGTACTAACATCACCTGTAAGTGAACTGCGTACCTTATAGTCAAAAAGCACCATAGTTTCTTGTTCAAGGGGTTTCTTTTGCACTGATACTGTAGGATCCCAAACTGGATAGCTAAACCAATCAAGATGTGTCATCTTGCTAATCTGCTTCATATCATGTTCTTCATAATGCGGTAATATCCCTCTCACATGGTCTTCATCACAGAAAAACTGGTAAAAGTCTTGTTTTTTATCCATAATATTCTTAGCAAAAGAAGGTCTAGATTTGGCATTTTCTCTCAAATAAATATCGTACGTTAGTGCTTCTTTATATAGTAATGCATGCTCTTTGTCTATACTCATCGCAAAGTCTAGCAGTACTTGATATCTATAATTTCTTGCTGGTACTTTATAGAAATATCCCTTTTCCTCATAATAATCAGCTAACGCTTCATAGAAGGAAAATGAATCCGCAAACATAGTCTCTAAGATTGGTAATATATGTGCGTATTGATTGCTATTGTAATAGATTTCTACCATTTCTTCGATTTTATGTAATCGCAACACCTCATCATACGCAAGCCATCTAGTACTTAGTACCTCATATGGTGTTTTATCTAGATACACAATACCGTATTCCTCTGCCATATCATGCATATATGAGCCTTTTAATACCTTTAAAAAGCCAAGCTGCAATTGCTCTGGTTTCATCGCATACACATCACAGAAGGATTTCTTGAAGCTTTCGTAATTTTCATATGGAAGCCCTGCAATCAAATCTAAATGTACATGGATGTTATGACTCTTCTGGATTTGGGCCACCGTATAGCGAAGCTTCACAATATCCATATAACGCTTAATTTCATATAAGGTATTCGGATTTGTTGTCTGTACACCAATTTCTAGTTGCACTAATCCTGGCCGCATCTGTGCGAGCAATGCAAGTTCTTGTTCATCTAATAAATCTGCTGCAATTTCAAAATGAAAATTCGTAATACCATTATCATGTTCTAAAATATATGACCAGATTTCTTTACAGTGTGTATGGTTACAATTAAAGGTACGATCAATAAACTTCACCTGTGAAACTTTTTCTGAAAGGAAAAATGCAAGTTCTTGTTTTACAAGTTCTATATCCCTAAGTCTCACGCTCTTATCTATAGAAGAAAGACAATAGCTACACTGGAACGGGCAGCCTCTACTCGATTCATAATAAATAATACGATTATCAAATGTATTTAAATCTTCATATATAAAAGGCATCTTCGATAAATCCGTAAGCGTTCTAGCACCTGTTGCTCCGCTCGGTAAAATAATACCCTTGATATCAAAGAGCCCCCCTGTGCGCTCACCAAGATAAAACTGCAGTATTTCAAGACATGTCTCTTCACCCTCTCCAATCATGATACCTGTTAGGCAAGGGAATTTTTCAAGGATTTCTCCACTATTAAAGCTAACCTCAGGTCCACCAAGCCAAATCTGGGCATCTGGTAATATCTTCGGTATCTCTGGTAATATCTCTTGGATAAACGTCCAATTCCAGATATAACAAGAAAATCCTATAACCCTAGGCTTTCTATTATATAAATCAGCCAATACCTGCTCTACTCTTTGATTTATTGTATATTCAGCAATCTCGAAATTCTCTGCATATGCCTTACCTGCATAGGCCTGGATACTATAAAGGCCTGGATTTGAATGAATGAATTTGGCATTTACTGCTGTTAGTAAAAATTTCATGTGAGTTCTCTCTTTCTTTCTGACGTGTGGGCATTGCCCACTTCCACTTTAAGTAAGATTGTAACAAACATGACCACCTTTTACAATGGTAGTAAATGCTAAAAAGGTGCTATCTAGCAAGAAATTCTTAGTAGATAGCACCTTTTTAGCACTCTTTATTTTATTATATTCATTTCTTCAAGACTAGCAAAGGTTACGCCGCTGCAGGTGCCGAATTTACTGGCATCTGCTAGAAGGTATCTATGTTCTGGAAGGGTATTTTGTATGACAACTTGTTTGATTGAAGCTTCCTTGATATCTGGTGTGGTACATCCTCTCAATTCATCGACTCCATTGGTGCCCATAAAGCACTTCGTAAAGTGGTATTTTTGGAGGTTTAGGACTGCTTCTGATCCTACGATTGCTTCTGTAACCGGCTTTAGCATACCACCGATGAGTAAAACCTGAAGGCCTTTTTGTGCAAGCTTTTGTGCATGGGATATCGCATTGGTCACAAAGGTTGCATCCATCTGTGTGATATAGTCTATCATGCATTCTGTAGTACTACCTGCATCTATAAACACAAAGTCCTGTTGCTCGATGAGGTTCGCAGCAATCTTTGCAATTTCTCGCTTTTGTTCTATATTAAGAAGTACCTTTTCCTTCATAGAAGGTTCCACTACAGGTTCATTCGTTTCTAGTGCGACAGCTCCACCAAACACTTTCGTCAATTTCCCTTGCGCATCAAGTGCGATAATATCTCGACGTATGGTAGATTCTGAGGCATCTAATAGCTCTGTGAGCTCTTGAACAGATGCACTTTTATTTGTGTTCACAAGTCGTAAAATCTCGTCTTGTCTAGGTCTTGTAAGCATATGAATAACCGTTTCTTTCCGGATGTCTTACTCTTCTACATTTTTCTTAAATACACCAAGTAAAACTGCTCCTAATATTGTGGAAATCACGAGTGCAAGTAAATACATCAGTGCATTTCCAACTACTGGGAATACGAAGATTCCACCGTGAGGTGCCATCAAAGTACAGTTAAATGCCATAGATAAACCGCCTGCTAACGCTGATGAAATGATACAAGCTGGTAGCACGTGTAATGGATCTGCTGCTGCATAAGGAATGGCACCTTCTGTAATAAATGCAAGTCCCATAATAAAGTTTGTAGGGCCTGCTTCTAATTCTTCTTTTGTAAATTTCTTTTTGAATAGCATCGTAGCTAATGCAATCGCACAAGGTGGAACCATACCACCGATCATAACTGCTGCCATAACGTCGTAGTTACCTGAAGCGATACCAACTGAACCAAATACATAAGCTGCTTTATTGAAAGGACCACCCATGTCAGTAGCCATCATCGCACCGAGAATGATACCGAGTAAAATCTTGCTCGTGCCACCCATCGCTGTAAGACCACTGTTAAGTGCTGTGTTAATCGTACCCATGATAGGCTCTACCACGAAAATCATGCCAATACCTATTGCAAAAATACCAACAAGTGGATAAATAAGTACAGGAGCAATCTTTTCTAGGGCATCTGGAAGCTTCTCACAAACTTTTTTGAGCCCTAAAATCACATAGCCCGCAAGGAAACCTGCTACTAAAGCTCCAAGGAAACCGCTTTGTCCACTAGCTGCAAACATACCGCCAACAAAACCAAGTGCAAGCGCTGGTCTATCACCAATCGCCATCGCGATAAAGCCGGCTAGTACTGGCAACATAAATCCAAAAGCTACTCCACCAATCTCTTTGAAGGTAGCTGCAAGTGGGGTAATCGAACCGAAGTTACCACGCAAATCTTCTGATACTGCATTTAAATCTACACAGAATCCATCAATTAAAAATGCAATTGCAATCAGTATACCACCACCTACTACGAATGGCAACATATGTGAAACACCGTTCATTAATTGACCATAGATTTGGTGACCAATACTACCAGATTTCTTAGCTGCCGCCTTGGTTTTTGGTTGGTTACTCTTATATATCGCACCTTCACCCTTGCAAAGCTGATCAACTAATTCTGCTGCTTTATGGATACCATCTGCAACGTGGCATTCGATAATCTGCTTTCCATCAAAACGATCCATTGGAACTTGTGTATCTGCTGCTACGATAATACCATCTGCTTGTTCTATTTCTTCGTCTGTTAATACATTTTTCGCTCCACCAGATCCTCTTGTCTCAACCTTCATAGAGCATCCTGCTGCTGTTGCAGCTTTTGTAAGACTTTCTGCTGCCATATATGTGTGTGCAATACCCGTTGGGCATGAGGTTACTGCCAACAGCTTTTTACTTACTGTCGCTGTGACTTCCTCGGTAACTTCTTCTGTATCTGCCGCATCTATAACAGCCAAGAATTCTTCAACTGTAACTGCATCGCGAAGTTTTGCTGTAAATGCTTCATCCATTAGTAATACTGATAACTTCGCAAGTACGTCAAGGTGTACATTTTCTTTGGTGTTAGGTGCTGCAATTAAAAATAGAAGTGTAACTGGTTCTCCATCCATAGCATCATAATCTACACCATTTGGGATGACCATAGCTGCTAATCCAGCACTCTTTACACTATCGCCTTTTCCATGAGGAATCGCGATTCCTTCACCAACGCCAGTTGTACCCTCTTCTTCTCTTGCAAGAACAGCTTTCTTATAAGCTACTACATCTGCAATATTTCCTCTTTGTTCCATAAGTACTACTGCTTGCTCGATAATCTCTTGTTTGCTCAAAGCACTCGCTCCTAGCTGAATACTTTCTTTGCTTAGTAAATCAACAATTCTCATTTTCCTCTCTCCTCACTACAGTTCTTTATATAAATCAACAACCTCACTTTTTGTTGCTAGATTTTCTGAAAATGCACTCGCACTACCCGTTGCAACACCCATTTTAAATGCATGCTCGTATTGATTACTCAAGTCTGCTGATTTTTCTAGGCAGCCCGCAATAAATCCTGCTACCATAGAATCGCCAGCTCCCACTGCATTTACAAGCGTTCCCTTAGGAACATCTAATGCAAAATGACTGCCATCCTCTGCCAAAAGCACTGCTCCCATACCGCCCATAGAAACTAGGACATTTTTTGCACCCATTTCTTGAAGCTTCTTTGCATAAGGAAGTACGTCTTCTTGTGATTCGATTTTTACTCCGAATATTTCACCAAGCTCATGATGGTTTGGTTTGATCAAAAATGGATTATATGGAAGTACGTTCATAAGCAAATCCTTTGTAGCATCTACTACAATCTCAATTCCTTTTCCAGAAAGTCTTTTCATAATATCCATATAAATCGTATCAGAAATCGTTTTTGGAATACTTCCTGCAAGTACTAACATATCGCCAGCAACTAGTTCATCTAACTGTGTAAGTAGCTCACCCATAGCTTTCTCTGAAATCGCTGGACCCATACCATTCACCTCGGTGCCATCGACATTTTTAAGCTTCACATTGATACGCGCATTACCTTCTTCAAGTGCAATGAATTTCGAATCAACTCCACGCTCTACCACACATCTCTCAATTTCTCTTCCAACAAACCCTGCCAAGAAACCAAGAGCAATGCTCTGGTGCCCAAGATTTTGTAGTACCATAGAAACATTAATTCCTTTTCCACCTGGAAACATCTGCTCTGCTACCGTTCTGTTTGTCATCCCTAGCTCAAAATTTGGAACCTCTACGATATAATCTAGTGATGGATTAAATGTAACTGTATAAATCATATGTCCTCCTATGTCGAAGCGTTCTTTGCTTTCTCTTCTATAGTTTCTGTGTTCTGTAGCTTCATTATACTTCATAACCGTTCAAAGTCAAGCATATATTTATTATTTTATTCATATTTCATCTTTCTCAATCATAATCATTCATTTTTATATTCAATTATAACTATTTACATGAAAAAAGTGTCTATAAAATCAAAGTTTTTTCTCTGTAGTGAAATAACTTTACTTTTTTATGTATAAATGCTACTATATAGAAAATACTATACTATAACGAGAGGAGAGGATGATGATACAAAGAGAAACCTATTTACAAAAACTTATAGAACAGAGAGAAACACACATAATCAAAGTTGTAACTGGGGTGCGCCGTTGTGGAAAGTCTACTTTATTCACACTATATCAAGATTATCTTAAAAGTACTGGAGTAAAGGATGATCAAATCATCACACTTAATCTTGAAAACATTGAATACGAAGAACTATTAGATTATAAAAAACTCTACGCTTATATAAAAGAAAAGCTTATGCAAGGCTCGTATACCTATGTATTTATTGATGAAGTACAAAATTGTACATCCTTTGAGAAAGCGGTTGATAGCCTTTTTCTAAAAGAGAACGTTGATCTTTACATTACTGGTTCAAATGCATATATGCTTTCTGGTGAGTTAGCAACGCTTTTATCAGGTCGTTACATCAAGATTGACATGCTTCCACTTTCTTTTTCTGAATATATACAGGCTCACGAATTTACGCAGATATCCACAAAGGAGCTCCTACAAGATTATCTCCGATTTGGCTCATTTCCATACATCGCCACCTCACCTAAGATTGACGGGAATATTCGCAGCTATCTTGAGGGCATTTATAGTTCCATATTAATAAGGGATGTTGCGAAGCGTGAGGGCATCAGTGATATCTCACTATTAGAAAGTATTGTAAAAACAATCGCCTCTAGTGTTGGAAGTCCTATATCCACCAAGAAAATAACCGATACTATCATTTCATCAGGTAGAAAGGTTTCTATCAACTCCGTAGACAACTATATAAAAGCACTTTGTGATGCTTACATCTTCTATAAAGTAGATCGCTACGACATTAAGGGCCGGCAATACCTAAAGACACTTGGCAAGTATTATATTGTAGACACTGGTATACGTAGTCTACTTACGTCCTCCGCCCAAAGCGACTTGGGCCATTTATTAGAAAACATCGTGTATTTTGAATTACTACGACGCGGCTATCGCGTGCATATAGGTAAGATAGTTGAGAAGGAGGTTGATTTTGTTGCAGCTGACATGGAGGGCATTTTGTATGTACAGGTTTCTGCCTCCGTCCTTGATGAAGCTACCTTGAAACGTGAACTCTCTGCTTTAGAAAGCATCCCTGATCACCATCCTAAAATTTTACTCACACTCGACGAAATAGGCAGTAATACAAATTATAACGGTATCAAACATTTACATCTAATCGACTGGTTAACAAAATGCGACTGACCTCACGGCCAATCGCATTTTCTTATTTTATATGTAAATACTTTTCTTTTGTAGCCATGCCACCTCGAATGTGTCGCTCACCTTTGTTGATGTCTAAAACCTTGCGTGCCTCAAGGGCAAGGGCTGGGTTGATGTTGGAAAGACGGTCTGTTATGTCTTTATGTATCGTTGATTTACTCACCCCAAATTCCTTCGCAGCCTGCCTCACCGTCACCTTGTGTTCTATCATATAATGGGCAATGGTCACTGCCCGTTCTTCTATGTAATCCATAGGAAGTCTTCCCCGAATATAGCTTTTTTATAGTGTATGCGGGGGTGGGGTGGGGTAGAACTTATATATCATTTCATGTCATTTATTAACTTATTCGGATGTGGTTGAATTTTAGAGGTGTTTTTTATAAACCACCTCCAAAACCTTTGCTATGATAAATGCATACTTATATAGAAATTAATGTTTCACATATATCTCCTACTGCAACACCACCCATGTTCCACCTTTACTCGGCCCAACATACTTAATACACCCTGATTCTTTCAAAATATTAATTTGTTTTTTCATCTCGTATTTTGTTATTCCTAACGCTTCTTGCATAGCTTGTTTTGATATATTAGGGTTTTCCATAATACAATTGATGATTTTATTCTGTAATTCTACTTTCTCTGATTCATTATTTTTTAAGTCCGTTTTTGGGGTCGTTTTTGGGGTCGTTTTTGGGGTCGTTTTTTCATTATCCTCTATTTTTTCTTCAAATTCAGGTTGAATAAACATTCTAGCTATAAAATATGTTCTTTCCTCATCTGTTTCAAATTCTGGTTTTGGCGATCCATTTGCCTCAAGTGCATCAATAATTTTCTTAAATCCTGTATTTCTTCCCTCTGTTAAATGTAATTCTTTTAAAAAATCCCCTATTCTACGATTCCGATATCTGCGATTAGATACTCTATAATTTTTCAATCCTTCTATCGTCACTGAACGATCTGGGCCTGGAAAGCTTAGAATTTCAATTCTATCATTCTCAACTCTCACTTCAATCGGTTCTCTTTCATCATATCCACGATGATACACCGCATTTGATAATGCTTCTTCTATCGCTGCGTATGGATAATTGAAAAACCTATCTGCTTCAGCTTTATCTGAATGCTTTACCACTTTTTCCGTAATGATAGTATTTCTAATATATCGAAGTGCATCTCTAAGTTGCTGATGTATTGGTCCCTTAAACGTTTGCTCGATAATATCATCCCCGCCTAGCCCTTTCGGAAATTGTACTACATCAATCTGCGCATATGGAAAGAATTTCTCAGGCTCTAAACTGAAAAACATCAATCCTATATTCTTTGGTTTCACATATTCAGGCATACTGCTAACAATATTCATATCTTGACATATATTTGTAAATTCTTCTACTTTTAATTTATCGAACAGGGAGCTATTTACCTCTTTTAGGTAGCTTTGTACCAATGTAATATTTAAATCTGTCATTTCTGCATGGTGATTTATTCTGTCATCAAATGGAACTTTATTTGCTAGTTGAAACAGGTCCTTTTGTTCGTCATCTGAAGGCATCATAGAAGATGAGGCTTTACGAATATAATATATCTTTTCTTTATTATCTTTCGCCATTGTTTTTGGTGCTGCGTAAGGCCTACTGTCACCCCCTGGACACCACAACACGATAAACCTCTTCTCCATATAATCTACCACATCAATAATAGGGGTATAAGAAGGACGAATCAGCTTACACTTTTCAATCATATCTTTCTGATATCTGTCTATTCTATCTATAGGAACTCCCTTCAATGGATATGTTGGTTGTCCATCTAATTCTTCTACCCCTATAATAATATAACCGCCACCCCAGTTGTCTAAATCATTGGCAAATGCACATACTGATTTAAGCGATGCATTTGCATCCCATGTCTCCTTATATTCAATTCGTGCTGCTTCCACGACGTTTCCTGAAAGTAAAGTTTTAATATTAGTTGGTATTGCCATAAGTTCCTCCACATCCTTTTACTTTGCTTTTAAATAGTTAATTAGCTTTATACTTTTTATTCTATATTACCCCTCCATAGTAGTCAAATAATTTCACCATCTTTTCTCCAAAAACGAAAAGCCAGACCACACAAGCTGAATCACTTGTGTTTCCTGACTTTCTTCACTGTCGTCTTTTATAAATTATTCTTAATCATAATATGCTTTGCCTCATCTAGGTCTCGTTTCGATACAATTAATTCATACATAAGAGAATCCGTACTACTTGTTCCTACACTCATGCCTCTTGTAGTTCCCATAGTCTTTCCTCCAACCCATCTAGCATTGGGATCAATTGTTTTTACCTTACATTGAATATTAGACTTCTCTAAATACTCTCTTAATTTTATATACCTACCAAATTCACTAGTTAACAGTAAACTTACTCCAAATATTATCATACCCATACACCTTTCTAAAATCCTGCCACTTCGATTTGCTTTTTGCCATAAAGAACATAGGCTATTTAATAACGTTTTGCTAATACAATATCATCACTAGACTGCGGAGGCAAAAGTAATCCATCCGCAATCATATAGGCATCATTCCAACTATCCCCACATAAATAGCTTATAGTGGCATCATCCATATCAGATATTTGAATTGGATAAGACACCTTTTTATGTGTTGTCATAACGTATTCATCGCTTGTTGAAATTATTTCACCTGTAGATTTATCTTTTTTTATAACTTCATATTTTGAAATTATGATACCCACAAAAAGACCGACACTAGAATCATACTGCGGGTCCATTTTATAACTCCCCTTTGTATAAGCATCCATTTCTACTTCTCCAACAAGGTTTCGATATGCCCCTGCTAAGCCAAATGATTCAATCTCAGATGTATATATTTCAGCCTTCTGTGACCAAGTATCAGAAATATAACCGACTAGTATTTCATGATTTCCCTCATCACGGTAATCATAACATACACTTTTCTTTAACTCATACACGTAATCAGTAAAGAGCTGAGTCAGTGAATTAGTATATGACTTTTCTAAAAAGGAGAGCTGATATTTTTCAAGTTCTTCATCACTCATATCTAATACTTGAGTCAGATTACCATCTTCATCTTTTATATTTTCCCACACCAATTTTTCTTTTGATACGTGAACATATACCAAAGTACAAACTGTGAAAATTACAACTACTGCAATTCCCCTAATTATGATTTTTTTTAGTTCCATGATTCCCCCCTCTATACCACGTAGCATTATTATTCCAAATATTTTCAGGTATCTTTAGTAAAATGCATTTGGATCTATAGATATAGATTGTGTACATAGTAAAAAGTCACTTTCTGAAATATAATCTGGATTAAAGTATACATGATATGATATATCACTATTCGATGTAGTAACATGTGTAATATACCAAACATTTCCCTCACTGGTTTGCATTTTTTCTGGTTTATAGATTACGTCATCCTGTAAAATATCTTCATAAGTTTCTACAGATCTAATACCTTGTCCGAAATAATTCTTATTCCATATCTCTATGCCACCTATCGGTTGTTCTTTCGCCCAAATACCACTATTATCAAGTGTTAAAATATCGCTACTATTTGAATCCATTAAGACTGCCCCACCTAATGAACCCATCCAAAATTTCATATCACTATATATAAATTCTTCTTGAATTTCCACTGAAATGTAGTCATATATTGTTACATTTCCTAGTAACATATTATCCAAATTCCCATATCTGATGTCAGCACAAACCCCATTGTATGCATACTCATCTTCCAAAGAGGTTAAATCTAGAAACTCACTATCAACCAATATCAATCCATCTATAGTATATTTACTTGATGCATTTACTAGCAAATACTTTTCTTTTGGTGCATCTGATATTTCTATAAAGGTTCTAAGCTCATTGCTATTATATATACTAGCATCTATATAAGGCTTCAAATCTAGTAGTGATATATCCTTCTTTTTCTGTGCAAGCTCTTCTAGATCTTGCATTGTCAAAGTTTTGATTTCTTGTGAAGTACTTGTATGTTCTTGTTCTTCCTCTACTAATACAGTTAAGTCTTCAGCAGCATTTTCATCTTTAAAGTCAACTTCCATATCTCCCGAATTCTGCTGACAAGAAACAAATAGTAACACTACAACCATAGATAAACAAACAATTATCAACTTATACATCCTCATATTTATTATTTCTCCTGTCCTGTTATCAATCGGCTATTATCCAATTATATCTACGCTATAGCTAATATATTTAACTGGTTCCGAAAATGTACCGCTCCTTGTAGTTACTATAACTGATTTTTCTTTTTCTTCAATAGTCTTGGCACGAACGACATTATTTAGGCACAAACGACATAGTTTCACTTATACAATATGTTGTAAGAATTTATTTGTTCCTTCCAAATATTTCAGAACTGAGTGAACCTTTACATCACTTGCAAGTGTTGATACTTTAGTCGTTCAAAATAATACTGTGTATATATACTATCAACTGACTGATCATACTGAAGCGACCCACCTGGTGAAAATATATAGGTATCGTTTTCTGCCGTAACTAACGCTCCAACGTTAGCAATCGTTCCATTAGCTAACATAATAAAAGCATCTATGAATACTTCCCCGCATTCCACGTAAAATCCCTTAATATATACCTTCTCTTCTGTATCCAGTTTCATATAGTTATCTAGGTATTGTGTTTTCCATAAATCTAGTATTTCCTTCTCCTGCTCTGTAGGTACATATAGTTTGGGTTGTAATACTAGGGGTATATCAAAGTTTGAAATAAGCATAGCTGTGCTGAGCAACTCTGTGATTTCTTCTCCTTGAAAGTTTTCTAACAAGAGTTCCGCATAAGTATCTTCACCAAAATTGTCAATGAGATAACAGCACCCTACTTCACTTGAATAAATAAAGTATTGCATATCCTCTTCCCCCTTATATAAGGAGAATGTAGCCACTTTATTCAAAAATTCTGTATCTATTTTGGAAGGATATGCAGAATAAGAGCTCCATAAGTCAGAATATAATGTATCACGAAAGATTCCTAGCACTTTTTCATACTCTAATACTCCATCCATTGCCAACTTATTTTCATCTAAACTACTCCAGATAAGTGTAGCTTGTAAATCTTCTTCAACCTCAAAGATATGAAGCGGATTATATGCAACCCTCTCATATGCAATTCGCTGTTTCGTTGTCATAACATCCTTTGTTGCATAAATAGCTAATGTAGTATCCTCATCTCCTAGAATCTGATGCAATGTAATCTTCCCTTTTTCATCTTCTACATAATAATAAACTGCATTCTCACCATCTATCTCCCAATATGATGTATAGTCCAATAAAAAAATGGTCCCTGGTGTAGTCGCTCCTGCTATTATATTTCCTGTGTTGTATATGATATCTTCTAAATCCTCTTCTGAATAATCATAGGTTGGTCTGTTTTCTACTACTTCAACTTCTATCAAAACAGGGGCTAATTCTTCGATTTGAATGAGTCCTGTTTGTATAAAATCACTATAGTTATACTCTATCCTACCGCTTTTGCTATTTTCTTCTCCAATAAAATAAACTGCATTGACTTCATCATACACTACATATATGATTTCCCCCTCATCACTCGTAACATCTTTCCAAAATCCAACCTGAAACGTAAGTATCTCTCCTATATGGTCTGATAAATACGAACTTTTCCCAAATAAGTCGCGATACCAAATGCATTCTTTTACATATTGATCAAAATCGTATAGCTCAACAGATTTTTCAACAGATTTTTCAACAATCTCTTCAGCTATTATTGAATCTGCTGCAATTACTTCATCCGTTTTTTCTACTATTTTTTGTTCCAACTGATTATCATAGCTATTGTGAAATAAAAATATCAATACTATAGCAAGCAAGCTGACCAATAAGAAAATACTTTTTTTCATTTTTCGACCTCTTAATCCTTCCTAATAATCAAAAAACTCATCTTCTTTTACACGAAAACCTTTCGTACTTCTATATCTTATACTGGAAATGTTATCACAAAGTTATCATCATTCTAACTATCCCCATCTAAAAATGCATATACATTATCAAACACGATTTTCGCACGTCTAAGCATAGCTTCCTCAGAAATGTATGCTTGATGTGGTGTTAATAGCGTATTCTTCGCATGTAGTAGTGGATAGTCTGCTGGTATTGGTGGCTCCATGTCGAAAACGTCGATACATGCAAATGCAACCTCATCCTTATTAAGGGCATCGGCAAGCGCTTGATTATCAACGATTGGACCTCTTGCACAGTTGATAAACACTGCATCTGATTTCATCATCGCGATTTTCTCTTTATCTATAAAGCCTCTAGTATTATCATTTAAAGGTAAATTCAAGGAAATGATGTCACTTGTTTTCAAAAGCTCTTCTAGTGCAACGTATGTGATACCTTGTGCCTCTGCTTCTTTAGAAGTGGTTCTACTATATGCAATAACATTTGCTCCAAATGCTTGAAAAAGCTTTGCACACCTAAGACCGATTCTGCCAAGTCCAATGATACCAACTGTTTTACCACAGATTTCTTTCCCAGCGATTCCTGCACTCGTACCCGCATTTCTAACAAGCGTATCTGCCTTTACAACATTTCTGTATGCATCAATCGCCATTCCTAAAACTAACTCAGCAACTGTTTGATTAGAATATCCTGCTGAATTAGAAACTAGTACATCATTTTCTTTGCATGCAGCTAGAGCAACGTGATCCACACCTGTAAATGCAACTGAAATCATTTTAAGCTCTTTTGAAGCTTCGATTACTTCCTTTGGATATGGGTTATTTGCAATCA
Organism: Lachnospiraceae bacterium; assembly: GCA_044425805.1. Classification (GTDB taxonomy): domain Bacteria; phylum Bacillota; class Clostridia; order Lachnospirales; family Lachnospiraceae; genus RGIG6307. The sequence goes on along the minus strand of JAWXVC010000007.1, from coordinate 161,764 downwards.
TAACAATGTCACATCCATCGCTCCGCTTTATCAGCTCTGTGACATCCGTAGTTTTTGTATCATAATAATGAAACTCGTGTCCCCGTGATATGATACCTTCCGATAACTCACTGATAACTGCTTGTGGTACTGCTAGTGGTTCTAATAAACTGATCTTCATGTTCGTACTCCTTTACCTTTTTTAATATCATTTTGAACTTTTACTCTTATCTCTTATTTTATCACACACCAAGTAAATATTCTTCAAAATAAATTGATTTTTTATTTTGAAGAATATAAGGAGACTTTTAACCCCATCCTGTATACAAGCTGTATTTTCCTCTCTTTTTTTTACATGATTTATCTAGATTTCCCTTACATTTTCAAATGCTATATGCTATAATTTAGAAAATTACGTAAACAATTTGAGAAAGGAAATTTTTAGTATGAGTACAACTATTTTCACTGCAACAACAGCTGCTGCTTTGTTAGCTGACAACATTGTATCTTTTCTAGATTATCATGATGATGATTTTTTTAAGAGCTTGCTCTCCGTAGGAAAAACCGAAGAAGAATCCCATAAAATCGTGGGTTGGGACTGGACACACGGTGTCGGATTATATGGTTTATACATGTTAGCCAAAGAGCAAAACAATGAAAAACTTATGAAAGATTTAACTGATTGGTTTTACCGTAGAATAGAAATCGGCCTACCAGAAAAGACAGTTAATACGGTTTGTCCTTTATTAACAATGGCATGTTTATACGAGGATACAAAAGATCCTGCCTTTTTACCTATCATCGAAGAATGGGTAAACTGGATCATGACAGATATGACCCGCACTCAGGAGCGTGGTATACAACATGGTCATTCCGAACTTGCGAACAAAGGTCACATGTGGGATGACACCCTTTTTATGAGTGTATTATTCCTCGCAAAGGTCGGTGTTGTTTTCAATCGTGAAGACTATGTTGAAGAAGCCAAATACCAATTTTTACTACATGCAAAATACCTATGCGATTCTAAAACTGGCCTATGGTACCACGGTTGGACCTTCGAAGGCAGGCACAACTTCGCCAAAGCCTTATGGGGTCGTGGAAACTGCTGGATTACAGTGTTTATACCAGAATTTCTAGAAATCACAGGTGCAACGGGCCTAGTTCGTGAACTTGCTGTAGAATACTTACATGCTCAAGTCGATGCTCTTGTGAAGTTCCAAGATGCAGAATCTGGTCTATGGCACACCCTTATCGACGATGAAACTTCCTATTTAGAAGCTTCTTGTGCTGCAGGTTTTTGTGCTGGTATCTTAAAAGGTATCAAAACAGACTTATTATCTTCAGAATATATGCCTTGTGCAGAGCGCGCCCTACAAGGTCTTTATGCAAACCTTACTGAAGACGGCGAACTCTTGCAGGTTTCGTATGGAACCAATGTAGGATATGTGCTAGACGACTACAAGAACATCCCTCTACGCAAGATGCACTACGGACAATCCCTTGCACTTATGGCTGTATTGCAGGCGTTGTAATTCATTCTTTTATTATATTTTTGTGTATACATCATTATTGTTGCACTGCCTCCGACAATTCCTACAATCATCCAAGAGAACTTAATTCCAACTCCAGTAATCAGCATTCCCATGATACTAGCGCTAAAGGAATACCCAAGTCCCGTTACAATTGGTATAATCGATAGGATTCTCCCTCTGTGAGAGGTCGGTGTTAAACTAGCAATATAGGCACCCTGATTTGTTGCCACTAAAATTTCACCGAGTGTTACGAACATTACAATGACAAAAAACTGCCATTCCATCGTACAAAATCCGCATATTCCAAAGAAAAAGGAATATAGGAAACCTCCAAGTGCCATCGCATCTGTTGGTTTGAAATTCTTTGTAAGTTTCGTAACAATTGGTGTAAATGTGATCACTACAAGTCCATTTAAGCTACATAAAACACCAAATACTACCGCTCCATCCACCTCACCTAACACCTCGTTTAGTTGGATAGGTATCGTAAAATTAAACTGAGCAAATACAAATCGAAATAATAACATTGTAAGGGAAAAAACAAGAATAGCTGGTCGTTCTAACAGTACCTTAAACACAGATCCTTCCATCTTTTCTTCTTGGCTAGACCTGTCAATAATCACGCTCGTATACTCACTATTTCTTACAAAGATAGCAATAAGTAATGCACAGATGAGCGTCGTAATACCATCTCCTACAAAGAGCCAAGATAGGTGTTTTTCAAACATTAATGCACCAAGTCCTGGTCCAATCGCAAATCCTAGATTCAATCCCATGTAGATCAGAGAAAATGAGATTTTACGATTTCCTTCATGTGTAATATTGCCTACAATCGCATCAAAACAACTCGTTGTGAGTGCCGAAAGACACGACTGCGCAATTAAGAAGTAAACAAGCGTCTTGTTCATTGGCATAAAGCCGCATATGATAAAAATCATCGCCGCTGCTGACTGGAATATTACGATTACTCGCTTTGGTCCGATGCTATCTACTAGCTTTCCACCTAGAATCATAAACGGCGCCTGTAGTAGCATCGCATAAGTCACCATATATCCGGCTTCCTTTACAGACAAGCCGATTTTTTGTACTAAAATCAAGGTCAATAATGGATTGATAAACGCTCCAATACAGTTAATCATCTTTCCTACAGCTAGGATATAAACTGTTCTTGGTAAACCATAATATTGGCTTTCTCTAATTCTATAACGCAAACTCATAAATATGACCCCCCATACAACTCTTTACATTTACTATATCAGTATAGCACATCTCCTTTGTAGGACAAATAAAAACTCACCATAGGCTTTCACCTACCGTGAGTTCTGTTATATAACTTCTATTATACCTTCGGTTGTTGCTGGGTCATACAGTGTATATTACCACCGCCATAGACGATTTCTCTAGTATAAACACCAACCACCTCATAATCTGGAAATATCTCTTGCAACTGCTCTACTGCCAAAGCATCATGCTCATCACCATACTGTGGCACGATTACTCCTCCATTGGTGATCAGAAAATTGGCATAGGATGCAATACATAGCTCTCCTTCTGCGCGTTGTTTACTCTGGTAGCTGATATCGATTGCGAAATCTTTTCCTATCATAACCTGATTTTTCGTACAACACAATTTGTGAACCTTGAGCTTTCGCCCCTTTGCATCACGCATATTAGATAAAGTCTCATATGCTGTTTGTGCCACTTCATAAAATGGACTCTCTTTATCCTCTGTATAAATGCATACGACTTCCCCAGGCCGTACAAAGCATGCCACATCATCAATATGTCCATTTGTTTCTTCTGGATCTATACCATCTTCTAACCACAGTACTTTACTAGCATTTAAGTACTTTTTCAAGTAGTCTTCAACCTCTTCTTGTGTCAAATGTGGATTTCTACCTTCGCTTAATAGGCACATCTTGGTCGTAAGTACGCTACCCTCTCCATCTACATGAAAAGAACCACCTTCTAGTACAAAATCCTCAGTTCTATAGGAATCTGCACCTGCTAACTCACAAATCTTGCCTGCTACTCTATCATCTTTATCCCATGGGAAATACAAACCGTCTACTAGACCTCCCCATGCATTAAACTTCCAATCGCATCCACGCAAAAGACCTTGATCATTTACCAAAAAGCTAGGACCTATATCCCTAACCCAACTATCGTTCGAAGACATCTCTACAACCTGAATAGATGCGTCTAACATCATTTTACAATGCTCATATTGTCCGTCTGACACGCACATTGTAACTGGTGTAAATCTTGAAATAGCCTTTGCCACCTCAGCAATTGCTTTCTGTACCGGCTTCGCTCCATCTCTCCAATTATCTGTACGCTCTGGCCAAATCATCCATACGCGTTCTTGCGCTTCATACTCTGCTGGCATACGAAAATCATCGTCCCTTGGACAGCTCGCTAGTATTCTTTTCGCCATAGATTATTGCCCTCCATGTGTCAAAAGGGCACCATACATGCTAGGTCTTCTATCTCTAAACACACCCCACGCTCTACGCTTTTGGGCCACTTCATCTAGATCAAAGCTATGCACTAGTACGCACTCTGTCTCTCTATCTGCCTCTTTTACAAGTTCTCCTGTTTCATCGGTGATAAAGGATGAGCCGTAGAATGTCATAGAGGTTTCATCCACCTCTGTACCAATTCTATTAGATGCAATGACAGGCATAATATTCGCTGCCGCATGTCCTTGCATGCATCTTTGCCAATGTGGTTTAGAATCGATATTTAACGTAGGTTCACTTCCAATGGCTGTTGGGTAAAATAATAACTCTGCCCCTAACAATGCCAAACTTCTTGCTGTTTCAGGAAACCACTGATCCCAACATATTCCAATACCGATCTTTGCATATTTTGTATCCCACACCTTAAACCCTGTATCTCCAGGCGTAAAATAAAACTTTTCAGCATATGGTAATCCATCTGGAATATGTGTTTTACGATAGGTATCTAGTACGCTTCCATCTGCATCGATAACTACGATAGAATTAAAAGTAACATTCCCACTCGCTTCATAAAAGCTAATTGGAAGCACAACTTCTAACTCCTTTGCTACAACCTTAAACCTAGCAACCGCAGCATTGTCCTCCGCTGTGGTTGCTAAATCAAAATATGAAAATTCTTGTCTTTGACAGAAATATGGTGTCTCAAACAGTTCCTGAAGCAGTATGATGTTCGCACCTTTTCCTGCAGCCTCACGCACCAATCTCTCTGCCTTATCTAGTGTCTCTTCTCTATTCCATGAGCACGACATTTGTATAGCTGAAACACTTACTTTTCTCATAAAATTCCCATTTCCTTTATTTCTTTATTTCTTTAATTCTGTCCACATTGCTTCATAAATAGCTTGTGTATCTGTATCTAGATTCTCAATATATTCACCTTTTGCGATTTCTTCAGCTGGAATATTTTTTGCAATATTATTCAAGTAATCATCACCGAGAAGTGCTACAGCAGCATCATTAGGATTTAAGTAAGGAAGTTCTTCAGAGCAAGCTGCTGATGCTTCTGCTGATAAGATATAATCAATAAACATAAGAGCTTCTTCAGAGTTTACTGCACCTGTTGGAATTGACCAGTTATCTAAGAACATGTATGCACCTTCTTCTGGGAACACGATTTCGATATCTTCATTTTCTTCCATTGCTAGTGCAACTTCTGCATTCCATACCAAACCAAGTCCACAATCTCCAGTGATTAGTACTGATTTTGGACTATCACTATCATAAACCTTGATAATGTCTTTTAATGTTAATAATTTTTCTTCAATTTCTGCTAATTCACCTGCATCTGTTGTACTCATTGAGTAACCTAGTGATTTTGCTGTTAAACCAATAATCGCACGACTATCATCTAATACAACTGCTTGACCTGCTAATGATGCATCAAAAATATCATCATAGCTTGTGATTTCTGTAGTAATCATAGAAGTATTCACTGCTATTGCTACAAGACCTCCCATAAAAGGAATAGAATATACATTTCCTGGGTCATATGATGGATCTAGATATGCTTCTGAAAGGTTATCGAAATTTGTTAATGCATCTTTATCAATTTCTTCTACCATACCTTGTGCAGCCAATTTTTCTACCATGTAATCTGAAGGTTGAATAAGATCATAAGTACCCTCTGCTTCTGATTTTAGTTTTGCGTATAAATCTTCATTTGATGAGTAATAAGAAACATTTACTTGAATACCTGTTTCTTCTTCGAATCCTTCAATAACTGATTCTGGGACATATTCTGTCCATATGTACATGTTCAACACTCCTGCTGACTCTTCTGTTTCACTTCCACAACCCACCATCATTGTAGCCATCAATGAAGTTGCAACTACAAGTGACATCACTTTTTTTAATAGATTCCTTTTCATAATTTATTTCCTCCTCTTTCCTCTTACTCTAACCTATCTTTGATTTTCTTGATTAGAATTTTTATAATATCTGTCTGTGTCACTAGTACCAATAATATAGTGACCAGAAGTACTATCGTTGATAAAGCATTCACTGCTGGAGATACACCCATTTTAATACTTTCCATAACTTTAATAGGAAATGTAGATGTCATACCATTTACGAAGTAACTAATAATTACATCGTCAATAGAAAGTGTAAATGCTAAAATTGCTCCGCCTGTAATACCAGGTGCAAGTACTGGAAGTGTAATTCTCATAAAAGTAGAAATACGATTTGCACCAAGATCCATACTGGCCTCTTCTATCGAAATATCATAACCATTTAATCTTGCTCTAATGTTAAAAATTACAAATGGTACACAAAAAGTTGCATGTGCCAAAATCAAGGTAATCATACCTCTACTGATATGTACATTTGAAAACAAGGTCAAAAGTGAAATACCAAGTATAATCTCTGGGATAACAACTGGAATATATAAAAGTCCGTCAATAATACTTTTTCCCTTAAACTGATATTTGTACATTCCTACTGCTGCTAAAGTTCCAATCATAACTGCTAAAATAGTACTACAAACAGCAATGATTAAAGTATTTCCATACGCTTGTAAAATCGAACTGCTACTTCCATCAAATAACTTTACGTACCAATCTAGAGTAAACCCTTTCCATGAAAGGTAAGGTTTCGTAGTTGTCGCATTAAACGAATTCACAACAATAATAGAAATTGGACAAAACAAAAATAGATATATGAGTGTACAATAAACTACACTAGTTATTTTAGTTATTTTTTTCTTCATTATTTTATTCATATATTAAACCCCTAAGCTTTCCATATCACCGCCTGTGGCTTGATAAATTTTCACCATAATCAACGTGATTACAATTAATATAATAGAAAGTGCTGCTCCAAGTGGCCAGTTGTTAGCACTAAGGAACTGTCTCTCGATTAGATTACCAATAACATCTGAGTTACCACCACCTAGAATATCAGATACAAAGAAATATCCTAAGCAAGGTATAAATACCATGATACTTCCTGAAAAAATTCCTCCGCTTGTAAGTGGTAAAATCACTCTAACAAAAGTTGATATTGGTCTCCCACCAAGATCGGATGATGCTTCCAACAAACTTTTATCTAATTTCTCAATTGCTGTATAAAGTGGTAAGATCATAAATGGAAACAAGCAATATATCATACCAAATATAGTGGATCCTGTGTTATATAACAGCTCTAGTGGTTCTTCTATAATGCCAAGTGCTTGTAATGCTGTATTCACCCATCCTGTAGAACCAAGGAGTGTTCTCCATCCATATACACGAATCAAAGAATTTGTCCAAAAAGGAATAATAACTAGCATATAAAATATGTTCTTATGTTTGCTAGTCGTGCGTGCTATTACATAGGCAAAAGGATATCCAAATCCTATACAGCATGCCGTCGTTATAAAAGCTATTTTTAATGACTGAATATAAATTTGAACATAGCTTGGTTCAACGAGTGCTTTATAATTTTTCAAAGTAAAGGTATATGCAACATTTCCCCATTCATCTAGTCCACAAAAACTCATCACTATAACATAGATTAGTGGAATTGCAACCAGTGCAATCAACCATATCGTAACTGGTCCTACCATTACAAAAGGAGCAAGTGCACTTGATTTTATTTTCTTTTTTTTCATATGCAAACTCCTCTCTAAGCGATTGTTACATGTTCAACTGCATCATAGAATGCTTGATCAAAATTATGTACAAGCTTTGCATCTTCTTTGTCCCAATGTAGATAAATAAGACCTTCGCTTGGTAAACAAGCACCTGCAAGACGCTCAATTTTGATCTCATTACCATTTGGCAATATAGCAATTGTTTTTAAAGAAGAACCCACATATACTTGTTCCTTAACCATCGCCTGTAAATCAAAACCCTTCACAGGTTCTAATGAATATTGCATACGCTCTGGTCTTACTGATATAGATAACAGTTCTTTTTCCTTATACTCATGTGTACAGCAAGTAGATGTACCCGTTTCCGTTTGTACGATCATCGTATCTCCATCCACAGATTGTACCATTCCTTCAAATAAGTTTGTTTCACCGATAAAGGTTGCTACAAATCTTGTTCTTGGCGATTCGTAAATCTCTACTGGTGTACCAATTTGCTGTAATACACCTTGATCCATAATTACAATTCGATCGCTCATTGTAAGCGCTTCTTCTTGATCATGTGTAACATAAATAAATGTAATATTAAGTTTACGTTGTAATCTCTTAAGCTCTAATTGCATTTGCTTACGAAGTTTTAAATCAAGTGCTCCTAGTGGCTCATCTAAAAGTAGTACACGTGGGTTATTAATCAATGCTCTCGCAATAGCTACACGCTGTTTTTGTCCACCCGATAGCTGTGCAGGCATTCGACGTTCAAACCCTCCTAATTGTACCAAATCAAGCATATCCATTACCTTTTCTTTGATTTCCTTCTTTGGCACTTTTTTCATTTTAAGTCCATACGCTATATTGTCATAAATACTCATATGTGGAAACAATGCATAACTTTGGAACACGGTATTAACATTTCGCTCAAAAGGTTCCTTTTCATTGATATTCTCACCCTCTACAGTAATAATACCCGTAGTAGGCTCTTCAAAGCCTGCAATCATACGAAGTGTCGTAGTCTTACCACAGCCAGATGAACCTAAGAGAGTTAAAAATTCTCCCTCATACACCTCTAAATCCAAATCTTTTACAACGAGGTTCGTTTCTCCATAAATTTTATTTACACCTTTTATTTCAACAATAACTTTTCTTTCCTCACTAGCCATCTATCATAATCCACCTTTCAAACTAAAGTGCTTTGTTTCCTCTTTCACCTGTACGGATTCGAACCGCATCTTCCATTGGACGAATAAAAATCTTACCATCGCCAACATGACCAGTTGCAATTTTATCCCTTACTTCTGTGATAATATCCTCTACCACACTATCCTTTACAACTACAGATACTCTAATTTTAGGCAACAAGTTAATATTGGTTTTAAATCCCTTAATCAAGTTTGTAGTTTCGTCATCAAATCCCTTTTGAATACCACAGCCCATAACACTCTCTATTGTCATACCGCCACAGCCTACCGTATCAAGCAATGTCTTTAACTGTTCTAATTTTTCTGGTCTTACAATCAATACTAATTCCTTCATTCTAATCTTCCTCTCATTCAACATATAACGTACGTGTAATAACATTTCATAAAACGAAAAAAGGACACGACATAACGTCGTGCCCCTTTGCACAAAAAAACAGAGCGAATGAAACAAGCTCCATTGCTCTGTAATATTACTTTAGTATAGTACAGTAGTGATGTGATTGCAATATCCTTTGTTCCAATTTTTATCGTTTTATATTCTATTATCTATACAAACTTTACAAATTAACTACATCTCAAATTTTTTTCTAACCATTTCTGCAAGATACTCTGCTGTAGCATCGATACCAAGAAAACTACTATCAATCATAATATCCTTAAATCTCTTGTCATCTGGAAGGAATCCTGCAAAATGCATATGGTAAGAATCACGTGCTATATCTACTTCCTTCACCATTCTCTTTGCTTCTGCTTCATCAAGACCAAGCTCTTCGATTGAATTTTTAACACGTTCTGCGTAAGGTGCATATATAAAAATATGCATGCTATTTTCTCGATCACTTAATACGAAATCAGAGCAACGACCTACCACGATACAAGACTCGCGATCCACCAAAAAATTGATGATATTCGATTGTGCCTCAAAGATTTTATCCTGTGTAGTATCTGAAGAACTTCCTAATGGAAATGCCATTCTACTAAATTTATTTACCACCTTTTGAACAGCAGTTTCTTCCTTTTCTTCTATTATAGAAGTAGGGAGCTTAAGTTTCTTTGCTGTATCATCTACAATATCACGATCATAAAATTCTATTCCTAATAATTCACTCATTTTCTGAGCAATTGGTCGCCCTAGACTACCAAATTGTCTTGTAATAGTTATTACATATTTTTCCATACTAACACCAATCCCTTTCCCGTATTCTCATACATCCATCATACCAACTTAAGTAGAATCTGTAAAGTTACATCATGAACCCACAAACAGCAAATGCTATTACTGAAAGACCACTTGCTACCAATACATATGGTAATTGAGAAGCAGCATGTTCGATATTATCAATACCAGCGCTAGCTGAAGCTAATAAGGTCGCATCTGAATAGAAACAAGCATGGCTACCAAAAGCTCCACCTGACATAACAGCTGCCATTGTTAGAATCGTATCTGCACCAACTGCTGACGCTAGTGGGAACACGATTGGAATACATACAGCACTCATACCCCAGTTAGAACCAGTTGTAAAAGTTAAAAATGCTACAAGGATAAAAATGATGGCAGGGAATAATGCAGGGCTTAAATATGGAGTGATTTCAGCAATAATATATTCTGTCATGCCCATTTGACTTACAAAAGCTTCTAGCATAAATCCCATTAATACTAAAGTAACAGTTGGTAACATATCTGAAAAACCTGTAATAATTATATTAATGAAATTATCTAATTTTACAATTTTTCTTGGAACATAAACTATAAAACATACAAACAAACTGATGATAACTGCATATAATAAATCATTTGTTACGACTGCAATTGCCACAAGAATCACCATAGGAATAATAAAATCCCAAATATTTCCTGTTTGCTCTGATTCACCTTCATCATCGTGATTAAATTTTCTACTTAAATCACTGTATACCTTACCAGTTGTTTCCGTACGTTCAAATGCTTTTTTCATTGCACCAAGCTTTGGAAACCAACCCATTGTAAAGGCGAAAATAATAATCAAAGTAAATATTGGATAAAATGCAAATGGAATCGCATGTGTGTATGCTTCTATTGCGTTTGAATATCCTAAATCAATAACACTTTGTTGTTCAAAGAATAAAGTACCAAAGAATACTGCCCAGGTTGAAAATGGTAACAAGGTACAAACTGGTGCTCCTGTTGAATCCAACATATAAGCAAGTGATTCACGTGGTAATTTGTTTCTGTCATATACCTTCTTCATACATACGCCAATTGAAAGAATATTCAAATAATCATCTACGAAGATTAATATACCGAGTATAAAAGAGGTAAATAAGGTTCTTTTTTCATTTTTACAGATCTTAGATATTAATCCCGAAAAACCAAAGGTACCCTTTGACGCCTGTAACAATGCAATCAACGAACCAAACAAACAACAAACTAATACAAGCCAAACTGAATCCTCGGCATATAAAACATCCTGAAACACAATAGCCCACTGTGTTAAAAAGTCTGCTTGATATAACACTAAAGAACATGTTAATGCTCCTAAAATCATAAATTCTACACATCTTCTAGTGATAATCGCACCGATAATAACACCAAGAATAATAAATAAAGCTATTAAACCATGACTCATATCTTATTTCCTCTTCTTCTTTGTGATCCTGAAACTACAAAGCTAATGCAAATATGTCAGCAATATCTTCTTTTGTAAATAAAACAGGATGATTCGCTAGTCCCGCTGCTGAAACTTTAAAGAAATTTTCTACCATCCAAGGAATATCTTCAGCTGTGATCCCTTGTTCTCCTAATGTAATAGTTAAATCTAAATCAGCCAACATTTCATTGATTTTAGCCACGCAATCAGTGTAATCTGTTCCACCTATCGCTTTTGAAATCACACTACATTTTTCTTTGGCAGTTTCTACTGTCTTAGTCATAATAACTGGTGTTAATGCTGCAAGTCCTTTTCCATGAACAATATCTTTTAAACCACTTGCGGGATGTTCCATACCATGTGCAACCGTAACACCTGCGATATTGATTACCATGCCACCAAGTGTACTACCAAGTGTAAGTTTATCCCACAATTCTTCGGTAGCTTCGCCTTTATATAAAGCAACCAAGCTATCTCCGATTAATTGTAATGCGTACACAGACATAATATCTGTCATAGGTTGTGCGATATTTGACATATACGCTTCCATATTATGACAAAGTGCATCGAAACCTACTGTTGCCAAAATTGACTTTGGCATTGTTTCCATTAGTTCGGAATCTATAATAGATGCCTTTGGAATAATTGCATTGCATCGTAGTGATTTTTTATCGTTAGTTCCAGGGTTTGTAAGTACTGCAAATCCATTTCCTTCAGACCCAGTTCCACAAGTCGTTGGCACTAAAATAATAGGAAGTGCCTTATCACTTTTTTTCACATTAAATATGTAATCGTTAATATCACCTTCATTTACAGCAAGAAAAGCAACTGCCTTTGCACAGTCCATAATACTACCGCCACCTAATCCGATAACAACATCACATGCATGTGCTTTTGCACACTCTGCACCTTCAATTGCTGTTGTAGTAAGTGGATTTTGTTGTACCTGATCAAAAACGACACTTTCAACACCTGCTGCCGCAAGTAATGCGATAGAACGATCTAATAAACCTGATTTTTTGGTGCTGTTTCTACCTGTTACAATCAGTGCTTTTGTACCATACGTTTCAGTAATTGAACCTAGTTGATCTACTTTTCCTCTACCAAAAACGAGGTTTACAGGAAGATAATAATTAAAATCCATCTAAATCCTCCTATGCTAGCTCTTCTAGTGTTTGAACCATACAAGCTTCTAAAATATCTAAACCAGTTTGCAACTGTTCATCTGTAATAACAAGTGGAGCCAAGAAACGAACTACGTTTCCATACAATCCACAGCTTTCGATCATAAGACCTTTTTGAAGTGCATTTTGTACTAATTTATTTACAAATTCTGTATAAGGTTCTTTTGTTGTACGATCTTTTACAAATTCAATACCGATCATAGCGCCAAGTCCACGATATTCACCAACAATATCGTATTTTTCCATAAAATTAGCATAAGTTGTATTTACGATATCAGCGATATGATTTGCTTTCGCTTCAAAATCATCGCGTTTCATAACTTCCATAACTTTTAATGCTGCTGCACAAGCAAGTGGGTTACCACAATAAGTACCACCTAAGGTACCAGGGATTGCTGAATCCATGATTTCTACACTAGCAGTAATTGCTGAGATTGGAAGACCTGCACCCATTGATTTTGCAGTTGTAACGATATCTGGTGCACAACCTGCTTCTGCCCAATAGCTAGATGCAAAATATTTTCCTGTACGGCAGTTACCACATTGTACTTCATCTGCAATTAATAAGATTCCGTTTTCATCACAGATTCTACGTACTTCTTTCATCCATTCGATTGGTGCTGGAATAAATCCACCTTCACCTTGAAGTGGCTCTACGATCATAGCTGCAACTTCATTTGCTGGAGTTCCTTCTTTTAATAAGTATTCTAATCGTTCTACATAATAAGCTATTGCTTCTGCCTCAGTAAATCCCTTTGGAGCACGGTATAAATAAGGAAATTCTGCACGATAAATACCAGCTGGGAAAGGTCCCATGCCTTTTGCATATGCTTTATTTGCTGTAAGTTCCATCATTAAGTTTGTTCTACCATGGAATGCACCTGATAAACAAATGATGTTATTGCGTTTTGTATATGCTTTTGCGATTTTAATTGCATTTTCATCTGCTTCTGCACCTGAATTTGCAAAGAAAGTTTTTTTCTTATCTCCTCTACATGGCATCATTTCACTAAGTTGTTCTGATAGTGAAATATAACCATCATGTGTGATAATACTTAACATGGTGTGGAAATAGTTTTCTGATTGTGCCTTCACTGCTTCCACAACTTCTGGGTGTGAATAGCCTATATTTAAAACACCAACGCCGCCGATAAAATCAACGAATACGTTTCCATCAACATCTTCCACCATAGCCCCCTCACCACGTTTAATGGCTAGAGGGTATGTATTTCCTGCGAGTGCTTTTGGCACTGTATTTACTTTTCTATTAATAAGGTCTTGGGCAATAGGTCCAGGAACACTTGCTGTTATGATCTTTGGTAATGCTTCTCTTAACATTGCAATATGCCTTCTTTCTGAAATAATATTATTTTAATTATAATGCTGCTCTTACTTCTGCAAGTGCTGCGTCCATACGTTCTACTACTTGAGCGATTTGTTCTTCTGTAATAACTGCTGCTGGTTCAAAACGAATACATTTTGCATTTACTAATGTACCAGCTGTCATAACGCCACGTGCGAACATTCCTTTTGCAACTTCATAACCGATATCAGAAGTTTTGAACTCTACTGCAAGCATAAGTCCTGTACCACGTACATCATTGATAATATCTGCATATTTTTCTTTTAATTTTTCTAATTCAGTTTTTAAGATAACACCTTTTCTAGCACATTGACCTGGTACATCAGTATCGATCATGTATTTAATAGTAGCAAGTGCTGCAGAACAACAAACTGGGTTACCACCAAATGTAGGTGAACCTAATAACCATGGGTTATCAACTAATTCGTCTGTCCACATGTTTGGTCTACAAATAATACCTGTGATAGGCATGATACCACCACCAAATGCTTTACCATATGTCATGATATCAGGAACAACACCCTCAGCTTCACATCTAAACATTGTACCTGTTCTACCCATACCTGTTTGGATTTCATCAAAGATTAAAGCTACGCCATATTCATCACAAATCTCTCTAAGTTCTGCAAGGTATCCTGCTGGAGGAACAATAATTCCTGCTTCACCTTGGATTGGTTCTACGATTAAGCCGGCAACTTTTTCGCCTACAGCTACAAGGTTACGGATTGCTTTTCTAGCATCTTCTGCATTACCAAATTCAACGTGTTGTACTTGTTGTACCATTGGTGTGTAAGGTACACGGTATGTGTTTTTACCACCCATTGATACAGCACCCATTGATTTACCATGGAATGCACCAACTGTTGAGATAAACCAACGTCCACCTGTTGCAATTCTTGCAAGTTTAAGTGACATTTCAACTGCTTCTGCTCCACCATTTGTGAAGAAACAGTATTGTAAATCACCAGGTGTGATTTCTGCTACAGCTTTTGCAAGGTAACCACGTAGTGGATCTAATAATTCTTGTGAGTGAAGTGCTTGATGCTCTAATTGAGCTTTTACTGTGTCTAAAATGTAAGGATTTCTATGTCCGCATGTGTAGATACCGAAACCACCTAGGCAATCGATGAATTCTTCACCGTATAAGCCTTCACAAATACTGTCATGATCTTGCCATTCTAGTACTGCTGAGTTTGTAGAAACAGATTTACGATATTTTAACCATCCTGGACTTACATAGTTATCAAAGTAATCTAATGTTTGTGCTGTCATTGTTTCTTTTTCTTCTTTTGTTAATTCATCTGAGTGAATATAACCTAATACTTTTGCTAAATCTGCGCTTGTTTGTTCGAATTTCATTTTGAATCCTCCTAGTTTGTGTGTGTTTTTATGTAAATAATTTATAGAGTACCTTATTAATTTTCATACCAACCGATTGGTCCTTTTGATAGGTTGATATTGATTTGTTTTACTTCTTGATATTCTTCTAGTCCGTGAATACCAAGCTCTCTGCCGATACCACTCATTTTGTAACCGCCCCATGGTGCTTCATTGAAAGTTGGGTTATAACAGTTAATCCATGTAATACCTGCACGAATTTCTTTGATTACCGTAATTGCACGTGTGATGTCACTGGTAAATACAGCACCAGCTAATCCAAATGGTGTATCATTTGCCATATCAATGGCTTCTTGCTCTGTTTTAAAGGTTTGAACAGTTACAACTGGTCCAAAGATTTCTTCTTTTACGATTGTCATGTCTGCTGTACAATCTGCGAAGATGGTAGGTCTAACATAATAACCCTTTGCACATTCACCTTCTGTGTAGCGTTCGCCACCACATACTAATGTTGCACCTTCTTCTTTTCCTTTTGCGATATAATCCAATACTGTGTTCATATGTTTTTCTGTTACCAAAGGTCCCATATCAGGATTTTCCAAAGGATTTCCGATTGTCATGTTATTAGCTCGTTCAGCAAGTCTTGCTACAAACTTATCTTTTAAAGATTCTTCTATAATAATACGAGAACCAGCGGAGCAAACTTCACCTTGGTTAAAGAAGATACCAACCATTGCCCATTCAATTGCTGCTTCAAAATCTGCATCTGCAAAAATAACGTTTGGTGATTTGCCACCTAATTCCAAGCCAACTTTTTTAACATTAACTGCAGCATTTTTCATGATGCCTTGTCCTACAGGTGTACTTCCTGTAAAAGTAACCATATCAACATCCATAGAAGAAGAAAGTTCTTCGCCGATTGTAGATCCAGGTCCGATTACGATATTAACACAGCCCTTTGGAAGTCCAACTTCCTCGAAAATCTCAAACATCTTAAGTGTTGATAAAACAGTATCGCTACTTGGCTTAAATACAATACTATTACCTGCTGCAAGTGCTGGTGCTAATTTCCAACAAGCCATAAGTAATGGATAATTCCAAGGTGTAATCTGTGCGCATACACCAACTGGTTCATGTATTGTATAAGAATGCATCTTACCAAATCCATCATTTACTTCATATACTCCACCTGTTGGTGCTTTGATAAGTCCTGCATAATATCTAAAAGTATGAACTGAATCCGATACATCGCCTTCAGCTTCACGTAATGGTTTTCCATTATCTATAGAGTCAAGTCTTGCTAATTCATCTAAATTCTCTTCCATCTTGTCTGCGATACTTAGCAAAACATTCGCACGTGATTGAGAATCTAAATCTCTCCACTCTCTAGTTACATAAAAAGATTCTTTTGCTGCAGCAATAGCTGCTTTTGCATCCTCAACGCTTGCTTCATGAACCTCTGCTATTTTTTCACCTGTAGCAGGATTGATTACGTTCAGAGTTTTTCCAGATGTGCCTTCTGTCCACTGCCCACCTATAAAAAGTTTTTTAATTTCCATACTCATAGCCTCCTTTGAGAATAAAAAAAGGCACTAAAATGAATTTTTCATTCTAGCACCTTTGCTTGTTAACATAAATTTACTTACTAAATATATTATCATCACACAAAACTAATTACAATTAACCATAAATACCATTTTTCTACCACTTTAGTAGTATTTATTTCCCAATCAGCTTAAAAAGTTCAATCCGATTCCTTACTCCAATTTTTCTGTACAAATTGTATACATGCTTTTTAAGCGTGTTATACGTAATTACATTTTTTTCACATATTTCATCATTTGATAGACCTTGCATCATCATTTCTAAGACTACTTGTTCCTTTTTCGTCAAAGCGTACAGCTCTATTGCATTCGCAAGACTTCTTTTATCGGTCGTATTTTGTCGTTCCTTATAAATGCGGTACGCAAGATGATCTTTGATCATATCTAATAAGAAGATATCCGAATATTCATAATCCGATTTCCCCAAAGTTCTATAAAAAGTAATCACACCTAAAAACTCTTGATCATACGCAAGCACACACTGTAGTGCATGATGCCAATGATTCACTTTATAAACATTCTTATAATACTGCGTTTTAACTCTTTTATCCTCTTGTAAAATATCAGATTCTTTATAAATCATGCATTTTCCACTACTTAAAATTCCTTGGCTATAATCTTGCGTTTCAAAATCCTTTGCAATGTTCAGTGGGCAATTATAGGTGACTTGATCTATTAACGTCACTTTTCCATCCCCTTCTGACAAATAAAAATCAGCACTATCAAAATCAAGTATCATCTTAATCTGTTCTAAAAACTCTTTTCTCATATTTAAAAAATCAACCTTGGTATGTATCTTATAAATAATATTGTTCAATATCATAAAGTCATTATTTTCTAGTGTTCTCATTTTTATGTCATTCCCTTCTCACCTTTTTTAGGAAATCTTGAATTCAAATCCGAGCACTTTCAACACTTCACCTTGTGCTCCCTTCGTTCCATACAGTGCAATTCTACGTAAAACATCTGCATCATGTTGTAGCTTCACAGGTAACATATACGTATGTAACCCCTCCTGTAATGCAACTTCCATTGTTTGTGTCTTATATTCTTTACCCCAGTATCCTCTTGTATGTGGTACAGTTTGAATATCAACCATCACGCTTGATGCATGTTCCATATTATCGAGCGTCATATACAATGTACCATCCTCTGGCATCACAACGCCCGGGAATACTGGACTGCGAAGTCCTAAGGTCTCATCTAGCTTATAGCTAATAGCACCTGTTTCATATGTACAATCTTCCATATCTGTCATAAACCAGTTTTGATCATGCTTTGCAAAGCTCCATGTTTTTTCATAATGAATATCACCCGAATCATAGTCTGGAATCACAACTGTACCATCTTCATGGAAGTTAAGCTCCATAACACGAATACCTCTATAAAAAATGCTAGTATCATGAAATTCATTGCAAATATACATTTTCCCATTAAATTCGAAGATATCGTTATGTCCACCACCGATAAATCTGCCCATGAATTTATACGGGCCCTTTAAGGTATCCGACATCGCGTACCTTGCTCCATAGCACAAATAATATTTATCATGATACTTAAATACTGTTGACTTATCCTCTGTTCCAACTTCGTTACCATCGTCATCATATACATGAACCATCTGTGACTCACCTACTGTAGACATCAAATCATCAGCAAGATCAACACAACAATAGTGTCCTGCACCAAAGAAAATGGTAGAAACACCGTTTTCATCAAAGACGCATGGATCATACGATTTCGTAGGCGCAAAACCCTCTGGAAGTAGTGGCTTACCAAGTAAATCAACATATGGACCTTCTACTTGATCCGCTACCACAACCCCTGTATCAATATACTTATTTGAGAAAAACCAATAGAATTTCCCATTTTTCTTCATATTAAATCCTGCCCAGCAGTGATCATCCTTGTCACCAATGTACGTTTCTGAAGGTAATATTTCGCCCACCTTCGTCCACTCCTTTAAATCCTCAGAACAAAGGATACACCACTTATCCATACGCCAAGTATCCTCTGTTTTCGGACTCTTATCGCTTCCACAAATAATATACACCTTGCCACCTTCAACTAGTGCATGTGGGTCTGCAAATCCACCACCCGGTATTAAGTTTTCATTCATCATCATAAGTTTTTACCCCTTTTATATAGTTAGAAATATATCCCCCAACATATTTCTACTATCTACTAGTATACCAATACATTAAAAAAAAGCTAGTGAAATCATCTAAATTCCACTAGCTTTCTCATGCAATAAATTCTTATTCGCCTAAACCACTTTCAAATAACGCTACTAATTCAGCAAGTTCAGCTTCTTCATTTTCTCCATCACATCTAATCTCAACTTCAGTGCCACACTTCATGCCAGCAACCATGATATTTAAAATACTTTTAGCTACTACCGTTTTCTCACCTACGATAAATGTTACATCTGAGTTATATTTCGCTGTTGTTTTTACGATTAATCCAGCTGGTCTTGCATGAACTCCCGATTCATTGATTACTACTACTTTTTGCGATACCATATATTAATACCTTCCTTTTCTATTATTTATTAAACTTGTACGTTAAAATGTTTGAACAAAACTCTTTCTGCTTCTGCTGACCATAAGCCTCTGTTAGCTTTACAAATTGTATCAAGTTCTTTATATAAAGGATCTGTTTCACCTAGTTTAGCAAAATCTTCAATTGCTGTAAGAGGCATATCAAATTGTGTATAAGTTAGTTTCTTACCACCTGGAATCTTAGGTAGGTTGAGTGTTGCTTCTGCGATACTATCAATACCACCAACATGTGTAACCATAACAGCTGGTTCAATTCTTCCCTTTGCTGCAAGATCATTTGCTTCGATTAAGTCATCGTTATTACCGCCAGTAGTTCCAATAATATGTGCACTAATATAGTGAACATTGTAAAGGTTCATTTCTGCTTTGAACTGATTATCTGTAGGACCAGCAAAGAAATTTAGACATCCGTCGAATGCTAATAATTGATCTCCAAGCTCTGCTACAGCTCTATTTGGGATATAAACGAATACATCATCATAGCCTTTTCCACCAGTAATATCACGTAATTCTTGTACAGCATCAGCCATAGTGGCAGTATTAACATATAATAATTCTACGCCCCACTCAGCTGCTTTTTCTTCTGAAATAACTTCTCTAGCTCTTGCAATCTTATCTTCACTAATATCTGTTACAACGATTCTTTTTGGCTTGTTTTCTAATTGTAATCCGTAGCTTACTGCACCAAGTCCCATTGGTCCGCATCCACCAAGGATAATAATATCACCGTCTGCTTTTGTACCAACAGTCAAGTCATGATTTCTCTTATTTGTATGATAGTTTCCATAGTAACCACCAATAATACAGCTCATTGGTTCACCAAGCGATGCTTCAAAGAAGCTTTCGCCTTCATATGGCATCAAGCATCCAAGTTCCATTACTTCTTGAGGGATGATGCAGTAAGTACAAGCACCACCGAAAAATTCATATGAGTAACCTGGAGAAGCTAAGCTTCCTTTGTAGTTTAGTGCAGGTTGTTGTGTAAACTTTTGGCCTGGTTTGAATTGATCTTTCCACTTGTCACCAACCTCTACGATCACGCCTGCAAATTCATGTCCAACGATAATTGGATTTGTATCAATATTTTGTGGAGCTCTTTTATGTTTCTTTCCTTGATCTACTAATTTGTAGGTCGACATACAAATACTATCACTTATAACCTTTACTAAAATCTCGTCATCCTTGATTTGTGGAAGCTCAAATTCCTCTAATCTTAAATCGTTTGCACCATACATTCTAACCGCTTTTGTTTTCATATTCATTCTCCAATCCTTTTTGCCTATTATTGTGTTAGGATGCTATATATTGTGCCCGCATCACCTGTTGTCAACTGTTTTGCTGTTTCTTCATCCATCATTTTCTCTGCGATGAGCCCTAATATTTCTAAGTGTTCTTCTCCTACACCTGCGATTCCAATGACAATCTTAGCCATTTCCTCGCCCCATAAAATACCATCTTTAAATACCATAACTGCGATTCCGGATGCCTTTACTTCTTTCTTAGCAGCCTCTACACCATGTGGTAGTGCAAGTCCATTTCCCATATACGTAGAATATGTTTTTTCTCTTTCTAGCATAGCCTCGATATAAGGTGTTTCAACATAACCTGTATCAACTAACATCTGTCCCATCGTTCTAATTGCTTCCTCTTGCGATTTTACTGTGCAATCTACAAGAATATTTTCTTTGTACAACAATGCCTTGGTCTCTTTTTTCTTTTTAAAAAACATGTGGCTCCTCCTTTAAATTTACGTTTTCTTTTTCTTTTATGAGTTCATTGTAACGCGACACAATATCATTTTCAATAAAAAGACCCTTGTATTTGGCACCATCCATTAGTGCCAAAATACAAGGGAATATTTACTGTCATCATCTCTTAAATTTGCGTATATTTACTCAGGTAGCTCGCGAAATATTTCCTAAGCTGTACTGATAAAAAGTCTCTTATTTCTTCTTGCTTTCCTGCTCTTGCAATGCATAAAAACGCATTATCCTCTACGAGCATCGTGCTAAGATGTCCAAGTAATGCAGTGTTAATCTGTATCTGTTCATCGATTGGAACGAGCATCACAAATGCTACATGAATCCCCTTAAAATACGGATCTTCAAAGGCAGTTAAGCCCTCTGGAAGGCATACATGAAAGGTAGGGCTAGTCACTCCTTCTGTTCTAGCATGCAGTAGTGCAAAATCAAATTCCGCATAGATTTGTGAGGCAATATTTTCTCTATCTCTAATGCTTTTGACTATCAGTTCTTGGCGATCTTCATATGGAGAAATCTGCTCAGCTATGTTTTGTAGCAAGCCATCAAAGGTTATCTTTTTATCTACATACTCACAGGCCACACTGTGAATCACCTTCTTAATCTGCATAGCTATCGCATGCACCTCGTCCATCTGATCCACTACTCCAGCTGCATCTTTATGCTTGCTTGGTTTTCTCTCGTATTTTCTCACCAATCTACGAATAGCTTCTATATCTTCTTCTATTAACAGTGGACTTACCCTTAGAAGCTCAATCCCAAGATCCTGCATTAAAATGCTAGAAATACAAAAATCAAATTTTTGTTCTTCATATGCATTCATATCGTGCTTCCCATACGTTTTAAGAATGATTCTGTCTTGAAAGATTTTCTCAAGCTTTGATGCCATCAATCTAGAAATCCCAATTCCGCTCGAGCATACCACAGCAACATGCACAGGTCTTATACTTTCTTCCTTGCCTTCTGCTCTTACAAGAGCTGCACCAAAATGCACCGTCAAATATCCTATTTCAGCCTCTGGTATCTGTTGTCCACAAAAATCTTCCATAACCTTTGCGGCAGCCCTACATTTATCATAAACCTCTGGATAATCTTGTTTAATTCCCTCTAAAATCGGATTGGTAATCTGTAAATCATATTTCAAGCGAATTAAGGTAGGCTGTAAATGCGCTAGTAGACCCTGCATAAACTCATCATCTTGCTTTAACATATATGCTTTTTCTTGGTCAAATGCATATATCATATCATTTAATAACTGTTTTAATTCACTATTATCTATAGTAAGTCTTCTTTCTCCTTGGGCATGCATATACTCATGTTTTGCTCCTTTAATATGCATACAAATATAGGAAATTTCTACCTCTGGTATCTCAATCTCAAAGGTTTCCTCAAGTGACCAAACAATATCCTGCGCAAGCTCAAAATCACCATCCTCATCAAATTGCTCTGACCATTTTTGATCTGAATCTATAAATTCACCTGCAACTATACGTCTTATTGCAATAGAAATATGAATTAATAAGCCAATAAATGAGCTTTCTGTAAGGGATTCAATATGTGGACTTTGTAAATTCTTTATGCAGATTGCAACTCGCTTTAACGTTTCATCATCTAGCATCTGTCCAACTCCACTTCGACGAATCATATCATAACTATATGAGTGGTCAAAATCGACTGAATATGCCTCTTGCATCAGGTCTGTATTTATGTTTTCCTCTAAAAATGAGCGAATGGCCTTCCTGAAATTTTTCTCCGTTCCATCCACATAAATACCACTACCTGGCTTACGTACAATATCCAAAGAAAACTCGTTGAGCCAACGGGTAACCACTTCTAAATCTGCACTGATCGTTGCCTCGCTGACTTTAAACTTATCACTATATACAAATAGCTTTTTAAGCCCCTTATCCTTGAGAAGTTCAAGGATAAGACGCTTTCTTCTATCTTCTTTATTGGAGGTATCATATAAATCTTCACCTTCGATTTCCTGTAAAAGTGATTTCTTATCTGACTCCTCACCCTCTAGCCATACACCAACACCAGTTTTCGAAACAAATTCTATATGATATGCTTTTAAGCTATTGGCAATATATTCAAGCTCTCTTTGAATCGTACGTTTACTGACCCCTACCTTTAAAGCTAGATCTTTTACTGACATCACTTCGCCATGCTTTAACATTACTAATAAAATCTGTTTCGTTCTTGGTGTTAACATCTTTTAGTTCCTAACCTTTTTTATTTATTATACACTAACTTTTCAACTAATTCATCATATTCAGGTGCTGTCATAAAATTTGTTATAAGTACTAAGGTTGCATTTGGATTGCTGTTTGCAGCGCGTTCTCTTAAGTTCTGATGCGTTACTACAAGCTGAACATCACTAGGAATAGAAGATACAGATGTATGAATTACTTCAATACCTGTTAAACCTGCTGCAGCTAGCTTTTTCTTAAGTACTGTTGCTCCCATTGCACTAGATCCCATGCCTGCATCACAAGCAAATGCGATCTTACTAATCGTACCTGTCACTTCAGTGTTTTGTGCTGTATCACCCTTTGCTGACTGCTTCATAGCATCCTTTTTCGCTTGTGCTTCTTCAAGGCTTGTATCCTTTGCCATGAATCGAAGTAGTGGAATTGAAATCACAAATGATACAATTGTTGATACTAAAACACCTAAGAATAATCCTACATAAGAATTACGTTCTGCCATCATCAAAATTGCGAGAATACTTCCTGGTGATGCTGGTGCTGTAAGTCCTACGTCCATAAGGTTGAATATAAATAAACCACTAGCTCCACCTGCAATTGCTGAAATCAATAGGAATGGATTCATAAGTACGTATGGGAAATAAATTTCGTGAATACCACCAAAGAAGTGGATAATTGCTGCACCCGGTGCAGAGCTTTTTGCACTCCCTTTACCGGCGATGCAATATGCAAGTAAAATACCAAGTCCTGGCCCTGGATTTGATTCTAGTAAGAAGAAGATTGATTTTCCTATTTCCTCTACTTCTTGAATACCCATCGGTGATAAAATACCATGGTTAATCGCATTGTTTAAGAATAAAATCTTCGCTGGTTCGATAAACAAGCTTGCGAGTGGTAACAATCCTCTATCCACGAAAAACGCAACGCCTGCTTGCATTACACTGTTAAGACCTGTTACAAGTGGTGTTACTGCAATCATAGATACGCACGCTAAAATCATACCTATAATTCCAAGTGAGAAATTATTTACTAGCATCTCAAAACCTGCTTTTACTTTGCCTTCGACTGCTTTGTCAAACTTCTTGATCACAAGTGCTGATAAAGGTCCAACAATCATAGCACCGAGGAACATCGGCATATCAGGTGCACCTACGATTACACCCATTGTAGCTGTTGCACCGATTACACCACCTCTTACGCCTGCTACATTACTACCTGCAGTATATGCAATCAATAATGGCAATAGCATCTGTGACATTGGGTTTACTAGCTGTGCGAGTGTTTCATTGGGCATCCAACCCGTCTCAATAAACAAGGCTGTAATCAACCCCCATGCTATAAATGCACCGATATTTGGCATTACCATTGCACTAAGTGTTCTTCCAAAAACTTGAATTTTTTCTTTCATCTTTTTCGCTCTCCTTTACGTTTCGTTTCCGCTTACTTTCTTGTTATATTTATCATAGTAAAGTTTATCTAAAGATTCAAGTTTAAGAAAAATGTATTTGTCACTATCTTTTAGTGCCATTTGTGAACCAAAAAGGTCCACATGGTTTTATTCCATGTGAACCTTTGTTATCCAAGTATTCCCTGAATTAAATAATACCATAAGCTGCCATAGCATCAGCAACTTTTGTAAATCCTGCAATATTCGCACCGATAATCAAGTTATCGCCACATTCATATTCTGTAGATGCACCGATTGCTGCAGTGAAAATACTTTGCATAATAGCTTTAAGCTTTGCATCAACTTCTTCCGGAGCCCATGCTAGTCTTTCTGAGTTTTGGCTCATTTCTAGTGCTGAAACTGCAACACCACCAGCATTTGCTGCCTTACCTGGAGCAAAAAATACGTCATTTTCCAAGAAGTAACGAGTAGCATCTAGTGTACAAGGCATATTTGCTGCCTCTACAATATATTTTACGCCATTTGCTGTAAGAACTTTTGCTTCTTCTAAGTTTAATTCGTTTTGTGTAGCAGAAGGAATCGCGATATCAGCCTTTACACCCCATGGACGTTCACCTGGATAGTATTTTGCACCATATAGGTTTGCATATTCTTCTAATGTAGCACCTTCTGAACGCATTTTTAATAAGAAAGAAACCTTCTCATCTGTAATACCCGCTTCATCATGTACATAACCCTTAGAGCCAGAAATCGTAACAACCTTTGCACCTAATTGATTACATTTGATGATAGTACCCCAAGCTACGTTACCGTATCCTGATACTAATACTGTTTTACCTGACATACTGTCGCCTTTATATTTCAACATTTCTTCTAAGAAATATACTGCTCCAAAGCCTGTAGCTTCTGGTCTAAAGTAGCTACCGCCGTATGACATCCCTTTACCTGTTAATACACCGTTTTCATAAGAACCGCGGATGCGTTTGTATTGCCCGAACAAGAAACCTATCTCTCTACCACCAACTCCAATATCACCAGCTGGAACATCCTTATCTGGACCAATATGTCTGTACAACTCCGTCATAAATGCTTGGCAGAAACGCATAACCTCTGCATCCGACTTTCCTCTAGGATCAAAATCTGAACCACCCTTACCACCACCGATTGGCAATGTTGTAAGAGAATTTTTGAATACTTGTTCAAATCCTAAGAACTTCACGATACTAGCGTTTACAGATGGATGGAATCGAAGACCTCCCTTATATGGTCCGATTGCAGAGTTAAACTGAACTCTAAACCCTCTGTTTACTTGTACGACACCTGCATCATCAACCCAAGATACTCTGAATTGAATGAAACGTTCTGGTTCTACTAATCTGTCGATGATACCTGTCTTTTCTAGCTCTGGTTTCTTGGCTACGACTGGCTCTAGAGACTCTAAAACCTCCAATACAGCTGTTAAAAACTCTGTTTCTCCTGGATTACGACTACAAACCTTGTCATAAACCTTTTGTAAATATACACTTTTAAAACTCAATAATATGTCCTCCCTTTATTTAAAATAGTTTAGTGTATTTTAAATATACATATTTCTCAAATAAACGTCAATTATTTATTTTTCATAAAATTCACATTATCTGCCTAGCAATTAGTATATATCTAATGTATACTAGTTTTATACAATACGTATTTAACAAAGGAGGTACCTATGGCAACACAAAGTCTTAAGTTACAAGCATACCAATATATCAAGGACAAAATCATTCAATGTGAATACAAGCCTAATATGATTCTTAATGAAGAATTTCTAAAAGAAGAAATCGGCGTTAGTAGAACCCCGATTCGCGATGCACTAAGTCGTTTAGAACAAGAAGGTCTTATTTATATTATGCCGAAAAAGGGCATTATGGTTACTGGCCTCTCTGTTGCAGAAAATAACATGATTTTCGAGATTCGTATGCTCTACGAACCATATGCACTTGAACACTACGGTCACTTGATTCCAGAAGAAGTCTTGATGAGATATTATGATATGTTCAAACAAGCAACAGATATTATGACTGATGATGAATACTTCTTATTCGATGATGAATTCCACAAATATCTCGTTGGCTTGATTAACAACAAATATATCACGAGTACTTACGAACGTATTCAAAACCAAAACTTCCGATTCCGTATCTTGACTGCTAAGCGTACAATCGAAAGATTACGACATGGTAACGATGAACATCTTGATATCGTAAAGTGTTGTATACAAAAAAACTATCAAGGTGCAGCTGAGGCGATGAGAAAGCATTTGAGCCAATCGAAGCTTGCTACATTTGAACTACTTATGTCAGATGTTTCGAACCAAATATTCTAGATACACACACTATATTTACCATATGTAAATAATTTTTTGATTACATGTAAAAAAGAGCAATTAAATTGCTCTTTTTTACGTTCTTTGTTGTATACATTAGGTAGTATTTGTGCTACAATACTTTTAACAAATTATATTTTTATAGAAGATATGTAAGAAAGGGATTCGTGCTATGAACAAATTAAGCTATGCAACACTTGAAGAAATGAAGTATGATGGCTTCCTTCAAAAAGAAGGAAAAACAAAAGTACTACAATTTGGAGAAGGAAATTTCCTACGTGCATTTGTAGATTATTTCTTTGACATTTTAAACGAAAAATGTGACTTTAACGGAAAAATCACACTTGTACAACCAATCGCTAATGGTCTTACAGACATGATCAATAACCAAGATGGTCTTTACACACTTTACCTACGTGGTAGAGAAAAAGGCCAACAAGTAAATCAAAAGAGAATTATCAGCAGTGTTTCTAACTGTATTAATCCTTACGCTGATTTTGCAGGTTTTCTAAACTATGCTGATGAAGATGATTTACGTTTTATCGTAAGTAACACAACAGAAGCTGGTATTACATTTGATGATACATGTAAATTCGACGATGCACCTCAAACAAGCTTCCCTGGTAAATTAACAAGATTTATGTACGAACGTTTCACGAAAGGCAAAAAAGGATTTGTAATCCTTAGCTGTGAACTAATCGACAACAACGGTAAAGAACTTCAAAAATGTGTAGAACAATATGCTGATCTTTGGAACTTAGGCGAAGACTTCAAAGCTTTCGTTCAAAACGACAACATTTTCTGTTCTACCTTAGTAGATAGAATCGTTACAGGTTACCCTCGTACAGAAGCTGATGCGATCAATGCTGAAAATGGTTACCTTGATAACATCATCGACACAGGCGAAATCTTCGGTTTCTGGGTTATTGAAGGACCTGCAAGCCTAAAAGAAGAACTTCCATTTGAAAAAGCTGGTCTTCCAGTACTAATCGCTGACGACCACACACCATACAAGAAACGTAAAGTTAGAATCTTAAACGGTGCACATACTTCTATGATTATGGCAGCTTACCTTGCTGGTCAAGATATCGTAAGATTTGCTATGGATGATAAAGTAATCGTTGATTTCATGAACAACACATTAAATGACGAAATCATCCCAACACTTGATTTACCAAAAGATGAATTAATGGAATTTGCAGCTTCTGTTATCGATCGTTTCAACAATCCTTACATCGATCATGAATTGCTTGCAATCTCTCTTAACTCTACATCAAAATGGTTAGCACGAGTTTACCCAAGCTTCACAGAATATGTTAAACGTTTTGGCACTCTACCAAAACACATCACATTCAGTTTTGCAGCTTACATTGCTTTCTACCGCGCTACAGAAATGAGAGACGGTGCTTTAATCGGACATAGAAATGACAATGAATACAAGATTATGGATGATGCTTTCATCTTAGACTTCTACAAAAACCATAGCGAACTTCCAAATGCAGAATTAGTAACTGCTGTTTGTAAAAACGAAAAATTCTGGGGCGTTGATTTAACTACTCACGAAGGATTCGCAGAAGCAGTTATTGCATACCTTGATGATATCGATACAAACGGTATGTACCAAGCAATGCAAAACCTATAATTCATACATACTTAAACTTTGTGCACGTGGAAATCTTTTCACGTGCACCTTTCAATTCAGAATGGAGAACAACCATGAAAGTAATCAAAATTCACAACGATGATAACGTGCTTGTTGCACTAGCTGACATCGTAAAAGGCGAAGTAGTGGCAGACGTTACTGCACTCGAAAACATCGTTAGAGGACATAAAATCGCTCGTGTTCCTATCACTGCAGGCGACGACATCGTCAAATATGGTCTACCAATCGGCGTGGCTACCAAAGATATTGCTGCTGGTGAATGGGTTCATACTCATAACATCAAGACAAAGCTCCAAGAGCAAGATGAATATAGCTACAACTATCAACCATCCACGCTAAAACCTACAGAAGGTAAGACTTTCATGGGTTATGAACGTTTAGACGGACGTGTTGGTATTCGTAACGAACTTTGGATTATCCCAACAGTAGGTTGTGTAAATGGAATCATCCAAACACTCATCCAACAAAATCAACATCTCGTAAAAGATTCTATCGATGGCTTATATGCATTTCCTCATCCATTCGGATGTAGCCAAATGGGCGAAGACAACGAAAATACAAAGAGACTTCTTGCTTCTTTAGTAAATCACCCAAATGCTGGTGCCGTTTTAGTAGTTGGACTTGGTTGTGAAAACATCACAATGGCATCATTCAAAGAAGCACTCGGTGAATATGATGAAAACCGTGTCAAATTCATGATTTGCCAAGAATCAGATGATGAAGTAGCACAAGGAGCTGCACTCCTTTCAGAATTAGCTACTTTTGCTAGCCAGTTCAAACGTACAGAAGTATCTGCTGATAAGTTAGTAGTCGGCATGAAATGTGGTGGTTCTGATGGACTTTCTGGAATCACAGCAAACTCTGCAGTTGGTAAATTCAGTGATTTACTTATTAGTAAAGGTGGTAGCACAATCCTTACAGAAGTACCTGAAATGTTCGGTGCAGAATCGATTCTTATGAATCGTTGTATCAACGAAGAAGTTTACAATAAGGCTGTAGATATGATTTCAGGCTTTAAAGATTACTTCGTAAAACACGATCAAGTAGTTTATGAAAACCCAAGCCCAGGCAATAAAGCTGGTGGTATTTCTACACTTGAAGATAAGAGCTGTGGATGTGTTCAAAAAGGCGGTAGTGCTGAAGTTGTTGATGTCATCGGTTACGGCGAACAACTCACAAAGAAAGGTCTTACTATGTTAAACGGACCTGGAAACGATTTAGTAAGTGCAACTGCTCTTACTGCATCAGGTGTACACCTCGTACTCTTCACTACAGGCCGTGGTACACCATTTGGTGCTCCAGCTCCAACTGTAAAGATCAGCAGTAACACAAACTTATTCGAAAAACACAGCAACTGGATCGACTTTAACGCTGGTACCATCGCTGAGAATAAAGAAACAATTGACGAGACTGGCGCTAGATTACTTGACTATGTACTCGATGTTGCAAGTGGCAAGCTCACAAACACCGAGAAAAGCGGATACAGAGAAATCTCCATCTTCAAGGGTGGCGTAGTACTATAAATTCATAAAAAACCCTCGTGCTCTACATAAGTAGAAC
Organism: Lachnospiraceae bacterium; assembly: GCA_044425805.1. Taxonomy (GTDB): domain Bacteria; phylum Bacillota; class Clostridia; order Lachnospirales; family Lachnospiraceae; genus RGIG6307. The sequence goes on along the minus strand of JAWXVC010000007.1, from coordinate 131,324 downwards.
GCGAGGGTTTTGTTTTGCCATTATTCTTTCGTCGGAACGATAGAGAGTGTATATCCTAAAGGGCTTAAAATTTTGAAAAGTGTATCTATTTGTGGCGTGCTCTTCATACTCTCAAGTCTAGCAATTGCTGGTTGTTTAACCCCAGATATTTTTGCCAAATCGCGCTGCGATAAGCCTTTGATTTCTCTCGCTTCAATTAGTTTTCCTATTAAAGCAGCCTCAAACTCTATTTGTGCTTTTTCGGACTTACTCACTTTATGTTCATCGTTCATGTAATCCGAAAATGTTGTGAATTTTTCTCCATTAATTTTTACACTCATTACTCAATGCTCCTTTCTAAAAAGTCCTTTAACTTTAACTTTGCTTGATCAATTTCTTTTGCGGTGTTTTTTGAGTTTTTTTCAAAAAATGATGCAACAATACAAATTTATTATCTTTCCAATAAAAGAAAAATATACGATTTTTTAATGGTCGTAGCTCCCAAATGCTACCTTCATATGCTTAACAGTCGGTTGTCCTATTCTTGTCCCATATTGCGATAATGCTGATAGGTATGAAAGCATCTTCGTTCTGTTAATTCTATCAGTTTTACTTGTTGTAGCTTTTCTTCCCAATTCATCAAGATACTCTTCTATTTCAGATACTCCATTTCTTGAATGATAGAAAATAATTTCATACATAGTATTCTCCCATTTAATATATGATAACTTATTTGTTATCACTAGTCAATAATTTCTTAAAATTTACCCTATCCTTACAGTATCTATGAGCCGTAAATCCATCGTCTTACCATACATAAGCGTTTCTCCTAATATTATAATAAACCCTACTAGATCTTAAGGGGTCAGCTGGCGGTACTCACAACCATACGATCCACGGCATTGTGAATTGGGTTATCTGCATGCCCTTTCACCTTGTGCAAGGTAATATGAATAGATTTCTGAGCCAGCTTATACGTATCCTTGTAGGCCTCGATTACCCTATCTAAATGCTCACTCTCGTGCTCCTTCGTTGATATACCTTGTAGCACTGATGCTACCAATGCGCAATCATAGTGAATCTTCAAGCAATCTACTTTATAACTCATCGCCCATTGCATACATGCTATCGCAGCACCTATCTCTGAGATATTCGCCCCAGAAACCTCTTTTTCGAATACAGTTGAATGAACAACACGATGAATCAAGCTCGTATCTGCAGTGATTTCTTGAATAAGACATCCACTCACACATGTACCATCCTGGCGATATGAGCCGTCGATATATGCGATTGCTACCTTTGAAAATCCATTCTGCGTTTCACTGCTTTTTTTCTTCTTTTTCGACTTCTTCTCCTTTTTCTCCGGTTTTTCCTCCTCAACACGCTCTGCTTTTGCAGGTCTCACTTGAGCCTTCAGTGCTTCATTTGCAAGTAAAACCTGATCTATGATATCAAAGTTAAGCCCTTGCAGATCATATTCTTTATATTGCTTAAGTCCCACACTAACAGCATATAGCTTCTGATACTGCCTATTCTGAGCAACTAGCATATCCCTACTTGCAATTGCATTACGCAAGCAATTATAGACATCCCTGTAAGTTGTACACTTATACTCCCTAGAATGTTTATCACTTCCTAAAATCATAATCCCTTTATTCAAATGCTCAATACGTGTTATTAAATTTCCCATAAAAATCACCTTCTCCTTTCAAAACGAACATGCGTTCTCTTAATTGTAAAGCTTGTAATTCATTTGTCAAGATATTTTAGGGGTAAAATTTTTCTTCTTCCCGTAATTTTCTATTTATTGCTATTAAAAATCCCCACTCCTAGAAGTGGGGATAGCTTAGAATCTCCTATGCATACTTACAAGACCTCATACATAATTTCACATCCATCATCGTTTTTAGCAACACCTATAACGATAATAGGACCAATCAATGTATTCGTATAATCATTATCAATAATCTCACAGATAGTATTATGAGCCAATTGTTTTAAGTCATCTCCACATTTAAAGCCCAAAATATAATTTTTGTCCCCACGTAGCTTAGCTTTCATTACTATTTTGGTAGTACTGTCAGCATTCTTGATACGAGAATTGACTTCATATCGGTTCATGATTCCGATACACATCCCTAAAAAAAGCATATGGAGATCCTCTCCAGAAACATTTTTATTAGGAATAACCTCTGTCAAATCAAGAAATCTACCTTTGAAACCATCATAATCCCCTCTAAACAAACAATTAAACATTTGCATAGGTGCACTATTTGAAAAATCCATATCTATATCTCCTTTATAAATTTATTTTACTGTAGACTTATATTTAATTCCGTAAAGCAAGTTGCTTGATTACTTAAATATTCGATTTTTGTTTGCCTTATAACCGCCAATGGTCTCATAACCTCTCTACTATTGTCGTAAACTGTTATAGCGGTATATAAAAACCTTTTTCTTCGTGTAGTAAATGTGATAAATTTCGCCGCGTGTTCTACCTTCGTAGAACACGCGTTTTTGCTCTAACGTTTATTTTTCTCTTCCTCCACGCTCCAAAGAGAAAAACGAAAGAATGGTCCGCGGCAGGTCTCCATCCCACCCACCCAGCTATTGTCCGCCTTGCCCCCTTTCCTTCTTTTTTAGAATAAAAAAAGCCCTACGGGCTCTGCTTCTTACTACTTTTTCTCATCTTTTTATACATTCTCTTCTTGCACCACTTACATCATCAATATTACTCCATGTACTTCCATCCAAGCTTTGATATATCTTATAATATTTCAATACGCTATCGTAGCAATTGAAGATGGTGATGCGTAAATGTACGGCGTACAAACCTCTCCACAATCAGCGCATACACCAAGCCATCCTGGATAATAATAGCCTAGACAAACTGACGTATTCACCGTAAAGCCATAGTAATTATAAGTAGAGTCATACGGTACAGAACCATAAGAATTGTGTATACATTGCCCTGGTGAGTATCCTACGATCCAATAATCGATATCAAGAATCGTCTCATCATATAGGCTATTATATAGATGTTGACCAATACCTGGTACCGCGATATCCTCCACAACATTTTCAATATCAACAATCGTTCCAATCATATTTTGGAATGAAGCAAGCTCTTCAGCTGTTGGTATTTGCATGTAATCGACATCGAATGCGACCTTTATACCATCTGTTTTTATCGTCACATTTGGGTTATTATCAAGACCACTTAGCTCGGTTGCTGATATGCTTGTCAACTGTGCGCCAATAAAAAGCGAACACAACAAACCAAACAACAGTTTTTTTGTTTTTTTCATATCTACCTCTCCTTTGTTCTTCTATTTTAAGTTTTTATTTCTATTATACTATGTTTCTTCCTTTATAAAAAGGAAAACCACCAAATTTTATCTGTTACATTGTTTTTTCTATAAAAAAAGCACCACAGAATATCTGCAATGCGACCTAGTTCTTTCTAATACAACACACATATCCTATCTAACCGAAAAAAACGTTCCATACGCACGCCTTTACACCTAGCAACAATCCGTAAATTAATTGCTTCAAAAAATAAAAAATAAGATATAACTAATTTATAGCACACTCTAGCTTAGATAGCAAGTGATATATGAAAAGTTTATGAAAAAAGGACTTAATCCGAAGATTAAGTCCTTAAAAGTACTATTACATAGCGTTTCCACAAAAATCACAGTTTCCATCACCGTCCGCATCACTACATGCACCAAAACCTGTTTCAAAGTAACCTCCACTTGCGCCACATACCGTACAATAGGTCTCACCTTTACCCATACTCATGCAGGTTGTAGGTTCCTTAATAACTCTCGTAGCCCAGCTATGCTCTAGCGCTGCTGTTCCACTATAGCTTCTATAATCGCAATTTGTACATTCGTAATATTCCGTACCACCACTTGAACACGTTGCTGCTGCAAAAATCCCACCATAAACCATGTTGTGTCCAGTAGCTCCACCACTTGTAGTTTCACTTTCTACGTACCCACATGAACTGCAATATGTTTTCACTACTGCCGCTTCTGTACATGTCGCAGCTGACACAGTAGCTGTTACCATTGTATGCGTATGGGTTTCTTCTGGAGCTGGTGTAGGTTCTGGTGTAGGTTCTGGTGTAGGTTCTGGTGTAGGTTCTGGTGTAGGTTCTGGTGTAGGTTCTGGTGTAGGTTCTGGTGTAGGTTCTGGTGTTGGCTCTACAATAGGCTCTTCTTCTTCAACAACAACAGATTCTTCCACCTCTTCTTCAACAACAGGCTCTTCCACCTCTTCTTCAACAACAGGCTCTTCTACCTCTTCTTCAACAACAGGCTCTTCTTCAACAGGCCCTTCAACAACAACAGTTTCTTCAACCACTTCCTCTACTACAGGTGTGCTCGTTTTTTCATTTGTAAGAAACACTACACCTATTACAATTGCAACAATCACAATTGCAGATGCAATACTTACCATGATTACATTTTTTTCATAAAGTCTCTTATCCTAGTTATTTTCTCTTTCATAAAAATTCTCCTCCTCTTTATTTCTTCTACATACCCTTTTACATACTAATTTTACCTTTTTTACACTGCAAATACAAGAAGAAGCATACAAATCCGGAAAAATTACACAAAAAACTCCTACACCTCATATTTGTATAGGTATATATATAGTTTTAGCAAGTACTTTGGAGCCGTCAGTACTTAGAATGCGTATTATGCATTCTTAGGTACTGCTACGAGCGACATGTAGCGAAAGCGTACTTGTCTAAACTATATATATACCTATACTCATTTCATGAGGTGTAGGAGTTTTTTCCTTTATTTATTCAGTTTCTCTAATGATTTTTCTAACGCCTAGTACTGCGCCTGCTGAAACACTAACTTCATCAAGTCCCATTTCTAGGAATCTCTTTGTTAAAGTTGTATCTGCACCAAGTTCTCCACAAATACCTGCCCAGATGCCATTTGCATGAGCACTGTCGATTACCATTTGAATCAAACGTAGGATTGCTTCATGATGTGAATTATGGAATCTCTCTAGCTTTGAATTTTGTCTATCAATGGCTAATGTATACTGTGTTAAATCATTTGTTCCAATACTAAAGAAGTCAACTTCTTTTGCAAGTAGGTCTGAGATAACTGCTGCTGCCGGTGTTTCGATCATGATACCTTGTTCTACGTCACCATATAGGATGCCTGCTGCATCTAACTCTGCTTTTACTTCTTCTACGATTGCTTTTATTTCTAGAACTTCTTCAACAGAAATAATCATCGGGTACATGATAGCGATATTTCCGTAAGCGCTTGCACGAAGTAATGCTCGAAGTTGCTCTTTGAACATTTCTACTCTTGTGAGGCAGATACGAATCGCTCTATAACCAAGTGCTGGATTTTCTTCTTCTTCTAAGTTGAAGTAATCAACTTTCTTGTCAGCACCGATATCCATAGTACGGATTACAACTTGTTTGCCAGCCATAAGCTGTGCTACTTGTTTATATGCTGTGAACTGTTCTTCCTCTGTTGGGAAGCTGTCTCTACCTAAGTATAGGAACTCACTTCTAAATAGCCCGATACCTGAAGCGTCATTTGCAAGTACTGCCTGCACGTCAGCTACCGAACCGATGTTAGCGTATACCTTCATTTTCTGGCCACTAAGTGTTACGTCATCTTTACCCTTCATCTGCTCAAGCAACATTTTTTTCTCTGCTTCAACCTTCATACCTGCTTCAGCTGTTTCTAAAAGGTCTGCTGATGGATCTACGATAAAATCTCCTTTGATACTATCAATAATAGCAATCTTGCCATCGATAGCATCAACATCATCTAGTACAGTTGTTGAACCGATTAATGCTGGTATATTCATTGTTCTAGCTAAAATAGCTGTATGTGAATTCGCTGAACCATGTGCCGTAACGAAACCTAAAATCTTTTTCTTATCCATAGAGATTGTTTCTGATGGTGTTAAATCATCTGCTACGATAATCACTGGCTCTGCCAATGCACTTGCATCTGTCACGCCACATAATACTCTTTCTAAGCGATCAGAAATATCTTTGATATCTGCACATCTAGCTTTCATGTAATCATCATCCATCGCCGCAAACATTGCTGCGAAGTTATCACCAGTTGTTGCAACTGCATACTCTGCATTTACTTCTTCTGTTCTGATAATATTTTCAATAGAGTCATTATAGTCTAAATCCATCAACAGCATTTGATGCATTTCAAAAATCTCTGCCTCTGCAGCTCCTACTTCATCACATGCTTTTTTATATAATTCACTAATCTGAGCTATTGCAGTTTCTTTTGCTGCTTCAAGTCTTGCTAGCTCTGCTTCTACATCAGAAATATGAGTCCTAACGATTTGTACTTCTTGTTTTTTGAGTACAAGTACCTTACCTATTGTAATCCCTTTACAAACTGATTTTCCTTGAAATTGTAACATGTGACTCTCCTTTACTTATCTTTATAAAATTGTTGCCAAGAATTCTTCTAAAGCAACAGCTTTCCCTTCAGCATTATCGCCGTCTACTGTTATTGTAATTGTTTCACCACATTTGATGCCAAGTCCCATAAGCGCCATCATTCTAGCTGCATCTACTGCTGGTTTACCTTCTTTTTCAATTGTAACTTTACAATCTAGTTCTTTGATTTGTTTTACGATTTGTCCTGCTGGTCTTGCGTGAATCCCTAATTCGTCTTTGATTGTGTACTGAAATGTTGCCATGTTTGTATCCTCCATTAATTTTATTTTTTATTTTATATTCAGGTACATATATTATACCCGTTTCTTACATTTATCTTACATCTATTTGAAATTTGAAACAATGCTTTTCCTATACATTGTATGCACTTCTATACAATTTCATCAATCTGAATAAAAAAAGGGTTCTCCTCACTCGGAAAACCCCTTTATTTTTGTGAAAAACACACAAAGCAATATTATAGCTCACTTTTTAGGTAGCTTTGTAGAATCCCTATACCCACATGATTTCCGCCACCTCTAGGGATAATAATATCCGCATGATTCTTCGAAGGCTCGACGTATTTCTCATGCATAGGTTTTACGGTTTCTCTGTATTGTTCAATGACAGAGTCTAAGGTTCTTTCACGCTCCACAATATCTCTTTTGATGCGTCGTGCAAGACGCTCATCAGCTGGTGCATCTACATATACCCTTACATCCATAAGTTTTCTAAGCCTTTTATGTTGAAGCACCAATACACCTTCTACGATAATGATTTTTCTAGGAACCACTTTCTGGACTTCATCAGATCTATTATGTATCTTAAAATCGTACACTGGAATTTCTACCGTTTCACCAGCTCTAAGTTTCATAATATCCTCTACCATCCTATCAGTATCAAATGATTTGGGATGATCATAATTTAATTGTGTTCTTTCTTCATATGTTAGCTCGTCATGCGCTTTATAATAATTATCATGTGCAATAATCGTAATATTGTCACCAAAAAGCTCTCTTATTTCATTTACTACTGTTGTTTTTCCTGATGCAGTACCACCAGCAATACCAATTACTAATCTTTTAGCCATATTATAACCATGCCTTTCTCTATTCTATCACGTCTCTTGCCTCAGCTATACGGTCTAGAAACTCTGTATAAAAATCATCTGCGGTATATTTCTTAACAAAAAATAGCTGGAGCACATACATCTGTAGCTGCTTTGCATATTCCTCATCAGCTGTAACGAGCTTCGCACGCACTTCCTTTTCAAAAGCATGCCACGTCACAAGAAATTGTTCCTGTGTCGTTAAATTCTTTGTCTGTATCCATTTATCTATTTTAACCTTTGTCTTAACCTTCTGCGGACAGGCTCCTTCTAAGATGAAATACTCAATATGATCTGAGTAATACTGTCTTCCTAGTGGGAAAAGTCTACAAATTGATGGTCGAATCTCGTGAATACTGCATCTACCGTCTGCTGTTAAAGCCTTACAGCGATTCGTACCTTCTGCCATATTCATACTCGGCAAAATCATACCCTCTACTACACTAATCTGTATGAAGCTTCCCAAAAGCTCTTGAAAGGTGCACTCGTAATGATTTAGGAGCTGGTACATATCAAATGGTGTGATCCTAACACTATCTCCCATATCGACACAGCAACTACTACATCCTTTGCAGTCATTGCAAGCGATACGCACCATATCATGCTCTTTATAGTATTTTGTAATCTCCTGCATCGTATCGTATCCTTCCACTTCTATCCATTATAACCCATTAATAATTTTAATGTATTATACGCTCCATCTACATGACTTCTCTCATATCCATGCGAAGCATATACACCTGGTCCTATAAGTGCATGCTTAATCTCGTATCCTGCTGAAAGTGCAACATCAACATCCGAACCGTAATGAGGATAAATATCAACCGCATAATCCACATCATGTTCTTTGGCAGCCTTTACAAGGTTTGTAACAAGCTCATAATTGTATGGACTTTTGCTATCCTTTGCACAGATAGACACTTGGTGTTCCTTACAATTAAGTCCATCGCCAACACATCCCATGTCAACGCAAAGGATTTCAGTCACACCCTCTGGAATGGAAGATGCACATCCATGACCCACCTCTTCATACACTGTAATATAATGATAAGTCGCTCTTTCTAAAGAAACCTTTTCCTCGGCAATGTATTTTGCATACGTAAGTAATATTGCAACACTGAGTTTATCATCCAAAAATCTAGATTTGATAAAGCCCTTTGAGGTAATACGTGTACGAGGGTCTACAAAAACCATATCACCTGCACAAATGCCAAGTGCCTCGACCTCATTTTTATTATTTACAAACTCATCTAATACGATTTCTAGCGTGTCGTAGCTTCTCGCAACCCCTGAAAAATCATCATTCACATGTAAGGAAGCATTTTGAAGTTGGAAAGTACCTTCATAAATCCCATCAAATCTAGTGAGAACCTTGCAATTTTCGCCCTCTATACTATTAGCTTTAAGTCCACCAATATTCACAGCCTTGAGTCTTCCACTGCCCTTAATCTCATGAACCATAGCTCCAAGTGTATCAATATGCGCCGCCATAACTATGCCTTTGTCTTTATTGGCACCTCCAAGTTCAGCGATAACACCGCCCTTTGTCGTAATAAATGATGTGAATCCTAACGACTTATATTCCTTTACTACAAACTCTGCTACTTCCTGTGTATAGCCAGATGGGCTATCAATCGCTAAGACCTTTTTTAATATATCTAATAAATAATCCATGTAATATTGTTTGTTTTCCATATGCTTACCTCTTTTCATCTTCATGCTCATTATACTAGAGATAGTAGTCCTTTTCAACACAAACAGTGTTCTGAAACGCGGTTGCAAACTATATCAAAAGCTGTTATCTTTAAAATATACTTATCGGATAGGAGTTATTTAAAGATGGAACAAAAATTAGAAAAAAAATACGGGCTACTAACGGCCATTTGTATGGTTGTCGGAATCGTTATGGGGTCTGGTGTCTTTTTCAAAGCAGAAGCTGTATTAACTGCAACAAACGGAAATATGCCCCTTGGTATATTAGCATGGATGATTGTAGGCTGCATTATGCTGGTGTGTTCCTACATGTTTTCTATTATTGCTAAGAAATACAAAGATGCAAACGGTCTAGTAGATTATGCAACTGCTACTATGGGGAAACGATTTGCCTTTTATATTGGATGGTTTATGGCTACGATTTATACACCTTCTTTGAATGGTGTTGTAACTTGGGTTTCAGCTAGATATCTATGTGTAGTACTTGGATTTGATATTGCTGGTGGCGAATGTATGACGATAGCCGCCTTTATTTTGATAGCCATTTATGCAATGAATGCAATCGCTCCAAAGCTTGCAGGGCATTTTCAAGTATCCACTACTATGATTAAAATGATACCTCTTGCAGGTATGGCTTTTGTTGGTATTTTCTATGGTATTGGTAGTGGAACTCTTTCACAAAACCTAGATACCATTCAGGTAGCCACATCAAGCAATGGTCTTATGAGTGCTATTGTAGCTACAGCTTTTGCTTATGAAGGTTGGATTTTAGCAACCTCTATTCAGTGCGAGCTTAAAAACCCAGAAAAGGATTTGTCAAAAGCTCTTGTAATCGGTTCTATTATTGTTGCTGTTACATATCTTCTTTATTATATCGGACTTCATGGTGCTGTTACTACCACGCAACTTATGGAAAATGGAGAGACTGGTGCTAGACTTGCTTTTGAAACATTGTTTGGAAGTGCTGCTGGTACAGGTGTCTTTATCCTCATCGTCGTATCTTGTCTAGGTACCCTAAACGGTCTGATGCTATCTAACTGTAGAGCTTTTTATGCCCTTAGTCCTACAATGAAATCACCAGCAAAAGAGCTTCTAGGCAGTATTGATCCACAGACGAATATGCCAGCAAACTCTTCTATTTTAGGGCTATGTATGGCTGGATTTTGGTTTTTATATTTTTATGGTGCTAACCTAACATCTGGATGGTTTGGCATCTTTAACTTTGATTCTTCAGAACTACCTATTATTACCTTATATGGATTTTATGTATTTATTTTTATCGCATTTATGATTAAATCTAGCGAATTATCAAAAGTACATCGTTTTATTATACCTGTTCTTTCTATAGCTTGTTGTTTATTTATGATTTTCGCAGCGATTTTAAGTCATGGTATTATTACTGTAGGATGTTATATGATACTATTTGCTATCATTATGCTAGCTGGTAGCCTTTGTTATCAAAAGGACGAGGCGTAACACATGAAAAAATTCAAAAAAATATATATAGAAATCACGAATATCTGCAATTTATCCTGTGATTTTTGCCCTGAAACAAAACGTCAGAAGCAGTCTATGTCTGCTTCTGATTTTAAACTTATCGCCACTAAGCTTCGCCCCTATGGGGATTATTTGTATCTTCATGTTAAGGGCGAACCAACACTACACAAAGAGCTTAGCGAGATTCTCTCTATTTGTGAATCCCTAGGTTATAAGGTATGTATTACCACAAATGGAACCTTACTTCGTGAGAAATCAGACCTTCTTTTGCAATCGCCTGCTGTACATAAGGTACACATTTCCTTACATAGCTTCGAAGCTAGTATGCTTACCTTAACATTAGATGAGTATCTAGATAACATCATTTATTTCCTACAAAAAACCCAATGTTTGACCGTTCTTCGTCTATGGAACAGTGGGGGTGCGGATGTATTAAATGATCAAATTTACAGTAAACTCCATCAATCCTTTACCTTCTTACGAGAAGATAAAATCAATGACCGTACTTATATTGAGCATGGTGAAAAATTCGAATGGGCCTCTTTAGAAAATTCATCAAAAGAATCACAAGGTTTTTGCTATGCCCTTAGAGATCAAATCGCCGTCTTAGTCGATGGTACTGTTGTTCCTTGCTGCCTTGATAATGATGGAACAATTGCGCTCGGCAATATTTATGAACAGGATCTTGAAACAATTTATCATAGCCCTCGTGCAAAAAATCTTTATAATAGCTTTTCTAATCGCTGTTTCTCAGAAGAGCTTTGTAAAACCTGTGGTTTTGCCAAACGTTTCTCATAAGTTATAGGTATCACTGTTTATACCGTAAAAAACTTACGATACTTGCTCGGTGTTATACCAAGTATATTTTTAAAGCTTTTTACAAAATGTGTTGCATCAGAAAAGCTCAATTTCTCAGCAATCTCTCCGATTGTAAGTTCTCTATCCTTCATTAGTTGAATGGATTGCTCAATTTTACAAAGCATCATATATTGTCCTACGGATACACCCATATGTTTTGAAAAACTTCTCGAAAAATGCTCGGTGCTATATCCCACCATAGTACCGACTTCTTTCACACTTACTCGCTCACATACATGCTCATTCATATACTCTATCGCTTTTTGTAGCCACTGTGGGTACACCTTTGATTCTTTCGCATAAAACATACTAAATTCTAGCACATCGCATATAAGACCATACAACTTTTTCGATATCTGATAGGGATTTACAATCTCTTGTGAAGCTATATATTTCACAAGCTCTTCAAACGCCTCTCCTGCTCTAGTTGCACTACTACTAATATTTATAACCGGTTCCTGCATAGCATGTAGCATTGTCAAAATATCTTGGTTTTGTACACCTTCAAACTCTACCCATATCATCTGTAAAGGATCTACATTGCTTGACATATAAATATGTGCTTGCTTAGGTTTGATGATAAACAAATCATTTTTCTTCAAGACATGTTCTTTCCCATCTATAATCAATACACCACTTCCACTCTTCACTAAATGAAACACGTAGTACTGATAGCTATTGTTTCTATTAATATAGAAGTCTGGCGACGAAGTCGCATCACCACACCTATTCACCCTATACAAATACGGACTCTTAAAAGAATACTCCACCTTATTGACTCTCACCTGCATGCTAATTTCCTCCCTTGCTTACTTATAGATAATTGGGAAACTCCTGTTTTGTATGTCTACTTCTTTGTCTGAATATCTATTATTTACTTAAATCTTAATATCATATTTATACTATTTTATATCAAGAATGTCAATTGTTTATACTTCCAAACTTCCATATTGTATGCTATGATATATACAACATAAATAAACATTGGGAGGTTTTATAGTTATGAGACGCGAGTATAATATGAATTTCGACTGGAAATTTTATGATGGGGATATTTTGAACACAAACTTTAGGTCTGTGCATGATATTTTCGAAAATCCATCGTTTATGAAGTCTGCGAACTGCGGTATTTCAAAGGCTGGATATGACACAAGTGAGTGGGAAACAGTTCAAATCCCACATGATTTTAGAATTGCTAGAGGAGTATTTGATCAAACAGTCCCTTCTTCTCAGGGATTTTTATCAACTGGTATCGTTTGGTATCACAAAGAATTCTTTATAGATGCATGCGAAGATGGAAATAGTATTATTCTACAATTCGACGGTATTTTTAGAGATAGTGAAATCTATGTAAATGGTACTTATGTAGCAAATCATTTAAGTGGTTACACTGGTATCACATTAGATGTATCTGACTTTATCCTCTATGGTGAGAATAATGCAATCGCTGTTAGAGTCGATGCTACAAAATTTGAAGGTTGGTGGTATGAAGGTGGCGGTATCTACCGTGATGTTAGAATGTTCATCACGGGCGATGTACGTGTGAAAGAGGATGGTGTATTTATCACCTCAACTCCTACAGATACATCTGCTAGCGTTACCGTAAGTGTAGAACTAGAAAATCAATCAGAAAAATCTGGAGATGCTACACTCCACTGTGTAGTAACTGACCCAAATGGTGTGATTGTGAAAGAATTAGATCATATAGTAGAAGTTGTTCCTTATGAAGGACTTGAGACAACTTTTTCTTTTGACTTAGAAAATATTATGCGATGGGATATTGATGCACCTCATCAATATAAGGCTGATTTTACAGTTTCTTTCGATGGTATCACGTTAGATAGCTATACACAAAAATTTGGTATTCGTGAAGTGATGGTAACAGCAAAAAAAGGTGTTATGCTCAATGGTCGTCAGGTGAAGATTCACGGCGTTTGTGTACATGATGATTTCGCTGGTGTTGGTACTGGTATGTCTCGTGCAGTTATTCGTCACAAAATTTTCTTATTAAAGGAAATGGGTTGTACTGGTTATAGAACTTCTCACAATCCTCCATCACCTTACTTATTAGAGGCATGTGATGACTTCGGTATTTTAGTTATGGATGAAGTACGTATGATGTCTACATCTGATGAATTCCTCAGCCAAATGACAGATATGATGAAACGTGATAGAAACCACCCTTGTATCTTTATTTGGTCTATCGGAAATGAAGAAATGGGTATCCACGGAACAAAGCTTGGCGTAAAGATTGGTAACCACCTATTAAGAGTAGCCCATAAGCTTGACTCAACTCGTCCTTGTACCTATGCTAATAACTGTGACTGGAGAGAAATCACCGTCTTCCATGAAGAAAACGGCCTACATATGGATGTAATTGGACTTAACTATTACTGCCTAAGAACCTTTGATTCTTATGAATTCATCCACAGCAGATATCCTGACAAGGCTATTATCGGTACTGAAAATGGCTCTGCTATTTCTACTAGAGGCCAATTTGTTCGCCGTGAAGAAGAACAAAACTTAGACATTTATAGTAAACGTGAAGAAGGTATTATCATTTGGGATAACCCTGATAGAAAATACCACGTAAGTGAATATGCAGATTCTTTTACCAAATGGGGTACTACTCCAATGGAAACACTTCGTCAAGGTGACCCAGATCATATCGCTGGTTACTTTACTTGGACTGGGTTTGACTACAGAGGAGAGACTTTCCCATTTGATTGGCCAAGTGCTATTACCCGTTTTGGTATCAGAGATTTATGTGGTTTCTTAAAATGCACAGGTCACCAATATCGTGTAAAATGGACTAAAGAGCCTGCTATCTTTATGTATCCTCATTGGACTTTTGATAAAGATATGGGAGAAGTTGAAGTTCGTATCGTATCAAATACAGAAGAAGTAGAATTTATCATCAATGGCGTTTCACATGGTAGAGTACCTAGCCCTCATAGAGATCAGGTTTGCTATTTCGTAGATTACGAACCTGGTGAAATCACCGCAATCGGATACAATGATGGTAAAGAAGTGACTAGAATCGCTTACCAAACAGCTGGTGAACCAGTAAGCATCAACCTTGAAGTGCTTCAAGACAGAGAATATATTGCTGGTTGCGAAGACAATGTCTTTGTAAAAGTAGAAGTACTTGATGCAAACGGTATTCACTGTCCTAACGCAAATAACTTCATCGAATTTGAAGTAGCTGGAGCTGGTAGCTTTAAAGGGGCTGGTAATGGTGACCCTCTATCACACGAGCACGACTTGGCACCTAATAGATATTTATTCAACGGTCTTGCACTTGCAATCCTACAAACCGGAGAAGAAACAGGTACTATGACACTTACTGCTACTTCTAAAGACCTCACATCAGCTAGTGTAGAAATCAATGTAACAAAACCTTGTACTTACACAAAAATTGCTGACGCAAAAGAAGAAATTGAACTTGCAGAAATCGTAAAGGATGCTGCAGACGGAGCTTTTTAGTTTATACTTTATTTACCATTTTTATAATGGTATAAGAGTTTTATGACAGAATGAACACAATTAAATTGTAAGATAAGTATATCAAAAAGAAGTCGCTATGATTTGTTTCAGATAATCAATAGTTACAGGTTGCAGCAGCTTCGTCTAAAAATTATCCGATATTCGTTTTTTCGGTTTACATATACTTTCTTTCCTTTTAAAAATTTTACAAGAAGAGCCATCCGCTGAACGTGGATGGCTCTTCTTGTGGGTTCTTTCTATTTAAAAGACCCCAATATAACTATTTTAAAACGAACTCTTTGGATCAGTCACTCCTTAGGTGGTGTTTTATGCCACCCAAGGAGTGCTACTGCCTCCAACGAAGCGAGAGCGTGTTCGTGCGAAATAGTTATATTGGGGTCTTACAAATACGAAAATTTATTTCTTTCTGCGTTTGTTCCAAACGATAAATCCACTTACTAAAATACCTAGAGGTATTACAATAATAAGGAGCAATGAATAATTAGCTGGATTTGTAATTGTATTATATGGTTCATCTAAGAGTTTGCTAGCAATTGATACATTATATCCGCCATCAAAATGTCTCATCACAGAGTTCATAAATAATGTTGTGTTTTCCAATGTTGTAAAGCTCTCAATGACTTGCTCATTGATAATACTGTTACTACCATAAACAGTTAATCTTGCATATTCTGCTGTTCCAGCATCTTCATCTGCAAACGTTTCAACTGCGTGTGCTGCAAGTGTATATTGTCCTGCAGTTTCCACATCACCGTCTATTTGAACACCATCTTCAGATGTCATAAGGAAGGATGTGAGGGATATGTTTTCATTTTCCGTTTCAACCTTTGTAAAGCCTTGTGTATTGATTACTAAAATTGCTTCTGTAACAATATCATCAGCCATAGTGCTTGTTACAGATAATTCAGGCACGATATAATAAGCATTACCTTGGTAATTGTTCGTTTGATCAACGATGTAACCATCTTCTAGCTGTAAGCCGTATGTCAATAAGAACGCTTCAAGATTTGGTATTTCAACACCTGCATCTCCAAGCATAATCATTATATCACCAATTGATTCCTCGCTCATGTAATCAGTTAATACATTAATCTCATCTACAGTTAAATCACTAAGTGGAGCATTCATAATAAGTAGTCCACAATCCTCTGGAACACTTGTTGTTGTAAGTAAGTTTAAATCCTCCATTACAATACCATTTTTATCCATTAAGTCCGTAATCGTGTCTGAGAATGTTGATTCACCATGGCCTGTCACGTTATAAACTTTGAATTCTAGCATATTTGTAACTAAATTCACAGCACTTGTAAGTTGACCATCACCATCAAAAATAGTAGTCTGAGTACCATCTGTATAATAAGCCACGATATCCATAGATATAATGTCATCAAAATCTACTAGTGTACTCTTCCCTGTAGCTTCACAAGCTATAACGATTGTATCACCTGCTGTATCATATTCATCTAGAACATCTGGATTATCTGTTGGATTAATCCATGTAACCTTAATCTTAGAAGATAAATCTGAATATCTACCAATAAACTCTACAATAATATCATCTGAGGTTTCTTGATCTGCAAGAACGGTAAAGGTTACTGTATCCTCTAAATCTCCTACTACTCTTTCTGTTACAGATGAAATCTCATATAGATTTCTTTCTGTCATATCAAACTGTAGCTTCGATGCTACTACTTGTTGAAATAACATATTAAATAATATAACGGCAGCTACAACAACTACTATAGTTGTTGCGCTGTATGTATTTCTCTTGAATACATTACTTTTTCCACCAAAAAATTTCTTCATTATATTGTCCCCCCTAGCTCCATCTTCTCTTTTGCAATGTTTGTATTGTAAGGAATACAAAGATAAAGGCAACAGAAATATAAGTTACAAGTCCAACTGCATCAAAAATCTTATTGTAAGCAAAGTTATTTAAGATTCCCATCAATGAAAATTCAGCTAAAACATCAATCAACTCATATACCGGACAGAATAAAATGAAACTATCCCACATATAGAAGATATATAGTATTGCAAAACTTCCGATTGCTGCAATAACTTGACTTTCTGTGAGTGCAGATACATACATACCCACTGAAATAAACACAGCACCAAACAAGAAGTATGCAAGAATGGTAGAATAATCAATAAAAAAGTTCGCATATCCTAAATGATCAATAATCAATGGGAAGGTACAGAAAATACTGACTGGAACTGCAAATACCGTTAGGATTGCAAAATATTTCCCAAGTACTATTTTGGTAAGGCTAATCGGTGCTGTCATAAGAAGCTGTTCTGTTTTATTTCTCTTATCCTCTGCAAAAGATCTCATGGTCAAAATAGGTATTGTAATAATCATAAAAAAGACTGTTGAAACTAATGCATATGCGAAATATGCATATCCTGAATACATATTATATAAAATAAAATATAAGCTCCCAAGTGCAGTTGTGAATGCTATAAAAGCACATCCTGTCATAGAAGTAAAGTATGAATGTAGTTCTCTCTTATAAATCGCTAACATCTTTTGTTTCCTCCTCTTCTGTGTTGATTACTAATGGAGGTATGGCTGATTCTTCCTCTTCCACTACGACCTCTGTTTCTACTACTGTTCCTTCTATTACTTCTTCTTGCTCTGGTATCTGTGTAAGCTCTAAGAAAACATCTTCAAGAGATGGCTTGATTGGATAAAGCTTTCTAACTGGAGTTCCATTTTCTACAAATACCTTCGAAAGCTCTTCACATACAGCTGCTTGATCTCCTGTAGATGTAATATCTATCTTCGTAATACCATCCTTTTCAAATGTTCTATAAGATGTAATAGATTCGATTGGGTCTAAAATCTTATCAACATCTGCTGCTGGCATATTAACATCTACTTCTATCTTCTGTGCTACAAGCGCCATTTCTTCTAGATTAGCTGGCGTATCACTCGCTACAATATTCCCCTTAGAAATAATGATAACATGGTCACACATTTCCTGGATTTCTGCAAGGATATGTGAGCTTAAGATAATCGTATGCTCTTCACTTAATGTACGAATCAAATCTCTAATCTCTGTGATTTGTTTTGGATCGAGACCTACCATTGGCTCATCTAGTATGATAATCTCAGGGAAGCCTAGAACTGCTGCCGCTAGACCTACTCTTTGTCTATAGCCCTTTGATAGATTTTTGATCAAACGATATCTTACGTCCTCAATGCGAATCAATTCACAAACCTCATCAACATTGATTTTTCTCTCGAACCTAACAATACCTTTAAGATGTGCAACAAACATCAAATATTCATTTACCGTCATATCAATATATAGTGGTGGTTGCTCTGGTAAATACCCTATGCAAGACTTTGCTTTCTTTGCATCTTTTAAAATATCATGTCCTTTTATTAATATTTCACCCTCAGTTGCCCCAATATATCCTGTGATCATATTTAAGGTAGTTGATTTACCAGCACCATTTGGCCCCAAAAATCCATAAATTTTACCTTGTTCAATCGTAAAGCTAATATTATTTACAGCAAGATGATCGCCATATTTTTTTACTAAATTCTTTACTTGTATCACTGTATTACCTCCTTCACTTCTCCTAATATTCACCAAATTTTATAATATAAATGTGAAAACTATATGATTTTCATGGTTTTTTAAAAAATTAGCTTCTGAAATTTCACACTTTTATATTTCGCACTATATCTTACTTGATATTTCACAAAAAAGTAGTGTATACTTTATAAGTTCTTACTAAACTTACTATTACTATTTTGAAAGGCCACACTCCTTATGAATAAATTAATAAAAAATAAAAGCTTTAATGTATTTACAACCTATTTGATTGCCGTATCATTTATTGCGCTAGCATTTGGTTTTAGTGATTCTATACTATCCAATTACTATGACAACGTATACAATGCTACGACTGCACAGCGAGGTTTTATTGAGTTTCCTAGAGAATTACCAGGTGTGCTAGCTCTTTTTGTCATCGCATTACTCGCAAAGCTTGGCGACTTCAAAATAGCTGTAATTGCCCAATTCATTTCTATGATAGGTATTATGATCTTGGCATTTTACACACCTAGCTTTTATACTATGACTGGTGTACTTTTTATTTTTTCTATGGGACAACATATTTATTTGCCCCTTCAAGACTCACTTGCACTTTCTCTATATTCTCGTAAAGATTCAGGGAATTTAGGTGCCAATATTGGAAATGTTAAGGCTGTTTATACAGTTTTTTCATTGATTGCATCCTTCTTGATTTTCATAGGATTTCGCCTTGGTTTCTTCTCCTTTATGACACCTATTAAATGGGTATTTGTCATTTCAGGACTTTGCTTTTTCATTGCTTTTTTATTTTTATCCTCTTTACACAAACAGTTACCAAAAGGAGCATCTAATAGGCCTAAGCTAGTCGTAAGAAAGGAATATGCCTACTACTACATACTCGCAGTTATGAATGGCGTACAAAAACAAATCGTAATCGTTTATTCACCTTGGGTAATTATCAAGATTTTAGGACAAGGAGCAGATACACTTTCTTTATTACTTATGATTAGTAGCTTATGCGGTATTTTCTTCCTTCCTTTTTTAGGTAGATGCCTAGACCGCTTCGGTATCAGAAAAATGCTCTATGCAGATGCGATATCTTTCATTATCGTTTATCTAGCTTTTGCATATATGACTTATAATATTTATGTTGG
Organism: Lachnospiraceae bacterium; assembly: GCA_044425805.1. Lineage (GTDB taxonomy): Bacteria > Bacillota > Clostridia > Lachnospirales > Lachnospiraceae > RGIG6307. The sequence goes on along the minus strand of JAWXVC010000007.1, from coordinate 111,500 downwards.
AAACTTTCAAAGTGTTGGTATTGCTGCACTTGGCTTATTTGCACTTTATATCATTGATAGAATGTCTAGCCAAATGGGCTTTATCCGTTCCGTATACCTAAACTCTATTGTAATTGATAAATCCGAAGTAGTATCTACCTTATCACTTGGGATTTCCCTCGACCACGTAGTAGCCATTTTATGTTCACTCGTGAGCGGACTTATTTGGGAAACCTATGGACCACACTATATTTTTATTTTGGCAGCTTCCTTCTCTCTTGTGAATTTAGTTATCGCCAAAATAGTACCTCTAAAGGACGGAGTGTGAGAAAGGGATGGTTATTGATATGCAATATCGATTAGGAAAACATGGAGAAAAAATATCGTTACTCGGCTATGGATGCATGCGTTTCACTCGAAATGGAACAAAGACAGAACTTGAAAAGGCTGAAAAAGAGATTATGCTTGCGATAAAACATGGCGTTAATTATTTTGATACCGCTTATATTTATCCAGGTAATGAAGTTGCTCTCGGGCAAATATTAGCCAAGAATAATGTGCGTAAAGACATTTATATCGCTACAAAACTTCCTCAGTATCTTATCAAATCCATGAAAGGAATCGAAAAGCTATTCCAAGAAGAGCTTGAAAGATTACATACAGATTATATAGATTTTTACCTTATGCACATGATTACAGATATTGCATCTTGGGAAAAACTAGTATCACTTGGGATTTTGGATTGGATTGCCGAAAAAAAAGAACTTGGACAAATCAAAAATCTTGGTTTTTCTTTTCACGGAAACACTGAAATGTTTTTACAGATTTTAGATGCCTATGATTGGGATTTTTGCCAGATTCAATATAATTACATGGATGAACATACACAGGCGGGGCGAAAAGGACTTCTTGCCGCTGCCGCAAAAGATATCCCCGTGATTATCATGGAACCTCTGCGAGGTGGAAAGCTAGTATCACTACTTCCTGACAATGCACGTATGCTCATCAGCAACCACGCCAAAGGGTATTCTGCTGCCGAATGGGCTTTCAGATGGCTTATGGAACAACCCGAAGTAACCTGCGTACTCTCTGGCATGAATTCTACCGATATGGTAGAAGAAAATATCAAAATTGCAAACGCAGTTTCAATTGGAGAATTTACAAATGAGGATTTTGATTTTATCTCTTCTATCAAATCCTCCATCAACGAAAAAGTAAAGGTAGGATGTACTGCATGTGGCTATTGTCTTCCCTGTCCACAAGGTGTTGATATTCCCGGAACTTTTCGTTGCTACAACGAAATCTATACAGATAGCCGCATTTCTGCTACAAGAGAATATATCCAAACAACAGCACTTAGACAAATTCCTAGTTCTGCCTCATATTGTATTTCCTGTGGTAAATGTACAAAGCATTGTCCACAATCTATAGATATTCCAAACGAACTAAAAAGGGCCTCCAAAAAATTGGAAACCCCTCTTTATAAAATCGTTCGTTTTGTTGTACAAAGGTTTAAGCTATGGTAAGCTTAGACCTTTTCTTTTCGTCTTATTAATATCCATATAAAACAAGCAAGTATACTAATTCCAAGGCCCATGAACATACCAGGAGTCTCATATTCCATATAGATATCATACTCGCCTTCATCTAAACGAAGTCGTATAAATACATCCATAAACGTATCTGGTTCAACCTCTTGCCCATTCACATAAACATGCCACCCCTGTTCCATTGGAACAGAAATAACAACATCCTGCGCCTCATCTAATACTATATGCCCCGTCAAACTATCTTGTGTATGCTCAAACACCTCTAATGGACTTTCATTAAGAAGTTCAATCGTTTCTACAAGCACCTCTTCATTCATTCGATATGCCACAAAATGCCTAAACTCATCATCGCTATCTTCGATGATTTCTACACTTACCTCGCTTCCTGCTTCGATATAACCTAAGTCTAGTACATAATCAAAAGAAACCTGTTTAAATCGTTTCACCTGATCATCAATCGTTATTATCACTTCAGAAATGCTATTATTCCCTATATAAACATAAATATATCCGCTATTTGTAACATTTAAATGATATTCTTGTTCATCAATATAAACATCTTCAATTTCTTGATAAAGCATCCCTTTTATGCCTAATTCATAGCATAAATCACTTTGTGCCATAAGCGGTGAATTATTCGTGTAGTCCCACCTATCTACTGTATCAGAAGAAATCCCATATCCAATTGGTAGTGTATACACATTGCGATAAATATATGCCTCACCCTCTTCATATACAATATCGTACAGGCTATTTTCATACGTATCATTTTCTCCTAACATATACTGTACCGATAACAAAGCACTCGTAAGTGGTGTAGCACCTTGGTACCAATAAGATACCTTTGTATGCCCCATTCCCATTTCATAATACATGTTAGAAACATCTGCATTCGCTGTAGACGAAAATAAGGTAGCTGTATTAATATCCCACATCATACTGTCATTTTTCGTCAAACGGTCAAATAGTTCAATACGATAAAAATCCGTGTCATATTCTTCTAACCACAAAATGGCCTCTTCCATCGATTCGTAATGTGTCAAAAACGTTTCTCTGTTCGCTGTTCGTAAACTTGTGAGTATGAGGTTCGTAAACAACTCTACTACTACTATCATCAATAAAATAATTTGAAGTATGCGCATTGCTTCTAAGCGCTCCTCTGGTGCATCGTGGATTTGCTGTATAAATTTGTATACAAACATCAAAACCACATACAATATCAGAAAAACCAAAGTAAGGGCATAAGAAGTATAATCTACGCCCTCGATATCTACAAAAAGAATCCCAGCTATTACTAGTGCTATGGAAAGCAAAGTTGCTATTGTAATTTCATACCATTTTACTGCATCAAAATGCTGGTATAACTCATATCCGATTATAAGTGCAAGCCAAGTATATAAATACCCTTGTCTAGCTGGTAGGCTATCTGGAAAATTCATACCATGCCAGATAATATCAAGGACATTGCAAGAAAAACTAAGCCACATAAAAACAAGAATTGTTAGTTTTGTTATTTTGCTTTTTATAGATATTTTTTTATTCATAATATAAAGTGGCAATAGTAAGAAGAAACTCACTCCCGTATAAATATTCGGCCAGTGGTCATACTGCACTTTCATATTTACATCCATACAATGACGCATAAATAGCTCTAGTGCATTCATATACCACTCAATTTCATCTGGAAACGCCCACGCATGAAATTCCGTCCCACTAAGTGATACATAAACCGGAATCAAGAGCGCAGCTGTCATGCATCCCGCCAGTGTAGAGTACCCCACGAAAAGTAAGATTTTCTTAAGCTTATATGGTTTCCATACAACCAAACCGATAAAGTAAATAGTTAAAAAAATACACAACATAATACTCAAATAAAAGTTTGTAAAAATACTGCATGCTAACAATATGCAATAGGTACTTCCCTTTTCCTCGTTTACTAACCTTTCAAGTGCAAGTAATACAAGTGGTGCTAAAATCACTACGTCTAACCACATAACATTCCATTGATACGCAGCCATAAATCCTGATAATGCATACCCACAAGCAAATAATAGAGTAGATAATCCCTTCTCTTTATAATGCTTTGCGAGGTAATAAGAAAAGGTCAGTCCACATAAACCAACCTTTACAAATACTATAGTTGTTAGTGCTTCTATCATCATGCCTTCAGGTACAAGCACTAAAAGCAGGTTACTTGGACTAGCTACATAATATGCATAGAGTGCAGAAAATCCTGACCCCAAGCCTATTTCAAAACTATATGCAAGCGACTCACCATCACGTATACTTTGACAAAATTCCTGTATAAATTGGATGTATTGATTGTATAAATCACTTCTCAAAAAACTATTTACCCCAAAAGGGAAAATACCTTTTGTAATACAACCCAAAAGCATAGCTATCAATGGTAGTAAAAAAGCATGCCAATATCGAAACCGATATTCCTTTTTCATATAATTCCCCTTTAATCAAACATCAAATAATACTGTAACTGCTGATACTCTAGCAACGTATCATCAATTCCTTCAAACTTATTAATCTTATTTAAATCCGCTATCAACCCTTCAGATGTCGTAGCACCTCTCGTTGTAATAATTGGATACTCTTCTAAAATCTCTAATAAATAGTTCTGATATGCACTTTTTGGAATATCACACCACTCAAAAATCTGTGCCGACAAAAAATTGGCACTTGTCTCAACCTCTGTCTGATCTTCTATATCATAGTTTGCCCATACCACAAATGGTACTGTATATCTTGTATTGAATTCTTCCTCTGTAAGATATCTACTATCCACACCATTTAACGTCCATATATCTTCGACTACCGAATCTGCTGGTTGATGATCTCCAAAAAATACTACAATCGTCTCTTTGTCTGAATTTTCCAGATAATCTACTAGCTCTTCTAATGCTTCATCAGATATTTGCATTAAAGACAAGAAATTTTGAAGTGAAAAATCATCCGACCCTTCTACCGTAATATTCGGTTCAAAATTATCATATTCCGTATAATAAGGACTATGATTTTGCATCGTTACTGTAAACATAAAAAGCGGATCTTGTGCAGCTTCAAACTCTTCTATAATCCTATCCGTAACGGTATAGTCATCTATATATGCTCTGATTCTCGTCGGATCTTCTAAATCTGTCTCATCAATAAAGGTATCAAACTGCATGTACTCATACACCACGTTTCGATTCCAACCCGTTTCATAAAATGGATGAAAGGCTACCGTACTATACCCTATCTCATTCATATGTGAAACAAGACTTGGGATATCTTGATTAATATACTGCTGATAGCTGACACTTCCATCAGGGAAAAATGACTGTGTATGTCCTGTTAAAAATTCGAATTCTGTATTGGCCGTATTACCAGCTAGTACATTCACATGAAGTGTACCAGATACCGTATCCTCCATCCCATCAAAAATCTCATGTACAAAAGGAATCTCATCCTCAGATGCCTCATAATCTCCTATGAAGGAAAGATCAGAAAAGCACTCACTCATGATAACAATAACATTAGGATAACTTGTATTCTCATCTATAACATCTGCCTCTAAGCCTTCAAAAAAGTTTTGTGCATCTTCTAAACTATAGTCTTCTGGCTTTTGAATCCCCATATAATGTGATTCTACTACTAATGCTACAAGTAAGCCATTTTGTTGGCTCATCGTATATGGTGCATAGAGGTTCTCATACACTTCGAACTTCTCCCTATACGCATCTGAGGCTAATAGAAAATATTGTATAAGTAGGAGCACAACCGTAAGGCCAAATAAAATCCATCTAGGCTTACGCCCAATATCTATACGTGCCTTTTTTTTGTATACGCCTGCTGCTACAAAAAGTGCAAAGCATAATATAGCGCTGATTATTGCGGTATCAACTATACTAAAATCAAATTCCCCCATCACCCTCGCAGCAGTCCCTACAAATAGGATATCCCAAGGCAATACTGGTATACCTCTAAATCCAATTAAATAGTAGTTTGCCAAACCATACGCAAACCCTATAACTACCAAAATCCGGATAGCCCATTCTCGATTTCCTATCAAGAACCACAAAAAGCATGCTAGTGTAATGTACATAAGACAATTTAGCATTTGTACTGATGAAGCAATATCGGTGAAAGGATTGTGATAAAAGCTCTCTGTTACGTAAAAAACAAGACATGGCAACAGTATGATACTACTGATGCCCCATGCCTTGAAAATAAATCTATTTTTTTTCTTTCGTTCTTTATAACTAGACATATATATAACTCCTTATACCTGACGACCTTTTGCAAAATAAAATACTGCTAAAGTACCTATCCCCGTATGGGAACCAATTACGGGTCCTATATCGCTTATAATAAACTTCTCTATGCCTGTTTTTTCTTTGATCAATTCCACTAGACGGTTTACATCATCAATACAGTCACTATGACTAATACCTATTGTATCTAGCCCATCTTCAGTTTCAATTCTATCAGCAAGTCGATTAGCGATAAATTTAAGTGCCATTCCCTTATGTCTTTGCTTCGCAATGTTAATCAGCTTCCCTTCGTCGTTTACATGGATGATAGGCTTGACTGATAAAGCAGTACCGAGTATCGCTGATACCTTGCTAAGTCTTCCGCCCCTATGTAAGTGATTTAGATCATCTGCTACAACTTCATGTACTAATCTAAGTTTATTCTCTTCTACCCAATTTACTAATGTATCATATTCCATACCAGCTTCTTTTCTAGCTACAACTTCATGCAACAACAAGCCCTCACCCATAGATGCGCATAGGCTATCAATAACAGTAATCTTCGCATCTGGATATGTCTCTTGCACTTCTAAAGCACCCATGCGAGCACTATTATAAGTACCACTAAGTCCAGAAGAAAACGCAATATGTAGGATATCATAACCCTCTTTCACTAGGCGTTCAAAAAGACATCTTGCACTTTCTGGATTCACCTGTTGTGTATATGGCATCGCACCATTACGAATCTTATCATAAAATTCTGCTATTGTAAGTGCACTTGTAACACCATCATACTCTATATCATTTACAACATAACTTAAGTGCAACAATGGAACTTCATGCTGTTCATAAAAAGATGCTGGCAAATCAGCAGTGTCATCTGCTGTGATAATATATTTATTCATATTATTTTGTCCCCTTCTCAAGTAACATTTTCTATTCCATTATACTATGTATGACGTATAATTCAAGAAGTAGCTTGCAATATTCATAAAAAAATAAGTAAGTACCCCCTTAAAACGGAGAAACTCACTTATTTTTTAATTATTGCTCTAGTTGCTTACCAAGAAATCCTGCACCTGCTTGAATTAATTTTTTTTCGACATCCCCCATTCGTTCTTTGGGATTATTACTAATCAAACACACAACTCCTACAACATCTCCAGCCGCGATAATAGGTGCCGCAACAATTCCTTGCACCTCCTCTGGCATATCCTCCCACATCGGAATAAAACTTCGTTCACCCTTATGCGCAAGCACGACCTCTCGCTTGTTCATGTGGTCCTCAAGTTCTTTCCCAATACTTTTGCCAATTGCTCCCTTAATACTACCTGTCACTGCGATATATACATCTCGATCTGCAATCAGTGCAGTATGTGCTGACACCTGCGAAAGGCTTTCTGCATACTGCTTTGCAAAGAGTCCCATTTCTCCTATAGGAGAGTATTTTTTTAAGATAATTTCGCCATCCTTACCTGTGAAAATCTCCATAGGATCACTCTCTTTAATACGAAAAGTTCTACGAATTTCTTTTGGAATCACAATTCTTCCTAATTCATCTAAACGTCTAACAATACCTGTTGGTTTCATATATGCCCCCTTTTAGCTATTTATAATTGGCTCTATACGCTTATTTTTTACCAAAAGGGGGAATTTATACCTCTAATTATTCGATTTTCCTGCTAAATAATGAACAAATTGTTGTGCTGTCCTACCCGAGATACCACCGTGGAAAAGCTCCCATTTATTTGCTTCAGCTTTTAGCTCGTCCTCTGACTGCATGAGTCCTTCTTTTCTTGCTAATGCTATCACGATTTCATTAAATTCTTTTCTTGAAGGCTTAGAATAATTAATCGTCACACCGAATCTATGTACAAGAGATAGTTTTTCCTCCATCGTATCAGATTTATGCATACCTTCATCTTGCGTTATATCGCTTCTGTCGCTCCAGGTTTCTTTGATAAGATGTCTACGATTCGAAGTCGCATAGATTAAGACATTATCTGGTTTTGTTTCAACACCACCCTCGATGACTGCCTTTAAAAATTTATACTCTACTTCAAATTCCTCAAAAGACAAATCATCCATATATATAATGAATTTATAATTTCTGTTTTTAATTTGTGCAATAATCGATGAGAGATCTTTAAATTGATGCTTATAAATCTCTATCATACGAAGTCCATCATTATAAAATGCATTTACAATGGCCTTAATACTCGTCGATTTTCCAGTTCCACTATCTCCAAACAATAGAACATTATTGGCCTTTTTACCATCTACAAAGGCCTTTGTATTTTCAACTAGTTTATCTTTTTGAAGCTCATATCCCACAAGATCAGAGAGCATAACCTTATCCATATTATTGATTGGAAGGAATGTAATATCACCTTCATATGCACCTGATTGGATGCGAAAGGCTTTATTGAGTCCAAACATACCAACTCCGTATGCTTTATAAAATTCAGTTACACACATAAAAAATGCTTCTGTTGAATCTGCCTTTTCAAGCTCTAAACTAAGTGCTTGAACTTTTTCGCTTACCGCTTTATTATACATAAGCTCTTTTTTGGCAATTGCTTTATAATCACAAATAGTTGTAAAGCAGCTAAGCCCTAAATCCTCTTCTAGATATGAAAAATCATAGAAAAAGAGCTCTCTAAAAGCTGTAAAGTCCCCCTTTGCAAAGATATTTACGCTTCCTTCACTAGCACCTACCTTTTCACAGGTAATACTGAATGGATTCTCATCCGTAATCAATAAGAAAGTTAAATAATTATGCCATAAATTCTTATCAAACCCATACTGGGTTGCCACTTCTAGCATGCGTTTGATTTGTTTATTTATACGCGTTATTAGAACATCTTTTTTCTCTGTTTTATACTCAAAATCCGCGAAAATCTGACTAAGTTCCATTAAAATTGACTGCTTATCTAAATCCCCGTAAACTAATAGCTTTGGTACAATATGATTCATTATTTTGCTCCTTTTCTAGATTACTTTGCTTGCTCTTGAGGTAAAATAACACCTGTTTCCATTTGTGTTAGAATATCCTCTACATCCTCAAGTAGTGTTTTTCCATCAATCTCGATGACACCGCTTTTACTCACTTTATAGGTAAAGGTTTTCTGCCCTGTAGTTAAATACTTCATCTTCCCTTTATACCTTTTCATAAATGGTACAATTGCTACTGCATCTACTATGATATCTTCTCTAAAAATAAAGTGTACTTTCTCATTAAGATTTTTGATTTCTACCATATGCAATAAATTTGCACGCGTTCTTATAATATTAATACGTATCAGGTTGTCTACTGATTTTGGTACATTACCAAATCGATCTACAAGCTCTTGCATGATATCTTCTTTTTCTTGCTCTGTTTCAACACCTGCAATACGTTTGTAAATATCTAGTTTTTGCACTTCATTGACAATATAGCTATCTGGTATATAAGCATCCACATGAAGCGATACTTGCGTATTAAATGCTGTTGGCAAAAGCTTTCCTTGTGCTAGCTCTATTGCTTCATTTAACATTCTGCAATACATATCATAGCCGACCGCTTCCATGTGACCATGCTGTACCTTCCCAAGAATATTACCTGCACCTCTGATTTCTAAATCACGCATAGCAATCTTAAAACCACTCCCAAGCTCCGTAAATTCTTTAATTGCCTGGAGCCTCTTTTCTGCAACCTCTTTTAAAAGTTTTCCTCTTTTATACATCATAAAGGCATAAGCTGTCCTATTCGACCTACCTACTCGACCTCTAAGCTGATAGAGTTGCGATAAGCCTAATCCATCCGATTCATCAATAATCATCGTGTTTGCATTAGAAATATCCATACCGGTTTCAATAATCGTCGTTGAAACGAGCACATCGATATCGCCATTTACAAAATCAAACATAATACGCTCTAGCTCATGTTCTCTCATCTGCCCATGCGCAAATGCTACTACTGCATCTGGCACAAGTGCTTGCACACTTGCTGCTATTAATTCTATATTATTCACACGATTATAAACATAATATACCTGTCCGCCACGGTTTAGCTCTCTTGTAATGGCTTCTCTTACCATTTCATCATTATATTCCATGACATAGGTTTGAATCGGGGTTCTTTCTTGAGGTGCTTCCTCTAAAAGGCTCATATCTCTTACACCGATTAAACTCATATGAAGTGTTCTTGGAATCGGGGTTGCCGTCAATGTTAAAACATCTAAATTTTCCTTAAGCTTTTTGATTTTCTCTTTATCGCCCACACCAAAACGCTGTTCTTCATCAATAATAAGAAGTCCTAAGTCCTTATATTCCATATCCTTAGAAAGAACCCTATGCGTTCCGATAACAATATCAACAAAGCCTTTTCTAAGACCTTCTAGCGTAGCATTTTGCTCCGAACGAGTACGAAATCTACACATTAAATCCACTCGAATCGGAAAATCTTTCATGCGCTGTATAAAGGTATTATAATGTTGCTGTGCTAAAATTGTAGTTGGTACAAGATAAACGACTTGTTTACCCTCTTGTACCGCTTTAAAGGCAGCTCTAATCGCGATTTCCGTCTTACCGTAACCCACATCTCCACAAATCAATCTATCCATAATTCTAGTGCTTTGCATATCATCTTTTGTTGCATCTATAGCCGTGATCTGATCTTGTGTTTCTTCAAAAGGAAACATTTCCTCAAATTCCTTTTGCCAAACAGTATCTTCCCCATATTGAAAACCTGTGCTATGCTGTCTTTTTGCATAAAGCTCAACTAAATCCTTCGCAATTGTCTCTACTGCCTGACGTACCTTTTGTGTTGTTTTAGTCCATTCCTTTGTTCCAAGCTTTGTAAGCTTTGGCACCTTAGCATCCTGAGAACTGTATTTTTGTAAAAGATGTAGTCCCGTCGCTGGCACATAAAGACGTGCATCTGCATGATATGCAATCTTCATATAATCTCTAACTACTTTGTCAGCTTCTTTTTTCTCCATCCCCAAATATTGCCCAAGTCCATAGGACTCATGCACAACATAATCGCCCACATGCAGCTGCGAAAAATCTGTAATCTTCGTACCCTTATATAAAGACTGCTTTTTCTTTGCCTTTTTATCGGTAGTTCCGAAAATATCTGTTTCTGCTATTACCACGAGCTTAATCATCGGATATTCAAAGCCCCTAGAAATATTTCCTTGCAAACATAAAACCTCACCCACTATAGCTTCTCTATATGGATCTTGGGTATATACTGCACTCAACTCATACTCTCGAAGACTTTCTGCTAATCTTTTGGCCCTTATTTGAGACGGACTAAGAAGTATCATGCGATACCCTAGTTTTTTATACCTTATAATATCTTTTACGAGCAATTCAAATTGTCTATTATAGGGCGAAACTGTTTTTGCTGTCATTTCAAACTGCGATTTTGGATGAAATAAGCTATTTTTTGTCTCCATAATGGATAAGAGCACCGTTCTTATTTGTCCCAAGCTTGCAACAGTTTCTTCACTAGTATAAAGTAGCTTTGTTTGTCCAGGCAAGATATAGCCTTTTTCCAAACGATTTGTCATGCTTTCCTTAAACTCTAACTCTACTGCTGACACATGTTCTTTTATTCGTGTCGGTTCATCAATCAAAATCATAGTTTTCGTTGCATCAAAAAATGTTAATAAGCTACTTGTTTTATCATAAAAATAATGTAAATAACTATCTAAGTTAGCCATATTAGAATAGGTGAAAATATCCTCCTCTAATTGCTCTACGCTTGTTTTAATACGATGTGCAGCTTCTGTTTGAAAATTATTTCTAAAAACTGCTTCTTGCTTTTGCGCCTCTTGCTTGATCCGGTCCATGCCTGCTTGCTTTGCTTTAGTGCTCAAAATAAGTTCCATTGCCGGAAAAATCTGCGTTTGAAACAAGGTTTCCATCGACCTTTGTGTCTCGATATCAAAGCTTCTAATCGATTCAATCTCATCTCCAAAAAACTCTAACCGAACGGGATTATCTTCTGTCAAATCAAAAATATCTACAATATCCCCTCTTATAGAAAATTGCCCCTGTAACTCAACCTGAAAGACTTTTTCATAGCCTAATGCTACTAACTTTTCGGCAAGCCTAGGCAATGATATTTCGAATCCCTTTTTGAGCGTAATGATACTCTCTTCATAATGTTCTAGTGGAATCTGTGGTGCCATTAAAGCATCAAAAGTTGTAATGATGGTAATTGGTTTTTTTTGCAAAATTCTCTTAATAACTCGAATACGTTCTTTCACCTGCTGGTTTCCATGGATGTCCACTTGATAAAAAATCAAATCCTTGGCTGGATACAAATAAGTGTTTTTATCATACCACTTATACTGCTCAAAAATATCTTTTGCCTGTTTCTCACCATAAGTCACAATCAATTTATATTTATAAGTACTACTAAGCGAATATGCCATATGCCATTTCTGTGCATCCACACAGCCAGACACCGACACCATTCCAGTATTCTTTTTAATACTATCTTGTATATTATTGTATTCTGCTAATTCATATAACGGTGTCAATAATGCCTGCATATCTCTTCCCTCTTAATTACATTTATTCATGGCATATTCCATGCCGTCTGTTAGCAGTAGCTCTATCGCCTTCACAGATGCATCTACGCCTTCCTTCATGAGTACTTGTTCACTTGTCGTAAATCTGCCAAGTACGTGATCTGCTAGATCCCAGTTCGCTGGTTTCGCACCCACCCCAACCTTCACTCTATAAAACATATCATGTCCAAAATGTCCTATAATACTTTTGATTCCATTATGTCCACCTGCACTCCCCTTCTTACGAAGTCTAATGTCACCAGGTTCTAATGAGATATCATCATAAACTACAATACACTCTGTTTTCTCATCCACCTTGTAAAACAAAGCAGCATCTTTAACACTTTCTCCACTAAGATTCATGAAAGTTAATGGCTTCACCAAAATCACTTTTTCTCCGCCAATCATGCCTTTCCCTATCAAAGCTTTATGTTTTTTTTCTAATATACTTACATTATATTTATCTGCCAAGGCATCTATCACCTCAAACCCAATATTGTGCCTTGTTTTTTCATATTGCTTTCCGGGATTTCCGAGTCCTACTATAATTTTCATAAAAATAACCCTGTCTTTCTTCTCTCTCATATACTACTTTTTCGTGAACTACTCGGTAATTGAATTACCAGAGCATCGAATTAGTGGCAAAAATGCCACATAGTTTTCGGGTGCGTCCATGACACCTTTACTGCTACCACTTAAGGTTACACAGCTACTTTTATTACTTTTGGATTTGACAACCCAGAAACAGGCATGTAATATCCTTGTTTTTGCTTATCCTTATATTTTCTCATGATATTATATGCACCTACACTATCTGCATTATAAATGGCATCCTGTTCTACGTAGAGTCCCCTATGTTTTCTCTTACTCTTGGTTGCATGTCTTTTTGATACTGCTATACTAGTAGGCGAACACTGACTAGAGTATGATTCCTCTTGTTTTTGTAAGGTTATCCCTGCCATCCTTAATTTATATGCTAGAAGACCATATAGCTTCTCATATGGTAGGCTATGAAGCTTCTGGTTTGTCTTACTACCTAGGTTAACATGTTCTCTGATATGCTTGATATCACCAATCACCATAGTATTTATTTGTTGCTTTTTACAATACTCTACTATATATCTTGTAACCTTATGTAAATAATCATAAACACTGTTTTTCTTCTTCTCATACAGTCTGAGCACATGCTTTGAAGGTTTTGGATACTTGATGCTCTTAGATGCTTGGCACTTAGCCCACTGACTCTGTACCCTTGCAATCTCCCTATCATATCTGGATGTAATCTCTAGATATTTTCGTCCTACTATAAAGCTTTTACCATAAGAATCATAGCAGGTCATCAGATTGTGTAGTCCTAGATCAATTGAGAGTACATGCCCGTTATTCGCTAGAAGTTCGCACGCTTCTTGCTCATATACTACTATAACCTTACAGCTTCCATCCTTGGGTGGATAGAGTTTGATTTGCTTGATTTCTCCCACTTGCATAAATATTGGATTTGAAATAAAAAGATACTGCGTTTCTACATCATAGATATCCTTCATATATTGCTTCAATTGCTTTGGTAATGACAAGCGTACTCGCCCTAGCTCTTTATGATGCACGAGTGCATGCTGCATATAGGTAATCACCATGCCATCATGCTTGAACCTAGGTGGTCTAGGATTTTTGATACCTCCACTTTTCTGCAGAGCATAAAAAGACTTCCATGACTTATCCACAAGCTTACATACCTCTTGTGCTGTCTGAGATGGTAAGGACTTAAACCACATATTATCTTTGTGATGGGATTTCTGATAATACCAATCTGGATAAGTAGTATCTCCCAGTTCCTTGTAGTTTCTTCTTTCGTAATTACAGATATTCCAAAGCTTATAAGCTGCATAGCACATATGTCCTACAATATTTGCTTCATCGCTGTTTAATTGTATTGTAGTTTTCTTAGATAGCAGCATGTTTATCCCCTCCTCTTAGTATGATTTGCTTTGGTGTTCAATATATCGCCTAATATTTTCTTCCGATACTGAACCAATAGTTTCCACATAATATGAATGATTCCACAATTGTCCTTTCCACAACCTTTGCCTTAGTTCTGGATAGGTTTCAAAAAGTTTTCTACCTGTGATTCCTTTTAGATATTTCACAATATCTGTAATAGATAACTTAGGTGGTGCTGATACAAAACAATGAACGTGGTCTCCTTCACCCACTTCAAACAAATGGACTGTAAACCCTTTGTCAGCTGCAATCTCTTGCACAAGCTTCTTAAGATACAGTTCGATTTCTTCATTTAATATAGCTCTTCTGTATTTCACAGACCATACCACATGGTAGTTGATATTATACACGCAAGTGCGTGCATGTATTAGATTTTCTTTCATACACATAGTATATCATATCTCAAAACAAAAAGCAATCATATGTTCGATTATGTCTATTGTACTTTCAACATTTCCGCCCACATACGATTGCTTGACGCTTTCATCTCGGTAATTGAATTGCCGAGGATTCCCGCTGAATTTCCTAAAGTCACTTTACAACATCCACTTTCTTTAAGCAAGTAAAATAAGGTATTTCCAATAAACTCATCCCTCACAACGAAAAAACAGGAGTGCCCCCATAGCACTCCTGTCTGTATGTTTTTTGTTTTACACACTATTCGCTTGTTTCTTCAAGCGATGTTAAATATGCTTTAATAATTAGATCTTGAAGTTCTGTTCTAGTCGTCGAACTGATAGGGTGTGCGATATCACGATACTCCCCATCTGTACTTTTCTTACTAGGCATTGCGATGAAAAGTCCCTTTTCGCCTTCAATAACTTTGATGTCATGTACAACAAAAACCCCATCAATCGTAATAGATACTACTGCCTTCATCTTACCCTCTGAAGTAATTTGTCTAACACGTACGTCTGTAATGTTCATGTTAAGCCCCTCCTTGCTGTCTTTGCTATTTACCTCTTACTAAACATGCCTGTCACTATCGTTCATCGCAAGTTTAATACCACCTTCTCCAATCATCGTTGTATTTGCTCTAATAGTATCTTTACTTTCAACGATACAATTTTCAATGTGTGTATTATCCCCAATATATACTTCATTTAAAATAATAGAGTTTTTAATTACAACATTATTACCTACATATACCTTTTTGAAAATAACAGAATCTTCCACTGTACCATTTATAATACAGCCACTTGCTATCAAGCTATTTGATACTGTTGATCCTGGATTGTATTTCGCTGGTGCTGCATCATCAACTTTTGAATAAATATCAGGATAGGTTTTGAAGAAATAATTTCTTACTTCTTTTTTCAAGAAATCCATATTGGTCTTGTAGTAACCCTCTACGCTCGAAATATTTGACCAATATCCATCTAGTTCATATCCATAAATCTTCTTAACTGCAAGCTGACGGATGATAACATCCCTAACGAAATCATAGCAATTTTCATCATGACATTGCTCTAAAATCTCAATCAATTGGCGACGACGTAATATATATATACCACAAGATACCTTGCGACTCTTAACTGCAACTGGTTTTTCTTCAAATTCAAATACTCTACCATTCTCGTCCATACGAACAACGCCATATCTGTCAAGCTTTTCGTCTTCAGGCATTTCTTTTGTAACAATCGTAATATCCGCTTTTTTCTTTACATGATACTCTAAAAGCTTATCAAAATCTAACTTATAAACAATATCACCAGATGCGATTACAACATATGGCTCATGACTTTGTTTTAGATTCCATAATGATTGGTATAATGCATCTGCTGTTCCTCGATACCAGCTTGAGTTATCAGCTGTAATAACTGGTGTAAGTACAGATAAACCACCTTGTTTACGTCCAAAATCCCACCATTTACTTGAGCTAAGATGTCTATTCAAGCTTCTAGCATTATACTGTGTAAGTACACATACATCTTGAATACCAGAGTTACTCATATTACTAAGAGAGAAATCAATAGCTCTATAGCTACCTGCGATTGGCATCGCACTGATTGCTCTGTTTTTTGCTAAAACTTTCATCCTGTGGCTATTGCCACCTGCTAAAATTATTCCAAGTGCTCTCATGCCATATCACCGTCCTTTATCAAAGATTTTCCGCTTTGTAAGCATCCTTGTTCATAGTCTGCAAGAGTTGTAACACCAGCAACTACTGAGTTTTTACCAATGGTAACACCATCTGGTATAACACTCTTTTCGGCAATACAAATCAGCCCTTGGTTATAAATATGTGGATGTGTTTCATTTGGAACTTCATCATATGCTCCAAGTGTAACTCCATTTCCAATCACAACGTCTTCTGCTAGAATTGATTTATCAATCGTACTATTATCTCCAATATCCGTATGATTCATTATAATAGAATCTCTAATAATAGTTCCCGCTCCGATTGTAACACCACAACCGATTACAGAATTATACACCTGTCCATAAATCTCCGTACCTTCACCTATAATACTTCTAGAAACTACACTTTCTCCAGAAATATACTGTGGTGGAAGTAAGTCATACTTCGTATAAATCTTCCAATACTCTTCATATAAATTAAAATCTGGAACGATATCAATTAGTTCCATGTTAGCTTCCCAATAAGAGCTTAACGTTCCTACATCCTTCCAATATCCTGTAAATTCATAAGCATATAAAGGTGCCTTTTTCTCATGAACATATGGAATCACATGCATACCAAAATCAAGATTAGGTACATCTTCATTTGCTAATAAAGCTTCCCTAAGCGTAGACCAGTTAAAAATATAAATACCCATAGAAGCAAGATTACTTCTAGGATTTTCTGGTTTTTCTTCAAAATCGACGATTTTCTTATCTTCATCAGCAATCATAATACCAAATCTACTAGCCTCTTCCCAAGGAACAGGCATAACTGCAATCGTAACCTCTGCACCCTTCTCCTTATGGTAATCAAGCATCACTTCGTAGTCCATCTTATAAATATGGTCACCCGATAAAAGTAAAACATACTCTGGATTAAAGCTATCAATATAATCAATATTTTGATAGATAGCATTCGCTGTACCAGTATACCACTCGCTCTTCTTGTTCTTCTCATAAGGTGGTAATACACTTACACCACCGATGTTCCTATCAAGATCCCATGGTATACCAATTCCAATATGTCCATTTAATTTAAGTGGCTGGTACTGTGTCAAAACACCTACTGTGTCAACACCTGAATTAATGCAGTTACTCAGTGGAAAATCAATAATACGATACTTTCCTCCAAAAGAAACTGCTGGTTTTGCAACCTTGGTGGTGAGTACCCCTAAACGGCTACCCTGACCACCTGCTAAAAGCATAGCAATCATCTCTTTCTTAATCATGTCATCACCTCAACTAGTCAAATTATCAGTTACAATATGTATTTTCTCTTTACATAACACAATTATATCATGTAATTTCCAAAAAGTGAATATATTTTAAAACAATTTTTATACATTTCTTATATTATTTTAATTATTAAATTCATTTATTGTGCATTGTATACAAAGAATGTTTTTTACCTTTATTTTCCATCAATTTTACTTTTATACAGACTAGAGTTTCATTGAATTTTACGTTCTCACGTTATATAATATATAGTAGATAAGCGCAAAGCTCTTATTTTGTATGCGCACTCATCTATATAACATATATGAAAACGGAGAACAATATGTATCAAATTCATTTCGACACACCTATACACATTTTCTTTTGTGGCATCGGAGGCATTAGTATGTCTGGGCTCGCAGAAGTTTTATTAGATAAAAGATTTCAAGTTTCTGGTTCTGATATGAAGGGGTCTAGTTTAACAGATTCCTTAACACAAAAGGGTGCCACTGTTTACATAGGACAAAAGGCAGAAAACATTAGTACAGCTATCGATTGTATCGTCTTTACTAGTGCAATTCATCCTGATAACCCTGAATACATACAGGCTAAGGCATTTGGCATCCCTATGCTTACAAGGGCTGAATTATTAGGACAAATGATGAAAAACTATGCATGCCCTATTGCCATTAGCGGTACACATGGTAAAACCACTACTACCTCAATGCTATCAGAGATTTTATTATCTGCTGATTTAGACCCTACTTTATCAATTGGTGGCATCCTAACTAAGATAGGTGGAAACATTCGTGTTGGCAACTCTGAATACTTTGTTACAGAGGCGTGTGAGTACACAAACAGCTTTTTGAGCTTTTATCCTAAAATTAGTGTTATTTTGAATATCGAAGAGGATCATATGGACTTTTTCAAGGATATCCATGACATCCGTGCCTCTTTTCATACCTTTGCAAAGCTTCTACCTAGTGATGGGCTCTTAGTTATCAATTCAGATATTGAATCCTATGAAGAAATCACACAGGATTTAGAGTGTCGTGTTGTCACTGTCGGAAGTACCTTTGATGCTGATTATCACCCAATTTGTTTAAGCGCAAACGAAAAGGCTTGTATGGCAGGTACGATACAAACACCTCAAAATGGCATTTATGACCTTACACTTGCTGCTCCTGGTATGCACAACCTATATAATGCACTAGCAGCTATTGCTGTTGCTGACTACCTACACATCAGTCCAAGTATTATCACAAAAGCTTTGTCTGAATTTACTGGTAGTAAACGTCGCTTTGAGTTAAAAGGAACGCTTGCTGGCATCACTATTATTGATGATTATGCACATCATCCTACAGAAATCACAGCAACCTTGATGGCTACTAGAAATTATCCACATAGAGAAGTATGGTGTGTATTCCAGCCTCATACTTATACACGTACTAAGGCATTTTTAGATGATTTTGCAAAGGCTTTATCTTTGGCTGATCATATCATTTTGAGTGATATCTATCCTGCAAGAGAAACGGACACCTTAGGTATCAGTTCTAAGGATTTACAACTGAAAATAGAAGCTCTTGGTAAAACTTGCTATCATTTTGGGAGCTTTGGTGAAATTGAAACATTTATTTTAGAAAATTGTATCCACGGGGATATGTTGATAACTATGGGGGCTGGAGATGTTGTAACTATTGGTGATAAACTACTAGGACTGTAGTTATCCACATATCCACATCCGCGTTTTTACACAAATTCACATATTTATCCACATTTACCCTTGTTTTTCCCTCTTGCATTCCTTTTTCAATGTGCTATAATCACCATACTAAGAACGTGTTTTCCCTTTGTTTTCGCTGGTTTTACAGGATTGGAGATCTACTATGAAAAAGATATCAATGAGCTTTATGCACACTCCAGGAGTCACTTGTCTCCCTAATACATTTATTGATGTGGATATGTTACAGAGTAATGAGCTACAACTCAAAGTATACTTATACTTATTACGTAACATATCTTCTTTTGATACCATTGATATTTCTGTCATGGCAGACCATTTCAACGAAACTGAAAAAGATATCGAAAGAGCTATCCATTTTTGGGAGAAAAAAGGCACCTTTAAAACAGAGGTTATCGAAAAACCCGTTACTACACCTCTTGAAATCAAACAAAGTATTTCAAGAGACGAGAAATCCAAATGTCTAGAACAAGAATCTTTCCGCGAACTTTTATTCCTAGCCGAAACCTATCTTGGCAAGCCATTAAGTACTAGCGATATTACGTCTCTTCAATTTATAAAAGAAACACTACATTTTTCGGATGAATTATTAGCTTTCTTATTAGAATATTGTGCTGATCGTAAGAAAAAGAGCTTCCACTACATAGAAACAGTTGCTCGCGCATGGGCAGAAGAACATATTTCTACTGTTGCAGAAGCTAAGGCTAACTCTAGTCGTTACGCACAACGCGTCTACTCTGTACTAAATGCACTTGGTATCAAAGAAGATCCCCTCTCTACCCACCTTGAATACATAGAGAATTGGTATGAGAACTACGGCTTTGAACTAGATGTTGTTTTAGAAGCATGTAAGCGAAGTGTCTTGTCAACACCAGCTATTGCCAAAAACCGTTTCTCTTATGCCGAGAAAATTCTTGCTAATTGGCATAGCCTCGGCGTACACCACTTCTCTGATATAGCCCAAAAAGATGCCGACTACGAAAAGTCTAAAACTACTACAAAATCTAAAGATAAAACAGGTGTTCCAGCTTATGTAGCGAACAACCCCTTCTTACAATACAATCAACGCAATACGGACTATGATTCTCTTATGCAACAGCTGATGTAATCATACAGAAAGGACTTTTATGCTATGGCCATTTCCAATGAGCAAATGAATACAATCCTGCGTGAATATGAAGTAATACGTGATAAGAATCATAAACTATTAGCTTCTCATAAGCTAGAAATCCAAAAAGTACTTCCTCAATATTTCGATTTACATAGAGCCATCGTTAAGCTCAGTATGGACTTCGCCATGCAGGCTTCTGATGAAACTCCAGATTCTTTAGATACCTATCATAAATCGATGCAAACATTAAAACATCAAAAATCCGCTCTTTTAGAAGAGCACGGTTATAAAAGTGACTATCTAGAACCGATTTATAACTGTCCTGATTGTAAGGACACCGGATTTTGTGACACAGTTAAATGTCATTGTCTAGAAAAACGTATCAACCAGCACGTATATGAACAATCTAATATTGATACCTACATTCAAAAACATAATTTTTCAACGCTATCCTACGATTTTTATAAAGGTAACGATTTACAAAATTTCACAAAAGCAGTGGATGCTTCCAAACATATGATTGATGAATTTGAAACGACAAATCAAAACCTTTTATTCTTTGGAGACGTCGGATGCGGAAAGTCTTTTCTATCAGGTTGCATCGCAAAAGAGCTTATAGATTCAGGATATCGTGTCATATATTTTAGTGCTACGACGATTTTCGATATTTTTTATAAAAATGGTCTTTACAATAGCCTGAAAGATTTGTACAATTATAAATTGGTAATTATTGATGATTTAGGATCTGAGATGACAAGCAGTTTCGTAACCACTGCTCTCTTTTCTTTATTGAATGAAAGAATACAAAGTGGATTATCTACTATTATTTCCACAAATCTTTCCATAAATGAATTAGGAACACGTTATTCTGAAAAAACTGCATCAAGAATTTTTCACAGCTTTGAGCTGTGTAATCTCACCGGTCCTGATATTAGAATTATAGAAAAACTGCACAACAGAAAGCGAGGATAATTTCGTGACTGCAAAAGAAGAAAAAAGAAATTTAAACACCATCCCTGTTGGTTCACTTGGAATGATACCACTCAAGGGCTGCAAAGAGCTTGGAGATAAGGTTGATGAATACCTTGTAAAATGGAGAACAGAACGTGAAGGCGAACACAAAGATAGCCTTGCATTTAATGGATACCAACGCTCTTCTTACATCATAAAAGCCAAAGTACCACGTTTTGGTTCTGGTGAAGGCAAAGGTGTTATTCAAGAGTCTGTTAGAGGTATTGACCTCTTCATCATGGCGGATGTTACAAACCATAGTCTAACATATTCTTTGTTCGGCAAAGAAAACCACATGTCTCCTGATGATCACTACCAAGACCTAAAGCGTATTATCGCTGCAGTTGGTGGTAAAGCTAGACGTATTACAGTTGTTATGCCTTTCTTATACGAAAGTAGACAACACAAGAGATCTTCTAGAGAATCTCTTGATTGTGCAATTGCTTTACAAGAATTAGTAAAAATGGGTGTGGATCACATTATCACATTTGATGCACATGATCCTCGCGTACAAAATGCGATTCCTCTACATGGTTTCGAAACAGTTCAACCAGCTTATCAATTCATCAAAGCCCTACTTAGAAATGTAAAAGGCTTGCAGATCGATGCTGAACACATGATGGTTATTTCGCCAGATGAAGGTGGTATGAGCAGAGCTATTTATACAGCCAACGTTCTCGGATTAGACATGGGCATGTTCTACAAACGTAGAGACTACACTCGCATCGTAGATGGTCGTAATCCTATCGTTGCTCATGAGTTTTTAGGTACTGATGTAGAAGGTAAAGACATGATTATCATTGATGATATGATTTCATCTGGTGAATCGGTAATCGAAGTTGCTTCTGCCCTCAAAGCTAGAAAAGCAAACAAAATTTTCGTTTTTGCATCTTTTGGTTTATTCACGAACGGACTAGAGACTTTTGATAAGGCTTACGAAGAAGGTTTGATTGACAGAGTTCTTACTACAAACCTTATTTACCAGACTCCTGAGCTACTCAGCAAGGAATGGTATATCAGCACAGACCTTAGCAAATATATCGCTTATATTGTTGATACACTTAACCACGATGCTTCAATTAGTGATTTATTAAATCCTATCGAACGTATCCAAAACATTGTACAAAAATACAAAACAAATACCTTAGATCTTTAAAAAAAGAACGAGGCTGTGAACTGCAGCCTCGTTCTTTTTTTATCTCATAAAATAGGTTGTACCACTTAATAACTCTAGGTAAAAATAGATACCACAGTATAGATGCCATGCAAATACTGCTCCTAACATAATTCTAATATATTTCCATCCGCCATTCTTTTGCAATTCAATCCATTTAACCGCAGTTACTGTAAACAAGAAGAAGAGGCATAAGCTATAACCCCAAAGGAAATTTCCATCTACCGCTCTCGTACCGCTTTCTGTAAAGCACAATGCTTGTAGAAAGCCTAATATCGTCATACACACAATAAATAGATATTTTCTATCCTTCCTTAGTAATTTGAGAGTCAGTACTCCTACAAGTCCGCAAAACAATGCAGAACAAACAACTGCAAGTTTCGGTATATTCGCATGTAATGAGAAGGTGTACCATGGGTCAAAAACAATCCCATTTCCAGTATCCTCTCCAAACAAAACAAGATTTTGCCAAAGTATAACAATGCCCGCTGGCAGAAGGGCTGAGCCAAATAAAAGTACCTGCTTCCAAGACGTTTTATGTATCAAATCATAGAGCAAGAAAAAACCTACTATCGGAGAAAAAGTCACCAAAAAACTCGGTTTAATGCCTGTTGCAATAACTACTAATAACATATATGTAATCCAGTTTCTACAAGTAATTGTTGTTCCATATGTATCCATCATTTTAAAATAAAGTTGCACTACTATTATCGCAAAAAATTTCATCATGATATACGTAGAATTATGCCAAATATTCGCTGATTGGTAACTTACATAACGAAACTCTCCCACCTGTGAAATAAAAATCGGCATAACAAAATTCAAGCAAATAGCCAAAGCTAATGTGCATCTATCTTCCTGTTTTTCTTGAAACAAAACATCTAACAATCGTTTTGTAGCATAAACAGATGCGACACTAACAATCGTTAGCAGCAATGCTATTCCAATTGTAGTCTTTCCAAACAACAAATATAAGACAATATAAGCGTACGCCGTAAAGCTATAGTACCAACCATCTTCAATAATCATACTAATATGTAATGGTAAATCCGACTGATATAAAATCTCTGTTTGCGTAAAATCAGCAATCGACTGATTATAATATAACCAGAACAACGATATTGCATATAATACCATAAATCCATGTAATATATATTCCTGTAATATTTTTTTGTTTTTTATTAACATACTCTACTCTCTTTTCACTTTTCGCATTTACTTTTATTAGTGTATCAGAAATAGTTCTCTTTCGCAATCTCACAGAATAACTAGTTCTAGCTCTGACATACCATCCAAAGCCTCTTTCTTGGGTATCATAATCTTTAATTGCTCCTGCAAAAAAGCGCAACGAATCCCTTCTAAGGATATATTATTCCCTACAAAAAAAGCTCGGCGAAATGCTTCCTTATCTACAAAACCACTACTAATTGCAGATACTATCAAATATCCCTCTTTCACAAAGGCACGAACCTCATCCTTTTGAAACCCAGATAATTCCACTTCTAAAACAAACATATTATCTCTTTCCTTCATCAAAAGCCATTCCTTTTATTTTTATAATAAAAATAGTATATCTATCTACCGTAATTTTATTCGTATAATAAAAAAATCTACGAATATTAATCGTAGATTTCTAGCATGCCCAGAGCCGGAATCGAACCAGCGACACGAGGATTTTCAGTCCTCTGCTCTACCAACTGAGCTATCTGGGCATTTGAATATGATTCAAACTTTTTTTATTATAACATAACCCGCCTATATGTCAATCTAATATCAATTGATATTTGAAATATCTTCTTGTATACTATATATATCATTGAACTTGCAACAATATATAGAAAGGATGGTTATTCATATGAAAAACACCATTACGGTTTCAAATTTAACGAAATACTATGCAGACTTCTTGGCTGTGGATAATATTAGTTTTACAATTGAAAAGGGAACTATTGTCGGCTTTGTTGGTAAAAACGGCGCTGGAAAAAGTACTACAATACGAAGTATTTTAAACTTTATCTCTCCTTCTAACGGAAGCTGTTGCGTACTTGGATTAGATAGTATATCACAAAGTAAAAAGATGAGAAATATCGTAGGCTATATGCCTTCTGATGCAAACTTCCCACCTAATATTACGAGCAGAGAGTTATTTGCTTTTTGTAGCTCCATTGCACACGTAGGAATCGAAGAATCTTTAAAATTAGCAGAGTATTTTGAACTTGATACCAGCAAACCCATTTCGCAACTTAGCCTTGGTAACCGCAAGAAAGTATCTATTATTCAATTACTATTAAAAAAGAATGATGTACTTATTTTAGACGAACCTACTAGCGGGCTAGACCCTCTGATGCAAGAGCGGTTTTTCGATTTATTATTAAAGGAAAAAGAGAAAGGTGTTACCATCTTTCTATCAAGTCACAACCTTGTAGAAATCGAACGTTACTGCGATAGAGCTTTGATAATTAAAGATGGTAAGATTATTGATGATATTGATATGAATAACTCGATCATAAAACGATCACAAGTCGTTTCTTTTACGACAAAAGACGGAGCAGAACACAGTTTTGAATATTCAGAAGATGCTAATGATCTAATTCAAAAACTTTCAACATATGATTTACTCCATGTAGAAATCAAAAATAAATCTGTGGAAGATGAATTCATCAAATACTATAAAGAGGAATCAGAAAGCGAGGTATCCTAATGTTTCAAAATATTAAAGAAATTTGTCTATTAGATTTCAAAGTAAACAAAAAATTCATATTAGGTTGGTGTATTTCTATCTTTTCAATAACTTTTTTATACATGATATTATTCCCATCTGTTGAAGATATGGCACAAATCAAAATGGAAGCAATGCCAGAAGAACTTATGCAATTTGTAGGCATGGAGGATTTTTCAGACATGGGAAATTTCATTTCTTACTATGGTATGATTTACAAGCTTTTGCTTGTAGCCATTAGTATTTTTGCTGTTACTTTTGGAGCGAATATAATTATAAAAGAAGAAAAAAATAAAACGATTGAATTTTTATATTCACAAGAAGTAAGTCGTTTAGAAATATATTTATCTAAATTTATAACAGGATATATCGCACTCATTTTTCTCCTTTTAAGCGCCTATATTGCTACTAACTTATGTGGTTTTATCAATGGTGGTGATACCTTTAACCTCATGGATATTACCATGCTCACTAAATTTTCTAGCATTACTCCTTTTGTTTTCCTTAGTGTTGGTTGCATGATTTCTGGATTATCAGGAAAGCTATCTGGATCTAGTATTGGTAGCATGGTGATTATTCTTTCCTACGTACTCGGTTTTTTATCTACTATAGTCGAAGAAAAGCTTGCGTGGCTCGTATACTTTAGTCCTTTTGACCTCTTTAGTCCTGCTGGTAACCTCGATATCAATTCTGAATTTATTATAAATATGCTTATCTATACAGTTCTCATCTTCACTTTCTTAGGAATCGGAGCCATCCAATATAAAAGAAGAGATTTTTCCATCTAGGAAAAATCTCTTCTTTTATATAATCACTTATAATTCTCTATGAATCCATTTACCTGATCTAAATCTTAACATCGTAGATATCAGTCTAATAGACTGGTCTATCAATATACCTGTCCATATACCATATAATCCAAATCCAAGTCCATATGCCAACGCAAAAGATACTGCAGGCCTAACAATACCTACACTAATCGTTGATACCATAGTCGTAAACTTTACATCACCTGCGGCTCTTAAACTACCCATATAAATAACTTGAGAAATCTGGAATAGTGTAATAATACAAGTGTACATCATAATAACATAGCCAATATTAATACTTTCTATATCTCCCGGGAAGAAAGTAGCATAATACATACGTCCAAATAATAAATATATAGTAGCTATTACAAAGGAGATTGCAAGACCAATTGATTGACATATTTTACCATATCTCATCGCATTTTCTGGTTTTCCTTGGCCAAGACTCTGTCCAATTAATGTGACCGCAGCCACCTGTAAACCATCCCCAAAAGAGAAACTTATACTCAAGACATTACCACCCACTTGATTAATCGCAAATGCAGTAGTACCAAGGTTCGCTGTAATCATCGCGGATAATAAAAATCCCATACGTAACATAATCTGTTCTAGAAAAACATTTGCAATAAATTCTCTAATAGACAAAAGTCTATGTAAGCTTGCTCGTATCTTTTCTTGCATAATATATTTGATATTCACAAAGCTATCACTTCTAAACAAAGATGCAAAACTCATCACGCATGCTGCCATAGTACCAATCACCGTCGCAACAGCTGCTCCCGCTACACCCCATTCTGGAAATCCAAAGTTACCACCAATAAGCAGGTAGTTAAATACCACATTAACTGCATTCGAAACCAAGTTTGTTCTCATGGCTATCCTCGTGTTGCCACTGCCTCTTTGTGCAGCATTAATCACCAAGCTCAAGACATTAAAAATCATACCACCCATAATAATACGCAAATAAAACACAGCGCTATCATGTGTATCTGCCTCACTCCCAATAAGGCGAATAATAGGATCAGCAAATACTACAATAATCGTACTGATTACTATGCTAAGTACTATAACCGCAAGAATAGCAGAGAAAAAGAGTTCATTCGCACTCTTCCTATCTCCTTGACCTTTTCTGCGAGCTATGGTTGCAGAAACTGCTGTATTAATCGCAAAAAACATCGCCAATCCAATAAACTTCGGTTGCACAGTAAGTCCTACCGCTGCTACAGCGTAGGCACCTAGCTGGCTAACCATAAAAGAGTCGATCATTGCAACAACTGCTACAAAGAAAGACTCCATAATCGCAGGCCAAGCTACTTCCAAGGCCTTTTTAATATTATCTTTATCATTTACCCACAAGTGCTTAAATCTAGTCAACATACTAACAACCACCCCTCTAATAAATAGAGTAATACTATTATATCCAAAAGGCAACTGTTTTTTACATTATATTTTTCAACGTTACTCATATAATTTACACTTCTAGAACAAAGTAGTTTTACTACTGTGTGAGCTTAGCAACAGCCTGATTGATGACCTTGCCATCTGCCTTGCCCTTTAGCTCAGCCATAACTGCCTTCATAATCATTCCTTTATTCTTCGTCGCAATCACATCAGCAAATTTTGTTGATAGAATCTCTAGTACTTCCGCTTCATCTAACATAACAGGTGCATACTCACTCATAATATCCTGACGAACTTTAAACTCTTCTAATAGCTCTACTCTACCGACTGGGCAAGTATCAATTTGTTCTTTCACTGTTTTAATTTCTTTTAGAATAACACGATCTACTAGTTCTTCCGCTACATTATCACGGCACCCTTCGTCTATTGCTACTTTTTTAACAGCTGAAACAAGTGTTGCTATTGCATCTTTTCTCACTTTATCTTTTGCTTTCATTGCTGCAATCATATCCTTTTGTAATGTTTCTAATAACATATTATTCCCTCATCTTTCCTACTTGTTTTCTGATAACCTTATTATATTTTACCTATTCATGCATTATTTGTAAAGAGATTACCAATAAGCACACCAAAAAAATTACCAGTAGCACACGCTACTGGTAATATAATTAAATAATTCTTCTCACTGTAAGCACTGTAGGACTTGCACCACCCCATCCATAATAGATAGAATCAGTCACAATACCTGTACTAGAGCTTTTGGCATGTACAATCATACCATTTCCAATATAAAGAGCAACATGCCCCGAATAACAAACCAAATCACCTGGCTCAATATTTGATAAAGATACCTCCGTACCACTACTCCTCAACGAATAAGATGAATGAGGAAGTGAATACCCAAAAGCACTATAGACTGCCATAACAAACCCTGAACAGTCTGCACCATTTGTAAGTGAAGAACCACCCCATACATATGGGTTCCCAACATACTGTAAAGCATACGAAGCAATCTTCTTACCTAATTCTGAACCAGTCGAACTAGAAACAGAACCATTTACGGTGGTATTTTGTGCTGCTGCCGCTGCCGCCGCTGCTGCTGCCGCCGCCGCTGCTGCCGCTTCTTCCTCTGCAATAATGGTATTAAGCTCTGACTGCTTGTTTGAAATGGTATTCTTGTAAACACTTGCTATAGATTCTGCTTCTGTTACTAAAACTTCAAAGTCATCTACCGCTGCTTCTAACTCCACCATGATGCGTTCTAGTTCTGCCTCTTGCTCACTTAGTTCATCCCTTGTAGCCTCTAACTCTGACTGCTCTACTTCAAGATTCGTTTGAAGATCTGCTACTTCTAACATCAATGCTTCATATTCTTCCAAAACAGCTTGATCATAGGCATATAGGTTTTCAATATATTCTGCACGATTCAAAAATGAATCAAAACTTGTTGCTGTCAACAGCAGTAATAATGCATCCTCATCACCAGCTTCATACATATATTGCAACCGAATCACCATAGCAGCATACTGTTCGTCCCTTTGCACACAAGCTTCCTCATAGGCTACTTGTGCATCATCAAGTTCTGCTTGCTTTTCTTCCATGCTAGCTTCTGTATCAACAATCATTCGCATCAAATTAATCATTTCAGACTTTTGACTATCAATTTGCATTTCTAGTTCAATTTGTTGTGCCTCGTACTGTGAAATCGTATTTTGAACAGCATCTAACTTATCCTTGTTCTCGTCTATTTCGCTTTGAAGTTCATCCTTTTCTGTTGCAAAAGTCGGAATCTCCTGTACCAAAAGAAGCGAACACATAAATATAATCATGCCTGTTTTAATATATCGCATGTATTTATTGCATAACTTTTGCATAACTCGCTCCTCCTATCCTTCATCCCAAACTACTTATTATAAATCGCAGTTATTCACTGTTCTAGGGAATGGAACAACATCACGAATATTGCTCATGCCCGTTATATACATAACGCAACGCTCAAATCCAAGACCAAATCCGGCATGTCTACATGAGCCATACTTTCTAAGATCAAGATAGAATTGGTAGTCTTCTTTGTTAAGACCACTTTCTTCCATACGTGCCTCTAATACATCCAGTCTATCTTCTCTTTGCGAGCCACCGATAATCTCGCCAATACCTGGCACCAAGCAATCCATTGCTGCAACTGTCTTGCCATCCTCGTTTAGCTTCATATAAAATGCCTTGATCTCTTTTGGATAGTCAGTCACAAAAACAGGACGCTTAAACACCTCTTCTGTAAGGTATCTCTCATGCTCTGTTTGTAAATCACATCCCCAAGTCACTTTATAATCAAACTTGTCATTGTTCTTTGTAAGAAGTTCTATAGCCTCTGTGTAAGTAACATGTGCAAAATCAGAATTCATCACATGTTGTAATCTTTCAATCAATCCTTTATCTACAAATTGGTTGAAAAATTCCATTTCCTCTTTTCCTTCTTCTAGTACATAAGCAATTACATATTTAAGCATGTCTTCTGCTAGCGCCATATCATCTACTAAATCAGCAAATGCGATTTCTGGCTCAATCATCCAAAATTCAGCCGCATGACGTGTTGTGTTAGAATTTTCAGCCCTAAAAGTAGGCCCAAAAGTATAAACATTTTTGAATGCAAATGCATAAGTTTCAACATTCAACTGACCACTTACTGTTAAATTCGTTTCCTTACCAAAGAAATCTTCACTATAATCAATAGCGCCTTGTTCTGTTCTCGGTGGGTTATCCATATCTAAGGTTGAAACCTTAAACATCTCACCAGCACCTTCACAGTCACTACCTGTAATAATAGGTGTGTGTACATATACAAATCCTCTTTCCATAAAGAATGAGTGAATCGCGTATGCTACTAAGGAACGCACTCTAAATACTGCCTGGAACGTATTCGTTCTAGGTCGTAAATGCGATATCGTACGAAGATATTCAAACGTATGTCTCTTTTTTTGGAGTGGGTAATCAGGTGACGATGTGCCTTCTATAAGCACTTCTGTTGCTTGCATTTCAAAGGGTTGCTTCGCATTTGGTGTTGCAACAATTGTACCTGTAACTACAACTGCTGCACCAACATTCAACTTGCTAATCTCTGCAAAATTTTCTAATCCGTCTCCATATACAATCTGTAATGGTTGAAAGAATGTACCATCATTTAGTACCATAAACCCAAAGGTCTTAGAATCTCTGATACTTCTAAGCCATCCACCTACTGTTACTGTTTGTCCAATATGAGCATCACCATCTTTATATAATGCTCTTATCTCTGTCAAATTCATTTCTAAAGTCCCTTCTGTAGCCAACCTTGGTCAGCTATATATCTTAATATTCCGTAATAACTGCTGTCTCTAACAAAAGATCAATTACTTTTTCTTGCATCAAATATATTTGAATAGCAGCTCTGCTAATAGATGTATATAATTCCTCTACATCTGTAAGTCCTAAATATTCCATATATTCTAGTTCAAACTCGTCCATTTCTTCTTCTGAAACTTCAATACCTTCTTGATTTGCTATCGCTTGGAAAATAACAACCTGTGCACCATATTCGATTGCAATATAATCAGCATAAACATCCGCTTCATATCCATACATAACAGGCACATAATCTGCAGCTTCCATTCCATACATAGCAGCTTCTGATTCAAGACTAGCCATCATAGAATCATATTGCATCTGATAAATAACATCCGGGATTTTGGTAACTGTGAAGTTAGGAACTAATGCTGTAACAAGATTGTTTTCTAGTTCATATTCATATGTTTGTAAGTTTGCACTATCAAGATATTCTTGAACAAATGCATAATACTCTTCTACCGACGTAAAGCCAAAACCTTCAAGTTTTGCTACAGATTCATCTGACATGTCAGAAACAATACCTGTAACTGTTACTGTAAATACAGTTTCTTGTCCTGCTAAATCTGTACTTGAGTAATCATCAGGGAATGTTAAAGTAAGATCAACTGTTTCTCCAACACTAACTCCGATTAGTCCATCTTCAAACCCATCAATAAATGTCCCTGAACCGATTTCTAATGATGCACCCGTTGCAGTTCCACCATCAAAAGCCACACCATCAAGTGCACCAGAGTAATCCATAACAACAACATCACCTGTTTCTACAGTTCCTTCTGTATCTACAATACCCATAGAAGCTGCCATACTAACATATACTTCGTCAGCGTATAGCGCACTCTCTTCTGCATCTGTTGCGATAAGTGTTGCTACACTTACTTCAAGTCCTGTATATTCGCCCATCTCCACATAATCTTCAACTGGAAGTAAATGAAGGTCTGTAATCGTACCATCTGTTTCTACAATCTCAAAACTGCTTGTATCTATAAGACTACTCGTGTCAACGTCCTCTGTAATCGCTGTTGTATCTTCTGTTGTAGTAGAACTTGTACCTGATACTGCATCTTCGTATGCATCTGTATCACCGCATCCACTTAATAATCCAATTGTCAAAGTTAGTGCAGTTGCGACTGCTAAATTTTTCTTAAACATAATATGCCTCTCTTTCTCCATCCTCGCCTCACTATGATTCCACGAGTCAGATAATTATAACATACTAATACCCTTGATAAAAGCCATTGTTACTTTTTCATATATTTTTCACATTTATTTAGTCTTTTCATTGCCTTACGCGTAAATTTTTGATAGAATACTTTTATTATATAACTAGGAGGTTCTTATGAATCCATTAACAATTGCACTTATTATAGTTTTAGTAGTATTAATCGCTGGACTAGTTGCTCTATATTTCTTCGGTAAGAAAGCACAGAAGAGACAAGAAGAACAGCAAGTTCAATTAGAGGCAAACAAACAATACGTATCTATGCTCATCATCGACAAGAAACGCTTGAAGATGAAAGAATCTGGACTCCCTCAAATGGTAATTGACCAGACTCCTAAATATTTACGCAGATCAAAAGTACCTGTAGTAAAAGCCAAAATCGGTCCTCAAATGGCGACCCTGATGTGTGATGAAAGAATTTTCGCTTCACTTCCTCTTAAGAAAGAAGTAAAAGCAGCTATTAGCGGTATCTACATCATGGAAGTAAAGGCCCTACATGGCAAGCTACCAGCTACTGCACCAGTGAAAAAGAATTGGTGGAAACGCCAAGTAGAAAAGCTCCAAGAAAAAGCAGGCGCAAAGCCACTATAAGCCACATATTTTATGCATTAAAAAAGTCTATCGGATAACACCGCTGTGTAAACCGATAGACTTTTTATATTTTACTTACGAAAGTTCAAGTTCATTTAGCCCAAGTTTAATCGCACCCATAATACCTTGGTCATCATTAAGACTAGGCAATACAATATATGTTTCAAGATCATTTACTTGTTCAGTCTGAATATAACCTGCCATTTGTTTTTGGTACTGCTCACGAATCATCGGCATAAGCTGCTCTTGATGCATAACACCACCACCTAAAATAATTCTTTCTGTAGATAAAATAAGTGTGTAATTCACGAGTGCTTGTGCAATATAATATGCCTCTAGCTCCCACACTTTCTTTTCTCCTGCAAGTTCTATACCCTTTTTACCCCAACGTTCCTCAATAGCTGGCCCTGCTGCAAGACCCTCTAAGCAAGTTCCATGAGAAGGACACTTGCCACTATAGTTATCATCTGGATGTTTTTGAAGCAATATATGACCTGCCTCTGGATGTAGCATGCCATGTAGTAATTTTCCTTCAGAAATAACACCTGCTCCAACACCTGTACCAATCGTGATATACATACTGTTTTTAAGACCTTTTGTAATCCCCCAAGTTGCTTCACCAAGTGCAGATCCATTTACATCCGTATCAAACCCTACTGGCACCGAAAGATTTTCTTTTAGATATCCTACGATATCATAATTTCTCCAAGCTAATTTGGGCGTTGTTGTGATATAGCCATAAGTTTTAGACTCTCGGTTCAGATCAATTGGTCCAAAACATCCTACACCTAGTGTGCATATATCAAAGCCCTTAAAATATGCAACAATCTTTGGCATGGTAATCTCAGGTGTTTCTGTAGGAAGTGATATTCTCTCTAAAATTTCACCCTTTTCATTTCCAATTGCACATACCATTTTGGTTCCGCCTGCTTCTAGTGCCCCAATAATCATTTGTAGTTCCTCCGTATCTACAGTATTTTTTGTGTTTTATTTTATTTCTGCTTTTATTTCTATATGACAATCACAAAGATACGCATAATTCACATCTAAACTATATCTCGCCATCACATATATATGTTCCGTTGTTACTGATGTATCGACACTTTTACCATGTATGCCAAGAATCAAATCTCCCATTGGTGTTGCATAGGTAGTTTGATTTTCTGTATCTTTTTCAAAACGCATCACAACGCTTATTGGTCCAGATTTTTGTAGTTCCAAAAAACCTGGTTTAAATTTTAGAACAACCTTTATCTCTTCTTCTATTTCTTCTATTTCTTCTGTATATTCTATGTAACTATATTCTCCATCTTCATATAAGACACCCATCATCATAGATTCAATCATATCTTCTTCGGTGCTCTCGGGTGCAAACTGCATCCCTTTAATACGAATAAGTACTCTCTTTTGTTCCATTATATTCTCCAAATCCTAGTCATTTTCTATGTTAATCGTTTGTGCCGATAGGATGCCATATTTGATAATTGAATTCGCAAAGCGCTTGAACTTTTCTGCCCCATCCGAAACATAAAATTGATATGGGTTGCTACCAAGCTCTGGTTTTGTAGGATTTAATAAATCCTTTTCCCGAAGCATGTTCTGTAGTTCCATAGCTGTCTCATATGCTGGGTTTACCAGGTTTACATCTTCTCCCACAACATTTCTAATCGTCTGTCTTAGCAGTGGATAATGTGTACACCCCATAATCAAGGTATCAATCTCTTGTTCTATTAATTCATGTAAATATCGATTTGCTATCTCAAGTGTAACCGGGTCTTCCCATAGCCCTTCCTCAGCTAGTGGTACAAACAGTGGACATGCTTTCCCATAAATCGTAGCTTTTTCATCAATGCTATGAATATAGTGATCATAAATGCCACTACCAATGGTACCTTCTGTTGCAATGACTCCGATTTTACCATTTCTAGTAACCATACTTGCCATTTTAGCACCTGGCTTCACCACGCCAATCATCGGTATATCAAATTCCTGTTCCAAGGTATCTAGCGCATACGCACTGGCAGTGTTGCAGGCCACGACTATTGTTTTTACTTGATGTTTCATCAAAAATCTAGCAATCTGTCTAGAGAATCTTGTAACAGTATCCTTACTCTTGCTACCATAAGGTAACCTAGCAGTATCACCAAAATATATGATTTTTTCATTTGGCATTTGCCTCATAATCTCTCGTACAACAGTCAATCCACCAATACCCGAATCAAACACTCCAATTGCCGCCTCTTTATCTTGTATCTTCTCCGTCAATTCTGTAATTTTAATATTCACGTCTTATTCCTTTTATCATTTCCCACAATCTACTACTATACACTACGTCAATTTCGCCCTCTAATATATCATAGTAAAATGCTTCTTTATTTGTTATAACTATCGTTTCATCTGATTCAATACTATAAGTTCCCTCTACAATGGTATATTCAGGAAAAAAGCACCCCCAAAAGCCATAACATGCCATACATGTTGATACTATATAAATGATTGTCTGTAATTTTTTCATCGTCTTACAAGCCTCCTGTTTTAATGATTGATAGGAAGTATGTACAACTATTTTAATTTTATTCCATCATTTATTCATAATCCAAATCTAATTGCTTTGCAACCGATTTCATTTGATTGTCTATGTGTACCACAACTATTTCTGATGCTAATCCTTGATCTTTATCCTTGATTGACTGAATAATTTTATTGTGTTCTTCAATCAAGCAGCCATGCATGCTATTATCCTTGATATATTCAAAGCGATAGCGATACATCTGTTCAGCCAAATTATTCACTAGCGTAATAAGTCTCTTGTTGCCTGTAGCTTGTACAATAATATCGTGGAATGCAACATCTGCTTGTGCAATTCCTCTCCAATCACTCATTTTCGTACTCTCAATAAATCTCATTTGTGCTCGCTCTAATTCTTCGATCTCTTCATCCGTAATACGACTGCATGCAAGCTCCACACACAAAACATCTAGACTTCTTCGCACCTCTAACACATCCTGAAGACTCTTACTCGTAATCTGCGCAACCTCTGCACCTCTTCGAGGAATCATAGTAACTAGTCCTTCCAGTTCAAGCTTACGTATAGCCTCTCGAATCGGTGTCCGACTCACACCAAGTCGGTTTGCTAAATGTATTTCCATCAAGCGTTCTCCAGGCTTTAAGTCTCCTGTGAGAATCGCTTGACGCAGTGTATTAAACACAACATCTCTTAACGGTAAAAACTCATTCATATTCGCCTGTAAATTATCTTGCATGGTATCTCTCCTTATATCTCTTGCACAAAAGAAGTTACAAATACATGAGGTACATATCCTTTTGCGATTAATTGTTCTGTAGTATATTGTGCAGCCTCTACATCTTCATACATACCAAAAACAGTAGGACCGCTGCCACTCATAAGTGCTCCTAAGGCACCGCAGTTCATCATTTCATCCTTGATAGATTGAACAACCTTGTAATGTTCTAACGTAACGGTTTCTAAAACATTTCCAAGTCTATCAACCACACCCTGTAGGTCACCTTTTTCTATCGCACCTATCATCCCGTCTATATCTGGGTGATAAGACAAGTTATTGGCTTGTAAATTTTCGTATACAAACTTAGTCGAAACCTGAACATCTGGCTTTGCCACTACCAAAATACAGTGCGGTGGCGCACTAAGCTTTGTTAGTTTCTCTCCAATTCCTTCTGAGAGTGCGGTTCCACCTTCAATACAATATGGTACATCTGCACCAATTTGTACCGCAAGTTCTTTGAGCTTTTCAATACTATATCCTAATTCAAAAAGTTCATTTAACGCAGTTAATGTAGCAGCTGCATCGCTACTTCCGCCAGCCATGCCTGCTGCAATAGGAATGTTCTTTTCTAATGTAATATCAACTCCTTTTGTACACCCTGCATCTTCTAACAGAAGCTTTGCCGCTTTATAGATTAAGTTATGCTCATCTACTGGTAATTCTTCTTGATTCACTGCAAGTTTAATCCCACAATCTGCTTGCGTAAATGTCAGCACATCAAAAATATCAACCGTTTGCATAATCATCTTTACTTCATGATATCCATTTTCCATACGCCGTATTACATCTAACCCTAGGTTTATCTTAGCATATGCCTTTTTTGTCCTTTGTTTCATAACCGTACGATCCCCTTTTTTCACAGATTTGTACTTCCCAGTATTTTGTATACAATATTGTATTTAATTATATACAATTTTCTTCTAAACGTCAATGTTTTTTCCGTCTTCATAACTACCTTTTACAAGCAATACCTGTTTTCTCTCACGCATCTCATCAGTATTTATCTCATTTATTTTTCTAATGTCAGAAACCGCCATATAATGCGCTTTTCCTATCTCCCATAAAGGCATTGTTTCATCCACGAAACATACACTCATACTCGGAATTGCAGCATATGCTTCTAAATCAAGGTCTTGCGCGATAACATTGCTTACGCTTTCAATTGATTTTTCACCAACTGCAAGTGCTGCAAAGCTAAGAACTACTCTCCATTCTACTTCTTCACTCTCCCTAACGATGGCTTCCACCTTTTCAATATAAGGTTCTACACTTATATTACAATGATCTGTAGCAGCAACATTTCTTGCTTCCATCGTGAACGAATATGGTATCATAGCCTGCAGTACTCCATACGGCATTTGCGTTTCGGCGGTTGCATAAAGTGTTTGTACCTGTACGCCACCCATCAACTGTAAGTTCCCCTCATCCCACTCTTCTTTTTCTGGGAAAAGAACTGCACTTGTATAAATATGCTGCATAATCTTTGGGCTAGTATCACGAACACGCTTACTTTCCTTTATTTTCGTCTTACCCGTACCCGATAGAATCAAGGTAGGTATTTGTAGCTTCTCTTTTTCCAATAACAATTCTTGATTCGTACTGTATGCATCTTTTAAAACTTGAACTTCGCTAGTTGCATAAATATGGATGTTCATATCCATGGAAGCCTCCATAAAAAAGATTCTATCCTCTCCATCATAATCTTCTTTCACCTCTACACTAGTTTGTGTTTGTGTCGGAAGCACATTAACATATCTGTCACTGTCACACGCACTACTATCAAGCAATTTTTGAAATGGCACCTTCTTAGATAGCGTTTTAACACTGGCCTTTACTCCTGTTGTTTCATAAATAAAGAAACACTCAAACTCTCCACTAACACTTATTTTTCCATCCATAGGTCTTGCTTCTAATTCCCTAAGTGCTACGCTATGCCATAGTAATTTCCCTATTGGCTGATAACCTGTCTGCAACTCTATTTCCTCTTTTATCCTTAGGATATCTTGTTTTTTTTGCTTGAGTTGATAGATTTCTTGCCTATCAATATATGTTTCTACCGATTCTTTTTCTTTGCTCAAACGCAAATCAGCGGGACATCCTTGTGTTTTTTCTTCACACATACGTGCAAAAATCATGACTATAGACTGGAGTTCTATTTTGCGGGGATTTATCCTAGAAATATGAAAATCCTCAACTACTGCCTTTACTACTGGCATATCTCCTGGGACTGCACCTTTTGCATGTATAACTTCTTCAAATGGTATGCTTGCCTGAATTCTATCCATCCCCGTCTCATTAGCAGTAGCATAGAGTACTTGATATTTGATTGCACCCTTCACAACCACCTGTTCTCTTGCCACCTTTGTTTCTTCAACAAAGCACTGCACATCCTCTAACAGCAGCTCTAGCATATCTGCATTCTGGCTAGGGAGCTCAATATCCTCCTCGACAGTAAACTGCGTCATTGCCTCCCATTTTTTCTGTTCCATATGTATGCTATCATATACTAATTCCATAAAAAAACCTCCTTGTATCTTAGTATGACTATATGATACAAAAAGGTCTTTTATGACTGTCTATTCTATTTTACACAACCGATAAGGCTGTTAATATCTTCTACCTGATAACGCTTCATATAGGCTTCCATCCCAGCAACTACTTCTTGTGTTGCATATGGGTTTACAAAATTCATCGCGCCCACACTAATCGCGCTAGCTCCAGCCATCATAAACTCAAGTGCATCCTCTGCTGATGCAATACCACCCATACCTATAATCGGTATCGCAACCGCATTCGCCACCTGATATACCATGCGCACTGCAACAGGTTTAATCGCTGGGCCTGATAAACCACCTGTTTTATTAGCAATTGCAAAAGCTCTCTTGTGTACATCTATCTTCATTGCAGTCAATGTATTAATCAAAGAAAGTCCATCTGCACCAGCCGCCTCAGCAGCCTTTGCCATTTCTGTAATATCCGTTACATTAGGACTAAGCTTCATAATAACTGGTTGCTTTGCATGTTTTTTGATTTCACTCGTAATATTAAATAATGCATCTGCTTTTTGTCCAAAGGCAATCGCACCCTCTTTTACATTTGGACATGAAACATTAATTTCTAATAAATCAACTGGTTGATCGCCGAGTTTTTCCACAACCTCTATGTAATCTTCAACTGATTTTCCACATACATTCACAATGATTTTCGTATCATACTGTTTTAAAAACGGAATATCTCTTTCAATAAAAACATCAATACCTGGATTTTGAAGGCCTATCGCATTTAGCATGCCACCATAGGTTTCTGCAACTCTAGGTGTAGGATTTCCTGGCCAAGGAACGTTTGCAACGCCCTTTGTAACAACGGCTCCTAATTTATTTAAGTCTACAAATTCTCCGTACTCCATCCCAGAACCAAATGTTCCTGAAGCTGTTGTAACTGGATTTTTTAAAGTAACACCTGCAATTGTAACTGCTGTATTCATTATATTAACCATCCCTTCCACTCTATATCAATACATCACTTGCTAAAAATACTGGTCCATCAGTACAGATTCTTGCATTATGAACATGTGAATGATGATCTATTTCCTTTGTCTTACATACACAGCCAAGACAGGCTCCTACACCACATGCCATATGTTCCTCTAATGATATGTATGCCACAATACCTTCTGTTTCTGCATATTGCTTGATTGCTCGAAGCATCGGCATTGGACCACACGCCATAATGACATCCGGCTTTACACCACTCTCTTTTAATGCATCAATAACATTCCCTTTTGTACCCTCGCTACCATCCTCAGTAGCTATATGAACGGTAGAGTAGTTAGCAAATTCATCCGCGAGGAAAAGTTGATTGTCGCGATATCCAATGTAACTGTGTACCTCTGCCTCTAAATCCTTTGCCGTTTGAAGCATTGGTGGGATACCAATTCCTCCACCCATCAATACAACAACCTT
The DNA here is from genome assembly GCA_044425805.1 of Lachnospiraceae bacterium. Taxonomy (GTDB): domain Bacteria; phylum Bacillota; class Clostridia; order Lachnospirales; family Lachnospiraceae; genus RGIG6307. The sequence goes on along the minus strand of JAWXVC010000007.1, from coordinate 71,400 downwards.
ACCAGTTCCCGCTTCTACCGGGAATCCATTGCCAAGAGTCCCAAGGATTGCTACCTCTTCACCAGCTTGATACGTACTAAACTCAGTAGTACCTGCACCTGCAATACGATATACAATACGTAATGCTGTCCTATCAGCATTCACCTCACAAATACTAATCGGTCTTGGAAGTATCATACTTTTATCTTTCGTATATACACAAATAAATTGACCTGCTTTCGCCATCTGTGCCATATCCGTCTCTAACCATAAATCAAATACGCCCTCTGCGATTTCAACTTGTGAAATCACCTTAGACATCACCTTTTTCATTCCTAACATCTCAATGCTCCTTTTCCACTACAAGGTAACCCTTTTCTCTTAGTTCTTCTTCTATAGCCTTTAACAATCGCTCCGAATTGGCTTCAATAGTATGGTAATGATAGCCTTTTGTAATATTTTTCAGCGGCATCGTTTCTCCCGACTGCATACTCTCTACAAATGCAGCAACGTCTTTTCTAGAAGATACCTTAACTTCTGCTGCAATCTGTCCGTATACAGTATGATCCACAAAAACATCTACTACTGTTCCTCCAAGGTCAACAATACAAGTTAATTCATCCTCGATTTCATCATCCGTATGAAAAACCTTCACAACCGTACGAAATACCTCTTGGTTTGAAATCACATAACCTCTATGTGTTGAAACAATGTCACAGCTACTCGCTCGAAGTAGTGCTACATCACCAACGATTACCTGTCTACTCACCATAAGCTCTTTTGCAAGTGTCGTTGCTGATACAGCTACATGGCTCTGTTTCAATCTATCTAGTATATATATTCGTCTTTCATCACCACCCATACCACTCGATTCCTTTCTATATTTTTACTCTTTTCCTGAAAAAACTATCTTGCCCTTACAAATAGTATATTTTACAACACCCTGCAATGCTTGTCCAATAAATGGGCTATTACAAGATTTTGAAGCACCGCTTGTCACCTCACATACTTCATTTGGATCAAATATAACCAAATCAGCCAATCCACCCTTTTCAATATATCCTCTATCTAAATGATATAGCTTCGCAGGATTGTAGGACATTTTCTCCATAAGTTCAACGAGCGTCAAATACCTAGGTTCCACTAAATGTGTAATAGCAAGCGGTAATGCCGTTTCAAGCCCAATAATACCACTTGGTGCCTCTGCAATGGGTTTATTCTTCTCATCCACACTATGTGGTGCATGATCAGTAGCAATCATATCAATGGTTCCGTCCACAAGACCTTCTATAATAGCTATCCTATCTTCTTGTGTTCGAAGTGGTGGGTTCATTTTTGCTAATGTTCCATGTTTAATCACCGCTTCTTCTGTCAAAGCAAAATGATGTGGTGTAGCTTCTGCAAAGACATTCGCACCCATTTTCTTCCCAGCACGTACAAGCTCTACTGCTTCCTTCGCACTAATGTGCTGAATATTAATATCTGCACCTATTTCTTTTACTAACTCAATATCCCTTGACACCATATCTATCTCAGCTTCTCTACTAGAGCCACCAATCGAGAAATATTCAGATGCCTTCCCTTTATTTACTCCATTATTTGCGATAAATTTAGGATTTTCCTCATGAAAACTAATCGGAACATTCAATTCTTCGACTAATTTCATCGCTTCCTTCACAACTTCTACTTCTAAAAGTGGCGCTCCATCATCTGTAAATCCAATAGCTCCATGCGCCTTTAGAAGTTCCATGTCAACAAGTTCCTTACCCTTCATGCCTTTTGTAACGCATGCACAAGTTTCTACATGAATCCCTGTTGCTTTCCCTTTTTCTAGTACATAGGTAAGTGTTTCTACTGAATCAATCGCTGGCTTTGTATTCGCCATCATCACAACTGTTGTGAATCCACCTGCTGCTGCAGCTGCTGCACCTGTTTCAATATCTTCTTTATATGTAAGACCTGGATCACGGAAATGTACATGTACGTCTACAAGACCCGGTCCTACACACAACCCAGTTCCATCTATTACCTTCATATCCTCAGTAGCTTCAATAAAATCATCAATACGTGCAATTTTTTCTCCACGAATCAGTAGATCCCCTAGACGCTCTGTTTTCGACTTTGGATCAATAATCATAGTATTTTTTATTAATAACATCCACTATCCACCTTCTTCTCTTGTTCTTCTATGTATCATATCAAATCTCGTACCTTGTGTATAGTCACTTTATATATGAAATGCTTATTCTATATTTCATTTCGTGTACAAAGGAACCTCTTGCATCCACTCAGTCTTCATCACGATATAGGGATATTGCTTCTCATCTATTTTCTCTTTCCCTGCATCTGGTCCTAATAACGAGGTATCTATCAAAATTCCATACTCCCCTAAAAACAGTTGATTGATCACGATACTATGCCCACAATACTCCTGCTCCCCATACCCAATGCATATATACATATGCTCTTTATCTGAATAGGTCATCGAAAACGCCTCTTCCTTTCGTTCCTCCAAAAGCACTTGTAACTCCTCTGGTATTCTATCATCGCTTAAAATTGTATATTCTATATCACGTACTTTTTCTCCTGCTCCCTGATTTATAGTTTCGACACTACATCCAAAAAAACTCATCATAAGTATCAGAATGCTAAATAAAGCTCCTATTTTTTTCAATTTTATATCCACTCTTTTTTGTACAGTATATGCAAGCTTTCTACTGGTTAGTATTGCCATCTAACTTATATATCTATATAATAACTTTATATGTAATGTAACCGTTACACGCTTTAGAGAAAGGGAAATTTATTATTATGATTAGATATATTTTAACTGTTATTACTGTGGTAGGCTTTTTAGTTCTATCGATTCCTGTCCTACTACTTTTTGCACTACTAGGGAAATGGTGGCCAGCCCAAATTGATCGTTTAAGTTTACGAATCATTCAAACTGTTTTCAAGTTTTGTCTCTTCATCGCAGGTGTCAAAACAACTATAATTGGTGAAGAAAATGTGCCTACTGACCGTGCTGTACTCTATGTCGGAAACCACACGAGCTTTTATGATATTTTGCTTACATACTCTAGAGTTCCTAGACTTACTGGTTTTGTTGCAAAAATCAGCATGAAAAAAATCCCACTTCTTAGTACTTGGATGAAACGCTTACACTGTCTATTCTTAGATCGTACTAATATCAAAGAGGGGCTAAAAATGGTCCTTGCAGCAATTGAACAAATAAAATCAGGAATTTCTATCTTTATTTTCCCTGAAGGCACACGCTGTGAAACACCCGAAAATATGCTTCCCTTCAAAGAGGGTAGTTTTAAGATTGCCGAAAAATCTGGTGCTCCTATTGTTCCTGTTACCCTTGTAAATGCTTCTGCCATTTTTGAACAACAATTCCCACGTATCAAAAAATCACATGTTGTGATTGAATATGGAACACCTATTTATACAAAGGACCTAGAACCAAGCGTGCGCAAGTCACTAGCACCATATATACAAAACATCATCGCCACTACCTACCAAAAAAACAAAGAATTATTGTAGTTGATATAGTATGCATCCATTTCATGTTCCCTTTATTTAGACTAGGTACACTACATAACTTTAGACAAGCCGCTTGCGCTATAGCTCACACGTAGCGGTACATAGGATGCAAAAACTGCATCCAAGGACCGACGGTTCTCAAATGCTTGCATAAAAGTTATGTAGTGCACCTGTCTAAAACAAAAACACGAAATGGATGCCTCTATATTAACTACTACTAAAGAAAAAAGGAAAACCTATATGTATGAAGATTATGTTTTAGGAATTGATATTGGTGGAAGCTCGGTGAAGTGTGGTTATGTTTCACGGAGTGGGGAAATATTCAAGAAATCGAGTTTCCTTACAGCAGGGCTTACGGATATAGCTGTTTTCATGGAAAAGCTTAATAGTATCATCGTTCCCGCTTTGGATGATGGAATTACGCAAATAGGCATATCATGTCTTGGGATTTTTGATGCATCTAGCAAGTGTATCGGTGGGGTAGAAAACCTACCTTTTCTAGATGGTGTGAATCTTGCTTACGAAATAGCTTCTCTACACGAAGGTGTGTCTGTACATATTATGAATGATGGAAATGCGGCAGCACTTGGAGAGTATTGGATGGGAGAAGGTATGGCGTGTCCATGTTTTTTATGTATTACGCTTGGTACTGGAATCGGAAGTTGCATTGTCTTAGATGGAAAACCGCTTTTGGGAAGTCATTTTCAAAGTGGGGAAATTGGTTATAGTGATTATAGTTCTGAAGCGGACTATTTTGAGTGTCATTATTCAACTGTAAGATTATTAGAAAAAGCTGCGATTCTTTTAGGGCATGATATTCTAGATGGTATGTCTTTTGTCAAACTAGTGCAAGAAAAAAATGAACTTTGCGTGAAGCTGTTTAATGAATGGTTAGAGGGGCTTTCTCGCATCATTGCAAATGCCATTCTTCTTATTGATCCCGAAAAGGTGATTATCGGAGGCGGTATTTCAGCACAAAAAGGTTGGCTATGTGATGCGCTTTCTGAAAAGGTACAACTCCACTTACCTGAATCTTTCCAAGAAAAAACGTCCATTGTTCCAGCTAGAAACGGAAATGAAGCTGCTTTACTCGGAGCCGCATCTGTCTTTTATACAATTAACATTCTTTAAATTGATATATTTGTTATTCCTATGGACCTAGATATATAGCACCACACAACAGCTATTTAAAGTATGATAATTCCATAAAAAAATCTAATTATGAAAAGGAGTATTTAGCATGAAAAAAGAAGTTCCTGTATCAGAAAGAGTATCATACCTCGGTGGTTTACTTGGTCAAAACATGATTTACAATTTTATGGCTATGTATATTATGTTTTTCTTCACAGATTTATTATCTATTCCAACAAAGGCTGCAACTACCATTGTGATTGTAGCAAGTTTATGGGATGCTATTAATGATCCTATGATGGGATTGGTAACCGATAAAACAAGAACAAAATGGGGTAAATTTAGGCCCTATATGTTAATCGGTCCTGCAATCATTGCATGTACAACTGTTTTTTGTTTTGTACAGTTTGATTTATCCCCAATGGCTACGATTATTTTAGCTGCAATCAGTTACATATTCTGGGGCATGTCGTATACTGTATGTGATATTCCAATTTGGGCGATTACTTCAACAGTATCACACAATCCAGATGAACGTAATATCATGGTAACACTTGGGCGTATTGGTGGTACAATTGGTACTGTTTTGGTTACAGTTGGCAGCATTCAGATTCTCAACCTATTCGGTGGAGAGCGAGAGGCTAGTGCATATACTATAACTGCTCTTCTCATTGCAGGAGTTGGTGCACTTCTCATGGTTATTGCTGGTCTCAAAACAAAAGAGCGTATCAAGGCTGACAAGGAAGTTATTTCTGTGAAGCAAAACATCAAAACAATCACAGAAAATCGACCACTTATTGCACTAATGGTAGCTTTGTTAATCACGAATCTTGTAAATGGTATCAGACAGAGTGTTCAGCTTTATTTTGTAGTATATGTATGGGGTGATTCTAGTTACGTCACACCTGTAGGTTTAAGTCTTGTAATTGGTATGACACTTGGAATGATTATTGCTCCTTTGCTTGTCAAAAAATATTCAAAGAAAAAATTATTCTACATATTCTCTATCATCGGTGGAGTTACTAGCTTAGTACCATTCTTCGGTGGCCGTGAGGATGTTATGCTAGGTCTTATTTTCTTAGGATTGAGCTTTGCTTGTACTGGCGTTATTACAATTGTTTGTTCTACGATGCTACTAGATGCTGTGGAATATTCTGAATGGAAGTTAGGATATAGAGGCGAAGGTATTATTTTCTCAATTAATACGTTACTAACGAAACTTAGCTCTACACTAGCAAAACTTATGCTAGGTCTTGGTCTCATCATGATGAACTATGTGGAAAATCAAGCGATTACACCTACTATTCAGACTGGCTTTAGTGCTATGATGTATGTGATCCCTGCAGTTAGTTTCATTGTAGCTATGATTCCTATGACACTTTATAGATTAACCGATGAACAACGTAAATCTATTCACGAAGAACTAGAAGCTAAACGTATATAATATAGGTAATTGTGAAACTCGTATTATATATACACGCACTTTATCTGTGCATTTATATATAGCTTTAAAGAGGTACTTATGAGCCGTCGGTTCTTGGATGCTAGGAATGCGAAGCATGACATAGTATCCTATGTACCGCTACGAGTGAATAGTAGCGAGAGCGTACCTCGTAAGCTATATATAGATGTATAGATAAAGGTGTAGACATGCAAAATAGGAGTTTCGCAATCACTTACGTATATAATAAACAGAGAGGAAAATGAAGATGGAAGAATTTCAAGGATTATTTTTATCACCAGATATCATGCTAGGAAAGAAGGCTTTATGTGTGCAGCCTCATCCAGATGATAATGAAGTTGGAATGGGTGGAATTGTCGCTGTATTAACAAATGCGGGCTGTCAGGTAGATTATCTTACAGTAACAGATGGTGCTTTAGGAGCCTTATCTCCTGCTCTTACTGGAGCGGCTTTGGCCGGTGTTCGTAAGCAAGAAGTAGAAGCAGCGGGTACTGTGCTCGGTGTGACAGCGTATCATTATTTGGCTCTACCAGATGGTTCTCTAAATGATATTCCTGCCTTAGCAGGTCAGATTGCAGAGCTTATTCGTAGCGGTCAATACGACATGGTATTTTGTCCTGATCCATGGCTTAGCTATGAGGCACATTGGGATCATGTTGTGACAGGTCGTGCAGTTGCACAAGCCTTTATCTCATGCTCTCTCATCGAATATCCACGAGGAACAGCTACACCACCTTGTGCACCATTTGCTATTGGATTTTATTTTACAAATAAGCCGAATACCGTGATTAATATAACAGAAACCTTTGATACGAAGTTTGCTGCAATGGCAGCGCACCAAAGCCAAATGCCAGAGCAATTATTAGATCTTTATCGCACGTATTTCACGATGCGTGGCATGAGTCTTGCCGAAGGCAAGGACTTCACACTCGGTGAAGGGCTACGTGTGATGAGCCCACTACATATGCACTGCTTCGCCGAAGGCGAAAGCATTTAAAAAAATGAGAGTACCTTACAAACATATAGTTGTAAGGCACTCTCGTTTTTTTAATGTAACACTTTTACTTATTGTCCTGTCTTTGGTGATTCTACAGTTGTTGCTACTTCTGATGCATCTACAGCTAAAACAGCTACAGGTGAAAAGTTTGTAAATGTACAAACAATTGTAAGATCTTCTCCCACTAAACCTTCACCAACTTTTTCCCATGTTCCAGTTTCAGAATTTCTGTGAAGAACATAAGCATATTGGCCTACTGTTAAAGTATCAACTGCAACTGGAACTTGAACACCACCAGCTGGAATATCACCACTATATACTAGTTCAAATGATGATACAAGTGTTGCATTTACATTAACGTCTAAATTTGTTAGATGTGTTGGATTAGAAGTTACACTTGCTACTTCAGCCTTTGTATCTTCATACAATACAGCTACTGCTGCATCTGCCACAGCTACACTTGCACTACGAGCTGGTGCATCAACTTCTGTTTCCATTGTTACTGCTGGTGTAGTTGTAGTTGTTGTTGTAGTTGTTGTCTCTACTGTTGGACTAACTGCTGCCATAGCTGGTACAACTGTCATTACTAATAATAAAGTTGCTAATAATAATGCATAATACTTTTTCATAATATTTTCCTCCTTCCCCTCATACTTATATTAAAGTGTATAAAATAACACGCTAATATCCCTTGCATGTCTCTATCAAGACTGCTTGTACTAACATACGCCTTGTATTGTCATCTGTGCATGTTGACAATGTAATAATAGTATCTTCTATCGTAACCTCAAGATTCTTATCTATATTCACACTCATATCTCTGATATTAAAAATATCGTCTAAGTATGTTTCAAAAACACTTTCATCCCAAAAATTAAAACTATACATCAAATGTATTGCATCATACTCATAGGCTGCGAATATTTGGTAAGTTAGAATTTCTGTTTCTGTATAGATAGTAATCAACGGATTTTCTCCAAAGAAAAGAGAATCCTTATAGCTATGTAACATCCCAAACATACTGTCATCTTTCATGTTATGTCCATATATAATAGTATTGGGATCAGAAAAATCTTTCGCATTAACTTTTTCTGTATAGATACATCCAGGATAACCATAGGATCCGTCTATATTGTAATTTAGATAATAAGAATCATCGCTTGCATGCTGTAATATAGGATAGTCTATAACCGTACCTGGAATAGAAATCCATGCATAGACATCCGCATTTACTTCATGTAACCCCTCAAAATCTATCGGAATTTCTACCACTTCTGTGGCTTCTGTGCCTTCTGTAGTTTCTATTACTTCATCCAAAACTTTATAGCTATCAACTAAGTCATCAATCTCTTCCGTTGTTAGCGCAGGCTGTGCTGTTTCTAGTTCCACAACCTCCGCAACCTGTTCACTTTTAATTTTACTTGTGTTGTACTTAAAAATTGCTACCAACAATATAAAAAATACAGTTGTAGAGACAATTATTTTTATCAGATTATTTTTCAAATTCATTTCCGAATCCCTTTCTAAACAAGCCTAATAATTTTCTACCTCTTGGTAAAAAATTTCTATCATCAAATCATACAAACACTCTTCATCCACATAAAACTCCTCAAACACTTCTCCTTGTAACGTTTCTCCTGGAATACTATAAATATTTGCTTCGTCAAAACTATATTCATAAAAAGATGACGCCAAATAACTTGCTTCATCTAATGCTATGTCTGTAACCATATATTCTTGAATGATTTGATATATATTTGGTATAAAAAGGATATCCTCTTTCACTCTATCCTTTGCCATATCAATAAATGCCGTCAAATATTGTTTTTGTCTACTAAGTCTACTACTCGCACTATCAAATGCATCAGTATCTCTCCATCGCAAATAATAATATGCACTGTCACCGTATAGCTTTACAGTTTCTCCTTCAACTAATGTCGAGTACGCATCAGTCATATCTTCCTCGACGAGCACCTCAACAACACCAACTGCATCATTTAGATAATTAATAGCATCAAATCTAATCGTCACATATCCATGAATAGGCAATTGGTAAAACAAATTAGAAACTGCCTGTACTGATCGAGTTGCACTAAGCTCCTTACCATCGCCATATCCATGCTGAAGTGTAATCTGTGCTTGTGTAGTAGCTATATAAGTTCCATCTATATCATAAGTCTCAATATCCGTCATAGTATTGCGATTGATAGCTATTACATTAATAGCCTCTATGGTAGGATTAATTACTACGAGAAACATCGCATCCGATTGTCCACCACCCCAAGCATTCGTATACTCTTCTATCTCAACCTCCCACTGGTCAATTGCCATTACTAAAAACGTCAAGATTTCTTCATTGTATTCATAAATAGTACCATTATAGCGAACCCAATTATCTTGCCATTCTACAGTAGTACTATCAGTAGTTTCAGTCCCCTCTTTTTCTAATACTATTTCTTGAGATATTGGATCTTTATATAAATTTTTTTTACCATTTAAAACCAAAATAGTATAAAGAACTACAATGGCAATCGAAATAGTCAGTATAATCTTTGCAATTTTCCAAATTCTTTTTTTCAAAAAGACTACTCCTCTCTTCTTATAGGCAACTTCCATTTGTTTATACAAAATTCACTCTTTATATAATAGCATAATTAAATTCATTACCACAGTCACAAAAGTTACAAAAATTTTATTAATTTTTACATTTATTTATACAATAAAGCAGCCTCATAAAATTCATCTCTTCGAATTTTATGAGGCTGCTTTATAAATTACCTTTTATGCCTTCGGAAACCAGATACTCATATCAGCTTCTTCACGATTCGCCCATGTATAATATGGTACCATATTAAGAACTGTATCTTTTTCTTCTGTTTCTAATATATAATACAACTCTTCTTTTTGTTCAATGCATTTTGCTGAAACTTGCAATGTAATAACTCCATCTAATAAATCTGCTTCATAGGTTGCTTTGATTTCACCTTTGGTATCAATATAGATATCATCTAACTTACAAGCATTATCTATGCCTTCTGCACAATAAACGATAGGTCCACGTTTCACGCATACCATACCTCTATCTTGTTCTACGTTCGGATTTGCTTGCATAAATCTAGCAATCATAGGAAGTGTGAGCACTAATTGATCACCTGTATTTACCGTTGTTTCAAAGTATGTGCCTCGTACTACTGGCTCTCCATTTACGCTAGGATTTTCACACCATGCTGGGATACGAATCTTGATGTTCTTTGATGTTGCTTCTTTTACATCGATTGTAATCGCATCTTCATATGGATAATTTGTAGTCATAGAAACTTCTACACCATCGGCTTTATAATCTGCACTTGTAAATAAATTCACATATAAAGTATCTTCATTTTGTCCATATACCCAACGTCCAATTCCTGCCATCGTTCTAAATAATTGAGGTGGGCAGCACCAACAATCGAAGGTATGCCATCTTCTTGATGATTTATGTAAATACTGGGTATTTAACTTTTCTTCATCATTGACTACATATGAAATCGGTTTATCTTTTCTATAAGAAAGTGGATTCGAGTAGAAGTATCTTGTAAGTGATAAATTGGAGCCCGAAATACCTGCATTGTACATGATTTGTTCTGCCCAATCACCATATTTAGTATCTTCTGTCGTTGCGAGCATTCTCATTGCCCACATTGCGGTTCCGATATTTGCACAAGATTCATTGTAAGCAATTTTATTTGGCAATTCATATTCCGTACCATGTGATTCATACGTCACATCTCCACGTTCTGAGTGTCCGATAAAAGTAGGACAAACACCACCTGTAATGTAGATACGTTTTGAAGTAAGGTCATTCCAAATACGTTTGTTTGCTTCTAATAAGGCTTCTTCACCAGTTACAGAATACACGTCAACTGAACCACTATATAAATAGGTAGAGGTTACTGCATGACCTACTGCCATAGTCTCTTCTCTAAGCTTCGTTCTTGTTTGATTTTGGTCTGTGCCCACTGCACTTGTACCACGCATATTTACGAAAATTTCTGCAAGCTTGATATGTTTTTCATCCTGTGTGATTCTATATAAATCATAAAGCCCCATAATTTGACTAGGATTAAAACCAAAATGTGCAAGTTCTGCTGGGTAAGGGCTGAATACATCGTATAGATAATCTACAAATTTTCTAGCCACTTCAATTAAATAGTCTTGTCCTGTAACATCATAATGAGCTGCTGCAAAGGTAAAGAAATGTCCTGCATTGTAGAGTTCATGATGTTCTGTGTCTACCCATCGTTCAAGGTCTGTTAATGTGATTTGCGTATTCAAATATCCGTCTGCTTCTTGATTCATCGGCACTAATTTTGCATATTTTTCTACAAGCTCTAGTACTTTTTCGTCCTTGGTATTTTGATAGATGTAAAGGCATCCTTCTAGGAATTTATAGCAATCTCCATCTGACCAAAATGCGCCAAACCACTCGCCTTCTCTTGTGCCTGCACCAATTTCTAAATTAATCAGTCTTGCTGAGTTTTCTTCATTCAAGAGGGCATCTAGCATACTTTCAATAATTGTCATATAATTCTTTGTTCTGTTTCCCCAAAAACCATCTGTTAAGTGGCTATGATTTAGGCTTGCAAAATCAAATGTTCTAAAACTGCTCATTTTTGTATCCATCCTTATTTTTTAAATGATCTTCTCTTCACATAGTAGTATTCTTCTAAACTATATACAGAGCAATCTTTGCCAATACCACTTTCTTTTAGTCCGCCGTGAGGTAGGTTATAAGCATATAATGGTTCGTTGATACTTACACTACCTGCATCGATTCCATCACTAATTGTCATAGCCTTTGCTAAATCATTTGTAAATAAGTAAGCAGCTAGTCCGTATTCTGTATCGTTTGCAAGTGCAATAATATCATCCTCATCATCAAAAGGAATGATTGACATAATTGGTCCAAACACTTCGTTTGTATATACGTTCATTTCACTCGTAACATTTAAAAGTACGGTTGGTTCGAAGAAGTAACCTACACCTGTAGCTTTTCCGCCTGCTACAACTGTTGCACCTTTTGCAGTTGCATCTGCAACAAAGGCTACCATATCTTCCATCGCTTCTTTTGTTGCGATTGGTCCCATCAATACTTGTTCGCTATCATCTCCAGTTTCTAACTTAATATTTTGTGCAAAATCTCTTACATAATCTACATACTCTTCAAGTACATCTTTATGTACAAAAACTCTATTAGGGCTTACGCATACTTGACCTGCATTACCATATTTCAAATCACAGATAAAGAATCCTGCTTTTTTCACATCCGCATCTGGCATAATAATAGCTGGAGCATTTCCACCAAGTTCTAGTGAATAATGTCTTAGGTAATCAGCACTTTCTTTGATTACGTTTTTACCTGCATTACTAGATCCAATCATCGTCATCATCTTAGGATATGGACTTGCATTTAATACTGGTGCGATTGTGCTTGCCGAACCTGCAATAATATTTACAACACCTGCTGGGAAATGTTTCTGTGCAATTTCACCGATTTTCATTGAAGTAAGAGGTGTTACTGAAGAAGGTTTTAAAATACAAGTACATCCAGAAGCTAAGATTGGTCCTAATTTATATCCTAAATTTAAAATTGGGAAGTTCCAAGCAAGGTACCCAACGACAACACCTAGTGGCACATGTTCGATAATATTTAAATGACTATCACTCGCATTTGGAATAACCTTTCCGCAAAGTCTTTTATTTTCTTCATGGAAATATTGTAAGCAATCTACTAACATGTTGTAATCATAGGTTGCATTTCCTAAAGGTTTGCCTGTTTCTAACATTAATAATGCAACAAGCTCTTCTCTTTTTTCAATTAATTCGTCTCTAAAAGCTAGAATACAAACTTCCTTTTCTTCTATAGAAGCTTTCTTCCATGTATGAAATGCTGTTTCAGCTGCTTCTAACACTTCATTACATTGATCTACATCCACTGATTTGTATTCCGCTAATACGTCTCCCGTTGATGGATTATAAACTGTTTGAATCTTTCCATTACCTTCTACACTCTTACCATTAATAGTATGTAAATACATAATTTCCTCCATTTCGATGCGTACTTTGCGTCGACCGCGAGCAGAATATCAAATTCTGCTCTGCGATTGTAGTGTTTGTGACGCATCTACACAAACACCAGAGGTGAAAAATCAGATTATCAAATTTATTTTTCACCCTTCCCTCCATGTAAAATACCTCTTTTTATTTTCACTTATATGATAACTTATATGTTATATTATTGCAAGTGTATTTTCCTACAAATTTGGAAATTTTAAAATCATCAAATACTTTTCGGAAAATACAATTTTATTCATTCATCATTTCCTCTATTTCTAAAAAAGACTGTGTTATAACTTTTCCATGAACAACTTGATCTATTGATCGATCTATTCGATCAAGATATTCTGCATTCCGTGCAGCTTTCATTAAATGATTATATGTTTCATAATATCTACTTCCTAATTCATAACATGACTTCCTCGAAAAGTGAATAACATCTACGCTATCTTTGCAATCCTCTGAATTAGAATGAAGCCCTTGTGTTTGGACAAATCCACCATGGTATTCATCACAAAAGACCTCTTGAATTGCATCTGCAATTGCAATTCCTTGCTCACCCTTCGTCATCTTCCATGATTGTACAAAATCGCCTGCTATAAATGGATATTTCTTTCCAAAACATGCTATAAAATCATCCAACAGTATTTTGAGTTCTTGTTTATGAAATTCTGCTTTTACATTAAAGTTAATAGAGCGTTCCCCTTGATGCCATAAGAATGCAACAATTTTATTTCCAGGATTCAGATTTAATACTGTTTGAGTCATACGCATCAGGTCTTTCGTTAATGCTTCCTCTTTTCCCCACATCCCTTTTTCAAATCCAGTAGCTCCAACCGCAGCATCAATGAGAATAAGTTCTCTATCGTTTGCAAGGTTTCCACCTTTCTTATAGTGATCAGCAAAGATAAGTTTAAACGATCCACACAACAAGTTATCGTTTAACTTTTCTGCTGCTTGTGAAATAGTACCGTTTCTATTCATAAACCATATATCTTCCTGTGGTTCAAATGGAGTTTCTACATCTCCAATTCCAGCCCCCTCACAGTTAGATTGACCAGCCGTGATAATAACATCAAACTTCGTTTTCGTAAAATCTCGTAATGAATTTTCATACTCTATCATATGCGTCATCCTATAGCCTCTCCAAAACTACACCTCTTTTCCTAAATCTCAGGTGTACCAATATTCCACTTTGTATCAAAACCAGGTGTTTGCTTATATAAGCTGTCTACCAAATATCCATAATTCTTAATCTTAGCATCTGAATAAGCCTTGTCATCCCACACATTATTTCTTTCAAGCGGATCCACATTTAAATCATACATTTCTCCATAAGAACGATCTACGTAATGAATTGTTTTAATGCCATCACATAAGATACCTCTAATAGCTCCAGCTTCCATATAAACATATGGACGTACTTTCAAGTCTTGTTCTTCGTTCCAGTATCCATTATAGGTATAGTCTTCTAGATACTCCCCGATTGGTGCCTCTGCTAGTTCAAGACAAGTCGATGCAATATCTACATTCACAACATCATCTTCTACTACCTTACCCACAAAATTTTTGACAGGTGGCTTAATGAAAAGAGGTACTCTTAATAAACTATCTTCTAAGCATTGAAGCTTTTCTACTAAACCATAATCACCCATAAAATCACCATGATCTGATGAGTAAATAATAACGGTATCATCATAAGCATTATGTTTTTTGAGGACATCCATCACTTCACCAACTTTTTCATCGATTAAAGTCATATTTGCATAATAAGAGCGCTTTGTTCTTCTAAAAGTTTCTTCTGAATAATCTTTAATATAAATCTTAGAATACATGCCCATATTTTTGAATTGAGGTCCTTTTTGATCAAGGTCAGCATATTCACTTTCAGAGAAATCCATATCTTCTAGTTTATACATTTTTGAATATTTTGTTCCTTCTAAATCATATGGATGATGAGGTCCTGGGAAGGATAAGGTAAAGAAAAATGGTTGGTCATTTTCTGTGTCTGATAATCTGGTTTCTAACCATTCCTTACCCTTTTCACCAATAAAATAGTCCACATGGTGCTTGATATCTGACTTCCAAACACCACCACTAATCAAAGTTCTTTCATACATATCCTTTGGATTTAATCCTTGTTCCACTAAATAATCTGCATAGACTCCAAGTGTATCTGGCTTTGAAAATGGTGCATGACCATCTATAATCATCTCCATATCATACCCTTTTTTAATGGTAGATTCTGCAAAATGTTGCTTGCCTACAACTGCTGTATAATAACCATTTTCTTGAAGTGTCGACATAAAAGTTTTTTCATGATCTGGTAAATAGCTAATATATGCTGGCACTTCACAAGCTGATGGATATTTACCTGTCATAATCGCTGCTCTTGATGGTACACATGATGGATTCGTACAATATGCATTTTTAAATAATACACTATTTCCAATAAGCTCATCCAAATGAGGTGTAATAATCTTATCGTTCACACAAGAAAATGTGTCATGGCGTTGTTGGTCTGTCATTATAAAAATAATATTTGGTCTTTTTTTCATGATTTTATTCATACCTTTCCTTCTAAATTCTAACGTGTTTTTTTACTAGTTCTAATCATCATATCCAGTATAATATGTTCATCATTTAGACGATATTTTTCAATTAGTTGTGGTCCACAACTACCCGAACCTATGCCCGACATCTGACTATCTAAACATAAGATTGTGTAGTCATCTTCGACTAATTCAAAGTTATGACGTGTCTCTCTAAGTGTCTCTTGCATGTAATGCGATGCATTAAACGAGAAATCACTTCCGCACACTTCTAACTTCGTAAGTTCATCACTAACACCTACATATTTACACGCAAAATGACTACCATTTTCTTGTGGTTTCATATAATCTTCATGTGATTTTGTAACGGTAGTATGGAACTTATCATAATAGCTTGCTCGATGTTTATCCGCATAGCTTTCATATGGTCCGTATCCAATATAGCTCACTTCTTCAAATGCTTTTGGCATAAATAATCGCATACCAAAACGTGGTAAATATGGGAATACTGGATTCTTTATTGCATCCATTATAATATTCAAAGCTCCATCTGAATAAATCATAAAAGTCGTTGTAACATTCAAAATATTTTGTAAAAATACTGCTCCTATACCTACTTTAAATACGACTCTAATTCCATCCTTTTCAACATACACCTTGCTACTATATACTCGAACAGTCTTCCTATCATAACCTGCCTTAATCCAATCTCCCGCAATTTTGCGATCATTATCTGTAATTGCTCTCCAGATATTGTACTCCATTGGCTTTTCAAAA
This sequence comes from Lachnospiraceae bacterium, assembly GCA_044425805.1. Classification (GTDB taxonomy): domain Bacteria; phylum Bacillota; class Clostridia; order Lachnospirales; family Lachnospiraceae; genus RGIG6307. Next base: position 54,860 of record JAWXVC010000007.1, on the reverse strand, counting down.
TAGCGTACTTGATTACAAACAAACTCACTCATAGTTCCAGTAAATTTATCGAATACATATCTAAAATCACTGCCCAATACTGCAATTTGTTTATCTGTTTCATCAAATAAAACAAAATTCTTTTCTCCCATAGCAAATCCAACATCTGCAAGTTCTAATACGATTTGATCAAATCCTTGTGATGTTCCAACAGGGATAAATGGCATCGTAACAGTTGTTATATAAGAGAACATTAGGTATGCATCTCCTTGTGTCAACAAAGTTTTATCAAAAGGAATGTCACAAGAAACTGTCGCATGTGATGCAACATCTAATCCTATTAAACTACCTTTTTCTAATATACTACCTTTTTCTACCAGACTCCACTCAATCTGATATCTATCTTTGATATTTATAAAATCCATTGTATTCGTCACAAAAAAACTACCATCTTTATAAGTAATTCTAATAGGTCTAGCAACATTTTTATACTCAATCAAACCAGTATGAGGGGTACGATCTGGGTAAATCAAACCATCCATACAGAAATTATTTTCTACAGGGAACTCACCAAAATCACCACCGTAAAGGAATTTATCTTTGCCTTCTACTGTTTTTCCAGCATAAACGCCGTGATCACACCATTCCCACACAAAAGTTCCTGCAAAGTTTTCATACTTATAAACAAGTTCAAAATAATCCTCTAAATCTCCAGGTCCGTTGCCCATTGCATGAGAAAATTCACACAATACAAGTGGCTTTTCAGGTCCCTTTTCGCAGTACATTGCAGATTCTTTTACTGGCATATACATTCTACTATATACATCAATATTCGACAAATCATTTACATGATCTGGCATTTGATAAATGCTACTTTCGTAATGAATTAAATAATCACAATCTTGTTCTTTAATCCATGCTGCTGCTTTTTCTAAATTTTGACCATAACCAGATTCATTACCTAGAGACCACATAATAACACATGATTGATTCTTATCCCTAGAAACACAGCGTTCGATTCTATCAAGAATCGTCTTCTCATAAGTAGGGTCACTCATAAGCATTCCAAACGATGTATTTAAAATAATTTCATCTTCGTAATTATAATTTACACGTCCTCCACCAAAAATCATCTCGGTATTATGTGTTTCAATATCTGCTTCATCCATCACGTAAAATCCAAATTCTGAGTATAATTCATAGGCCCAAGGAGCATTGGGATAATGACTTGTACGGATTGCATTTATATTATGTGTTTTCATAAGCATCAAGTCATGCATGAGCTGTTCACGACTAATCGTATAGCCCGTATATGCGTTGCTATCGTGGCGATTCACACCCTTAAATTTGATGTTTTGTCCATTCAAATAGACTACCGTATCTTTGATTTCAATATGTCTTATACCAACTTTTTGTGTGATTTTCTCACCTTCGACACACATAGTTAGTGTATATAAATATGGAGTCTCTGCATTCCAAAGCATTGGGGTTCTTACTTCAAATTCGTATTGGAGATCTCCAGATACGACGTTTGCAATAACCTCACCTGTTGGTGCAGTAAGTGTATATGTAATATCTTTTCTTACATCTATAAACTCTGTTTTTACTATAATTTTAGCTATCTCACCTACAATTGTTTTTACTACAAAATCACGGATATGTTCAGCTGGTCTTTGTAATAAATAAACATCTCTAAAGATACCTGTCATACGCAGTTTATCCTGATCTTCAAAATATGTTCCATCACACCATTTAAGCACTAAGACACTCATCGTGTTTGTTCCAGATGTAAGAAATTCCGTTACATCAAACTCTGAAGTTGCATGAGAAACTTGACTATATCCTACGAACTTACCATTTATCCAAAGATAAAAACAAGAATCTACACCTTCAAAATTCAAATAAAAACGCTCTGTTAAATCAGTAATTTCAAATGTCTTCACATAAGCCCCACATGGGTTTTCAAGTGGTGCATAGGGTGGATCAAATGGAATTGGCATCTTCACATTTGCATATTGGTGCTTATCATAGCCTAATATCTGTACACAGCTCGGAACAGTAATCGTATCAAAACCGTCACATTCTCCTGTTACAAATCCCTCAGAAACTTCTAAATGCGTCCCAAACCACTGGAACTTCCAGTCATCCCCACTGAGCATGACACGTTTATCCTCGGCTACTTCCTTATAAGGAATATAATATGCCCTTGTAGGCTCTGTCCCTATATGTAATACCTGCGGATCCTCAAAAAATCTCTCTAATTTCATCTCAACAGCCCTTTTCTTTTTTATAGTCATGCTTTAGCTCTGGATAAGGAATACTAAAGATTGTTCCTGCTTCTGGAAGCTTTTCTTCTAGCATTGCTAACAAATAATCTCCACTGTCTTCCATGCTCTTAATTACCATAGCCTTTAGCTGAGCCTTTATATCCTTATACTCCTCACAATCAGAAAGATTCGTCATCTCAAATGGATCTTTTTCAAGGTCATAAAGCTCATCAATATCCTGTGGGATAAAGCTATATTTATAACGTTCTGTTCTCACATAACGAATTTCAAAGCTATGTCCATTGTATTTATAATAGTTACCAAATGCGATTTTCTCTTCGTCAGGTTTATAGCTTTCCGCTAAAAGCGGAGTCATGCTTCTACCGTTTTGTGCTTGATAACCTGCTAAATCAAAGAATGTTTGTGACAAATCAAGTGTTGTACAATATTCATCTCTTGAAAAGCCCTTTTGGCTACCGAGCAAATCCTCACAATATAGAAGTGGTGTTCGCACAACATCTTCATAGAAGGTAGCATCCTTATCGAATTTCGCATGATTTCCTAACATTTCTCCATGATCTGATGTGAATATAACTCTTGTCTTACGACCACCCGAACAAGCTTCTGCCTTTGCAAGTACCTCACCGATTAAGTCATCCATCATAGATACACAGCCATAATATGCTGAAATCGTCTTCTTCCAATTCATTTCATCAAAGTCATTCGTGGCGCAGGTTGGCCACCAATTCCTTGACTGATACCAAGGCTTATTCTGATACGTATCTGTAAAGCTCTCTGGAAGCACCATATCCTCTGGTGGATACATATCCATATATTTCTGCGTCAATGTACTTGGAAAATGTGGACCTACCAAAGAAACCGTAAGACACCAAGGCTCCTCTTTATTTTTTTCAAGGAAATCAAGTCCCTTTTGTACAACCTTATACTCAAATCTATCCTCTACACTGTCAATCTTCCCATAGAAAGGAAGCTTATTCCCATCTTTTTCTGGAAGGAATCTCTCCAAACGTCCATCTATCAATTGTCCACGTTCGGTTACAAATGGCTTCATATTCGGATCTAAGTGCTTATGGATATTACCCTCTACTCTACAAATATCAAAGTCTACATTCTTATCCTCTGTTTGCCAATGATATCCCAAATGCCATTTTCCAAAATGACCTACCTTTCTACCGCTATCTACCATCGCATCCATCCAAGTAAAAGCATCGTTTGGTAAATATTCTTGGAAGCTTACACCGACATCACAGTTATCAATAACGCCACTTTGATGTGGGTAAAGTCCGGTAAACACACAGCCTCTCGCTGGTGTACATAATGGTACTGTCGTAAAGCTATTCGTAAAATCTACTGATTTTTCTGCAAGCTGATCTAAATGCGGTGTTTTCACAACTGGATGTCCATGACATGACAAACAATCTGCTCTCCATTGATCTGTAAAAATAAATAAAATATTGTCCATAATTTTCCCTCTCTTTACTTATATGATATCTCACATCTAATATTTGTTCAAGCTATAAACTGTATAAACTTCAGGTGTCAAATTTGGATATTCTGTATAGTCAAAAAATAAGACTCCCTTGACAAGAAAATCTATCGGGTTGAAAAGTGAAAATCTATCGGGTTTAAAACTTGAAATCTATCGGATTATGCTTGTAATATCTTCATAAATAGGGCATACTACTATTAAATAATACTTTAGGAGACTTCTATGCAAAACAATAAGTATAAACCAAGAATTTTAGATACAAAAATTAAGTCCTTTTTAGATACCTTCGGTGCCGTATGTATTGAAGGACCTAAATGGTGTGGCAAGACATGGACATGCACACATCATAGCAACAGTGCTATTTTTATTGGTGATCCCTCTGGAAATTTTCAAAACAGAATGTTAGCTACACTATCGCCTTCCACAGTACTAGACGGTGACTCTCCTCGATTAATAGATGAATGGCAAGAAGTTCCACAACTATGGGACGCTGTCCGTTATAAAGTAGATCAAACCACTAAAAAGGGACAATATCTACTCACTGGTTCTTCAACCCCCAATCATAAAGGAATCCTCCATAGTGGTGCTGGTAGAATTGGAACACTAAGAATGAGACCTATGTCTTTGTATGAATCTGGAGATTCCTCTGGGAAAGTTTCCCTCTTAGAACTTTGTAATGGAAACATCACACCTACACTTACTCAAGAAGTCCCTTTAGCTACATTGGCAACACTAATCGTGCGTGGTGGTTGGCCCGGTAATTTAGAAACTGACACAGAGCATATTGCACTACTTCCTACAGAATACCTAAATGCTATCATTGCTGATGATGTATTTCGTATAGATGATGTGAAAAGGGATACGAATAAGATGAATCTATTACTACGTTCACTTGCAAGAAATGAAGCCACTACAGCTACAAACAAAACTTTAAAAAATGACATCAAAGACATGGATTCTGAAGATATCGATGTAGAAACTGTTGCTTCCTATCTAGATATTTTCAAAAGACTATTTCTTCTCGATAATCAGCTACCCTTCTCTACAAATATTCGCTCTTCTGTCCGAGTTAAGCAAGCTGAAAAACGACATTTTTGTGACCCTTCTATTGCATGTGCTATTCTAAAAGCAACACCCGATAGACTCATCGGAGACTTAGAAACCTTTGGTTTCTTATTTGAAGCTCTCTGCGAACGTGACTTGAAGATTTATGCAGAATCCATAGGTGCCTCCTTGTATCATTATCAAGATTATAAAAATCGAGAAATAGATGCAGTTGTAGAATTTGACGATAGTAGATGGTGTGCCTTCGAAATCAAGCTAGGTGCTAACCAAATAGATAAAGCAGCTTCAGATTTAATCGCTCTTAGAAATTCCTTACTAGAAAGTGGTTCTACTCCACCAACAATCCTTTGTGTTCTATGCGGTCTTTCTAATGCAGCTTACCAGCGAGAGGATGGTGTTTTCGTCGTTCCAATCACTGCATTAAGACCTTAATCCATATCAGATCGAACAAAACCCCTTCCACATACAGTAAATGCATGCGGAAGGGGTTTTTATGTGAAAGCTTAACCTTTCACTGCACCAATCATAACACCTTTTACAAAGAATTTTTGTAAGAACGGATAAATAACTAGTACTGGAATAATAGAAACCATAATAGTTGAATATTTAATTGTTTCTTGTATTGCTGTGGTAACACCAACATCTGCACCCATCAACGCTTCATCTAATTGATTTGCAATCAAAATTTCACGAAGGAAAATCTGCAATGGATAAAGATCTCTATCGCGAAGATAGATACTAGCTGCAAACCATGAGTTCCAATGTGCAACACCATAATACAATGCGATAACTGCAAGTGAAGCTTGTGATAATGGTAAGATTACAGAATAGAATATTTTAAAGTATCCTGCTCCATCGATTTGTGCTGCTTCTACTAAACTTTCAGGAACAGCCGCAAAGCTAGTTCTTAAGATAATCAAGTTTGTCGTTGCAATGGCACCTGGAATCATAAGTGTCCAAATACTATTACCCAATAAGTCTGTTACTAACATATATGTAGGAATCAAACCGCCACCAAACTGCATCGTGAAGATAATCGCCATCGATAAAAACTTGTTGAGATATACTTCATTTCTAGAAAGTACGAATGCACCGAGTGAAGTAAGTACCATATTAATACTAGTTCCTAGTACAACATAGAAGATTGTATTGCGATATCCTGTCCAAATACTGCTCATTTTCAATATCTGCTGGTATGAAATCAAGCTAAACCCTTTAGGGAATATAAGGAATGCTCCTTGCGTAGCAACGAATTGATCCGGATTACTAAACGAAGCTGCTATTACATATAAAATAGGATAAAGCGTCACGATACATAAAAGTACTAAGATCGTTGTAATAATGAAAACTGGTAAATCAAATTTCTTCTTTTTCATATTTGCTCCCTCCTTACCATAATCCGGTTCCGTTAATCTTCTTACCTACTTTATTGGCTAACACTAACATACCAAAGTTAATAAGAGAATTAAACATACCGATTGCTGCTGTATAGCTAACCTGACTACCTTCAATACCTACACGGTAGATGTAACTCGAAATAACATCTGCTGTTTCATAAATAGCTGCATTATATAATAAAATGATTTTCTCCCAGCCAACGGTCATAACATTACCCATTCTCATGATGAGCATAATCGTAATCGTTGGTGAAATTCCTGGTAGTGTAACATGTAAAGTTTGTTTCCAGCGATTTGCACCATCTATTCTTGCTGCTTCGTAAGTTTCTTGATCTACACCTGCCAATGCTGCTAGGTAGATAATCGCTCCCCACCCAAGATTTTGCCAAATATCACTACCAACAAAAATCGTTACAAAGTATTCTGCATGAATCAAGAGGTTACCACCTGTGTATCCAAACAATCCCATAAATGAACTGATTAGACCATCAGTTCCCACTAAGTCCATAATAATACCAGACATAACTACAACTGAAATAAAGTGAGGCATATAGGTGATTGTCTGTACTGCCTTCTTAAAATTAGTTGATTTTATTTCATTTAAAAGTAATGCTAATATAATCGGCATTGGAAATCCAATAATGATACTCGTAAACGAAATTGTCAATGTATTCCCCATCAATCGTCCAAAATCATAACTTGTGATGAAATCGATAAAATGTTCTAATCCATACATATCTGCCCAATCACTACCCCATATACCTCGACCTGGGCGGTAATCCTTGAATGCAATTACCAATCCACCCATAGGACCATAATGAAATATCAAATAGTACGCAATAACTGGAAGTGCCATAAAATAAATAGTTTTATACTTTTTAAAATCATGTGCAAAATTTCTTCCAATGACAGCTAATTTATTTTCTTTTGGAGCTTTTTTTGTTTCAGTAGCTTTCACTGCTATGCCCCTCCTTTTCATCAAATTTTACTTTCTGAATAAATGCCACCATATAGGTGGCATTTATGATTTTTCATATTATTATCTAGCTTCATATCTATCATAAGCTGCTTGTTTGATTGCTTCACTATCTTTATATTCTAAACTTTCAAGTGTTGCGATATAAGTATCCCAATTATCGAAAGATTCTGTACCCATGATAAATTTAAGTCTCATTTCTGCTACATATGTATCAAGTGTTGCTGCAATCTTAACATAATCATCAGATTCATCTGCTGTCATAGTCATCATGCTTGGTAATTCAGATTCTATATCTGCTTTATTCCACTCATCCCATGCATCATATTGTGAATCTTCTGTATAGATTAATAAATGATCTTCATTTTCCCATGTTCTAAACATATCTTTGAAGATAAGTGCTCTACCAGCTTCTGTTTCAGATAATCCATCAGGATTTGCTGTGATAAGATCTGTATATTGAAGAACGCCATCTACGTATTCGTATGTCACACCTTCTTCACCGAATGTGTTAAGGTATCTACCATCTTCTGAGTACATTTGATCAATCCATTGGATGATTTCAATTGGATCTTCTGCATTACATGTGATGTACATAGCAAGAGCAGTACGTGTACCTTCATAATCTCTTAAGTGAGCTGTGTCACCTTCTTCTAATACTGGATATTGTGCGCCAACTAGCTCTAAATCATAATCATAAGAATCTGCATTTACAGGAAGCTGTTTGAACTGAGTCACATAATCGATGATAACACCAGCATCGCCACTAGCCATTGCTGTTCTTACTTCACCTGTTAATGTATCTGTTGCAAAGTCAGCACTTAACAACCCTTCTTCATACCACATATTCATAAGCTCTAGGTATTCTTTATATCCATCTTGAGCTGGTCCAAATTTAACTGTTCCATCCCCTTCTACATCTACGTAATAGTCAGCCCATTGTGTAACACCATATGCACCTGAGAAGCAATCTTTTAGATATGCTTCTTCATAGATAAGTGGGTATTTAACACCCATATCTCTAAATGCTGTTAACATTTCTGTCCAATCATCAATTGTTACAGGAAGATCGAGTCCAGCTTCTTCTAAATATTCTGTATTGATGATAGGTCCACGCATTGAGTTACCGCTCTTTTCTTCATTTATAATAACTGTACCAAATCCTGTTAGGTATCCATCATCGTTGTAAACATCTTTTTTAAGACTTTCGTTCGCATTAATCATCGCCATGAAGTTTGGTGCATATTCTTCTACAAGCTCTGTAATATCCAGGATAACACCATCTTCAATCGCCATAGTTGCTCCGCCTGGATAAATACTATCAAAGTTACCAATTTGAAATACATCTGGTAATGAATCAAGATCGTTTAACATAAGATTTAAATTAGTTGTTTCTTCGCCAACAGGAGGGTTAATCCAGTTAACTGTAACACCAGTTGCTTCTTCCCAAAGCGCTGCACCTGGATGCTCATTTAAGCTATTGTAAAAGCTAGAAGTTGTTGTATGAATTGCCATCCATAAATCAAAATCCACTTCGCCATCGCCATCTCCTAAATATAAGATTTCGTCTGATGCTACTGGTAATTCCTCGCCTGCTTCTTCGCTCTCGCTTTCAACTTCACTTGAAGCTGCTGTTGATTCAGTACTTGCTGATGAAGATGTTGTTTCACTTTGCCCACATGCTGCCAATGACAACATCATAGCTGATGATAATAATACTGCTAATGCTTTTCTTTTCATTCCCTTTTCTCCTTTTTAATAAATAATTTATGTTTATTCAGTGTTTTGTTATACTGATAGTATATAAGATATCAGATATGTTGACAATTGGTTGAATTACCGAATTTTATTGTTTATATTTGTATGTTTTGCACAACATATTTATAATAAATAAATTTTCTCGCTCTGTCAGCAGAATTCCAACGAAAGTTTAATCTGTATGTGCTCTTCTTCTAATCTATATTTCTCAATCAAAAATGGTCCGCATGCTCCAGATCCTATACCAGACATTTTGTAATCAAGACAGAGTATTGTGTAATCACTCTCTTCAAGCTCAAAGTTATTTTTTGTCTCCTGTAGCTGCTCCTGTGTATAGTGCGAAGCATTAAAAGAGAAGCCTTCTCCTAGTACTTGTAAGCTATTACTGCGATTCAAAAGCTGTAATCTAGTACATGCAAGATGGCTACCATTTTCCTGGGGTACTAAGTAGTCGACATGTAGCCCTCGTACTGTATCCTCAAAATCCCCGTAGTAGCTTGCCCTATGTTTATCCTCATAACTTTCATAAGGCCCATATCCTATATAATTTACCGACTCAAATTCTTTTGGCATAAACATTCTGATACCAAATCTTGGTAAATAAGGGAACGTCATATCTCGCTTACCTTGTACATCAACCTCTAGTATTCCATCCGCATGAATAATCCACTTTGCATTTACCTTTAAGAAATTTTGAATAAACAATCGAATCCCTAATCTCAATATAACGAATACCAACCTTTTGCTCTATGACTTCTCCACCATAACTGAGGATTAGTGTGTACAAATAAGGAGTTTCTGCATTCCAAAGAAGTGCGTTTTCCACATCTATTGCAATCTTTCTACTCGTGGATTCCCCTTCGTATATGACCTCACCTAAAGGATTTTTCAAAGAAACTATAACTTCCTGCGCCATAGTCCTTGTTTTAAAATCAACCTTTATAATCCCATCTTTTCCATCTATAATCGTTTTCACCGTATAATCCACGATATGATTTTTCGATCTTTTTAACAAATACACATCTCTAAAAATACCCGTCATACGTAGTTTATCCTGGTCTTCAAAATACGTGCCATCGCACCATTTTAAAACCAACACTGCCAGTGTATTTTCACCTATTTGCAACTCTTTTGTAATGTTAAATTCCGATGTGGCATGTAATAACATCGTGTATCCTCTGTTCCAACATGCAATATCTCTGGATTTTCAAAATAATGCTCTAACCTCATCTCTTCTTCCTTTCATTTTTAATTATCTATTAAAAAAGTCGAACTACACACTGCTACGAGCATGTACTTCGACTTTTGTCTTACATTTTAGGGAACCAAACACTCATGTCCGCTTCTTCTCTATTTGCCCATGTATAATATGGAACCATCTTCATCGTAGTCATTTCACCTTCGCGAAGTACTTCAAAGAACAAGTCATCACTTTGTTTGATGCATTTTACAGGAACGGCAAGTGTTACTACACCATCTAACAAATCAGCTTCATAAGTAGCTTTGATTTCTCCATTAACATCAATATGTAAATCATCTAATTTCTCTTCATTATCAACGCCTTCACCACAATAAATCACTGGTCCACGTTTCACACATACCATACCTCTATCAGCTTCAATATTTGGATTCGCTTGCATAATCGTTGCTAGCATTGGAAGTATCACTGTGATTTCATCGCCTGTATTAACTACCATTTCATAATATCCATGTGTCACTGCCTTGCCGTTTACGCTAGGATTTTTGCACCATGCTGGGATACGAATCTTCACTTTTTTATCTGTAGCCTTATTCACTACAAGCTTGATGGCATCCTCCCACGGATAGTTAGTCACCATGCTGATATCCACAGTTTCATCTGTGAAGTCACAGCTTGTGAACATATTCACATATAAAGTATCTTCACTTGTACCATATACCCATCTACCAATACCAGCCATTGTTCTAAATAACTGTGGTGGACAGCACCAGCAATCAAAGGTTTTCCATCTTCTAGTAGCCTTATGTAAGTATACAGAATTAAAATGTTGGTCACCATCCGCGCTATAAGGAATCTGAGTATCTTTTCTATAGCTTAATGGATTTGAGTAAAAATATCTTGTAAGTGATAGGTTCGAACCAGAAATACCCGCATTATACATAATTTGCTCTGCCCAATCACCATATTTTGTATCTTCTGTTAATGCGAGCATTCTCATAGCCCACATTGCAGTACCGATATTTGCACAGGTTTCATTGTAAGCAATTTTATTAGGTAATTCATAAGCCGCACAATGTGCCTCTGATATTAAATCGCCGTTTACCGAATGACCTAAAAATACAGGGCATGCACCGCCTGTAATATGAATTTTCTTCGAAAATAAATCTGTCCAAAGTCTTTCAAGCGTTTCGATTAACGCTTTTTCACCAGTTCTTGCATATACCTCTGCTGCACCTGAATATAGGTATGTAGATGTTACTGCATGACCAACCGCTTGTGTTTCTTCACGTAATAATGTTCTAGTCTGGTTTTGATCTGTTCCACCAGGCTGGCTACCACGCATATTTACGAAGATTTCAGCAAGTTCGAAGGCTTTATCATTTCCTGTGAGGTTACTGTATTCACACAAGCCCATAATTTGGCTTGGATTAAATCCAAAATGTCCAAGTTCTTCAGGATAATCCTTAAATGTTTCATATAAGTAGTCCGTCATTTTATTTGCAAGTGGAAGTAAGGTCTCTTCCCCTGTAATATCATAATGAGCAGCTACAAATGTATAAAAATGTCCGATATTGTATAACTCATGAAAGTTATAATTACCCCAACGTTTCTTTGGTGTAAGTGTGATTTGAGTATTCAGATAACCATCTTCTTCTGCTGATCCTATAATCAGAGGAATATATTTATCTACAATCGCTTTTACCTCTGTATCACCTGTGTTTTGATATACATATAAGCAACCTTCTAGAAACTTATAGCAATCACCATCAGACCAGTTTGATCCAAAAAACACCTCATCTAGCGTACCTGCACCAATTTCAAAATTTGTCAGTCTAGCTGAGTTTGTTGGGCAAAGTAATGCTTCCAACATACACTCTATAATTTCTTTATAGTTTTCTGTTCTATGACCCCAAAATCCCTCTGTGAGCTTGCTGTTACGCAAGCTCGCAAAGTTAAATTTTTTAAATTCTCCCATGTAATAACACCCTCTTTTATCTTTGAACTCTACCAGATCCATCGCCTTGTGCTAATTTCATAACTTCGTCTACAGATACAACGTTGAAGTCACCTTCAATTGTATGTTTTAGACAAGAAGCTGCAACAGCATATTCAATTGCATCTTGTGGTGCAAAATTATTTACTAAAGAGTAAATCAAACCACCACCGAAGCTATCGCCACCACCAACACGGTCAACGATATGAATTAAGTAATTTTTACTAAAGAAGTAATCAGCTCCATCATATAACATAGCAGCCCAGTTATTATCACTTGCTGAAATAGATCCGCGAAGTGTAATCGCTACTTTATCAAATCCAAATGTATCTGCTAATTTCTTAGCAACTTCTTTGTAACCTTCATGATTTACTTTACCAGAAGTAACATCTGTTTCGCTAGCGTGGATACCAAATACATCTGCAGCATCTTCTTCATTTGCGATACAAACATTTACGAAAGGCATTAATTTGCCCATAACTTCTCCAGCCATTTCTTTTGACCAAAGATTTTTTCTATAGTTTAAATCACAAGAAACTGTGATTCCTTTTTCTTTACAAACTTTTAAAGCATCCATACAAACTTCTGGCATTTCTCCACCAAGTGCTGGTGTAATACCTGTGAAGTGGAAGAAATCTACACCTTCAAGAATAGCTTCCCAATCAAAATCAGCTCTTTTTGCTAGAGAAATTGCTGAATTTGCTCTATTATAAATAACTTTTGATGCTCTTTGAGATGCACCTTTTTCTACATAATAAGAACCAAGTGTTGCACCATCGCGCACGATATCTGATGTATCAACACCAAATTTTCTAACAGCATTTACTGCTGCTTGACCAATCTCATGTTTTGGCACTACTGATACAAATGAAACTTCTTCACCATATCCTGCAAGTGAAACTGCTACGTTTGCTTCACCACCTGCATATGTTACCACAAATCTATCTGCTTGTACAAAACGATTGTATCCTTCTGGTACAAGTCTTTGCATAATTTCTCCAAATGTTACTATTTTAGCCATATTCTTAATCCTCCAAAAATTTATTGTTCTGTATATTCTTTTGCTGCTGCAGTAATCTTATCGTATTCACCAGCCATAATTGCTTTTACATCTACCAAATTTCCACCTACACCTACGCCACAGATTCCTGTTTTCATAAATTCCGCTCTATTAGCAGCATTGATACCACCCACTGCAAGGAATGGAATATGATTTAATGGTGCGCATACGGATTTAATATATCCTGAACCCAAATTACCTGCTGGGAATAATTTCACAAAATCTGCACCTGCTTCATATGCTGTAGCTGCTTCTGAAGGAGTCAAAGCTCCAGGGATTGAAACAACACCAAGCTCATTCGCTTTTTTAATAACATCAACACTTACATTTGGTGAGATAAAATAATTAGCGCCTGCTTCATATGCTGCCATACATTGTGCTTCATTCATAACTGTTCCTGTACCAACACAGATTTTATCACCAACTTTTTCAACTAAGGTTTTGATAATTTCACCTGTTTTTGCTAAATGATCTGGATCATTTTGATTAAAAGTCACTTCAATTAATCTAATTCCACCTGCATACATAGCCTCTGCCATTGGTACGATATGATCTACATCCACACCACGTACAATTGCGATAATCCCATTTTCTTTGATAAAATCAATAGTTTTCCCTTTACTCATAATAATAACTATACCTCTCTCTTTCATTCATCTTATATAGGTATTTGCGAAATTACGATTCTATGAGGTGTACTTCTTAGCTCAGGTATCTATATATAGCTTTAAAGAGGTACTTATGAGCCGTTACAAGCGAATAGTAGTGAAAACGTGCCTCGTAAGTTATATATAGATACCTGAGAGTATAAGTACACTCTGTAGAACTGCTGTTTCGCAATTACCTAATTAACCTTGTATTTTTCTAATATTTCTCGATTTACTTCCACACCAATACCTGGTTTGTCAGGTACATAAATGTATCCGTCTTCAAATGTAATACCATCATTAATAAGTGCTGCTCTAAACGGATGACTTGATCTATCAAACTCTAAGAATAACTCTGATGGTGCATCACTCATAGGAGTATAAGGTAGCGAAGCGATAAACTGAAGTGCTGCTGCAAGTGCAATACCTGACCCCCAAGCATGTGGCATGACTGCCGTATTATAAGCTTGTGCAATTGCCGCCATTTTCTTACATTCTGTGAATCCACCAGCTGATGAAACATCAGGCTGATAAATGTCCAGCGCACCATTTTTAAGCCAATCCTTAATCATAATCTTACCGAAAATCTCTTCACCCGCTGCCATATATGCTGATGTAAGATTTCTAAGTGCTTTGTAGCCTTCCATATCTTCTGGTGCTAAGAGCTCTTCAAAGAAATAAATCTTCTCTTCCTCAAGCTCTAGCATAATTCTTCTAGCTACTGCCTGAGAATAACAAGCATTGAAGTCGGCCATCAAACGAATCTCAGGTCCTACTGCTTTTCTAATAGCTTTTATGTAAGCGATATCTTCCTCTGGAGTAAAACCAACCTTTAGCTTCATCGCTGTAAATCCATCTGCCTTAAATTGCAACGCATCCTTAATAGAAGTTTCTGGATATTCACAATCAGCAATACGATAAAATCCTGTCGCATATGCTGCAAGCTTCTCACGGAATCTACCACCAATCAATCTACTAACTGGTTGACCTAGTTGCTTACCATTCAAATCCCATAGTGCAATATCTAAGCCACTAAGTGCATTGAGTGCAATACCTTGTTGCCCAAATGGACGAGTTTTATTATATAAAGTCTCCCAAATAACTTCCACATCTAAGCTGTCTTTTCCTATCACTTCTTCTTTATAACAATGTTCTATAAACGCTGCAGCCAAAAATGGAGATTGCTGTCCATGGCATAAGCATTCACCAAAACCGCAAGTACCATCCTCCCCGATTACTTCCACAATAACAGAGCTACGCGAATACACCCACCCCTGCGAGAATCTAAAAGGGACATCTAGCGGTGCACTAATTTTGTGAACTACTATATCCTTAATTTTCATTCTAATTAACCATACCTTTCCTACTCTGGCACTTTACTACCGTCTCTAACTTATCATAATATTAGATATCAGATAAGTTAGCCTTAAAAAAAAGTTCCTCTAACAAACACACATATACTTTTAACAATACATAACAAAAACAATAAACACTTTTATACTTGTATGATATCATACATATATGTATTCTTCAACCACATTTTTTCACAAATATGTTTTTTATATTTTATACAAGTTGACTAGAAAAGGATTGCCTTCCACCTGGAATGCAATCCTTTTCTAGTCAGTCTGTGTAATGTCCTCTACACTGTTAATCATCCTCAAGCTCCTCTAATTCTTCCATCGTCTTCGTAATTACTTTACCTTGTTTTGCTTGTTCCATTGAATCCTTAATTCTTTCGATATTCCGCTCAGAATAAAATGGATCTACTGCTACTTCAAATGGTATCCGTTTCTCTCTACTCATCTTCTTGGCAAATATTGTAAACGCTGTTGTCATATTTAGTCCTAACTCCTGACATACCTGTTCCATTTCCTTTTTTAGCACCTCATCCATTCTAAAATTTACTAAAACCTGTCCCATATTATCACCACCTCTCGTTTATACTATACTATAAAATAAATACAATGTAAATATATAGTATTTACATTGTATTTTCTGCGCGTTGACTAGAAAAGGTCATCCCTATAGATAGTCTCTATAAGTTTGACCTTTATCATAATTTTCTATTCTATTTCACCAAGGAATCAAATTTATTCCTCTTAGCCGCTTCTAAATGCTCTTGCATCGCAATAAATGCTGCCTCTGGTTCTTGACGCTCCACAGCATCATATATATGTCTGTGGTAATGAAATTCTTTTTCTAGAGGTGTTTCTGCTTGCGATGATGCAATGATCAAATCCTTCAAGAAAGAAGTATATGCCTGTATAAGGGAAGCTTGAATACGATTCTTAGATGCTATAGCAAGATTAAGATGAAACTCTAAATCAGCTTCATAATAATCAACATCCATAACCTTTGATGTCTCCATAATATCAAGTGATTTCTTCAGTTTCGCAAGATCTTCATCCGTTCTTCTCTCAGCCGCAAACTCTGCACCCTTAGGCTCTACCATAACCCGAACCTCTAAGAGCTCATCCATGAATCCGTCATCCTGTGAAATCATATCACCAAGTGAACGCATCAATACTTCTGCTGTATCATCCGCAATCTGAACGCCTTTACCATGAATACGTCGAACTAGTCCTCGCACCTCAAGTGACTTCACCGCTTCTCGGATTGTCGCTCTTGAGACCTCAAGCTTAAGTGCTAAATCACCTTCACTAGGTAAATACCCATTCGCATCATAGGCCTTATTATCAATCATCTCTTTAATCTTCTCTGCAGCTAAGTCAGAGAGCTTTACCCTCTGCATATAATATACCACCCTTTCTACTATCTATAGTTGTATGATATCACATATTCGTACAATCTACAACCTTATTTTACTCTACATCTTCCATTGTAACTCTTTTGATATGAATAGCCAAATAAATCAACTCATTATCTGCTACTGCCTCTCCGTACTCTCTCGCAAGCATAGCTCCGATTTTTTGACAGCATTGATATTCCCTAAAATAAGTACTCTTAATGATGCTTACTAGCTCTCTATCTTGTTCTTGAAGTAGACTGTTATGGAAAATACGATATGCAAAATATTTTAGATGTGTTATAAAACGCAAAAAATGAAAGGACGTTTCATCAAAAGCAACACCATATTCAATCCTTACGATCTGTAACACTTTATTGATAAATTCCATAATGCGAAGTGTATCTTCCACATTACTATCAGGCTTTGCATCAATAATATGTAAAGCTAGGCTCGTCACCTCCTCATCTGACAAAGTAACACCTAACTTCTCAAGCATCAAATCCGCTCCGTATCTAGCGACCCTATACTCTGCCGGGTAGAAGCGCTTTACTTCCCATACAAGTGTATTTCTATACATTGTTTTCTTGTGTGCATGATGTTGCGCATAATACATATAATCCAGCAGCGGAACATAAATACTTTCACTAAGCTCTTGGTCTAGCTCCATTTTCGCAACTCGCATAATATCTTTGCAGATACCAACATACATACTAGGTGCTTTTTCTAATGTCTCCTGTACCTTGCTCATAATCGACTTTGATTTTAGCAATAACTCATCTTGAATCTGAGAGGTAGTAATCTTTCCTCCACTCTTCGCCTTCTTTCCGAGCCCAATTCCTACTAATACTCTTTCATTTCCAACATCGTCTAATGCGCATACCGCATCATCGTTTAAAACCTTTATTATCTTCATGTTAATCCTTCAACCACTCAACAATTTCTTCAAATGCCATTCCATGTGAAGCCTTCACTAGCACTGCATCACTTCTAAAGGCACCCTTCGTGTATGCATGAAAGAAACTCGCCTTATCTTCAAAATACAGTACTTCTCTTTCACTTAAGTTACCGATATGCAGCTTTGCAGCTTCGTACATTCTCTTCGAAAGTTCTCCAATACAAATCATGCGATGCACCCCATGTGTCACTGCATAAACTCCCACTTCTGCATGTAAGTCTAGGGTAAATTCCCCAAGCTCAAACATATCACCTAAAATCGCTGTTTTCACACCTATTGCCGAATTTAGAAGCTCAATCGCTGTTTTCATAGAACCTGGATTCGCATTGTAGCAATCATCAATAATAATACCATCCTTATTATGTATAATATTACTGCGGCCACCAACTGATTCTACCTTTAGAACACCACCTAACACTTCATTTACAGACATATCAAGGAGTACACCTACACATACTGCGGCCATTGTGTTCCATACCATATGCTCTCCCGGAAGATGCATCGTTCCAGTATAACTTTGTCCAAATGCATACATCGTATAATCTGACCCATAAATCCCATTAGAATATACCGCTTCGAGCTTTACATCTAATTTCACATGTTCTAGGGTACCAGTTCCAAAAAACACTGGAGTAAGCCCTTTAACACGCAAAATTTTCGCCAACTTATCATCATCACCATTTAAAACTACTCGACCATTTTCTGATAACCCTTTGAAAATTTCTGTTTTAGCTCTCGCCACCCCATCTCTATCTTCTAAATTTTCTAAATGGCACTGCCCTATGTTAGTAATCACTGCAATATCTGGCTTCGCAATTTGAGTTAAACGACTCATTTCTCCAAATTCACTTATACCCATTTCTAATACTGCAATTTCATGTTCTTCACGTATACGTAGAATCGTTAGAGGAAGCCCCACTTCGTTATTGAAATTCCCCTCTGTCTTCAGTACGTTATAGCGCTTCTTTAATCCTGCCGCAATGATTTCTTTCGTACTCGTCTTCCCAACACTTCCTGTAATACCCACAACAGGAATCGTGAGTTTTTCTCTATAAAAAGTAGCAACTCGCTTAAGCGCCTCAAAGCTATCCTCCACTAATACATATGGTATAGCAACCTCTGGTACCTTTTCACACACGATCAAGCTAGCACCTAACTTTACAGCCTTTTCTATAAAGCTATGTCCATCTACCTTTTCTCCCTTTGTAGCAAAGAACAGATGACCTTTTTGTACTAATCTTGAGTCTAAAACTGCACCCGTAAGCTGTTTTAACTTTGCATGCTCTTCACTCATCCCTATTAATTGTGACTGTAAGCATTCTGAAACCTCATAAATCGTCAAATCCATATTCAAAACCATCTCACCTTCCCTTTATTTCTCAAGGCTAATACGTATAATCTCTTCACACAAATCAGCATAAACCATACCATTAGCCGCAGCTTCTTGTGGTAACAATGATGTTGGTGTCATTCCTGGTAAAGTGTTTGCTTCTAGACAATATATATTTGCTTCTATATCCATCATAAAATCCATTCTTGCATAACATTTGAGTCTAAGTACCTCAAAAACTTTTTCTGCCATAGATTGCATATGCTTAGTCCCTGCTTCTGGCAAATCAGCTGGACATGTCTCAACCGCACTACCTGCTTGATATTTATTCTTATAATCATAGAACCCTTGTATTGGTGCAATTTCAATAATCGGTAATGCCTTGCCTTGCATAACACCTACACTAAACTCTCTTCCTTTGATGTATTGCTCTATAATCACTTCATCATCATACATAAAGGCATCGGCTTTAGCTTTCTCATACTCCACTGCATCATATACAATATAAGTTCCGACACTAGAGCCACCATTACAGCATTTAACAACTAACGGAAATGGTACCTCCATCAAATCCTTTTCACTTTTTTTCAAATGAATTCCCTTTGGTGTCGGTATCCCACACTGCATAAACAAATCCTTTGAAAGTGATTTATCCATACAAATCGCACTACTTACATGGTCAGTACCTGTATAACGTATACCCATCAAGTCAAAATAAGCTTGAATCTTGCCATTTTCTCCTTCAGCTCCATGTAATGCCATAAAAACGATATCCGCCATTTGGCAAAGTGATATAACATTTGGTCCAAAAAAGTTTTGCTTATAGTCTGGTCTGAGCGCCTTTATAAGCTCCAAATCAGGATTTTCTTCTGATATACCAGTCACCTTACTCGTACTGATATCCCATTGTATTTCCTTTGAAAAAATATCATCCGTAACTTCTTCGTTATATCCCAAAAATACATCGAGTAAAATAACCTCATGTCCTTTTTCTTGTAATGCATGATATATACCTGTTCCAGAAGAAATAGAAACATCTCTTTCTGAACTAATGCCGCCTGCAATTACTACAATTTTCATGTAACTTCTCCTTCTCAATCGCCTGTTTTATCTGTAAATCCTATATTTACTATAGTATATAGCATTTACAAAAAAAATGCCATCCTAATATAGGATAGCATTTCAGCATACATGCAAAGTATCTGTACTATACGATTAATTCACGTATTCAAGTGGGTAGACAGGTTCATCGTTTTCTGTCATCGCAAAATACAAGTGACTTCCCTCAAGTGTATAATATTTTGTAGGTTCTGCAATATATCCTAAGATATCTCCAGCAGCTACATAAGTATCCACTTCTTTTTGCAAATCGCCTAGCTGCCCATAATAAGCTTTAAAGCCTCCACCGAGTTCCATTTCATAAGTCCAACCTGTTTCTACATCATAATACACGTCTGTAATCCTACCAGGTGCAGTAGCACATACCTCTTTCCCTACACCAGCTGCAATGAGCATAGCAGGATTTCTCTTGTACTGATCTAATGTCTCAAAATAGACTGCTTTTTCCATACTATATTGCATCAAAAGATCATAGTCATTTTCAAGAGGCCATAAAACACTACTTCCATCATATGCAAGCATCATCTCCTCAATACCCTCAGCTACAATAGTCTGCTCCACAAGTTCAGTTGTATCCACAGCATCCTCAATCACATTGATTGTATTATCGGATATTTTGGTGCCACCGATATTTTCTTGCACGATTTCTTCTTCGATAATTTCGACCGTCGGATTTTTTACCGTAAAGGAATCTACATTTTCAATTTCTTGCGTTATATCGATTTCTTCCACCAACTGCTCTTCCATCACCGTATCATCTTCTAAAAATTGTATATCCTCAGTCTTAGTAGTATTCATATACATTGCAAT
This sequence comes from Lachnospiraceae bacterium, assembly GCA_044425805.1. Classification (GTDB taxonomy): domain Bacteria; phylum Bacillota; class Clostridia; order Lachnospirales; family Lachnospiraceae; genus RGIG6307. The sequence continues at coordinate 34,041 of JAWXVC010000007.1, read as the reverse complement.
AATTGTTAAAGCAGCAAGCACCATACAGGTTGCTATCATCATTATGGTTTTTTCTTTATTTTTCTCTTCCATATCGCCCTCATTTCTGCACCGCTTTTCTAAGCATTCGGTTTGTATGCAGTGCTCTTACATAACCTATTAATGCTATTATTTGCGATAGTATTTGTTTTATACACAAAAAAAACGATACAGTCTTCGAAAACTCGAATTACTGTATCGTTCATGGTTTTTATTTTAAAAACTTATGCTTGTGCTAATGAATTCTGCAAGTCTTTCTGCTTGCCTAAAACGCCCTCGCACATTATAATGTACCCCATCAATTAAGGTATTATTGGGATCACCCTCTGTAAAAATGTCTACGTTATAATTATTAAGGCAATATACACCTTTTTCTATAGCTATTTCTTCTATTTTATCAACATACTCTTTTAAAGAAGGTTCATCACGGTAATTTATTGGACATATCGTTGGCGTCGATAAAATAATGGTTACACCAGGAAATGTAGCTTGAAGAATATCAATTCCCTGTTTGAAATTTGTCACAAACAGACCGCTATCTTCTAAGCTAGCAGATGTAGAATAATCATTAAACCCATAGCGAATCACTACGATATTTGGTATATTTTCATCCAATGCTCCTGCTACAAGAGTCTCTACCATACGCAAGTAATCAAATTCACCATCTCCCGATATAGAAGTTCCCATAACAGCTAAATTATATCCATTTGCATTTAAATAGTTTGATGTAATCTCTGCTATTCCTGATTGATTTTTATCTTTACCATACATACTATCACCCAAATAATAGATATTAACACCTTCTAAATCTGCATATGTATCTATTTCAGTATCAAAATCAGGCGAAACAATTTCTTCTTCCATATTTTCAATCGTAAGGGAAGCAAACATAGTGCTATTCATATTGATCTCAGTATAAATTTCCATAAGTGCATCGGATGAAATTTTGTTCGTATCTTCAAAGTACATAGGATTATCTGTAAACCATTCTTTATTCCCATAATAAAACACATCAACATGTTCAAGCGTAAGTAACTGTTCTGCTAAATCGCTATATTCTTGTAAAATACTATCCATTCTATTACTTACTGCAAAATCACCCCATTCATCGATTGAATATGGGCGTAATATAATATGAAATAGCGTTTCTGTTTGCTGTGTAATAAGCGAAATTATTTCTTCCGTATTATGATAACTAGGATTCAATTCCAAATAAACAATTCCAACATGATTATCTTCTCTAATAAGTGTTTCTAATACCTTCTCAAGTTCATAAACGCTATCTCTACCGTCTCTGTATATATATGACTGTACTGGGAAGTTATAGTGCAAATCTATGATACTATAATCTATATCACTGCATTTTTCTGATGTAATATATGCCACATCATACATCTGTGTCTCTAGGTTTGTTATTTCTAGTTCCCAAATCAGTTTTGCCCTATAAAACATCTGAGTACCGATAATAATCAACATACATAGGATAAATCCTAGCGTTGTAAAAAGGATATGTCGGAGCCAAAGGCCCCGACATGTCTTGTTTTCATTCATTTCTATATATAACCATCTCTTTCTTATAAAACCACTTTATCCAACTTCCAAATCTCAGTAGCATATTGTTCGATTGTTCTATCTGAAGTAAATTTACCACAGCTAGCAGTATTAAGCATAGCCATTCTAGCCCAACCCTTTGTATCTTTATATGCTTCTTGTACTCTACTTTGTGCTTCTGCATAAGCCTTGAAATCCTTTAAGATAAAGTAAGTATCCGCTTTTGATGAGCTCAATGTATTAAGTAAACTATTGTATAAATCTCTGAAAAGCTCAGGATCTTGTGGAGAATAAGTTCCATTGATAAGTTGCATCAATACTTTTCTTACATCTGAATCGATATTAAAGATGTCAGAAGGATTGTATCCGCCATAGTTTTCGTAGTTGATAACTTCATCTGAAGATAAACCAAAGATAAATGCATTTTCTTCTCCAACTTCTTCTACGATTTCTACATTTGCTCCATCCATTGTACCGATAGTAGGCGCACCATTCAACATGAATTTCATATTACCAGTTCCTGATGCTTCTTTTGAAGCTGTTGAAATTTGTTCTGATACATCTGCTGCTGCAAAAATAAGTTCAGCATTAGAAACACGATAATTTTCAATAAATACAACTTTAATCTTGCCTTCGATAGCTGGATCATTGTTTACTACATCAGCTACTGAATTGATTAATTTAATAGTCAACTTCGCATTTTTGTAACCTGCTGCAGCTTTCGCACCAAAGATAAATGTTGTTGGATAGAATTCTTTACCAGGATGTTCTTTTAATTCATTATACAAGTACATAACATGTAGGATGTTAAGTAATTGACGTTTGTATTCATGAAGTCTCTTAACTTGTACATCAAAGATTGATCTAGGATCGATGTCTACTCCATTGTGTTCTTTTACGTATTTTGCTAAACGAAGTTTATTCTTATATTTGATGTTCATAAATTGATGTTGCATTTTTTCATCATCTACATATAATTTAAGTTTTGCAATCTTAGTCAAATCTGTAATCCATTCGTCACCAACATGATCTGTTACCCAATCAGCTAGAAGAGGATTTCCATGTAATAAGAATCTTCTTTGTGTAATACCGTTTGTTTTGTTGTTGAATTTTTCAGGCATCATTTCATAGAAATCTTTTAGTTCTTGGTTTTTAAGAATTTCTGTATGAAGTCTAGCAACACCATTTACAGAATAACCTGCAGCGATTGCTAAATGAGCCATTTTAACTTGACCATCATAAATAATTGCCATCTTACGAACTTTTTCCATGTCTCCAGGATAGTTCGATTGGATTTTTTCTACAAATCTTCTATTGATCTCTTCCACGATTTGGTAGATACGTGGTAATAATCTTGAGAATAATTCAATTGGCCATTTTTCTAATGCTTCTGACATGATTGTATGATTTGTGTAAGCACATGTTTTTGTAGTGATTTCCCATGCTTCATCCCATTCCAATTCATATTCGTCTAATAAAATACGCATTAATTCACCAACAGCTACTGTTGGATGAGTATCATTTAGTTGGAATGTAACTTTTTCATAGAATTTATGAATATCGTCATGATTTTTCATATATTTATTCACAGCTGCTTGCACAGATGCTGAAATAAAGAAGTATTGTTGTTTTAGACGTAATTCTTTACCTGCGTAATGATTGTCATTTGGATATAGTACTTCAACGATATTTTTTGCTAAATTTTGTTGTTCTACGGCTTTTTTGTAATCACCTTTATCAAAAGAATCAAGGCTAAAGCTTTCTACTGCTTCTGCATCCCAGATACGTAATGTGTTCACGATGCCATTGCCATATCCTACGATTGGTAAATCATAAGGGATTGCTGTTACTGATTGGTATCCTTCTTGATAGAAGTGTTCACGACCATCTTCATCTTTACGACTAGCTACATAACCACCGAATTTAACTTCTTTTGCATATTCTGAACGACGTACTTCAAAAGGATTTCCATCTGCTAACCATGCATCTGGAACTTCGATTTGGTAACCATCTTTGATTTGTTGTTTGAACATACCATAACGATACCTAATACCACAACCATAAGAAGCGTAACCTAATGTTGCAAGTGAATCTAAGAAACAGGCTGCTAGACGACCTAGACCACCATTACCAAGACCTGCATCTGGTTCTTCATCTTCTAAAATATTTAAATCTAAACCTAATTCTTCTAATGCTTCTGCTACTGGTTGAAATGCTTGTAAATTAATCAAGTTATTACCAAGTGCTCTACCCATTAAGAATTCCATAGACATATAATAAATAACCTTAGGATCCTTTTCTTCGTATGCTTTTTGTGTCTCTAACCAATGATCAATAATATCATCTTTAATCGCATAAGAAACTGCTTGGAATAATTGTTGCTTCGTAGCTTCCTCTATATTCTTGCGGTATAATGTTTTCACATTATAAATGACTTCCTTCTTAAAACTTTCCTTGTCAAACTTTCCTTGTGTACTTGTTAACATAATATCCTCCAACTCTATAATCGAAATATGATTTATTCTGCCTCGAAATACTGTCTTGCATTAGTATAACACATCAAATCTATTTTTCAAACTTAATTTATATTTTCACCTCATATTTTCGCTTTGTTTACACAGAATTTTCATGATTTCAGACTTCTTTATCATATGTAGGCTTAAAATAACATTTAGTCATTCTTCTAATTGTTATTGACATACGCATACTTCGGTGCTACGATACATTTAGATAAACTTCTAAATGAGAAAGGAGAGTATACATGAGCGTACAAGATACTATGCGAGCACTAAGCGACCCAACACGTCGCGAGATACTAAATCTGTTACGACAAAACGTTTTAACTGCCGGTGAGATTGTAGAGCGCTTTGATATTTCGAACGCTAGCATCTCACATCACCTATCTATTTTAAAGCAAGCTGGCTTGATTTTAGATGATAAGCGTGGTAAATACATTTATTATGAAATCAACACAACCGTTTTAGATGAGATTTTAGAATGGTTCCAAATTTTACGAGGAGGTAATACACATGAAACCGAATAAAGTACTTCAACTTATTACTCTAGTAATTGCGATTATTCCTATATTCTATTATGCCTTTATACAAGGTTCTTTACCTGACCAGATTCCTATGCATTTTGATTTCCAAGGGAATGTCAACCGATACGGTGATAAATCAGAGCTTTTATTTCTCGCACTACTCCCACTCGGTATGTTCTTTCTTTTTATGATTCTCCCTAAAATCGACCCTAAAGGGAAGAGTTACGAAAAAGTACGTGGCTTTTATGATATTTTTATGTTATTTATGACACTATTCATGGATGCAATCCTTTTCATAGTTATACGAGTAGCTCTAAATCCTGGCAGTGTGAATATTTCTTTATTTAGCTTACTCTCTATAGGCGCGCTTTTTATTTTAATAGGGAATTATATGCCTAGGTTTAAGCAAAATTATACGATGGGCATTAAGACACCTTGGACACTAAATTCCGAAATCGTATGGATTAAAACACATAGAATGGGTGGATATGCATTTACAATCTCTGGTGTCCTATTCGTATTCGCAGCATTTACAGATGGTATCTTCTTAACTATATTAATGAGCCTATGCTTTATCATCATACTAGTCCCATGTGTAGCATCTTATTTTTATTATCAAGCAGAACAAAAAAGGTTATGAAACTCGATTTTTGAGTTTCATAACCTTTTTTCGGAGTGTCTGTTTCTACACACCCTTTTTATAATTTTAATATACTGAATTGATTTTTAATCAACTTCCATTTGAGTTTCCAGCTCATCTTTGGCAATGGCCACTCTATGTAATCTCTTTGTAAATCAACCTCTGATAACTCAGGAATACCATAAATCTTATCTTCATGCTCGCTAGGACAATCTACCCAACGATTCATCAAAATATGATAGCTTCTTTTAAATACACCCGCTACAATTGAAATCCCCAAATCAAGTACTGATTTGTTTTTGATAGAAAGTAGTGGAAAAGCAATCCCCGCTGCCGCGGTTACTGCCAACATACAAGCAGATGGACTACAACATCCGTCTGTTCTATATTTTGCAACATCCTTTAAAACAAGTGCACAATTACCTAATGTCAAAATCGGTTTCTTTGATTGACGTATTTGTTCTTCACTAAATGCATTTGCATCACGATCAAACCAATAACGAACACCATCTATTAACACACCACCACCTACCACTACTGTAAGTGGGAAATCATACTTTGGATTCTGCGAATATATAATATAATCAAATCCAGAACGAAGAGCTGCTAAGCATCCTCCATCGCAAGCCATCTCTAATTCTCTCGCAATCTCCTTTGTTACTTGATCCACAGCTGTTACTTTTGGTGCGTGTGCCAAATTATGACCTGCTAACACATCCACATTTGGAAATTTCTCATGAAATTCATCCGCCATCAATGAAGCATTTGCTCTACGGAAATCATAGGATTTATATTCCCCTATCACCTCAACAGATTCACTCGCAAAACCTCTCTTTACAGCCTCTTGTATCAACGGGATTGTATCTGGATCATAACCAATCATTATTGTGCCAATACGATCGACCTCTACTGTATTATTACCTGAAATAATAACACCTACCTCAACTGGATCTACTGGTGCAGGAGTATTTCCTTCCCCACCGATAATACCGTCTATCACAACAAGATTTGGTGTAAATAAATAAAGTAAATCAGCTAATTTCTTATTGATATAATAATTGTGATTTCTTTCGCGTAGGCAATATGGAAGTGTACCCATTGCATTTTTAAATCCTAGTGTAACCTTTGTGTATAAATTAGTCTTTAATTTAGGAACCGATACATAAAAAGCTTCACCTCTAAGTACTTCCTCTAAAATATGTGGAATATATACTTCCTTCATAACCTCTGCCTTTGGTAACATATACCTATTCACACACTCTGTTTCTAACGGTATCAATCCAATATGGTAGTGTTTTGCTATACGGTTAATACCTGAAACACGAAAGCTTGTTGTCGTTGGCATTGGCTTGCCTGAAGACTCAATAATGATAATATTAGAATTGTACTGCATAAAAAATGAAACTATAGCATCAAAAACTCTTGGGTCTGTAGACTCCGGATAGTCATTTTTCTCCATACCGCATGCATGATAAACAGAAACTAAATTCGGTTTCAATAAGACATGCTTGTAACTAGCAAGCGTTTTTGTGAAATGAATCTTATCATCTAATTCATTTAAATTATCATATACTGCCTTATAAATTGCTTTTACATCCGTACGGTGGAAATATTCGCTCGTACCGTAATTCTTTGGCAATGCAACATAATCAACTGAATAGTCTATCTCAGCTGCCTGTGTCACTACAACATAATCTTTTTCCATACTCTTTTCCTTACTACAATCGGTCATAAAAATCATCCGCTTCAAGCGGTTTTGCAAAATAGAAACCTTGTAATGTATCAACTTTCATTCGCTTCATCTCTTCATATACTTCTTTTGTTTCAATTCCCTCTACTGTCACAATCATTCCAAGTGTATCTGCAAGTGTTTTCACCGTAGAAATAACAGCTGCATAGTATGGATCTTTCTTATAATCAAGTGCAAATGATTTATCAATCTTAATCTCACTGATTGGTAATTGACGCAGAGAACTTAGCGAAGAATATCCGGTTCCAAAATCATCTAGCGATACTTTCACCCCTAATTTTCGAAGTGCTTTACAGAAATATAATGTATTATCTATACTATTAATTAATAATGTCTCTGTTAACTCACATATCACACACTCACTTGGGAATGAAAACTTTTCTATAGTCTTTTCTAAATAATCAATGAAATCTACGTCATTTGTCTGAACCGCAGAACAATTTACATGAACAAGCATTTTAGGATGTCCTTTTTGATGCCATTTAAGACATTCTAACATTGCATGCTGTAGCACCCATTTACCAACTGGAACAATTAACATCGTATGTTCTAAAATTTCAATAATCTCATCAATTGGAATTGGTCCCATAGTTGGTGATTCAAAACGAAGTAACGCTTCTGCGCCAATCCACTCTTCTGTTTCACAGTCTACAATTGGTTGATATACTAAGCGAAAATTCTCCATTTGATTATCTACACTATTTCTAAGTTCATGTTCTAACTGATATCTTCTAGCAATCGTTTTACTCGTGCTATCCATATAAAAGAGTATCATACCTTTTGCATTCTTTGGTGCTGATAGCAAGGCTACATCAGCATTTTTGAGAATTTCATCTGGATTTTTACCTTGTTCTGGATAAATCGATACGCCCATATTGACAGAAATATAAACCGTATGTCCACCAATTTTCTTCGGTTGCTTTAAACGAACCATAAGGGGTATTAAATGTTGTTTGATTTTTTCTCTATCTGTAAATGGAAAATGTACCAAAAACTCATCTCCACTCAAATGATAAACTCCAAGATTTTCTGGTATTAACAATTCGAATGTATTTACCATATCCTTTAGCACTTCATTACCAAAAGCATGTCCAAATATTTCATTAACCATCTTGAAATTCTTAATATCTATATATACAACAGACCCTTTTGCATGTGGTTCGAGTAAGCGCTCCTCTAAATCCTTGTGGAATCCAAAACGATTTCTAATGCCTGTCATAGCATCGAAATAAAGCATTTTACTAAGTTTTTCTTCTGTTTCTTTTCGGCTAGTAACATCCATAAGTGAACCCGCAATAATAAGGGGATTACCCTTACTATCATGAATGCCCTTACCATTACAACAAATCCACATAATATTACCTTGCTTTGTATTTACTCTATATTCAGCACGATGATACTCTGATTTCCCCGTCAAAAAAGGAGTAAATGAATCCAGAAAAACCTGACGGTCCTCTGGTACAATAAATGACATAACCGTTTCAAGCGCATTATCAAAAGTTGCACTTTCTAATGGTAATACCTCTAATGCATGGGGTGAAAAAATACATGTATTCTTCTCTAAATCCAATTGATATATATAGTCTGTAGCACCTTCTAAAATTAAATTGTTGATGCGCTGCGCTCTCTCTAGTTCTTCAATAATACTCGCATACTGCCTCGTATCAATTTGATCAAAATGTGTTATGCTTTTATCCATTTCCAGCTCCCTTCATTAGTCCCGTTTTAAACTTTCTCAATGTATCTAGTATATTCCTTCATAAAAAAAGTGTCAACAATTCACTTTATTCTTTCTATGTATTTACATAATTTATACATTTTAAACTTTCTTTTTCGCCAAAATAAAAGCATGAGGTTTCCCCCATGCTTTTATTTTGATTATTTTTAAAGTTTTTCTATTGAAATGGTAACCATTTCTCCATTTACATTCCATTCTTTACATACTGCATAAGCGGTATCTACGCTCATTTCATCTGCAAGAACTTTAGATGCAATACTAGTTTTATTCGCTTCTACAACCTCTGCGATTTTCGCATTATCATTGATAGAAACTTTAATATGATCTGTTACTTCAAAACCAGAATCTTTACGCATTGTTTGAATTTTACTAATTACTTCATACATGAAACCTTCTTCTAATAAAGCTTGAGAAAGATTTGTATCAAGTACTACTGTAATCGTATTATTTGCTTCTGTTGCATAGCCATCTTTTTGCTTCATGTCGATTAATAAATCTTCTTCTGCAAGTACAACTTCAACATCTCCTACCATAAATTTGATAGCTCCTGTTGCTTTTAAGTCTGCATATGCTGCATTACCATCAAGAGTAGCCAGTGTTTTTTGGATGCCACCTAATTGCTTACCGTATTTTGGTCCAACCGTACGAAGCTGTGGTTTGAATGTGTATGTTGTAAATGCCGAAACATCTTCTGTGAAAGTAACAGCCTTTACATTCAATTCTTCCTTGATAATATCTTGGAATAAACCTTCTAATGTAATAGGAGCTTTCACAATCATGTCGCCGATTGGTTGACGGTTTTTGATATTTGCGGTATTTCTACAAGCACGTCCCATTACTACGATTTCTAGCAATTGTTCCATGTTCTCTTCTAATGTTGCATCAATCCATGCTTCATTTGCCACAGGGAAATCACATAAGTGAATACTTTCTGGAGCTGCTGCATCATTTGTACAAACTAAATTTCTATAAATATCTTCTGTCATAAATGGTGTCATAGGTGCTGCACATTTACAAACAGTTACAAGTGCTGTATAAAGTGTCATGTAGGCATTAATCTTATCTTGCTCCATGCCTTTTGCCCAGAAACGTTCACGACTACGACGTACATACCAGTTACTCATATCTTCAACAAATTCTTGTAACGCTCTTGCAGTTTCAGGAATTTTGTATGCATCAAGATTACTATCAACAGTCTTGATAAGTGTATTTAATTTTGATAATAACCATTTATCCATAACAGGAAGCTTATCATATTCCAACGTATATTTAGTTGCATCAAAACCATCGATATTCGCATAAAGTACGAAGAAAGCATACGTATTCCAAAGAGTACCCATGAATTTACTACGTCCTTCTGTTACAGCTCTATCGTTAAATCTATTTGGTAGCCATGGCGCTGAATTAACGTAGAAATACCAACGAATCGCATCTGCTCCATGTGTTTCAAGTGCATTGAAAGGATCTACTGCATTTCCTTTTGATTTACTCATTTTTTGTCCATTTTCATCTTGAACGTGACCTAAAACGATTACATTTTCATATGGTGCTTTGTTGAAAAGTAAAGTTGATTCTGCAAGTAACGAATAGAACCATCCACGTGTTTGATCCACTGCTTCTGAGATAAATTGCGCTGGGAATTGTTGTTCGAACAAGTCTTTGTTTTCAAATGGATAGTGATGTTGTGCAAAAGGCATTGCTCCTGAATCAAACCAGCAGTCAATTACTTCTGGAACACGTGTCATAGTACCAGAACATTCTGGACATTTCACAGTGATTTCATCAATATATGGTCTATGAAGCTCTACTGTAAGTGCAGCATCATTACCACTCATTTCTTTTAATTCTTCACGACTACCGATTGCATGTAACTTACCACAATCTGCACATTCCCAAACATTAAGTGGAGTTCCCCAATATCTATTACGAGAAATGCCCCAATCTTGGATATTTTCTAACCAATCACCGAAACGACCTTTACCGATTGTTTCTGGAATCCAGTTAATTGTATTATTATTACGGATCAAATCATCCTTTACAGCTGTCATCTTGATAAACCAAGATTCTCTAGCATAGTAAATAAGTGGTGTATCACATCTCCAACAGTGTGGGTAGCTATGTTCAAATTTAGGTGCTTCAAATAAAAGTCCTGCATTTTCCAAATCAGCTAATACTAGCTTATCTGCATCCTTTACAAATGTTCCTGCATAAGGTGTTTCTTCTGTCATTTCACCTTTGCCATCAACTAACTGCACAAATGGTAAATCATATTCTCTACCAACCTTTGCATCATCTTCACCAAAAGCAGGCGCAATATGAACAACACCAGTACCATCTGATAAAGTTACATAAGTATCACATGTTACAAAATGTGCTTTTTTGTTTTGCTTTGCAATCACTTCATTTGCATGGTCGAAAAGTGGTTCATATGCTTTGTATTCTAAATCTTTACCAACGTATGTTTCTAATACTTCATATGCTTTGATGCCTTCTTCTTCATTTGCAAGCTTTCCTAATACTTTATCAAGTAATGCTTCTGCCATGTAATATACAAATCCGTCAGCAGCTTTTACCTTCACATAAGCTTCCACAGGATTCACACAAAGTGCAACGTTACTTGGAAGTGTCCAAGGAGTTGTTGTCCAAGCTAAGATATACGCATCTTCGTCTTTTACTTTGAAACGAGCAATTGCTGATTTTTCTTTTACATCTTTGTAGCCTTGTGCTACTTCGTGAGAAGAAAGTGGTGTACCACAACGAGGGCAATAAGGTACGATTTTAAAGCCTTTGTATAAAAGTCCTTTATCCCAAATAGTCTTCAGTGCCCACCATTCAGATTCAATAAAATTATCATCATATGTTACATATGGATCATCCATATCTGCCCAGAAACCAACTGTACTAGAGAAATCTTCCCACATACCTTTGTATTTCCAAACACTTTCTTTACATTTATCGATAAATGGATCAAGTCCGTATGCTTCGATTTGTTCCTTGCCATCTAGACCTAAAAGCTTTTCAACTTCTAATTCTACAGGTAGACCATGTGTATCCCATCCAGCTTTACGAGGAACCATGTACCCTTTCATCGTTCTATATCTAGGAATCATATCTTTGATAACACGAGTTAATACGTGACCAATATGTGGCTTACCATTCGCAGTTGGTGGTCCATCATAAAAAGTATAAGTAGGGCAACCCTCTCTTATATCCATACTTTTCTTAAATACATCATTGTCTTTCCAGAACTGTTCCACAGCCTGTTCACGTTCCACAAAATTCAAATTTGCTGTAACTTTGTTATACATAATCATCCTCCTAAATAATAAAAAAGCTCCATCCTCGTAAAAAGGATGAAGCTAAAAAGTTTCAAAATACCACCTATTACGCATACTCCCCGCCATGCGGTTTTATATGTTTCCTCTATAACGGAAGGACTCCGGTCTAAGGCTACTAGCTTCACCCGACTGCTCAAAAGTGATATTCACATTCCAACTACTCGTACTAGTCTCTCACCTTCACTAGCTCGCTTTAACTGTTCATTAGATGCTACTGTCTTTTTCAACGCATTTTCTCTATACATCGTTCATTATAATGAAAACCACCTAAATTGTAAAGAGGAAATTTGATTATATAATATACATATACGGATTAATGTAGTATAAGCCTGCAAATAAATGTAGCATTAATAAACTCCACCCAAAAGTAACACTTATTGCAACACTTTTTCCCCTTGTAGCACTATATGTTAACTCTACTAGTTTTGCTGCTGCAACAATCCATAATAAAAGCATTCCAGACATCATGCACCATGCAAAATTAGCATGTGATAATTTATCCCCAGTTTCAACAAAGAGTGCAAATTCCAGCACCCCAACTGTATAAGAAAGTAATGCTAATTTCCCCTCCACCGATTGCATAAAATACTTTATATTCGATACTACCATCCATAAAGGAAATGCCATTGCTAAAATAATAGATTTCAGGATATTATCAGAGTACAAGTTCCAAGTATAAAATAATGGATATATCGCTATAGATGCATCCTCATTCGTTCCTCCCCACATGTAAAAAGCTGCGTACTCTATCAACAAATATATAATTGAAGGCATACTCGCTAATGTTAGTTTTACAATGAAATCTTTGCAAGCTGGAAAGTTACATGATTTCTTATAACAATCATAAGCTATCCCTGCTAGAACATATAATCCTCCTGCTGGCAATAACATATACATAAATGTTGGTTTTGTAAATGCCATCATAAATAGTGCACTTGCAAACCAAATATACAAATATTTTTGTCCAAAAGTACTTATTACAAACATCGTTTTCTTACCACGATATCTCAAGAACAAGTCTACAGCATATGCAAATGCTAGTAATCCAAATGGCTTCACTGCCATATGCGTTGGATTATGTATCGGGTTTACCGAGAACGGACCAATATATTGATCTAATCCATCCCATGAAAGATATAATGGCATGACTAACGTCAAGATACTCGCCACCACTGCTGCACCTGTTCCACATCTGCTATCTGGACTACTATATTCTACGATACGTTCTACAATCCAAAATGATATTAAGCTAGTAGCTACTACAAACAATCCACATATAAAGGCTGTGGACTCTACTGCCGGAATTCCCAAGTATAGTATAGATGCCTTCACACATAAATGCCAAAAAAGATATGGTCTTTCCAACCATGATTCAAACAAGGTAGCACTTGTAATACCTTCTGCATGCCACATATGTTCTTTTAAATCATTAATTCCCTCTGCATTGGCAACATTTAACATATATTTATATGTTATAACAAATGCTACTACTGTCAAACATGCAATTACTGCATATTTAACATGCTCATATCTTTTATTATTCATCTGTTCCATCAAATCCTCCAATATATCTTATTAACCTTTATTATAATTAATCAAACATCCAGCCTTTACAATTTCTTTTTCTTCAGCTGTCATATCTGCAAGATATAGTGTGATTTCTTTTGTAGAATCTCCTAAAACATATGCTTTAATATTCGACATATCACCACCAATTGCTGCCTTCACATTTGGTACAAAGATATAATCTCCTACTTCAAAACACGGATCCGCTTCCATTTGGAATGGTAACATCCCCCAGTTCATCACATTCGAACGATATCTTTTCGTAGCATATTCTTTTGTAATATTTGCAAGTCCACCGAGTACTCTTTGGCAACTAGCTGCTTGCTCTCTTGCCGAACCATCTCCTGGTTTTACTGCATACATTACACTACCGATTTCTAAAGTTTTTTCATCTATTTCTTCAAATCCAGATATTGCTTTTATCTTATTATACACATCCACTAATGTAGTGTCTACTGCTACAATATCTTCCCCTGCCACACGTGCTACCTCAGCTTTGTTGATTTCTTTTGCACGGCTTACATATAAAGGGTCTCTTCTTGATAATGTGAATTCTGCAAGTCCAAGTGGGTTTGAACGATAAGACGAAGTTTCACCAGAAGGAATAAGCTCATCTGTTGTTGTAACCTCATCCATGATTTTAGTGCATACTTTTAATAAAATATGATCTTCAAGTGCACTCATTTTAGGCCAATCCTTGATATTTGGACCATAAACAACTTCTTCATTTACATCACTTTTATCAAATCCTTGATAAACTCTCTTTTCGTAAATACCACCATCAAAATGATATTCAGGCACTTGATATCCATCTGCCACTTGCTCTGCTGAAGTTAATACACCACCATTTGCTGCTGTTGCTGCAATCGAGCGTGCATCCATAAGTGCTACATAAGACATCTGTCCATTTCCCGGCTTAGAACCCTCTCTACTTGGGAAGTTTCTAGTCGTATGACGAATACTAAATGCATTATTTGAAGGTGTATCACCAGCTCCAAAGCAAGGACCACAAAATGCAGTTTTAATCGTAGCACCACAGCCTACTAGGTCTGCCATTGCTCCATTTTTCACAAGTTCCATAAATACTGGTTGTGAAGAAGGGTAGACAGCAAGCGAGAATATATCACTACCACAGCTAGCGCCCTGTAAGATATGTGCAGCTTCCATAACACTACTATAAGTACCGCCCGCACAACCTGCGATAATACCTTGATCCACTTGTAATTTCCCATCTTTTATTTTACTAAGAAGTGAAAAATCACTTGAGCCATTCATAGACTCTACTTCCTTATCTACTGTTCTTAAAATATCCCCTAAATTTGCATTTAATTCATCAATCGTATACGTATTACTTGGGTGGAATGGAAGTGCTATCATAGGTTTGACTTGTGATAAATCAACATAGACCATACCATCATATAGAGCGATATCAGCTGGTGCTAATTTCTTATAAGTATCGCCTCTACCATGACATGTTAAATATGCCTTTGTATCTTCGTCCGTTTGCCAAATAGAAGTAAGACAAGTTGTTTCTGTTGTCATAACATCAATACCATTTCTAAAATCTGTTTCCATAGTTGCAATACCAGGGCCTACAAATTCCATTACTTTATTCTTCACATAACCGTTTTTGAATACGTGTCCAATAATTGCCAATGCGATATCGTGAGGGCCTACACCAAAATTTGGCTTACCATCTAAATAAACACCAATTACATCTGGATAATTCACATCGTAGGTAGTCGATAGAAGTTGTTTTGCAAGCTCACCACCGCCTTCACCAATTGCCATGGTACCAAGTGCACCATAGCGAGTATGACTATCCGAACCAAGAATCATCTTGCCACAGCCTGCCATCATTTCACGCATGTATTGGTGAATAACAGCAATATGAGGAGGTACATAAATACCGCCGTAACGCTTTGCAGCTGTTAATCCAAATACATGATCATCTTCATTGATTGTTCCACCAACTGCACAAAGTGAGTTATGGCAGTTTGTCAAAACATAAGGAACTGGAAATTCTTCCATACCAGAAGCCTTTGCTGTTTGAATAATACCAACAAATGTAATATCGTGAGATGCCATTGCATCAAATTTAATCTTTAATTTCGTGCTATCTCCAGAAGTATTGTGTGCTTGTAAAATATCGTACGCAATCGTTCCTGTTCTATCTGCATCTGCATTTACTACACATCCTTGTGCTGCAGCTTGCTTTAAATATTCAGATTCTGTAACTAAAGTTTCTCCGTTTAATAAATAAACTCTCTCATCAAATAACTGAACCATGTTGTACCTCCTACAATGCTTTTATAATTGCTTCTTTATATGTTTGCGTTGTACCACTACCTTTGATATCAGGTGTTAATACACTAAGATCTTGAAGCGCTACATCAACTGCTGCTCTAATTCTCTTTGCATATTCTTCTAATCCTAGATTTTCAAGCATCATACATGCAGACCATAATAAAGCTGTTGGATTTGCAATACCTTTCCCAGCGATATCAGGTGCACTACCATGTACAGCTTCAAACATTGCATATTCTTTACCAAGGTTACTAGATGGTAATAATCCAAGTCCACCGATTAATCCACTTGTTAAATCTGATAAAATATCACCATATAAATTAGGCATAACCATGACGTCAAATTGCTCTGGTCTCATAACTAATTGCATACAAGCATTGTCTACAATCATATCATTTGCTTCGATTTGAGGATACTTTGGAGCAATTTCATGGAAAATATCTAAGAACATACCATCTGACATTTTAAGAATATTTGCTTTATGTACACACGTAACTTTTTTACGCCCTTGTGCAACTGCATATTCAAATGCATCTACAATAATTCTAGTACTAGCTTCTCTTGTAATAAGCTTTGTAGCATGTACTGTATTTTCATCAATCATTTCTTCCTTACCGATATATAAATCTTCTGTATTCTCTCTAAAAGTAACAATATCAATATTTTTAAAAGGAGTTTCCACAGCTGTATTAGACTTTGCTGGTCTAATGTTTGCATATAAATTATATTTGTTTCTAAGTGTAACATTAAGAGAGCGGAAGCCTTTTCCGATTGGTGTTGTAATAGGTGCCTTTAATAACACTTTGTTTTTTTCAAAAGAAGCAAATGCTTCATCTGGAATCAATTTTCCGTTTAATTCATATTCTTTTTCGCCTACGTTAAATAATTCATACGATAATGGAACACCTGCTGCGTCTAAAATATCTAATACACATTCTGAAATTTCTGGCCCAATACCATCTCCACGAAATACTGTTATCATCTGATTCATCTTCATATTCTCCTCTATTTAGCTATTTATTCAATACAATCTTATCTCTCTTTTATAGAAACATAAGTACCCTGTGGCATAACGCATTTTGTTGCTGGACGCATAATCTTTCCATCATACAATCTGTTTTCGATATTATGCGCTACCCAACCAATCGTTCTCGCACAAACGAAAAGTGGTGTATATACTTCCTTTGGAATATTAAGCATCTTGTACGCAAAACCACTGTAGAAATCGACATTATTTGATACTGTCTTTCCTAACTTTTCACCAACTACTTCTTTTGCAACCATTTCAAGTCTAACCATAAATTCATACTCGTCCATACGACCTTTTTCTGCTGCTAAGGTTTTGCATTTCAACTTGATACTTTCAGCTCTTGGATCCGACTGCGTATAAACTGCATGGCCGATTCCATAAAAGAGACCCGTCTTATCAAAAAACTTTTTATTTAATACCTTCTCAACAATGTCGCGCATCTCATCTTCTGTTGCATGAATTCCGATTTCTTCTATAATAGCATCGATCATATCACTACAACGAATGTTCGCGCCACCATGCTTAGGTCCTTTCATAGACCCAATTGATCCTGATATAGAAGAATAAATATCCGTACCTGTTGAAGAAATCACGACATTTGTAAAGGTCGAGTTATTACCACCACCGTGCTCTGCGTGTACAATCAAAAGTGCATCTAGTGCAGATACCTCTTCCTTTGTAAATTCACTATTATCACGTAGCATATATAAAATGTTTTGTGCCAAAGAATATTCTTTCTTTGGATAATGGATTACCAAACTCTTACGATGTAAATAATGCTGCTGACTTTGATATCCATAACACATCATCATCGGCATTTTCGCGAGTATATTAATTCCTTTTAATACGATTTCATAAACATCTTGTGTTTCTGGATTTTTATCGAAATTATACAAAGAAAGTACTGCACTTTGTAATAAATTCATCAAATCATTAGATGGGAATGTCAAGAAATTCAATTCTGTATATCGTTCAGGTAGCTCATAGCAGATTTGTAGCATCTTTCTAAATTCTTCTAATTCTTTCTTCTTTGGAAGGAATCCAAATAAAAGTAAAAAAGATACTTCTTCAAAGCCCGCGCTCGTATCACTACGTCCTTGAATCAAATCTTGAACGTCGATTCCTCTATATAATAAACGACCTGGAGCCGGAACCTTCTCGCCGTCTACCCTTGTATAACCAATAACATCACTTACCTTGGTTAGGCCTACACATACGCCAGTGCCATCTTCATTTCTAAGCCCTTTTTTTACATTGTGCTCTTTAAAAAGATGATTTTCTATCTCCGTATAATTCATAGATTTTCCAAATGTTTGCGCAATAAAATTTCTCTGCATGTAGTATCCTCCCTTTTTATTTCACTATAAAATACATTATGTCAATCTGTATAATTGTATACAATAATACAGATTGTGTCAATATCTCTATCACTCTATTATCATATTCTTCATTGACGAATATGACTATTAACTGTATAATTCAATTATTTATTGGGTAATGTATATTTTTACCCCGCTTGGAGGAGCCTATTATGATTGAAAATCAAAACCTAACCTTGCTTACTGACTTATATCAACTTACTATGATGCAAGGCTATTACAAAAACAAAACTGCTAATGAAACTGTTATTTTCGATTTATTTTATCGCCTAAACCCTTGTGACGGAGGTTACTCTGTTATGGCTGGTGTAGAACAAGCAATCCACTACATTAAAGAGCTCAGCTTTTCTACCGCTGATATTGAGTATTTACGTACCTTAAACCTTTTTGCAGAAGACTTCCTAGCATACCTATCTACGTTCCACTTCAGTGGTGATATCTATGCTATTCCAGAAGGTACTGTAATTTTCCCATATGAACCACTTGTAAAAGTAATTGCTCCTATTATGGAAGCCCAACTCGTAGAAACAGCTCTACTTAACATTATTAATCATCAATCACTCATTGCTACAAAAGCTGCACGCGTATGTTATGCTGCAAAAGATGACGGTGTAATGGAATTTGGTTTACGTCGTGCACAAGGTCCAGATGCCGGTACATATGGTGCTAGAGCTGCCGTAATCGGTGGTTGCGTTGGTACGAGTAACGTCCTAGCTGGTCAACTTTTTGATATTCCAGTTAAGGGTACGCATGCGCATAGTTGGATTATGAGCTTCCCAGATGAATATACAGCCTTCAAATCTTATGCTGACTTATACCCAACCGCTTGTCTTTTATTAGTAGACACCTACGATACCTTGAAGTCTGGTATCCCAAATGCGATTCGTGTTTTTGAAGAAATGCGCGCAGCAGGTATTCCTCTCGCACTTCACGGAATACGTCTTGATAGTGGTGACTTAGCCTACCTTTCTAAGAAAGCTCGTGAGATGCTAGATGCAGCTGGTTTCCCAAATGCTGTTATCTCTGCAAGCAATGACCTTGACGAATTTTTAATTGAATCACTAAAAGCACAAGGTGCAACAATCACTTCTTGGGGTGTCGGTACGAATCTAATCACAGCCAAAGATAATCCAGCGTTTGGTGGTGTTTATAAACTATCTGCAATTCAAGCAAAGGACGGATCTTTTATTCCTAAAATCAAAGTCTCTGAAAACACAGAAAAAGTTACAAATCCAGGAAACAAGAAAATTTATCGTGTTTACAATAAACATAATGGAAAAATCATTGCAGATCTTATTTGTTTAAACGAAGAAACTTTTGTATCTACAGATGATTTAACTTTATTTGACCCAAAAGAACCTTGGAAAAAGACAATCGTATTAGCTGGTTCTTATGAACTACGCGAACTCATGTTACCTATCTTTAAAAACGGTGTTTGCTGTTATGAATCACCAAAAGTTATGGATATCCAAGCGATCTGCAAAAAAGAACTCGATACCCTTTGGGCTGAAACTAGACGTTTTGTCAATCCACACGAGGTACATGTCGATCTTTCTCAAAAACTTTATGATACCAGAATCAGCTTACTCAGTTCTACAGCTATCAAATCATAAACTTCATAAAATAGACTATATATAGACTAAAACCTCCTAAAACATGTGCTACTATAGAGTTGCACATATTCTAGGAGGTTTTTTATGCTTATTGCTACTAATCTTAAATCACTACGTAAATCTAATAAACTCACTCTTTCAGAGCTCTCAAAAGCCACTGACTTATCCATTGCATCTCTTTGTGCATATGAAACCGAGCAATACTATCCATCCGTTGACTCGCTTTTGATACTAGCTGACTTTTATGATATATCCCTCGATGCATTAATTGGTAGGCCCACTCCAAATATAATCCAGAAAATAGGAGCAAAATAAATCAACATGTCTACAAAAAAGAGTGCTGCCGATGCGCCTAATATTGCTGTGAAAATTCCAATTCCCACATAATCCAAAAATTCTTTGTTTTTCTTTTTTGTATATAAACGAATACTACTAAAAAAATAATGAACTAGCATCGTGATATAAGCAAGAAAAGCAATACCACCACTGTTAATTGCTACTTGCAAATAACTGTTATGCGCATTTAAATAAATAATCGTAGCTGGTATTTCACATTCTTCTCGACCAATCAAATCATATTGAGGAAATTGGAACACAAAATTATCCGGTCCGCATCCTACTAGTAAATACTGCTTTAATAACGGAATTGTACGCGACCATATGTATACTCTATTAGATCCTAAAGTTGGATCTATGCTATTTAACGCCGTGCTTGGTTTTGCGACCTCGATCTCTATCCCAGTATAGGCACTAATTGCATGCGCTTCTCCGTCTGTATTCATATAAAACTTCCAATTTGATAACGCAAGAAAATAAATTTCATTCTCTGAAATAGGCTGTATTTCAAAAGATACCTCTGATAATATCGTATTTGGTAAGCTAAATGTCGAAGCATCTAAATAGGAAACCTCGTAAATCAATGCCTCATCTTGATAGATGCATAGTAAGTCTGTTTCTTCCTCTAATGATACAAGAAAACTACCTTCTACAGTGCTAAATACTATTCCATCTTCTTCAAATAAAATATCTTGAATCAAAAGCACTTCTGTTCTATCATAAGGTTCAATTAAAGTCCCCATCATACCGATGACTGACTGTGTCAATGCAGTTACTGTAGGTTGGAATAATACACAAACAGCTATGATTCCAGCAAGAGCTATTCCACAGAAGTAATACCAATATTTTTTAATCGTTCTATAATAAATGATTGTATATGCGCAAGCTATCACAAGAAGTCCTACCAAAGCACCCTCTGACGTAATAGATAGCGTAAACATCAACGCTAGCAAGGAACATACTACGAACGTCACCTTTATAGCCAACTTCTTTACACTCTGAGCCAAACCCATGAACAAAGCAAACATCAATACGCCATAGACTCCTGCATAATTAGGATTATAGAAGGTTCCAAACACTCGGCCCGGTTCAAATGCAGATGTAAAATTATATAATTCATAGTCTTTTCCTGCAATGTACCTCGCTATAAAATCTATAGAAAAAACATCTATACCCAAAAACTGTACTGTCCCAATAAAAACATTCACTAAAAACACTATCAAAAGTGGAAGAGCTAAAAATAATAAAAGAAAGTATTCACCTTTTATATAAGTCCGACCATGCTTTATATCCGTATTCAACAGGAAACACGTAGCATAGGCTGCTAGCAAAAATAATAGCATATAACACAACTCTGAATAGAATCCTTGCCCATTACAAAACAATCCTCCAAAAGCGACCTCTTGGTTCTCCGATAATATTGCAGAGATAAATGTAAAAAGAATATATATAGTACTACAAATAATATATAAACCTATCGACTTCATTTTCACTGCAATCTTTCCATATAATAGATAAGCACTCACCAAAAAGAATATAACAGCTACACTTGATATAAAGATCAATGCTTCTTTCCTGGCTACAGCATGTAAATCAAATTGCAAGCTTCCGTAGAAATCATCCGTCATGGCATCTAATGTAACACTCCTTAATTTTACATAAATCGGTAAAATTAATGCTGCTAAAGAAATCGGAAGTACCGCGAATATATAATGAAAAACAAACTCTTTTGTTGTCATCAATAAATGTTTTTGTTGCATCTCATTAGCCTCCCCCTTTTCTTTCTATTATAAATTTATTCCACCCAAAACTCAATATAATTTTACCCATTCCCGCTACACATAAATAGAAAAAGAAAGGAGCACATAACGTGCCCCTTTCCATTTAGGTATTATTCTTCTTCATGAACTCCATGAAGTGTAACTAATTTTTGTAAATATTCAAGTCTTTCTGCTGCATGCTTCTCGGATGCATCAAATAGTATTGCTGCTTTTTCTGGATTCTTTCTTGCTAATAAGTTATATCTTACTTCACCTGCCAAGAAATCTTTGTATTCCATTGTTGGCATCTTGCTATCAAGAATAAATGCACTCTTAGAAGTTTCTTTAAGTAGTGGGTTGTATCTGAATAGGTGCCAATATCCTGATTTCACTGCTCTTTCTTCTTCTGTTTGCGCATTACTCATGCCAATCTTAATACCATGACTGATACATGGTGCATATGCAAGAATAATAGAAGGTCCTGGATAACTTTCAGCTTCTGAAATCGCTTTAATACATTGGTTATAATCAGCACCCATCGCGATTTGTGCTACATAAACTGAGCCATAACTCATTGCGATACTAGCTAGATCTTTCTTAGGCATAACCTTTCCGCTTACAGCAAGTTTAGCAACAGCACCGGTAGGTGTAGCTTTAGAAGCTTGACCACCTGTGTTAGAATAAATCTCTGTATCGAATACTATAATATTGATATCCTTTCCACTTGCGATAACATGATCTAAACCGCCAAAACCAATATCGTATGCCCAACCATCACCACCAAAAATCCATTGTGATTTTTTAGCTAGAAATGCTTTTTCAGCTACAATATGCTCATAATCAGCTTTTCCTGATAATGCTGCAACTAACTTATCTGTTGCTACTCCATTTAAAGCACCAACTTGGAATGTTTCGTTCCATTCACCGATAGCAGCTTGAATGGCTGCATCTCCACAGCTTTCCGAGATAGTTTCAAGCTCTTTGCGTAATCTATCACGAATAACGTTTTGTGCAAGTAGCATACCATATCCAAATTCTGCTGCATCTTCAAAGAGTGAGTTAGCCCATGCTGGTCCTTTTCCCTCTTTGTTAACAGTGTAAGGTGTAGAAGGTGAAGAATTGCCCCAAATTGAAGAACATCCAGTAGCATTTGCGATATACATTCTATCCCCGAATAACTGTGTAATCAATTTTGCATAAGGTGTTTCACCACATCCTGCACAAGCTCCTGAGAACTCTAATAGAGGTTGTTTGAACTGGCTACCTTTAACAGTTGTTTCTTTAAATTTATCAATTACTTCTTGTTTTGGATCTAACTTTTTAGCAAAGTCAAAAGTTGCTTGTTGAAGATCTAGAGCTTCAACTGTTTGTTCAGCAACTCCAACCATTTCAAGTGCTTTGTTCCCCATCTTTCCGGGACAACCTTGAGCACAAGCTCCACATCCTGTACAGTCAACATTAGATACAGTAATAGCATATGACATACCTTCAACGCCCATCATAGGAATATATCTTGTACCTTCTGGTGCATTCTGTAAATCAACTTCGTTCATTGCAACTGGTCTGATAACAGCGTGAGGACAAACATAAGCACAACGGTTACATTGAATACAATTATCACAATTCCAAACTGGTACATCTACTGCAGTTTTTCTTCTTTCATGTGCTGCTGTTCCTAATGGAGTAGCCCCATCGATATAATCCATAAATATTGAAACAGGTAAATCATCCCCTTGTTGTGCATTTACTTTATTTTGAATCTTATTGATAAAGTCCATAACCTCTGGTCTATCTTGAATAACTTCTTTTGTTACTACTTCTTCATATGCATCTTTCCAGCTTTTAGGAACTTCAACTTTCACCATTCCATTTGAGCCTCTATCAATAGCATCGTAATTCATTCGAACAATCTTATCACCCTTGCTACCATAGCTCTTCTTAGCTGCTGCTTTCATATAATCTAAAACATCTGCTACAGGAATAATATCTGCTAATGTGAAGAAAGCTGATTGTAAAACAGTATTTACTTTACCATTTAATCCGATTTCTTTTCCAATTTCAGTTGCATTAATGGTATAGAATGAAATATCATTTTCAGCAATATAACGTTTTACTTTTGCTGGTAATTTTTCTTCGATTTCATCAGGACTCCATGTACAGTTTAGAAGAAATGTTCCACCTTTTTTCAAATCTTGTACCATATCATATTGATAGATATAAGATTCATTATGACAGGCTACAAAGTTTGCCTTATTAATCAAGTAGGTTGAACGAATCTTAGAATCGCTGAAACGTAAGTGAGAAATTGTAAGACCACCAGATTTCTTAGAATCATATGCAAAATATCCTTGAACATGCTTATCTGTGTGATTACCAATAATCTTAATAGAGTTTTTATTTGCACCTACTGTACCATCACTACCAAGTCCCCAGAATTTTGTACTAGTAACATCATCACTATCTGTACAAATATCATCTAAAACATCAAGAGATAGGTTTGTTACATCATCATTGATTGCAACAGTGAAAAGCTTTTTATCTTTATTATCATAAACAGATTTGATATGTTTTGGTATTGTGTCTTTTGAACTAAGTCCATATCTACCACTTAATACTTTTACATTATGGAACTGCGTATCTCTAAGTGCTGCAATTACGTCTAAGTATAAAGGTTCGCCCATGGCACCAGGTTCTTTTGTTCTATCTAATACACTAATCGTATCAACCGTCTCAGGAATTGCTGCTAATAAATGTTTTGCACTAAAAGGTCTATATAAATGAACTTTAATTAAACCAACTGTTTGTCCTTGTGAAACTAAATAATCAACTGTTTCCTCGATTGTTTCACAGATACTACCCATAGCAACAATAACATGTGTCGCTTCAGGATCTCCATAATAATCAAACAAACCGTAGTTTGTACCGATTTTTTCATTGATCATGTTCATGTATTTTTCAACCACGTCAGGTAAAGCAATATATGTACCATTGCTTGCTTCTCTAACTTGGAAGAAAATATCAGGATTTTGTGCAGAACCCATTTCTTTAGGCTTTGTAGGGTTAAGTGCATTTTTTCTAAAGGCTGCAACTAAATCCATATCCAACATCTCTTTTAAAGTTTCATAATCCCATGTTTCGATTTTTTGAATTTCATGTGATGTTCTAAATCCATCAAAGAAATTCATAAAAGGAATGCGTCCTTCTAAAGCTGCTAAATGTGCTACAGGTGTTAAATCCATAACCTCTTGTACAGATCCTTCTGCTAACATAGCAACACCTGTTTGCCTACAGGCATATACATCCGAGTGATCACCAAAAATAGATAATGCATGACTTGCAATTGTTCTTGCAGAAACATTAAATACGCCTGGTAATTGTTCACCCACTATCTTATATAAATTTGGAATCATAAGAAGTAGACCCTGTGAAGCCGTATATGTTGTTGTCAATGCACCTGCAACCAATGAACCATGTACCGCACCTGCCGCACCTGCTTCTGACTGCATTTCCGTTACCTGTACTTCTTGACCGAATACATTTTTACGTCCTTCATTTGCCCAATCATCTGAAATCTCCGCCATTGGAGTTGATGGAGTAATTGGATAAATAGCTGCTAAATCACTGTATGCATACGATACATGTGCGGCAGCTGAATTACCATCCATAACATTGCGTTTTCTTGCCATAATTATAAATCCTCCTTCAATAATATATTAGCCAATTTTCTGATTAATAAACACTCTTTTGACATATTATAAAACACTTTCCCTGTTTTTTCTAGTTTCGATAAAAAATTAACGCTTTTATTTTATCTCACCTTTCTTATATTCAGAGGGTGAAATCCCATAAACTTTCTTAAAAGCCTTCGAAAAATTCAGTCCGTCTTCGTAACCAACTGACTTTGCTACAGTAGCAATCGCTAAGTTCGTATTCCGCAATAATCTTTGCGCTTGCTCCATTCGCGTTTTAATCAAATAATCTTTCGGAGAACATGCTAGCCCCTCTTCAAATACTCGGTATAAATGACTACGACTAAGTCCTACATAGTCAGCAACCTCCTGTATCGTAATTTGAAACGCATAATGTGTATCAATATAATCCGTCGCTTCTTCCACATAACTACTATACAATGGTGTCTCTTCCACTCTATGCGTTCGCATAAATTCACACAACACCAAATACAAACGCCCAGTCATACTCGCTTCATTAAAAACTAGGCTCCCTCTTTCTTCATATATTCGCTGCATATTTTGTTTGATCTTACTGCTTTGCTTTACACCATATACTACCGGTCTCTCTATTTCAAAAGCCGTAGCTCCTAAAATATAGTTTGACTCGCTGCCTTTAAATCCAACCCAGCTATATTCCCAAGGCTGCGCTTGATCAGCATAATATAATACCTCCTCATATGGATAAATCAAAAATGAATCTCCAGCCTTTAACTCATAGTTTGTACCACCACATTGAAACACACCCTTACCAGATGTTATATGGTGTAAAATATAATGTTCTCTAATTCCAGGTCCCCATTGATATCCAGGCTCACAAATCTGATGCCCCACATTACATACATACAGCCCCTTCGTACTCTTACCTTCTAATTTATATGAATTTTTATACATTACCACCCACCTCCATGCAACATTTTTACATCTACATAAAACATTTAAGCATTGTATCTATTGCATTTATTTTATATCATTATATAGAAGATAACAACATTTTGAATGAATTTTATAAAATGAGGAGGATACAGATGATGCTATACGAATACATTTCGAGATTAGTAGAATACGGTGTTACTTCTGGTCTTTTGCCAGCATGTGAACGTACCTACGCAACAAACCAACTATTAGAGGCTATGCAAGAGGATAACTTTGAAGAAGTTACAACTGCGCATGACCTTTCTCTTGAAGAGATTTTAAAGGGACTACTTGATGAAGCTTGTGCCAGAAAAATCATCGATGACAACATCACAGAGCGTGACCTTTTTGATACTAAACTTATGAATTGTCTTATGCCAAGACCTAGCCAGATACAAGAGAAGTTCCAGTCTCTATACGAAAAATCTCCAGTTGCGGCAACAGATTACTATTATAAGACTAGTCAAGACAGTGATTACATTCGTCGTTACAGAATCGCAAAGGACGTAAAATGGCAGGTAGAAAGCCCATATGGCGATATTGATATTACAATCAACCTATCTAAGCCAGAAAAGGATCCTAAAGCAATTGCTGCTGCAAAAAATGCAAAAGCTTCTAGCTATCCTAAATGCTTACTTTGTATTGAGAACGAGGGCTATGCAGGTCGCCTCAATCATCCAGCACGCCACAACCACAGAGTTATCCCTATCACAATCAACGACTCTGACTGGGGATTCCAGTATTCTCCATACGTTTACTACAACGAGCACTGTATCGTATTTAATAGCAAGCACACTCCAATGCAAATTGAACGCAATACATACATTAAGCTTTTTGATTTTGTAAAACAATTTCCACACTACTTCCTTGGTTCAAACGCAGACCTACCAATCGTTGGCGGATCTATTTTAAGCCACGATCATTTCCAAGGTGGTAACTATACCTTTGCTATGGCAAAAGCACCTATAACAGATTCCTTTACAATTCCTGGATACGAAGATGTTGCCTGTGGTATCCTGAACTGGCCACTCTCTATCATCCGAATCAGACACAAGGATAGCGATAAGCTTGTTGACCTAGCTACACACATCCTTGATGCATGGAGAGGCTATACAGATGAAGAAGCATTTATCTATGCTGAAACAGATGGTGAACCACACAACACTATCACCCCTATCGCCAGAAAAGTTGGCGATATGTTTGAGCTTGATCTAGCACTTCGAAACAACATTACTACTGAGGAGCATCCTCTTGGTGTTTATCATCCACATGCACAATGGCATAATATCAAAAAAGAAAACATTGGACTTATTGAAGTTATGGGACTTGCTGTTTTACCATCTAGACTAAAAGTAGAAATCGAACTACTTGCAGATTACATCGTGTCAGGAAAAGATCTTACCACACACCCAGATCTTGAAAAGCACGCATCTTGGGTTGCTAGCTTCTTACCAAATTACGCAGATATCACTGCTACTAATATTCATGATATCTTGCGCAAAGAAATCGGAATTGTATTTACACACGTATTAGAAGATGCTGGTGTATTCAAATGTGATGCTACAGGAAGAAACTTCTTCAAACGTTTTATCAAAACATTATAGTTTCAACAAAAAGGACAGTGATCAACTTTCAATCACTGTCCTTTTTCATTTGTACTTAATAATTTTCTGCCTTCAATTGAAAATATGATTGAGCATGCTCGCAGACTGGACAAATGCTAGGAGCTTGCTTACCCATATGCATATGCCCACAGTTAGAGCACTGCCACATCACTTCACCTACTTTAGTAAAAACACGTTTTTCTTTCAAATTAGCAAGCAATGCTTTATATCGCTCTTCATGTTCTCGTTCAATCTTCCCTACTGATTCAAATAAATATGCAATTCTTTCAAAGCCCTCTTCTCTTGCTTCTCTTGCAAATGTATCGTACATATCTACCCATTCATAATTTTCGCCACTAGCAGCATCTCCTAAATTTACGATGGTATCTGGAACCTTTCCATCGTGCAAAAGCTTAAACCATATTTTTGCATGTTCTTTTTCATTCCATGCAGTTTCTTCGAAAATAGCAGCCACCTGCATATAACCCTCTTCTTTAGCTACCGCTGCATAATAACTGTATTTATTCCTCGCCTGTGACTCACCTGCAAATGCATCCTGTAGATTCATCTCTGTTTTTGTTCCTTTTAATGTTTTTCCACTCATGATATTTTTATCCTTTCTAAAAGTTATCATTAGTGTAACCATTTTTTTAATTTTTATCTAATAAAATTAGTTCCTATTCCAGCTTCATGCACTGGAGTATCTAATCCATGCTCTTTACCCAGTTCAATACACTTTAATAGCCATGCCATATTTCTCCCAAGTGAACGCATAATCTGTAGCCCCTCTAAATCTTCTGCCACTTGTTCTGGTGTACTACCATGCACCTGATTCCAATATTGGCTAGATACAACATGCACATGATTAATTTGGTAGAATTTATTCATCGTGTCAAATGCAGATGTACAGCCACCACGCCTTGCACTTACTACACTCGCTGCAAGCTTTCCTTGAAACCTCTTACCATATACGAAAAATAGTCGATCCATCAAAGCAAGCAAGCTCCCATTAGCATTTGCATAATAAACAGGTGAACCAAAGATCATTCCATCTGCCGCTAAAATTTTCTCGCCAAGCTCATTTACCACTTCATCTTGAACACATCTTTTCAATTTATGACAGGCCCCACACGAAATGCAACCTTGTACTGCTTTTGTACCAATTTGTACAATTTCTGTTTCTATCCCCTCTGCTTGCAACGTATTCGCTACCTCTGTCAATGCTGTATAAGTACAGCCCTTCGCCCTCGGACTACCATTCACCAAAATTACTTTCATATATACCTCCATGTCGAAACGTTCAAATACTGTGTCATCATTTTACAAAAATCAAAAGTACATGTTGCTATCCACTATTCACTGTAAATAAACACCATGCACCTTTATTATATATCTTATTTTATTTCAAATCAAATGATACAGCTTTTAGAAATCAACTTCTGTATCATAATAACAGCATTTGAATAATTTTTCCATTTCCTCTTGGCTAGGTTGACGAGGATTAGATCCTGTACAAGCATCACCAATTGCATTTTTTGCAATTTCAGGAAGTCTTTCTAAAAATACTTCTTCTGGAACAAATCCAACTTCTGTTGGGTAACTATCAGTACCATAATTTTTAATACATTGTGGTATTTTAAGATCATCATTCATTTTTCTAAGGAATGCAATTAAAGCAGCTACTTTATCATCAGCTGTTTCACCAGCAAGACCCATCATATCAGCGATTACACCGTAACGAGCTTTTGCTGTTTCATCTTTTGCATTAAATGCGATAACTTTTGGTAAGTACATAGCATTAGCAGCACCGTGAATAATATGTGCACCAAATTCTTCAAAAGCAGCACCTGTTTTATGTGCCATTGAGTGAACGATACCAAGTAAAGCATTACTAAATGCCATACCTGCTAGACATTGTGCGTTATGCATAGAAGCTCTTTTAGACATATCACCATTATAAGAATCAACTAAATCTGCTTGGATCATTTTAATAGCATGTAATGCTAAAGGATCTGTAAAGTCACTATTTGCTGTAGAAACATATGCTTCCACTGCATGTGTAATAGCATCCATACCTGTATGGGCAACTAATTTTTGTGGCATTGTCTCTGCTAAATCTGGATCTACAATTGCTACATCTGGTGTGATTTCATAATCAGCGATTGGGTATTTAATACCTTTTTCATAATCTGTAATAATAGAGAATGCTGTAACTTCTGTAGCAGTACCTGATGTAGATGAAATAGCACAGAATTGAGCTTTCTTACGTAATGTAGGAATACCAAATACTACACACATATCTTCAAATGTCATTTCTGGATATTCGTATTTAATCCACATAGCTTTTGCAGCATCTATTGGTGAACCACCGCCGATTGCAATAATCCAATCTGGTTCAAATGCAAGCATAGCTTCCGCACCCTTCATAACTGTTTCTACCGATGGATCTGGCTCAATGCCATCAACATATGCAATTTCCATACCTGCTTCTTTTAGGTAAGCTTCTACTCGGTCCAAAAAACCAAAACGTTTCATAGAACCACCGCCAACACAAATCATAGCTTTCTTGCCTTTAAAATCTTTAAGTGCTTCTAATGCACCTTTTCCATGATACAAATCACGTGGTAATGTAAATCTTGCCATAATTAAATCCTCCAAAATTTATTTTGTTAATTTTTTAACACACTTTTATTATAACAAACACGTCGTATAATTTCAAGTGAAAATTAAAAATTTTATACAACTTATACAACTGCTAGACCGCTTATTGACTTATTTATATCTCCATTCTATACTATAGGCAAAATCAAACTATAAAGGGGAATTTTCATGGAACACTTCGATATACAACTGCAAGAAATACAAGATAGCATTGCCTCAAATAATCGCCTGATTTCTAAGCAGAAAACTCTACAAAAACAGCATGACGAACTAAAGGAACATGTAGCATACTTAGCTAAGATAAAATATCATGAAGATAAAGATGTTGAAAAGTTAGAAAAGCTTTCTCTAGCAACTATGTTAAATAAGCTCTCTGGGAAGCAACAAGAGAAATTAGAAAAGGAACAAGCAGAAGCTTATGCTGCTACTGTAAAATACGATATGGCTGTTTCAGAATTAGCCGATATAGAAGACACCATCAAACGAAACAACCAAACAATCCGATCTACAGATGGATTACAACGAGAATTTAATAGCCTTTTTGAGCAAAAAGCAGATGCACTTAAACACTCACTTTCCGAAGATGCTACTAAATTGCTTGAACTAGAAGCTCAAATCCATCAAAAGAATTTAGATTTAAAAGAAATATCTGAAGCTATCTTGGCTGGAAAGAACACCCTATCTACTGTCGCCTCTATTCTCGAAAGCTTAACTAGTGCACAGAACTGGGGCACCTTTGATCTAGTAGGTGGAGGACTTATTTCTAATGTAGCCAAACACGACCATCTAAATTCTGCCCAAAAGAAAATTGAATCACTTAACAAGCAAATTCGAAATTTCCAAACCGAACTAGCTGATATCAATTTTTCTACCGATATTCATGTTACTATCGATGGATTTTTAAAATATGCAGATTATATTTTTGATGGACTCTTCTTTGACTGGATGGCACTATCTAAGATTAGTAACTCTGTTTCTGAAGTCAAACAAATACAAAGTAAACTTGATGAAGTTATGAAAAAATTATATACATTAGAACAAACTACAAATTCAAGTACATCCACCCTTATTTCAGAACGTAATAGTCTTATACGATCCACCCCTCTATAAATATAAATTGCGAGACTCATTTTTATACGAGCCTCGCAATTTTAATTTTATAATAATTTTTTCCATTCCTTTAAAACACTATCATCTTCATAATTTCCAATAGTATATGCTGCAACTGCTTTCACTTCATCTCTAGCTGTACTAACTGCAACACCTGTACCTGCAAGTTCGATCATCTCATAGTCATTCATATTATCTCCAGTAGCCATCACTTCTTCTCTAACATATCCATGTCTGTCCATAATTGTTTGAAGTGCCGAACCTTTATTTACTCCTGGTAACATGCAGTCTAACCACCATTCTCCAGCAATTACCATATGTAGCTTGTCTTTCCATTTTGGTAGAAATTCCATATTTGCATATTTTTCAATATCCTCAAATCTAAAAAGAGAAAACTTCGCAAACTTCTCGTCTGGAATATAATCCCATCCACCGAGACCTTCCATCTTCATCTTATATTCTCTCGCAAGCATTTGGTACATTTCCGAATTGGTATCTGGCGCATATACACAATTCTTCCCACAACATATTCCATCCATCCCTGGAATCTTAGCAATATCCAGCCACGCCTCTTCAAGTATACTTCTAGGTATTTCTGATACTACTTCTAATTCACCTATCGTCTTAATAGCCGCTCCACCATCTGCCACATACCATATAATATCTTCTACCGGCTTAAACAATGAATGTATACTACTATATGGTCTTCCACTAGCTACAACAACCTGAATCCCCTTCGCATGTAAATCTCGAATCACTTCGTAATATTCTGGATTTATATATCCACTACTCTCTTTTACCAATGTACCATCTACATCACTTATAACCATTTTAATCATTTATCTTCGTAACCATCTCTTTCTAAAACTTTTACACTCACTCTGCATTCCTTCTGAATATAATTTAAAATTCTAATACCATATCGTACCAAATTGCACCACCATGTACCGATTGTGATACTCCAATATTTTCATAACCGTATTTCCCATAATAAGAAATCAATCGTTCCTTACATGTTAAAATACATCCTACCCTAGCATCTTCCCTCGCCTTTACTTCAAAAGCCTTCAAAAGCATACCTGCTCCACCACGTCTTTGATATTCAGGTAGAACAATTAATCCAAATACGCTCTGCCATTTTCCATCAGGACAGTGCAGGCTTGCATCTTCAAACAAAATATCTGTGATTTTATTTTCGTTAACAACCATTCCATTAATAGCACCAACAACTTTTCCTTCAGACTCTAAAACCAAGAAACATTCTAAAAATACTTGCATTCTTTCTTTAAAACTTTTATATGAAGCAGCCTCAGCTGCTGGAAAACATATAGCTTCTATCTCACTTATTACTGCAACATCTTCTAATGTCGCTTGTCTCACACAAAACATTTTATTCCTCACTTTCTATCCCAATACCTTCCTAGTATAACAGTAAGATTCTATACCCTATTCTTTCTCTTAAAACGATAAAAACGACCTAGCCTAAACTAAGTCGTTGATATGAGAGGCGCCAACCAGATTTGAACTGGTGATAAGGGTGTTGCAGACCCGTGCCTTACCACTTGGCTATGGCGCCAGATATTAAACTAAAAGTGACCCGTACGGGAATCGAACCCGTGTTACCGCCGTGAAAGGGCGATGTCTTGACCGCTTGACCAACGGGCCTAATATAAAAAGTATAACGAGCTCCCTGAGTAGGACTCGAACCTACAACAACTCGGTTAACAGCCGAGTGCTCTACCATTGAGCTATCAAGGAATAATGACTACATTTATGCTAGTATATCATACAGATATCTTACATTTCAATATA
The DNA here is from genome assembly GCA_044425805.1 of Lachnospiraceae bacterium. Taxonomy (GTDB): domain Bacteria; phylum Bacillota; class Clostridia; order Lachnospirales; family Lachnospiraceae; genus RGIG6307. Next base: position 145 of record JAWXVC010000007.1, on the reverse strand, counting down.
TAAACTATTATATCCACTCATGCCTATGTTTATACCTTCAAAACCGAACACTGAAAACTTTCATCTGAATCTTTTTTCGTTTCCCTTCACTTTCGTGAAGTTACAACCTGTGATAACTCTCGTTTCTATCTCTTCCAACTTTAGG
>JAWXVC010000029.1:0-6507 GCA_044425805.1 Lachnospiraceae bacterium | reverse complement strand
TCCTATCTCCAAGCAAATCAAGTTCCAATTCATCATATTCTGTTAAATCTCTAAGTTCTTGAATATCAAAGGGGGCAAGCCTTGCACCACATGAAATAAGAATACTCTTAGCTGTTTTACCAGCTGCAAGTTTATATTTGACATATTGCCTTACTGCAAAGTGTTGAGAGTTCTTATTTTCAAGTTCCTCAAATAGTAAGTCCACTTGATTTTTAAAGGTTTCATCATCTTCACGAACTTCGCTTGCATTGATAAATTCAATAAGCGTATTAAAATTTTGTTCTTCAATAGGTGCTTCATAGTAGATGTATCCGATAATAGCAGTGTAAAGCAGTGTTTCTGCTTTCTGCCAAAAATCATCGCCACCTTTACCATCGCCTTTAGTATTAGCAATGAGGGTAGTAACCAGTTTTAGTATATCTTTTTCACTTCTAATATAGGCGAAAGGGTTATACTTCATGCTCTTTTTAAAGTTGATGGTATTAAGGATTTTTATCTTGTAGTTATTGTCTTGTAACAGCTTGCCGCACTCAATTAGGATTGTGCCTTTAGGATCAGTTACGCAATATGATGAATGTAATTGCATAAGGTTTGGTTTCAACCAAAACCTTGTTTTACCTGAGCCACTACCACCGATAATAAGCACATTCTTATTTCTTGAATCTTTTGGATTTTTCGGTCTGCTACTCATCATAAGTCTTTCTGTTTGGGTTAGTATTACATTTTCTGAAAACTTTGGGTCTGTAAAAGGTTCAATATCTTTTGTAGTTCCCCAACGTGCAGAACCATACTCCACACCATGACGATATTTCTTCGCATTTTTGCCTTTGAAATAGACTATGGCACGTATTAAAACACCGATACATAATCCTGTTAGTAAATCAGATAGATAAAAACTTGGTAGAGCGTTGCTAAATGCCTGTGAAAAACCATCTCCAATATTGAGTAGTTTTTCAGATAGGTCAGCACCAACGGAAAGTCTATATCCTTGTGGTATTTTACTCGCAAATAAACCAATTACAAGATATGGGATATTTATAATAAGTGATTTCTTTATTTTTGGTGTCATAGGCTTTGCTCCTTGTGTTTATTTTTAACCTTATCTACCACATTTTCGATAATCTTTTGTTTCATCTTTTTCAGATTTTCTATAACAGATGGTTTCTCTTTTTTCCTCATAAGGTCTGCTGTGTATTCTTTGAAAGCAGCAGTGATAGCGTCGGTATCTCTTGCCTTAAAAAACACCATATATTTTGGTGGCTCTAAGGTTTTATCTTTTTTCAGGGCGAAGTCCACGCCATATTTACGAGCATATTTCTCAAAAGACTTAATGTTTTTCTCTGTAATTTCAATATTTGTCATACCCTGATTTTGTTTTGCCAAATCTTTTATGCTCTGTTTTCCTTGTATGATATTAGGGTGTGCTTTCTTGTTTTTCAAATGTGCTAAATACATTCTTGCAAGTTTCAAAAGCGTCTTTGTTGTCATTTTTGTGGTGCTTACTGTAAAAGATATTGTTTTATGATTAACTTCTTCTTGCAATTAAAATCACTCCTTCCGCTTAAGTTGTTAGGTAAATATCTTAGGTCTAAGGTGGTTTGAATGCCTTGTAGGGAATTTCCATAATCTTTTCATTTTGATTGCTACAATGTGCAAATGCTATTTTCTGATGTCCGTTTAGAGCCTTAACCAGTAACTCTAATATTTTTATTGCATTTTTGAAAAATTCCATCTATCCATCACTTTAACCAAAATCTTTTTTAATCTGTGCTTGTATTCCAATTTCTCCAACTTGCATTGCGTTCCAAATACAAGACTTCATATATGCAAGGTGGTTTTTAATATCACGCTGTGAACAAGCTACGGTAAAATCACTAATCACGGTTTCTTGCAAATTGTAGATAGAGCAGTATGTAGTTTCAAACTTCACATATTCGGCAAGTTTGTCATAAACCTTTGCGTATGTTACCAACGCACCTTTTACAGTGGTCTGCTTATCCGTAAGCATTTCTATGAGTGCTTCGTTAAATAGCTTAAAGGTAGAATATTCAAAGCTATCTCCGTATCTATCGTTGTTTTCAGCATTTGTTTTGTGGTGTTCCCATTCTGTGAGTTCATGTACCACAGATTTCATTAAGCGATAATCCTGCGTAAATTTATAGGGGATTGATTTCTCTTGCCATAATTTGCGTGAAGCGTATTCTTCAACATCATCGTGTGACATTCCATCACGGGGTCTATCTTTATATTTTTCGGGTTTTTCTGCAAAGGGAGATATAGAGGGATAGATAGATTGATTATCACTAAATTCAGTATTATTTATATTATTATTACTAGCGTAACAATCTGAGCAGTCTGCACTTCCTTTTTTGTTAGTTCTTGACTTCTCATTTTCAGAAGTCTGCACTTCTTCGGCAGTAAAATCTGCATTGTTTTCACTTTCAAAACCATAGTTTTCACTATCGTTTTCATCACTTTCAGGTACATCAGGTGTTTCAGAGTTCTCATTTTCGGAAGTCTTAACTTCACTTATAACAAACTTTTTGACATAAATCTTTGTTGGTTTGCCTTGACCTTGCTTTTTTCTAACGATCAAGCCAGCACCTTTTTTATCATCGAGTTCATTCATAATACGAATAATCTTTGTATGTGCATATCCTAAATTCTCCATAACTTCCTCTAAAGTGTAGTAGATGAACACATTGCCATCTTCATCAAGCCAGTTGTTTTTTATAGATAATTCCATTCTGTTCAGCATCATAGAATAAAGCAACTTTGCTTCTATTGATATTTTTTTGAAACTCTCATTTGTAAATAGTAGCTTTGGTATGCGATAAAAAGCATAACTATCAGCTTCATATTTTTTAAAATATTCAAGTTTTAAATCGCTCATATTTACCTCCATAAACGAAAAAATCCCCCTTGACCGTTTACATAGTCAAGGGGGATTAGGTATTGTTATTTAATTGTTTTCTAAGTGCCATTTTTCAAGTAGCGTTGTGATAACATCTTCAATTTGTTCTGCTGAATACTCTTTAGGGAAGTATTTTTTCAGCTTGTCTTTTTTGAATGTAACTTGCACTGGTTTTTCTGCTGTTTCTGATAGAATGGAATCTATCAAAACATCGGTTAAACCACTTTCGTTATGATATTTCTTTAGTTTTGTAGCTTGTGCGAGTGAGGGAGAAAGCATATAGTATTCCATTTTATCAAGCACCATTTCTTGCTCTTTGTAAGGTAAATATGAAAGCTCCACAGCAGCGTTAAAAGCAATTTTACGTTCATCTACCATATCTAAAAGTGGTTCTATGAGTTCCGTTAAACGGATATATCTCCTTACTTGGTCTTTGCTTGTGCCAGCATCATCAGCTACAACTTCTACTGACAACTTCTGTGCAACTTGCGTAGAAGTTAAATCAGTGCGTTTTCCTTGTCTTTTTATCGCTTCTAACTTCATTTTATATGCAAATGCCTTTTCAGAAAACAAGAGATTTTCTCGTTGAATATTGCTATCCACCATAATTATGGTGCTTTCTTCATCATCTAATTTGCGAATAATTGAGGGGATAGTTTCAATTCCAAGCAGTTCACAAGCCTTTTTTCGCCTGTGTCCTGCCACAATTTCATAGGTATTATCATCTTTAGATCTAACAATGATAGGCACTAAAACACCATATTTTGCAATACTTTCTTTTGTTTCCTCCATTTTTTCATCTTCAAGCACCTTGAAAGGGTGATTATCAAACTCAAATAGAGAAGAAATAGGAAGATTTACAATGCTATCTTCAGTTATTGTAGGTGTTGTATCTTCGCCGAAAAGTTCATCATAAGATGTCATTTTGATTTTACTAGCACTTGATTTCATCGTGACACCTCCTCGTGTTCGGATTCAAAGTAGTCACTTAACTCATCAGCTCTACCAAGCATAATTTCTAAGCGTTCAATCAGTGGAATATATGGATTTTTCTTTTCAACGAACTTTTTCCATTTTTCGTTATATACCAGTTGCTCTATTTCATAATCTACATCTTCATTTCTTCTTATTGCTATGCCTATGCTATCAAGGTCTATATCTTCATCACCGAAAATTTGATACTTTCCATCTATCAATACAATGTTGGATATATACCTATGTTCGTCACCATCTTTATCGTTTTTATAATACTCAATAATATCACCAACTTCATAAGGCATAATGAGCATACCTTTTTTCCATTTGCCTTTGATTTCACTTGCCCATTTAGGAGTATCATAAATATCAGAAAGTATTTCAGTAATAGAATAACCACACTGTGGCTCTAGCTTTCCATCAGCATTTCTGACAATACCATCTAAAATGTTTGCAACATCTCTATCTGCATATTCCTCATATTTACTAATATTTTCAAAAAGATGCTGTGGATTATTAAAAATAACATAGTTGTATCCAAGTGGAGTAAGTGACATTGATAATCGCTTTGAAAGATTTTTTACTCTGCTACATATAATTTGCAATTCTTTGTTATCCATAAAGCACCTCCGATACCATGTTTTCGTAGGCAACAGCTACTTTGCCAGTAGGTGCGTGAGCATAAATGCTTTTACCCTCCGCACTGATTTCAGATGCTCTAACAGACAATGGCACAATGCTTTCAAAGATATGCAACTTGTCCTTATAGGTGGTTTGCAATAGACTGATGATGTCTTTTGTATAGTTGGTACGCATATCAGCCATAGTGATTAGAATACCACCGATTTCAAGTTTAGGGTTAATCTGTCTGCGTACTTTACCGATGGTCTTAAAAAGTTGCTCCATGCCTTTTACCGATAGGAATTGTGGCTGCACTGGAATAATTAGTTTGTCAGCACACGCAAGGGCATTGATTGTTACCATACCGAGCGATGGGGAGCAGTCCAGTATGCAATAATCATATTTATCTGCTACTAATTTTAAATATTCTTTGAGAACACTTTCTCGACTCATTGTATTTATAAGGGTAACTTCAAGTCCTGATAGTTCTATATTAGCAGGGATAAGGTCAATGTTTTCTTCGTGGTGTAAAACGCCTTCTAATGTGTCTATTTCTTCATCTTCAATGACTTTTTCAAGCAGTGAAGATATTGTAACAGGGATTTTATCCTGTTCTGTAAAGCCTAAACTTACAGTAAATGATCCTTGTGGGTCGAGGTCAATTCCAAGAACTTTTTTGCTTTGTCTTGCAAGTCCTATTGCAAGATTTACCGAAGTAACAGTTTTACCGACACCACCTTTTTGATTTACAATAGCGATTGTTTTCATAGCAATTACCCCCTTATCCTTACTGTCATACCACTTTTCAGTGGAGGATTGCCATAGCAAGTGATGTAGTATCTATCACTATATTCAACGCTTGCCCACACCCATTCGTGTTCTCCATCATCATCTATCAAGCATTCAATGCCACTGCCACAAGTGTATTCGTGACCGCTTACAGTTTCAAATCTGCCATTGCTATTTTTATGAAGGGTAGTGGTTTGACAAATAGGTCTATTTAGATAGTTAATGCGATGAACCATATCGTCAATTTTGTCTATGATGCTATTTAATTCATGAGCATAAAATACTTGTTCAGCATTATCGTAATCCACCTCAAGGTGGCTCATATCTCCATATTCTTCAAAACCTGTTTGCTTCGCAATTTTCTTAAAATCATAACTCACAGCTTTTAAATCTGTAAGTGCCTTTTGAATTGTAATCATAAGTAATGTACCTCCGTAATTGAATTTTTTAAGTCTAGTTCGTGTATAGCGATTTACCTCCAAAACAGCTATTTTGATGTTATTTTTTAGTACTAATGAAACATTAGCTATTTTTTGAGTAAGTCATATTACTCATTTTTGTCTTAATATTTGTTGGAAAAAGAATAAGACAAACCCTCAAAACCCTTTATATATCAAGGCTTTTCCGATTTGTCTTAATTATACTGTATTCGCATAGCTGTGGCAGCTTTTTGTTGAACAATGGTTATAGCCTAAAAGAGATACAATCATGGTTAGGACATTCAAATATAACTACCACTGCGAATATCTACGCACACTTAGATACAAGCCGTAAACAAAACATGGCAGATAAGGTGCAAGTGCTCTTTCCAATTTAAAAATGTAGATGTTGTTAGATATTCGCAGGGTGTTAGATAAAGTGTTAGATGTAACCACTTTACACATGAAAAAACAAGGGTCAAAACGAAATTGTTGCAGATGGCTGCACAAAGCGAAAAGCCAAAAAACCGCCTATATACGCAAAAAAGGGCAGCAACCGAAGTTACTGCCCAATGGCGCCCTTTGCCTGACTCGAACAGGCGACCCTCTGATTAACAGTCAGATGCTCTAACCGACTGAGCTAAAAGGGCACATCTGCGCCACGTATTCGCGGCGCTATCTATAAAAACAATCTTTCGATTGGTTTTACGGGGTAGGCGCGGTATAAGATAGCAGGCTATCTTTTCCGTGCCTTTGCCTACTGCGCCATTAAGGCGTGCAGTAGACTTG
>JAWXVC010000011.1:0-99541 GCA_044425805.1 Lachnospiraceae bacterium | reverse complement strand
AATTTACTTTCCTTATAATCAATGATGCTTATTTAAACTTTAAGTCCCTAAAATCATGTATAACAAGATTTCATCCATGTTTTTCATCAAAAATGTGAACTTGTTTCGCAATCACCTATTAAATTATTATATATATACGCTAATATATATGTACTTACTAAAAACAGGAATACACTCTGCAGATTATTTTTTATTATTGGCAAAATTTGAAAATGTATTAAATATAATTCATATGAACATAGACCTGTAAAATATATGTATTTATTTTCTAGTATCTTAGTATATTTATTAGTAAAAACCAAAATCATAATAGCTAGTGGTAATACTGTGCCTAACGAAATAAAATTTGATATTATATAATTTAAATTTTTTATCACATCTAATTGTGTAATTATCATACACAGAACAGCACAAAAACTTGTTAAAAAACACAATAAATATGTATGTTTATCAATAAACTTTTTAACTTTCACTTGATTTATTGCAATATATATTCCCGTAACAAAAGACATCATCTGTCTTGCTTGTAAAAACGGCATTGATATATCCACTGAAATAGTACTTTCAATCACAAACCATACTGCAAACACACACATCAATAGGTAAATCTGTATTTTTAGAAGATTGTATTTTAATACAAATAATTTTATAAAATAAAAAATGAAGTAACAAAGCAAAATGTACGTCATATACCAATTAGTGAAAACTCTTATTGGTGTTCCCTCAATGATAGACGAAATCACATCCACAATAACACAGGGAACAAAAACATTAAGAACTCTCTTAGTCCAAAAACTTCTGAGACCATTCTTTTGAAAAGATTGTTCCAATCCATATCCCGAAAATATTAAAAATAAAGAAACCCCTACACCTGCAATGAACTGGATTCCACCAACCCCAAGTGAAGCACCTGTATGTGCCCACATAACTGTCAAAATGGAAATCCCCTTAATTGCTATTGTGTAATTTCTATCCATCCATGTATGTATAATTTTTTCTTGATTAATAAAACCTATAAAATATAATAAAACTAATATACTTGTAAAAAGTAAAAATATAATCATTTATTCACTCTCCCAGGATTGCCCACTATCACACATCCATCCTCAAACTGACCTGCCACAACAGCTCCTGCGCCTACCACACAACCATCACCTAAAACCGAACCCTTTAAGATAATTGCATTACAACCGATAAAACAATTCTTACCTATATAAATCTCTTTCGTAGGAATCAATTCACTAACTTCTCCACCATGTATATCTTGAAGCAGCGTTAGTCTCCGTTCTACATCTATTGGATGAAAATCATTATCCAAAATCTTCACATTCCCACCTATACAAGTATTGTCACCTATGTAAATCCCTTTTCTCGCATAGATTGTTGCCCCTGATATCCCTACATTGTCTCCAATATATATTTTTGCTTCTGGTGTTCTTGTTAATATAATGGTACGTGAATACAATCCAACTAGATTCGATAGAAAACTGCTCTTAATCGTAACGTTTTCTCCAATTACCAACTCAGCACCTTTTTTGTTATAAATAAAAGGAATCCCTTTCAGTACGAGCTTTTTACCATATGAAACATTTGTAAGCTTTAATATAATCTTAAACCAATTACTATTCATAACCATTACTCCTAAAATTTTTGATTTCGGTGATATATTTTTCCACTGAAATCTGCATAGTTAAATGCTCTTCCAAATACCTTCTACCCACCATACCCATATCAGAAATATCTTCAAGCCTAACTCGTAGGTATGAAGATATCTGACTCTCTATTGCTTCATAATCCTCTGGCTCACAGCATAAACCACATCCAGTCTCTTCTATAATCAACCTACATTCAGATGCTTCTTCCAATACACCTAGAATCGGTTTTCCTGCAGCCATGACACCATAACACTTAGACGGACACGAAACACCCTTTATCCCCTTTGCATTAACGACCCAATGAACATCGCCAGCATTCAAACTATAGATTAAATCTTCCTTTGCCTGATATGGAATAAAAACAACTTGATCCATTTGGTGCTCTTCTTTGTAAGCTACTAACTGATTTAGTACACTACCTGCACCTACAAAAACAAATACAACTTCTAGTCCATCAGCACTTTTCGTCCCTTTCGGAAACTTTTCTATCACTTTCATGATATTTTCGAGATCATAATACAAACCAATATTTCCAGAATACATAATAATAAATTTATCTTCTAATCCGTATTGCTGTTTAAACCTCACCACTCCAGGATTTGACTTTTCAAGTGGAAAAATTTCATGTTCATCCACCCAATTATTAATCATCGTAACCTTAGGTATTTTTTGATTTCTAAAGCGGTGCTTTACTGTATCCACCAAGTCTCGCCCAACCGTAATAATTAAATCACTTTGTCTACAACTGAACTTATCTAAAGCCATCATAAATTTTAGTAGCATTTTGCTCTTACTATATCCAACAGCAACTATTTGCTCTGGATTGAAATCTTGTATATTGTAAATAAACTTTGCATGTTTAATCCACTTTCCCCAAACTCCTAGTAGCCCACCTAGAATCGGTGGCTGTGAAATTGAGAAAACATAATCTTGCTTTCCTACTTTGAAAGTGGAAATCATCGCACCGATAAAATACGTAATGATATTTTTGATGCGGCTTAATTTATTATCTTTAGAAAATTCAGGAACTCTAATTCGTAAAATCTTTACACCATTTAGATTTTCATTATAGAAAGCTTTTGTTTTATAATGCCCCTCCACAGTACCTAAATAACTGGGAACTACACAAATAACCGTAACCTCAAAGTGATCTAACATTCCTTCTGCTAATTCTTTAAGAATTTGACCTGTAGAAGCAGTATCTGGCACATAATAATGTGCATATATGAGAATTTTTTTCATACTTCCATACTCTCCTTCTTCCACTTCCTATAACTGCCCCATTCATTCCAACACCCTAGGGTTCAACTCGCGCAATCGTACCACCTGTACCTCACTAAGCACCCCAAGTTCTCGCACCTGCTTCTGTTTCTTCAGCCAGCCATACATCGCCTGGCTCTCTCTACTGCGTGGCAGTCTTCCATTTTGTTTTACAAAATCCTGCACATGGGCATAGGATTTATTCCACTGCTCTTCCCTACGGATCTCATAGGTGGATCTCAAATCGAAGTGCATCCCTTGCAGCACTTCTACCTGTTCCTCTTGCAGCTCTCCCGCTTGGTATTCCTCGCGTATCCTAGAGCACCACACGCCGAGTCCGAAGCCCTCGTATTTTTCATTTGTATTTGGAAATCTTTTATAGGTATCAACGAACTTCTTTAGTATTTCTACATTTTCATCAAATGCTTTTTCTTTTCTACTTCTAAATGTGACCCCCAACTGCTCTAGCAATTCTTTTTGTGGTTCAGACAGGTTGTCATTCTTTTCCTTCGTCTTTTGTTCCACCAGCCATGCACCAATCTTGATGTCGCATAGCACTGCATTCTTGGAAGGTAAACTTCCTGTGGATGATACATATTCACGTAAGGTCTCGTAGCGTTCTTGCCAGATGTCCTCGTAAGTTTTCTTTTCTAGGGAAACACTGAGTTCTAGGAGTGCTTTCTCACATTCCTTTGGTAGTGTTCCTTCTATATAAAATGCTTTTTGTTTTGACAGCCAAATATAGAGTGCTGGTTCTTTATTACTCTTTGGCTCCTTGCCATGTATCTGCATGTAAGCCTTCAATTCCTCAAAGCGTACATACCACTGTTCTTCTCTTGGATTCCAGATAAAGTCGATTTCATCTAAGCGCGTTACACGACTCGCTTCTAGTATGCCTTTTTGGTATTGTCTACGCTGTACGATGCACCAAGAACCGAGGTCTATATCGTGATAAGTCTCTAGGTTATACGGGAATCTCCCCTGTTTGGAAACGAATTCTTTGACACTCTCGTAGTTGTACTCCCAGTTTTGTTCGAAGGTATTTCGTATTTCATCTAAAGCTTTGCGTAGGTCTAGGATATAATCGTAAAGTTCATACTCTAGCGATTCATCTGAACCACCGACAAGGGAAAGGAATTGTTGTACACCATAATCACCGACTACATTTGAACGTCCATGTTCAAAATTATTGACCAAATCAAAAATCATCGGCTGTCTATCCGCGTCGTCGACACAAGTGAGTGCTCGTCCCAGTTGCTGATAATAAACATTGAGCGACTCGGTGCTACGTAGCATGATGACCCCATCGATGCCGGCTACATGAATCCCTTCATTTAACATATCTACACAAAAAAGTAGTTTGATGGCTGAATCATCTGCGTCTTGTGAAAATGCCTCAAACTCTGTAGCTGACTCACCATAGGATGACAGCACCTTATATTGATGCACCTTGCTTGTTAATCCTACGAACCATTCACAGCTTTGCTCCATTGCCTCTAATAACTTTTCTTCGCTACTGCAAAACACAATATATTTACCACTTGCACTACGCATATGCTTTTTGAAAATATCACAGAGCTGTAGCTCCTGATCTAGCAACATGCGTTTTGCTTTTTTGATTTTGTTATATAGTTGAATACGAAGCCTTTCATTGCCCGTTTGCTTCACACGCTCCTCTAATACCTCTAACTCACCGAGAAATGAATAATAGGAAGCGATATAAATCGGTGTCGGTAAAATCTTCTGCTCCAACGCCTCCCCGATTGACATATTCACAGCATACGTGCCATGAAACACTTCCTCTGCCATATTTCTACAGCTATCGAGGTAACGAATCGGTGTTGCCGAAGTCCCCAGTACAAGGGCCTCCTCATAGACATCTAGCAAAGTCGTAATGCCTCGTCCCCACTCCTTCGCCCCACATCTGTGAAACTCATCTAATACGATGAAGTCTGGCTTGTAGCTTGCTATCTCTTCCACCTCTAGATTCGCAAGCTTCGCATACGTAAGATACTGCACATGCGTGAAACGTACACCCGCCTCTTTCTGATAAGCATCTAATTGCTTGAAAATATACCTAGAAGGTGACACCACCAAAATCCTCTGGTCTGTGTGCTCCTCCATCCACTTCATATAAAGAAAGCTCTTGCCTGTTCCAGTAGGCTGTACCACTGCGACACGTTTGTTTGTTGCAAACAAAAAACACATGTTATTGTACGTTTTTTGATTGTGGTCAAATAATACAATAGCCATATGCTTTTCCTCCTTTGCATGCAAAAGGTATACCTTTTGTTTTAGCAAAAAAACACTGTAATTGGTGCATTTATATTGTGGAATTATACGTTTTCGTGTATTATATAGATAATTAAGCGAAAAAAATAAGGATGACAAAAGGTATACCTTTTGTCATCCTTATTAAATTTAGTCTATATATAGTCTACATTCACGTTGTATATTCTTTATTCTCCCTGAATTTGTTAAAAACCACGTATCACCTTTGACTGTATTTCACACTTCTTTTTATTGTGGGCAACCCCAAGCAATATTATCTCACCGCGTAAATCTACAGCGTATTGTCTCTCTTCTATTTGCTGTATTGCATCATTTGCAAGCTTCTCTACGTCTTCCCCTTGCTTAAACTCGATGACTATATGTGGATATTCAAGTATTAAAGCCTCTAACATAATATCTGCTCTACCGTCTCCGCTTTCAATATTAGAAGTGACTCTATAGTGCTTTTTAAGATACATACACATACCGAGAAATAACATATAGATTTTTGAGTGATTCTTCACCAAGTCCTGTATATTCACCTATCAATTTCTTGAAAGAGCAAAATACCTCTTCATTAGGTATTTTAAGAAGTAGACTGTCACCAAGAAAGGAAGTATTTGCTACCGTTACATACCCTGCATTAAGTAACAATGCCCATAGAGTAGAAATCTTTGGTTCTTCTGAATAAGCTGCCCCAACATCAATAGTAACATCCGCAGAACCTTCTGTAAGCAATAGCTCGAACTGTTTTGAAAAATCCGAATCACTTCGATACTTCATCAACAACATTTGTCTCAGGTTGCATATATCATAACCAACACATAGGGTAGCAAGACCTTTTTTTGCTTCTCTTTTTTGCATTTCGTGAATCAAAGTAACTAGGACTCTACAACCTGATGCTCCTACTGGATGTCCGAGTGCGACTGCACCACCCATTGTTCCGATTGCTGTACGACATGCGCCTCTTTTTTAGGTCTGTAAAGGAGTTTTTACCAAATAGGTTTCTCGAAAGATTGCTTGATTTTCTTTACCGCCTTGTTTTGATTATCTTCTTTTAGGACAATATCGTATTCACCCTGAATGGTCCCTACAGTAACTGTTTTTTCAACCTGTAATCTATCTTTTAGAACATCAATCATATTCTGTTTCGTAGCCTCTTTATCATAGATTTTCAAATAAACCTGTTCTGGATATTCCTTTGAAACGGTACGTGTCATACGGATGTTTTCATACATAGGACTATCCTTGAGGGCATGGTATAGCTTGGTAATCTTGGTGTTTTCCCCAAGTGTCATTAAGTAAAATGGAACCGTGCCTTCTATCAAATCCCCTTGATGATAGTTGCGATATGGAGATGTTCTTCGTGACTCATAGAGACTTTTTTCTGCATCATGGTAGAGCTTATCATAATATATAATCAAGGTTTCTTGCAAAAATCCAGTTGTAAAACAGCAGAGCTCTTCTTTTTTTATTAGCTCTTGTATTCTTTTTATTACATCTACTTCCATACTTTTTACTTCTAAACAGGTCTTCGTCCTCAAATCATACAAAACAGAACCATTAAACACAACAACTGGTAGTTTCAAGAAAATCCCTCGGTTACCTTCTATTAAAGATGCTACTGTTCGTTCGGTTGCAATCGTAAAACGTAGGCCTTTTTCTATCATACGATTGAGCTCCACCTTGCTGTATGGTGTCATACTATCGTCTTCTTTTAATAAAATCTCATCTAATCCACTCACAAAAAGGGTCTTCGTATCTCGCTTTTTCGGTATAGTGACTCTATTGACAATCGTAGCAACAGCTACACCTATCAAGGTATCTATCACTCTATTTAACACGAAAATAATGGGAACTTCATCCCCGATATGGTTAATAGAAATACTCAAAAACACAACTGCACTAAAATAAGATACTTCTGCATATTTGAATATAACTGCTGTGTACATGAGTGGGATAATCATAAAGGAAACTAGTAAAAAATGATGAAATTCATTAAATTCTGATACCAAATAAAGATCGATCAAAACAGTAATCATCCCATAAAACGCACCATTAAATGTGCCAAAAACACGATTAATAGATACAGCCTTACTATTAGCTTTGTATGGTTGAATACACTGAATCGCTGCAATCGCAGAGTAAAAGGGGATACCTTGGTAACCCCTTAGATAATAAATCAAATATACAAAAACTACAACAATTGCAGACTTTAAAATTCTATGGCCAATCGGCGGAATCTTTCTCTTACTCAAGTACTTCATTTACTAAATCCACTCCCTTTTCGTAATCTACTGCATTTTGGAGCGTAACCTCTGCAATAGTAATCAGTGCTTCCATCGTCAAAAATCCTTGATGCGAAGTTAAAATCACATTCGGAAAAGATAACAATCTCGCTGTAGTGGTCTGATTTAAAATATCGTCTGAATAATCCTCAAATACTAGCTCAGACTCTTCCTCATATACATCTAGTGCTACTGCATGGAATTTCTCTGATTTAATCCCTGCAATCAAATCTGTTGTATTGATTAGACCACCTCTAGAGGTATTCACTAATATAACACCATCTTTCATTTTTGCAATGCTTTCTTGGTTAATCATATGGTGTGTCGTCTCTAAGAGTGGGCAATGTAGTGAAATTAAATCTGCAGTTTCTAGCACCTCATCTAACGACACATATGCAACGTCCAAATCCTTATTTGGAAAAGCATCATAGGCTATCACCTTCATACCAAAACCCTTACATATGCGAATCATCGCCTGCCCGATTTTACCCGTCCCTATGATACCTGCTGTTTTTTCAAATAGATTGATACCTGAAAGTCCATTGAGCGAGAAATCATTGTCCCTTACTTTATTGTATGCCTTGTGAATACGCCTATTCGCTGCCATTGCAAGCGTCATCGCATGCTCTGCCACAGCCTCTGGTGAATACCCTGGCACTCGTAACACCTTGATGCTGCATGCCTTCGCTGCATCCAAATCCACATTGTTATAGCCCGCACACCGCATCAAAATCACCTTTACGCCGACTTGATGTAGTACCTTAATCGTCTCCTCATAGATTTCTGCATTTACAAATGCGCATACCGCATCGTATCCCTTTGCTAGCATCGCTGTATCTGCTGTGAGCTTTGGGTTAAAAAATTTTATCTGTTGCTTGTACTGCTCCGAAAGTGGTGCAAACCACTTCTTATCATATGCTTTCGTTCCAAAAAAAGCTATTTTCATATTAATCTCTCCTTCTATACGTTGTACCTCATATATTTATGGCATATCTTGCGACCTATACATTGCTTTTTAACAGGTATTTGTGAGCCGTCACTCCTTGGATGATGTTCCCTATCATCCTAGTAGTGCTACGGAGAACTATAGCGCAATATTCAAAACACAGAAACTATTCTAGTCCCAGATGGCGGCATAATCAGCCAGTAGTTCGGTATTGCCCTCTAGAATGTTTTGGTAGAGGGTGAAGAGTTCGCTTTTGGTGAATGGGTATTCTTCTTGTACCCAGTGTTTAGATGCTAGTTCTTCTGTGTATGCTGCTAGGAGGTATGGTGCCATTTCGTCATCGGCGTAGTGCATGACAATCGGTGTCATGCTGTAGTAG
Source organism: Lachnospiraceae bacterium (assembly GCA_044425805.1). Lineage (GTDB taxonomy): Bacteria > Bacillota > Clostridia > Lachnospirales > Lachnospiraceae > RGIG6307. Next base: position 90,742 of record JAWXVC010000011.1, on the reverse strand, counting down.
GGCAGGTCATAGTGTATGGTGCCGTCTAGTTCTACCGTTTTTTGGATGGTAAATTCTGCCATGCCACCTAAAAGGCGTGGTATTTGGTCTTGTCCTGAACAAAAGTTTCCTAGGCTATAATACACAAGTGCAGTATTCCCATTTTCCGTGGTATGTATTCCGTATGGTTGGATTACGTGTGGGTGGGTACAAAGTACGATATCAGCACCTAAGTCGATAAATTTGTCAACTTGTTGGCAGGTGTAGTCTGTAGGTTCGAATACATATTCTGTGCCAAGGTGTAAGATCGCAATGGTAAGCTCAGCCTGCTCTTCTGCTTCTAGCATGGTATCAGCAATATCTGTATCAGCGAGCATGTCTACCATATATTCATATCCTGTGATGTTTGCATCAAGTTGGTTTAGGCTAAATGTATAGTTTACAAATGCAAGCTTGATGTTATTTTGTTCGAGGTATGCGACATCCGATTCCTCAGGACTTTCATGGATTCCTAATACGGTAATATCCTCGTAGCTGTCCCAAAAATCGAGTGTTGTTTGGATGGCATCTACGCCCTTGTCCGCTGTGTGATTGGTGGCATGAGCTACTATATCAAAGCCTGCTGCAACAAGTGCATCTCCTATTGCAGTAGGTGTGCCAAATCTCGGATAGGTGCTAGCTTCATCATCATCCACAAAGATGGTTTCTTGATTTACAATCGCTATATCGGCTTTTTTAATCACAGAATCCATGTGACTATATAGGTCTGGAAAATCATAGCTTCCATCTTCCTGTAAGCCTGTAGAAAAAATTTTTTGATGTATCAGATTATCACCGACCATCTTTATATCTAGTTCGTATACTTTTGGTTCAAGCACTTCTTCTATATTAATGGTGTCCTCATCTAGCTGTGAGGGAACAAGCTCCTCTAGTGTTTCTACATCCTCTAGTATTACTACCTCTTGTCCACTTATACGCTCTGTATCTACAAAAAAATCCCCACAGCCTTGAAAAAGGAGTACCGTGGAGATTACTATACTAATAATACTTAATTTTTTCATTTGTATTCTCCCTGTCAAAATGCCCTTTAAGAGACACGCGAGCAGAATGTCAAATTCTGCTCTACAATCAAACAAAAGGATTATTTATGACATTTATAGAATACTACTTCTTCTAGCTTAAGTCCAGTAGCACCAAAGAACAATTTCACAAAATGGGTATTTCCATGTAAGAAACCAATTTCAGCTTTTTGTGTCACGCTCTTGCCTTCTGTACCAAAAATCGTCACCATACCCTTGAATGTGTTGTCATAGAAAAAGGTAATCGGTATTTGAGCAAATGCAGTTAAATCCGATTTCATCTTCATAGAAACCTCGTACACATCTGCATCCTCAGCGATTATTCCAAATATAACAGAGCTTCCTTGCGTGGTATCGATGATACTAGTATCCACTTTATACCCATCCTGACCTGATGTAATTTTCACATAATGAATTTCTTCACCAGCCATGTCAAAACACTCAGGTTTATGTTCTTCTATGATATCAACGCGATCTGGATATAAGAAATGTTGCATCACTGGATAATCCAAAATAAACTGTAAAATATGCATTGCATTTCTCTGTAAATCACTTTTCTTCACATAGCCTGCTTCAAGCTGTTCTTTAACATTGTCCTGCTCAAGGTTTTTCGCACTATCCGAGGTTACCATATATAAATCATTGCCTGCGACTACCATAGGTGCGCGATTTTGCTTGCTACCCACCTTGCCCTCAAAGTTCGCCATAGCGCCCCAGTCAGTCATCACAATGCCTTCAAATCCCCACTGGTCTCTCAATATAACAGTGTTTAGATCATAGCTTCCTGCAGTCCAAATACCATTCACTGGTCCATAGGTCGTCATTACAGAGTGGCACTTGCCCTCTTTTACTGCCATTTCAAAACCTTTCAGATAAATTTCACGAAGTGCTCTAGCCGATATAACATTGTCCACATAATGGCGTCTCATCTCCTGGTTATTTCCACAAAAATGCTTCACAGTACAGGTCACACCTGCCGAATCTATACCTAAAAGCTGTGCACATGACATGCGACCTGTTAGATATGGATCCTCGGAAATGTATTCAAAATTCCTGCCATTGAGTGGGCTTCTATGAATATTCATGCCAGGACCAAGTAGTGTATCTATCTTATGTCTTCTAAGCTCTAGACCTAGCATACTATATAATGCCTGTGTCAAATCATAGTTAAAAGTGCAACCGACTGCCGTTGCATTTGGTAGCGAGGTTGCAACTGTACCACAATCCATACGAATACCTGAAGGTCCATCTGCACAGCATGCTGCTGGTATCCCGAAGTCTACAAGTGTATCTGTGACTCCGCCAAAGGCTGAAGCAGTCCCCGGTGTAACCCTAGGGCTTGACATGCCCTCTCCTCTAAATAGACAAATTAAATCATCCTCGCTAAGTTGTCCTATAAACTCTTCTAAGGAAACATTGCCCGCATATACATCCTCTAATTTATAACCTAAATCCCCAGTGTATGAAATCTCTGGCATTCTACGTGCCAAAACCTTCTCACTAGGATCTAATGTCCTAAGTGGAACAGATTCCTCTGCTGGATAAAAACTTCCATCTGCCATCTTAATAGGTTTCAAGCGCTTAAACCCTTGCGTTGGTGCGTACGCTTCCTCTAATGCTTCAACTATGAGAAAGTCTTGTTCTACGCTACCACAAAGCACTGCCCCTCTAACATCTTCCCCGATATAAAACTCATATTTTCCAGCCTCTAATACAAAACTAGATGCTGTTCCTGTCACACCACTATCATCAAAGGAAGCAAGGCATTCTTTTTCAACAGGAATCATGATAGAAGCAGTTTCTCCTGCCTCAAGCACTTCTGTCTTTGCAAATGCAACAAGCACTCTCACAGGCTTTCCAAGTAGTCCTTGTGGTGCGGACATATACACCTGTACTGTTTCTCGTCCAGCACATGTTCCAGTATTCGTCACCTCTACCTCTATTTCTAGGTCATTGTATGCAATATCTCCTGCTATCTTCGCTTTCATATCGAAGGTCGTATATGATAATCCAAAACCAAATGGATACAACACTTTCTCCTGAGCAAAGGTCTCAAAATAACGATAACCCACATAGATGTCTTCTTGATAAAAATTGCGGTCTGCATCCCCAAAATAAACCGTAGATGGATAGTCCTTAATGTCATAAGCTATTGTATCTGTCAAGCTACCCGATGGATTCTCTCTTCCCATCAAAATGTCACAGACAGCGTTACCACCCTCTTGACCACCTTGCCAAACATACATAACAGCAGAAGGCTTATATTCCTCTACCCATTTCATATCGATAATATTCCCTACATTTAAAAGTACGACTGTTCTCTGAAAAGATTTGCATACTTTTTCGATCATGTCCTTCTCGATTTCGGTTAATAAATAACTACCTTCCTCTACTCTCGTATCCTGATCCTCACCAGCCGTTCTAGCGATCGTAATAATCGCAACATCCGCATCCCCTGCAAGCGCAATCAATTCATCCGTTACAGGCATTTCCTCCTGCGACCAAGGCACCTTCGCCCAGCCCTGACCTGCATCATAGGGATGCTCCTCGATCCATGACTCATACACTTGTAAAACATCTGCGTTTAATACAAGATCTTCCTCCTCTTGTAGTGCATCTAAAATACTCACAACATACGGAGTGTTCACAAGCCCACCTGAGCCTAATCCACTCTTATAATAGTTAAAAGTAGAACGACCAAACATCGCCACCTTCTCACCAGATTTTAGTGGTAATGCTTGCTTTTCATTGCGAAGAAGCACACAGCTTTGTGCAGCCACCTGCCTAGCTAGTTTGTAATATTCCTTATAATCTAATGTGTATTTTTTCATGATACCGCTTCTCCTCTTGCCTCTTTCATACATATTTGAATATATTCTATAATGTTCTTCTCACAGTCAAGGTGCCTTTTTGTATAAAACTCTTTGACAGATGTTTCATCTATTACTTCACGCCCCGACTCATCATGATTATAACCTATTCGCTTTTCCTTCCACGGCATTTGAGTATGACTTACCATCTCAAGTGTCCTAGGTGAATACAATCCAAATGTACAAATCGTCAAATCTATTGCTTTCATCTCATCTGTAGAAAGTTTAGAAAGCATACATCCATGATTGCTTTTGATTCCACTATCAATGGGCTTGTAACCATAGCTTTTATATCTAGCATATACAACTGGATACACTGGTCCATGCTGCCATGCCTGACATTCATCAGCCATTAACTGATTTCCATTCATAGCATAATTAACACCATTCGAAAAAGCAAGTAATTTTTCTAATGCTAGTGGTGTAACCTCTCCTAGATTCGCCAATATATAATTCACTACTTGGTCTGTTTTTGAGTCTTTGATTTCTTGTAATCTATGATATCTTTCTAATATCTTGTGATAAGCTACTGCAGTCAATTTACTCTTATTGCGATGTGTCGCTTCTATAAATATCTCTTCATCATTCAGAAAATCTATTAAAACATCCGAATATTCCTTCGCTGGGATTACGCCGTCATAATATCTTTTGATCGTAACCGTTCCAAATCCTGCAATCTTAGCAAGTGATTCTTTTCCGACATTATACTTTTCGAGTATCTCTGTTATTTCTTCCACGTCAATAATACCCTTAGCTTTTTTATAGGCGCGTATTTTCTCTTCTGCTCTTCTAGCGTTATACTCAAGATCCGTAGACACTTCAGCACCACAGCATTTGCATCTTCCTATGGCAAATGTAAACGCTACTTTTTGGCCTTTGTACTCTTCTGAAACTTCTTCCTCGAACACATCGTATTCTACTAAATCTTCACATTCATTGCAGTAAGCAAATTCTAAATCATGCATATTCTCACCTATCACCTTTCCAATTTTATTCTATTCTTATGAAATGAAACAACAAAAATCTTCTTATACGGAACTTTTCTATTATTTATCTTAATGTAAATCAGTACATTTTCTAAATCAATGCCACTTTCTTCTAAATCTCTTCTATACATTTTACATGGGTACTGGAAAACGTATAAATACTCTTGTTGTAACCCTTTCTGTTTCCTATTACAAGCGCCCTTTCCTAAATCCTTAATCTTAGCGACAAAATGTTCTTTTGTTAAATCTTTTAGTACTAGTTTTTCATCATTCGTATCAAATATGTAATCTTCTGACAATGATGGATTATCTGTTGTCGGCGTACTCGGAACATACTCACTCCTAGTAACTGCCTTAGATAAATCCTTCAAAACACGGACTATTTCACCTTGCAGACAATCTACTTGCGGATTTGCACATACACGCTCCTCAAATGATTCCAGTGAAATCTTTAGCAAATTCCCAATTTTATCTTCTTTCATAGACCTCCTCTATTACATGATACGTTATCGTTATATTGTCAACTTTCGTATCTTATAATCTAATTTTATCACTTCTATGAATTTTGTCAAGGAAATCAATTGCAAGTATTATAAAAAAAATATATGATATTGTTAAGAAGGTTTTCGAGATTAAAGACAGCAGATCAGCAAAAAGCTCATCTAAATCAGTATAACCTTTTACTGATGGGTCTCTTGCTATCCTTTCCGCTTCAATCATAGCTGCTAATGTTTCTCTGTTTGGCTGATTAAGCGAAATGTCAAAAGGAATTTTGCCATCCCTTAGAGATTGGCGAACAAAAATATTAAATGCTGTTTAGATGTTCATACCAAGTCCACCAAAAAGTGCGTCTGCTTGTCTTTTGATTTCTTCGTCCATATTAAAGGTAAAGAAAGGTAGAAAGTGAAAAACATGAAAATTTTATTTCAAGGAGATTCTGTGACAGATTGTGGCAGAGACAGAGAAAATGCTTTAGATTTAGGAGCTGGTTATGCAAGCAAGGTTGCAGCGCTTTATAACATCATGTGCCCTAACAAGGATATTACTTTTATAAATAAGGGTGTATCGGGAGATAGAACATGCAATTTGTTACTTAGATATCAGGAGGATGTCTTAAAGATTAAGCCAGATATTATTACGATTTTAATCGGAATCAACGATACCTGGAGAAGATATGACAGTTTAGATCCGACTTCCTTAGCACAATTCGAACGTAATTATGAGCAGCTATTATCTGATCTCAAAAGAGATTTACCTCATACAAAGATTATAATGATAGAGCCATTCTTGCTAAATAGTATGGAAGAAAAAGCGGTCTGGCGAGAAGATTTAGACCCTAAAATTCAATGCATACGTAAGTTAGCAAGAAAATATGGAGATAAATATTTAGCACTAGATGGAATTTTACAGCAATACGTTGTGGATGTCTATGATGACTGCAGTCTCTCTCTAGATGGTGTGCATCCAACAGAGCTTGGACATGCGATCATCGCGAAGGAAGTCTTAAAGGTGTTATCTGAACTAATATAGCTGTACCTTATGAATAGTCCATGCAATATCCATTTAAACCAAGTGATAAATCAGGATAAAGGTATAATCTAGATAGCATTGTTAAGCCAGGCTCTGTCTCTGATAAATCAAGTACAAAGGCAAAGTTTTCCATTTCGTTATATGGGACATTAATATCACTACTACTATACACTTATTATAACAATCTACACAAAAAAACAACACTATAATGGGCATTGTTGCCCATTATAGTGTTGTCCTACTATGATTCTTTATTTTTGAAATGTTGGTAACCATTCCATGTTTTTCTCAAACATTTCATCTACCATATCTCTAATTTCTTTGAGTGAAAGTACTGCACTTGTAAGAGGATCAAAGCAAATTGCTTGGTATACCATTTCTTTATTGCCTGTTAGGTATCCTTGTACTGCCATATCTTCGATTTGAGCAGAATTACCTGAAAGTAATGCTAATTGAGGTGGGATAGGTCCAACTCTCATTGGCTCAATACCATTTTTAGAAGCTACAACAGGAATTTCAACGCAAGCACCATATGGAAGATTATCAACTAAATTGAAATTTCTCATATTTCCATTGAACTTAAACATTTCGCCATCGCCTAATATTGCATTGAAGATACATGCAGCATATTCATGTCCACGTTTTAAATTCACTTCCTCTGTCATGAATTTATCAAATTTTTCACGTAAGTTATCATGAACCTCATAACGTTTTAGGATAAATCCTGATTCACCTGGATTCCAGTTCGTACCATTACAATATTTTTCAATAAGGTCTGGGCGTTTACGGAACCAAGCGTTATACTCACTATTATGTCCTGATGATTCTGTTGGATAATAGCCGAGTGCTAGATACATTTCATTTCTAACTGGTTCTTTATTGTAAATGTCTTCACGCTCTCTAATCGCTTTGTCAATGAGTGGATATGCATCTTCGCCCTTCCATTTAAATTCTGTGTAGAATGCTTGGTGATTGATACCTGCACAAGTGTATGTAATATCTTTATAATCTGCACCAATCCAGTCTGCAAGCATTTCTGATGTACCCTGTACACTATGACATAGTCCTGATGTGAGAAGATTTGGATATACTTCTTGGACTGTACGACATATCATTGCCATAGGATTTGTGTAATTTAAAAATACAGCTTTTGGACAATATTTTTCAATATCAGCAGCAATATCTAATATTGTATGGATTGTACGTAAATAACGGAAAATCCCACTTGGTCCGCGTGTATCACCGACACAAATATCTACACCATATTTCTTTGGAATCAATAAATCATGCTTCCATACGTCATAGCTTTCTTGTATCGTACAAACTACACCGTCAGCTCCTTTTAAAGCTTCTACCCTATCTTTTGTTTTAACAACCTTTGCTGGGTAATTTCCAGCATTTATAATACGCTCTACCGCTTGATAACTCATTTCTAAGCGTTCATCATTAATATCCATAAGTGTGAGTGTTGAATCACTAAGTGCTGGATAGCTTAAAATATCCTTAATTAATTCTCTAGTAAAAACTAAACTTCCTGCTCCAATAAATGTAAATTTACAAGACATATCTTTTTCCTACCTTTTCCTAATAATTTATGCTTTTTTAAAATAATACACCGCGTTTATATGATTCCTTAGGATCTAATTTTTCAGCAATGATTTCTCGCCATGATTTTTCCGTACTAACTTCTTCTTCTGCCTTCAAAAGAACTTCATATGCCATCTTTCTTGGAATGCATACGATACCATCTCTGTCTGCAAATAAAATATCCCCTGGATTAATCACAACATCACCTACAATAATTGGAACTTGCCAATCTAGAATCTTGAAATTAATCATTGGTGTAGGTGTTAAATAGCGATACCATACCTTAAATCCCATTTCTACGATACGTTCACTGTCCCTTGCACCACCATCAACAATCGCACCTCTACAGCCTAGTACCATAGATTGTGCTGACATCATTTCGCCATACTGTGCATGATACATATCACCACTACAATCCCAAATAGGAACGCAATTATGATAATATTCGCTCATGCAACGTGAACGTGTATCCATTTCTTTATGACGTTCATCATCATCAAAATCGATATCAATACGCTTCCATGGTGCACCCTTTACCGTAAAAGCTGGTCCACATAAGCGTTGTCCTAAAACAACCGGCTTTAAATATAATGGTAGCGCAATTGGCTCATGAAATCCGAGCTTTCTAATTGTGTCATGTACTACAGCTGTAAATACATTTTTTTCGTAGCGTTCTATCAATTCATCCTCTGAGATAGGGAATTGCATACCTTCTAATTGATTTTCCATATTAATGCTCCTTAAATCCTTATAATTTTGCAAATTCTTCTGGTGTAAATACTGTTGCTCCAGCAGCTGTATTTTTCTCTACTTGGCTGATGGTTGTCATACCTGGTATAGCAATAACACCAGCTGGATGTGAAATAATATATTTTACAGCAGCTTCTGCAAGAGACATTTCTTGATTTTTTTGATCTAGTACTTCTTTTGTATTTTTTACAACTGCTAAGTCACTTAAGAATTTCTCTCTCTTCTCTCCACCTTCATTAAATGGTGCACGAACTGCATCTGTAAATACAGTGTTCTCATCAAATTTTCCTGAAAGCACACCCATGCCTAAAGGTCCTCTTGCGAGTACTGCAATGCCATGCTCCATACAGAAAGGTAATATTTCTTCTTCTGGTTGCTTATTTGCTAGTGAATAATCAAGTTCAACAACGCTACATCTTCCCTTTGACACTTCATAGAAATTCTTTAAAACATCGAAATTGTTTGTTGATATTCCATAGTGTTTTAAAAATCCTTCTTCAATCAAGCATTCAAATCCATCAATAAATACAGATGGGTCTTCAATCATATCATGATGACATAAGATTACATCTACACAGCTTGTCTGTAATCTACCACAAATCGCATGTCCACATAATCTGATGCTATCTACTGTTTTAAGACCTAGTGTTTCACCTTGTCTAAATCCCCAGTATCCAATTTTGGATACGATTACTACCTTATCTCTAATATCTTTTAGCGCTTTTCCTAATCTTATTTCAGAAATACCATGTGGATCTCCATAGGTTTCAGCTGTATCAAAAACAGTTACTCCATGCTCGTAAGCACTTTTCACGATTTCAATCGCAAGCTCATCGGTCATCTCTCCCCATTGTCCACCAATATTCCAAGTTCCCATACCTACTGCAGATACACTATCTGCCACTTTACCAAATGGTCTATAAATCATTTATGCTTCCTCCTCTAATGTTTTACATCCTGTTGTACATTTCGTTGTAATACTAAAAGCTGTTCGTCTTCAAAATGAATCTTAACACCACCCTTAGTCAATGCTTCTTGTAATTCTGGAACAGAAACATCATTTACATCAATACCCTTTTGTACTGCAATAGATGCAGCAAGTCCTGCGGCTTCTCCTGTTACTGCTGAAGAACCGATTAGTCTAGTTGCTTCACGTACCTTTGCAATTGCAGAAATAGTTCTTCCTGCTGTTAGCATATTTTTATGACTTGATGTTACAAGTGTGCTATATGGAATTTCTAATAATTGCTCACCAATATCATCAAACGATGTAATATATCCAATCGAATCTTCAAAATGCTTATTGATATCACTATTGTTCAACGTATAATTACCTACGATTTGACGTGTTGTTCTATATTGCGCTTGGTTTGGAACAACCATTGCCATTTCCTTTGTAGTGTCCATATCTTGAAGCACTTTTCTAAGGAATCTTCTTCCCTCAAATACAAATTCACTTACCTCTTCACCCGTTTCAATAGAATATTCTCTCGCAATACGTTCTGTACTGCCATCATAATTTCTACCTTCCATACCTACGCCAAATTCACCGTAGCGTACAGCTTTTCTAATATCATCTGTCTCTAGAGCATCCTTCATTCTGTCCATTGTAATGAACTGTGTCCAGTAAGATAAATAGTTTTTATCATTTTCAAGACACTCAGCACCAGTTCTATGGAATAAGTCAACATCACCTGTTGCATCTACAAGTGCTTTGCATCCGTAGAATACACGACCTTCTTTATTTTCGACAATCACGCCTTTACAGCTTCCATCCTCAAAAATGCTATCTACACATACACTATCGAATAATATCGTAACGCCTGCCTCTTCAAGTGCTTCATCAAGTGCTACGATAAAACTTGGAACAGAGAACATCGTTGCGTATGGAATACCTTCATCTACTGCCTCTGTGCCAAACTTCCAATCAGGATGTAGTGTATTGTGTCCATATTTGATAGAAACGTGTAATAGCTCTTCTGCTAAACCGCCCATAATCTTCTTTCCAGCAACAGTACAAAGAGATGGGAAATAAAAAATAACCATACCACTTGTAGCTAAGCCACCTAAATTAATTAATTTTTCAATAAGCAATACCTTTGAACCGTTTCTTGCTGCTGCTAAAGCTGCTGAACAGCCCGCCATACCGCCACCTGCTACGATGACATCAAAATCTGTTTTCTTTTTTACTTGTGTACTTGTTGTAAAAAACTCCTGCATTTTCATACCTCCTAGTATTTTATGTTCTACTTTCTACTACCATTGAAATATATAATTTCCTATGCTATACTCACAACAAAAACGATAGGAGCTCACTATGGAATCTGTAAACTCACCTAAAACTCGTTGGAGTTTGGATCAATCTAAATGTGTCCGTTGTAAGAGATGCTTAATTGCATGTCCACATTATTCGCTTCGTCTAAAATCCGACGGCTCTATTCACAATAACGTAGACACCTGTACCCTATGTGGCGCATGCGCCAAGGTATGCAACCTAGATGCAATCTCTTTTTGTGATATTACCCCTTAACAGCACCTGCCATAACACCTTTTACAAAGAATTTTTGTATAAAAGGATATACGCATAATACTGGTATAATGGATACCATAATTGATGCATATTTAATAACATCTGTCATATCTGCAACATAGGTAGTCGCAACACTTAACATCGTCTCCTCTACTGAACTTTCGATTAAGATTTCTCTTAAGAACACTTGTAGTGGATAAAAATCTCTACTTCTCAAATAAATAGTCGCCTTCAACCATTGATTCCAGTGCTCTACGCCATAGTAAAGTGCAATAACTGCTAGTACCGCTTTGGAAAGTGGCAATGTTATTTTTAATAAAATATGCAAATCATTTGCCCCATCAATTTTCGCTGATTCAATCAAGCTATCAGGTATAGACTCAAAGCCTGTTCTCAAAATAATCAAGTTCATCGCTGCAATTGCACCTGGGATTACCTGCGTCCATATAGATGTGCCCAAAATACCCGAAACAACCAAGTAAGTAGGAATCAATCCCCCACCAAATTGCATGGTAATAATAATTGCAATCATTAAAAACTTTCTAATATAAAGTGTTTTTCTTGATAATACAAACGCTCCGAGTGAAGTCATAAACATATTAATAGACGTTCCGAGTACCACATACATAATCGTATTTCTATAACCTGTTATGATTCTTGAATCTGATATAACCATCTCATATGCATCTAGTGAAAATCCTTGTGGCCATAACAATAATCCATCATGTACTTCTAATAAAAGCGGATCACTTATAGATGCCATAATAACGTATACAATAGGATACAGTGTAACAACACATAGTACAGTAAGTAGTAGGTAGTTACATACATCGAATACAGTCAATTTTTTCTTTAATAACATAATCTCTACCTCCTTCTACCACAAACTAGTATCATTAATTTTTCTACTTACTGCATTTGCAGATATAATAAGTATAAAATTAATGATTGAGTTAAATAAGCCAATTGCAGCAGTATAACTATATTGTCCACCTAGCAAACCTTGCGTATAAACAAACGATGAAATAACCTGTGCTGTATCTGTAATTGCTGAGTTCGATAATAAAACGATTTTTTCCCAACCTACTGTCATTAGATTACCAATCTTTAAAATAAACATGGTAACAATTGTTGGTGCTATTCCTGGTAATGTTATATGTCTTACTTTCGCTAATCGCTTCGCACCATCCATTTCGGCTGCTTCATATAGCTCTTCTGGAATACCTGTTAATGCTGCGATATATATGATAGTTCCCCATCCTATATTTTGCCATATATCACTTATTACAAGAATCGGCACGAAAAAACTAGACACATACAGTAAATTTCCTCCTTTATATCCAAAAAACTGCATAATCTGTGTGATAACACCATTTGTAGAGACCATATCAACGATCATACCAGCAATAACTACCGTTGAAATAAAGTGTGGCATGTATGTAATCGTTTGTACTGACTTTTTAAACTTGGTGCTTCTTGCTTCATTTAACAATAATGCAAGAAGAATTGGTGCTGGGAATCCCCAAATCAAACTTTGAATACTTAACCATAATGTATTACGTATCAAACTCCAAAAATAATAGGAGTTAAAAAAAGTTATAAAATTCTTAAAACCGATCCAGTCACTTCCAAAAATACCTCTTGCCGGTCTATAATCCTTAAATGCTATTAAAACACCTGCTATAGGTCCATATTCGAAAACCATATAATATAACACTACTGGAATAATCATTAAGTATAACATTTTATGCTCTTTATAATCCTTGTGTAACTTTTGAAATATATTTTTCTTCGTTTTTTCTTTCTTTACCAAATCATTTACCCCCTTTCGTCTTCCTTTTCTTTTCTTCTTCCCGGTATTTACCAGGTGTTACCCCTTCATATCGTTTGAATGCTCTTATAAATACATCCGCATTTAGATAACCACATTCCTCTGCAATTATTTTCACAGTTGATCTTGTATTTAGTAAGAGTGTTTTCGCTCTAGAAATTCTAGTTTCATGAATATAATCCAATATATTTATGCCTTTATTTTTCTTGAATTTCTTAGACAATAAAGTACTGTCCATATCAAATTTATCTGCTACTAAACCCACCGATAACTCGTTTTTATATAAATTATCTGCCACAAATTGTTCTACTTTAATTATGAATTTATCCTCTGTTTCATTATCTTCAAACGGTTGAAAATCATTTAAAACCTTTAAAATATATTGATACAAATCGTCTATATCTGTAATAGAAGCTATCTGCATATAAACAGAGCTGATTGTAGTTTCATCCTCATTTTTTATAAATTCACTCATGATTACATTTAAAATACCATATAAACGATATCTCATAACTACCGGATTTCCTGCATATGCCCTTTTTAATATGGTAAACATATTATTGAAAAGACTCTTCGCCTTTTCTATACTTCTTTCATGTGTAGCAGCCTTTAAATTTTCCTCTAGCTTATAGTATTTAATATCATTGAAGTTCTTGCCACATATATACTCTTGATATTCTTTAATGTTATCTCCATCTATTAAACATTGATCAATTGCCTTTAAACTTTCCTCGTAAGCAGCATGGATTTCAAGGAAGCTTGTTTTCTTCTTACTTAGAGCTAGAACAACATCATTTTCAATCAAGGTATTTTTATAAAATTCCAAAGTTTCTAATGTATGCCCTGAAGCTTCAATAGAATTGTAATTCATAATCACAACAATCATATTTGTAATCGTCACAGAGTAGATATTCACTTCATCCTGGAATGCACTGATAATACCATTTTTTATAGATAAAACAACGTCATTTTCATTCTCCGCAATCCCCTCATTTTTCTTATAAAATGTTAGAATTCTGAAGTGCTCATGTTCAAATTTTATATTATAATATTCCAGTAACTTTTTATATTCTTCTGGATTTTCAATCTTATCTGTCAAGGTTCTAATCACAAAATAATTAGTAAGATACTCTTTGCTATTAGCAAAATCTTCTATTAAGTGTTTCTTTTCTTCTACAAGCTTTACTACATTTTCTTGAATAAAATAATATGCATCTATATTCTTTTCATGTTTGAAATCAAGCAGAGAAATCGTTGATTCTACAGGTATAAATTTCTTGTTTTTGATATATTTAAATATCAGAAATATCGATAAAGCCAAAATAATCAAGCTAATTCCAATAATGATATAGAGTATATTTAGACTATTATAAATGATATTTGAAGGTATCAATGCTATATATGAAATATTATAGTTTTCCGATTCCTTACGGTATGCATAGTAGTCATTTTTTTTATTTATAGATACATAATTATCCTCATCTATAATATCTACACTGTCTATATTTAAATTATTTGTATATAAAATACTATCATTTTCATCTAACACCAAAAAACATACAGACTCACCATCTATAGCATTTTGTTCAATTGTCTTATCAAAATCATCTATGTTCATTTCGATAATCAGCTTGTCTGATTTCGTATATCCCCATGCGCTCTGTAGTTGCCTTATATAAAAAAGCTTACCATTTTCATCCATATATAAGAACGGACGGTTAGACTCTAAAAACATCTGATAATCATCTACCTTTGTAAAAAAGGTAGCAAAGAGCTGATCATTAAACCTAGATATCTGGAAATAACCTGTTGAATTGATTACATAGTCTCTTTCCGGAAGATAAATCAAAAATTCTACGATATTCGTATTGATTACAATTGCAGTTTGAAATTCATCTAACTTCTTCATAACATCATACCGATTACTTGCATCAACATCTGGAAATTGTGCTAGAAGCGAAGTTAATTCCGTATCTGTTTGTAATGTAATATAAAACTCTTCTAGACTTTCAATATCGCTATCAAAATCATTCGACAAGGTCTCTAAGATAATACTATTGGCTTTAATAGCTTCGTTATTTACCATAATAGCACCTGCGATGCACAGTGATATAATGATAATAAATGGTATCAATAAAATAACTATATAGTGATAAATAAAAGAGAAATACAGCTTGTTTTTCATGGATTGTCCACCTTCTTTATATATTTTGTCACAACCCTAGTGCAATAAATATTCTACTTCCAAGAAGCTTTATAGCAAAAAAGCTGTCACAAGAACGTTCTTAAACGTCAATGTGACAGCTTAAGGCTTACTAAATATTATCTCGTGTAATATCTGTCTAAAGCAGCTTGTTGAATAGCTGTAGCATCTTCTATTCCCATAGAATATAATGTTTCGATAAATGTATCATAACTGTCTAACGATTCAATACCCATGATGTATTTAGCAGTCATTTCATTTACATAAGTCGTGATATCTGTCATAAGTGTAGTATACTCTGTACTTTCTTCTGTTGTCAAAGAAATACTATTTGGCATAGCCCAATCAGATGTTGCAAGATCCCATTGTGCAAATGCATCTAATTGTGCTTCGTCACGGTACTGATATAGTTGACTTTCATTTTCATATACAATATTCAAATCGCGAAGAATGTATTCAACATAATTATTACCTGCAACTAATGATGTTTCAGCTTTGTCACCATTTTCATCGATATAATATGCATTTTCAGTATCATCATAATCTGTACCTTCTGTTCCCCAGTAAGTATCAACGATGCCTTCATCACTATATAGATAATCAAAATATTCGATAATTGCAGTTGGATCTTCAGCATTAGATGTGATCACTAATTGCTCTTCACTAACATTATCCATATGATGTTGTAAGTTAATCGTATCACCTTCGTTTAATACTGGATAAGATGCTGCAACAACTTCCATTTCTTCACCTAATTCGGCTGTAATAAGTGGTAATTGAAGAATTGCTGAAACATGTGTAATAGAAGCACCGTATTCGCCTGTATTAAAGTTTGCTCTTGCATCAGATGTTGTAAGACTTAAGAAATCAGGATCAATCAAGCCTTCCGCATACCAATCAGCAAATAATGAAATCCAATCATAGTATCCATCTTCTAATGGACCAAATGTAGCTACACCATCGATATCCATAAACCTAGCACCTGCTGTTGTACCATAAGCACTTGCAAAAGCTTCATTCAAACCAGTTGATACCCATTCTCCGTCACAACCAAAGCTAAGTGGAATAATATCTAATTCATCTCTAAAAGCTGTTAACATTACTTCCCAATCAGCAATTGTAACAGGAACATCTAAGCCTACTGCATCTAAGTAAGTTTTATTAATCTGTGGACCTGTAAAACAACGTCCAGCCATCCATTCATCAGAAATAACCTTACCAAAGTTAACGAGTACGCCTGCATCATTATACATATCACGTCTAACATCTTCATTTTCTTCTAAATAAGCCATAAAACTAGGTGCATTTTCTTCTACTAATGCAGTAATATCTAAGAATACTCCATCCTCAATACCTGCCATAACACCACCAGGATAGTTTGCATCTACATTATAAAAAATAGCATCTGGTAAAGAATCTGGTTTTGCTACTAATAAGTTAAACTGTGTTACTTCTGAATCTACTGGTGGATGGTCAAATGTTACATCAATACCTGTGTTTTCAGCTACTAGTGCTGCACCTGGATGATCGTTTAAAGTTGTATAATAGGTAGCTGTTGTAGAGTGAATCGGCATCCAAAGATCAAATGCTTTTACAATATCCTCAGCAGCTTCAGATGAGCTACTATCACTACTACTATCACTACTACTATCACTACTGCTTGTACTACTACTAGAACATCCTCCTAGTACTGATAACATAAGTGTAGTTGAAACCGCAACTGCTAGTAACCTTTTGATTTTTTTCAATTTCATTATTTTTCTCCTTCCAAGAAATGTTTACGTACTTTTTAATCGATTAAATGTAGCCTTATCATAGCCCAAAATCTGGCTTTTTGTAAATCGTCGATTTCTGACGTATCGACTTATTCTTTTATATTATCTGTATAATCCCCGTAAATACGCTGTTTTTTGTTCACTTTTCATTCACAAGTTTTTCACACTTTTTTTACAAACAAAAAAATAAGTTGAGAGAATCATTAAAATAATTCTCTCAACTTACTCAAAATTATATTCATTTATATAGTTTATCTCACAAAAGAATGATCAGATTCTTTAATAACCTGTAATTTGTCTGCCATGTCTTTTGTAATCGCTGCATAATCGTGTGTAACATTTGCTCTTTGTCCGATATCATATTGCATATTGTATAGCTGTGGATCAAGCGAATTTCCAAGTTCATTTCCTGTATTCCATGCAATCGGTGCTCCTGCACTTGGTGATAGGTAAGCCCACTTACCACTTCTAAGCACTTGTGCCTTATTCATGCTTTCATACACGAGCATATCTCGCTCTTCTCTAGATTTACCAACAAAGCTATCAAAAAGAGCATAACTATCAACTGCTTCATCATCTGCTAGTGGAACACCAAGCATACTTGCAAAGCTTGCCATCAAATCCACCTGACTGAGTAGTGCATCGCTCTCACTTGTTTCCATGTGACCTTTCCATGATACGATAAATGGAACTCTTGCACCTCCATCAAATTTCGAATATTTACCACCACGTAGAGGACCTGCTGGTCTGTGTGCTGCATTCTTTTTCGCAGATTGATCTTGGTATCCATCATCAAGCACTGGACCATTATCACTTGAGAAAATAATAATCGTATCTTCTAAGATACCTTTTTCATCAAGCGCTTTTGTAAGTTCGCCCACACAATAATCAAGTTCATTGATGACATCACCTCTTACACCTAATTTACTAGTTCCCTTAAACTTTTCTGAAGGAACTCTAGGTACATGTGGTTGGTGAAGTGCATAGAATACGAAGAAAGGTTCTTCTTCATCTGCTAATGCAAATTCTTTTACTTGATTTAAAAATCTATCTGCTAAATCCTCATCTCTCCAAAGTGCCTTCGTGCCACCTGTCATGAAACCGATACGACCAACACCATTTACAATGCTATTGTCATGTCCATGTGATGAAAACATACGAAGCTTTTCAGGATTCTTATAATAAGTAGTTGCAGTATCAAAAGGACACTCTGTCCCATATGATACTTGGATTGGATCACTTGGATCAAGATTCAACACTTTACTATTTTCCATGTAGACACAAGGAACTCTATCATTTGTAGCTGGAAAAATAAATGAATAATCAAATCCCAAATCATTTGGTGTATGTTTTACCGTATCATTCCAATCGATACTACCGTCACTAAGACCTAAATGCCATTTTCCAACAACTGCTGTTCTATAATCGGCGCGTTTAAATACATCGGCGATTGTAGTCTTGTCTTCTGGAATAATACATTGTGAATCTCCCGGTAAAATAACTGTAAGTTCATTTCTAAATGGATATTCTCCTGTTAATAAGCTATATCTTGCTGGTGTACAAACTGCTGATGTCGAATAAGTGTTATCAAATCTACATCCATGCTCTAAAAGTGCATCTACATGAGGTGTCTTCACATCCTCAGCACCATAGCAAGATAGATCCCCATACCCTAAATCATCTGCATAAATAATAATTACATTTGGTTTTTTATTACTTGCCATACTAATAACCCTCCTAAAATTTACTTTTGTATATATTTTACTACCTGTGCTCTTTTGCGTACATGCATTTTCTTGTATTTTTATAAATCGCCTAAACGAATCTTCATCTGACAATTTTTCTTTTCACCCTTTTCAAGGTATTTTGTACTTTCGTGATCTTCGATATTTTCAGCAAATGGATGTGTACCGTGCATACTACACCAAGGTTCTAAACATACAAATGGGGAATCCTCGAATCTCCAGATATTAAACCAATCAAACCCTTCGATATCACAACTAACCACAAGTCCACGTTCTTTGTGATGTAGTTCAACTTGATGGTAATTGATATGATCCATAATCAGTGCATCAAGATGAAAATACTCCTGTTTTAAATCGATGCGATTCGAGTTGTCCATAATAGGAATTCTCCTCGAAAAATCTACGAGTGCACTCGGCATCCTGTAAGGCTTATGCATAGAGAACGTCTCATCAAAGGTCACATAAAAGTCCTCAATCCTATCCTGCTCTTCCCTATAGCACATAAAGGATGGATGTAATCCAAAGCCATATGCCATCGTTCTATCATCTAGATTGCGAATTTCATAAGACATCTGGTATCCTTGTTCGAGCACTTCATACGTAGCTTGTACTTCAAATTTGTACGGATACTGTTTAAGTGTCAATGTATCAAAGCTTGCCACTAGCACAAGCCTTTCCTCACTTTGAGATACAAGTGCAAACTCCATACTACTAAGGAATCCATGCGTATCCATCTCGTACTTCTCGCCCTCAATCTTTACATAACCATTCTCTGTTCTACCCACGATTGGAAACAACAGTGGTGCTCTCTTCGGCCAATGTGCAGGATCCCCACACCAAGTATATTCCTGCTCTGCTGTACGAACTGACTGTACCTCAGCACCCCTCGATGCTACCTGCATCGTCACATTTTTATTTCCTATTGTATAAATCATAGTTTTACTTCTTTCTACTATTTTTTAGCTGTTTTAGCATATCTTCCTAGCATTATTCTGTTCAGTGCTTGATTTTTCGTATATTCTTGATATGATTCTGTTCAATACTTAGAAAATGACCTTGCGTTTATACAGCACTTTTACGCAGGCACTGTGAATCGTCGGTACTTAAATACCGTCCTTGGGTATTTTATGTACCGCTACGTATGAGCTCGTAGCGAAAGCGGCCTGTCTAAAGTTTTGTATAAATGCAAGGACTAACTCAAAAGTAGAAAACAGCATAACAGAACTTACGAAAAATCCTAGCACTTAACAGAAGCTAAGGGCTAGGATTTATGCTATTACTCTAAAGTGATCTTCATACAAACTGGAGCTTTTGTACGTTCCATATCACCGATAACTGTTAAACAAGCATCTGTTAAAATGTATTTACATGGAGTTTTTGCACCAAGTAATTCAACATTTCTAATAGCAGAGTTGAATTTCTTAGATTGAGCACCTAACATTTTAATACGAACTACACCATCATCTGGCCAGTTCATAGCGAATACATATAATACACCATCTTTATATGTGAATCTAAAATCTTCACATGTAAATGATTTTCTAAGGGTATCTGTAAAGTGACCTTCTTCTGTTACTGTAGGGCCTTCACCATATTTACGGAATGGGAATGTGTCATAAATAGCTTCGCTATTAACTTTCATCCATTTACCAACTTCACGTAAGATGTTCGCATCCTTTTCAGGAATTGTTCCGTCAGCTTTTGGTCCAACATTTAATAATAATGAACCATTTTTACTAACAACGTCTACTAAATCACAGATAACTTCGTGTGGTTCTTTGTAATCATTGCCTTCTGTATAGCACCAAGAGTTTTTCGCTACAGAAGTATCATTTTGCCAGAAGAATGGAGATACATCTGATAATTGACCTCTTTCAATATCTTTAACTGCTGTTGTATGTACAAAAGCATCATTTTTGTAGTTAACTGTAACTTCTTCGCCCCATTCAGCAGCACGGTTGTAGTAGTATGCCATGAATTTTTTGAGGTAAGGTTTCATAGGTTCGATTTGAATCCACCAGTCAAAATACATAATCTTTGGTTGATATTTATCAACGATTTCACATGTTCTAACTAACCAGTCTTCCATGAATAATGGGTCGATATCTTTTAAGTAAATAGAACCTTGATCTGTTGTAACTGCAGAACCTTGTTCCATAAATGGTTCTGGATAAGATGGCCAGTACATATCACCATAAGGGATGTCTTGTGGCATATCACTTTCAAATTCTTTACCGCCACACATGAACCAGTAATGTTCTACTCTATGTGAAGATGCAGTAAGAACCATATCACGTTTTTCAACTTCTTCTTTTAAAAGACCAACGATATCTTTCATAGGTCCTTTTTTCGAAGCACACCACTCAGATACATTACTATCATACATCTGGAATCCATCATGATGTTCAGCAACTGGCATTACGAAACGTGCGCCAGCTTCTTTGAATAAATCAGCCCATACAGCAGCATCAAACTTCTCAGCTTTGAACATAGGAACGAAATCACGATAACCGAAATCTTTGTGTTCTCCATATGTATCGATGTGATGTTGGTACATGTTCTTATCACGGCGATAAGCATCTTTTTTGTACATGAATCTTGGATACCATTCGCTACCGAAAGCTGGTACTGAATAAACTCCCCAGTGAATAAAAATACCAAACTTTGCATTGCGATACCAATCTGGAACCTTGTGATTCATCATAGTGCTCCAGCTGTCTGCTTTGTAAGGACCTTTTTCATTGACTTCGTCAATTACTTTTAAATAATCCTTCATATTTTGTAAATAGTTTTCCATAGTAATACCATACCTTTCTTCTCTGCCTGCAAACTTTGGGTCGCAGACACAAATTTGCGTGTGAAGAATTCCATTTTTCACACGAATACCCTTCCCTTTACATAATCTAAGCATGCAATTTCTTCTTTGCATACCTGTTGTATACTTCATATTTTATGCTATTTACATACGTTTGTCTACCACTAATTTTATTTTTCGGCAATCTCTTTCATGCAAATTTCACTTAAGCCACACAGTATCTATCTGCTCTCCCTTTCTTTTTGCAAACAAAACTCCTTAGCCACCTGCAATTTAGAATATAACACCTGCTCTAACTGAATAATACTTGTAATCGTCTCATGTACCGAATGATTTACCTCTAGTATATCCCCTATTCTCTCCGTAGTACATACAACCTTTTCTATTTTATTCCCCTCAGCCTCCAAAATATAGGCAAGCGAATGCTCCATATCCGCTATGGAGTTTATAATATTTAGCCCCGCATATAACAACTGATCATTCCTTATACCCTCTTGCTCACAACTCATCACCACACCACACCTTTCTACTGAAAAACTCCTTACACATATGCTAGCATTAGTTAATTACGAAACTCCTATTTTATATGAGAACTTCTATGTCTGTGTATCCATATATAGCTTGAAAGATGTACCGCTACGACGAACTGTAGTGCAAACGTGCCTCTTGAGCTATATATAGATACACAGACTAAGAAGTAGATATATAAAATAGGAGTTTCGTAAAAGCCTAATATCTAATGTTAGTATATGTGCAAGGAGTTTTATTTGTTCATTTATAGAAAGAAGTTTTTCGCTACTTCTAATGTTTTTTTGATGTCTGCCTCAGTATGTTCATTTGACATAAACATCGCTTCAAACTGACTTGGTGCAATATAAATGCTATTGTTAAGCATATGCTTAAAGTATTCACTGTATTTTGCTGTATCACTTGTTTTTGCACTTTCATAATCGATAACTTCGCAGTCTGTGAAAAATGGACATACAAGTGAACCCACTTGATTTACACACTTAAACCCAAGTTCTCTATAGCCTGCCGCTAGCTTTTCACCCAAATCATTGATATGCGTATAAACCTCTGGATGCTCTTTTAAAATAGTTAGTCCTTCTAACCCTGCTGCCATCGCAATTGGATTTCCAGAAAGGGTACCTGCCTGATATACACCGCCAAGTGGTGCAACACAGTTCATAATCTCTTTTCTAGCACCATAAGCTCCTACCGGCATGCCTGCACCGATAATTTTACCATAGGTAACAATATCTGGCTCTACTCCAAAAAACTCAGACGCACCGCCAAGTGCTAGCCTAAACCCTGTAATCACTTCATCAAAAATCAGTAATGTTCCATATTCATCACAAAGTGCACGAAGGCCTTCTAAGAAACCTTCTTTTGGTGCTACAACACCCATATTCGCTGCAACAGGTTCTACTATGATACAAGCAACCTGCCCTTTATTTGACTCTAACAATTCACTCACTGACTCTAAATCATTATAATTTGCAATCAAAGTATCCTTTGCGACACCTTCACATACACCCATACTATCAGGATTTCCTGCTGTAAGTACACCTGATCCGGCCTTTACTAGCATACTATCTGTATGTCCATGATAGCAGCCTGCAAATTTAATAATTTTATCTCGTTTGGTATAACCGCGTGCTAAGCGAAGTGCACTCATTACAGCTTCTGTTCCGCTGTTCACCATACGAATCATTTCCACATGACCTACCATAGAGCAAATAAGCTCAGCAACATCAACCTCAACCTCTGTAGCTGCACCAAAGGATAAACCCTTTGACATTGTTTTTGTAATTGCATTTAAAATACGTTCATTTGCATGACCTGTAATCATAGGACCCCACGATGAAATATAATCAAGATATGTGTTCCCATCAACATCTGTAATCGTAGCGCCTTTTGCACTTTCTATAAATCTAGGAGTATCTCCTACACTTAAAAATGCACGAACTGGACTATTTACTCCACCAGGAAGTACTTCTTTTGCTCTAATAAAAATCTCACTTGATCTGCTCATCTTAAATATCCCCTCTACGAATGGCCTGTACGATTTCTGGTGCATAGTAGCTAATCAAAATATCTGCACCTGCTCTATAAATGGAAGTTGTAGTTTCACATATCAGCTTATATTCATCCATAAGACCCGCCTTGTGAGAAGCTTTCATCATCGCATATTCTCCACTTACGCTGTATGCAGCTACTGGAAGTAATGTCTGTTCTTTAGCTTTTGCGATAATGTCAAGATAAGATAAGGCTGGTTTGACCATAACGATATCAGCTCCTTCACTTTCATCTGTAAGTAGTTCTTTAACAGCCTCTCTTGTATTATGATAATCCATTTGATATGTTTTACGATCGCCGAAACTAGGTGCTGAATCAGCAGCCTCCCTAAAAGGATTATAAAAGCACGATGCATATTTGGCACTATATGCCATTATCGGAATATTCGTAAATGCATTGGCATCAAGACCTTCTCTAATAGATAAAACTCTACCATCCATCATATCAGAAGGTGCCACCATATCCACACCTGCCTGTGCGTTCGACACAGCAATCCTACTAAGATATCCAAGTGTCGCATCATTATCCACTGTTTCACCATCTAAAATACCACAGTGACCATGTGATGTGTACTCACACATACAAACATCTGAAATCAAATATATATCTGATCCAAATTGTTTTTTAATCTCACGAATTGATCTATTTACAACTCCATCCTCTGCATATGCTTGGCTACCAAAACAATCCTTTTCATCTGGAATTCCAAATAGCATAAACTTGCCAACCCCTTGATTCATAAACTTTTCTATATCTGTACAAACGGTATCTACACTATATTGAAAATGATTTTCAAGTGCTTGTAATGGATTTTTAATGCCACTACCATCTTTGATAAATAATGGCAAAATCAAACTATCTTGACTCACCTTTGTCTCTTTTACCATACTTCTAATGTGCACGTCATTTCTAAGCCTTCTAGGTCTTTGTATCATACTCTTAACCATCCTTTTCTACATCGTCTCTATCATACATTCTACCATACTATTTATAGTAGCTTCTTTGGAAACTCGTACCTCAAATCCATATTTTCTAGCTTCTGTAGCTGTCATTTCTCCAATACAGTACGCCGTCAAATGCTGATAATAATCATAGCTTTCTACAAAAGAAGTCACTGCACTTGCACTCGTAAAAGTTACCACTTCATATTCTGAAAGCTCTATTGCATCATGCTTTACATAGTTGGTTTCATAACAGATAAGCTCATCAAATAAAATTTCTGCTGCTTTTAGCCTCTCCTGCATAAGTTCTGCAGATAGGCTACCTCTAATAATAAGGGTTTTATCATCTAAAGATAAAAATCCTTCCTCTAGCATCTCCTTTGCAAGAACATCACCTTCAAAAACACTTGGGAGAAAATCTGATGCTATTCCAAAAGAAAGGAGCTCTTTTCTCGTCTGCGTTCCTACCGTAGCAAACTTCATATGAGCAATCGCACGAACATCTTGTCCTGTTTGATATAGTGCTTCAAAAAATGCTCTCACACCATTTCCACTTGTAAAAATCATGGTACTATATTGTTGTAAATCAGGAACCATCACCTTTATGGCTTTCGTTTCAATCGTCGATGCAATTGTCACCATAGCACCAGCTTCTCTAAGTGCATCTGCCATTTTATCAGCATGCTTTTTAGGTCTTGTGACTAAAATTTTCTTACCAAACAAAGGACCATTCATAAACCAATCAAATTCAAGGGCACACACCTTCCCAACCATTACGATAGCTGGCGATTTCACTGCATGTTTTACAATATCTTCTTTTAATCCCCCTGTTGTTGTCACAACTTTTCTTTGCATCGGACTAGTACCATTTTCAATAATCGCAACTGGCATATCTTCACTCATACCAGCTGTAATAAGTCCCTCCATAATCATTGGTGAACTTTTCACAGACATCATAAAAATCAATGTTCCTTTTAATCTAACAAGTGCATCATAATCCAAATCTAGCGTTTGGTCTTCTTTTTTGTGGCCTGTAATAATATGTACTGATGAACAATAATCCCTATGTGTAACAGGAATACCTGCATAGGTTGGTACCGATAAAGAAGAGGAAATACCAGGCACGACTTTATATGCAATGCCCTGCTCCTTGATCAGCTCTAGCTCTTCACCACCTCTACCAAATAGGAAGCTATCACCACCTTTTAGTCTCACTACACGCTTACCTGCCTGTGCTTGTTCTAATAAAATCTGATTGATTTCTTCTTGTTTCACAGGATGTCTTCCTGCATTTTTCCCAACATAGATACGTTCTACTTCATCTGGAATCAAGTTCATAATATCGTCAGAAACTAGCCTATCATATACTACCACCTCAGCCTTTGCTAATTCCTCAATAGCTGCAATCGTTAATAATTTGGGATCATGTGGTCCTGCACCAACTAATATAACTTTTCCACTCATCAGATGCTCTCCTTTAGTTTTTTTGCAAGCATTATTGCATGTTTTGTCGCCTCATTGACAGAGGCACTCATGCTTTCAATCAACGCCTTGCCATCCTTTGAAACATACATACCCATCATCGTTATCTTATCCCCTTGCATAGTCGCAAAGCTCGCTATTGGAGCTGAACAGCCCCCATCAAGCTCTCTTACAAAAGCTCTCTCACACATAGCTAATTGATATGCTTCTTCATCGTGAAACTCCTGTAAAAAACTCGTATCAAAGCCCGCTCTAGCCTGCACTACTACAATGCCCTGACATGCTGGCGGAATCATCTCTTCTTTTGTAAATACCTTTGATATTCTCTCTTCTAACTCTAGTCTTTTAAGTCCTGCATAAGCTAACAGTAGTGCTGAATATTCACCCGAGTCAAGCTTTTGAAGTCTCGTGATCACATTTCCTCGTACGGATTTTACGGTAGCCTCAGGATATAATGCTTGTAACTGAATCGTTCTTCTTGCACTAGAACAACCGATAGGTTTACTAAAATCAATTGTATCTACGCCCTTTGGTAATACCAATACATCAAATGGATTTTCCCTTTTTGATGTAGCCACAATCGGAAGATTTTCTGGCACCTGCATCGGCATATCCTTAAAACTATGTACCGTAATATCTACTTCTCCATCTATCAAGGCCCTATCAAGTTCTTTTACAAAAAGACCTTTTCCTCCAACCTTATCTAAGGTTCTATCTAATATAATATCCCCCGTTGTTTTCATCGTCACAAGCTCTAGCTCTATATCTGGGTGATGCTTTTTGATGCAATCCATCACCATTTGCGACTGTATCACAGCTAGTTTACTCTCTCTACTGCCTACTCTAATCTTCATAAGAAATCCCATCCCTTATTTTTTGTAAAACCTTTGCTGTTTTATGATGGTCACTGCCATCTCCAGCTACTGCGATTACAACGCCATCCACTGCATGTATTCCTGGAAAATGAAAATCACAAAGCGATTTATTATCACATGCATTAACCAACGATCCATGCGCTCTTGCCGTTCGTACAATTTGCTCATTTAAAAGCTTATCATCCGTACATGCTACTACAAGATATGCACCTTCACAAAATCTCATGATGGTATCTTCGTCCTCTATCTTTATTTCTTTTGTGTGGAGTGTGATATCACCTTGTTCTTCTATTCCCTTAAGTTCTTTAGAAGCTTCCTTTGCTACCACTACGATTTCAAAATCAAATTGTAGCAACGTTTTGACACGTCTTGTAGCAATACTTCCACCACCCACTACAACGATTTTTTCATAATTTAATTTATAAAAAACTGGAAATATTTTATGCTTCATCTGCTTCTCCATAAATACAAAGTCCTTCTTTAAAGGAATACCATTTTTCAAAATCTGCGATAAATTTTTGCGTGATTTTCTTGATTTCTATAAGCTGTTTCGTATGTATATCTGCAGAACCGTTCTTACTAAGCTCATCCACATCATAGATACAAATCCCCTCTATACTAGCAATATCTGTATCAACATCTCTTGGAACTGCTAAATCAAACAAATATTTTGGTTTTTTTAATAACGTTGAAAATCCCTGGTATTTCACCGTAAAATGTGGGCTAAGTGTAGCAGATACAACTGCGTCCACCTCTTGCATTTTTTCATATATTTTACTGTAATCTACACCCATACATCCTTTTGGAAGCTGTACTTTGCTATGTCTATACTCTCGTACACTCATCCACACCATAAAACCTTGTCTCACGAGTTTTTCACCCATATAACGGCCCATTTCACCATTTCCAATGACTAAAACTTTCTCTACGGGAAACTTTTTTTCCATAATTGTATCAATCACATAGTCTGCAATAGAGGTTTCTTTTTGGGTCAAATTAACAGTGGTCTTAATCTTCTTTCCACATGAAATTGCTGTTCGAAATAAAACCTCCATAATGCTATCTGTCATATCTTCTTCTCTTGAAAGTAAGATTGCTGACTTAATCTGTGTAATAATCTGATCTTCACCAAATATCTGAGATTTCGCACCACATGCAAGTAAACATAAATGTTCAATTAATGCAGTCTGTTCATAGTACACTCTCTTTCCCACATAAGCATGCTCTTCTATATTTAAAAAAGTACAAATAAGCGAAAAAGCTTCTACCTGTGAGCCTTCCTTTAGAGATAAATATAGCTCCATTCTATTACAGGTCGATAAAATCGTTGCCCCTAATACATCTGGTAAACTTTTTAAATAGGTATAAAATTCTATTTGCTTTGCTTTTGTAAGTGAAAATTTCTCTCTGATTTCGATATTCGCAGTACTGTAATCTATGCCTGCTGAAGTAATATAATACATCGCACGAAATCCCCTTCCTCATAAGTCTTAACGCTCAGTCGCCTGATAAAGTATTGCGTTTACAATACTTGCTGCGATATTACTACCACCTTTTCTGCCCTTAGCTACAATATAAGGTGTATTTTCTAAATCAAGAATTAATTCTTTACTTTCTACTACATTTACAAATCCTACAGGAACAGCAATCACAAGCTTAGGATCTAGCTGCTTTGCTTTTATCATCTCTTCTATTTTAATAAGTGCAGTTGGTGCATTACCAATTGCAAAGACGACATTACCCTCTATTTTGGATGCTTTTACGATGCTTGCAGTTGCTCTTGTGGTTCCATCTTCTTTTGCCATCTTTGCCACATCTTCATCTGCAATAAAGCATTCAACGTTAATACCAAGCTTCGCACACGCTGTTTTATTAATACCTGATTTACCCATATTCGTATCTGTAACAATCGTGCATCCTTCTTTGAATAACGCTATGCTATTTTTCACAACATCCTCAGAAAAAACAAGATTTTCGGCATAGGAAAAATCAGCCGAGGTATGAATTGCTCTTTTGATCACAAGCTCATTTACTTCCTCTAATACGATGCCCATATCTTGTAATTCCTCTGTTATTATTTCAAATGACCTTGCTTCTATATCTTTTGGTAATACATTTTTTATCAT
The DNA here is from genome assembly GCA_044425805.1 of Lachnospiraceae bacterium. Taxonomy (GTDB): domain Bacteria; phylum Bacillota; class Clostridia; order Lachnospirales; family Lachnospiraceae; genus RGIG6307. The sequence goes on along the minus strand of JAWXVC010000011.1, from coordinate 61,559 downwards.
TGTTTTTCACCCTATAATCCCAAAATTTCATAAATCTTTTTCATATCAAGATTTTCTCTCATCCCTGCTGCAAGGATGTCATATTGTTTGTTTTTATACTCTTCCATGCTATAATTTACACTCTCATCCAAGCTAAGACCTTTAGCTTCTAAGAGTAGTTCTATTAACTTTTCGCTAAAAGTACCCGTATCAAAAATACCGTGAACATAACTTCCTAGCACTCTATCACTTACAATACCATCTACGGTATCATTATCTAAAGAGAACATAAAATCTCCAGATGACGTGGTTTTTCCCATATGGATTTCATATCCTTCAAAACTTGTGCCCGAACATTTTTCAAAAAATCCAGTCAAGTCCCCAACGCGTCCCCTCACTCTTGTTCTCGTTTTTTCCTCTTCAAAAATAGTATGAGTTGGTAACAATCCCATACCCTTATGTGTACCCCCATGCTCTAAGCCGTGTGGGTCATCTAGCACCTCACCAAGTATCTGATAACCTCCACAAATACCGATAACAGGTGTCTCTTTTAACTTAAAAATACTCGCTTCTAGACCTGATTGTCTAAGCCATAGTAAATCTGAAATCGTGTTTTTGGTTCCTGGTAATATGATGAGATCAGGGTTTTTAAGTTCACCTGCACTCTTTACATATCGTACTGAAACTTGCTCAAAACGTTCTAATGCATTAAAATCCGTAAAATTCGAAATATGTGGTAAACGAATTACTGCAATATCAAGTGCTGCTACGATATCTGTTTGATCTAACCTAGAAGAAAGACTATCCTCGTCATCGATGTCAAAGTTCATACATGGAATCACTCCAAGCACTTCCTTTTCCACCAAGTCTTCAAGCATTTTAAGACCTGGCTCTAAAATCTTGACGTCTCCTCTAAATTTATTAATAATAAGTCCCTTGATTCTATCTTGCTCATCTTGTTCTAATAGTTTTACTGTTCCATAAAGGCTTGCGAATACGCCTCCCCTATCAATATCTCCAACAAGTAAGACTGGTGCATCTACCATTTTTGCCATACCCATATTCACGATATCATCAGACTTTAGATTGATTTCTGCTGGGCTTCCTGCGCCCTCTATAACGATAATATCATAAGCATCATCCAGTTTTTTGTATGCCTTTAGCACATCAGGAATAAGCTCTTTTTTGTATTTAAAATAGTCAATCGCTCTCATATTGCCGAGCACTTCACCATTTACGATTATCTGACTTCCGACATCATTTGTCGGCTTTAATAGAATAGGGTTCATAGATACATCTGGTTCGATGCCACAAGCCTCTGCTTGCATCACCTGTGCACGCCCCATCTCAAGCCCATTTTTTGTAATAAAGCTATTGAGTGCCATATTCTGACTTTTAAAGGGTGCCACCTTATAACCATCTTGCATAAATATTCTACAAAGACCCGCTACCGTAACACTCTTTCCAGCATTTGACATCGTCCCTTGTACCATAATCACCTTTGCCATGTATCTATTCCCCGCCTTCTATTAACTAATAAAACTATTCGTTTTACTTTTTATACACTTATTTTAATCGTATAAGCAGTATCACAAGGTTTTACTTGTGGTGCTTTTACTACTAATTTATCTTCTAGAACTTCCCATGTAAGTGTTTCATCACAACCTAAAATCTCTACTTTTTTGATAGCTTTTTCATAAACTGCACTACCAAATGATTTCACTTCAAATTGTCCATCTTCTGGCCAACCAAGGCAAATCGCATAGACACAATCTGGTTTAGTCGTAAATCTAAAATCATGTGCATTGTATGTAATTTCATTTTCATTAAATTCACCACCAGCAAGCGTTTCTCCACCTTCACCAAAGTGTGTAAAAGGTCTTGTACCAAAAATCGCTTCACCATTTACATCCATCCATGCTGCGATTCCTTCTGCCGTCTTAATTTCTTCATCCTCTAGTGTTCCATCAGGGCGAAGTGGGAAGTTAAGTAATAAGTTACCGTTTTTACTAACAATATCTACTAATAGCTTGATTACCTCAGTCGCTGTTTTGTACTCTCTTCCTTCTTTAAAGAACCATCCACCGATACAAGTATCTGTCTGCCATGGTCTAGGATTGATATCTTTTACAACACCGCGTTCAATATCTTGTACACCACAGCCTTCATAATAATCACCATAATAACGACCTGTTTCTGCTGAACGCTTCTTAAGATTCTTTAAGTTATATACCGCACGAAGCTCGCCGTTATTCACCTTCATATTGTGGTTATAATAGTTCGCAATTGCTGATCTACCTACTACATCAAAAGGAATAGATCCATCTGAGTAAAATAAATCAGGATCATAATTTGTAATAAGATCTGTTACCCTATCATACCAACCTTTTACAAAAGAATAGCTTGGATTTATAGGATATCCAAAGTTTGTATCATCATGTTTTTCATAATATAGATCTGCATATTCAGATAAATTACCATCATATGGAACACCTTCGTATTCACCTTTTGTATCACAGCCTTTATTGGTAGAAAACCAGCTATAGCTACGTTCATGATGTACTGTTACACCAAAAGGAAGTCCAGCTTTATTTGCTGCTTCTTTCCACATACCTACGATATCTTTTTTCGGTCCCATATTCACAGAGTTCCATTTGTGATATTTTGAATCCCAACAGTCAAAATTATCATGGTGAGATGCAAGAGATACGAAATATTTCGCCCCCATTCTCTTGTATAAATCCATCAATTTGTCTGGTTCAAAATTTTCTGCTTTCCATAGTGGAATAATATCTTTATAACCTACCTTTGATGGGTGTCCGAAATGCTCACAGTGATATTCATACTGAGGATGACCCTCTATGTACATATTTCTAGCGTACCAATCCCCAAATCTTGGTCCACATTGTGGTCCCCAGTGTGACCAAATACCAAACTTCGCATCCTTAAACCATTCTGGACACTCATACTGCATAAGTGACTCTGGACTTGCATTAAACTTACCCTCTTCAATTTTTAATTCCATACCCTTCTTTACCCCTTTTCCTTTCATAATCACTCATATATTCTATTTTCCTATCTCCTAGGTATTTATATAATGCTTTAGACAAGCCGCTCTCGCTATAGTTCACCGTAGCACTACTAGGATGCAAGCACCCAAGGAGTGACGGTTCACAAATGCTTACATAAAAGCACTATATAAATACCCAATAACAGTGTATCACATTTTCCCCACAAAGTGCTTTGCAAAGTTCTTATTTGCATAAAAATACAGGTGTGGATAGCCTGCTAGTAACGTGTCTGTAGCTATACTCGCTTCCCAACTTCTCTTTGATTTTGGTTTGCTTACAAAGAAACTGTCTCCATTATTAGTACTATCATAATAATGAAATTCATGTGCACGAATTTCTTCCCCTTTTGCACATAAGACAGTATCCTGCTTTGCTGATAAGGTACAATAACCAAATCTTGATAATTTATGTATATTTTCACTGTTACCACTAATTGCACCAACCATGTCATAGCCATCAATTTGTTCTTGTAAATACATAAAACCACCACATTCAGCAAAGGTAACAACACCTGCTGCAATAGCCTCTTTAATAGACGCTTTCATCGTATGATTGGAACTTAACTTCTCTAAATATAATTCTGGATATCCACCACCAATATAAATCCCTTGAATGTTGTCTGGAAGACAAGCATCTTCTAATGGAGAAAACTCCACAAGTTCTACACCTAATTTTTGGAGTAAATCCAAGTTTTCTCTATAATAAAAGCAAAATGCACGATCTCTAGCAATCGCTAATCTTGGCGATTTATCTGTTACCTTTTCTACCTGACTTTGCGTATAAGATATTTCCTTCGTATCTCTTGCTAAGAAAAGTAATCCTTCTAAATCAAGACTTTCTAACATCGTATCTGCAAGTAAATCAAGTTTTTGCTCTAAATCTGTAATCTCATCTGCCGTTACAAGACCTAAATGTCTGCTTTCAATTGCATAAGAAACATTGTGTGGCACATACCCATATACCTTAACATTGCAATGTTCTTCGATTATAGATTGATACATCGGATACATCATTTTACTACAATTATTTAGTATAACACCTTTTATATGATTCGGTGCAAATTCCTGTAAGCCTTTAACAATCGCTGCAATCGTAAGGGCTGCCCCCTTTACATCAATTGCTAATACTACAGGTATATCGAGCGTATTCGAAACATCCTGTGCACTTGCCTGCATACTACTTCCTGATAATCCATCGTAAAATCCCATAACCCCTTCTACAATTGCAATATCACTCCCCTCAGCATATTCACAAAACAACTGCTTGCACACTTCTTTCTCTGTAAAAAACAAATCCAGATTACAGCCTTTTGCACCAATAACCGTACTATGAAATAGTGGATCGATATAGTCTGGACCACACTTAAATGCTGAAGGATTCAAATTCATTTTTTGCAAAGTGCGGAGCAATCCACATGTAATCGTAGTTTTACCTGCCCCACTTTTTATTGCAGATATCATTAATCTAGGATTAGACATGTTTGTACCTTCCTTCTTCCAATCAAGAAAATAGGACTTTCGGCTTTTAGCATATTGTAACGCCCTATAGCCTTTGTTCTGCTAACACTAATTTGCGTTATCTCTATATCACATCCGAAATATTTCTTACAAAGATTCGTAGCTTCTACAACCGTCTCCATAGTCACTGCCGAAATCAAAACACTCGCATCAGGATTAATCGCTAAAATCGTGTCTAAAATCTGCTCTAAATTGCCCTTTGAACCGCCTATGAATACATGATTTGGTGCTTCAAATTCAGCTAATAGTTCTGATGCTTCACCATGAAAAACAGACATATTATATGCTTGCAAATTCTCTCTGTTTTGATGTATCAAATCTATAGCATCTTCATTAACCTCAATCGCCTTTACAGTAGCCATCGGATATTTTAAAGCAAGCTTAATCGCCACCGAACCTGTTCCCGCTCCGATATCATATATAATATCGTTATCTTTAACATTAAAATAATCACATACTACTGAGCGAACCTCGCCCTTTGTCATAGGAACCTTTCCTCTTATGAAATCATCATCCCTAATCGTGCTGTTACGATCTATGAAAATCTCATCTCGAACGACCCACATCACAGCTAATTTGTCGAAGGTTTGATTCACAAGCTCTAATACCTTGCCATGTGTAACTCTTTCATCACTATAGGACAACCTCTCTCCAACGTAAACCTCCGCATTGCCAAGGCCAACTTCAAATAACTTTTCTAAAATGACTTTAACCGTCAATACACCACCTGTTAAAAAGAAGGTTTCTCTATTCGAAAGTACAGTTCCTACAACATTACAAAACTTCCCGTGTGCAGATGCTAATTTCACATCCTGCCAAGGTCTCATAATCCTGCTTGCCATATATTGCACACTTGAAACACCTGGAATCACTTCCACCTGATTTCCTTCTTGTATGAACGTATCAAGCTGCATAAGAAGTGATTTCGTTCCACTGTAAAAACCAGTATCACCACTCATTGCCACTACAATTTCTTCTGCCATTGCATCCTTTATACAATTTACGATTTGTTCTGCAGCTACTGCTGCAATCTTTTCTGCTTTTAGCGAGTCATATTCAGCAATAATACGCTTTGCTCCGATAATCAACTCGGCACATGCCAATCGTTCCTGTGCTTCTCTTGTCAAGGTTCCACATTGTCCCATTCCACTTGCAATAATGCTTACTCTCATTTTGTTTATGCCCCTTCTTTTTATTTTGTACAATACTGTGCAATCAATGAACTTAGTGAAAATCCTTCTTCTACATTTGCTCTTTTAATCACTATAAACTCTATACCCATTTGCTCGCACGCTAATTTTTTTTCTATAAAACCACCTGTTTTACCACCATCCTTTGTAATCAAAGTTTTGATTTGGTATTGTTCAAGCAGTTCTATATTTTGCTCTACACTACACACTCCAAGGTGCTTAATAATGTGTTCTGCATCTAATCCTGCTGCCTCACACAAATCAATAGATTCCTGTGTAGGTAACACGCGTGCATATAATCTTCTTTGATATTCTGGTAAACACTGATATTTTTTTATTTCTTTACTACCTGTTGTAGCCAATATATTTCCATCCTTTGCAATTGCACATGCCTCTTCAATACTAGAAACGATGCATGCTGACGACAAATCACTTGACTCTCTTAACATGCGTACATACAAAACCTGCGTACAAGCTTCTTTGATGTTTTTCGTTACCTCAACTGCATATGGATGTGTCGCATCAATCACGGTATCACACTTACAATCGTTGATTAGTGATTTCATTTCTTCTATTGTTAATCTACCTACGTGAATCGTTAAACGCTCATGTGCCTTTGCAATCATTTCCTTACCACACTCGGTTGCTACACATAAATGAATATCATAACCATACTCTACTAACGTCTCAGCTAGCACTCTACCATCTAGCGTTCCACCAAAAATCAGCCCTGTTTTCATACTGTTAAATCATACCCTCTCGGTGTTACCATCTTGCCTTTAATTACTTTTGTTTGGCTATTTCCAACAAAAACAGTAGAGAACATATCTACCTTTGTATCTTTTAATGCTTCTAAGGTTAAGATTGTTTTTTCTTCTCTGTCCCTACCTATATTTCTTACAATTCCGCATACTGTATCCTTGCGTCTATGCTGTAATAAAATTTCACATGCTTGTCTTAAGTAATCGCTTCTTTTCTTACTAGATGGATTGTAAATAGCAATACAAAAATCACCAATTGCTGCACACTCCACGCGCTTCATAATAAGGTCAAATGGCGTCATTAAATCGCTCAAAGAAATCGTAGCAAAATCATGCGTAAGTGGTGCCCCAAGAACTGCTCCACCGCTAAGTGCAGCTGTAATTCCAGCTACTACTTCGATTTCAACTTCTGGATAAAGTTCGCTCATTTCAAGGATTGGACCTGCAAGTGCATAAACACCTGCATCCCCACTACCTACCATAGCCACTGTTTTCCCTTCATTTGCTTTCTCTAGGGAAAGTCTACAACGCTCGATTTCTTGCATCATCGGTGTAGATAATACTTCCTTTTCTGGCATAAATTTCTGTACCAATTCCACATACACTGTATAACCGCATATAAGTTCACAAGCCTCTAACGCTTTTCTAGCTGCAAATGTCATAAACTGCTCATCTCCAGGGCCAATTCCTACTACATATAACTTCTTTACGCTCATTTTCTTGTCATCCTTACTATCTAAAGTCTATCTTTTTCTCTACTAAACCAACTGCTATTGTTACACCATCATAAGACTTTTTGGGAACAACTAATGCTCCACCTAGTGCCACTGCACTCCGCTCGCATACGCAATCCGTTCCAACTGTTTTTAGTACAAATTCAGAACTTGAAACTGTTCCTGTCTGTTCATTTAATACTTCCTTTGTAAAAAATTCCACAGATGCTTTGCACCTTGTTACGATATCCCAAATAGCCACTTCCTCTGACTTAATGTCAATGCTACCAACCTTAGCTACCGCATCTATATCCATATTTGCTTCCTGTAATACTTCTTCAAAGAAAGAATTTACAATAGAGCTTTCTTTGTCTTTTCTACACCCAACACCAACTGTTAAAGCCTGAACAACTACGATAAGTGCATCTTGATTTGCAATAGATTGATATGTAATATAAGCATCATATAATCGATCAAGCATTCCTTCTCGAACCGTAACCTGTATATTCTTTGGTACGTTTTCAACTGGAAAATCACTATATATATATACGTCTTCTCCCTTTAATAGCTTGGCAGAAATGTTTTTAATACAATGTGTGTTTTTAATTTTATAGCCCTTTTTCGTAGCAAAGCTATCAATTGCAAATATATCATTTACATCTGTTGCTGTCGTAATAACTGGTGTCGCCTGTACGAGCTGTGCAATTCTATTCGTAAAATCATTTCCACCACCAATATGCCCTGATAATACTGAAATACAAAAGCTTCCTTTTTCATCCAATACTACTACACAAGGATCAGTCACCTTGCTTTGAATAAAAGGTGCTATCATACGCACACAAATGCCCATTGCTCCAACGAAAATCATCGCATCCGATTCCTCAAACTGCTTTTTCACCCAAGTTTTCACAGGTACTTTTTCAGTACCAAAGCCTTTTGCTATTACTACCTGTTCTGCACACAAACCAGCTTTTATTTGTTCTGCTAGTAAATCTCCCTGATTGGAAAAAGAAATAATACTAATTTTCACGAGTTGCCTCTCTAAATTCTGTGGTAAAGCTTGGATCATACAATTTTGAACGTGCATAATCAGCCTCCAAAAAATCGCCTACTGTTATAAGTGCAGTCTTTGTAACATTGTTTTCCTTTGCAGTTTGTTCTAATGTTCCAATCGTGCAATAATATACTTTTTCATCTGGCCAAGTCGCTTTATATACAAGTGCTACCGGTGTATCCATCGTATAAACCCCGCCTGCAATTAACTCTTCTACTACAGAAGAAATAAGTCCTGTACTCAAGAATAACACCATGGTAGATCCATGACTTGCAAGTAATCTTAATTTCTCACGTTCTGGTACCGGTGTTCTTCCTTCCATTCTCGTGATAATAACTGTTTGCGTTACATCAGGAAGTGTATATTCTGTTTTTAGTGCACTTGCTGCGCCACAAAAACTAGAAACACCTGGAATGTAATCGTATTCAATATTTTCTTCGATCAATTCATCCATCTGTTCTCTAATCGCTCCATATAGACAAGGATCCCCTGTATGTAGGCGAACGATTTCTTTATCTCTATTGTCTAAGATTACTTCTAGCACTTCTTCTAATGTCATTTTCGCACTATCATAAATTGCACACTGTGCACCTGCATATTGTAAAATATCTTTATTTACCAAACTTCCAGCATAGATAATAATATCTGCTGTTTCTAATAATTTTGCTCCACGTACTGTGATCAAATCTACCGCACCACTACCTGCTCCTACAAAATGTACCATACTGACAACCATGCCTTCCTATCTTAATCTTTAATAATTATCGTTGTAAAATAACTTAAATCATCTGAAATATCTTCTACTGTCTTACACACAACTTCATTAGGCAAACCACAATTAGAAACTGCCATAATTTGCTGATTGCTTGCTTCTTGTTTGAGATACTCCTTCACTGCTCCAATTGCACTACCCGATTTCATCACAACCTTTGTACCTTCCAACGGCAAGATATCCTCTAGCTGACCAGCTGGGAATATATGAAGTGGCTTATGCATCGTCGTAAGACTTGTCCCAAGTGTAGCCGCAACTGCACAAAAACTTGTAATACCAGGAATCATCTCAACGTAATACCCTTCTTCCTCTAACATCTCCATGATATAAGAAAAGGTTGAGTAAACGGATACATCTCCAAGGTTTAGCATCGCAACATCTTGCCCTGCGTCTAGACAGTTTTTGATTTGATTTGCGACGTCCATATGACTTTTATGTAACAATTCTTTATCTCTAGTCATCAAAAAATTCAATTCTAAGATTTCCTTTGCGCTCATATCGCATACGCCACTCGCTATATCAAATGCCAATGTTGACTTTTCTTTCGTTTTTGGGATGGCAACTACAGCACATTTCTCAATTGTTTTCACTGCCTTTATCGTTAATAGCTCTGGATCTCCAGGGCCTACACCTACTCCATATAAAATTCCGCTCATGTTCTTTATTAAATCCCTTCTATCTATTTCTATCTGCTCCATTTATCAATAATAGCAGTTGCTTCCTTACTCATACCAAGCAATCCATATACATTACTAAACATCAAAATACCGATTGTACCATGGTATCTTCTTTGTAAATATTCTTGTGCTGACTCTATAATACATGTAATAACCATATCCTTTAATTGTACAACTTCTAGTATCTCGATACAAGCATCAGTTGTCTTACTAGCCATGATTTCTTTTATTATTTCTTGACTAGCACCACATAATGCTGCATAAGATGCAAAAACATGTATCCTACCATCTGCTTCTCTTGAATGTGTATTCATAATGCCTGCCGCAAGCTTGACCATTTTCCCGATATGACCTACAACTAAAACTGTTTCATATCCATAAATGTTGGCAAAATCCAAACATTCTCCGATATAATTGGAGCATTTTATGTTTTGCACCTGCGTTAGCATAGGTTCCGTCGCTAAAAATTGGTCCGAATAATTACCTGGTGAAATAATAATATCCTTCACCCCATTTTCTTTCCACATCTTGAACTCTACCTCTATTGAGTCTACGAGTGCCTTTACGCTTTGTGGCTCAACAATTCCAGTTGTACCTAAAATAGAAATACCACCTACAATACCAATATGTTCATTAAACGTCTTCTTGGCAATGCCTTCCCCTTCGGGTACCGAAATCTCCACTAAAAATCCACCAGGGTAGTGTGTGATTTCTGCTAATTTTTGTAATTCACTTGTAATCATAGCACGCGGTGTACTGTTAATGGCCGCACTCCCTAACGGTTGGTCTAAACCCTTCACTGTAACACGACCAACGCCCTTGCCTCCGTCAATAAAAATCCCCTTATCGCACAATGAAACCTTGGCATATACCAAAGCTCCATTTGTTGCATCTATATCATCTCCCGCATCCTTTTTTACTGCGCAAGAGACATAATCCTTACTCATGAAAACATCGACCAAATCAACAGCTACTGTCAATCCCTTTGGAGTCATAATCTCAACATGTTCGACCAATTCTTTTGATAATAACATGCTAGCTGCTGCTTTTGTCGCTAATGTAGCACAGCTCCCAGTGGTATATCCGCATCGAAGACGCTTACCGCCTGAACTTACATAATAATCCATCTCCTTGCTCCTCTCCACCTCTAAACTAAGCTTCTAAATGTTCCAAATAAAGTTCTTTCACATCAGGATATTCTGCTAAACCTTTTATATTCGAGCTCACACTTACAAAAATACCCTCTAATAAGGTTCGAAGACTGTCTTCTTCATCCGATGCCATATCATTTACCGCATGGTCACCTGCTACTAACATAAGTGGTGCCAAAACAGCTTTTTTGAATCCTTTACGCTGAATCCACGCAACTGCATCCTCAAAGGTCGGATATCCTTCTACTGTACAAACGTATAAATCATCATATCCAATTTCTGTTGCAATGAAATTAAGTGCTGGATAAATCGCATTATAAAAATGCTCTGTGCCGTGTCCCATAAGAATAAGTGCCGTATCTGCATCCTTTTGTGTATCTGTATAAATCGCACGAAGCACTCTTCTTCCATCCTCTTCATTCGCTAATAATGGCTTACATATTTGTACGCTTTCAAATTCATCCATTACTTCTGCTACAAGGCCCTGTAATTTCTCGTATTCCTCACCATACAATAAGTGCGTAGGCAATACTTTCACTTGTGTAAAACCATCTTGCTTCATGCGAAGAAGTGCTTCTTTTGTATCATCTATTAGAATGCCTCTTTTGGCTAATATTCTACGTATCATATTACTAGTAAAGGCTCTATATACCTTGTGTCCTTTGCTTTCTATCATCTTCTCAATCGCTGTGATATTCTTCTCTCTTGTCTCATCAAAAGAGGTACCGAAGCTTACGACTAAAATCCCCTGCATTTACATTCTCCTCTGTCTACCAAAATCTTAATTATTATAACACATCTTCCTAGAAAAATTTTGGATTTATGCTTATTTTTTTGTAAAACCTTTCACTGTCTTTGGTATAAAATCCATTCCTATTATTTTTGCCACTTGATATAACAATGGTTGTTCTAACCCACAACGTTCTAACAAACCATCGTCTGAAAACACTTCCATCGGTGTGGCATCCTTTTGTAATTTACCTTCCGAAAAAACAAGAATGCGATCCGCCCATCTCCATGCAAAGTCCACATCATGTGTTGCAATCATAAGTGCTATTCCATCTTCATGTAAGGTTTCTAAATGTTTCTCCAAAATTTTACGGTTTTGGGGATCCAAGCTAGAAGCTGGCTCGTCTAACAACATAAGTTGTGGTCTCATCGCTACGATATCTGCAAGTGTAACCCTCTTTTTTTCGCCACCTGATAAGTACTGCGGCGCTCTATTTTCATATTCCATTAAATCTAATATTTCCATTGCCTCTTCTGTTCGCTGCAAGACTTCATCCTTTGGAAGCTTTAAATTCATTGGGCCAAAGCTTATTTCTGCTTTTACAGTTCCTGCAAGTATTTGAACATCTGCCTCTTGAAACACAAGTCCTACGCTTCGCCTAAGCTCCATAATATCTTTTCTAGCTTTTGTAACCTTTTCATCATTTAAAAATAGCGTGCCATAGTCTGGTTTTAAAACGCCATTACAGCAAAGGAAAAAAGTGCTTTTCCCAGCACCATTATTCCCTAACACTGCAATTCTTTCTCCCGTATGAATAGCAACAGATACATCTTTTATTGCCACACGTTCTTCCTCATAGGAATAACTCACACTATCAAGCTTTAATAACTCTCTTTGTACCATGTGCTCCTCCTTACCCAATCAAAGATACTAACAACGCTACTAGTACTATAATTGATAACATCACTATACTTTTATATTCTATCTTTTTCTCGTCCTCTAAGAACAAAATATCTCCATCATAGCATCTGCTTTCAAGAGCATCAAAACACATATTCGCCTTTTTGTAACTACTACCTAGCAAATTACTATACAAAATCCCCGTTGTTCTAACCGAACAATTAAGTCCACTATAACCCATTCTGCTTTTTGCAGAATCTCTCATCTTTTGATAAGTTTCAATTAATACAAAGGCGTATCTATAAATCAAATACATCAATTCTATTATAAGCTTAGGAACTTTCAATTTACGAAACACCTGTATCATTTCGTACATCGTCGTCGATAAATTCAAAAAGTATAAACAACTCAGTGCCCCCATTGCCCTACACGTTACGAGCAAGCATCTCTCCTGCGTAAATTCCGAAATATATAAATACCCACCAAAGACTGAAATCCCCCAAATTCCATCCATTGATTGTGCATATTCGAACAATAAAGCAACGCTACTAAATAATACAAAACTTATAGGAACAAGAAGTAGCTCTATATATTCATGCAAGGAAATACCACCGACACACACGGTTACAAACAGCATACCTAGCATCAAAAATAGTCCCACTTTATAATCCGAAGCAATACAAATAACAAGTAACACGAAAACATATAAAAACTTTATCGTAGGATTTAACTTATTTAATTTGGACTTATGTGCTATTTGATCAATCAAAAAATTACCTTGATCTTCATGTGCACCAAAGTGCCCCATAAGGCAACCTACTACAATTGCAATGATAAGCAAAAACATGAACTTCATTTTCCCATAAAACAATAAAACCATTACAACCGCTGCTAATATCCCCGTAATCCATGCCAATTTTATCACCCCTTTCATCAGAAAAAGCGTAGAAGGTATCCCCCCCTACGCATTTCTTTTTCTTAAATTTCTTCCGCAGAATATTTCTTACGTGCTACAAAATATCCAAATCCATAAGATATAATTGCCACACCAATTCCTGTTTGAATACAGAATAATAAACTTTCGATTTCTCCTGGAATTTCTCCATCAATTGCAGTTTCTAATACTGGTGTAAACCAAGGTTCATGTTCTTCGCCAATGATAGCACTTACCATCTGGCTCCCTTGATCATCACTCCCTCCAAAAGATGCACCCTTTAGTGCAAACATCGGAATAAATACTATAAGCACAATTAATATAATTAACCCTATCACAAGGCCTTTGTTTGATTTGTTTTGCATGTCTCTCTCCACCTTCTACTTTTCAGTTTTTAAAAATCCAATTGCTTTTAATTCAGGTTTCGCATATGTTTCTAGCCCCATAATAATAAGTAATGTTATGATACCTTCAATAAATGCAAGTGGTAATTGAGTAGGTGCAAACACGCCTAAGAATTTTGTTAAACTAGCTAAAACACCGCCAACTTCACTTGGATAAGCAATTGCCAATTGCATACTTGTTACACAATAAGTAAGTAAATCACCAAGCATCGCTGCAACTACAATGTTCACCTTACGATTCACTTTAAGGGAACAACCTGCTTTGTATAATAACCATGTGATAATAGGACCTGCAATACTCATACTAAACGTATTTGCTCCAAGACTTGTAAGTCCGCCATGTGCAAGCATAATAGCTTGAAACACTAAAACGATTAAACCTAAAATGCCCGAATGAAATGGTCCAAAAAGAATTGCTGCCAAGCCTGTCCCTGTCATGTGAGAACAACTGCCGGTTACAGATGGAATCTTTAGTGATGAAATCACAAAAATAAAAGCGCCTGACATTGCAAGTAATAAAAGTGCCTTTCTTTGTTCCTTCACAGTCTTTTTAATCGCAAAAAAACTGAGTACTAAAAAAGGTAAGCTAATAGCCCCCCAAATGATACATTGACCTACTGGCAAGTATCCCTCCATAATGTGCATTGCCGATACACCTTTTACCATAGTGCCCATACAGGCAATCACCATGGATAGCATTAAGATTGTTTTTTGGTTCTTTGAAAATTGTTTCATAGGTTCCCTTCCTTATAAGAAATTATTTGGGTATTCATTTTTTGCAAGGAAAGAGAGCACATATCCAACAAAAAAACTGTGGCAAGTCACCTTGCCACAGTCCGTATTTCTGTGTTCTATAATCATAGCTTTGCTATGACTTCTAAGTCCTTTGTAGGTCTTCTGACTCACGTATCTAGAATAGCATCTATTCTACGATTATACTTGCCTTCTCAAGTTTCCTCAATGACTGGTTTTCACCAAAAAGCATAACCTCAACGCATACAGCGGCGGTACCGTTCGGGATTCACACCCGATTCCCTTGTCCATCTATATTACTGTACGCAATATAGCCACAAAAAATCTTATATTAAATTCTCATACCCATTCGCACAATATAGCACATAGGTACTTTCTTCGCAAGTCATCTACTACGATATACAATATAAATACAAAACAACCTAAAAGAACTCTATAGTTTGACACTTACTTTTTTAACAATTAAAGAATTTCTTATTCCAATAACCACTGTAATACGTTACGTTTTTTGATTCCATTATAATCCTGTGCTCCAAATATTTCATCAAGCGTTAGCAAATATTTAGGGTAGTGATCAGGAATTTTTTCAAGAGATGCTAGTTCCCGTTTCAGTACCTGTTCATCCAAGGTAGTTGCTGCAACTTGATAATATATCGTCTCTTCTGGGCTAACTGCCACAAAATCAACTTCACCACCCTGTATTTCACCAACATAAACCTTAAATCCCCTCCGTAATAACTCCAAATATACGATATTCTCTAAAATATGTCCAATATCACTCTCTTTCCCTCGAACCAACATATTTCGTAGTGTTACATCTACTGCATAATACTTACTTTGCGTTGTTAGGAATTGTTTTCCTTTGATATTATAACGATTGGCTTCATAGAGCACGAGGCTGTCTGTTAACCCTCGTATATATTTATCAACTGTCTTATGATCTACGCCCTTACCTGCAGACTTTAAGGTATTGGAGATATTTTGAATTGTCACCTTGTTACCTATATTATGAAACATAAACTTAGCAACACGCTCTAGGCTGTTTACATCACTAATACGTAATCTCGCCACCACATCCTTTAACAATACAGTATTATATACATTCTCAAGGTATTCTTGTGTATAATGACTATCTTCTGGAAGCTGTAACAAATACGGAAAGGAACTCAATCTAAGATATTCTCCAAACAAGTCCTTGTTCGATTGCCCCTTCATACGCTCACTACTAGAAAATTCCTTGAAGGATAGCGGGAGCATGTTCAGTTCTACATATCGTCCTGACAACAAGGTTGCCAATTCACCCGACATAAAATACGCATTAGATCCAGTCATATAGACATCGCAATTTTTCTTAATAAAAAGACTATCAACTACTTTTTCAAAATGTTCTAGATGCTGCACTTCATCTAAAAAAATATAATGCATCCTATCTGAAGCAAGTCGCTCTTTTATATATAAATAGCATTTTTTATAATCTGTCAGCTCCTCATACTCTAAGTCCTCAAAATTAATATCTATGATTTGCGCTTCCTGCACTCCCTTTGAACGTAATAGTTCTCTAAACATAGAAAACAGTGTGGACTTCCCGCAACGCCTAACACCCGATACTACTTTTATAATCTGTTGGTCTTTCCAACGAATCAGCCATTCTTCATATTCTTTACGCGAAATATGCTCCATCCAAACATCCATCCTTTCTGGCCCCATACAAGCTGCAACTCTTATTATTTGTAGTGTACTCCATTTTTATGCAAATGTAAATATTATTTGGATTCGATTCCAATAATTATAATAGCTATCTATATTATAACTAGAAAATGCTCCAACACAACGCCTGTGTTGGAGCATTTTTATATAATCATCTAGTGATTAAAGTACAAAATATTTAAGTAAGAAAATTACTGCTAAAATATACATAACAACACTGATTTTCTTTTTCTTAGCTTGTCCTGTACATACATTTAATACTACGTATGAGATAACACCCATTGCGATACCTTCTGAAATACTATAGAAGAAAGGCATAGCTGCGATACAGATAAATGCTGGGATACCATCACCAAAGTCATGGAAATCAATACTACCAACTTCATTTACCATGTAGAAACCTACGATGATTAAAGCAGGAGCTGTAGCAAATGATGGAATTGCTAAAAAGATTGGCGATAAGAATAATGCAAGACCAAATAAAATTGCTGTAGTCATTGCTGTTAAACCAGTTCTACCACCCTCTGTAACACCAGAAGCACTCTCTACATATGTAGTTGTTGTTGATGTACCAAGTACAGCACCAAAAGTTGTTGCAACAGCATCTGCCATTAAAGCACCTTTGATATTTGGTAATTTGTCGTTTTCATCTAACATATCAGCTTTTGTAGCAACACCGATTAATGTTCCTAATGTATCGAACATATCTACGAATAAGAATGCACAAACGATAACGATGAATTCTAATACTGGAATTGCTGTAAAGTCAAGCTTTGCAAATACTGGTGCAATACTAGGAATAGCAATACCTGCACTGAAATCTGGTAATAAGCTATAAAAGCCTAATTCGAAGTTTGGTACATATAACCCAGTAACTTCACAAATAATACCAAGAATCCAAGTAATTAAAATACCGAATAAAATATTACCTTTTACATTTTTCATAACTAAAATAGCTGTGATAAGTGTACCAATAATAGCTAATGCAACTGTAATTCCCACATCTGTAGAAGCTCCACCTGGATATGCATCTAATGAAAATAGTCCTAACAATGTTGAGTCGTTATTTATAACAATTTTCGAGTTTTGTAAACCAATGAATAAAATGAAGAAACCAATACCTACTGAAACTGCTTTTTTAAGTGTTGTAGGAATCGAGTTGAAAATAGCTTCACGCACATTGAAGAAAGATAATACGATAAATACCAAACCTTCTACAAATACTGCTGCTAAAGCTGCTTGCCAAGGATAACCATATCCGAGTACTACTGTATAAGCAAAAAATGCATTTAATCCCATACCTGGTGCAAGTGCAAATGGGTAATTTGCAAATAATGCCATACATATTGTACCGATGAATGAAGCAAGTACTGTTGCCGTAAATACAGCTCCTGAATCCATTCCTGTTGCTGCTAAGATACTTGGGTTTACTGCTAAGATATACGCCATTGTCATAAATGTCGTAATACCAGCCATAACCTCTGTCTTAACGTCTGTTTTGTTCTCTTTTAATTTGAACAATTTTTCTAACATAACTTTTCCCTCTCAATCTGTTAACTATATAGGAGATTGCAAAATTTCAGTCCTATAATATGGACTTCTTGTCAAGGTATCTATATATAACTTACTGACATACTTGTATGTCATGTACGTATTTCACTACTACTCACTCGTAGCGGTACATAAAATACTAAGTCATATACTACATTCCTTAGTATTTAAGGACCGACGGCTCATAAGTACCTCTTTAAAGTTATATATAGATGCCTGACTAAGAAGTCCGTATTATTGAATCGAAACTTCCAATCATCTACATTGTTTATACTGTTCTATTAACTAAATTAGTTTATCATGTTTTGTATACAACGTAAATATTTTTTTATGCCAACTTTATACATTTTTTAGAATTATCTTTTTTGTAGATGCTTGCATAATATATGTAGCATTACATACCCTAATCAAAACTAATTATAAATCAAATTTCTAGAAAAGAAATAGGGGTGAAAATATGGAACGAAGTATTTACTTAGCAGGTGGCTGCTTTTGGGGCGTAGAGTCCTATTTCAAAAACATAAAAGGTGTTGTAAAAACTTCCGTTGGATATGCAAATGGAACGACTAAAACAACTTCCTACAAACAATTAAGTGAATCACAGCATGCAGAAACCGTAGAAATCATCTACACACCAGAAATCGTAGGACTATCCTTTCTACTGTCTATGTACTTTAAAATTATCAATCCAACCTCTGTAAATCATCAAGGTGGTGACCACGGTATTCAATATCGAACTGGGATTTATTATGTAGATGAACTCGATCTACCCATCATCAGAAAATCCCTTCACGAACTTAGTAATAAGATCAGTGGAACAGTTGCAATTGAAGTCGAACCACTTTCGCATTACTGTCTTGCCGAAGATATGCACCAACATTATTTAGACAATCACCCTGGCGGATACTGCCACATCCAACCTGCCACTATTTCGGATGCCCTTACCTGTGAACCTGTGCCAGAACCCGCATGGCGCCTAGCATCTTTTCAAAAAAGCTTAACACCCTTACAATATCAAGTGACACAACATGAAGCTACAGAACCACCTTACCAAAACGAATATTGGGATTTTTACGAAGATGGAATCTACCTCGATGTTATAACAGGCGAACCGCTCTTTTCCTCAAAAGATAAATTTGCGTGTAACGGTGGATGGGCTAGTTTCTCCAAACCGCTCTCCCAAGATTCTGTTATGGAAACAAGCGATGAAAGCCATAATATGTCTCGCACTGAAGTGAAAAGTCACCTAGGACACACTCACCTCGGACACGTATTTACCGACGGTCCTAAAGATTCCACTGGACTGCGCTATTGCATCAACAGTGCCTCACTATACTTTGTTCCAGTGTCAGAACTCGAACAAAATGGATTTGGTCAATTTCTACCTATTTTCTATTCATAATCTAAAGAAAAAGCCTCAAATTTTGCATTGCAAGAAACTGCAAAAAGCATACAAAAGGTCCCTGTATAGGTGTTATACATCATCCCCTCTGTACAAATTCCTGCTACACGAGCTGATGTTATCAGCTGCCACGATCCATCCTTTTCATAATAAAATGAATACTGTGTATCATCTCCTGTAATTTTAAAAGCAACTTCATCGAAATCCACTGAAATCGTTTCCGCCACAAAAGTCATTCCATGCATGGTAAGACTAACTACTACTTGATTGCCCTCATCTGTCTTTTCTATATATAAATCGTAATGATACTCTTTATTTTGAAAACAAGACATTCCTGCAGATCCAATCTCACCTATACAAACCTTTGTCTGTGCTACTACTTGAATTTCTTTTTGTCTAACACCAACTGCATTTGGTTGAAAATCGCTCAAAGTATTCTCATCCCCTTGTATGAATAAACCTTGTGCAAGCTTATAATTCGTAAGCTTTGGATTTCTAACATAGTTCCACTGTAAACCAAGTTCATCCCCCATAAAATCATCTCTAAAATCATTTACGGTTTTATAAGACTCTGCTGGCAAATCAGCTTCCATTTCAAACTCTACCTTGCCTTCATTGGCTAACACTGGCCATCCATCCTCAGTCCAAACTACCTGTGTCAAGAAGGTTTCGCGACCCAAGTGATGCAGTGGTGCTCCTTGTATTGTTCGAATACCTAAGCTTACTAAAAACCAGTTTCCATTTTGATCTTCCACTAAATCTGAATGACCCAAGGCGTGAATTTTCGTATCCATACGATCCTTATGCGAAATAAGTGGGCCATACGGACTTTCTTCAAATGGTCCATACGGAGAAGTTCCTCTTAACATACACGACATATGTGAAAAGGAAGTCCCACCCTCAGCGGTCAAAAGGTAATAATATTCTCCTACATGATATAAATGTGGACCCTCAACCCAAGTACCACCCGTACCATGGCTAATCATGCGTAGTTTCTCTATCATCTCACCGGTTTCAATATCAATTTCTCCTGTAACAATACCATGTCCTCCAGCTTCATCAAGCGCTGTCGTACTAAAATACACATGTCCATCATCAAATAAAAACGAAGGATCAATACCTTTTTCATCAACCCAAATTGGTTCCGACCATTCGCCACGAATATCATCTGTTTTCACATAAAAATGACCGCCCCCAGCAACATTGGTCGTCACCATATAAAAAGTGCCTTCATGATAACGAATCGTTGGAGCAAAGATCCCATGAGAAGGTCTGCACTCACCAAGCGGCAATTGCACATCTGTTTTCAAGCAATAATTTATAAGCTCCCAATTCACAAGATTCTTACTATGATAAATCGGAACCCCTGGAAAAAACTCAAATGTAGAATTTACTAAATAGAAATCTTCACCTACTCTACAAATACTTGGATCTGGATGAAAACCTTTTACAACTGGATTTATATATTTCATACGTACCACCATCTCTTTCTCAAAATACTTTTTCTACATATATTTTTCAGAATCATCAATTTCTCGCGCTTTGATTTCTACTCGCTCATCACGCACAGGAACTAACTTATCTTTCGCCACTTCCGTCACTTCAAATACAACTGATGCCGATTCTAGCCCTTCACTCGTTGCTGTAAAAATAATTTCTCCAGGTTCTCTTTTTGTTCTTAAAATAGCAAGAGCCAATCCATTAAATAAATATCTTTCTGGAACTTTGTCATCTGCATGAGAAAGTGGATCACCATTACCAGCTCCTAAAAATTCACCAGCACCCAGTACATCAAAATGAATGAAATTTGATGCAGTTGGACATGGATTTCCTTCCGAATCAACGACTTCCACTTTGATAAATAGATTATCTTCTCCATTTGCTATGTACTTTCTATCATCTAATACTTCAAGTTTAATCTTCGCAGGTTCCAAAGCAGTTTTTCGTGACATAGATACCACCTCTTCTCCCTTATTATAGCCTACTGCGATGATTTCTCCTGCTACATACTCTACTTCATAAGATACTACTTCTCTAGATGGATTTATGTTTCTTCCTTGTGATACGCCATTTACAAACAATTCCACTTCTTCTGTATTAGCTACCATTTGTACCTCAAGAGTACCAACCCCTTTTTCAAAATTCCAATGAGGATAAACATGAATAGCTGGCTCTTGCATCCATTTCACACGGTATTGATGCGCAACATCCTTGGGAAATCCACACAAATCTAAAATACCAAATCTTGTAACAACACTTGGCCACTGGAATGGGAAAATTTCTCCACGATAATCAAATCCTGTCCATATAAATACACCAGCAACATAATCAGCATCCGTAGATTTCAATGTTTCCATCGGTGTGGCACCCCACGTAGGATATGTTTCTGCATACTCACTTACATTTTTGTAACGTGCTTCATTTTTCCATACAGTAATAGGCGTTGCTTTATCGCTATAATAATCATCGCTTAATTCTTCTTCTCTCGGTAAATATTGACCTCTTGTTGTTAAAGTAGAACCAATTTCTGTACTAATCATAAAGCGATTCGGAACCTTTGTATGTAGTTCCTCATACATCTCAAACTGTCTTAAACAACAATAATTAAGACCTAATACTTCCATTGAAAGTCCATGCTTCTCATTAAAGTCCGTAATCTCCAGCCAATTGCAGTTATTAGAATAAGTACATGGTCTAGTAGCATCTAATTCGTTTGCAATACGAAGCATATGTTTCATGACTTTTACACCAATTTTTGTTCCATGTATAGCCATTTCTTCATTCCCGATAGACCAAATGAAAATACTTGGATGATTTCTATCTCTCTTAATCGTATCTACCATTTGAGAAAGATATTCTCCTGCTGAAGACATCAATCTCACTTCATCCATTACAAGTATTCCGTAATCATCACATGCTTCTAATAAATATGGTGAAGGTGGATTATGAGAACATCTATAACCATTACAACCAAGATCTTTTAATACTGCAATCTTATGACGAATAATAGAGCGTGACATAGCGCCGCCTACTCCTGCAAAATCATCATGTACACATACACCTTGTATCTTGATTTTTTTACCATTTAAAATAATTCCTTTTTCTGGTGAATATTCAATTTCACGCACTCCAAATTTTTGTTGATACGTATCTATGATCACTTGCTCATTCACAATAGAACATACAACCTGATATTGATTGGTTTCATCCAAATTCCATTTCAAAACTTCTTCAATATCAAATGTAACTTTTACAGTAGCATCTGAATATGCTTGACTCGTAAACTCTTGTGTCACAGTTCTAATAACACTACCTTTTGGGTCAAGTACTTCTGTTTGCAATTGAAATAGTCCATTTCTTTCAGAACAATTTTCCACTTCCACATCCATCTGCACTTTGGCGTTCGCACCTACTACTCTAGATGTAACAAAAACACCGTCCTTTTTGATATGTATAGGTTCTGTAATTACCAATCTTACATCACGATAAATGCCTACAGCCTCGTACCACCAGCCTTCAAACTCTCTACCGTCAACCATTACTGCAATTACGTTATTCTCTCCTGGTAACATAAAATCTGAAATATCATAATCAAAGCTTGTATATCCGCTAGCATGTCTTCCTATAAAATTCCCATTCACGTAAACAACACTATCTCTATAGACTCCATCAAATTCCGCAAAAACGGATTTTGATTCTATCTCTGCATCCAAGAAAAATTCTTTTCGATACCAGCCAATCCCAGTTGTTAAATATCCTTCATTTAATAATGCTTCATCATTTTCATATTCACAACGATAATGTCTCAAATCATGAGGAACTTGTATACGGTCCCAAGTCACTTCTTCGTCTTTATAATCTACTCTAGCAATTGGACAATTTCCACTCTTTGCAATCGGTGCATGATGAGTTTTAAAATCAATTTCTCCATCATGAAAATCCCAATCAAAATTCATATTATATATTGTTCTCATTCTATATGCCCTATAAGCCCCTTCTTAATTTAATTCCTATACTGCACTACAGGATATACAAACTGCAATGCCCGATCTTTCCATTCTATTTCATGTCTAGTCTCAAAATAAGAAAGATCTGTGCTGCTTTTCCAAATATGATAATTTGACTCTGCAACCTACAATCGCTTCATATCTTCAAACAGCCCAACACTACGTTTGCTTTCTGCAATTTTTGTAAGCTCTTCTGTTACAATTTCACATATTTTTTCTGTGATTCGTATACATTCTTCTGCATCCTCCTTGGATACTAACACAAAGTTATCCCCAGGATACCTAGCTTCATAATAATAATCTCCAAGCCACTTACAATCTTTGCTGTTTAAGTCTATATACGTCAATTCTTTCTTGATTGCAGCTACTAATGTTCGAAGATTATGCGTCCGAAGAATAGCTACTGCTTGGCTATCCTCAATCAAGCATCTTTCAGCTAGCGCCTTTAAATACTTTTCTGCTGCTTGTGCACAGCCTGATGCAACTGCATTATAGTTACCTAATTTTTCACAAACAGTCAATCCTGCCTTTGCGTAAAGGTAATCATTTTCTGCCATACCATAATACGAATTCAATGTTTTTCCCATAGCTATATCCCTTCTTCCCAAAGCACAATCCCGTCTGCCTTAATCTGTTGCACTAAGATACAGGTAGATGCTTTAAAGTCTTCATAAGTATAAAAAATCAAGTCAGTAGAGACTCCGTCTACCTCCTCTTCTAGGTCACTTGCTAGACTTCCTCGAACACTCTGTTCAACAGTCTTGTTTGTAAGGATTAGGATATCTAAATCACTACCAATTCGAAGATCGTTTCTAGCTGCACTACCAAACAACACAATAGCCAATATCCCCTGTATATTCTCTTTAGCTATCTGCTCTAAATCCTTGATAAGCTTTTTTTTATATCTATGTGGTAGCTTTGAAGCTTTGATTTTTTCTATACAATTGGATAAATCCATGTTCTATCCCTACCTTTCAAATGAATAATCTCTAGTCTATTTTTTTTATTATACACTAAACATATACACTTTAAAAGCAAGCTTAGTGAATATGATTACTAGTCTTTTCAATAAATGCATCCATCATACCACGAAGCTTATTCAACTCTTCAGCATATGCTTCATTCGAAACTAAATTATTCGTCTCTAGTGGATCGTTTGCAATATCCCACATTTCCTCAATTACAGGTCTGCATAAATGATATCTAATATATTTATATTTCTTCGTTCTCACATATTTGGAATGAATGGATTGATACTTTTCTGGATGTGGATGTTCTTCCACAGAAGCGTAGCTATTATTAAAGTCATTTTCACCATAAACCGCATCATTAATCTCTAGTTCTCTGCCATCTACAAGTGGTGCAAAGCTTTGTCCAAACATCTCAGGAGTTTTCTCTAGTCCAGCATAATCAAGTATCGTAGGACAAATATCAACATGGGAAATCATACCGTGAATCCATTTATTTTGTTTATCAAAATCCATACGTGGATCATAAACTATCATTGGTGCCTTAATAGACTCTTCATACAAAAGTTCCTTGCCCCCAAGCTGCTTTGAACCACAAAAATATCCATTGTCAGCTGTATAAAAAATAATCGTATTATCATCAAGATTAAGTTCCTTTAGCTTTTCTCTGACGTGTCCGACTGCTTCATCTACACCTGAAATGAGTGCGTAGTAATTTTTGAAATCTCTTTGGAAGTTTTCTTCCTCCTTCCATGGAAGCCATGGTGATTCCTTACGCATACGCTCACTACCGAAATATTCTCCTGCATTCCTACTGTGTGTTCTTACGACCTCTGGTAGCTTCTCAAAATATTCTGGTGCATCATTTTCCATACGATCAATAACCATATCTTTATAGAACTCTGCCCATCTTGCTTGTGGATCAAATGGACGATGTGGTGCCTTGAAGCTAATCGATAACACAAAAGGCTGTTCTCTTTCTTTTGCACCTTCCAAAAACGCTTCTGCTTGCTTTGTCATATGATCTGTCATATGGTCGCAACCCCATGGATTTTCATAACCATTCATCAGACCGTCTTTAGAAGCTCTATAATCCCCATGTACTGCAAAACCGTTCCACACATCAAACTCAGCCTTTGGTAGCGAAGATTGTAAGGTATCTAAATGATTAATATTTTTATAATATGGGTCATCCGCTGAGCTATCCGTATTAAGAACACGTGTCACATTGTGCACCTTATCTTCTGTCACTGGGAAACCAAATTTCCCAATAAAGCCTGTATAATAACCAGCCTTTCGCATCATAACTGGATAACTATTTTGATATTCCGCGTTTGTAATCGTGTAATTCGTAGGTAAATCAAAGCCACACTGATGCTGCGTAACATATTTCCCAATTTGAACAGTTGCTCTGCTAGGCATACAGATGGGAGCCACATGAAATGCATGGTCAAAACGCACTCCATCTGCTGCTAGCGTATCTAAGTTCGGTGTATGTACCTGTTTATTCCCCATAAATCCCATTGCATCATAGCGCTGATCATCGGTCATCATATAAATAATATTAGGTTGCTTACTCATTTTTTACTATCTCCTCTAACACAAGTACCTCTCCATCACGAAGTACCACCTCTGCCTTCCAAACATCGCCATCCTGTGTCATCACGCCCCCTTGCTCCCAGTTCGACTTAAAGTGTACTGTAAAGCTCTCATCGTAACAAACATAATACAAGGTACCATTTTGATAAAATCGAACGAAGTCAATACTCTCAGGATACAATGCTGCAAGTCTAGGGTAACGCATTCCCTTATGATGCATATGTGGCTCAAAGCCTTGGAAATAATACTGATCTGATAGTGGAATATCATCTTGTGTTATTCCTATCATATCCGCCATACGCCATGCAAAAAAGGCATCCTCACCTTTGGTAATCCCCCAATAGGTTGGTGGCTCTTGCTTTGTCATATTGTTATAATAACCCCATGATGTTTGTAATTCTTCACACACCTTTAACTGTCCTATTGCTTGTGAATCTTCATTGATGATAATAGGCTTATCTAAAGAATAGCTTCTCGTCTCACGAATATGATTATAAAGTCTCGTCCTACTCTCACCATTGCCATGAATAATCACTACGTCACTTGCCTCACATACCTCTTTATTTACTTGGCCACCTCCACCACTGCTTCCAACAGGTATTGTGCCTGCACATTCCTGTGCAATACGAATCAAGGCTACCATCCCTTGTGGTTCATGGATGATCGGCATTTGTTCAAAAGGTTTGATACTATACTCATTTGCGATTTCAATCATAACATTCGTATATCCCTGCTCTTTTAGATAGGTTGACATCCCTTTTACAATCTCAATCACAGCATTTGCCCCATTTAATTCATCTAGATTTGCACAATAAAAATAGCTCACGATTACTACCATGCCTATTTCGTCACAAGCGCGTATCACCCTGCCAAGACGTGCCAAATATGCCTCATCAATATACTTTCCATCAGCTGAATATGGGTTGTTTTGTAAAAGTTTGCTAGGAATCGTAAAACAAGAACCCCCTCCTTGCATACCAACTGTAATCGCACGAAGTCCTTTATCATACCACTCTGGTAACGCCTCAATGAGCTCTTTTACATTTTGATCTGGATTGAAGCTTTTACCATAGCGTTCGAACTGTATTCTATCCTTACTATCGAAAATGCCTTGAATAAATCTTTGATTCATAAGCATTCCATGCATTTCCTTCTTTGCACCCTCTAATTCTTCATATACAAGTTTCCCATTCATTTTAAACTTGCTACCCTCAATTGTTAAAAACGTTTTTCCCATAGTATATCCCTTTCTACCTCTCCCCAATATAAATCAAGCGCCATGTGAACCCACATGGCGCTTGATAAGTTCATAAGAACTAAACTTCTAAAAATTATTTAGCTAAGTTTTCTGTAACTGCTTCTTGGTATACTGCTAACCATTCTTGTAATCCAAGTGCATCTAATTCTGCTACGTATGTATCCCATTCAGCTTCAACATCTTTTGTACCCATAGCAAATTGAGCTGTGTAAGCATCAACTGCTGTGTTAAGTGTTGTAACGATATCTGTGATAATACGAGATTCATCTGTATCAAATGTTAGGTTTGTTGGAACGATATCTTCTAATGCTGGGATGTAATCTAAGTAACTATTAACTGTAGCATTGTATAAGACACCTTCGATATCACCTTCATAAGTAGAGAATAATAATTCATTATCTGCTGGTCTGTACCAAGGTCCTAATTGGTTCCAGTAACGTCCATCTCTTTCACCATCAGCTGTTACAGCATAGTATGTAGCTGGTTCACCAATGAAGTTAAGATCGCCTTCTTCTGCATCAACGTAGTCAGTACCATAGATACCTCTAGCATTACCCATGTAACCTTCTAGTGTGTACATAACATCAAACATTCTAATAACTGCTTCTGGATATTCACATGTTTCTGTAATAGCACCTACAGCATAGCCATAGCTTGGAGAGTAGATAGCATTTTGAACGCCTTCTGGTCCTTCTAGTGGAGCCATAGCTGAGTATTCTAACCATCTATCAGAGTCACCGATTGTAATCATAGTAGATACAGAACCACCTGCACCAAGACCAACCATTGTTCCGTTTGAGTTATCAGCTAAAGATTTGTAATCATCAGAGCTTTGTGAGAAGTATAATGGATCTACTAAACCTTGTTCTGCAAGACTTGCAAACCATTTAAGACCTTCTTTCCAGCCATCTGTTGTTTTTGTGTAGATAACTGTACCGTCTTCAACATACATGTTTGTTCCATCATAATATGTGAAACTGTTCATAAGAGCTTTGAATGTATCTGTGTTCCATCCATATAATGAACCTGATAGAGGAACTTCATCACTAGCATCACCGTTTCCATTTGCATCTTGATCTCTGAAAGCGATTAATACTGTTTCTAATTCATCTGTTGTAGTAGGCATATCTAAACCTAAGTTATCAAGCCATGTTTCATTAATCCACATTTTGTTAGGTGTTAACATATGTGTAGCTGTACCAATTGACATCAAAGAATACATTTGACCATCTTCTAATGTTGCATAGTTAGCTGTAGCTGGATTTTCATCTAAAGCTGCTTGAATATTTGGACCATATTCTGCAATTAAATCATTCAATGGAAGGATAATACCTTGTTCTCCGTATAACAACTGAGCTGATGTGCTCCAGAAGTGATCAAGGATTACATCTGGGTATGTTCCACTTGTCATTAATGTGTTAAGCTTTGTCTCTCTATCAGCTGAAGCACATGTTTGCCATTCAATTGTAATACCTGTTTTTTCTTCTAACCATGCTGAGAATTCGTTATCTTCTACTTCATATGAAGATACACCAGATCTAAGTGGTGCGAATACTGTAATTGAGTATTCTTCACCCTCTTTTACGATTGGATAAGTACCATTCTCTGTGAAGATTGAGTTGTCATCAGCTGCTGTATCAGCTGATGCTGATGAGCTTGAATCTGATGATGATGACGATGTGTCAGCTGAACCACATGCACTAAAAAGCATTGTAGAAGCTACCGAAACCGCCAAAATTGATTTGATTTTCTTGTTCATATTTTTCTCCTTAAAAAATTTTTTATAAAGATATTTACGGCTTCACCGCAAATACAATTATCCTTTTAACGCACCAACCATAATACCTTTTACAAAATGTTTTTGAACAAATGGGTACATTGCTAACATTGGAATCGCACTTACAACAATAACTGAATATTTAAGCATTTGTGATAAATTTTCTCTATACAAAATATCTGCTGCTGACATCGAACCATTCGAAGCAATTAGTGACGCTTGACCGATAACTAAGATATCTCTTAAAATCAACTGAAGTGAGTATAGTGAAGGCGTATTAAGATAAATCATAGCATTGAAATAATTATTCCAGTGACCTACTGCATAATAAAGTGTGATAACTGCTAGAATTGGTTTTGCTAGTGGAAGAACGATTTTAATCAAATAAATAAAATCCGAGCAACCATCTAACTGCGCTGACTCTAACAGCTCTTCTGGAATTGATTTTTGGAAGTATGTTCTAGTAATAACCATGTTCCAAATTGAAAGAGCACCTGTAACAATCATAACCATTCTTGTATCAATAAGGCCTAAATCCTTATATAGCAAATATGTAGGAATCAAACCACCACCAAACCACATTGTAAAAGCAAAGTACATTGTAATTTGATTTCTACCAAAAAGTTCTTTTCTAGATAATGGATAAGCTGCAAGTACAGTAATCACAAGATTAACACAAGTACCACATGCTGTATAAAACACTGTATTAATAAACCCTGTAGTCAACAATCCATATTCCCAAATAGCCTTGTATCCATCAAAGGTAAATCCTACTGGATAAAAATTTACTAAGTTTGCTGAAATAGCAGCACCTGAACTAAACGAACAAATAAAAATATAATATAATGGATATAATACAATTAAAAATGTAAAGGTAACAAGAATAACATTTACTACATTAAACACTTTATCTGCATTGAATTTTTTATCTTTAACATTTCCTACCATAGACTCATCTCCCCGTATGTTCTAGCCACTTTATTTGCTATAACTATTAAAATAAAAGCAATAATCGACTTTGTCAAACCAATTGCAGTTGTATAAGATACATCTGGGAATGATGATGCAATACCCATCTTATAAACATATGTATCAATAATTTCTGAAGTACCTGTATTCAAATCGTTTTGTAGAAGTAATGCTTTCTCAAAACCTACATTCAACACATTACCAACACTTAAGATCAAAGAAAGTGTAATCTGTGGAACCAAACTCGGAAAATCAATAAAACGAATACGTTGTAAAATAGTAGCACCATCAACCATTGCTGCTTCATGTAGGCTAACATCAACACCAGCTAAAATAGCAGTATAAATAATAGCCGAAAAACCCATCGCCTGCCAAACACCAGACCAAACAAATACAGAAGAGAATGCAGCTTCGATACCGAGTAAATTTATACTAAAATCGATACCAATGAGTGCAAGTAAATTATGTATCATACCACTTCTTGGATTTAATACATCAATGATGATACCTGACATAACTACAACCGAGATAAAGTGAGGTGCATATGTAACAGTTTGAACAAGTTTGCTGTATCTAGGCCATGGGATATATTTTAGCATGATAGCTAATAAAATAGGAAATGGCATACCAACAATAATAGCATAAACGCTAATACCAAGTGTATTCACCATGAGCGTTTTAAAACTTGTAGAATTTAAAAATCTAATAAAATGCTCTAATCCTACCCACTCACTTCCCCAAATACCTTGACTAACCTTGTACTCTCTAAAAGCAATCTGAGCACCATACATTGGTATATAGTTAAATACAAAAATATAAGCAACTGGTATTGCTAGCATCAAGTATAACTGCCAATTTCGTATAAGCACATACTTAATCTGTTGTGGTAAACTTCTCTGGGTTACCACCTTTTCCTTTACGGCTTTTTCATTTTTTTGTGGTCTTTTCACACAAACTACCTCCCTGATTCATATTTGTTGCAGGTGCATCACTTATCTCTATCACGCGTTGTATACATCTGATATACATATAATACATTGTTCATCTCACCTTGTATATAACTATTCGGCTTTCATTGCTTTTTCAATATAATTATTCGTACTTTTTATGTACTTTTTATATCAATAAATAGATTTTTATACTATCAAAATAAAAAAATAATACGCATTATGTTGTATATTTCACTTCAACAGTGTACAGTATGGAAGATTTATGTCTATATTTTAACAACTTTTACTATATCCGAATAAAAATTTGTGCTATTTTGTGCAAAACAAAAGACTGCATATAATCTTTTATCAAGAATTGATACAGTCTTTTATTTCTTTTATACTATTTTACTACTATTTTAATTTCATTTGATATATTTCCGTCAACAGAAGCAGTCACCTTTAATACCCCTGGCTCTACCCCGCCGATAATAGCAAGTGCCCTTCCAGCATTTGTAAGTATCGTTGGACACTTATGATCTCCTACAAATCCTGTAGCTCCACTATCAAAGCCATAGATTTTAGCAGCTTCATCTATATGGTATGTAATCTCTACATCTTGATCCTTTACTGCATGACCATCTTCATCATAAAGATCAGCAACAATATGTGCTACGTAATCATAACCGATTTTAATTTCTTCTCTATCACAAGTAAGTACAACACTCACTGGTGCTTTTGAAGAAGCAAGTACTGATTCTATCGTTTCATCACCTTTTTTACCAACTGCAACTAACTTTCCACTTGTATATGGGATGATCCATTTGTAGATTCTATCTTCATGATCTGCTAGCTGTTGTGTAGATATCTCCACATCATTATGGAATAATGTGATGCTATCACAGTTCGAGTACATTTCTACTACAACCTGATCACCCTCAGTATAATTGAAGTGAGGATTCACATCATGCCATCTCCAAAGTCTTCTCTTCCAAGTAGACGTTGGTTTTTCAACCAATTCACCATCCACTAAATTATATAAAGAGTTTTCAAAAGTTTGTGTCACAATATGAATACATGGTGCATCTGTCCAAAGGGATCTCATCATATGATAAGAAGGCTTTTCAAAGGCAGCCACATCAATAATACCAGCTCTATTTGCTTTTACTGGCCATACATCTTTTTTACCACACTCTCCCATGTAATCAATACCTGTCCACAAGAAAATTCCTGAGATATACGGTTTTTCCACAACATGCTTCCATTCTTGCCATTGTGCTACATTTTCTGTACCCATAATCGGTTTATCTGGATAGTCTCTATGACATCTTTCATACATAACTTGACGATAGCTAAAACCTACCATATCAAGTGCATCTGTATACCCTGCTTCATAGCTAGCACTTGGCAAAATACAGTTTGCAATAACAGGTCTTGTTGTATCAATTTCCTTAGTCCAAGTAGCAAGCTTCATCGCAGTATCGCCGATTTCGTGCTTCTCTTTTGGAAGATTTTTCATATTAGCACGAATTTCTTCTGTTGTGCAAGGTGGTTCACTAAAGAAGTAATTACCATTTGCATCTGCGCTAAAGTATCCTGTTGCAAATTTAATTTTTGGATATGTCCATTCTATTTCGTTACCAATACTCCATTGAATAATAGAAGGTGAATTATAATCTCTTTCTACAATAGCTTGTAAATCACTCTTTGCATATTCTTGGAAGAAAGCATCATGCCCACGTGTAATATAATCTACTTGGCTATCAGCCATGTTGTTTCTCTTATCCTTTGGGTTATCCCATTCATCATAAAATTCTTCCTGTACCAACATACCCATTTCATCACAGAGTGTAATAAAATCACGCGATACTGGATTATGTGCCGTACGAATCGCATTACAGCCTGCTGATGCAAGCACTTCTAATCTTCTACGCCATACATCCTGTGGTACTGCTGCACCCACAAGACCAGCATCATGATGCAAACACACACCCTTTATAAGTTCATTTTTACCATTTAAAAAGAAGCCTTCATTTACATCAAATTTGAAATAACGAATACCAAATTTAGTCTCTTTAGTTTGAATAACTTCGCCATCTTTTATAATAGTTGTTACTGCGCTATATTGGTTTCCTTGAAAGATTCCCCAAAGAATAGGATTTTCGATTGTTACTTGTTGCTCAACAACAGCTTGTGTATCAACACTTACAGTGTTAACTAGCTCACACACTGCTGCTCCATTAGGATCTGTGATCAACGTTTTTACTGTTACATCACAAGCATCACATTCATTCTCAAATGCATGTTTAATTGTAACGATTGCTTCCTCACGAGAGTCCATATCGGTTGTAATACGAGTACCCCATACTGGAATATATGTCTTAGGAAGTATATACATTTCTACCTTTCTGTAAATTCCAGATCCTGTATACCATCTGCTATCTGCATATCTTGTATGATCTACATGCACAGCAATGACGTTTTTACCTTCTCTAAGCCCTTGTGTAACATCAATCATACATGGTGAATATCCAAATGGATGAAAGGCCATGAGTTCTTCGTTAAAATAAATATTAGAACGGTTATAAATACCATCAAAACAAATAAATACTTTCTTGTCCTTCATTTCTTCTGTCATCTCAAACGACTTACGGTACCAAGCAAGTCCACCAAGCGTGTAACCAGTACATCCCTCTCCAATTTCTCCATTGTATGGTTGTTCAATACTGTAATCATGTGGTACATCAACGGTATCAAATTTAGATTCATCTAAATCTATTAAATGTGCTGATAACATTTCTGAAAAACTAAATTTACCATGTATTTCACCCTCTAATGCAAATTTCCACCCCTTGTTTAAATCTAACATCTCCTATACCTTCCTTTTCTTCTCAGCCTGCAAACTTTGGGTCGATGACACAAATTTGCCTGTGAAAAACCTAGTTTTTCACATTACCTTCCCTTGTATTATTTTAGTATACTTTTTTCGTATTCTATACAATAAAATATAATACCGTTTTGTAACTTAGTCAATCATTACTTTCCTTTTCATAGACAACAAAACAGTAACGCTGTATAATTAAAAAAAGAATTTACGGGAGAAAACTACGCTTATGAATACTATCGAAACGCAAGAAAGCTTTACAAATCTAGAAATATATCATATTTTAAAGAACGAAATTGTTTCTCTAAAACTCACTCCAGGGCAATACATCAGTGAAATTGATATTTCCAAACGATTCCATGTATCAAGAACTCCTATCCGTGAAGTATTTAAACGGCTCGAATACGATAATCTTATCAAAGCTATCAAGAATAAAGGTACTATTATTACGCCCATTGACTTTAAGGCAATTTCACAATTTATGTATATCCGAGAAAAACTCGAGCTTGGGCTTCTTGAAGATGTTATTTCAAATATACCGGTGGAATCTATTGCAAACTTATCACTTATTTTAGTGAAGCAGCGTAAGGTTATTATAGACCAATCCAATAGTCTGATCACTCGTTCCTTAGCATTTTTTGAACTAGACAATGAATTTCATAAAACAATTTTCCATATTGCTAATAAAACTTCAACTTGGGATATGCTTATGAATATGATGCCTGATTATCAACGTTTTCGTGCAGTTTCAGCTGAATTTAATTCTGAAGATATGTTATTAGAATTATATGCACATCACGAAATTATTTTAAAAGCATTAGAGCAAGGTAATTTCACTGATTTAAAGCAAGTCTATAAAGATCATATATACAACGGTGTAAGTACATTCCAAAAAATTCTAAAAGAAAAAGAAGATTATTTTGTAAATTAGAACGGAGAAAGGGCTAGATATTATTATGCATACAAATCCTATCACCATAGCTATTGCTGCCAAACCTGGTAATTGTCCAAACTATGAAAATGCTTGTAAAGCTGCTGGTTTTCTCCCAATCGCAAGTTTAGATCTTACTATACTACAATCTTGTGATGCACTTTTATTACCTGGAGGTGGTGATATTCTTCCATCCATGTATGGGCAAGAAAACACCGCTTGTGGATCTATAGATGAAGCACTTGATGCTATTCAATATGAAGCGCTTTCTATATTTGTAACTCATAAAAAGCCCGTATTCGGCATTTGCAAAGGATTACAGATGATTAACATCTTTTTTGGTGGAACTCTTTTCCAGGATATACCACAAGCGAATACGCACCAAATACAAGATGGAGATACAATACACCAAAGCACTGTTATCATACCTTGCATCTTATCGGATTTATACGGTACAACTGCTACTATAAACTCCAATCATCACCAAGCAATTGACAGACTTGGCGACCATTTAGAAATCGTTCAAATAGCACCTGATGATATAGTCGAAGCTATCAGGCATACTACACTCCCTATTTTTGCAGTGCAGTGGCATCCCGAACGCTTACCTTTCGTTATAACAAAAGAAGGTCCCCTTGCGGCAAACCTTCTTCTCAAAACTTATTATGAACAGTTTATTGTTTAGTCTGTTCTAGCAATCTATCTAGTACATTAATCACCATGCTATCTCTCGTACCTCGTATAAAATCGAGCATGAAGCTTAGTATGGTGTTTTTCATTTCTGGTTGAAGTGAATGTAGCCCTTTTGCTATTCCTTTCATGCATCTAGGAATATCTTGCGTAAATTCTAAAAGCGTTGTCGCTTCTGTTGCTTCTAATATATGAAAAAGAGCCTCCGTAAAAAGTTTAAGTTCTGCCTCCTCCATAGATAAAAGCTTTAAATTTAAAATTTCATTGGTAAGTCGTCTTCCTTCATGAAGTTTTTCTGAATAAGTGAAATCATCATCCTCCACAATCCAGTTATACGGATCATGCTGTAAGATTCCAATTGATCTGCTATCAACCACTTTATAATCATGGTGATTTTCAAGAATCATTCCAAAAAATGACGATTTAGGTATAAGTTTAATGATTTTACTAGATATCTTCTCATAGCCAAACATCTCATACACTTCTGGCCGAAAACCCGGTCCATCCATATTATAAATATGTGTGATACGCTCTTGCAAGGTATCCTCTACATGCATTGCAGCATATACTGCAAGATTTCCACCTTTAGAATGTCCAATAATATCAAAAGTCGAAGATACTCTCTGAGCGATTGCCGTTAAATATAACGCACTAAAATACTGTCCTGGTACAGGATAAAGAAATGACATATTAAAATCCTCTCTCCATCCTACCAAAGTCTCATCCGTCCCTCTAAAAACAACCTTTACACTGCCCGTTGATAAAATGCATGTTATTGCAGAAAATTGCATTTGCTTGTCGCTATCCACCCAATCAACATGACAGCAAAGTCTCATTGTTTTATAACGTTTACCCTCTGCCATTTCTTGCAAAAGACACCTGTTGTTTTTTGCAAATCTAGTATCTGCAAACACTACAGTATCTTCAAGTTCAAAAGCAAATTCTTCTAACGTAACACTTCTACTACAAAGTTTCAAATCACCTACAATCGTCTTCATCTTCAAATAAGAAAACTGTGATAAGATAAGTGCATCAACTGCACCAAACGGCTTTTCTCCAAAGGAAATATCACCGTATTTTTTCAAAAAACTTATGATCGATTTTGGCATAGTTATTACCTTGTTTGCAAAAATTCATATTCTCTAGCTGCTCTATCATCCGATTGATAATCTTGTAGATATTCTTCTAGCAAGAGCTTTGCTTCTTCGTATTCACTCATATATTCTAGTGTAACGATTTCATTATAACGTAACGACTGATTATATAAGCTATTATCACAAGCAAGTCCCAGCCTAAAGGCTTCAAGTGCCGCCTCATAGGACTCTCTTTGTAACTGGCATAAACCAAGTTGATTATACAATGCTGCTGTAGCATTAAGAGCTATCGCGCTCTCATACACACTTGCCGCATAATTCAAATCACCCATCGCCTCATATGCCATCCCGAGATATAAACCCACTTCACTAGACTCTTGTATATCCTTTGTGTCCCCAACTTCCTCTAACGCAAGTACAGCATTTTGATAATCCTTCAAGTAATAGAGCATTTTCCCTCTATTCAAATCATCGTCTTGTACTTTATTATCCACTGCTTCGAGTAAATACGCTTCTCCATAGCTTGTATACCCAAACAAATCAAGTACCTGATATATTTCTACTAATCGGTCGTAATTTTGTGGTTCAAGATCTGCTGCTATATCAAATTGTAAAAGCGACTCATCTACTCGACCCATATATAACAGTGTCACTCCATTTAAATAGTAAGCTTCAACTTGCTTTGCATCCAAAGCAGTAATAGCTTCATAAACAGCTTTGGCGCTTTCATAATATCCAGTTTTAGTATATGCAACCGCTAGATAATAATTCGTATCAAAGTCAACCTCTGTAACATATCCTGGATTTATAGACAACGCGTACTCTAAAACTTCTACCGCCTCTTCATATCTTGCCAAACCTATGTAGCAAATACCAAGCATTCTATAATATTCTTGTTCAGTTTTTTCTATCTCTATCGTTTCTAAAGATTCAAGCGCCGAAGCGTACTGCATATTATTTATTTTATCATAAATTTGTGCAAGTTCATCTATCTCCTGAGCATCTGACACTTCTTCTGACACTTCTTCTGATACTTCTTGCGAACAACCACCAAGGAAGCACAACATCAACATAGATAGGCAAACTGCATATAATTTAATTTTCATATTCTATCACACCCATCCTCTCTCTTTAACTTATTAGAATTTTGCAAAACTTCTATTCTAGGCAACTTTTTATTCCTTCTATCGCATCACTAAAAAAGATTCCTTGACTATTGATTTTATCATATGCCATTGTCATATTTCTAGCTCTATCAGCAAAGCGCACTTCATTTTTCTGAACAAAACTTTTCTCAACTCCACCTGACATAAGCTTTTCAACGATTTTAGCAATCTCATAGCTTGAAAGCGTATTGCTACCACCAAAATTATAGCTGCCTGCTGGAACAAAAAACATCTTTTCAATATTCACAACAACTTCTTGGACATACGTCATAGGTCTGTAATCACGCTCACTAAAATAAACATCTTGTTGTTCTTTTATCGCAGCCATAAGATTTGTAATGATATTGGCACTCGTCTTACACCCCTCTCTTGGCACGTCAAACATCCAACTAAGGCGAAGACACACAGCGTCTTGACAAGCAGCAAGAACCTTTTTTTCTGCTCTTTTTTTGCCATCTGCATACACTGAAATTGGGCAATCATCTATTTCTTCACGCGCAGCATCAGCTAATAGATCATAGGTGTCACCATGCAACGTGTTACCATTATATATTTGATCTGAACTCATAAAAATCATCCTAGCACCTATTTTCTCACACGCACTCGCAAGATAGTAAGGTACCAAAACATTCATCACTTCATGTTCTTCTTGATGAGACTGAGCATAACGAGTATCTGAAATAGCAGCACAATGAATAAGAATGTCCGGTTTTGTTTTTTCCAAAAAACCTGTCACACTCTCTTGATTTGTAATATCCACTAACTCCCTTGTCGTTAGTATTACCTCATATTTATCCTTCAGATACAAATACAACCGACTCCCCAAAAAGCCTGTGCTTCCTGTAATCACTACTCGCTTTATACTGTCCTTCATAATCAAGTTCCTCTCTATGAAATCATTTTCTTTGTCAATTTTCTAGTATAATAATAATAGTAAGGAATCAATGGGATAAGCGCACTCACCCAAGCGATTGCTTCACTCATACAGATTGCAACAAATTGAAGCTCCTCAAAAAATATCATAACAATAAGTGCCCTAGCGATTAACTCTGCAACACCACCCATCATAGGCATAAATCCGTTACCTAATCCTTGCAGTGCATTTCTATAAGTAAAAATCATACCAAGCCAAGGATAAAACCAAAGGCATATATGTAAGTATTGCTTAGCGATTTCCACTACATCATCCGCATTATCTGTCACAAAAACCCTAGTCAACGGTCCAGCAAAATAGTAAGAAAATAACATTAAAAATACTGTTAAAATCAAGCCTGTAATCACGCTTTGTCTTACGCCCTTTTTGATACGTTCTATTTTTCCTGCACCAAAATTTTGTCCCACATATGTAGCAACAGCTGCCCCCATAGCAATATAAACCTGCATAAGAATATTCTGAATTTTAATCGCTGCAGCAAAGGCAGCAATATAAATTGCACCGAGTGTATTGAGGGATGACTGAACTATCATAACGCCAATTGCCGTAATGGAAAACTGTAATCCCATCGGAACACCCATACCTAATAACTTCTTAACTGATTGCATGTTGATTTTACTATGCTCTTTTGCAAAGTGAATCTCCTTATATTTTCTAAATACATATATAAAGCATAATATTGCCGAGACAAGCTGTGCAATTAGTGTAGCATACGCAGCACCCGCTACTCCTAGTGGTGTTTTTGCTACTAACAAAAAGTCTAGTCCAATATTAATCACTGAAGATAAGGTCAAAAAATATAGAGGTGTCTTGCTATCGCCTAAAGCTCTTGCTATCGATGTCAGCATGTTATATATAAAGCTAATTGGAATGCTCATATAAATAATACAAATATATACACTCGTGTCACCCAAAATATTTTCCGGTATATTCATCGCATGCAAAATCATATCATTGCAGGTAAGAAGTCCCACCGTCATTACAATTGTAAAAATCAAGCAAATATAAGTAGACATCGCCACATAGTGTTTTAAATACCATTCATCACCTGCACCATAGGCTTGTGAAATCAGTATACCAAACCCACTTGTAAGACCTACAATCCAGCCAAACACAAGAAAAACAATAGAACTTGTAGCACCAACTGCTGCAAGTGCTTCAACACCTAAAAGTTGCCCAACGATAACAGAGTCTGCAATAGCATAAAAATTTTGGAATAAATTTCCAAGTAATACCGGGATTGCAAATAAAAAAATATTTTTAATCGGGCTCCCTGTTGTCATATCCTTCATATCTCGTAATTCTCACTTTCGCTATCTTTGTACATATTTATTTCTAATATCTACAAAGTCTTTATATGTATTTTCATAAAAATCTTTAAATGCTTTACAGAAATAGTTCCTACTGCGTTCATCCATTGTAACAGGCTCACAATGTCTTCTACAACCATTTCTACAAATTGGGAACCATTTACAGGCCTTGCATTCGTCTGGTTGATTTTTGGAACATTCAATGAAACCAATATCTGCACGATTTGCTTCGATTTGATCAAAACTATCAGTCAAAAGATTACCGATTTTCCATTCATCGAGTGCATAAAAATCACATGGATATACACTACCATCTGCCTCAACCACCCACTGTTTTCCACAGACACCTTGCATATTACAACTTTCTGGTCTCTGACCTGCAATAATCATAAGTACATTCTCAAAAAATCTGTTATATACATAATTACCAGCCTCTAAATCCTTATACCATTTTCTAAATAATGTAACCAAAAATTTACTGTACTTTTCTGGTGTAAGTGAGTATTCTTGCGTTCCAACCATTTCTTTAAATGGCTCTAAACACTCAATATACTGTTGGTACATAAAGCCTTCTCTTTTATAAAAGTTATAAATCTTACCAATATTTTCAGCTACATCAGCATGTACCACTGTTAAAATATTAAATTCAACCTGATATTCTTCAAACATCTTGAGATTTTTCATAATACGATCAAAAGTGCCCTCACCTTTTGCATCCACTCGATATTTATCATGTATTTCCTTCGTCCCATCAAGAGAAACTCCAATAAGGAAGTTATTGTCATGAAAAAGCTTTGCCCATCTCTCATCTAGCATATAGCCATTCGTCTGCAATCCATAATTAATCTGGCACTTATTATAATTATGTGTGGAAACATACTCTACAACATGCTCAAAAAAGGGAAATCCAGCAAGTGTAGGTTCTCCTCCTTGAAATGCTATCGTAAGTTGACCCGTTGCTTCCTTTAACGCCTTATCCAATACAACTTCTAGCGTCTCGATTGACATAATACCATATGTGGAAACTTCTCTATTAATCATCTCATCTGCATAAAAGCAGTATTTGCATCTCATATTACAATTGCCTGAAGCAGGTTTTATCAATAAATTCAATCCTTGCATCTCTCTTCTCCATTCCTATTCATAGTGGTCCACAAAAAAACAAGGACTGCCTATTTTCGACAGTCCTAGTATATCATACTCACTATATAATTTCTACGTCCAACTTATGACACAGTCACTAAAAAGCTCTACAGATTTTTTAATCGTACTCTTTGTTGGCATACCGCCTCCCGAAAGTACAACTAATTGATTGAGTGTATCTAAGTGACTTGCATAAGCCTCTTCTTCTTGTAACACAATATCAAGCTGTTTTCCAACTCCATTCACAAGAAATACACCTTCTCTCGCTTTTATAAAGCCTTTCACACGATAGGTATCGATTAAGAAGCTACGAATAAATCTTTCCATATACCTAATACTTTGATTCTCTGCAAGAGAAATCACGAATTTTCTAGTCGTAATATCGTTTGTTGACACTACATCTTTCAAATCGATTACTACAGGATTTTGTAGGGATTCTCTAAAGGAACCTTCGATCTTGCCAAACGAGGTTTGATACAATACTGCTTGCTCGTTCATTCCTTTTAACACATCAACGGTTGCTTGTAAATCCTCTGCTTCTACTAAATCTGTTTTGTTTAAAAGAAAAATATCCGCTGTCATTACTTGCTTTTGTACTACAAGCGCCGTCTTAAGTACTTTATGAAATCTAGCAGCATCAATCAAACAAATGCAACCTGCATATGCTAATTCTTTAAATTTAGGGTTGTCACAAATAATGTGTCTGGCTTTTGTAGTATCTGATAAACCAGAGGTTTCTACTAGAATGATTTCTTTCTCTTCTGCAAGCACTTTTTGCAACGCATTTTCAAAATGATCCATTCTACAAGAACAGAAAATAGAGCCACTGTTGATTTCCTCTACCTGAGCTCCTGATTTACGAAGTACGTCACCATCTACACCAACGCTACCAAATTCATTTACTATAATTTTCAATTTCTCCATAGGAAAAAGTGAAATAAATTCATTTATAAAAGTAGTTTTACCGGCTCCTAGGAAGCCGGTAACTATATATATTTTCTTCATATTACATTACTGATTTGATTGCTTGTTCTAGTTCTTCTTTTGAAGGAACGATAGAACGGAATTTCATTTCACCATTGATGTATAGAGATGGTAGATTTGGAACTCCCATTTTAACACAACGAGCAATGTTTTCTTTTTCAGTAAATTTGTATTCGATCATATCAATTTCTTCACCAAATGAAGCTTTTGCTTCATTTGCAGCACCCATCATATAAGTACAAGCTGCACATGTAGCTGAGTCTAATGTAAATACTTCTACTAATGGTTTTGATAGGTTTGCATAATCAGGTAAGATTACTTCGATATCCATTTCAGGAGCTTCATAGTTTGCTACCATTTCTCTAACAGAATCTGTATCAAGTACAGCTTGTGCTACAGCGATTGTGTTTTCAACCGGTACGTTGAAAGGCATATCACAACCAGGTGATAGGATGAAGTTTTTCTTGCTTGGCATTTTATCTAACAATTCAACAACATATTTCATGTTATCTAATTGAGAACCATGTAACATAACTGTTGTAAGAGGAATATTACCACCGATACAAACGTCGTATTTGTCAGTCACTTCTTTTGCTGCAATGATATCAACATTTTCATCTACAGAGATAGCATCTGGTCTTGTAAGACACATTTCTTCTACGTTTCTTGTAGCATCACCACAAACGAAGAATGAAGAAAGAGCACCTTGATCACGAATGAAATCAAATAAATCGCCAAATGGTTCTGACATAAATTCTCTAAAGTGAGCTGCAGAAATTTGAGAAATAAGTGGATCTACAACAGCGATTACATCCATACCAGCTT
Organism: Lachnospiraceae bacterium; assembly: GCA_044425805.1. GTDB lineage: Bacteria > Bacillota > Clostridia > Lachnospirales > Lachnospiraceae > RGIG6307. The sequence goes on along the minus strand of JAWXVC010000011.1, from coordinate 18,825 downwards.
CGATATAGTAACCAGCAACTGCCTTTGCTACTTTTGTACAATAAGCTAAAAATTCAACTACTGCATCTTCATCATCATACATATCCATAAAGATATCATTTCCACGTAAATGTGTTGCTAATGTAAAAGGTCCACAGATTAGTCCGTAAAGAGCAACTTCTTCGCCTACTTCAGCTTTGATTTTCTTCATAGAATCTAAAATCATAGGAAGTCTTCCGTCTGTAGCTTTTGGAATTGTACAATCACAAGGTGTCACTAAATCTTCTGCACCTTCTAGTGGATGAGTAGAAACTGAAGGAGGAGCATCATCAGCCCATACCAAATCACAACCCAAGCATTCTGCTTCTACTTGTAAATCGAAAAGTACTGGAAGTCCAGAAGGTTTGTATAAACGATTTACTTCTTTTAAGCATTCAATTAATTTGTCACCATCTGTTAAAACTTCTGTTGCTGTGTAACCTAATACTGTTGCTGCATGTACACCTGCAAATGGTACCCATGGTGTAGCGCCTGTTTCTTCGTTTTTAAGTGTCTTAAAAATCAGTTCTTTCCCTGTCATGATAAATCTCCTTATATTATATATATTTTTTAATTTCAATAATAACCAAATTGTTCTAGTAAGTCTTTTGCTTCCCTACTCATTCTAACAATTTTACATTTATACTTTTGTATTTTTTTTGTATTTTTTATACTTTTTTACAAAGATGCAAATAAATTCTGGAATCGTAATATTTATCTTTTTATGAAGAAAGCTCGTGCATTTTAACAATACACGAGCTCCCATTTTCTATGTAAATAGAATTCATTTTAAATTAAGCAGTTACTAATTCTTTTGCTTTTTCAGCACAAGAAGCAGCATCTGGTGTGTAGCAATCTGCACCGATTTGTTCTGCATATCTATCGTTGATTGGTGCTCCACCGATCATTACTGTAAATTGATCACGAATACCTTTTTCTTCTAATGCTTTGATAACATCTGACATGTAAGGCATTGTTGTTGTAAGAAGAGCTGACATACAGATTACTGTAGCGCCACAAGCTTGAGCTTCTGTGATGTATGTATCTGCATCAACGTCAACACCAAGATCGTGTACTTCAAATCCAGCACCTTTTAACATCATTGCTACTAGGTTTTTACCGATATCATGTAAATCACCTTTAACTGTTCCGATAACAGCTTTACCAACTGGTTCATTACCAACTTCAATTAATTTAGGTTCTAAGATTACAAGACCTGCATTCATAGCACGAGCAGCTACTAAAACTTCAGGAACGAAAACTTCATTGTTCTTGAATTTTTCACCGATAACCATCATACCACCTAGTAAACCTTCATTTAGGATTACTTTTGGATCAAATCCTTCTTCTAATGCTTGTGTAACTAACCCTTTAACAATTTTAGCTTTACCAGCTTGTAATTGTTGATTCATTTCTGCTATAATACTCATCTCAAAATCCTCCATTTTCATAAGCGGCGCATTCACAATACTCATTACCGTAACCTTACATCCGCAATTTACTTAATTTTAACACCATTTTTATTTTTACATTGTAATTTTATCAGAAATTTTGCATTTTTATTGCAGTCTTCTTCATAGATTTATGCAAAAAAACTTGCTTTTTCGTTATAATATATATAGATTTTTGTATTTTTTTTTGCTAAAATGAATCCATGCTCCAAAATATAACTTTTTTACAAAATTTTATGAGATTTCGAGGGAAATTATTATGATTCCATATATCTATCAATTGATTCCAAAAGAAGAACTTAGCCAAATGCTCTATTCCTTTCAAGTTTGTAATGCACTCCCAATTCAACTTATCGATGAAAATGGGCAAATCATCATCTCACACGGAAGTGAAACTTCTTTTTGTACCAAATTCCAAGCGTTCTTACCACCCTATAGCACTTGTGAAATCGTACATACTAACGCGAGCAGAAAAGCAATCACCCTTGGTGAAAGCTATATATTTTCTTGCCATGCCAATTTAAATCATATTGTTTACCCACTAATCCACAACGATATTTTCCTCGGTTCTGTGTTAGTAGGTCCTTTTTTAATGGACGATCCTGATTCTACGCTTGTATCTGATATTGCAAAGCACTACAATATACCAACCGACTCTTTGTTAGAATTATACGATGAAACGCATTCGATTTCTGTACTAAGTCCCTCTACCGTAACACACATCAGTAAATTGCTCTATTATTTACTACGAAATGTATTCTCGGATGACAAAGAAGTTTATTTACATAACCAATCCAAGTTATTACAGCAATCAAAAATCAACGAATCTATTCAAATGTATAAATCTGGTGGTGAAAAGCAGATACCCCAATATCCATATGACAAAGAGAAATTGTTGATTTCAAAAGTTAAAACTGGCGATATTACACAATCAAAAGCTCTCTTAAACGATTTACTAGGCTATGTATTCTTCTCTGAAGGAAACAGCATCGAAAGTATCAAATCAAGATCACTCGAACTTTGTTCTTTATTATCAAGAGCTGCCATTGAAGGTGGTGCCTCTACGAATGATATTTTCATTATCAACAATGACTTTTTCAAAAATGTTGAATCTGTTGCAACCCTAGATACACTCTGCTTCTTACTACAAAGTACCGTAGAAGCTTTTATCGAAAGCTCCTTTTCACACCCTACTGCTCCGAACAGTGAACTTATAAAAAAAGTGATTCATTATATCGGAGAACATTTTTCAGAAGATATTTCACTTGCAGATGTTGCAGATTATGTACACTTAAATCCTTCCTACTTGTCCTCTTTATTCAAACAAACTACAGGATCTACCTTTAAAGAACATTTAAACATTGTTCGTGTTGAAGAAAGCAAGCGACTTTTACTACATACTGATTACTCTATGATTGATATTGCTATCTCCTGTGGATACGAAGACCAAAGCTACTTCTCCAAGGTCTTTAAAAAATATACCGGAATTTCACCGAAGCAGTTTCGCGAGTAATTTTTTTAGGGGTGACCTAAAATAGAATAGGTGGTTTTATAGACCTGCTGACGCCAAAGGTCTATAAAACCACCTATTCTATTTCCCATCACTTCCAAAATATTTAATTACTCGCTTTTTATGCTTTCGGTGAATTCGTGAAACTTCTATTTTATATATAAACTTTCTCGTCTAGGTATCTATATATAGCTAAAAGAGGTACTAGCGAGTCGGTTCTTAAATACTAAGAAATGATATCTACGACTTAGTATTTTATGAACCGTTACGTATGAGGTGTAGTGCAAACGTACCTCTTTAGCTATATATAGATACCAGATGCGAAAGTATTAATGTAAAACAGAAGTTTCTCAATTGTCAATCTACTATTCGAAGAACATGTATTCCATGTACAAATCATTAAATTGTTTCGTTTCAGAAAGGTTTACTTCTTTCGCGGTTTTTTCTATCGCATCCGCTCTATTTCTCGCATTTTCATCCATTGCATATAAGATACAACCCTCGAGCGCACTATTTCCAATAGCTTCCATCTTATCTTCCAATTCTTCTGGGAACATTCCAAGGAATACGCCTTTTTTAATATCCATTTTACAGCCAAATCCACCTGCTAGGTATACTTTATCTATATCTTCATAAGTTACACCAAATTCTAGAATCAGCACTTCTAGACCTGCACGTATTGCTGATTTGGCTAGTTGTATTTCTCGTATATCTTTTTGTGTAAACACAATGCTATCCTCTTTCGATTTATAGAGAACAAAACCATCATCAAAATAATCATCATCTAGACGACCCGTTTCATCTATAAGTTCTACGCGTAAAAGCTCCGATGTTATATCAACAACACCCGTTCCACAAATCCCAATCGGTTCTTTTTCGTATATTGTTTCAAGCTTTGCCACATTTCTACCCTCTAAGGCGATTGCATGAATGGCACCTCCAATGCTTGCACATCCTCTCGAAATATTACCGCCTTCAAAAGCTGGCCCTGCCGCTGTTGAAGTCACAATCATACGTTTTTTATTACCAATTGCCATCTCTCCATTTGTGCCAAGATCAATGAGAACAGATACCTTATCTGACTGATCCATATCACATGCTAGCATCCCCGCCACAATATCTGCACCAACAAAAGCCGAAATACCTGGCATAATATGAACTGGAAGCACTAACTTTTCTTTTAAAACCATGGTAGTTTGAATCGCTTCTACCGTTTCTGGAATAAACGGAAACACACCAAGTTTTTCACATGAGTAGGCCATAAATAGATGAATCATCGTGGTATTACCGCTAATATATATATCTTCTATTTCATAGCCTTTATCAAGAAATTTTTCAATCCCCTTTGATAAATCTTGATGTATACTCTCCTGTAACACATCCTTGTTCCCATCGTTAGATGCTTTGATTCTAGAAATAACGTCACCACCATAGGCTCTTTGCATATTGATTCCAACATTGGTATCAACCACACACTTGGTCGACTTTTCTATACACTGCATTGCAATAGTTGTAGTTCCTATATCAATCGCCACTGCACAACCACCTACTCGTGTAACATCTGATATATAAAGTGCATCTTCTTGCACTTTATAATCACTGAGCACTTCAATATCTTGCTCAGAAGCTAACACTTCAACTAGACAATCTTTTGATGGGAAAGACCTACAGCTTAATCTCATCCCTCTTTGCAATTCGCTCTCTGTAAAAACTTGCTCATCAGCAGCTGTAATCTCCGTAACACCATCCATAAATCTAACAGAACACTTTCCACAAGTTCCATTCCCATTGCACATGGCAGGGACATAAATTTTATGACGTTTCAAACTCTCTAATAAAGAGATTCCCACTTCATACACATATTCTTTCGTAGTAGTTCCATCAAAAACCTTTAGACTTTTCTTTTGTAAGTTTCTAAGAGCGCATGTATAACTATGACATTTTTTGCAATCATGACTCATATGAAATTCATCACAATTGGATTTTAAAATATAAACAATACACATGGACTTTACTGGATTTAACATACAACTTTCTAATATCGAGATTTCAGTAAGTGCTGCTGCATTCGTTTTATTGTAAATATAGCGTTGTACTTCGATTGGCACTTCATTTGGTGGTTCTAAACGCGTTTTCACACCATAGCCTTGTATGACACACTGAGTTTTTAATTGTTCTTGCATAAAGGAATCTGCTTGAAACAGTGCATCATCAGCAATAGCATCCGCTAGCATTCCTTTCACAAAATCACCCGTCTCAAAATATTTTGTCGACAGCTTGCTAAATGCATCTCCCACTGTAATCGTACTAAAAACAACCTTTTCTACTCCTGATAGGTTATCGTCTATTTCTTTTAAATTAATTTCTTCAAAATGAGTCACAATATGTGGTCGTAGCAAATGATGATATAGTTCATAACATTCTCTTGCTTCTTGTGCAAACTCATCATACAGTTCATTTTCTTTTTTACATTCTACCATTTGTAATACAATTTCTTCCCGAAATTCTAAGGGTATATCTTTTATATTTAAATCCTGCATCATACTTCCCTCCATATCGAAGCGCTTTTATATTATAGCTATTATACTAGATAATTCATTAGAGACATGTATTTTCTTTATATAACACACAAAATTTTATAATTTTTCAAGAATTAAAAAGATTTTGTATCCATGGTAAATAATAAATGACCGGTACCACTATAGCTGGCAACATATTACCTACTTTTATTTTTTTAAATTCAAGTATATTAAGTCCTAAGCAAAAAATCAAAACACCACCTACAATACCAATCTCACGCATCATATCTACCGTAATAAATGGCTGTAACACTGATGCAAACAGTGTAATACTACCTTGGTATATTAATACACTAAGTGATGATATCATAACCCCTATCCCCATAGAGGATGCAAGAATAATTGACATCACACCATCTAACATGCTTTTAATATACAACGTAGTATGGTCACTAGAAATACCACTTTCGATGGAGCCTAAAATTGCCATTGTCCCAACACAATAAATCAAACTTGCCGTTACAAATCCCTGAGAAATATTTGACTCAGATCCCTTCATCTTTTGCTCAATAAAATCCCCTAGAGACTCTAATCTTCTTTCTATATCAATCCAGGTACCAAGCAAAGATCCTACCACGAGGCTTACAATATAAAGCATAGGAACTGCATCAGCTTCTAACAATCCATCTAAAGCACCTGATAGCCCAACAAATAACACCGCCAAACCAAGTGCAGTCATTAATATTTCTCTATATTTCTCCTTCATTCCACTTTTAAACAATATACCTAAAACACTCCCTATAACAACTGCAAGAACATTTACAATAGTACCTAACATATGTTTCCTTTCCTGTTCCTAGAAAAATCAGCACACGAAAGTGTGCTGATCTCTATTAAGAAATATCGAATTTATTTTTATTACACATTTCATAAAACTCCTGTTCTGCAACAGGTTTTGAAAAATAATATCCTTGGCCTATATAACAATTATGGTTTTGTAAAAACTTCATTTGTTCTCTCGTCTCTACACCCTCAGCAACAATATCTAACCCAAGACCATTTGACATATCTAAAATACCTTTTAATATAACAATACCTTTTTCATCCTCCATATGACCTTCCAATAATTCTCTGTCGATTTTAATCGTATCAATGTCAATATTTTTAAGTCTATTCAAAGATGAAATACCAGCTCCAAAATCATCCATAGAAACAGTAAACCCTTCTGCATGCAAGGCATGAACTGTACTTTTTACAGCATCGAATCGTTCCACAAACGCAGTCTCCGTAAGCTCTATATCAAAATACTCAGGCTTTAAATCATACTTTTCTATTATCGCAAGCAATCTTGAAAGAACATCTGTTTCAACAATAGTGACACCAGAAAAGTTGATAGAAATTTGTGGTATTGTTTCAAAGCTATGTACTGCAATAAATTTACACACCGCTTCAAATACATAGTAATCTAAAACTCTAATGAAACCGTTTTTTTCAAATAGCGGTATAAAACTATTAGGAGGTGTAAATACCCCATTTTTATTCCAACGTACTAGCGCTTCAGCTCCATGTAAACATCCTCGATTCAAGTCTACCTTTGGTTGATAGTAAAAAACAAACTCGTTCCCTACTATCCCCTGTTCCATGCTAGTGATAATATCATTATTTACTATACGCCTATCATTAATCTCTTCATCGTAAAAATCAATAGTTGTATCGCTAATGCCTTTACCCTGTAGTCTAGCCAAGTTTGTACAGTCCATCATAAAATTCAGTTCTAGTTTTTTATCATGTATTTCGTATATACCAACACTAAAAGTAATCCTATATTCTTCTCCTAGATACTGATTGAGTTCCTGCAATACCATCGAGTTATTATTAGCATGATTTAAAATCTGTTTCTCATAATCTACTTTTGCAACTAAAAGGAAAAAATTATCCGCAAAGGTTCTAGCCAAAATAGTCTCTTCACTCACACTCTTCTTCATATGGTTTGCAAACATTTTCAATATTTCCGTGCCGACATCATAGCCGTATAATTCATTGATATACTTAAAGTTGTCGATATCTATGGAAATTAACAGATATTCCCTACTTGGGTTATCTTGGATTTTTTTATAAACCTCATCATGAAATTTTCTTTCTGTATATAGCAATGTTAATTCATCATAATTATTATGTCTGCGTTCCTCTAAGCTTTTTCTTATGCTCATTATCCAAATAACAAAACCAAAGACTATAAAAATAACAATAATCATCAGCGGATTTTTTTGATAGAATTCAAATACTGTCAGTTCATCGCTTGATGCCGATGAATTTTGAAGCAACGAGTAGCTTAGCTGTGTTTGATCTAGATTTGCTATCAATCTATTAAAAATGGATATCTTGTTTTTAGAAAAATCACTAGGAAATGTCATCGTTAGATTCACATCAAATTCAACTGGGGTCGTTAAATAATTTTTTTCTTCCAAATCGTTTGCTATGTAATTAAGCGATGATGTTGTAATCAGCATGGCACTTATTTTCCCTGCATCAAAATCCTCTTGCATCTCTTGAACATTTGTATACGTTGCTATCGTTTGTCCATCTAAATATTCAATCAAATATTCTTCATCTATTCCATAATATGATAGCGTTCCAACTATATGGTCTTTCACCTCACCATTGCGCTCTAATAGTAAAATAGGAACTGCAAGATATACATCACCTTTCACACTTCCAGCTTCGTCGTAACCTTGTAGTAACAAAGAAAAATCATACTCGACTTCATTAATCGTGCTAGCATCCACCTCTACCACATCTATCTCAATGCCTGCTGCATCCTCTAACATGTTGATAAAATCAATAGCCACACCTTGTAGTTCGCCATTCTCTCCCATTTCAGAAAAGGGACTATATAGATTTTGAACTACCGCTGTATACGTACCATATGATTGTAAATTTACTAAATCTGCATCTGAAACATAAGTATTCGCTGTTATATCATAATCGTAATACTTTATATACAGTTTTTCCTGATACAAATACTCTTCATACGCCATTTTTTGCAAAGCAGCATCTATCACTTCAATAAGCTCTTGATCGTCATCAGATGTCATGTAATAAAGTGGTATTGATCCGATCTGCGTTACAATTTCAAATTCCGAAACATGATTAAAAGAATAAGTTATAAAGTAATCCACTGTTTCTATATCTGTGGTTTCTAAATAATCATACTGAGAAAAATAGACTATCTCTAACGAAACACCTGTATTTTCAATAAAATCTTCCAATACTCCAACATTATTGTCGCCTTCAAAAATACCAATGGTACATCCGTCATAATGAGAATAATCTTCTGCATATTCCGTACTGTGTTCTTGTGTAGCAATAAACATAAATGCATCTCCTACACTAAGCGATGAATATATGCATTCCTCATCTGTGGCACCAAACTCAAGGCAAGGACCAAAAAGATCAATAGTCCCACTTTCTAAAAGAGTAGTCACTTCTTCCCATTCACACAAAACAAATTCTACTTGATATTCTCCATCTATATGTAAAAGAATTTCTTGCATATAGTCATATCCATAACCATCATATCCAGAAATAGCAGGTGATATAAAGGTACCACTGTCATCTGTGTATCCTATTTTGATAATATTGGTTTCGACCGATTCCGATGAAGTTGCATGACAATACTGTGGAAACGAAACAGCCAAGCATATCATTAAAAACACTAACATTTTAAATAGTCTCTTCATATACATCATCTCCTCTCTCACTCAAAAGTCGCATAAAGATTTCTATCTTCAACACTTATTTTTGTTTTTTCAACAATATCTGTTATATCTGTAGCTGATACAAATACACCCTTTTTTCCGTTAAAGCTATCAAGAATGGATGCTGTTACTAATAGCTCACATTGCAGCTTATCATTTCTAATCAAGGATCTCGTTTTAGCAGCTCCATTATCTTTCATCAACTTCATCGGACAATCATCACAAGGCATATCTTTTCCTCTTAATCTCCTAAAGCAAACATCACCTAATTCTAATTTGGGTATAATTTTTTTAGTACATTCGTTATAATACATAATCTGATAATTTTCTACATCTATAATATAAGCAAAGAAATTAAGTGTATTTAATACGTTTAGTTTTTCTAAGGAATCTTTTTCCATGTAAATAATTGCTTTTTTATATAGTAGGTACTGCGCAATGATTTTACTTGCATACGTCAAGGTACTAATCTCTGCTGGCTTCCATATTCGTTTAGATTTACAATCATCAAACCCCAAAACATATTCCACTCCATCATCTCTTTTTACAAAAGAAAACAGTACCGATTGAATTCCCTGCATTTGAAGAATTTCTCTGGTGTTATCAGCTTTAATACTAGAAACGTCATTACAATAATACACGCCATCTGAATTCGCCCCTGCAAAGGTCTCTGCAAATGCCGAAATATGCACATCCTGAAGCATTTCTTTTTGAGGTTCAATCCCTAAACCACACCATTCATACGTATTGTCATAGTAGTCACTTTCAAAATCTTTGCGCTCAAAAATGTAGCATCGATCCACTCCATAATGCTCTCCTAAGTGGCGCATTACTGTATCTACGGATGCAATATTATTCACACTATCAAACAGTAAATTAAAGGCATCAAGTGCAACTTCTTGATTAAAATATGCTGATAAAGCTCTGTTTGCAACATCAATCGGTGTTGTATTTCTCATTGTACCTTCACTAAACCTGTCTTCATAGAACGCGTAATTATTCTTCCCATGATTTTTGGCGTGATAAAGTGCAATATCTGCCTTTTGGTATAGCATCTCATAATCATCAGCCTGCGATGGATAAAGTGCTATTCCCACACTTGCTGATATTCTATAATTGGAGCTTTCTCCTTTATAAGTAACATCAAAGGCTTTTACAATTTCTTTTGCCTTTTTTTCTATCGTGTCAATATTATGTATATCGTGCATTAAAACAACAAATTCATCGCCACCAATACGTGCAATATAATCTCTGGATCTAAAAATACGTTTTAACTTTCCAGAAATCTCTTTTAGGACTATATCTCCAAAAAAATGCCCCAAATTATCATTCACAGCTTTAAAATTATCAATATCCATAATAATAAACGCATGCTGTGTGTCTGTTTTTTCCTGCAACAATGATTTTGTAAGTATCTCAAAGGTCCCCTTGTTAATACATGATGTCAATAAGTCAAGGTTTGCTTTTTCTAGAAGCTCATGATTTGTTTGAACATTTGTCATCTTTCCAAATGCACTAACAGCTACACCTGCATCATCTCTATAAATTATATATTCTGCTTGATACCAATCATGTCTTCCATCCTTCGCATTCAAGCGGAGCTTTAACTTTTTTTCTATTCCAGTTTTTATATTCACAACAAGTTCTTTAAAAACATCTTGATCTTCTTCGTATACTAAGTCCCTGTCTAAAATTTCTTGATAAAAATTATAGTCCACTCCATCAAGATAAAAGTTCGCGACCGATTCCCCAAAAAATTCAACCTTCATATCATGAATATCAACTTTAAAAATAATACTATTCGAAAATTTATGTGCAATATTAAACACTTCATTTTCTTTTTGCAATTTAAGATATTGTTTTACATTCTCATCTACTAAATGAACAGTTAGACATATAAATGAATAGTTCAGTATTTCATCTATTAACGTAAAATTCAGTTCAGCATAATGTTTCACCCCATTTACCGAATAGATTTCTACTGTTATTGATGTTTTTTTATGAGCTATCAAGTTTTCAGAAATCTGCAAAACATGTTGTTCACGTAGCTCCTCTGAAAAAGAATTTGCAAAAGAAAAATTAAATTTTTCCGTAAAGCTCATACTTTCCGTTCCTAATGTTTGTTCAAACATTTTATTTACGCAATATATTGAAAGATTCTGATCGAATTTCAAAACTGCAATATTCTCTGGAATATTCGTAATAGACTCTCTAAACCTAACAAATTCTAGAATGCTATTATAACCTTTGAACACAAAATAAACTTCTGTGAAATCTTCATCAAAAAATCCCATAGAAACTTCTATATCTACCTCACGATCAAGTATCTTCTGCTTCAGAGTCTTTACATATTGACCTGAAGGATTTTGGCTTAATACAGCCATAGCTTCCTCAACTGTAGTAGTATTTTTTCCATCAGTAGGAAATAACTGTGTAACATCTAAACCTTGTATGCTATCTACTTCCTTTACAAGCTCATCAAAAACATTGTTTTTCAAAACAATGTCACGGGTATTAATATCAACGACGAACACTAAATCCTGGGAATTGTTCAATACATTCCATTTATATTTATTACTCACTTATACCCCTCCTAGAATCAATTGACCCAATTATCACATAATAATCAATTGTATCACTATATAATTCTAATTTCAAGCAATTAACTGTCGAAGTATAGAAAAAGGCTTTGAAAACAAAAAAAATACCCTAAACGAAGAATTCGTCTAGAGTATTTAATGCCGGTGGCCGGACTCGAACCGGCACGAGGTTGCCCCCGTCAGATTTTGAGTCTGATGCGTCTGCCATTCCGCCACACCGGCCTATTTGAATGACAAGTGATATAATATCACACCACCGTATGAATTGCAAGAGTTTTTACTACTCTTCCTTGTTAAAATTTAATCTTCTCAAAGATATCTAAACCATCAAAGGTTGCAAAATAATCCTTTGGCTCTTCAGCTCTACGAATTAACTTTACATCACCATTTTCCTGAAGCAATAACTCTGCTGATTTTAATTTACCATTGTAATTGTATCCCATTGCAAAACCATGTGCTCCTGTATCATGAATCGTAACATAATCACCAATTTCAATTTCTGGTAACATTCTATCAATTGCAAACTTATCATTATTTTCGCAAAGAGAACCTGTGACATCATACATATGATCACATGCTTTATCTTCTTTTCCAAGGACTGTAATATGGTGGTAAGAGCCATAAATAGCTGGTCTCATAAGGTTCACTGCGCATGCATCCACTCCGATGTATTCCTTATGTGTGTGTTTCTCATGTAGAACCTTTGTTACTAGATGTCCGTACGGTGCCATCATAAATCTTCCAAGTTCTGTATAAATAGCCACATCTCCCATACCCGCTGGTACTAAAACCTCTTCATACACCTTGCGAACACCCTCACCAATTGCCATAATATCATTACCTGCTTGATCTGGTTTATAAGGAACACCAATACCACCTGATAAATTGATAAATGTAATATTTGCACCTGTTTCTTCTTTTAGTTTAACTGCAACTTCAAACATGGTCTTTGCTAGTGTAGGATAGTAATCATTTGTCACTGTATTCGATGCGAGAAACGCATGCATACCAAAATTCTTAACACCCTTTTCCTTCATAATCTTAAAGCCTTCAAACATTTGCTCAGTAGTAAAACCATATTTCGCATCACCTGGGTTATCCATAATGTTGTTTGCTATTTCAAAGTATCCACCCGGATTATATCTACAGCTTAGTGTTTCGGGTAAATAGCCAATTGTTTTTTCTAGAAAAGCAATATGTGTAAAATCATCTAAGTTAATTGTTGCACCGATTTTTGCAGCATATGCAAATTCCTCCGCTGGTGTATCATTAGAAGAAAACATAATATCATCTCCTACTACGCCCATAGCTTCACTAAGCATAAGTTCTGTCTTAGAAGAACAATCCGTACCACATCCGTAATCTCTTAAAATATCAATCAAATAAGGATTTGGCGTAGCCTTTACTGCAAAATACTCTTTAAAGCCCTTATTCCAAGAAAATGCTTCTTTCAGCTTAGCAGCATTTTCACGAATACCCTTTTCATCATAAATATGAAATGGTGTTGGATATATTTTAGTGATTTCTTCAATCATCTCTTTTGTAACAAATGGTTTTTTACTCATCATAACTCCTCTTTCTCAGTACATTTGAGCCTCGAAGGCTCATTAGCAACACTATACTTGCGTTTGCTCTACGTGTCAATACCCTTTCGCACTTTACTGTAATAAATTGTCGATTTGCCAATCAATTGGCTCTTCACCATGCTCTACAAGAAAGTTATTTGCTTTACTAAAATGCTTACATCCAAAAAAACCTCTGTAGGATGACAATGGACTTGGATGTGGTGCCATTAAAACTAGGTGCTTTGGGTTCGTGATCATACTCATCTTTGATTGGGCAGGTTTTCCCCAAAAAAAATACACAATTGGTCTATCCTGCTCGTTCACTGCCCTAATAACTGCATCTGTAAACACTTCCCAACCCTGTCCCTTATGTGAGTTGGCTTGATGTGCCCTTACTGTCAAAACAGTATTTAACAGTAGAACTCCTTGATCCGCCCATTTCTTCAAGTATCCATGGTTCGGAATATAACATCCTACGTCATCTTGCAATTCCTTATACATATTTTTAAGAGATGGTGGAATATCCTTTTGTGTCGTAGGAACTGCAAAAGATGCTCCCACAGCTTGATTATCATTGTGATATGGATCTTGACCTAATAGCACTATTTTTACTTTTGATAATGGTGTAAAATCAAACGCACTAAATATCTCCTGAGATGGCGGAAACACAAGTGTCGTATTGTATTCTTCTTCCACAAAATCGTGTAGCTTCTTATAATAAGGTTTGTGAAACTCTTCACCAACTGCTTCTAACCAATCATTTGTAATCATATTCTTACAAAAACCCCTTCACTTTTCAAATATTCTTTTACTTCTTTTATCTCAAGCTCCTTATAATGAAATAAAGATGCTGCAAGTGCAGCTTCTGCCTTCGCATCAACAAGTGCTTCTTTAAAGTGTTCCATCGTACCTGCTCCACCACTCGCAATAACAGGAATATGAACAGCATCAGCTACAAGTCTTGTTAACTCCAAATCATAACCAGCCTTTGTCCCATCACCATCCATGCTAGTAAGTAGTATCTCACCTGCACCTAGTGCCTCTCCTTGTTTTGCCCATTCAATAGCATCCATCCCCATATCTAGTCGCCCTCCATGTTTAAATACATGATAGCTTCCATCCTCAGTGCGCTTCGCATCTATTGCTAGAACAACACACTGGGCACCAAATTTTTCTGAAGCTCTACTAATCAAGCTTGGATCATCTATTGCAGCACTATTAACTGCAATTTTGTCGGCACCCTCACGTAAAATCATTTGAAAGTCCTCAATACTTCTAATGCCACCGCCAACTGTAAATGGTATAAATACAGTTTCAGCAACTCTTCGCACCATATCAAGCTTAATCGTTCTAGCGTCACTTGATGCTGTTATATCAAGAAAAACGAGTTCATCTGCTCCAGCCTCTCCATATGCTCTACCAACTTCAACAGGATCTCCCGCATCTCGTAAATTCACAAAATTCGTTCCCTTGACCACTCTACCATTATGTACATCAAGGCATGGAATAATTCTCTTTGTATGCATTTTCTTATCTCCTCTAGTGTATTATATTTCCACAAAGTTTTTCAAAATCTTAAGTCCTACATCCGAGCTTTTTTCAGGATGAAATTGACATGCATAAATATTATCCACTGCAATCGCAGCATGAAATCTAAGCCCATAGTCACATGTCGCAGCCACAACCTTCTCATCCGCTGCCTGTAAATAATAGGAATGTACAAAGTAAACATAGCTTCCATCTTCTAAACCACGAAAAATCGAACATTGCTTTGGAAACTTCAAATCATTCCAACCAACATGTGGAACCTTTAAGTCTTTCATTTGGGGAAATCTCACTATTTTACCCTTCAATAATCCTAGTCCTTCCACACCTTCGCTTTCTTCACTTGATTCAAACATCAACTGAAGGCCAAGGCAAATCCCAAGAAACGGTGTCTTTTTATTAACAACTTCATGAATAACTTCTACCAATCCATATTGGTGTAGTTTCTCCATAGCCGCACCAAAAGAACCTACACCCGGTAGTATTACTTTATCTGCAGCTAATAGCAGTTCTCTATCTCTTGTTAAAACAACTTCTTCTCCTAGAAATTCCAAAGCTTTTTGTACACTTTTGACATTTCCAGCATCGTAATCAATCATCGCTATCATCTGTTTATTCTCCTCTAACTTCACCTATGCTTCTCATATTAACACACAGAAACTCCACCTGAAAGCAAAATTTTCATAATAATAAAAAAGCTATTCCATGTAAATATAAATACTTACACAAAATAGCCCTTCCTATTATATAATATAAACTTATTTAATTAAAACACCATCTTGAATCACATGTATAAGTTCTAACTTATCATTTAACAATAATACATCTGCTTGCTTTCCAATGTCAAGACTTCCAATAGTATCAAAAAGCCCTATTGATTTTGCAGGATTTACAGATGCACAATTCACAGCATCCCAAAGTGGAATTTTGGATTCTTTTACTGCAAATCTCATACAATCCATAAGATTTGTCACACTACCAGCAATGACACCACCTTTTAATGTTGCTTCTTTTCCTTTTACTGTAACTGCCTGACCGCCCAACTGATAGGTACCATCCACAAGCCCTGTTGCTTCCATACTATCACTAATCAGAATCATTCTATGACTTCCATACATATTAAATGTTGCACGAATCACTGCAGGATGTATGTGTATACCGTCACAGATAATCTCAGCAAAAACATGCTCACAGTCAGCTCCTGCACCAACCATGCCTGGTGCTCTATGTGTAAGTGGAGTCATGGCATTATATAAATGCGTAATATGATCTGCTCCAAGCAAAAAAGCTTCACATGCCAAATCATAATCTGCGCTTGTATGAGCAAGCGAGATACGTATATGATCCTTTGCATGCCTAATAAAATCAAGTCCACCATCTACTTCAGGAGCAATATCTATCAACTTACAAAGTCCCTTACTTGCATTAATCCACTCTAGTAACAAATCAATACTAGGTAGCAAAATATTATCTGCCTTTTGAGCGCCCTTTTTCCCTTCTGAGATAAAAGGTCCTTCAAGATTGATACCCACAAGCTTAGCGCCCCTAGTGCTCTCATAGGAACCTGCAATCCTACAAATATCGTAGATTTCACTACTTGGTATAGTCATAGTAGCTGGACAAATTGAAGTAATGCCTTGGGATAATTGATAATCTGCAATTGTTTGAATAGCCTCTAAATTACCATTACAAAAATCAACACCCATACAGCCGTGAAAATGGATATCTACCAAACCTGGAATGGCATATAATCCATTCCCATCTATGCTCGTCTCATCTTCTTGCACTATTTGATCCGAAAAGACTCCATTATTTATAATAATATCTTTCTCTATAAAACCACCACTTGTTTGAAATGCCTGTACATTTTTTAGAATCATAGCAACGCCTCCCTTTTAAGCAAATGCCTAAATCAATGAAAGTGCTTCTTCATCACCCACTAAAACAACATCCTGATGCATTTGCAAGATAGACGCAGGTACAAGAGGTGTAATCGGACCAAAGAATGCTTTTTTCACAATATCAGCCTTTTCCTTACCACTTACAATAACAACAACTTTTTCAGCATCCATAATAGTCTTGATACCCATCGTAAATGCTTTACGTGGCACTTCCTCTTCATTATCAAAGAGTCTTGCATTTGCATTAATCGTACTCTCTGCTAAACTAACACAGTGTGTACCCTTTTTAAATTCTTCGCAAGGTTCATTAAATCCGATATGACCATTGTGACCAAGACCTAAAAGTTGCATATCAACGCCGTGCATATCATCAATCACTTTATTATATCTAAAGCACTCTTCTACTTCATTTTGTGCTAATCCGTTTGGTACAAACGTTTTACTCTTATCGATATTTACATGATCAAACAAATTTACATTCATAAAATGGCGATAGCTTTGTTCATGTTCTCCATTAAGCCCTTTGTACTCATCAAGATTTACCGTCTTTACTAAAGAAAAATCTAAATCATCCTTGTTGTACCATTCTATTAATTGTTTGTATGTTCCAATTGGTGATGAACCAGTAGCTAAACCAAGTACACAATCTGGTTTAATAATAATTTGTGCTGATAATATATTAGCAGCCTTTCTACTCATGTCTTTATAATCTTTCGCTCTAACTATTTGCATATCATCCCTTGCCTTTCTGCACCATAAGTGCACATCCGTTATTTATTTTTTGTTTTATCTTGAACAGTTAAAACAGCATCTTCATACTGTCTAACTTTATCTACTCCTAATTGCTTCCAAAAGTAGCTAAATACAATATCTGTAAATACAAGAAAAGGAAATTGTGGAGAAATCATACTCCCTTCGTGCATCATCACCATATCTGGTAAAATAATCTCTTTTTTATCATTTGCATAATACTCATGTGCTGTAACAAGTAATGTATCTGCACCTCTATCACTCGCACGATCCATTGCATCCATAACAACATCCGTCGATGCACTAAGCGAGAATGCTAAAACAAACGCCCTTTGACTCACCAAAGAACTTTGAAGTTTTATTAAATCATAGTCTGTAACAGCCTCTACATAATATCCCATTCTCACGAATCTGGCTGCAAATTCTTTTGCTGCTAGACCAGAACTTCCTATACCATACACGTAAACCTTGTCTTTTTCAGAAAAGAGCCTAAACACTTCAGATAATTGTTCTTCTGTTATTTTAGCTGTAAATTTATTCAAAATCCCGCTATATAAATCCGTGATGTAAGCAGTCAATTCACTCGCACCACCTGACGCTTTATCAAACTCCTTTTTATAATTATAAACAAATTCTCTAAAACCCGAAAAACCACATTTTTTCGCAAATCTTGATAGTGAAGCTTCTGATACATACAACAATTGTGAAATATTCTTACCTGACAATGACACAACTTGAGTATTGTGAATAAAAAAATCGGCAATTTCTTTCTCTACTGTTGTTAAATCTAAGTACACACTTTGGATTTTTCGTATGATAGGCCTATTAAACATACTTACCTCCATTTCTTACTTCTAGATTAACTTTTACTACTATATTTAGTATAATCCAAGGCTGTACTTTCTACAATGCTTTTCCTTCTATTAGTAAGTAATTTCAAAAACAAGATTATATTTAAGTTCATCTGAAATTTCTTTCAATTGTTTCTTTTGAAACAAAAAAAGAGCAGTAATCTGCTCTTAAATTCCATTATTATAAATTCGTTTTATACCTTCAAAACCGAACACTGAAAACTTTCATCTGAATCTTTTTTTCGTTTCCCTTCACTTTCGTGAAGTTACAACCTGTGATAACTCTCGTTTCTATCTCTTCCAACTTTAGGTTAAGCCCTCGACCTATTAGTGACTATCAGCTGAACATGTTGCCAT
>JAWXVC010000019.1:0-35092 GCA_044425805.1 Lachnospiraceae bacterium | reverse complement strand
TTTACAAATAGCGAAACAGCTAAGGAGATAGAAGAAATTATTGAAAAGCACTGGAAGCGTATGTAAATCAAAGTTAGTAAATTCAAAGAGTTATTTGTTTTCAATGTCAAATTGAAAGGAGGAATAATAATTTTGAGTAAAATTACCTATCTTACTGATTTATATAAGCAGTCAGTAAAGCCACTTACTGCCAATGCAGAGAGTTGGAAAAAATTACTATCATCAATGTCTAGGTTTTATAAGCGTTCATTTGATAATGCAGTTTTAATTCATGTGCAAAATCCAAATGTAACACAGCTTGCTACCTTTGATGAATGGCACGCAGATAAAATCAATCGGAGTATTAATAAAGGTGCAAAAGGATTAGCGGTCATTGATATGTCGAATCCCAAGGCGAGCTTCAAACACTATTTTGATTTAATGGATACGAATGGTACACCAGAAAGTTTTAAAAAAGTAGTAAGTTATATGTGGGAACTAGAATTACAGTATCAACCAAGCCTTATGATTAAATTCCATGAGAAATATGGAGTAAGTATGGATAGCATGGAAGTTGCTATCTATGAATTAGTACAGCTACAAGTAGAAGAAAGATTAAGGAGTCGAATTGATAACTTTAATGTGAAAGATGAAAGTAGTGAACTGTATGGTATGCCACTTGATGTTATTAGAGAAGAACTAAAAGATATTATTGTAAATAGTTCATATTATATGGTGGCAAGCAAAGCAGGACTAGATACTTCATTCATTGATGACACAGTATTTGCTAACATCAAAAATTATGGTATCTTACAAACTTTTATGGAAATTGGTGCTTCGGTAATGTATGTATCAAGACCAATTTTAAAGGAAATCAATGCAGAAATTGATGTTATAAAATTTGAAAGGAGCAAAGTCTATGAACAACGAACCATTAGTGAATCTAACGTACACCGAGGGCAAGGACGGATTGATGTATCCGAACCTAGAAATCTCGAACAGCGAACCGACCGAGGAAGTGGGCAAATTCGGAGTGATGTGGAAAGAATGGATGCTCACAAATCACCCCGACAGAGTATCGGAACTAGTGATGATGGGAGAAATCAACGAAGTGATTATGAAAGTCAACAACGAAGCGGAAAATCGCAAGGAAGAGTTGATACAAGAACTACTGAAAACACAACCCATGCCACAAACCGAGAACACCCTAGAGAGAGCAGTCCACATGGAAATGTTGTACCATACAGCGGAAGAACTGATACTAGCCGAGGAATTATTCAGAGTACGATAGAAGATAACAAACCGTTCGTAGATAGCTATAACAAGCAGTCTACGGACGGTTTTTTTGTAGTACCTAAGTCAAATAAAGAGGCAGAAACAAATCTTTCAAGTCATCTTCCTATGTTAGAAGAAGCAGAAGAGATAAAACTGACTAGTGTATTTCCAGTTGGTACGTTTGTTGATTATCTCAATATCTTATTTATGTACACTGGAACGGATGAGGAAGATAGACATATTATTAGAAGTTTAGAAGAAAAGAATGCTGCCTTCTCTTTTACAACAGAGGGGTTATTAGAACACTTGATAAAGGGTGATTTGGAAATCGTACATGATCCTGCTATATCAAGTGTTTTTGGCTTTCATGCAGGAGATGAAGTTTATATTTGGAATACTAAGTATAAACTGATTGATTTTGATAGTGATGAGGTGATATTTCAAAACGATAAAAATGTAAATGACATTCGTAAAGAAACACTTTTGGATGTACTTACCTATTTAGACCAATGTAAAAATTATGAAGTAGAAGATCATAATAATTACATTGGTCAGACAGTAACAGTAGAAAATACTTCCTATGTTATAGAAAAAATTGACAAGGAAGATGTTGAACCAATGGTATATTTATCTGCTGTAGATGGTAAGAGCGATGGAAGTGTTGAGCCATTAGAATATATTAAAATACTGCTAGAAGAACAAAATGCAGATAACATAGTAGAAAGAGATACAAGGTTCGACCTTGAAGCAGATGAAATTTCAGAGTTATTAAATGACTTTGTTAGGGCAAGTGATGTAGAGCCAAGCACTTTAGAATTTCAAAGTGAAATATGTAAGTTCTTTTTAGAATCGCATCATAAACGCTCTACCAAAATAGATGTAGTAAAAGCCTTTTATGGTAAGCTGGATACTTCCTACACTACAGATAGTGGAGATTACTTAGAGGTGGTTAGAGCAGATGAAAAGGGATTGTACTTTGAACGTGGTGGTCAGCCATTTTATATGTCTTTTGAACATATGACAGAGCGCATTGATCGTCTTGTCTTAGAGGGGCTATATCCCTTTTCACAAGAGGATATAAGGATTGATGATTATGCAATTCCCGATGAAGCTTATGAAATGCAAGGCATTATAGACGATGAAGTTCACACTCATATGGAAGAACCTCAAAATGAACAAATAAATTTATTTAGTTTAGCACCGCAGACAGAACCTTATGAAGATACAGACACCAATCATAATGACAGTATTATTATAGGTGATGAGCAGATAGAAGAACATCCATATCCTATTGGTACGGTTGTTTCTTTTAATGACATTGATTATAGAGTAGTAGATTATTTACATGATGGAAGAACCATTAAAATTGAAAATCTAATGAATGACAGAGGGTTTCAAGAGGAACGTATTCCAACAGAAAGACTAGATATATGGGAGATAAAATCCATTCCCAATGAAGAAGAACTGTTTGTGGAAATTTTGAATTTTTATGAGGAACATGAAGTATTTAAAGCTACATTCCTATTTGCTGGAAAAGAACACACAAGTGGTATTATACAACAAGGTGACACCCATTATGTGCGTGTTGGTTCTGCTTTGGGTGGAGATTTACAACGTATCAATTTAAGTAAGGAACAAGTGGCAGAGTTTTATCATTTTGTAAATAGGGAAAATGTAAGTACAGCTATTTCAGAAGCCACTTTTCCTGTAGAAAATGGAAACTACCATTATTCATCCGATCATAGTTTATATGAGGGTGGTGCAAAAACAAAGTGTAGAGCTAACATAAAGGCGATAAGAGTATTAAAGCAGATAGAAAATGAACATCGCATTGCTACACCAGAAGAACAAATTACCCTTGCAGGTTACGTTGGTTGGGGTGGACTTGCCAATGCACTTACACCCAATAAAGATGGTTGGCAAAATGAATTTGAAGAAATTAAATCCTTACTTTCAGAAGAGGAACTGCTATCAGAACAAGAAAGTACCACTACAGCCTACTACACAGAACAGATGATTATTGAGAACATCTATAAGGCTTTGGACAGGTTTGGATTTGAGAGTGGAAATATCCTCGATCCTGCAATGGGAACGGGGAATTTTTTCTCAGTTCTTCCTGATAGCATGGCAAGTTCAAAGCTATATGGTGTGGAGCTTGACAGTATTACTGGTGGAATTGCAAAACAACTTTATCCCAATGCAGATATTAAAATCACAGGTTTTGAACATACCAACTTTTCAGACCAATTTTTTGATGTAGCACTTGGTAACATCCCCTTTAATAATATTTCAATTAGTGATAGTAAGTATAATAAATACAACTTTAAAATCCATGACTACTTTATCGCAAAATCTTTGGATAAGGTTCGCCCCGGTGGTATTGTAGCTTTTATTACATCAAAAGGTACAATGGACAAAGCAAATCCAAATGTGCGTAAATACATTGCACAAAGAGCAGAATTAATAGGTGCAATCAGATTACCGAACAATGCGTTTAAGAAAGTAGCTGGTACAGAAGTTACTTCAGATATCTTATTCTTTCAAAAACGAGAAATGGAAGTTGTACCCTCTAGGGAAAATGCACCTTGGCTTACCATAGAAGAAAACGAAGATGGCATTCCAGTCAATAGTTATTTTATCGACCACCCAGAAATGATTTTAGGGAAAATGGTGTTTGATAGAAGTATGTATGGGGATGAAAAAGCTACAGCTTGTCACCCTATAGAGGGTGATGATTTAGCGGATAGACTTGACCAAGTGGTTCATTACCTTGATGGTGTGTATCAAGAGCCAACTTCCGAATTTGAGGAAGAAAAAGAAAACACATCGGTAAGTATAGATGCAGATAGTAGCGTGAAAAACTTTAGCTACACCATTTTTGAGGATAAAGTCTGGTATCGTGAGAATTCTCGAATGTATCTCCAAGAAATTGGAGGTAAGAAAGAAGAGCGTATTCGAGGACAAATTTATATCCATAAGGCATTGAGGGATTTGATTGATTATCAGACAGATGATTATGTGCGTGAACATGCAGATGCTGACACTTATAAGGAAAATATAGAGAAGAAAATTGCTTACTTAAACCATTGCTATGATGAATTTGTAAGCAAACATGGTTATTTGAACTTGCCTGTCAATATCTCAGCGTTTAAACGTGATAGTGGAGCACCACTACTTCGATCGGTAGAAAAACCACATCCTAGTGAGGATAAAGTCTTTGAAAAAACAGATATGTTCTATCGCCCAACGATTCAGAATAGACAAACGCCGAAAGTTGCTGATAATGCCCATGACGCTCTAAAAATGTGTCTAAATGAGCGTGGTAGAGTAGATTTGCTGTATATCCAAAAGCGATATAAAAATGCAGAGGGTGAACGAGTACCAACTCATCAAATTATAGAAGAACTTGGTGATTTAATTTACCAAGATCCAGAGTTAATGGGTAAAGACAACAATGTTAGTGGATATGTACTTCGAGAGGAATATTTAAGTGGATATGTTAAAGACAAGCTAAAAATAGCGATAGAGGTTGCTCAAATAGACCCAGAGCGTTTTCACCGTAATGTAGAAGCTTTACAAGCAGTGCAGCCCGAACCAATTCTCTCTCATGAAATTGAATTTACATTAGGTTCAACATGGATTCCGTTAGAGGTATACGAGGATTTTATCTATGAATTATGTCAAACCCCTTTTAATTTACAAGATGACCGTGGTATTGCACTAGAATATTCAGAATACGGAAATAAGTGGCATATTTCAAATAAAAGCATTGGAAATAGTAGTGTTATCACAAATAGTACCTATGGTACAGCTAGAGTCAATGCATACGAAATCATAGAAGATACGTTAAACCTTAAAAAAGTGGAAGTGCGTGACCGAGAAGAATATATTGACCCACGTACAGGTGAGGAAAAAGTACGCTATCCCCTTAATCGTGCAGAAACTGTATTGGCACGTTCCAAGCAGGACGAACTTGTTTTTAAGTTTCGAGATTATCTGTTTAAAGATCCTACACGCTGTACTCAAATGGAGGATTTGTACAATGATATCTTCAATAACATTGTCCTTAGACAGTACAACGGAGATGATCTCACATTCCCCGATATGGCAGAGAATATCAAACTAAGAAAGCACCAAAGAGATGTAGTTGCACAAGGGATTTATAGTGGGAGAAATATCCTTATGGCCCATGAGGTAGGCAGTGGCAAAACCTTTTCTTCTATCGCTCTTGCTTATGAACTAAAGCGAATAGGCATTGTAAACAAGCCATTGATTGCTGTGCCGAACCATTTAGTTAGACAATGGGGTGCAGCTTATATGGCACTCTATCCGAATGCAAATATTCTTGTAGCAGAGAAAAAGGATTTTGAAAAACAAAACAGAAAACGATTTGCAAGTCGGATTGCAGTAAGTGATTATGATGCGGTAATCATGGCTCATTCTTCTTTTGAACTGATTGGTTTATCACCTGAATACAGGCTTGCTGCTATTAAGGATGAACTGAATGAAATTGTGGATGCCATTGCAGGTATGAAGCGAGAAAAAAGTCAAGATTGGGGATTAAAGCAAATGCAGATTTTTAAGAAAAATTTGCAAACAAGGTACGATAAATTATTCAAGGAAAGTAAAAAAGACGATGCTTTAAACTTTGAGGAATTGGGCGTAGACTGCCTAACAGTAGACGAGTCACATACGTATAAAAATAATTTTTCTTATACGAAGTTGAGTCGTATTGCTGGTATTGGTGGGAAGTCCTCACAAAGAGCAATGGATATGCATATGAAGGTGCAATATATCAATGCCATCAATGAAGGTCGTGGAGTTGCCTATCTTACGGGTACACCAATCGCAAATAGTATGTCGGAGCTATATGTTATCCAAAAATCGCTACAACCAGAGGATTTGAAAAGAGCAGGACTATTGATGTTTGATAACTGGGCATCCACTTTTGGTCTAATTACTTCCTCTATGGAAATTAAACCAGAGGGTGGCGGCTATCAGATAAAAAATAGATTTTCTACCTTTCACAATATCCCTGAACTTATGACAATGTTTCGGTTAATCGCAGATATTAAGACCTCAGAGCAACTTCCAGAAATTCCGGTTCCTGCTCTTGCAACTGGAAAAATTCAAGTGATTAAAACGAAGGCGGCACCGACACAAGAAAAATGGATCAAATGGTTTGCAGAAGTTGCAGAAAAAATTCGATTGGGTGAAATTAGTAAAGAAGAATTTAACTTCTTGCAGCTTACTATGATGGCAAGACAGCTTGCTGTAGACCCCCGTATTTTAGATAGTGAAGCACCGAATGACCCAGACTATAAGTTAAACGTCTGCGCAAGAAAGGTGGCAGAAATTTATCATGAAACAGCAAATGAAAGATTGACACAGATGATTTTCTGTGACCAAGGTACACCAAAGGATGATGGTAAACTTGCCGAATTACGTAGGAAAAAAGGTGGATTGGAACTTGAACCACATGAGAAATTTGATTTCTACCATGCAACAAAACAGGAACTCATCAACCAAGGAGTCGACGAAAAAGAAATTGCTTTTATTCATGATTATGGAACTGACCTACAAAAAGAACAACTTTATGAGAAAATCAATCGTGGTGAGATACGTATTTTAATAGGCAGTACAGCTAAGTGTGGGACAGGTATGAACATTCAACAGCGCCTAATTGCTTTGCATCACCTTGATATACCTTGGCGCCCATCTGACCTGATTCAGCGCAATGGTCGTATCATTCGCCAAGGCAATTTAAACCCAGAAGTATCGGTGTTTAATTATATTACAGAGGATACCTTTGACGCCTACTTATATCAGATTTTGGAACAGAAACAAAGATACATTACACAGATTATGAATGGCGATAAAACTATTCGTAAATGTGAGGATATGGATGAAACGGTGCTTCAATATGCAGAGTTTAAGGCTATGGCAATCTCTGATCCTAGAATACGTATTAAGATGGAGGTAGATAATGAAATATCAAGACTTACTATTTTAAAGTCAGCATATCAATCCTCTCTAGGAAGTTTAAAACGTGATATAGCGAACTATTACCCAAAAGAAATTGAGAATACAGCAAGATTGATTGAGAAGTCTATGGTAGATGTAGAAACCTACAAAGCGAAAAAGCCTATAGAATTTCAAATGATGATTGATGGTAGATTTTATGATGAACGTGCGAAAGCAGCGGAGCATTTAAAGGTACTGTTGAAAAAGTTACCAATGACAACAGGTGAGGCAATTAAGGTTGGAACTTATGCAGGTTTTGACATTTCAGTGATACGAGGTTTGGGATTTTCTGCATCGGTACTGATTCAAGGAGAGCGACAATATTCGATAGGTATTGGTGACTCTATTCTAGGGGCAATCACTCGTATGGAAAATGAAGTAGATAAAATACCATCTCACAAAGAAAAGTCGGAATATAAACTTGTAGACCTAAAAATTCAGCTAGAAAATGCAAAGAAAGAAGTAGATAAGCCATTTCCCGATGAAGAACGACTATTAGAACTTATGAAGCAAAAAACCGAACTGGATTTAGGGTTAGAATTTAAGACAGGTGGTGACAGTGAACTGTGTTTTGATGAAGTTGAGGGGGAAGAAGTGCAAAGCAGCGATTTAGTCTTAAAAAATGGTGTGCTAATGCCACAAGGAACTACTGTAGAACAACGGTTATATAGTGGAATAAGTGATTTTTTGCATGACTTTATCAATGGTGATAGATATTATGCAAAATATAAGTCTGAAGGTTTTATGGATTTAGTCATTGAAAACGTGTATGGAAATGAGTATAGTATCGCTCATCTTTATGAGCAAAATGGTGATAGGATGCGAGATCCTGAAATCACATTTATACTAGATACAGAACGCAAAGAAATACACCCTACTTCCTTTTTACAGGATAACATGGGTGTGTTTTATCATGTGGAGGGTGCTTCTAAAGAGAAAGTAGACGATTTGAAGAGCTTTATGTCTATGTGGTTTAAAAATATACATCACCAAGGATATGAACTGTTTCAAGAGAAAAATCATGAGTTTGAAGATGAGAGGTGGTAATGGATATGCAACATACATTATCACCTCTTAGGAGGTGGCAGGACAGGACTGTAATGGGAGATAATGTGATTGAAATACCGATAGATTACGGGAACGTCACAGAAGAAAAAGTGAAATCCATGCGAGCATTTATCCGTAAAAATAATAATCTTTATCTTCCTACATATGTAGTTATGTATCATAGTACAGCTAAGAGTATTCCGATTTTAGAGCAGGGATTAAAACCGACTACCTATCATAGACGAAGAAGTTATCAGTCTGAAAGTGGATATGTCTATCTGGCTAATACACCAGAACGTGCAAAAATGTATGGTGATTTAGGTAATATGTCTCATACTACCATTTATGAAGTAATTGTACCAATACGCACTTTACTTGCAGACAAGGATTTACTGATGAATCAACGTTCTGTAGGTGTATCTGTAGGCAATACGTTAGCAGAAAGTCTTTGTTATGGTGGAGCAAGAGTGAAAGGAAATATTGAACCTTGGCAAATAAAAGAATATATACCAGAAGAGGTAGAAAAGGTAGGTGAAATTATGGCTACAGAAGTAACAAATCATTTATTGGAGTTGCTGGAACAAAAGATTGGTAGCATGGGATATGAAATAAAAGAGCGTGATGGAAATGAGAGATATGGATCACTCAAAGATATTTACTTGGATGATGAGAAAGTAGCAGTGTTTCTTCCAAATGGCTTGGGATTTCCACAAATTCCACATTTACAGGAGGAACAAACAAAGCTAACAGACTTTTTCAATCGCTTTCGAGAAATGTATTATTTATATGAGCATGGAGAACCACTGCCTTTTGATAGCATTACTGACTATCACATTGCCTCCGCATTTGGTCAATCTATTTTAGCAGTTAAGCTAAATAAGAATCATGATTTTTGTTTTACTACTTGGGACTATGACTATGAGCGTAAAGGAGTATGTTATGGTCACTACTTTGAAACCAACTATGAGGGAGCAAAACTAGATTTTTTGTATCGTTCTGGTCTTTTGGATGAATCTAAAGAATTAAAGCAAGAGGAACGAGCTATGATTTACGATTGCCTTGTTTATCGTGGTATCAATGACAATGATATTAGTTTTGATGATGATCAATTGCTAAATAAGGTAATAGAAAAATTTGAGGAAGCATTGCCAGAGCCAATATCAGAAGAACGGGAACAGGAGATGGAACGATAATTTTATATAGATGTATACAATGATAATTTCTAAAGCTAAATCAATAAATCAAAAAAAATATATGATTTCAGTCACAAAAATTCATTTTAGTCGTTATAAGTAAATGATAGGATATTTACTTGTAGATTTTTAAGAAAGTAGAGGTAAGATGATGGATACTAACTAATTAGAAAAGAATAAAAGAATAAAAGAACAAAGAAAACAAAGAAAAGAGGAAATGTTATGTTAAAAAAATTAATTTCTATGACATTAGTAGCAGTAATGACTTTGAGCATGGGAAGTACAGTATTTGCAATGGAAAATGAAGAGTCATATTTAAAATTTTCATTCGAAGATATTCAAGGCGTATCGCAGCAAATAAATTCAGATACAACTCCAGTTGATTCAACAAGCGATTATAATGCTATATTATCGAATTTAAACATAGAAATCAGCGGTAATAAAGCTATTCTTTCAGCACAGTTAGAAGAAAAAGATATGGAGTTTGAGGTGTTATTTTATCAAAGTGAATTAGGATATAACTCTTCTAATTCTATGTTCGGGTTATCATCAGAAGAATCATCTGGCTTTAGATTAACAAAGTTTACTATTGAAAATGATGCTCATAGTTTTAATCTTATGGCCCCGAATGCTGATATGGCAGGCGATAAAGTTATAACTCTTGGTTTTTATAATTCGGAAAATGAGAATACGTCTTATTTTCAATTTACAGCAAATGAATTAGTATTGCCAGAGGTTACAATTACAGATGAGGATATGTTTGATTATGAATTGGCAAATTTTTCAGCAGAACTTTATGAAGAAGTGATTCAAGATATTTATTCATTAGATATGCAAGTGAGTAGTGAATTTACAACAGAAGGTTATTCTAATGACTTGAATTCAGCAACACTATTAAATGATATAGCTTCAGAAGAGGATTATTTTTCAGATAGCAAAGAACACAAATATTTTGATTATTTACTAGAAGAATCTCAGAATGGACCGATTAGTCTTCAAACGAATGCCAGAAGCCTAATTGATGACATTCCAGATTATCTTTATGAATCAGATACATATAAGTGGACAACAAAAGCAGGGGCATATACACAAGAAACAACCAATGTTTCACGCTCTATAGGATATGCTATATATCACATGCCAGATACATTCACAGGTAATGTACTAAATTATGTAATGAGATTCGAAGCATTTTCAAATATTAATTTTTCAAGTCAATCGTTTATTCATACATATGAGGTGACTCACAATGTGTGGATACAATACAATGAGTATCAAGATTCTATATATGTGTTTGATGATCGTGCATGGAATGCTAGAATAGAAGCGGAAGCAAATACCTATGTGGAATCTAATAATAATGATGGATATTTTACACATTTTGTATCATCAAGTATTTCGCATGGTAGTATTATGACAAATATTCTGCGTGCTATCATAGCATGGGTTCCAAAATTAAGTGAAGCAGTTACATCTATCGAAGAAATCACATCAGGAACTAAGATAACTACGGGGTCACAACATCCTACTGATAAGTACGCATTAAAAGTAGAGGCAGTGATGGATCATATTAAATATCCAGATGACCATGTAACTATTCAAGGGATAGGTACACAAATTAATAGTGTGAATTATGGATATAGTTTTACTGTAAGTACTACTAATTAATACATTCATTATATTTATGAATTTAAGGTTAAACTAGAAAGACTAAATAGAGATTGTAATATCACTTTTTTAATGAGGGGGAATCACACATATGTATAAATATTTGCATAGAATATACAGAATCATTTTACCATTAGGAATTATATTCGTAGGTTTTTTCTTGTTTTATAGTAATACAAGTGGTGTTACATATAATGGATATACTTATGAAACCAAATTTTTAGAGAAAAAATTATCTCTGATATCCGGTAAGAATTCTATCGATAGTATTTTCATAGATGAAAAAGCAGTTATAATTAATGAGAGCATGTATCAATATTACGTAACAAGTTTACAAGGAGTATATTGCAATATAGATTTTCTTTTACCAAGTGGAGAAAGTTTTTCGGCAAATAATTTTAATTTATCTATTGTTTCGTTCCATAATGTGGATAAAGAGGTGTCGCATGGTGGTAATCAAAAAATGGATATGAATGTGTTTGAACAGGAAAAGGACTTGCTGATTTCGACAGCAATCGTATATGTAAGATTCACAAAACTCGTAGATGATATGAAAAAATTTTTAGTTGTCTATGTTATTTTACTGGTAATTAGTTTAATTGTTTATTGGAGTTCGGATAAAAATTTACAAAAATTATTTTTTATCAAACACAATAATGAGAGGAGCAAAATAATATTTATAAGAATGCTTACATTAAGTGTTATTATAGTATCTTCGTTAATACCTTTAATATTCATATAAGATGATTGTAGTATCACATTGACCTAATTAGAATATTAAAAAAACTAAAAGTAAATAGAGTATTAAAGAGCAATTTCAAGTAAAATATTGGGATTGCTCTTTTCTTTGTAGTCAAACAAAATTTAATAAAAAATGGAGGTGTAATTTTGGAGAAAGTAAGACTTGAAAACGTAGACATTATTGATGTATTACAATTTGTTGTGGATAACAACACTTCTCACTATGCTGTAGATTTTGAGTATGATAAGAAGAATTTACTTGGTGTAGCTGGTGAGGACAATCATTTCTTTTGGATGTCCAGAGATAGTGGCACTTGGTTGTTACCAGAGCGAGATGTGTTTCTAATCGGTACAGCAGCACACCATACTTGGACTTCATACAGTGAGAGGAATGATAGCGTGAAAGCCTTTATGGTAGAAGTTTTAAGAGTAAGCGATGGAAGAGCATATGGAAACCTAACGGAACTTGATTATGAAAAACATCTGGACTATCTTACTACCAATGCTGAAATACCAAAGGAAGTACAGATTACATTTCGTGATAGTATGCGTAATTTTAGTTTGCAAGAATATAATGGGAATTCCACAATGATTCGTAATAGATACGGTTCGATTGTGCGAGAAACATTTTTGCCAGAGCAACCTTATTTATTTTCTGCAAAGGTGTGGACAGCACGAGCCAATTTTAATGAAAATACAGTGTTACAAGATGTTGATTATTACAAGTTTAATTTTAAAGATATGCAGTTTATCCAATACGATTACCACGCACAAGACAGAGAATTTGTAAATGCACAAGAGATAGAGCAGATTTTAAAGCATGGACTACATCTGTATGCACTTTCTAAACAAGGTGATGAATACAGGATTACTACGTTTGATGAATATAGAGAGTTCATAGGTAAAGATGTACTCTTTTGTACGACAGAGGAAGAACGAGCCTTTTTAAAACATCTAGTACAAGACATCTCCCCTCTTTTTACAGAGGAAGAATATGAGATTATAGGTGACGCTGTTATGGAAATGGCGAAAGAGAACAGAATTGAAAACCTTATAGCTCTTAACTCTATTTTATATAAGGTGGAACATTTACTGCCAAGTTGGGGAACACTAGAACAAATGGATACATTAGAAGAAGTAGAAAGAGAGGAATTTTAATGAATGGATTTATGCAACCAAATGAGGTGAAGCAAATCAAAGATACATATAAACCCGGTATGCGTATAGAACTTGATAGTATGGATGATCCATATGCACCCATTCCATCTGGTACCCAAGGTGTTGTAGATTATGTGGATGATGCAGGACAGATCCACATGAAATGGGATAATGGTAGAAGTCTTGCTTTAGTTCCATACGAAGATAGTTTTCATATCGTAAGAGAAGTTGAAGAAAATGTGAGTGATAGTAGCCAGACAGGGATTGATTTAAACCAATTCACACAAGAAGTCCTTACACAGAGGTTAAGAACTAGATTAGTAAATTATGAGCGAAATAAAGAGGAAATGGATGGTGTAGTTCATAGAAGAATCGATGACTTAGCACTTTATACAGTGGCAATGATTGATGAGGAACACTTCTTTAAAATAACGCAGGAATTGATGGAGGGTTTTGGACTGTCAACAGATCAGTTGTTTGATGTTGCAATGGAAAATACAAGAGCAGATTTCACCCTAGATACATTAGAACATATTGCAAGGGAAATAATGGAGGATTTCAGCGAAGAAGAATTAAATGAATTACCATTTTCACCACCTTTTGTGCTTACTAATCATAATAGGATTTTTGGAGCAGCCCTTATTGCAGATCCTGTTGTGATGGAGGAAGTAAAAGAGCAAATGAATGGAGCATTTTATGTGTTACCATCATCTACCCATGAAGTGATCATAATGTCAATGGAAGGAAATGCAGTAACAGAACTTCAAGCAATGGTGCAGGAAGTCAATGAACGACACGTAGACAGGAAAGAACAGCTATCTAATCATGTTTATGAATGCGATGGAGCAACACTTTCTATTGCAGTCAAAGAGCTAGAAACAAGTGTAGATAGCAATCGTACCGAAAATTATGTGGATTATATCAATGAAAATATCTTGCCTAACATTGATTATGAGTTATTGCAAGCTAGTTATCAATCTGAAGATAAGAGTTACGCTAAATCTATTTTAAATGCACTACATAAGGCGGCGATAGAACAATATGGAACGAATTATTTTGATGGCCACGATGGAAATGAGTATGTGTTACTCCCCGGTGTTGTTCGAGGAAAAAAAACGGGAAATATGGGAATTGTACTTTTAGAAATAGACCTACTTTCTAGTGGCGAACATTGTGGCACAGATTTTTTGACCAAGTACGGTGTCTTAAATCAATTTGATGATAAAAGACCAGAAATGATAAGTGCGTTCTTAAGTGAAACGTATGGTTCTTATGACTATGCTTATACTCTTATTATAGAAAATGATCACCATGTTGATTTTGAAGATTTACATCCAGACATTGCAGAAATGCTCAATACATTTGAAGCATACTCCATAGAGCAGCAAAACAATCAGGAGCAGAACAGTTCTTTGCCATCTCATGTAGTACGTGGTTATGTATATGATTATCAGGGCAATGCAGAAAGTTTTTGGTTTGAAAATAGTGCAAAAAATATGGCAGATTTTATTATGTTACATCCCTATTGTAGAGAGGTCGTTATTACAGATGCAGTGGATCAATTTATTCTACAAACACGTGGTAATTTTTTAGATAGGTGTGCAGATATGGATGTTAGAAATGAAGTTGTAAGGGAATTGATTCCCATGCAGATGGGAGAGCTAGATACGGAAAGTCTTTCCTTAAAAGTATGGGATAACGATATGAATGAACATATTTTACAAACTGGGATGGAAGAAGATATAGAGAGATAAATTTAATACTAATATTTTCTGAATACTTGACAATGTGTCATATATTACACTATAATATAGATAGTGTAGTTTGCAAATCGAGGATATTAATATGGATGAACATGTAGTTTTGAGAGCAAGAAAATACAGAAACCTAACGCAAGCAGAACTTGCAGATATAGTAGGAACAGATAGAGCAAGGATAAGCAAAATTGAGAGTGGAAATGCAAACCCCTCCGTTGCTCAACTTGCAAAAATTGCAGATGCTATGGATATGACACTGCAAATTAAATTTATACCAAAAGAAACGGAAGGGAGAGATCATCTTGAATTTTAATACATTGTTAGAAAAACAACAGATATATAGAGAAAACTTGCACCTTATACCCAAAGACGTATTAGAGAAAGTGCAAGCCGCTTTCCATGTTGAATTTACGCATAACTCTACCGCTATTGAGGGTAATACATTGACCTTAATAGAAACCAAGGTTGTTTTAGAGGATAATGTATCCATTGGTGGAAAGAAACTCCGTGAGATATATGAAGTTGTAAACAATCATAAAGCAACGTTATATGTGGAAAAATGTGTGGCTGATGGGTTGTCTTTAGATGAAAAAATCGTAAAAGATATTCATGCTATTATCAATGAAAATATCATAGTAGGTGGTGTGTACAGAAATGAGATTGTGGCAATTTCTGGGGCAAGTTTTAGACCACCTGCAGGACAAAAAATGTACCATGAAGTGAAAAATTTCTTTGCGGACTTAAGTTACCGAACCGACTTAAACCCTATTGAACTTGCAGCATGGACACATGCAGAGTTTGTACGTATTCATCCATTTATTGATGGTAATGGCAGAACTTCAAGACAAATCATGAACTATCAGCTTATGATAGGTGGTTTTCCACCAATCTCAGTATCGGCAAAAAATGCACTTGCATACTATGAGGCACTGGACAAATATGGAAGTGAAAAAGATTTACAGCCATTTACCGAATTTGTGGCACAGCTTGTAGAAGAAAGGCTGGATGAATTTATTGAAATTATTTCTTTCGCTTTAGAAAATGCGTCTATGCAAGTGGATGAAGAAGATGAAGTGGAAAGATAAGGATGTTGGAAAACGAAAAGAATATTTTACATTTAGGCACAGCTTCGGCTGTGTCCTTTCTTTTGCCCAAAGGAGGTGAACTATGGCACAAAACACACGCCCGATGCCCTTTACAGAAGAACAGATGAAACAGGTGTTTGAAACGAACCTTATTGATTTTGCAGTGCAAAATGGCTTTGTAATTGATATCAATAGTAAAAGAAATGATAGAAATGCAGTCCACGTTAAAGGTTACGGAGGGCTGTTTCTTTTTCGTCATGGACGAGGATATACCTGTCGTTCTACGGACAGCAAAGGTAATATACTTGATTTTGCAAAGGAGTATTTAGGACTGGATTTTAAAGCAGCGGTTGAAACCATTCTAGGCTGTAAGGCATATGACTATACACAACATGTTGTAACACCGATGGAAAAAGTACCAAAAGAACCTCTTGTATTGCCACCTAAAGACAAGAATTTCAATCGTGTTATTGCTTATCTTACTGAAACAAGAGGGATTAATAAAGATATTGTTTATCAGATGATTAAGGAAGATAAAGTCTATCAATCAAGAGTAGAGAAAAATGGAAAGATATATACAAACTGTGCCTTTGTTGGGTTTGATGAACAGAAAGAAGCGAAATATTGTGCGCTACGTTCTCATGCTAAAGGATATAATTTTCGTCAAGATGTTACGGGTTCTGATAAGACATATGGATTTACAATGGAAGGAACATCAAGACGAGTATATGCGTTTGAGGCGCCTATAGATGCTATGAGTCACGCAACACTATGTGAGTTAAATGGAATTGCATGGAGAGAAGATCATAGGGTGTCTGAGGGGTGTTTGTCGGATAAAGCATTAGAACGGTACTTACAGCTACATCCTGAATTACTAGAAATTGTCTTTTGCTATGATAATGATATGGAGGGCAGATTAGCAGATGGTACACCACATAATCATGGACAAGAAATGGCAGTAAAAATGGCACAAAAATATGCCAAGTTGGGTTACGATGTGATGATTCAAACACCAAATACCAATGATTTTAATTCTGATTTAATGATGTTTAGAAGTCTATTATTAGCACAAGAGCATGACTCAATGCAAGAAGAAATGGAGCGATGATATGGAAACTTATTCTGAAATGAAGCATAGGCAACAAGAGGAAATCAATGGGTTTCCCATTATGTTTGCCTTTAACGATACACAGTTTAATGAGGGAATGCAAAAGCTAGGACTAGAACCCTCTGATACAGATAAAATTTATAGTCTTGGTAACACGGGTGGATTTATTCGTAAAACAGATTCTAAAGCACTTGATGAACTGCTTACTAGACATGAGCAGGAGATGAGCACCAATATTGCAAAGGATAAAACTGGTGAGGGTTTTATTTTTGAAATGTTTTATTATGAACTTGGAAATCATGAATATATCATCACAGGAGATGTGACAGAAACTTTAGATGCTTTAGGGATAGAAGAACAGGAAGTCAATGACAATCCTGCGCTTATCAATGGATTACGCCTGGCCCATAATAAGCAAATGGAAACTCACCAAAATATGGAAGAAATGGAGCGATAATATGCAAAAAAATAATATGAAACTACCCATCATCACCAAGGAAGATGAAAGACAGGCATACCCTGCTTTTATCGTACAACTACCTCAAAAGGTACAAGATGAAATCAAAGAAATAGCAGTAAAGTTGTTTGTTGAATATAAGGATACATCTATTATTCCTAATATTATGGATAGTAAAATTGTAGATGTATTGGCGGTGTTTGAGGAAGAAGGAGAACGATACGATGAAGTCCTATATCATGAGATGGTAACTCTTCTTAAGAGAGAAAAACAAATCCCCTTTACTTATGTAGTAGAAACTTTTGAAACTTCAGAGGGAGCAACTGGCGAATTATTACCTCATACAGAGCAGTATAATACAACCTCATTTCTGGATGAAGCAGAGGATGAGTGTTGGAATTTATTTAAGACTTATGCAGGCTGTGCAGGTATTGTATTTGATGAAGATAGTGATATTGACTTTAGGATAGCCAAAGAACTTTCAGAAAAATTTATGGATATGGTAGAGCATACTTTTGGTAGAAAATTTCCTATTCATGTAGAAAGTCAACCACAAGAGGATGAGGATATGGACTATGATAGATAACTTTTCTTTTCGCTATTTAAGGGAGCGAAGCGACTACCCCCACCGCTTGTCGGTGGGGGTAGACTTAGGTTCAAAATCTGAGATTTTGAGTTAAGGCAGGAATAGAGGTATGACACATACCTCAAATAACAGCTTAAAACCATAGGTTTTAACGTATTACACGATAATGATAGTATGACGTTTTGACATACAAGGAAAGGGGTGAATTTGGCTTTGAAAGACCAAAAAGGTGTGCCGCTTACTGTACGGATAAAACCAGATACTTATGAGCAAATCAAAAAATTAGCAGTATCAAATAATTTGAATGTATCGGAGCAAGTAAGAGCATTTATAGAAAAAGGGTTAAACATTGATGGTCATAAGCAAGACACAGATTTTATCACAGGTATTATTCGGCAGGAGCTAATGGCGATTTATAATCTTGATGATATTAAAGGTGTTGTGGAACATCAAATAGAGCGAGTTGTGAAAATGCAGATGAAAACTGGCAAAGTCAGTTCCTCTGCATTTTTTCTTTTGCTACATACAACGCTGTGTATGTGGGAGAACGTATCAAGAGATGAAGCAAATGAATTGCTGGAACGTATTATCCGAAGTGGTGTTGATTATATGCAGCTAAAAGATTTTAAGATCAATGATTTTCTGTACGATACAGATAACTTACAAAATGAAGTAAATAAAATGATAAACAAAGATTAAGGAGAGAAAATTATGACACACGCAGATAGACTTATAAGATTAGAGGAAGCAAGTATTGGTAGAAAAAAAGATAGTTCCATGATGGCGGCTTTATACCTGTTATCATCAACAAGCGATATGTTTGCAATTTCAAGATCTTATGTAAGCAAACAAGGAATTGATTTTGATGGAATGAAAAAACAAACAAGCCAAATGAGTGGAAATACAAACTTGGTGATTGATATTGCCTATAACCTATACACACTATTTGATGATTGTCGTGTTGAACCAAGCCGAATAGCAAATTTAGAATATCCATATATGACAAAGGTATGTGAAGCTATTTATGTAGCTAGTGGAAAATGCAACCTTAAACTTTTCAAAGATGAAGCAGACATCAACAGGCTTGAACTGGATTTAAGACCTTATGAGCAAACAAAAGAAGATGAGGTTGGTGTTTTAAATATTGCTATCATTCTGGCACAGAAATAGAGGTGAAATGACATCTCAATTTTAATGTATAAGCAAAGGCATAAGAACGCAAACAAAAAATCCACAGCTTCATCTAATTATGCTCATATACAGTACATTGCTACAAGACCAAGGGTTATGAAGAATGAAAACATGAATCATGGCTTGTTTGGTAGACTTGAAGTTGGTGACATAGAGCATTTTGAAGATTACAAAGACATCGCAAGACTTGCTTATCAAAATTCAAGAAAAGGCATCACCATGTATCGAGGTATTATTTCCTTTTCAGAGGAAATAGCTAAAGAGCTATTTCTTGCAGATCAGAAAACATGGAAACGATATATTGAAAAACATATCATTACACTTGCAGAGAAAAACAATATCAAACGTGAAGATTTTGCATTTGTATGTGCTGTACATAATGAAAAGTCACACCCTCATGTACACATTGCATTTTGGGATAAATCTTCTAAAATAAGAGGTTCTTATGTAAGTCCTAAAGTACCAAACAATATTAGAAAACAACTGATCAAGGATACCTTTAAGGATAAAATCCTAAAGTTTTCTAAAGGAAAAGATGAAGCCACGAAGTCAATGCGAGCAATCACAAATGAAATGGTAGATGAATTTGACCTCTATTTTAGAAATATGAAAGCGAAAGACTTTAAGAAAGTGAAATCCTATTATGCAGATGAAGAAAATGAGCTAGAGTATGATTTTCATTTCACAGATAAGTTTTTAAATCGTGTAGCAGACAAGGCATTTCGTATTAGAAATAGCTTGCCGGAGCGAGGGCGAATTTCCTATCAGCTTCTACCACCTGATGTTAAAGATGAAGTGGATTCTTTAGTCGAGTACATCATAAACAATCATGAAGATATTGCTAAGATGGTATCAGAATATGTTACATCTAAAATGAAAATTACCGAGCTTTATGGTGGTTCTGATGATTATTTGAAATCACAAAAAGATAAGTATGAAAAAGAGGCGAAAAAGATTATCGCCAATCGTATTTTAGGTATGGTGAAATCAATAAACAGACTGGAATACGATATAAAAACAGAAGATTACAGCAATGCAAAGAAAGAGTTTTATACTTCGCAAATGCTGTTTTCCATCATGGATATGTTACGAAATGGGGTGAGTAAAAATGTAGATTTATATGATGAAACATCTAAAAATATGGCTGCATTATCTAAGGACGCCATGAAAGAATTATATCTTAAATATCAAGATAAAGGATACGAACACTAACCTGTGGAGCTGTCATCAAGCTACATGGGCATTTTATTAGGAGGACGATTGATGAAAAGTAAAAAAGAGTTTCTAAGCGATTTTTTTAGTCAATTAGTAGAACAAGGCTTTGTAGTGGAAACCACGGATGATGTAGACATAGTGGCAGAGGTTTATGAGGAACAGGGATTGTTCTGTGTGATTGCAAGTGATGGTGAAATTATTTATGAGGTGGCTGATGATAACAAAATACAGATATTTGAAGAAGCTGTTAAAGAAATTCAGCAAAGTATAGGAGTATCCACTTCACCACCATATGAACCATTAGATAGATTAGAGCCTGTAGCACTTACTAGAGGCACATATTTTAAGCTTATGGAAAGCATGAATGTGATTATGCTTTGTAGGTACAATGGAGTGTTTGGTTATGAATTTGTGACTTGCAATAAGTTAACAAATCCACTTACTTCCAAAAAGTATTATAGGGAGCAAATTAGTTATACACTAGAGCAAGCACAGCAAAGTTTCGCAGAGCGAAGCAATATGAAATTAGCGACAGTTTCTCCATACAACCATGAAGAACTAGGACTTATCCTGTCTTGTTTGACACGAACAATTTATATTGACTCTGCTCTTGATAATAAGATGGAAAGTGATATTAAAAGATTAATTGAAAAAACCGAAAGGATATTGCCATCGCAACAGGAATTTTCCCCACGCTACTATTATGAACATGAGCAATAAAATATAGGAGTTAAGTATATGAAAACAAAAACAGAATTTTATAAACGATATTTTGAAGCCCTGGATCAAAAAGGATTTACAGTGGAAGAGCCATCTTCCCCAGACTATATTGCTGATATTTTTTATAGGGACAGACAAATGGCTTTTTTTACGAAGCAAGATAGTATTATGAAAAATCCTTTTGTTGAGGTTGAAGAAAAACTATTAGAACGTATTCAAAACCTAGCAAAGACAACTGCTATTTCCTGTGGTGTTTGTTCCGAAAAACCTTATGAAGATGATAAGGTGAAAAAATTACCTAATAATGTTATGCAAATCAATGAGCATAACGGAGTAGTTCTTGCTTGCAAGCACCACCCATTGTTTGAGTATGTGTTATCCACTTATCGTATGGACACAGAACATAATAATGCTGCGGTTCAAAGACAATACTTCTATAATAAGGAGCAGGCTTTTGAAAGCTTTGCTACACGCAGTGGTTTGATTGATGAAAAGAAATTATTTAGTGAGGTAGACCTAAAAATGCTACACTCAGGATTAATTAAAATGCGTACTATTGATAATGATTTAACTGCTGATGACCTGAATTCAGTAGAAAGATTAGTCGATAGAATTGAGGATTTAATACCTGAGCTTGCTAAAAAAGAAAAAACATTAGATTTTGCTAAGTTCTTTCACTTTGGTGAGCAGGAAGCTGATCGAGAGATATAAAAACAATCTACTATGAAGCAGATTACTATTTAGAGAGGAATAAATTTATGCGACAATCACCTAATGAATCTATTTGGGGGAATATCAATACCTGTATTGAAATCGCCCTTAATATTTATGAAATTACTGCCCAAAAAGGAGAGGGCATTATGGTACAAAAAGATACCGAAACCATTTTATCTGAAAAAGCACTTTCGCTTGGTACAGATGATGGGGATTATATTACCTTTGATGAGAATACAAAGGATATACCCAAATATGAGATTTTAAAACACAAACTACAAGAAACAAAGGAACTAGAGGCAAACTTAATGAAAGAAATTGAGGAAATCGAGCGAGATGGTAAATATCGCTATCCAGAATATTTTGGGGATATTGAAAAACCAGAAGATATGCAAAGTGAAGTATGTAGAGGTATTTATGTTATCGCTGATGGAGATCAAAACGCCTTTGCAGTGCATAATTGTATTGCAGAGGATTATATGAGTGAAATGGCAACAGATACAGGTGTTACCAGAGGTGAATATAAGATATATGATAGTAGCACAGCCTGTATTCCGATTTTTGAACTTTCTAAAAGTTTTGATGAAGTAGACGCTATGATTATTGCTAAAGATAGCTTATATGCGACACTTCAAACCAATTTTATAGCCTATACAGAGGAATATAATGAATTAGCACCAATGACACCTATTCCAGATGTAGAAGCTCCTGTCAACTTGTATTTAGCAAGCCAATGCAATAGCAATTCTAATGGCACAGTCCAACACAGCAATGAACAAAATGAAGAATATGGAGAGGAAGTGGATGATTATGGTTTTGAGCCATAATCAAAAGAATAAGCAGTATTCCATGTTTAGTGGATTAAAAAAATAGGTAGATATTTACATATGGCAGTTTAATGAAAAGTAAATATGGAAAATAGTAATGTTTTATTTTGGAGGTGAAGAATTGAAAATGGTCTATATTGCAAGTCCATTGCGTGGGAACTATGATGAAAACATAAAAAAGGCAGTGGAATATTGCAAAACAGCTAGTGAGCTAGGGGTGATTCCTCTAGCTCCTCATATTATATTTAGTCAATGGTGTAATGATACGATTGCGAAAGAACGTGAGAAAGGTTTAGAGCTAGGGTTAAACCTGCTATCTAAAGTTGATGAAATGTGGGTTATGGGAGAAGAAATTAGCGAGGGTATGCGTGGAGAAATTGCATTTGCAAAGGAGAATGGCATTCCTGCACATCATATCAAAAATCCAATGGATTTAGAAAAGTACCCAATCAGTACAGATGAGTATAGCTTGCTTGGTAAATTTCAAACCATTGATGAAGCCGATTCTATCAGTTTTGAAAATCAGTTCGTGATACTTGATCACAGTAAATTAAAAGAGGAATGCAGAAATTCCCTAAATCAATTATGGGTAGCTACACATGGTCCCGGTTGTCGAGGTGGTTCATTTACAGGCACTGTGCATTTAACTCACCCTATTGATGGAGACACTATGGCAGTTGCAAGAAGTGATATTTTAGGGATAGCCAAACCAGAGGTGATCGCTCATTTATATTATCAATACGGTCTGAGTTTAGACGAAGAAATTGATATGGAAGCAATAAAGGATGAGGATATGAGCCTATGACAAAAAAAGAAAAACGAATTATTGCAAGTATTATCATTGGGATAGGTACGATATTTAATATATTTTTCACTGCAATGGTCCATAGTTTATTAGCCAGAGAAGTTGATAGCTTAACACTCATTTCTCTTTGGGATTGTTTGGTAGGAATTGTAACTGTAAGTCAGCATAGAATGTTGTTTCTTACATTCGAGGGATTTTTAATTCTATGCTGCATTGTATTCTTTATT
The DNA here is from genome assembly GCA_044425805.1 of Lachnospiraceae bacterium. Taxonomy (GTDB): domain Bacteria; phylum Bacillota; class Clostridia; order Lachnospirales; family Lachnospiraceae; genus RGIG6307. The sequence continues at coordinate 11,315 of JAWXVC010000019.1, read as the reverse complement.
GAAAATAACAGGCCATATCAAAGTGACTTGATAAAGGTAACAGAAAATATTTACACACCTGCACCTGTGGGACAACATCAACATGGATCCTCTAGGTGGTTAAAAGCTGAAGAAAAGGACAAAGTATTTTCACCCATTGTTATTGATACAAAAAATAAGGTGATAAAAGAACTGATAGATACTGGATATGATAATTTAGACTTTATGAAGAAAAGTAAAAAGAAAGATGAAACTAGGCAAGATGTTCCCAAAGATACAGAGGACATCTTGCCTATTTCTATAAATAATCAAAAAAAGGAGGATAAGGATGAAAATTTTGAAACTGTGGATTTTGACATCAAGGCTACGAATTTAAAAAAGGTTGTCACTGTCAAAAAAGAAGAACCACCGAAAAAGGATAGGTACAAACTATTTGAAAAAGGTGGAATTGTTGTAGGTATGGAGAAAGATGGTGATACTGAAAAGCTACATTGTGTCAATACAGATACCCATACCCTTACGATTGGTGCGACTAGGAGTGGTAAAACTCGTTGTCTTGTAATTCAATCTATTTGTACTCTTGGTCTTGCAGGTGAAAGCCTTGTCATATCGGATCCTAAAGCTGAGTTGTTTCAATACACTTCGGAATTTTTGCAAAAGATTGGGTATGAAATTATTTGCTTAGATTTTAAGAATCCCAATAAAAGTACAAGGTATAACTTGCTTCAACCTGTTATAGACGCTGTGAACCAAAATGATTTAGACAAAGCAGAGATGTACGCATGGGATATTACCAACATTTTGGTTGGCGATAACACGTCAAATGAAAAAATATGGGAAAATGGTGAGAAGTCAACCATTGCAGGTGCTATTTTATGTGTAGTCTATGACAACAGGAAGCGCCCAGAGTATCAGAACCTAACCAATGTCTATTGGTTTATTGCAGAAATGGGAAAATCGGTGGGAAATAAGACACCTATGCAAGATTATATGGCTATCATGCCAAATGATCACCCTGCAAGAGCATTGCTTTCTATTGCTGCGGTTGCACCTAGTAGAACGAAAGGAAGTTTTGATACATCTTCCCTTACGACACTGAGGTTATTTACATCTAGGTCCATGTATTCCATTACACACAAAAGTGATTATAACATTGCAGAGATTGGAGAGAAGAAACAAGCACTGTTCTTGATACTTCCAGATGAAAAAACAACTTATTATCCAATCGCTTCTTTGATGGTGTCACAGCTCTATGAGTTACTTGTTAGAAAGTCTGATGAACGAGGTGGTCGCCTTGTCAATCGTGTGAACTTTGTCTTAGATGAATTTGGTAACTTTGCAAAGCTAACCGATTTTTCTAATAAACTAACTGTGGCAGGTGGTAGAGGTATTCGTTTCAATCTGTTTTTACAATCATTTGAACAGCTAACCGATAAGTATAGCAAAGAACTATCAGCTATTGTAAAGGCAAACTGTCAAACATGGGCATATCTTCAAGCTGACGATGATGAAACACTAGAATCTGTTTGTAAAAAATTAGGTAAATACACTACGAGTGCTTATCAATTATCGGCACAGCATGGTAAATATGTAAATCCCTCTAGTTCACATAGCATTAGTTTGGTAGGTCGAGAACTTCTCACAACCGATGAAATCAGAAGAATATCAAGACCTTACCAGATTATTGTCGGTAGATCACACCCTGCACTTATGAACGCACCAGATTTATCTAAATGGTATTTTAATAAGATGTGTGGACTTGGAGATGAAGAACATAACCGAAAAGTGAGAGCGGAACGGGAAGCAAAGCGCCCTATATTATCTTCCGATAAAAAAGAAATTCAGTTGTGGGGTGTTTGGACATATCACAGCAAAAGCATTGAGTTATCAGAACAACGAAAACAAAGCAACGCTCTAAAAGCACAAATGGGGGCAACTTTTAGTAGCAAGACGTTTGACCCCAAATCCTATGGAGGTAACAAATTCAATGAAAAAAATTAAACAATTACTATCAAAATGCAATGAGAAGCGCAAGGCAGTCACAGTAAGTCTGATGACTGCTTTTATTATGCTTCAAATGATGCCTATGACAGCTTATGCGTCGAGTGTAGGAAGCAGTAAAATTGCAACCGGAACAGAAGATTTGATTAAAGATGTAACAACATGGCTTATGGTACTTGCCCCTGTTGTAGCAGGTCTTTTGATTATTTATTTCTGTATCAGACGAAGTGCAGCTGATGAAATGGATCAGAAAAAATGGAACAACCGAATTATGGTCGCTGTTGTTTCTTGTATTGGTGCTGTTCTTGGCAGTGCCACGTTGAATGTAATCATTGGCTACTATCAGTAAGCCAAAAACCTAGTTGAAATCCGTGCTAACGGTTTCATATAAACAAAAACAACTTAAATTTAAAGGAGAAATCAACATGAAAAAAATCACAAATTTTACGAACAAAATGGCAGTAGTAGCAATGGTAAAAGGTGCAGAGATTAAAGAAAAAGCACTGAATGTATTTGCTCAAAAAGAAGGTGAGGGCTTTGTCGATACAGCATTAAAAATCCTTATTAGCGTAGTCGTGGGAGCGCTACTACTTGCAGGTCTTTACTTGCTTTTCGAGGATACGATCTTGCCTACATTGACACAGCGAATTGAAGAACTTTTTGACTACAATGGCTAAGATTAAGATGACGGAGGAACGAGAATGAACATTTATGTAAAAATCAATCAAACATTTGATAATGAGAAAACTCTAAAAGCCTTTGCTACCTTATTTGTTGAAAAACAATTAGCTGTAACAGGTATTCGTGTGCTTGATTCTAGGAATGGCTTATGCGTTATGATGCCTTCAAGACAGGACAATAAAGGTGAATACCGAGATGTATGCTTTCCTATCACAGCAGAGTTTAGAAAAGAAATCAATGAAGCAGTATTAAAGGCTTATAAAGACCATCTTGCAAATGGTTAAATTTTCTTTGCAGATCTTAGAAAGGGGCGTGAAAACAATGCAAAGAAAAAAACTATCTGCATTATTTTTAATAGCAGTCATGATATTGAATTTCATGGTACTACCTGTCATGGCTGAAGAAACAAATTATGAAAGCGTTGAAACCATCTATACCGAGCATATTGAGGAGATAGAAGATTATGAAGGGTATCAACATGATGAGGATACTTTTATGGAAGAAGTATCAGTAGTGGTTCATGAGCAAGACACAGTGGAAAGCACCGAGGGTATTACCGAAGATACCCCGGTGCTGTACGAAGTCGGCACATACAATGAGTTACAAGCCACAATCAGTACCATTAACAGTTCGGAATTGCCATATCATCAAATCTCTTTAACTGCTGATATTACAATCGCCGCATCTACAACATTTACATTTTCAAGCAACACAACCACATTGATTGGCAATGGGTATTCCATCACCAGAACTGCCGAGGGTACAAGAAGTATTATCGTGACATCGGATACAGCAGAGCTTTATTTAGGTGATAAGGACGATAGCAGTAATACTCTTACGTTAGCCTTTGGATACGATGGAAATGGGTATGCGTTGCAAGTAAACTATGGATCAACCATTTATATGTATGATGGTGTCACCATTCAAGACTTCAAACAGCACATGACCTCTCACCCAACAGCAGTATATATCCGTGGTGGAACTTTTGTTATGGAGGGTGGTTTAATCACTGATACAGTTATTCAGACTGTAAACTATTATGGTGGTGCGATTTGGACTTCTATGGAAAGTGGTAATTATGGTGGAGGAACTTTCATCATGAATGGTGGCACGATTCAAAACACGACAGTGAACACAACAGCAACAGTCTGGGGTGGCGCTGTCGTTTTATTAGGTGGTGGCACAATGGAAATGAATGGTGGTGTTATTCAAAATAATGAGGCCGCCTATGGAGCAGGAATCTATGCACCAACAGGTGCTACTGTTACCATCAATGGTGGAACAATCGCCAACAATACTGCAAGCACTCATGGTGGTGCTATCTATGCAAGTGGCTCTACTGTGATAATCAACGATGGTTTTATTACAGGTAATACAGCAACATCATATGGTGGTGGAGTTTACGTTAGTAGCTCTGCCGTAGCTACTATGAATGGTGGCTCAATCTCTGATAATATTGCAAACTATGGAGGTGGTATCTTCACTTTTGGTAGCTTAAATATTACAGGTGGTGAGCTATCAAGCAATATCGCAACCACAAATGGTGGAGGTCTTTACTGTAATAGCTCAAGCTATCCAACGACTTTAACGAATGTAAGAATGACTGACAATATCGCCTCTCTAGGTGGAGCAATTTATGTTGGTAGCAGTGCGACTATTCTTTTGTCGGAATCACCTTACATTCAAGAGAATTATACGGATAATAGCAAAAGTGAGGAAGCCAATGTATATCAAAACTACAACGAGGACTACGAAAGCATTCGTATTAAGTTAAATGGTGCATTGGGTGATAATGCAAGTATTGGCTTACAGCACTTTACAACCGATGAGCCACTCCCTGTTGTTGATGTGTACGGAAATTACATTGCAAGTGATATTGATACTACAAGATTTACAGCAGATAATGCAGATGTCAACCAAAATGTGTCTGAATATGAGGCAGCCAATGAGGACACAGATACGATCTATCTTGTCATCAAAGAAACGATGTATTACACAGTGACTTATGACTCTAATGGTGGCGAGGGTGAAATGATAGATGATAACTCGCCTTATGAAGAAAACTTCGAGGTCACAGTGTTAGATAATTGTTTTGTGCGAGATGGTTATGAGTTTGTGGAGTGGAACACAGTGGCTGATGGCAGTGGGACTTATTACAATGCCGATGATACTTTCATTATCGCAGAAGATATGATTCTTTATGCTCAATGGGAAGAAATCATCACACCAGAGCCAGAGCCTACACCTGATCCGGAACCAACTCCAACACCGAATCCAAACCCAACTCCAAACCCTACACCAGAACCTGATCTAACACCGACTCCAGAGCCGGAACCTGTCCCAGAGTTAGAAAACGAGCAAGAGCAAGAACTTGAGGAACAGGAGCAGGAGCAAGAGCCAGAAGAACAGGAACAAGAGGAACAAGAGGAAACTATCACAGAAGTGGAAATCCCACAGACAGGCGATAATACAAATCTAGCTTTATGGCTTTGTATCGCAGTATCTTCTGCCATTGCACTGCTAGTTGTAGTTATCAGTAAACGCAGGAAAGAATTTTAATTGAGCAATCGAGAGGGTGAAGTAAAGAACTTTGCCCTCTCGTTTTAATAGGAGTAGACATGAAAAAGAAAACACTAATAGGATTGCTTGTACTAATCTTAGCGATTTCTATTTTCGCACTGATAAGAATAGTTTCACAAAGTCAATCAGAAAATCAGCAGTTTGAAATACTGCAAAATCAAATTTATCTAGCAGACGAAAGCCAAGAAGCGATAAACACAGTTTCTAGGATAGTTGTAGAATCAGAAACGCAGAAATCTCCAACAATGCTGTCAAAATATGCAGAGCTGTATAAATTGAACAGCGATATAGTTGGTTGGATCAAGATTGAAAATACAAATATCAATTACCCTGTCATGCAGACAGTCGATGATGAAGAATTTTATCTGAACCGAGATTTTACCAAAGAATACTCATTATCTGGTACCCCTTTTCTGTCTGCTGATTCCACCCTTGAAGATAGCTGTGGTCAGCTTATTATTTATGGTCACAATATGAAAAATGACACCATGTTTAGTGATTTGCTGTTATACAAAAGTCAAGATTTTTGGGAAGAAAACAAGATAATAGACCTTGATACGTTGTACATGGAGCAAAGTTACGAGATATTTGCAGTGTTCTCGGTTGATGTACAAGTAGATAACGGACACTTTCCATTCTATCATTACACAGATTTTGATAGTGTAGAAGAATTTGAGTGCTTCATAGAAGAAATCTTATCTTTAGCATTCTACTCCACAGACAGCACCCCTAGTTATGATGATAGCCTTTTAACCCTTATCACCTGTGACGGATATATTGGCAGTGGTAGATTTGTAGTAATGGCGAAACTCGTGTCAGAGTAATTATCTAGGGGTAGTAAAATAGAAGCACAACAAAGAAAGGAGGTGGTTTCTTTTGGAAGTCATTTTAGTATTACTTATTGTAGCAGTGCTAAATGGTGCAGTGGTGTTGATTGATGAAATGTTAGGCACATTAGTACCTATGACACTGTATGCAGATCAGTATATGGTTTCTTCAGCAGGAACAAGTATGGTTGATGTATTATTTGAAATTATACTAGGATTTGGTGTATCACTGATTATCCTTGTATTCCTTAAAAAAGGTTTTGAATGTTATGTCATGTGGACTGATGGAGATCCAGACAGTGAGCCGATTAGTTTGGTCATTCGATTTATACAGGCAATCGCAATCGCTGTATGCTTCCCTGTTTTATATGGGTGGCTTGCAGAAATTACAGAGAATTTAACAGATGAACTTATGGTAGCAATCGGAGGATCCACAAACTATGATTGGCAAACATGGGTAACAGGTATTACATCACTTGGCATTACAACAGCCATTTTTGGATTGATATTTATTATCTGTTACTTTATCCTATATTTTCAATTCCTTATGCGAGGATTGGAAATCATGATACTTAGAGTAGGTATGCCAATGGCTTGCGTAGGTCTTTTAGATAATAACAAAGGAGTTTTTGCAGAATACACCAAAATGTTTTTTAAAGCAATGCTTACAGTAATGATACAGATATGCTTGTGTAAATTAGGGGTAGGCATGATGTTGAATATTGGTTTTAATATGAACATCTTCTGGGGCATTGCCTGTATGGTGATGGCGATAAAGACACCACAGTTTATCAATCAATTTATTGTTCCCGGTGGTAGTGGTGCAGGTGGAGCGATTAACAATATTTACCACTCGGTAAGATTGGTGCAAGTAGTGAAAAACTTGAAAGGATAAGGTGATGATATGATTACATTAGATGATATTTCTATCGCAGTAATCTCCCTTATCCGATTAGGGATAATCTTTAGGGTGGTCTATTGTATGGTAAGGCTTGCTGCTGCAGAGGAAGAACAAGCACAGTATAAGAAACGTGCAAAGAACACAGTTATCTTTTATATCTTAGCTGAATGTATTTGGCAGATAAAGGATATTGTGATGTATTACTATGGGTAAGCAGATTGACCTTGATGGATTGAAAATGGTACAATGTATATATAATAAATTGATAGGAGAATAAGAGTTTATGGACAATAACCTAGATGATAAAAGTATGTTACATTCCGACTTGTCATTATTGGAAAAATTAAGTGAATTTTCTTTTGAAAGTAAAATGCTGTGCAGCCAATCATATTCATCAAGATTAATGGATGGATCGAAAGTGAATTTAAAATTAGCTTATAAAGAAAACATTATGCCATGGGAAATAGAAATTTTTACAGCCTATTCTGTTATGTATAATAATGATGTTGCGACTAAGGACATTGACTCAAAAACATTTTCTGAGATTATAACTTACATCAGGAACTATTGGGATAATTCATGGGAAGAGTTAGAAAAAACAGGTGATTATGCAGATGCCTTCATGATGAGAGCAACAATACAGCAATTTCCAATACAAGGTGTATTTTTACAAAAACTGTTTAGATACAATTATTTCTTTAATTTTATTAATGATAATGTTGATATGAAAAAAGTGTACTTAGATAAATTTGGTGCTGAATATGGTGAATTCGCAATGATGGCATTTATTGTTTTTTTATTATGTAGTGCTACAACAGATAATAAAATAAGCGGGCTAGATAAAGGTAAAGTTCTTACTAAAGTATTTAAAAATAAAACAGTTTTTTCGTTACTGTGTATAGATAAGGAAGAATATATTGCAAATATGCAAAAAATGTATAAATCAAATATTGTCCAATTATACTATGGTTTAAAGGCTCACTACTGGTGGCCATTTATTGGAGGTGAAACATATATATATATTCCATCTCCATATTTGGTTATTAATGCAGTTACTGATTCTATGCTCAATAGACTAACGTTGGGTAATGATGCATTGCGACATACTATAGGAAAAGAAGTAATAGAAACTTACTTGTATGATATTTACAAGCAGGTAGATACAGTAACTTGGATTAGTAATGAAATTGATTATAAAATAGGATCTAGTTCACGGAAAACATCTGACGTGTTAGTCGGAGAAAATGATTATTGTACATTTTATGATACTAAATCTATGGTTCCAAGCTTGAAAATACGCACACTTGACAAAAAAGAAATTAATGAAAGCACAGAGATATACGCAGATGCAATAATTCAAATATTTAAACAAATCAAAAATTACAACCTAGGACATTTTCAGCTTGATAAAAAATATGCAGAAGAAAATTTATTTGGAGTTGTTGTTATGCTAGAAAGCATAGCTTTATCACGAGAAAAAATGTATTTAAAGGCTTTTGAATTATATGAAGATACTAATGGGACTTTGAGTGCTGAAGAAAAAGATTATATTCATAGTCATATAAAACTTGTTTCCTTATCACAAATAGAAACATTGGTATTAGAAAACAATAGTTTTCTTCCATCTCTTTTAAACCAAGCAAATACACCTTCATCGTGGAATGATTTGAATTTTGAATCTTCGTATGAATGTAAAGGCTTAATACCTATATACGAAAAGTATGTAATGGATATTAAGTCAGAATTTAAAGAGTTTGTTACTTCTGCTGACATAGAATAATAAGTTGAATTGAAAGTTAAATAATTACGAACTATCCCCTTTAAGGAAAAATCCTTTGAGGGGATTTTTTATACCCATTTTGAAAGGAGGCAATATATGCAAACTGAAAGCGCCCTATATATCCCTATGGGTGTTAAAACAGAAAACGAGCTATTTAGTGGTTTTGGAAAGCGAGAGCTTTTACAAAGCCTAATAGGTAGTTTGTTTGGTGGTGCGCTTGCGGCTGTTCTATGGCTTATTTCACAAAATGTAGCCATGACAGTGGTATGTGTTCTTGCAGGGATTTTTGGTTCTGTTTTAATGACAACCAAGGATATAAACAATCAGAGTGTAGTGGATCAGACCTACAACATGATTAAATTTATGAAAGAACAACAAATCTATCCCTATCGTTATAAAGACGAATGGGAAATAAAAAAATCTATTAAGGAAAGCAAAGCAGTGAAGCAAAACAAGAAGAACAGGAGGTAAAACTTGAAATTCATTGATTTGTTTTCTGGTATCGGTGGCTTTCGCCGAGGACTAGAACGTAGTGGCCACACAGCAGTAGGCCACGTTGAAATTGATAACTTTGCCAATAAAAGCTATATGGCAATGTATGAATTAAAACCTTGTAAATTTAACAAGGGAGAAACTGAAAATGGCTGTTTCATGTGTAATATGGAGGTGGAGAAAAACTGTGACGGAAAAAATTGTAAAGGCGAATGGTACAGAAAGGACATTAAGCAAATCGGAGCAGGAGAAATTCCAAAAGCTGAAATCTGGACTTTTGGCTTCCCATGCACTGATATTAGCCTTAGTGGAAAACGAGCAGGACTTTCTGGAGAACGAAGTGGATTATTTTTTGAAGTTACTCGCCTGCTCAAAGGCCAAAGTGCCGAAAATAAACCCAGATGGCTTATCGTTGAAAATGTTAAGCATTTGTTGTCGATTGAGAGTGGAGGGGCATTTACCACCGTTCTCAGTGAATTATCCCAAGCTGGGTATGACTGTCAGTGGCAGATCCAAAACTCTAAATCCTTTGGAGTACCCCAACACAGAGAACGAGTGTACCTTGTTGGACATCTTAGAGGAACAAGTAGACGAGAAGTATTTCCTCTCGGAAGAACAAACCAAACGCCTGTTAAGCAAGTCGTAGGAGGTTCACAAGGAAATCGTATTTATGATCCCAGTGGACTTTCTGTTACCTTAGTTTCTAGTGCAGGTGGTTTTGGAGGGAAAACAGGACTTTATGCAATCCCAAGTTTTATAGATATGAATGAAAATGCTGATTTAACTGACATCGCAAGGTGTGTAAGAGCTAGGCAAAATGCGGGAATCACCAATCATAAAGGTGAGGCTTCGGGGGTAGTAGTTCCCCACTGCCACTATATAGACAACAATACCAGAGCAAGTAACCAAAATGGTGAAAGTTCTGGTGTTTTTTTGTGTCAAGGAAGTCCAGAAAGTGTAAGAGCAGTAATTACACCAGATAGGGCAAACAAAAGACAAAATGGCAGAAGATTTAAAGAAGTTGGTGAGCCTAGTTTTACACTTACTTGCCAAGATAGGCATGGAGTGCTGCTTAGTTATTGCGAGCAATGTGATTATGGATTGCCTATTAGAGAAGCAAAAAGTGATGGCTATACTGTGGCACAGCATGGAGATGGTGTCAATCTTGCCTATCCAAATAGCCAAGTGAGTCGAGGTAGAGTTGGGAAAGGTTGTAGTCAAACCATTTTAACAGGTGGTAGTATGGGTGTTATGCTCTGCTGTCGTATTAGGAGATTAACTCCTAGAGAGTGCTTTCGACTGCAAGCCTTTGAAGATTTTCTGTTTGATAGAGCGAGAGCAGCAGGTATCAGTGATGCACAACTGTATAAACAGGCAGGGAATGCAGTTACAGTTAATATTGTCTATGAAATTGGCTTGAAACTGCATGAGGAGGTGGAAAATGAAGTTTGATGTACTTTATGTAGATCCACCTTGGAGTTATAAAGTGTATTCTAAAAAAGGGCAAGGACGTTCAGCAGAAAACCATTATGGAACAATGAATATTGATGACATATGTGGATTAGATGTGGAAAGCATTGCTAAAGAGGATTCCATTTTATTCCTATGGGTGACATTCCCTTGTTTGTTAGAGGGACTTCGAGCCATAAAAGATTGGGGGTTCACTTATAAAACGTTAGGCTTTTGTTGGGTGAAAAGAAATAAGAAGCAGACAGATACATGGTTTTGGGGACTTGGTTTTTGGACAAGAGCCAACCCGGAACTATGCTTGCTTGCAACAAAAGGAAGTCCGAAACGAGTATCAAAAGCAGTCCACTGTGTTGTAGATACACCCATTCAAAAACATTCTAAAAAGCCAGATGAAGTAAGAAAACGAATAGAGCTGTTAATGGGTGATGTTTCAAGAGTAGAACTTTTTGCTAGAGAAAAATATGAGGGATGGACTTGTCTTGGTAATAGGACAAACGCATCAATTTTATAAAAGTAATGCATTCTCTCTAAAAATAGCTAAAAGTGTAGTTGCTACACAATGCTCAGTTGCTTTTTAGAGGGAATGCATTTTTTAATAGTCCAC
>JAWXVC010000006.1:0-236484 GCA_044425805.1 Lachnospiraceae bacterium | reverse complement strand
TTAACCTAAAGTTGGAAGAGATAGAAACGAGAGTTATCACAGGTTGTAACTTCACGAAAGTGAAGGGAAACGAAAAAAGATTCAGATGAAAGTTTTCAGTGTTCGGTTTTGAAGGTATAAAACGAATTTTATATGGCTCGTTGGTCAAGCGGTCAAGACGCCGCCCTCTCACGGCGGAAACACGGGTTCGATTCCCGTACGAGCTGTTGACTGTTTATTTAAACAGCCCAACCCGGAAATAGCACTGTATTGAGTTTACTCAGTATGGTGCTATTTTTTTGTTGATTTTAATTGTATGATATAGTACAGTTATAAGATGTCATGCAATTGGGGAGATTATTTATGAGTAAGAAACTTAAAGCAATTGATTTTGTGAAAAGGATAGTATTTTATACTGTGGGATTATTTGTGTTAGCGATGGGAATTTCATTTGCAATCACATCGAATTTAGGCGTTTCACCAGTAAGTTCTATTCCCTACATAGTTAGTATTGTTTTGAATATAGACCTAGGAATATGTACGACATGTGTTTTTATATTATTTATATTGATACAGATTGTTTTGATGGGAAAGACCTTTCATATGAAGAATTTATTACAAATTTTTAGTTCCTCGGTTTTTGGCTTTTTTGTTAGTGCTACAAACAATATTATGTCGCATGTTAATGTGAGTGATTTTTATGTTGTGAGACTACTGTTTTGTTTGATTGGTGTAGTTTTTGTGGCAATCGGGGTAATGCTTTATTTGAAAGCAGATTTGATACCACTTCCAGGAGAAGGTGTCATGCAAGCACTTTGTTATAGATTTCACTTGGATTTTCCAACTTCAAAGCTTTTATTTGATTGTTCGGTAGTGATGATTAGTTCGGCTATTTCTGTTGTTTGTTTACAAAAACTTGTGGGTATTAGAGAAGGCACTGTGATATGTGCAATAGGGGCTGGTTTGTGTATGAAACTTATAACGAAAGGTATATATCATTACAAAACAGTTAGGTTGGAGAGAAAAGGTTGACTTTTTTCTAGCCTATTTATAGAATAGAGTAAGAGTTATATTATTATAGAAGAAAAGGGATTATGATTATGGATAATAAATTAGATAAATATGTAAGAAGCATACCAGATTTTCCTGAAGAAGGAATAATTTTTAGAGATATTACAAGTGTATTAGAGGATGCAGATGGATTTTCACTTGCGATTAATATGATGCAAGATATAACGGATGATTTAGAGTATGATGTGATAGCAGGCGCTGAATCTAGAGGATTTGTATTTGGTGCACCAATTGCATATAATAAGCATAAACCATTTGTACTTATACGTAAAAAGGGCAAACTTCCTTGTGAAACAATTGCAAAGGAATATGAGTTAGAATATGGTACTGCTGTGATTGAAATGCACAAGGATTCTGTGAAACCTGGTCAAAAAGTCTTATTAGTAGATGATTTGATTGCAACAGGTGGTACGACTAAAGCTATGATTGAATTAATCGAAGCGTTAGGTGGTATTGTTGTAGGTGTGGTAGTGATGATTGAGCTAGCGGGCTTGGATGGAAGAGCTGTGTTAGATGGATACCGTTTAGATGCTGCTATCACATATAGTGGAAAATAATCGGTAATAATTTAAAATTTGTTGATTGAGGTGGGTACGTATGGTACGAACAATTAGTGGTTCACATGATCCTTTGTTTGATGATGGACGTATAGAAAAAATAAAAGAGCATTTATCTCCAGAGCAATTATACGATGATTTAATTGACAGAGTGAAGAAATACCATCCGTCGGATGATATTTCGCTTATTGAGAAAGCGTATAATATAGCTAGAAATGCACATGTTGATCAAGTGCGCAAGTCAGGTGAACCTTATATTATTCACCCACTTTGTGTTGCTATTGTTTTAGCTGATTTAGAACTTGATAAGGAGACTATCGCTGCTGGATTATTACATGATGTAGTAGAAGATACAGTGATGTCTAGAGAAGATTTGGTGCGTGAATTTGGTGAAGATGTTGCGAATTTAGTTGATGGTGTAACTAAGCTTGCTAAATTACCTCATTTTACTGAGAGTAGCGATAATAGACTTGAAATGCAAGCGGAAAATTTGCGTAAAATGTTCTTGGCTATGGCAAAGGATATTCGAGTAATCTTAATTAAACTAGCTGACCGATTACACAATATGCGTACGCTTAGATATATGCCACAAGATAAGCAACAACGTATTTCTAGAGAAACGATAGAAATTTATGCGCCAATTGCTGAAAGACTTGGTATTTCTAAGATTAAGGTTGAGTTAGATGATTTGAGTCTTAAATACTTAGAACCTGATGTATATTATGATTTGGTGGATAAAATTGCGATTCGCAAAAGTGTCCGAGAAAAATATATTCAGTCTATTGTTGATGAAGTGGCGGAGCATATCAAAAAAGTTGGAATTGAAGCTAAAGTAGATGGGCGTGTAAAGCACTTTTTTAGTATTTTTAAGAAAATGAAAAATCAAGGAAAAGCTATTGATCAGATATATGATTTGTTTGCTGTACGTATTTTAGTTGAAAATGTGAAGGAATGTTATGCAGCACTTGGTATTATTCATGAGATGTACAAACCTATTCCAGGTCGATTTAAAGATTATATTGCAATGCCAAAGTCTAATATGTATCAATCACTTCATACAACTTTAATTGGTGAAAATGGACAACCTTTTGAAATACAAATTAGAACCTTTGATATGCATAAAGCTGCAGAATATGGTATTGCAGCACATTGGAAATATAAAGAAAGCTCTGATGGAAAATCGAGTGCAGCTGGTGACGAAGAAAAAATGGCATGGTTGCGCCAAATATTAGAGTGGCAGCAAGATAGTGTTGATAATAAAGAATTCCTAACCATGATTAAAAGTGGTTTGGATTTATTTTCTGATGCAGTTTATTGCTTTACACCTAGAGGAGAAGTGAAGAACTTGCCTTCTGGGTCTACACCAATTGATTTTGCATATAGTATTCATTCGGCTGTTGGTAATAAAATGGTTGGAGCAAGAGTGAATGGCAAGCTTGTAACGATTGACTATAAGATTGCGAATGGTGATTGTATTGAAATTTTGACAAGTCAAAATTCAAAAGGACCTAGTAGAGATTGGCTAAAGGTTGCAATTTCTACGCAAGCTAAAAATAAAATTAATCAATGGTTTAAGAATGAAGTAAAAGAAGATAATATTGTAAAGGGTAAGGATTTAATTGAAGCCTATTGTAAGTCAAAAGCAATTAATATGATACAAATTATGACGACTACCTATAAAGATGCTATTATGCATAAGTATGGTTTTCATGATTGGGAGAGTGTGTTAGCTGCAGTAGGTCATGGTGGCTTAAAAGAAGGTCAGATTGTCAACCGCATGCAAGAATGGTATGATAGAGACCATAAGAAAGTTGTTTCTGACAATGAAATATTAGAGTCGATTAATGAAAATGCATCCCATCAATCCCAGAAAATGAAAGCTAAGAGTGGCATTATGGTAAAGGGGATCCATGATATGGCTGTTAGATTTTCTAAGTGCTGTTCACCTGTTCCAGGAGATGAAATCATAGGATTCATTACGAGGGGGCGTGGTGTTTCAATTCATAGAACAGATTGTAGCAATATTATGGCACTTCCTGATATTGAGCGAGTAAGACTTATGGAAGCAGACTGGGAAGATATGGGAACGGCAACAGATAGCGGTAAATATTTTGCTGAAATTTCTATTTATGCTCGCAATAGAAATGGATTGTTGGCAGATATTTCAAAAGCACTTACTGAGAAAAATATTGATATATTGTCTATGAGTACAAGGACGAGTAAGGATGGTGTGGCAACACTTCAGACTGCTTTTGAGATTAGCTCTAGAAACGCATTAAATCATATTATAGAAAAGATTAGAACTATTGAAAGTGTAATCGATATTGAAAGGACAACAGGGTAATGGGAGAAATCAAAATTGGTAAAATCGTTCTTGGCATGTGTCAAACGAATTGCTATTTTATATATCGCGAGGGTGATAAAAATGACAAAGGACTTATTCCTACTATTGTTATAGATCCAGCAGACCAAGGAGCTTATTTGCATAGAAATCTTCAAAATAACGGTTTTGATGTGGCTGGTATATTATTGACACATGGACATTTTGATCATATATGGGGAGCAAGTGAGATGAGAAGTCTTGCTAGCTGTAAAATGTATGGTAGTAAATTAGAAGAAGATGTATTTACAAGTTCTAGCCTAAATGTTTCTGCGCAAGCAGGTAAAAGCTGTACTGTGAAAGTAAATGAACTTCTTAAAGACGGAGATGTTATTGAAATTGCAGGGATGAGTGCTAGATTGATTTCTACACCTGGGCATACACAGGGGAGTTGCTGTTTTTATTTTGAGGAGCCAGGATTTTTAGTGAGTGGCGACACTCTGTTTGCAGAAAGTGTTGGAAGAACTGATTTACCAACCGGATCTATGCAATCTTTGGTACAAAATATCAAGAAAAAACTTTTTGTATTGCCAGAAGAGACGCTAGTCTACCCAGGTCATGGGGATGCTACTACAATTGGTTACGAGAAGAAAAACAACCCTTTTGTAGTGTAAAGAATGAGAGGAACTATGCTTATTATTTCTTTGGAAGAGGAAAAGTACGAATATGATATTCGTGCTATTATAAAAGCTTTTTATCCTGAAAAAATGGTTGCTTTAATAACACCAAGTATAAACCCTGCAAAGAAGGCTGATTATTTAGCTAATATTAGTCATGCTATGCAGGGTATGATTACGTTTTTTGAGGATAAAATAGAGATTGAACTAGAGGGGTTTTCATACTTCTTAAAAATAAAAAAAGATTTTACATCACTTCAATATAAAGATGATTTTAAGGAATTTTTATATCAGACGTTAAGTCAGCATAAAGGAGTAGTATTACCTTGGGGGAATATGACTGGTATTCGCCCTACAAAAGTTGCAACTACCATGATTCAAAAAAATGCTACTGATATGCAAATACGCGAGTATTATAAGGGAAAACACTTTGTGAGTGATGAAAAAATCTCATTAAGTATTGATATCGCACATCGAGAACATAAACTACTCAGTAAGCTACATTGTAAGGATGGATTTAGTCTTTATATTGGGATACCATTTTGTCCTACGACATGCCTATATTGTTCTTTTACGTCATATCCTATAGGTGTACATAGAAAACGTGTTGATCGTTATATTGATTGTATGATCAAGGAAATGGATTATGTCAAAGAGGCATATGCAAATAAAATATTAGATACAGTTTATATCGGTGGGGGTACACCTACAACGTTAGAAGCAAACCAAATGGATAGGTTGATAAGGGCACTTAAGGAACGATTTGATTTTAGCACTGTACAGGAGTTTACAGTGGAGGCTGGTAGAGCTGATTCTATTACAAGAGAAAAACTTGAGGTTTTATATGGTCATGATGTGAATCGCATCAGTATTAATCCTCAAACGATGCATGATAAGACATTAAAAATAATTGGTAGGAATCATACGGTTCATGATGTAATAGAAGCATATAAATTGGCTAGAGAAATAGGGTTTGATAATATCAATATGGATTTGATTCTAGGTTTGCCAGGAGAGTTAGAAGAGCAAGTGCGAGAAACGATAGAACAGGTGGTTTCACTTAATCCTGATAGTTTGACGGTACATTCCTTGGCAATTAAAAGGGCAAGCAACTTAGCTAATTGGATCAAGGAACATGATGTGTTGACACTACATAATACGGATGAGACAATGAAGATTGCCGTTAGTGGTGCTCAGAAATTAGATATGAAACCTTATTATTTATATAGACAGAAAAATATGTCTGGAAATTTTGAAAATGTAGGGTATGCTAAGGATGATAAATTTGGTATTTATAATATCTTGATCATGGAAGAAATCCAGACGATTGTGGCACTCGGAGCAGGTAGTATTACGAAGCGAGTGTATGAGGATGGTAAAATTGCACGCTGTGACAATGTCAAAGATGTTGAACTTTATATAGAACGCATTGAGGAAATGATAGAAAGAAAGCGACAGCTCTTAGAAGAACAGTTGCAAGAATAAGTATTTTCGTATAGAATGTTCTAAGGTAGATTTTGAGTAGGAATGGAGAGAAAAATGGCACTTAGTAAAAAGCCTGTAACGGGGATGAAGGATGTCCTCCCAGCTGAAATGCAAGTAAGGGACTATGTGATTGGTGTAATAAAGGAAACATACGGAAAATTTGGATTTACATCCATTGAAACACCATGTATGGAAAATATAGAAAATCTTAGCAATAAACAAGGTGGCGAAAATGAAAAATTAATTTTCAAAACATTAAAGCGAGGAGAAAAGCTAAAGCTTGAATCCGCTACTTGTGAGAATGATTTGGTTGATGGTGGTTTGCGTTATGATTTGACAGTACCACTTGTGCGTTTTTATAGTAATAACGTTGCGCAACTTCCAAGTCCATTTAAGGCTTTACAGATGGGGAATGTTTGGAGAGCAGACAGACCACAAAGAGGAAGATATCGTCAGTTTATGCAATGTGATATAGATATTTTGGGAGAGGCTAGTAATTTAGCAGAGATAGAGCTTATTTTAGCGACAACAACAACACTTACTATGCTTGAATTTAAAAACTTTGAAATCAGAATAAATGATAGACAGATTTTAAAGGCGATGGCTTCTTATGCTGGATTTTTGGAAGAAACCTTCGACAGCGTTTTTATTATACTAGATAAGATGGATAAAATTGGTCTAGAGGGTGTAGAAAAGGAACTTCTTGCTGCAGGATATGCTCAAGAGGTTTGTGATAAATATTTGGGTCTGTTTGCTGATTTAAAAACTGTAGAAAAACCAGTAGTATATTTAGCACAAAAGCTACAAGGGTTTTTGTCACAAGAGGTAATGGAATCTTTTATTGAGATTATTGACAGCGTAGAAGCTACTAAAGCAGATTCTTTTGAACTTGTTTTTGATCCAACGCTAGTACGAGGTATGAGTTACTATACAGGTACTATTTTTGAGATTGCTATGCCTGAATTTGGTGGCAGCTGCGGTGGCGGTGGTCGTTATGACAAGATGGTAGGAAAATTTACTGGAAATGATACACCAGCGTGTGGTTTTAGTATTGGTTTTGAAAGAATCATCCTACTTCTTATGGAACGTGGCTTTGTAGTGCCAACAGCTCCAAGTAAGATTGCATACTTGATTGAAAAGGGTATTTCTAAAGATGTATTATGTGATGTCATTGCAAAAGCACAGGATGCAAGAGTTGATGGAACACAGGTCTTAATTGCAAGAATGAATAAAAACAAGAAGTTTCAAAAAGATAACTTGATCAAGGAAGGCTATACGGATTTTGTAGAGGTCTATAAAGAAGGATTAAAATAGAAAAGAGGATTATAAGATGGCTGAATCTATGAAAGGATTGGTACGTTCACACAGATGTGGTGAGGTATCAAATACATTAATTGGCGAAACAGTAACCGTAATGGGCTGGGTACAAAAACAAAGAAACAAAGGTGGTATCATTTTTGTGGATTTACGTGATCGCTCAGGTCTATTGCAGATGATTTTTGAAGAGAGCACTTGTGGAGCAGAAAGCTTTGCAAAAGCTGAAAAACTTCGTAGTGAATTCGTAGTAGCTATAACAGGTAAGGTATGTGCTAGAGAAGGTGCAGTAAATACAAACTTAGCGACAGGTGATATCGAAGTGGTTGCGAACGATCTTAGAATTCTTTCGGAATCAGATACACCACCATTCCCAATTGAAGCAAACTCTAAAACAAAAGAAGAACTTAGATTACAATACAGATACTTAGATCTTAGAAGACCTGATTTACAAAGAAATATTATGCTTAGAAGCTCTATTGCAGCGAATACAAGAGCGTTTTTAGTAAAAGAAGGTTTCTTAGAAATTGAAACCCCAATGCTAACCAAATCTACGCCTGAAGGAGCTAGAGATTATTTAGTACCAAGTCGTGTGCATCCAGGTGATTTCTACGCGTTGCCTCAATCACCACAGTTGTTCAAACAACTTTTGATGTGTTCAGGTTATGATAGGTATTTCCAAATCGTAAAATGTTTTAGAGATGAAGATTTACGTGCTGATAGACAACCGGAATTCACACAAATCGATATGGAATTGTCATTCGTGGATGTTGAAGATGTAATCGGTTTAAATGAAAAATTACTTCAATATGTATGTAAAGAAGCAATTGGTATTGATATTTCGCTTCCAATAGAACGTATGACATGGCAAGATGCTATGGATCGTTTTGGTAGTGATAAACCAGATACTAGATTTGGTATGGAGCTTGTAAATGTTTCAGACGTAGTTGATGGATGCGGATTCTCTGTATTTACAGGTGCACTTGATAATGGTGGTTCTGTAAGAGGTCTTTGTGCAAAAGGACAAGCAGCGATGCCTCGTAAGAAAATTGATGCATTGGTCGAATTTGCAAAAGGCTATGGTGCTAAGGGATTAGCATATCTTTGTGTGATGCCAGATGGTACGATGAAATCTTCTTTTGCAAAGTTCATGACAGAAGAAGAACTACAAGCGTTAGTTGTAGCTATGGGAGCAGAGGCAGGAGATTTATTGCTGTTTGCAGCGGATAAAAACAGCATTGTATGGAATGTATTAGGTGCACTTAGACTTGAACTTGCAAAACAAATGGAATTAATTGACAATAGCAAATTTAATTTCTTATGGGTAACAGAATTTCCACTTCTTGAGTATAGTGAAGAGGAAGATAGATATGTTGCTGTTCACCATCCATTTACAATGCCTATGGATGAAGATTTAGCATTACTTGATACAGATCCTGGAAAAGTAAGAGCAAAAGCTTATGATATTGTATTAAATGGTACTGAGCTTGGTGGTGGTAGTGTGCGTATTTTCCAAGCAGATATCCAAGAAAAAATGTTTGAAGTGTTAGGATTTTCTAAAGAAGATGCATATGATAGATTTGGTTTCTTACTAAATGCATTCAAATATGGTGTTCCACCTCATGCGGGTCTTGCATATGGACTTGATCGTTTGGTTATGCTACTTGTAAAGGCAGAATCTATTAGAGAAGTTATTGCATTCCCTAAGATTAAGGATGCGAGCTGCCTTATGACCGATGCACCAAATGTAGTAGATGAAAAACAGTTAAAAGAGCTTCAGATTGCGTTAGATCTTGTGAAAGAAGTGTGATGAAAATATGAATATCAGAATATACTTAGTAAGTGTGGAAGGACTAGGAGATAGTCGGAGTTTTCACGATGCACTGGCTTGTTTAGATCAAACAAGGTATGCTAAGGTATGTTCCTACAAAAGACAAAAAGACCAGTGCTTAGGTATAGCAGCTGGTCTTTTGTTGCAGGTGGCATATCGGGGATTATTAGAAGGCCAGCATGTCGAAGAGAAAATAAAACCATATACAGTAGAGGAGTTACTTGGGGTTTTAGAGAATTCCAAAACAGAAATTGTATATCATGAGAATGAATTTGGAAAACCTTATTGGGATCATGCGTTTGCTAACAGCCAGTTTTTTAATATTTCACATTCTGGTGAATATGTTATGCTAGTATGTAGTGATTTGGAGGTCGGTGTAGATATTCAGTATAAAAAAACGCGCAAGAATCTGAAGCATTCTGTAAGTACCTTTAGTAAGATGGAAGCATATGTGAAATGCATAGGAAGCGGATTTGCAGGAGAAGGATTAAAAGGGCTCGATTTTTTATTACATGAAGAATCGCATGAAAATGAATTTCTTGATTTTGCAGAGGCAGTGTTTTATGAGTTACAAGTGTTTGAAGATTATATTGCATGGATTTGTACGAGAAAGCCTTTAGATCTTAGACGCGGAGAAATTAATAGATAAGTTGAACAATTGAAGATGCAGGAATGTTGAAAAAATGTAAAAATAATACAGATTATATTAATTTTATGTAAAAATGATTGCCTTTTTACTAAAATACAAGTATTATGTATAAGAAAATTAGAACTAAAATGAAAGGGGCGTGTAGATATGAGTACTCCGAAGAGAGTTTATGTAATTGGACATAAAAATCCAGATACGGATTCTATCTGTTCTGCTATAGCTTATGCAGATATAAAAAATAGAACAACGCACGGACAAGAATTTGTTCCAAAGAGAGCTGGTCAGGTAAATGCTGAGACAGAGTTTGTATTAAATAGATTTGGTGTAGAAGCGCCAGGATTCGTCCTAGATGTGGGCGGTCAAGTAAGGGATATGGATCTTCATGAGATTCCATATGTACAGGCAGGAATCTCGATTAAGGATGCTTGGGAGCTTATGACAGAAAACGATGCTGTTACGTTACCAATCACAGATTCCGAACATAGATTAGAGGGTATCGTGACAATCGGTGATATTGCTAAATATTTCATGGATCCAACAGATAAATTTCCACTTTCGTCAGCAAAGACGCAATATAAGAGTATGGCGGATACATTGGGTGGCAAAGTTATCGTAGGTAATGAATTGGGCTTATTTAATAAAGGTAAAGTTATTGTAGGTGCTGGTAATCCTGATTTAATTAAAGAATTTATGGAAGGCGATGACCTTGTTATTGTTGGAGATAGAGAAGATGCACAAATTGCAGCACTTGAGGCGTTTGCAAGTTGCCTTGTTATTAGTTGTGATAGTCAAGTAGAACAAAGAGTTATAGATTTAGCTAAGAGTAATAGCGCAGTGATTATTACAACACCAGTTGATACGTATACTATTGCAAGATTAATTAATCAAAGTATTCCTGTTAGATTCTTAATGAGAAGAGAAAAATTAACAACTTTTAACACTAGAGCCTCTATTGAAGAAGTCCAAGATATTATGGCGAAGAAGAGATATAGAGATTTTCCTGTTTTGGATTCTATGGGTAGATGTAAAGGTACGGTATCACGTCGTAATTTGATTAGTGTAAAGAAAAAGCAAGTGATTTTAGTGGATCATAATGAAAAGGGTCAGGCAGTTGATAATATTAATGAAGCTGATGTTTTAGAGATTATTGATCATCATAAGCTTGGTGCTATTGAAACACTTTCACCAATCTTTTTTAGAAACCAACCAGTAGGTTGTACTGCTACAATTATTTTTCAGATGTACCAGGAGAGGAATTTAGAGATTCCAAAGTATATAGCGGGTCTATTGTGTGCTGCTATTTTATCAGATACCTTGATGTTTCGTTCACCAACTTGTACTAAATATGATCAAGATGCAGCAAATCAGTTATCACAATTGGCAGAAATTGAGATAGAATCCTTTGCGAATGAAATGTTTAAAGCAGGAAGCAATATGGGTGATAAATCAGCAGAAGAAATTTTCTACCAAGATTTCAAGAAATTTAACTCGGGTGATATTTCGTTTGGTGTAGGTCAAATTAATGCTATGAATACTGAGATTTTAGGTGAAATTGAAGAAAAAATCTATCCTCTGCTTGAAAGAGAAGCAGGTAAAAATGGACTTAATATGATATTCTTTATGTTGACAAACATTATTTCAGAATCAACGCAGCTAATTTGTTTTGGTGAAGGAAGTGAGAGATTTATTGAGGATGCATTCCATGCGAAGGTAAAAGGACATAAGGCATATTTGCCAAATATAGTGTCTAGGAAGAAACAATTCATACCATCAATGGTACGTGCTATTCAAGAATTATAAAATTAAGAGGCTGTTATACAGCCTCTTTTTACTATATGTGAAAAGTGAGATAAGTCGTAATGGAAAAATGGATTTTGAAAAATAAGCAAGGTGATATAAAGCAATATATGAAAGAGCTAGGTTGCAGTGATTTGTTGGCAAAGGTTATGATAAATCGTGGCTTTGATTTGAAGCAAGCAAGTGTATTTTTGAATGTTGAGGGAAGTATGCATGATCCTAAGCTTTTGTTCGATAGTGAAAAGGCATGCGATATATTAAGAGGCGAAATAAAAAAGGGTAATCGAATCCGAGTAATCGGTGATTATGACTGTGATGGAATATGTGCAACGTATATTTTGTGGAAAACATTACATACACTAGGTGCGAAGGTGGATTACTGCTTGCCACATAGAATGAAGGATGGTTATGGACTTAGTAACGGAATGGTTTTAGATGCAATTGAGCAGGGAATCCAGACGATTATTACGTGTGATAACGGGATTGCAGCTTTGGAACAAATAGCCTTAGCAAAGCAGCATGGCTTAACTGTAATAGTAACAGATCATCATGAAGTTCCATTTCTTATAGAAAATGGTATTAAAAAAGAACTACTTCCAATGGCAGATGCAATAGTAAATATAAAATGTTCACAAGATCACTATCCATTTAAAGGCATATGTGGTGCTGTGATTGCTTGGAAGATATCGCAAATATTGTTAGGTGAAGCGCATGAGGTTGTTTCACAACTAATGTCCTATGCTGCCATTGCAACAGTATGTGATGTGATGGAGTTGATAGATGAGAATAGACAAATCGTTGCGAAAGGTCTTGAAAAAATGACAGTAAATCCGCCTGTAGGAATAGAGGCACTAAAGCGGGTTTATGAAATAGAGACGGTTACTAGTTATCATTTAGGTTTCGTGATAGGCCCGTGTTTAAATGCTACAGGACGCCTAGAAAGTGCAGAACTTGCATTATCCCTTTTGTGCGAAGAAAACCTAGAAAAAGCAGTTATTCTTGCAAGCACTTTAAAAGAACTCAATGAAACTAGAAAAGAAATGACGTTGCAGGGAGTAGAGGAGGCGTTAGAGCTACTTGAGCAGTCGAAGAGAAAGAAAGATAAGGTAATAGTTCTTTATTTACCAAATTGTCATGAGAGCCTGGCTGGAATTATTGCAGGTAAGATTAGGGAGGCGTGTCATAGGCCGACACTCGTATTTACGGATTGTGAGGATGGTGTAAAGGCTTCTGGAAGGTCGATGGAATGTTATGATATGTTTGAGTCACTGTCTTTATGTAAGCAGTTGTTTACAAAGTTTGGTGGGCATAAAATGGCGGCTGGATTGTCTATGAGTGATGCAAGTAAAATAGAAATACTCAGAAAGCTTTTGAATGAACAGTGTACGTTAGAGGAAGAGGATTTTAGAGAAAAGGTTTACATTGATGCAGCAGTTTATATGTCTTATGCTACAATTGCTATGGCAAAGGAGCTTGAGAGTTTAGAACCACATGGTGTAGGAAATAAAAAACCACTTTTTGCAGAAAAAGATATGGAAGTAATACATGCTAGAGCATTAGGTAAGAAGGGGAAAGCTGCAAAGCTTATGATGCGTTCAAGTAAAGGCGAATTATTAGAGCTTACCTATTTAGGCGATGTGACACCATTTCATTCGTTTTTAGATAAAAGATATGGCGTAGGGGCTAGCAAGAATATTTATGAGAAGCAGTGTGCATACAAACTGCATATCCTCTATCAAATACAAGTGAATTATTATAAAGGAAATGAATACTTACAGCTTTTGATGAAATACTATTGTTAAAGTGGGAGTAAACGCACGAAAAGACCAGGAAACCTGGTCTTTTCGATTTTCTTATGAGGGGGGGGAGATAGTGAGTAATCAACTATCTAAAACATACTATAAGGTATAAATGTGTAGCAGATATGTACAAAACATAAAAAAGAAATAAAATGTATTAAGAGTATAAAAAAATAATGTGAACTGAGCCGTTTGTTGTAAATAGCATTAGAATATGTTATGCTAATAAGGATTAACTTTTGGCTTTTAACATAGAAAGGATATAGTATATGAAAACAATTTCACAGTTAAATTTACTATTAGAACATTTAGAATACAAGGTGTTACAAGGAAGCATTGATAGAGAGATTTCTACACTGGTTAATGACTCTAGAAAAGCTATTGAAGGAAGCTTGTTTTTCTGTATTGAAGGGGCAAAATCGGATGGACATGATTATGTTTCTCAAGTGATTGAAAAGGGTGCAAAGGTATTAGTTGTACGAAAAGAAGTCGTAGCTCCAGAGGATGTAACAGTGATACAAGTGGCTGATACTAGGTATGCTATGGCATTCATTTCAGCAGCATATTTTGATTATCCAGCAAGTAAGCTTACCACGATTGGTGTAACAGGTACAAAAGGAAAGACTACGACTACATATCTAGTGAAATCAATTTTAGAGCATTCTGGACACAAGGTTGGGTTAGTGGGTACGATTGAGGCTATTATTGGAGATATGAAGATTCCAGCTGACAATACAACGCCAGAGTCATATTTGTTGCAAGAGTATTTTGCGAAGATGGTAGAGGCAGGCCTTGATAGTGTGGTTATGGAAGTGTCTTCACAGGGATTGATGTTACATAGAACGCAAGGATTTATATTTGATTATGGTATTTTTACAAACCTACAGCCAGACCACGTAGGTCCAGATGAACATAGTAGCTTTGAAGAATATAGGATGTGTAAAGGGTTATTATTCAAGCAGTGCTTAGTTGGTATTGTAAATGGAGATGATGAACAGACAGACGCTGTCTTAGAAGGACATACTTGTAAGGTTATTAGATTTGGGTTTGATAGAAGCAACGACTTGATTGCAGAGCATGTAGAGCTTGTTAGAGATGGAGGAGCTTTAGGTGTTGCATTTGATGTTGCGGGTTCTCATGCTTTTCATGTAGAGGTGGCAACACCGGGTAAATTTAGTGTTTATAATGCTCTTACAGCGATTGCTATTTGCTTGCAGCTAGGGGTGGAACATGAGGTGATGAAAAAAGCACTTCTTGAGGCACATGTGAAGGGGCGTATCGAGCTTGTAAAGGTTTCTGATGAATTCACCTTGATGATTGATTATGCACATAATGCAATGTCATTAGAGAGCTTGCTATTAACACTTAGAGAGTACAATCCTACACGTCTTGTATGTATGTTTGGGTGTGGAGGCAATAGAGCAAAGTCACGCAGATATGAGATGGGTGAAGTGAGTGGACGATTGTCAGATTTATCGGTTATTACTTCTGATAATCCAAGATATGAAGAGCCTCAAGCTATTATTGAGGATATCAAAATAGGTATGGCTAAGACAACAGGCGAATATGTCGAGATTTGTGATCGAAGAGAAGCTATCAAATATACAATAGAGCATGGTAAACCAGGAGATATAGTTATTCTTGCTGGAAAAGGACATGAAGATTATCAAGAAATTGAAGGTAAAAAATATCCGATGGATGAACGCATTATTATTGCAGACATATTGCGCGAATTATAAAAAAGGGGGGATGGATGTTGTATGCAGATATTATAGTAGATATATCACATGAAAAAGTAGATCGAGCATTTCAATATTGCATTCCCGCTCATTTATTGGAAAAGGTGAGTGTCGGGTGTCAGGTACTTGTTCCGTTTGGACGTGGTAACAAAGAAATCATAGGATATTGTATCGCTATATCGACGCAAACAGAATATGATCCCACAAAAGTAAAAGAAATATTGTCTGTAACAGCAACCTCTGATTCGGTGGATGGTTACATGATTCGTTTGGCAGATTTTTTGAAAAGACGGTACGGTACTACGATGATCCAAGCACTAAAAACAGTGCTTCCAATGAAAAAGGATGTACGCGCTTTAGAAAAAAAGACAATCGAACTTATCTTGGATGAAGTGGAACTAAAGGCATATTACGATCGTATTGCTGGCAAAAAAAATCAACTATCCAAAATAAAATGTGTGGAGTATTTATTGCAATATCCACATGCATCGTACGAAGAAGTTACAGGGAATCTAAATATAGCACTTGCGACACTACGTTCTCTTGAAAAGGATGGTGTTTTAACCATACAAAGTCAAACGGTTTATAGAAATCCGGTGAAGCTTTTAAAAGTGCAGCAAGAGCAATTTGTTTTAAGTGATGAGCAACAGCAGGTTGTTGATAGTTTTGTTTTAGATAGAGAAAAAGGAGTTGCTAGTAAATATTATATAAAAGGTATTACTGGCAGTGGAAAGACTGCAGTGTATATTGCTTTGATTGAAGAGGTGTTAAGAGCTGGGCAGCAAGCAATTGTATTGATTCCTGAAATTTCACTTACGTACCAAACATTGAAACGATTTTATGCAAAATTTGGTCAAAGCGTATCTGTGATGAATTCAACGCTTTCAGTTGGAGAAAAATATGACCAAATACAGCGAGCAAAGTCGGGAGAGGTGCGTATTGTTATTGGTCCTAGGTCGGCACTTTTTATTCCTTTTGATAACATTGGTTTAATCATTATCGATGAAGAACATGAAACAAGTTATAAATCAGAACAAACCCCTAAATATCATGCGGTAGAGGTGGCAGAAGAAATAGCGAACATCCATGGGTGTGCCTTAGTGCTTGGCAGTGCCACACCATCTGTAGAAGCATACTACGCAGTGCAAAAAGGGCAGTATAGATTATTTACATTAACGAAGAGATTGACAGGTGGAACACTACCTACAACGCATATTATAGATCTTAGAGAGGAACTAAAAGCCGGGAACCGTACGATTTTTAGCAATCTCTTACAAGAAAAAACACAACAAAGATTAGAACGTAAAGAGCAAATCATGCTTTTTTTAAACCGAAGAGGGTACAGTGGATTTATAAGCTGTAGAAGCTGTGGTCATGTAATGGAATGTAAGCATTGTAGTGTGTCATTGTCGGAACATAAAGACGGGTTTTTGTATTGCCATTACTGTGGTTATAGAGAACAAAAGGTGGCGACATGTCCAACATGTGGTTCGAAATATATTGCAGGTTTTAAAGTTGGAACGCAGCAGATCGAGGAAAAGGTTAAGCAAATGTTTCCAAAAGTTAGAACCCTTAGAATGGATGCAGATACGACAAGAACAAAAGATAGCTACGAAAAAATTCTGGCAAGTTTTGAAAATCAAGAAGCGGATATATTGATTGGTACACAAATGATTGTGAAAGGTCATGATTTTAAAAATGTCACCTTAGTAGGAGTTATTGCAGCAGATTTATCGCTTTCAATCGCTGATTATAGAGCGGCGGAGAGAACCTACCAATTAATCACGCAAGCTGTTGGGCGAGCTGGTAGAGGAGAAAAGCTAGGAGAAGCTATTATTCAAACGTATAGACCGGAGCATTACAGCGTAGTATGCGCTGCTAGCCAGGAGTACGAAGAATTTTTTGAGCAAGAAATCACATATAGGAAGCTTATGAACTATCCACCAGTTGGACACATGTTAGCGGTACAATTATATGGTAAGGAAGAGAAAAGGCTAGAAAGTGTTGCATGTGATTTGACGGATTATATAAAGGCGTGTATTACAAATCGCACAGCTGTACAGATTCTTGGTCCTACAAAGGCTGGATTATATAAAATGAATGATGTTTATCGCTATGCGATTTATATTAAGGCAGATTCACAAGATAAATTACTAGCAATAAAAGAATTGTTAGAACATAGAAAAATACAAAGAGAATATACGAAAGAGATTATGCAGTTTGATTTTGACCCAAAGAATGCATTTTAATTGAAAGAAAAGGAAAGATTTAAAGATGGCAATTAGAAATATAAGAGTAGAAGGCGAAGCCGTTCTTACAAAAATAAGTAAAGAAGTAAAGGAAATTACACCAAGAATTGAAACTTTGATTGAGGATATGTTTGATACGATGTATGAATCAAATGGTGTAGGTCTTGCAGCACCACAGGTAGGTATTTTGAAGAGAATAGTTGTAATAGATTGTACTGGAGAGGATCCAATTCTTATGATTAATCCCAAAATATTAGAGATGTCAGGAGAACAGACTGGAATGGAAGGTTGCCTATCTGTGCCAGGTAAATCTGGACAGGTTACTAGACCAAACTACGTAAAAGTGACTGCTCAAGACATTGATATGAATTGGTTTGAATTAGAAGGAGAAGAGCTATTTGCAAGAGCTGTATGTCATGAACTTGACCATTTAGATGGACACTTGTACGTAGAAAAGGTAGAGGGTGAGTTAGAAGATACTTCTTATGCTGAAGAAGAGGAAGATGACGAGGTATAAGGGTGAAAATAGTTTTTATGGGAACACCTGATTTTGCGGCAGGTGCATTACAGGCATTGTTAGATGCAGGTCATGAGGTGGTGGCTGTTTATACACAACCTGATAAGCCAAAGGGACGTGGGAAAGAAATTCAGATGACGCCAGTAAAAAAGCTAGCCATATCTCATGAGATTCCAGTTTATCAACCACTGAAAATCAAGGTTTTAGATGAGGTGGAAACTTTAAAGAAAATTGAGGCAGATGTGTATGTGGTTGCAGCATTTGGACAGATACTCTCAAAAGAAATTTTAGATATCCCAAGATATGGATGTATAAATATTCATGCATCACTATTGCCTAAATATAGAGGAGCAGCACCTATTCAATGGGCTGTTATAGATGGTGAAGAAAAAACAGGTGTTACCATTATGCAGATGGATGAGGGTATAGATACTGGGGATATGCTCTATACAAAAGAATACACGATAGATACGAAAGAAACGGGTGAGAGTTTATTTGATAAGCTTATGGTAATAGGCTCTGAGGCTATTGTTGAGGCTTTAGCACTTCTTGAACAGGGCGCATTAACTCCTGTTGTACAAAAGCATGAAGAAAGTACACATGCGAAAAGACTTGATAAGAAAATGGGGCTCATTGATTTTGCAAAGGATGCTGTTACTATAGAAAGATTAGTAAGAGGATTGAATTCATGGCCGACTGCTTATACATGCTTTCGTGGTAAAAAGCTTACGATTTGGGATAGTGAAGTGGTTGGACATATAGAAGCACCTGTTGGAAGTATCGTAGCAGTAGATAAAACAAGTATTACAGTTGCCACTACGCAAGGTGGGCTTAGAATAATGGAACTGCAGATGGAAGGTAAAAAAAGAATGCTTACAAAGGACTTTTTACTAGGATATCAAGTGGCGCTTGGAGAAGTTCTAGGAAAAGGGTGAAAAATAAAATTGATAATCTGAGTCATAGAGAGAAGTATAAATAAAAGAAAAGGAAGGTTTTAGAATGTTATTATATGGAATGTATGGATATGGTTATGGATCATATTATTATTACGGATTTGATTGGACGTATATATTAGTTATTATTGCAGCAGTTTTTAGTATGTGGGCAAGCCATAAGGTAAATGCTACCTACCAAAAATACGCAAAGGTTCGTTGTATGCAAGGGCTTACTGGTTCTGAGGCGGCATCTAAAATCTTATATTATGCAGGTCTTAGTAATATCCGGGTTGAGCATGTAAGCGGAAAGCTCACAGACCATTATGATCCAAAAGATAAAGTGCTTCGTTTATCAGATAGTACTTATAATAGTGCATCGGTAGCAGCGGTTGGAGTAGCAGCACACGAATGTGGTCATGCGATCCAAGATCAAGTAGGCTATGCGCCACTTAAGATTCGAGCTATGCTTGTGCCGGCTGCAAACTTAGGTAGTAAAATGGGCATGCCAATTATAATACTGGGTGTTATTTTGAGCTATAATTCTATGTTGATTCAAGTTGGTATTTGGGTTTTTTCGCTAGCAGTTTTATTTCAGCTAGTAACCTTGCCAGTTGAGTTTGACGCATCTAGTAGAGCACTTAAAATCCTTGATCAAAGAGGTATTCTTGGTGGAGAAGAACTGAAAATGAGTAGAAAAGTATTGTCTGCAGCAGCTATGACATATGTAGCGGCAGCGGCAGCTTCAGTGCTTCAGCTTATTCGTTTAGTATCTTTGTTTGGACGACGAAATGATTAATAAATAGAAAAGAGATAATAAATGGCAAATGCAGTAAATACAAGAGAAATCGTATTAGATGTACTTCTTACAATTGAAAAGGGAGAAACTTTTTCGCATAAGGTATTAAAGGATACATTGGATAAATATGATTACTTAGATCGTAAAGACAAGGCGTTTATGAAACGTATGGTTGATGGAACATTAGAAAGACAAATTTATCTTGATTATGTACTAGATCATATTTCTAATACACCTGTAAAGAAGATGAAGCCACTGATTCGAGTGCTACTTCGCATGAGCATGTATCAGATTTTGTATATGGATCAAGTCCCAGATAGAGCGGTATGTAATGAGGCAGTGAAATTATGTGCAAAAAGAAAGTTTGTAAATCTAAAGGGTTTTATAAATGGTATATTGCGTAAGGTTTGTAGTCAAAAAGATCAACTTCCTATCCCAGATAGAAGTAATATGTCAGAGTATCTTTCGGTAACACATTCTATGCCTATGTGGATTGTAG
The DNA here is from genome assembly GCA_044425805.1 of Lachnospiraceae bacterium. Classification (GTDB taxonomy): domain Bacteria; phylum Bacillota; class Clostridia; order Lachnospirales; family Lachnospiraceae; genus RGIG6307. Next base: position 216,270 of record JAWXVC010000006.1, on the reverse strand, counting down.
AAAAGTGGATTTCAGAACTTGGAGTAGAAAAAACTGAACGTGTGCTAGAGGATTTGTTAAGTGTAAAGCCTGTTACGATCAGAGTTAAGCAGTCTTTATCAGATACAGAAGTGGAAGAACTTATAAAGGAAATGCTAGCAAAAGGGATAGAAGTTTCAAAGCATACCTATATGGATAGAGCATACAAATTATCACATTTAGATGGATTATATCAGGTACCTGGATTTTCAAATGGTCTTATAACGGTTCAAGATGTGAGCAGTATGCTTGCAGTAGAAGTAGCGGGTATAACACCAGGAGACTTTGTATTAGATGTATGTGCGGCACCGGGCGGTAAGACTATGCTCGCAGCAGAAAAAACGGGTCCGACAGGACGAGTTCTTGCAAGAGATATTTCAGATATGAAAGTCTCTTATATAGAGGAAAATGCAGGAAGAATGCAGTTAGATCAAGTACAAGTGCAGGTGCATGATGCGCTAGTGCTAGATGAGAGTTTGATTGGGAAAGTTGATGTTGTGCTGGCAGACTTGCCTTGTTCAGGACTGGGTATTATGGGCAAAAAACGAGATATTAAATATCATGTATCAAAGGAAAGCTTGGTAGAACTACAACATTTGCAGAAGCAAATGCTAGAAGTTGTGAGCAGTTATGTAAAGCCTGGTGGTGTTTTGGTTTACAGTACTTGTACGATTAATCCAGATGAAAACGAACATAATAGAATGTATATTTTAGATGAATTAGGTTTTGAAGCTGAAAGCTTAGATGATGCTTTATTGGTTGGTTTACAAGGAAATACTACAAGGGAAGGTTATTTACAGCTCTTGCCGGGTATGCATGATACAGATGGCTTTTTTATTAGTAGATTTAGGAAAAAATAATATGATAGAAAAAAAAGATTTAAAATCCCTTTCTTTTGTAGAACTAGAAGAGGTTGTGAAAAGTTTAGGAGAAAAAAGCTTCCGTGCAAAACAAATTTATCAGTGGATGCATCAAAAACTAGCAGCCTCTTTACAGGAAATGACTAACATTCCAATGGGGCTTAGGGAATCCTTAGAGACGAGTTATGCATATACAAGCTTACAAATAGTGACGATGCAAGAGTCGAAAATAGATGGAACAAGAAAATATTTATTTGAACTAGCCGATGGACATGTAGTGGAGAGTGTGTGGATGAAATACAAACATGGTAATAGTGTCTGTATTTCTTCTCAGGTGGGGTGTAGAATGGGGTGTAAATTCTGCGCATCAACACTTGACGGATTGGCAAGGAATCTTCTCCCAGGTGAGATGCTAGATCAAATCTATGCAATCTCTAGACATACAGGTGAACGAGTATCTAACGTAGTAGTGATGGGTACAGGAGAACCGCTTGATAATTATGATTATCTTGTTCAGTTTATACGCATGCTTTCGGATGAGCAAGGTCTTAATATTAGCCAACGAAATATTACAGTGTCGACTTGCGGATTGGTTCCACAAATAAAGAAACTTGCTTTAGAAGGACTTCAAATCACGATGGCACTTTCGCTACATGCATCTTCTGATGAAAAACGAAGAAGTCTTATGCCGATAGCAAATAAATATAGTTTAGAAGAAGTGCTAGGAGCTTGTCAGTATTATTATGATCAGACGAAAAGGCGCATCACGTTTGAGTATTCACTAGTGAGTGGTGTGAATGATACGCAGGTGGATGCTACTGAATTAATAGCATTGATTAGAAACTTTCAGTGTCATGTGAATTTAATACCGATTAATCCAATTAAAGAAAGAGATTATAAGGAATCAACGAAAAAGTCAATACTTGCATTTCAAAATAAACTTGAAAAAAACAAAATTAATGTTACTATAAGAAGAGAAATGGGACGTGATATTGACGGTGCATGTGGACAACTTAGACGTAGGCACAGTCAAGAGGGTTGAGAGGAAGGAATGTTTATTAATATGTTAGATGTATTTTCTATTACTGACAGGGGCAGAAAAAGAAAAATGAATCAGGACTATATATATGTTTCAAAAGTTGCAACTGGAAATCTACCAAACCTTATGCTACTAGCAGATGGGATGGGAGGACATAAGGCTGGAGATTATGCTTCGAAGCATACGATTGATACGATTTGTGGAGAAGTAAATGTAAATCCTGACCATAATGTTGTGAAGGTTTTGACAGAGGCGATTAAGTGTGCAAATACACTTTTATATAAGAAATCAAAGATGGATTTTGACTTTGCAGGAATGGGAACTACTTTAGTGGCGGCAACCTGTGATGACAAGCAACTAATTGTAGCAAATGTTGGAGACAGCAGATTGTACTTAGCAAGGCAAAATGTTATGGTACAAGTTACAAAGGATCATTCATATATTGAAGAGATGAGAAATTATAGAACGATCCCAATGAATAAAGAAGAGTTACAAAGCAAGAAAAATTGTATAACAAGAGCTATTGGGGCTGAGCAGAATGTAGAAATAGATTTTTTCTATGTGGATTTAAAAGAGGATGATATTATACTTATTTGTTCGGATGGTTTGACCAATATGCTTTCAGATGAAGAGATACTTTATAATATTTATAAAGAAAAGAATTTAGAAATAGCATGTACTACATTGGTTGATGAAGCGAATAAAAAAGGTGGGGCTGATAATATATCAGTCATTTTAGCACATCCTTTTGTTAAAAAGGAGGAACCAAATGGTTAGTATTGGAATGATTTTAGCAAATCGATATGAAGTTATAGATAAAATTGGAACGGGTGGTATGAGTGATGTTTATAAAGCACTTGACCATACGCTTAATAGAAATGTTGCAATTAAGGTGTTGAAACAAGAATTTAGTGAAAATGCAAATTTTGTTTCTAAATTTCGAGTAGAAGCGCAAGCAGCGGCAGGTCTTTTGCATTCAAATATAGTGAATGTATATGATGTTGGACAGGAAAAAGGAATCCACTACATTATTATGGAGTTAGTAGAAGGGATTACCTTAAAACAATATATTTTGAAAAAGGCAAGAATAACCTATAAGGAAGCGGTTAGTATTGCAATACAGGTTGCGATGGGGATTGAAGCTGCACACAATCATCATATGATTCATCGAGATATAAAGCCTCAAAATATTATGGTTTCTATGGATGGAAAAGTGAAGGTGACAGATTTTGGTATTGCAAAAGCTGTTTCGAGTGAAACTATTACCTCTAATGTTATGGGTTCTGTACATTATACATCACCAGAACAGACTAGAGGTGGTTATAGTGATGAAAAGAGTGATATATATTCTCTAGGAATTACACTTTTTGAAATGCTTACAGGTAGGGTTCCGTTTCAAGGAGATACAACGGTAGCAGTGGCAATTAAACATATCCAAGAACCTATGCCTAGTCCGAGGGATTATATTCCAGAGATTCCTGTTAGTGTGGAAAAAATTGTTTTGAAGTGCTGTGCCAAGAGTATTGATAGACGTTATCAATCTATGAGTGAGCTTATGGGTGATTTGAAAAAAGCACTTATGAATCCAGAGGAAGATTTTGTTCAGATGAATGATACCTATGCTGGTGATGAAACGAGAGTGATTCCTTCTAGTCAGTGGACTAATGAGGACCATAGAGAACTAGATGAGGATGATCAACAAACATATTTTGAAGAAGATGAAGCGTTTGAAGAGGTGGTTCGAATAAAGCCTATATCAAAGGAAAAGCTTGTTACAATTATTATGCTTGCGGTTGGTTTTTTGATTATATGTATTGCAGCTATGCTGATTATTAAAAATATTGACACGTTAACGGGGTCTTTGTTTGGTATGAACGAAACGGTAGTAGAAGAAAATGATGGCGAAGAAATTTCCATGATTTCTGTAGCAGGGCTTACAGAGGATGCAGCATTACTTAAATTAACTGCACTTGGCCTTGTTGTTGAAAAAACCTATATTTCATCAGAAACAATTGCTGCAAATGTAGTGATTAGTGCAGATATTGCACAAGGTAGTACCTGCAAGGTGGGAGATAGTGTGATTTTATTGATTAGTACTGGAACCGAAAGTGTTGAGATATTAGATGTAACTGGTATGACACAGACAGAAGGTGTAGAAATGTTACAAGAACAAGGCTTTATTGTAAGTGTTACGGAAAGCTATAGTGATGTGGTTGAAAAAGGCTATATTATCAGTCAAAACCCAACAGGTAATCAGGCTCTTTCAAAGGGATCTGCAGTAACCGTAAGGGTAAGCCTTGGTGAAGAAGACACAAGAGTTCGCATTCCAAATGTAATAGGTCTTGATTTAGATTCAGCTAGAAGTGAACTTACAGATGCAGGTGTATCAGTAGGTACTGTTGAAGAGGTGAATAGTTCCGATGTAGGTGCTGGACTTGTCTGCTATCAAAGTTATCCTGTAGGATCGTATGTAGATAGTGGTACGCAGGTGAATCTTAAAATTAGCTTAGGGGCTGAAGCTGCAACCTATAGTTATCAAACACAAATTCAAGCACCAAGTGTTACAGAAGCGCCAGATTATTCATTGGGTGATGTTGTTGCACTATCACTTGTTACAAGTGAGGGTAAAATATTACTTAGTACGAATACGAGTACATTTCCATACAGTGTGAATTATTCGGGCATTACAGCATCAAAAGGTACGATTACGATAACCTATAGCTACGAAAAAACAGTGGAGCTAGAGGATGGAGAAACACAGGTGGAGAAAATAACGGATAGCTTTACTAGAGAAGTGAATTTCGCAGAGGAATAGGTATATATGAGTGATGGCTTAACGGGTAAAATAACAAAAGGAATCGCGGGATTTTATTATGTATATGTCCAAGGATATGGGATGTATGAATGTAAAGCGAAGGGTGTTTTTAGAAAAAATAATCAAAAGCCACTCGTTGGAGATGATGTGGTGATTGATGTTCTTTCAATGGAACCAGCAAATGGTAATATTGTAGAAATTTTGGAACGTAAGAATAGTTTGATACGTCCAGCAGTTGCCAATATCGATCAAGCTATGGTTATTTTTTCCTTAAAAAAACCTGCTCCGAATTTAAATCTATTAGATAGATTTATTATTCAAATGGAGCAACAAAATCTTGATACAATCGTATGTTTTAATAAAAGTGACCTTGCGGATGAAGAGGAGATAAACGATATGCGTTCGATTTATGAACGTGCTGGTTATCGCGTCATGGTTGTTAGTGCTAAGGAAGATGCAGATGTTGATGCAGTTCTTAAAATTCTTGCAGGAAAAACTACAACAGTGGCAGGACCAAGTGGTGTTGGAAAATCTTCATTGATTAATAGAATGCAGACAAAAACAGTGATGGAAACAGGATCAATCAGTGAAAAAATCGAAAGAGGTAAGCATACTACAAGACATACACAGATTATTCCACTAGGGGACGAGGCTTATATTCTAGATACTCCTGGATTTAGTTCGCTAGAATTGTTTGATCTTGAAAAAGAAGAACTTTCATATTATTTCAAGGAATTTGCTGAACATGATGATGGGTGTAAATTTACAGGCTGTTCGCATACACATGAACCTGTGTGTGGTATCAAAAAGGCTGTAGCAGAAGGTGTTATCAGTAATGAACGCTATGAAAGCTACAAGGTGCTACTACAAGAGTTAGCACAGAAGAAGAAATATTGATGGTAAAACTGTGCCTAAAATGATATAATACCTAGGTTATAGTACGAAACATGGACAGAGGTGTTTGTGTATAGATGATTTTAAGGAGATAAAAGATATGAAATTGGGCATTGTGGGACTTCCCAACGTTGGAAAGAGTACACTTTTTAATTCACTTACAAAGGCAGGAGCAGAGAGCGCGAACTATCCTTTCTGTACCATCGACCCGAATGTAGGTATTGTACCAGTACCAGATAAGAGAATACAGTTATTAGGAGATATGTATAAGTCAAAGAAGATCACTCCGGCTGTTATAGAATTTGTTGATATTGCGGGTCTTGTAAAGGGCGCATCAAAGGGAGAAGGTCTTGGGAATCAATTTTTGTCAAATATTCGTGAGGTAGATGCGATTGTACATGTGGTTCGTTGCTTTGAAGATAGTAATGTAATCCATGTGGATGGTAGTGTGAATCCGATTAGAGATATTGAAACGATAAATTTTGAATTAATTTTCTCAGATATAGAAATACTAGAAAGAAGAATAGCGAAAACGAATAAGATCGCTAGAAATGATAAAACAGCTGCAAAAGAGCTTGCCTTACAAGAACGTATCAAAGACCACTTAGAAAGTGGTAAAATGGCTAAGAGCTTTGAAGTAGATGATGAGGAAGAAAAGCTACTTATGGCTGATTACAACTTGCTTACTGACAAGCCTGTTATTTTCGCGGCTAATGTTTGTGAAGATGATTTAGCAAGCGATGGTATTGATAATGAAGGTGTTAAAGTAGTTAGAGAATACGCTGTTGCAGAAGGTTGTGAGGTTTTTGTAATCTGTGCGCAAATCGAGCAAGAAATTGCTGAGCTTGAGGATGAAGAAAAAGCAATGTTCTTAGAAGATTTAGGTCTTAGTGAATCGGGACTTGATAAGTTGATTGCTGCAAGTTATAGACTCTTAGGCTTGATTAGTTATTTAACTGCTGGAGAAGATGAGACGAGAGCTTGGACTATTACAGTTGGAACAAAGGCACCTGGTGCGGCTGGAAAGATTCACTCGGATTTTGAAAGAGGATTTATTAAGGCAGAGGTTGTTAGCTATCAGAACTTATTAGAATATGGTTCACTATCAGCAGCCAAAGAAAAAGGACTTGTTGGAATGGAAGGCAAAGAATATGTTGTAAAAGATGGTGATGTTATTTTGTTCCGTTTTAACGTTTAAGAAGTGTCGTTGAGAAAGGGTTGGTGATTACTATGAAAGAGCTCATGAATAGTACAGATATTGCATTCCCAAATCTTGGGATTTATTTAGAAAATGTTCCAAAGTCATTTTCGGTGTTTGGTTTTAGTATCGCATTTTATGGAGTGATTATTGGACTTGGTGTGATTGCGGGCTTACTTATGGTTACACATGATGCAAAAGTGACAGGTCAAAATCCTGACGATTATTGGGATTTTGCAATTTATGCGATTATTTTTTCAGTGCTTGGTGCACGTGCATACTACGTTATCTTTTCTTGGGATATTTATAAAGACAATTTGATCGAAGTTATTAATATTCGCAATGGTGGAATGGCGATTTATGGTGCAGTCATAGCTGCATTTCTCACAGCATTTATTTATTGTAGAGTTAAAAAGATGAATGTTCGTCAGTTACTTGATACAGGTGTGCTTGGATTGATTCTAGGTCAGATTATCGGTAGATGGGGTAATTTTATGAACCGTGAGGCGTTTGGAGAATATTCTGATGGACTGTTTGCGATGGCGTTACCTATAGATGCTGTTCGATCACATGAAATCACGGAAACAATTTCTGCAAATATTATAGAAGGTACCAATTACATTTCGGTTCATCCGACTTTTTTATATGAATCAACATTGAATCTTATTGTGTTAATTGCAATGCTCTGCTACAAAAAACATAAAAAGTTCCATGGTGAGATTATGTTATTTTATTTAGGTGGATATGGTATTGTAAGATTTATGGTAGAAGGATTAAGAACAGATCAACTGCTATTGCCAGTTGTTGGTTTACCTGTATCGCAGCTATTGGGTATCTGCTTATTTGTGGGAAGTGTGATTGTTGATGTTGTTATTAGATTCAGTATCAAAAAAGAAGAAAAAATAATCAATGAATCTAGAGTTCTTCGTGATAATCAACAATTGACAAATCCAAAAGAATAATTAAATATTTTAGAGAAAAGCTTGAAATACCTCGATGATTTGGGAGAATATTCCTAAAAAATCATCGGGGTATTTTTTTGTTAAGAACTTATTAAGAAAATATGATGGAAATGCCAAAAAGTGCTTGCATAATGAAAAAAATTGATGTAAAGTTAGTTTAAGTGGTGGCGAGTGCAACTTTGTGGAGGTTTGTGCCACGAATGCTTGCTATACACTACTTGAATCGAATGCAGAAAGGGATGACGATTAGAATGTATATTGGTGAATATAATCACACTATTGATTCTAAAAGCAGACTGATACTCCCATCGAAGCTACGTGAAGCTTTAGGTGATGAATTTGTTATGACAAAGGGAGTGGACGGCTGTCTCTTTGTGTATGATAAAACGGAGTGGGCGCATTTTGAAGAGAAGCTAGATGTATTATCTATTACGAATAAGGAGTCTAGAACGGTACGTAGATTTTTTATTTCAAGTGCTGCTACCGTAGAAGTGGACAAGCAAGGTAGATTTTTAGTACCAGCGAATCTTAGAACTTACGCAGGGTTAGAAAAGGAAGTTGTTTTTGCAGGCTGCGGACGAAATATTGAGATTTGGAATAGTGAAAGATGGAACGAGATGAACAACGATAACGATGTCGAAGAGATTATGGAATACTTAGACGGCATAGGTTTGAATTTATAAGGATGGTATATATATGAGTTTTAATCACTATTCAGTACTTTTAGAAGAAACATTAGAATATTTACAAATAAAAGAAAATGGTATTTATGTAGACGGAACATTAGGTGGTGCAGGGCACGCATTTCACGTCTGTAGTAAATTAGGTGCAAAAGGGAAGTTTTATGGCATTGATCAAGATGGTGATGCAATTGCTGCAGCTAGTAAGAGATTAGAACCATTTGGGGATATGATTACTATAATACGAAGTAATTATTGCCATATGAAAGAAAGATTACAAGAGCTAGGAGTAACTAGTGTAGATGGGATTGTATTGGATTTAGGTGTTTCATCTTATCAGTTAGATACGATAGAAAGAGGGTTTTCTTATAAATACGATACGAATCTTGATATGAGAATGGATGATAGACAAGTACTATCAGCAAAAGAAATTGTGAATGATTATTCAGAAATGGAATTATATCGCATTATTAGAGATTATGGGGAAGATCAATTTGCGAAAAACATCGCAAAGCATATTGCAAAAGCTAGAGAAGTTGCTCCAATCGAATCAACAGGTCAATTAAATGAATTGATTAAGGCTGCGATACCTGCAAAGATGCGCATGAAAGGACATCCTTCTAAAAAAACATTTCAAGCGATTCGTATAGAGTGTAATCATGAGTTAGACGTACTAAGGGACTCGCTAGAGGATATGATAGGGCTTTTGAATCCAGGTGGAAGATTGTGTATTATTACATTCCACTCCTTAGAGGATAGAATTGTTAAATCCTCTTTTAAGAAGGCAGAAAATCCATGTATTTGCCCACCGAATTTCCCAATGTGTACTTGTGGGAATGTTTCAAAGGGAAAGGCTATTGCGAGAAAGCCTATCTTACCTAGTGAACAAGAACTAGAAGAAAATTCTAGAAGTAAAAGTGCAAAATTAAGAGTGTTTGAAAAGATTTAAAAATGAAGGGAAGCAACTTGTTATGAAGACTAAAAATACACAAACATTGAATACGAATGAAATCAGACAACAGATGCGAACAAATGGAAATACTGCGTACGCACTAGATCGTCAGGTGGATAGAAGTGCTAATAGAAAAGTTAGGGAACGTATAGCAAATGAACACATGGTGAAAAACCAAGTAGTTGTTCGAAGAATGCATGTTCCTTCTATTATGTTTGCAGTAGCTTCTTTTGCGCTATTATGCATGGTAGTGTTTTCATATTTAAACATGCGTTCTGATATTGTAAGTTTAAGTTCTAGAGCTACTTCACTACAATCTAGTATCAGCACCTTATCAGCTGATAATGATGAAAAGTATGCAGGTATACTAGCTAGTGTAAATTTAGATGATATTAAGGCTGTTGCCATAAATGAACTTGGTATGGTTTATGCAAAACAAGATCAAATTATACAATACGAAGCGCGTATAGATGATTATGTTCAACAGTATCAGGCGATTGAGTATTAGGGAATATTGCTATGAATAATAAAAAAACTGTTAGAAATAAAAAGACCCAAAAGAGAACAACGCGAAAGAAAAATGGTATGACATGGTACATGAAAAGAAAAATACTTTTTCTGTGTACTATAATTTTTTTGGTTGCTCTTTTTTTGGTTGGTAGATTGATTTATATCACAGCAACTAGTGAAGAAAAATACAAAAAACAAATATTGTCGCAACAAAACTATGATTCGGTGACAATACCCTATGAAAGGGGCAGTATCTTAGATGCAAACGGCATCGTTTTGGCATCTAGTCAACAGGTGTATAATGTTATTTTAGATACATCAGTATTACTCTATAATGATGACTATAATGAAGAGCCGATGTTAGAGGCGATTGAGACATGCTTTGATGTAGATATGGATGCAGTAGTAGAACATGTAGAACAAAACAAAGTAAAAAAACAACTAGCTGAAGAGTCGGGTACAACTGCAAATTTATCTGCGTATTATAGGATTTGTAAAGAAGTTACGTATGAACAAAAAGTGGCTTACGAAGAATATGTTGAGAATGCAAATACACAACTGAAGGCTGAATGTGAAGAAAATGGTACAAGTTACCCGGGAAATTTATACCAAGGAATATGGTTTGAATCTTACTATGTTAGAGATTATCCATATGATGGACTTGCAAGTGAAGTTTTAGGATTTACTGGAAGTGATAATAATGGTATGTTTGGGCTCGAAGAATATTATAATGATGTTTTAAATGGTACAGCAGGTCGTGAGTTTGGTTATTTGGATGGGGATAATGAGGTTCAAACAACTGTGATACCAGCTACAGATGGTAATAGTGTTGTTACTAATATTGACTATACGATTCAAGGGATTGTTGAAAAATACATAGATGCCTATAATGAAGAGCTTCGTGATAATGCAAGAGAAGGTGCTGGAGCAGAGGATATTGGTGTTATTGTTATGGATATTGATACCGGTGGCATTTTAGCCATGGCGACAAATACTGGCTATGATAATAATAATCCGTATGATTTAACAGATTATTATTCGGAGGCAGAATTAACTACAATTTCGGAAGATGAAACATCATATTCTGATGCCTTAAATCAAATGTGGAGAAGTTTTTGCTTGTCGGATACGTACGAACCTGGTTCTGTTAGTAAGCCTTTTACAGTTGCTATGGCACTAGAGACTGGAACGATTACTGGTAATGAAGTGTATACGTGTACAGGTGGTGTTCATGTAGGTGATTACTATATTCAATGTCATAATATATATGGTGATGGAGAGGTGACAGTTTCATTATCTATTCAAGAGTCTTGTAACGTAGTTATGATGTATATGGCGCAGGCATTGGGAATAGAAAACTTTGTAAATTACCAAAATATCTTTGGCTTTGGTCTTAAGAGTAATGTAGACTTGGCTGGTGAAGCTAGAACGGCGAGTTTGATCCATACAATAGATACAATGGGAGCAACAGAGCTTGCAACAGATTCCTTTGGTCAGGGATTTCAGACATCTATGATTCAAATGATAGCTAGCTTTAGTTCACTAGTAAATGGCGGATATCTATACGAACCGCAAGTAGTAAAACAAGTGTTAAATAGTAGTGGAACAGTTGTAGAAACGATAGAACCAAAACTTGTAAAGCAAACGATTTCAGAAACAACGAGTGATAAATTAATTAGCTACTTAAATGCAACTGTAGTGGATGGTACTGGTACAAAATCTCGACCAGCAGGATATTTAACAGGTGGTAAGACAGGTACCTCTGAAACACTTCCAAGAGGTAATAATGAATATGTAGTTTCCTTTATGGGATATGCACCGGCAGACGATCCTCAAATCGCTGTTTATGCGGTTATTAACAAACCAAATGTAGTGGATCAATCATTAGGAACAGAATATGCATGTTGGCTTGTTAGAGACATCTTTACAGAAGTTTTACCATATATGAATATTTATATGACAGAGGAACTCTCAGATGCTGAACAGATTGAAATGCAAGCAAGAGAGTCAGGAGAAGTATATAGCTTTGACGTACCTACCACGCTTGTTGTAAGTGAGGATACAACTACTGAAGATACCGAAGATGAAAGTACTGCAAGTGAAGACATAGTGGAGTAGTAATTAAAAATGAAAAAGAATAACCTTACGAAAGCTGTAATACATTATAGTAATATACTTCGTGAGGTTATTTATGTTTATAAAAATATATCAGAAAAAAAAGATGCTTGTAGTAGCAATATGCTGTCTACTCGCTTTATTTTTACTAGTAGGTAGAGTCGTTTATATTATTGTTGTTGATGGTGAATACTATACGATGTTAGCTGATGCTCTGCATGAAAGAGAACGAGATATAAAAGCTGCTAGAGGTCAGATTGTAGACCGAAATGGGATTGTACTTGCAGATAATGAAACCGTGTGTAATATTTCGGTCATCTACTCTCAGATGGAGGATAGAGAAGAGGTGATAGAAGTACTAACAAAAGAACTCGGGATTAGCCAAGATTATATTAGAACCAAGGTAGAAACCTATAGCTCAAGAGAATTAATACAAAGTAATGTTTCAAAGGAGATTGGTGATATTATTAGGAATTATGATTTGCCTGGAGTTAAGGTGGACGAGGACTATAAAAGATATTATACATATGGGGATTTAGCATCAAAAGTGCTAGGATTTACAGGTAGCGATAATCAAGGAATTATAGGACTTGAGGTACAATATGATGAAATTTTGTCGGGAACAGATGGGACAATTCTTACTATGACAGACGCAAAAGGAATTGAAATTCAAGAAGAGGGAGAACGTAGGATAGAACCTATAGCAGGTGATAATCTTATGATTAGCATAGATGCGAATATACAAAATTATGCAACGCAGCTCGCCTTGCAAGCCTGTGAGACTAAAGGGGCTGAAAATGTTATGATTTTGGTAATGAATCCAAATAGTGGAGAGATTTATGCATGTGTAAATGTTCCTGAATTTGACCTAAATGATCCGTTTACATTAACAGATGACTGGGAAGAACGTTTAGAAGGTGGGGCAACTCAGGATAATTTGAATCAAATGTGGAGAAATAGCTGTATTAATGATTCTTATGAGCCAGGTTCTACTTTCAAAATTATTACAGCTGCAGCAGGGCTTGAAGAGGGTGTAGTGGAGTTAGATAAAACGTATTCTTGTCCAGGTTATATCATAGTAGATGGTGTGAAAATAAGCTGTCATAATACCTCTGGGCATGGTATAGAAACTTTTGTGGAGGGATTACAAAATAGCTGTAATCCAGTATTTATCACATTGGGACTAGAACTCGGAATAGAAACTTATTATGATTACTTTGAATCCTTTTGCTTAACTGAAAAAACAGGGATTGATTTGCCAGGAGAATCAAGAACAATTGTACATGAGGAAGAAAATATGGGCAATATTGAGCTAGCAACGATGTCCTTTGGCCAATCGTTTCAAATCACACCAATTCAACTCTTAACAACTGTTTCATCAATTATAAACGGTGGTACGAGAGTTACACCACATTTTGCAATCAAGTCTTTTTTGGGAGACGAAGAAACGTATTTTGAATATGATGTAGTAGAAGATATTGTATCAGAAGAAACTTCAGAGGCTATGCGTATGTTGCTTGAATCGGTTGTAAGTGAAGGTGGTGGTAGTAATGGGCAGGTAGAAGGCTATTTGGTAGGTGGAAAAACTGCAACAAGTCAAACACTTCCTAGAGGAAATGGCAAATATATTGCATCCTTTATAGGCTTTGCTCCAGCAGATGATCCTCAAGTGATTGCCCTCGCTATTATTACGCATCCAGAGGGAGTATATTATGGAGGGCAAATAGCGGCACCTATCGTAAGACAACTTTATGAAAATATTCTTCCTTATTTGGAAGAAATGAATTATAATAAAGCACAATAAGACAGAAAGAGGTATAAACATGTATCAACCTTTATTTTATCCAGTGATCATACCTATTATGGGAGCATTTCTCATAACGGTACTTATTGGACCAGCTATTATCCCATATTTGCGCAAACTCAAATTTGGTCAGACAGTGCGAGATGATGGACCACAAAGCCATCTTAAGAAAAATGGAACTCCAACTATGGGTGGTGTTATATTTTTGATTAGTATTACGATTATATCATTATTCTATATTAAAAGTTATCCTTGTGTTGTCCCAATATTGTTTTCAACACTAGGATTTGGATTGATTGGATTTTTAGATGATTATATAAAGGTTGTGTTAAAGAGATCTATGGGTTTGACTTCAGCACAAAAGATGCTTGGACAAATCGTGATTACGGCTATTTTGGCATATTATTTAGTGGCTGTGGCAGGTCAGGATTTGGCTATGAGGATTCCATTTACAGATCGAACAATAGATTTTGGCATATTTAATGTACCCATTATGTTTTTTATCGTTATTAGCGTAGTTAACGGATCAAATTTTACCGATGGTATTGATGGACAAGAAACAAGCGTAACGATTATGATAGCAACATTTTTTGCGGTTGTTTCAATGGGGCTAGGAATTGGTATGGAGCCGGTAGTGTGTGCAGTGATAGGCGCATTATTGGGATTTTTGATGTTCAATGTATATCCAGCAAGCATTTTTATGGGAGATACAGGTTCATTAGCGTTAGGCGGTTTTGTTGCTGCATGTGCTTATGTATCCGGATTACAGTTGTTTATACCACTTGTAGCATTCATATATATGATTGAAGTTATTAGTGTTATTATTCAGGTTGGTTATTTTAAAGCAACCAAAGGTAAGCGGTTTTTTAAAATGGCACCAATCCACCACCACTTTGAGTTATGTGGATGGAGTGAAACGAAGGTTGTAGCGGTGTTTACAACGGTGACAGCTTTATGTTGCTTAATTGGATTTTTAGCTCTATAAAGATGAGGAGAGGTAGATGTTTAAGGATAAACAAGTACTTATTATAGGATCAGGACTCAGTGGGATGGGAGCAGTTAAGGCTCTTTGCCTAGCAGGTGCAAACTGCATTATGTATGATGGTAATACCAAACTCACAAAAGAGAGTGTTTTAGATAAGATGCCAGATGGTGCAACAGCAGAGATTATTATAGGAACATTGGTAAAGGAAGCTGTACAAGGGGTTGATTTGGCAGTTATAAGCCCAGGAATTTCTCTTGAGAGCGATATTGCTTACTTTCTAAAGGCAGAAGCTATTGAGATTATAGGAGAATTAGAACTGGGGTTTTTGCTTGCAAAGGGTAGGACTATTGCTATTACAGGCACAAATGGAAAAACTACAACGACTACGTTAGTGGGTGATATTGTTAAAAGCTATATTGCGCGTACTTTTGTTGTAGGAAATATAGGGAATCCTTATACGATAGAGGCTTTGAAGACAACAGATGAATCGGTTTGTGTTGCAGAGGTTAGTTCTTTTCAATTAGAAACCATCAAGTCTTTCCGTCCAAATGTATCAGCAATTTTAAATGTGACGCCAGATCATCTAGATAGACATCATACAATGGAGGAATATACAGCGGTAAAAGAGCGTATTGCAAATAACCAAAGCAAACACGATGTATGTGTGCTCAATTACGATAATGCTTATACAAGAGATTTTGGAGAAAAGAGATGTTTGGCTACACCAGTTTTTTTCTCATCAAGTCAGGTATTAGAAGATGGTTATTTTTGTGTGGATGATACTGTGATGTATGCGCATAAAGGACAGTGTGAGCCTATTTTGAATATACATACAGATATGACACTTGTTGGGAAGTGTAATGTTGAAAATGTTATGGCGGCAATTGCTATTACGAGAGCCTTTGGTATTGAGTTAGAGCATATTCTAAAGGTTATAAAGACATTTCAAGCTGTAGAGCATAGAATAGAGTATGTAGATACTAAGTCGGGTGTTATGTATTATAATGACTCTAAGGCGACAAACCCTGATGCAGCTATTCAAGGGATTTTGGCGATGAGTAGAGATACCATCTTAATTGGAGGTGGTTATGACAAGCATAATACTTACGATGAATGGATCGAAGCCTTTGGAGATAAGGTGAAATTACTTGTGTTAATAGGACAAACAAAAGAAGCAATTGCGGAGTGTGCGAAGGCACACGGATTCACAAACTATGTCTTTGCACAAGACTTTGAGGAGTGCTTAGAGATTTGTAAAAACCATGCATCTTATGGAGACGCAGTTTTGTTATCGCCAGCATGTGCAAGCTGGGGAATGTTTCCAAATTACGAAGTAAGAGGTAATGTATTCAAAGCATTTGTTGAGAAATTAAAGTAGGGGAGTGCCAATTGGACAATAGACAGATTAAACAATTTCCAAGTACATATTCAAGAAAAAATAAAGAGGTTAAGTATTTTGATTACACCTTTGTATTTGTATTATCCATTATCATCGTCTTTGGTTTGGTAATGGTTTATTCAGCGAGCTATTATGAAGCGATGACAGAATTTGGGGATCCCAATTATTACTTCAAAAAGCAGTTGATATCAACCTGCATTGGGCTAGTAGGCTTGGTGGTTGTAGCATGCATTCCATACAGGTTTTATAGGAACTTCGGTATTTTGCCGTATGCTTTTTGTTTATTGATGATTGTTCTTATTTTTCCGTTTGGTGTAACCGCAAATGGTGCTACTAGATGGATTGCAATTGGGCCGATTCAATTTCAAGCAGCAGAACCGATTAAGCTTGGCATGATTGTTTTTTTGGCAAATTATATTCAGTATCATAGAAAAGAAACAGATACTTTTTCTTTCTTTTTAAAAGTTATGGCATATGCAGGTGTGATATCAGTTTTGATTTGGCAAGTTACAGATAATCTTAGTTCGGCTATTATTGTTGCGGCGATTAGCTTTTTGATGGTATTTGTATCTAGTAGAGATTACAGGAAATATATTTTAATGGCTATAGGCGCGGTCGCAGTCGCAGCCTTGGTGGTCGCAGTAGTTATATACTCTTCAGAAAATGCTGATTCCACAGGTGGATTTAGAAGCGAAAGAATTTTAGCTTGGTTAGATCTAGAAAAATACGCAAGTGGAACAGGACTACAAACCCTTCAGAGTTTGTATGCTATTGGATCAGGCGGTATTGCTGGTAAAGGTCTTGGAGAAAGTATGCAAAAGCTAAACTTTTTGCCGGAAGCACAAAATGATATGATTTTTTCTATTATATGTGAAGAGCTGGGTCTTTTTGGTGGTATTAGTATTATTTTATTATTTGCTATTTTGATATGGAGAATGGTAGTTATTGCCATTAATGCAAGTGATATTCAAGGTGGTATGCTTGTAGTAGGTGTGATTGCACATATAGCAGTTCAAGTTATACTCAATATAGCGGTTGTTACGAATACGATTCCAAATACGGGTATTTCTTTGCCATTTATTAGTTATGGTGGAACTAGTGTTGCTTTCTTGTTAGCAGAAATGGGGCTGGTATTTAGTGTTTCAAGAGGAATTAAGCTTTCCAATGTAAGGTAAAGCTACAAAAATAAATGTCGTGCATATAATATAATAATTGATATTGTAGACGGTGATAGATTGAAACAGATAGTAATACGTGGTGGAGTACCACTACAAGGGGAAGTAAGCATTCAAGGATCTAAAAATGCAGTCTTGCCAATTCTTGCAGCAACAATACTTACGAATGGACATAATGTAATTCGAAATTGCCCTAGAATTGCGGATGTGACATTTATGATTGAACTATTGAGAGTGCAAGGTGCAAAGATTCATTGGGAAGGGAATACGCTTTTTGTAGATACTACGCATCTAGTTAAAGCACCTTTTACTGCGGCCTCGGCAGAGTCTATGCGATCAAGCGTATTTTTAGTGGGTGCAATGCTTGCTAGATTTTCGTCAGTATGTATGCCTTATCCAGGTGGCTGTGTGATAGGAGACAGGCCTATTAATTGGCATGTTAAACATCTATCGGATATGGGGGCTATCTTTTGCGATACGTGTGATTTGATTGAAGCTAGGGTGACAAAATTAAAGGGGTGTCAACATAATCTTGTTTTTAAAAGTGTTGGGGTTACGGAAAATCTTGTTCTTGCAGCAACCTTAGCAGAAGGAGAAACACGGATAGTAAATGCAGCGTTAGAACCAGAAATCGATGTTTTGTGTGAATTTTTAGCTTCGGCAGGTGCGCATATAGTGCGGGAAGTGAATGGAGATATTGAGGTAATAGGAACAGAAGCTATGGGCGGAGGAGATATTACGATTCCAGGAGATAGAATTGTTGCGGGTACGTATGCACTTGCATGTGTTGCTACGAACGGCAAGGTTTTTTTAAGGGGTGCACCAACGATGCATATGGAGGCTCTTATAGAGGTCTTGAATAAACTTGGTGCAAGTGTTCTCATAACCAAAGAGGGACTTTATGTAGAACATGGAGATGAAATTCATCCTATTGATTATATACAAACAGAAGTTTATCCAGGGTTTCCTACAGATTTACAATCACAGCTAGTTACTGTGCTTGCAAAGGCAGATGGATGCAGTGTTGTAAAAGAGGCTATTTTCTCGAATAGATTTCGTATTGTTAAGCAATTAAAAAAGATGGGTGCAGCTATTGAGATTATAGAGGACTGTGCTATAATAAATGGAGTTACGAAGTTACATGCTACGGACCTTGTGGTAGAAGAGCTTAGAGGCGGAGCTGCACTTGTGATTGCGGGCGCATGTACAAAGGGGATTACGTATTTAGATGGTTGTGGATATATTTTCAGAGGGTACGAAAATATATGCAGGGATTTGACAGAATTAGGAGTAAGAATATATAGTGAGTAATAGACGGCGTAGGAAGAATTTAAAAGGTTTATATATTACCTTCGTGTGTGTGATACTACTATTAATAGCAATGTTTGTGGTTGTACAGATATTTACGATTCAAACGGTTGTTGTGAATGGTAGTACACATTACACAGACGATGAAATAGAAGAGATGATTATCAAAGAAAAGTGGGAATACTTGTCTTTTTGGTTATCTTTTAAATATCAAAATAAAACGGTAGAGTATATTCCCTTCGTAGAATCTATTCAAGTATCAGTCGTTTCACCAGATACTGTTAAGATAGAGGTTTATGAGAAAAAACTAGCAGGATATGTTATGCATTTAGGGGAGTATGTCTATTTTGATAATGATGGAATTGTGGTAGAGGTTACAAGAGAGCTAGAGAATAGTGTGCCACTTGTTACAGGTATTACATTTGATCAGGTTGTGTTACATGAACCATTACCAACAGAAGATACTGCGGTTTTTTTACAGATTCTTGAGATTAGTAATTTACTAGAAAAATATGAGCTTAGTGTGGACAAGATTTATTTTGATTCAAACCTAAATATGACTTTATATATGTATGATGTGCGTATTTTACTAGGCGATTCGGATTATTTATATGAGAAAATAATGTGCATTAGAGATCTAGAAAATGACTTGAGTGGGATGCAAGGAGTGTTAGATTTGGAAAATTATACCAGTGATACATCGGTAATTACTTTCAGTAATAACACTTAAATAATAATATTTACAGAATTTCAAAAAAAGTTGTTGAAAAACTACACAAAAAACTATACAATGATTAGTAACATAGTGTGAATGGAGGGCGTACCTTTGCTAGAATTAATTTCAAATGAGATGGTGTTTGGTGCACGTATCGTGGTTGTAGGTGTCGGTGGTGCTGGAAATAATGCAGTAAATAGAATGGTAGATGATGAAGTGGCTGGAGTAGAGTTTATCGCGGTTAATACGGATAAACAAGCTTTACAATTATGTAGAGCTCCACATGTATTACAGATTGGTGAGAAACTTACAAAAGGTCTTGGAGCAGGTGCAAAACCAGAAGTTGGTGAACAAGCTGCACAGGAAAGTGAAGATGATATAAAAGCTGCATTAGCAGGTGCCGAAATGGTATTTGTTACATGTGGTATGGGTGGTGGTACAGGTACAGGTGCTGCACCGATTGTTGCTAAGGTAGCAAAAGATATGGATATTTTAACAGTAGGTGTAGTTACAAAGCCTTTCCGTTTTGAAGCAAAAAACCGTATGACAAATGCTTTGGGTGGTATTGAGAAGCTTAGTCAACACGTTGATACATTGATTGTTATACCTAATGATAAGCTTTTACAAATTGTAGATAGAAGAACATCTATGCCAGAGGCACTTAAAAAAGCTGACGAAGTATTACAGCAAGGTGTACAAGGTATTACAGATCTTATCAATAAAGCAGGGCTTATAAACCTTGACTTTGCAGATATCCAAACTGTTATGAAAGATAAGGGTGTAGCGCATATCGGTATTGGTGTGGGCAGAGGTGATACAAAAGCGATTGATGCGATTAAAATGGCAATTGAAAGTCCACTACTTGAAACTACGATTGAAGGTGCGACAGATGTGATTATTAATATTTCGGGTGATATTGCATTGGCGGAAGCAGCAGAAGCAGGTGATTATATCGAAGAGATTTGTGGTGAAAACCTCAATGTTATTTTTGGTGCTATGTATGATGAAATGACTCCAGATGCATGTACAGTTACAGTAATTGCAACTGGTATTGAATCTCCAAATGCACCTAAGCAAGCTCCATTTTCTCTTAAAAATACGATTACTGCGCCTGAACCATCTAGAGTGGCACCAGTATATCAGACATATGATAAGCCAGCATATTCTACACCGAATGCTAATCCCGTTCCTACAGTTGCACCGGCTAAGGAAAGTGGAAGTTTGATTATGCCGAAGTTTTTACAAAATTACAAAGAAGATAAGTAATAAAACAAAAGGTCTAAGATGTAAAAATACATCGTAGACCTTTTTTATTTTCTGTTACAGCATTTGACAAATTATGAATATCCTACATGTTATGATAGAAACAGATTACAAGATGATTGTAATCTGTTTGTTTTTTTGTAGGAGGGAAATTTGTGCAAGTTATATTATATTTAGACACTGTATTTTTGTTAAATCTTTCCATGAACCTGTGGGTGATATCGTTAGCAATTTATAAACTTAAGATTTCTGTGACTCATAGGAGACGATGGGGTGTAGCATTACTGGGCGCTTTTTTTTATTGTCTCGTTTTTTATATCCCATTTTATGGTGGATTTCATATGATTTTGGCGATTTTGCTTTCCAATATTAGTATGATTTTTTTTCTATTACCTAAAAGGTATAAAAGATATAGATGGAAGGTACTTGGATTAACATATTTTTATACATTCCTCTTTTGGGGGATATTTCATCTTGTTGAAACAAAGCTCCAAAAACCAGAACATATCCTATATATAATTCCATTTCTATTTACTATGTATATATTATTTTATATAATACGTTTTACTGTTTTTTGTTGGAATAACCAAAAGAGAGAGAAGGTGTTTGATATATTGATTAAGAGTAATGGCGTAGAATACCTTGCAAAGGGGCTCTATGACTCGGGGAATACATTGATAGAGCCCATTAGCAAAAAACCTGTCTGTCTGGTGGAAGAAGAATTGCTTGCAAAAATCACATTGGAGAATCCTCTTTTTCTAAGGGCAATTCCTTATCATAGCATTGGCAAGGAATTTGGTATGCTATATGGTGTTGAGATTCCTTGTATGCATATTTATACACCTGAAAGAGAAATCGTAAAGCATAATGTGGTGTGTGCAGGCGTAAATCAAAAGATATCTGGATTTGATAAGGTACAAATGATATTACATTCAAGTATTTGCGAATGTTCAGATTAATATTGAAGGGAGAAAAGATATGGATTTGAGAGAAAAAGTAAAAAAAACGTGCTTGTTTTTTATAGGACATTTAGAGAAAGAGGAGGAAGTGGGTGCTATCTATTACATAGGAGGTACGGATGTGCTTCCAGCACCGTTAGATAGCATTAAGGAAAATGAAATGCTAGAGGCACTTTCCACAGAAGATAATCAAGCTGCAAAGAATATGCTAATTGAACATAACTTACGTTTGGTAGTATATATTGCTAAGAAGTTTGATAATACGGGGGTAGGAGTGGAGGATTTGATTTCTATAGGTACTATAGGGTTAATGAAGGCTATTAATACATATAAGCTTGAAAAAAACATAAAGCTTGCGACCTACGCTTCAAGATGTATTGAAAATGAAATATTAATGTATTTACGTAAAATTAGTAAAAATAAAATGGAAGTGAGTATAGACGAGCCATTAAATACCGATTTTGACGGAAATGAATTGTTATTGAGCGATATTCTAGGGACTGGAGAAGATGAAACTAGCAAGGGGATGGAGGTCCAAGCAGAAAAGATGATTTTATTCCATTCTATTGAAAAGCTATCAAAAAGAGAAAAAAAGATTATTTGCCTACGATTTGGTTTACATAATATTAGAGTGAATGAAAAAAATAAAGTAGTTATAGAAGAACGAGAAGAAATGACGCAAAAAGAAGTTGCAACGCTTTTAGGAATATCCCAATCGTATATTTCTAGATTAGAAAAGAAAATTATGAAGCAGTTAAAAAAAGAAATCTTGAAAGAAAGTTGAGGCTATGATATACTTGACCAGTAAATAATCTTCGTGGGCAGGGTGCGAGTCCCTACTGGCGGTGACATGCGATAGAGTGCATGAAGTCCGCGACCTAGACACAATGTGTCTGGCTGAATCGGTGTAAGTCCGATACCAACGGTTATAGTCCGGATGAAAGAAGGAGGAACTTCATATGAACAAACATTTATCAACACAGAAACTCTGCTTTATTGGCCTTTTTGGTGCATTAAGTACGATACTTATGCTATTTCAAGTACCGTTATTTTTTGCACCTTCTTTTTTGAAGCTTGATCTATCAGAACTACCAGCTATTTTGGGTGGCTTTATGTTCGGACCACTTTCTGGTTTTATGATCGTGGTGGTTAAGCTTTTGCTGAATCTACTAATAGATGGAAGCGATACGATGTATGTTGGTGAGCTTTCAAATCTAGTGCTTTCAAGCACTTATGTACTAACATCATCTATTATTTATGTAAAACATAAAACAAAAAAACAAGCGATCATAGGATTGACATCGGGTGTTTTGTTGACATCTTTCTTAGCGGTGATTAGTAATCTCTTCGTGGTGTATCCAATGTATGCGCAGCTGTATGGGATTGGAATGGATGGACTTTTAAAGCTTTCACACGCAGTTAATCCATTTGTTACAGACAACCTTACTATGATGCTATTTAGTGTATTACCATTTAACTTGGTGAAATATACAGTAGTGTCTTTGATCACTTTTTTGTTATACAAAAAGCTACATGTAGCAATTATGAAATATATAGCTTAATTACATCATAACATAATTTTAATACATTATAATAACACTGATTATTTACAAACAATGAGCCACCGTATCCATGTACGGTGGCTCTTATTATGCTTATTTGAGATGGTGCTTGGTGAACTGGCTAGGAGGCATCCCCCAGTATTCTTTGAATTTGGTAGAAAAATGGGTACTAGTCTGATACCCAACTGATTCGCTAACTTCTATAATGCTTTTACCTTCTCGGAGTAGTTGTTCGGCTTTTAACATGCGCTTTAGCGTAATGTACTCGTGAATAGTAAAACCGGTTGCTTTTTTAAAAATCTTACTGAAATAGGACTTTTCTAGCATGACAACTTGTGTTAATTCATCAAGTGAAAGCGTCTCGCAGATGTGCGCTTCTATATAAGCGATGACTGGCTCGATTTTTTGGAAATATATATTATTAGGGTTGGTTGTGATATTTGATATGGACGATTTATAGCGCTCGTTAATAAAGATCAAAATTTGGGAAAGTTGTATTTTCTGAGCTATTAAAGGATAGCTAGGATTTGGTTCTTGTGTGAGCAATGTTGAAAACTCTATAGCTTCTGATTCTGATAATTGTATTTTGTGCTGGAAAAAAGAGGAGCGATTTTCAAAACAAGCTAGTAAGTCTTCGTTTGCATCGCAAAAGGGTTTGATGACACTTGGGTCAAAATTAATAATATAGCGTTCATACATTTTATCTATATAGGATACAATACCGTGTATGTCATGTTGATTAAAAATGAGGATATCGTATTTGTTTAGTCGATAACAGGTATCGTTCACGACATATTCGATGTCATCTGTTAAAGAAAAATAAATCTCATAAAAATTGTGGAAATGTAGCTTACGCATAACAAAACCATGACTGACTGTGTGATCTATGCGTAAAGGAGTTGTAATGATATTCATAAGGTTTCTCCATGAAACAATATTTTTGAATAAACAAACCATTTTTGAGAAGGATTTGTTTGGATAAATGTTCTATAATCTAGTATACAAGATGAGGATGGAGGTGTCAATTATGATACAGTTAAGACTAGAAACAAGAAAGTTATTAGAAGAAATTGAACGTTGTATCGTACCCGAGGTAGAAGAACAGTACATGAGTCAGTGTGATGATTTCGTACATGGCAAGTTTTCGGGCGATATTTTTAAAGCTAAGAGAATGAAATTACCTACTA
The DNA here is from genome assembly GCA_044425805.1 of Lachnospiraceae bacterium. GTDB lineage: Bacteria > Bacillota > Clostridia > Lachnospirales > Lachnospiraceae > RGIG6307. The sequence goes on along the minus strand of JAWXVC010000006.1, from coordinate 191,870 downwards.
TTCAATATGATTACCAGAAACTGAATATTAATGATGCATTACTTGATTATGAGACCATGCTTGCACTTGAAATGCAGAGTGTTTTAAGAGCACTTGAAAATGACAAAATCTTAAGCGTTAGAACGAATTATGGTACAGGTATTATGAGTAGTTTGTTTGATGCAGAAATCTTTACGATGCCTAGGGAACTCAATACATTGCCTACTACAAGACCACTTGGTAGTGATGAAAAGATGATTGCGTTACTAGACAAAGGAGTTCCTGATTTGATGGGAGGATTTGGTAGAAGAGTATTTGAAATGGGTGAATATTACAAAGAAGTATTTGCTATGTATCCAAAGATTCAACAATATGTTTCGGTATACCACCCAGATACACAAGGTCCTTTAGATGTATTAGAGTTATTATGGGGCAGTGATATCTTTTGTAATTTCTATGATGAACCAGAACTTGTACATGACTTGTTGGGTTTGGTTTCAGAAACATATATTCAGTTTATGGAAAAATGGTATCAGCTCTACCCACAGACAAAGGATTGGACAAATCATTGGGCAGGACTTGTACATAAAGGTAAATTAGTGATCCGCAATGATAGTGCAATGAATCTTTCGCCTCAGATGTACGAAGAGTTTGTAAAACCTTATGATGCAAAGCTTTTAAAGCATTTTGGAGGTGGCATCATTCATTTCTGTGGACGAGGAGATCATTACATAGAAACAATGTCTGATATAGACGATTTATTTGGTATTAATATGTCACAACCACATCTAAATGATATGGAGACTATTTATAAAAATACAGTGGATAAAGGCTTGTTTATTTGTGGGTTTAATGCGGAGTGGGCACAAAAGGATGTAGGCCGTGTAGGTGCATTCAATCATAAGCTTAGTGTATAACTTTAGAAAATATAAGAAAGAAGGAAAATAAAAATGAATAAAGTGAAATTAGGTATTATTGGAATGGGTAACATGGGATCAGGGCATTTGAAAAATATCCTCGAAGGAAAACTTCCAGAAATTGAACTAGTTGCAATCGCAGACCGCAAAGAAGAGAGACTAAAAATTACTAGAGAAAAGCTAGATTATGAAGTTGCTGAATTTTCTGAAGGTATTGATTTAATTAAAAGTGGCGTTTGTGAAGCTATTTTAATTGCTGTACCACATTATCAACACCCAATACTTGCAATTGAGGGCTTTGAACATGGACTTCATGTAATGTGTGAAAAACCTGCAGGCGTGTATACATTAAAGGTTCGAGAAATGAACGAAGCAGCTAGTAAAACAGATTCTGTATTTGGTATGATGTTTAATCAACGTACAAATTGTGTTTACCGTAAAATGAAAGAAATGGTAGACGGAGGCGAATTAGGTGAAATCAAACGCGTAAACTGGATTATTACAGATTGGTACCGTACAAATATTTATTACGAAAGTGGTGCATGGCGTGCAACATGGGCAGGTGAAGGTGGTGGAGTTTTACTAAATCAATGCCCTCATCAGCTTGATTTATTACAATGGATTTGTGGGTTGCCTAAAAAAGTACATGCGTTTTGTCATGAAGGTAAATGGCATGATATTGAAGTTGAAGATGATGTAACGGCATATCTTGAATTTGAAAATGGCGCAACGGGTGTCTTTATTACAACTACAGGAGATGCGCCAGGTACGAATAGATTTGAAATAACAGGTACACTTGGAAAGTTGGTTTGTGAAAATGATAAATTAACATTTTCAAAACTCGAAGTGGATGAGCGTGAGTTTTGCAAAACTGCTACAAATGGCTTTAAAAAACCTGAATTTGAAACATCAGAAGTAGAAACGGATGGAGAAAATCTTCAACATGTTGCTGTGATGAATGCATTTGCTGGAAATATTTTACATGGAACACCACTTGTAGCAAATGGAGCAGAAGGAATTAATGGGCTTATGTTATCAAATGCGATGCATTTATCTTCTTGGAGCAATGCAGCTGTAACCCTTCCTTTCGACGAAAACCTATTCTATGAAGAATTACAAAAACGCGTTGCTACAAGCCGTCATAAAGAAGATAAGGACATAGTGTTTGATACAAAAGGCAGTTACTAAGAAAGAATTGTACATAATTTAGAGTGCGACAGAGAAGTGGGCATTAACTATTCGAGGAGATTTATAGGAAGTTCTCGATTGTTGGTGCGCACTTTTTTTACTTTTAAATGTATTCTATCAATAAACTATTAAAAATGAAGAGTGAAAATTCTTGACTATGCATGACTCTTTTAATATACTGTAATGGAGTACGCAGTAAAGATGCTCAAAAGGGGTGAACAGCGATGATAAAAAGTATGACTGGTTTTGGACGTTACGAATTGACAGAAGGTACTCATAAGTACACAGTTGAGATGAAGTCGGTAAATCATAGATATTTAGATGTGAACATTAAAATGCCTAAAAAGTTCAATAGCTTTGAAAATGCAATTAGAACGGAGTTGAAAAAATTTGCACAACGTGGTAAAGTAGATGTTTATATCACACTCGAGGATTTTTCGGATGCTAACGTAAAGATTCATTATAATAAAGAAATTGCTTCAGAGTATATGCAGTATTTTGAACAGATGTCTGAAGAGTTTAAAGTGGACAATGACATTAGAGTTTCTTCGCTATCACGTTTTCCTGAGGTCTTTACAATGCAAGAGGCTACTACGGATGAAGATGAGCTATGGAAAGGCTTACAGCTTGCACTTTCTAGAGCAAGTGAGCAGTTGGCTCTTTCAAGAAGTGTAGAGGGAGAGAATCTTAAGCTTGATTTACTCGATAAATTAGAAGAAATGTCTAACATGGTTGCTTTTATCGAGGAACGTTCTCCACAAATTATTGCTGAATACAAAGAAAAATTAGCTGCTAAAGTGGCAGATTTATTGCAGGATGTAAAAGTAGACGAAAATAGACTTCTGATGGAAGTTACTATTTTTGCTGATAAATCTTGTGTGGATGAGGAGATGGTAAGACTAAAGAGTCATATCCAAACAACTATAGAGATTTTACAAAAAGGTGGAAATGTTGGGCGTCAGCTAGACTTTATTGCACAAGAAATGAACCGTGAAGCAAACACGACATTATCTAAATCAAATGACTTAGATATTTCAAATTGCGCTATTACATTAAAAACAGAAATAGAGAAGATACGTGAGCAAATTCAAAACATTGAATAGCTTGTAAGGGAGAATACGTATGGAGAATAGAGGGAGTCTTATTGTAGTAAGTGGCTTCGCCGGTGCTGGCAAGAGCAGTCTAGTACAGGAGTTGGTGAATAATTATGATAATTATGTAGAAAGTATCTCTATGACGACGAGAGGACCTAGAAATAAAGAGAAAGACTGTGTGGATTATTTCTTCACGGATCAAGAAACTTTTAAGCAAAAGATCAAAGAAGAAGCTTTCATAGAGCATGCATCCTACTGCGATAATTATTATGGCACATTGAGAGATCATGTGGAGAAGCAGTTAGATGCTGATAAGGATGTTATATTAGTAATCGAATATCAAGGAGCAATTCAAGTAAAAGAAAAGATGCCAGATGCATTGTTTTTATTTGTAATGCCTCCAAGTGCTAAGATTTTATATGAAAGATTAGTTGGAAGAAATACAGAAACGAAGGAAGTTATTAAACAACGTATGCTTCGTGCAGTTGAAGAGTCTGGCGGGATTGAACAATATGATTATATACTTGTAAATGATGATTTACAGGTTTGTATGAGAGAAATGCATCAGCTCATTCAGTCAGAAAAATATAGAGTAGATAGAAACGCTAAAATAATAAAGGATATCAGACAGGAACTTAGTGACCTGACGAAAGGAGATTTATAATATGTTACACCCATCTTATTCAGAACTTATGGAAATCGTTAATGAGGATGCTACAAATGACACACCAGTTGTTAATAGTCGTTACTCAATTGTTATGGCAACAGCTAGAAGAGCACGTCAGTTAGTAGCAGGTGAAGAACCATTGATTACTACAAAAATCATCAAACCACTTAGTATTGCAGTGGAGGAACTTAATCGAGGACAAATAAAAATCGTATCGGCTATGGACGATGACGATGAAGTGCTAGATGCTTTTATGGACACAGCTACAGAAGAAACTGAAATGGAAGTACAAGAAACAATTGATATAGAATAAATATAAATAGAGAAGCTCAGTTATGAGTTTCTCTGTTCTTTTCTTAGGAGAAAAGTAATAGAGGACAATGATTATATGAAGATTTCATTTATTTCACTAGGTTGTGATAAAAACTTAGTGGATTCAGAAAAAATGCTAGGTATGCTAGCAAAAAAAGGGTATGAATTTACAGACGATGAAAAACAAGCGGATATTGCTGTTGTAAATACTTGTACGTTTATACATGATGCAAAGGAAGAAAGCATACAAACGCTTATTGAACTAGGAGCTTTAAAGGAGACAGGTAAACTAAAAGCTTTGATTGCAACAGGTTGTTTGGCACAACGATACAGTGAGGAGATTAGTGAGTTAATCCCTGAGGTTGATGCTATTTTAGGTACTACAGCAATAGAACAAATTGTTGAAACACTAGAGGAAGTGCTAGCTGGACAACGCATTGTAACACGCATGGAAGATGTAGATTATTTTGCTGCATCTAAGCAAAAACGTATTCTGACAACTGGCGGTCATTTCGCTTATTTGAAAATATCAGAAGGCTGCGATAAGCATTGTACGTATTGTATTATTCCGAAGGTACGTGGTAACTTTAGATCGGCTCCTATGGAGGACCTTTTAGCAGAAGCAAAGTCTTTAGCAGAAGCTGGGGTAAAAGAACTTATATTAGTAGGTCAAGAAACTACAATGTATGGTGTTGACTTATATGGGAAGAAATCCTTAGCAAAGCTATTGCATGAATTGGCTAAAATAGAAGGGATTTATTGGATTAGAATTTTATATTGCTACCCTGAAGAGATTGATGACGAATTGATAGCGGCAATCGCTAGTGAAGAGAAGGTAGTAAAATATCTTGATTTACCGATTCAACATGCTTCTGATGGTATTTTAAAACGTATGGGAAGAAGAACGAATAATGAGGCACTAAGAGATATTATAGGTCGTCTACGTAGTGCAATCCCAGAAATTGCTCTTAGAACAAGTTTGATTACTGGTTTTCCTGGTGAAACAGCGCAAGATCATGAGGAACTATATAGATTTGTGAATGAAATGGAGTTTGATCGCCTTGGCGTATTTACTTATTCACAAGAAGAAAATACACCTGCAGCAACGTATGAAAACCAAATAGACGAGGAACTAAAAGTGGAGCGTCAAGCCGAACTTATGGAACTCCAGCAAGAAATTGCATTTGAAAAAGCAGAAGATATGATTGGCAAAATACTTGTCTGTATGGTAGAAGGAAAGGTTGCTGATGAAGAGGTTTATGTGGCTAGAACCTATAAAGATGCACCGAATGTGGATGGGTATATTTTCATCAAGACGACGGCTACCCTTATGACGGGAGATTTTGTAACAGTTCAAGTAACAGATAGTAACGAATATGATTTGATTGGAGAGATTTATCATGAATTTACCGAATAAATTAACTGTATTTAGAGTTGTTTTAGTAATTCCTTTTGTTATTGTTTTATTAGGTGGTTATAACGATTATGTTGCACTTTTACTTTTTGTTGTAGCATGTCTTACTGATTTTTTTGATGGTATGATTGCTAGAAAATATAATCTTATTACAAATTTTGGCAAATTTATGGATCCGTTAGCAGACAAGCTTTTGGTTGCTGCAGCTATGATTTGCTTGATTGAATTAGATAGAATTCCGAGCTACATAGTGGTTATTATTATTAGTAGAGAGTTTATTATCAGTGGATTTAGGTTAGTGGCCTCAGATAATGGTGTTGTTATTGCGGCTAGTAAATGGGGTAAATACAAAACAACGTTTCAGATGATTATGGTAATTCTTATGATTATGAATATCTCGGTTATTGCAACCCTTACTACAGCTATTATGTGGATTGCAACAGTACTCACAATCATCTCCTTAGTGGATTATGTGGTAAAAAACAAATCTGTTCTAAGTGATTTTAAATAAGAGCAATTTAAGGACGTATTACAAAACTAATATTCTGTTATATGTCCTTGTTTGTTGTAGTGTGTATATATCTTTCTCTAGGTACTAGCGAGCCGTCGGCACTTGAATACGAAGGAATGCTTGCATGAGTTAGTATTCTATGTACCGTTACGAGCGAGGTGTAGTGCAAACGTGCCTTAGAAAGATATATACACACTACTATAACAAGAACCTGTATAGAATATTAGTTTTGTAATTGTCTATATGTTGGTTGTTTAGAGAGGAAGGGCTTTATGGTTGTAGAATTGATTTCGGTTGGTACAGAGATTTTGATGGGGAATATCGTGAATACGAATGCAGCATATTTGGCAAGTAGGTGCGCTGATCTGGGTCTTGTTTGTTACTATCAAACAGTTGTAGGAGATAATCCTGATAGAGTAAAGGAATCGGTACAGATGGCTCTTTCAAGAGCTGATGTTTTACTTATGACAGGTGGGCTTGGACCTACTCAGGACGATTTGACGAAGCATGTTGTGGCGGAGACTTTTGGTAAAAGTTTATATGAAGACCGAGGTGTTATAGAGGACTTAAAAGCCTTTTTCTTGAAAAGAGGACTGGAGTGTACTCCAAATAATTTTAGGCAAGCTATGATTCCAGAGGGGGCTAAGATAGTACCTAATACCAATGGTACGGCGCCGGGGATACATATCGAGGAGAATGGTAAGCATGTGTTTTTGATGCCTGGTCCACCAAATGAAATGAAGCCGATGTTTGAACAATCCATAGCTCCATATCTTCATAGTTTGAGTGGGGAGATTATTTGTTCTAAGATGATTAAAGTAAGTGGTGCTTCGGAATCGAAGGCCGAAACAGATATTATGGATTTATTAGAAGTGCAAACAAATCCTACTATTGCACCTTATGCAAAAACTGGAGAAGTGCATTTTCGTGTTTCTGCAAAGGCTGGAGATGAAAAAAAGGCGCAAGCTCTTTTGAATCCTGTGGTAGATGAATTGATCAAAAGATTTGGTAATGCAATATACACAACGGATGAACATGTTGAGCTAGAAGATGTTATTATCAGAAGGTGCATAGAAAAAAATTATACACTAAGCTGTGCAGAATCGTGTACAGGTGGTTTGTTATCAGCTACACTTATCAATGCTTCTGGAGCATCAGCAGTGATAGGTAGAAGCTTTATAACATATGCAAATGAAGCTAAGGTTCAAGAACTAGGAGTATCGGAAGACACTCTTGAAAAGTATGGTGCAGTTAGTGAAGAGGTTGCAATAGAGATGGTAAAAGGTACTAAGAGGAATGCTCATAGTGAGGTTTCTGTAGCTATTACGGGTATTGCCGGACCAACTGGTGGAAGTGATGAAAAACCCGTGGGTTTAGTTTATATTGCATGTATGTTAGAAGATCAAATAGTTACTAGAAAATGCCAATTTAGTGGAAATCGCATGAAAATTCGCGAAAATGCCACAAAAGCTGCTATGAATATGATTTATAGAGGAATAGTTGGTTAGAAAAACAAGAGCTAAAAATAGAAATGAACACAGTTTTTTACTTGTGTTCATTTTTTTTGTGACAAATAGGGGGGTAAAAGGCATAACTATATAGAGGGCTTTTTTGAAGAAGGGAGGATAGTTAGTTGCATATCAAATCAGTCTTTGATAAAATAAAGTGAAAATTGTAAAAAAAGAGTAATACAAAAATGAATTAGGGTGTTGACAAAACAGAACATATGTTTTATTCTCTTTATAAGAGAACAAGTGTTTGGAAAAGCAGATTAAGAAAAGGATGGATATTAATATGGAGAAGAATGATAAGCTAAAGGCATTAGACGCAGCACTAGGTCAGATTGAAAAGCAATTTGGTAAGGGCGCAGTTATGAAGTTAGGTGATAACTCTGCACATATGAATGTTGAAACGGTGCCTACAGGAGCACTTAGTTTAGATGTTGCACTTGGATTAGGTGGTATTCCTAAGGGACGTATTATTGAGATTTATGGACCAGAATCTTCTGGTAAAACTACAGTAACTTTGCATATGGTTGCAGAGGTTCAAAAGCGTGGCGGTATTGCAGGATTTATTGATGCAGAGCATGCGCTAGATCCAGTATATGCGAGGAATATAGGCGTGGATATTGATAATCTATATATTTCACAGCCAGATAATGGGGAACAAGCACTAGAAATCACAGAGACTATGGTGCGTTCAGGAGCTGTTGATATTATTGTTGTCGATTCTGTAGCGGCACTTGTACCAAAGGCAGAAATCGATGGTGATATGGGTGATACACATGTGGGTTTACAGGCTAGATTGATGTCACAAGCACTTAGAAAGCTGACAGCCGTTATTAGTAAATCCAACTGTACGGTTATATTTATTAATCAACTTCGTGAAAAAGTCGGTGTTATGTTTGGTAGTCCTGAGACTACTACAGGTGGACGAGCACTTAAATTCTACTCTTCGGTACGTCTTGATGTTAGACGTATTGCAGCTATTAAGCAAAGTGGTGAGGATGTTGGTAATCGAACAAGAGTAAAGGTTGTTAAGAATAAAATTGCACCACCTTTTAAAGAGGCTGAGTTTGATATTATGTTCGGTGAAGGTATTTCTACAGTAGGTGACGTTCTGGACTTAGCTGCAGAGGTGAGTATTGTGAATAAGTCAGGTGCTTGGTACGCTTATGAGGGGAACAAGATCGGTCAAGGCCGTGAAAACTCGAAGACTTTCTTAAAAGAAAATCCGCAGATTAAAGAAGAAATTGAACTTAAAGTACGTGAGTATTACGGATTAAAAGGTGCTGCTACGACACCAGCTACGGAAGAAGCATGATCGTAACAAATATTATTACACTACAAAAGAAAAAGGTGCTCATCGAGCTAGATGAGCACCTTGTGTTACCTATATATTCTAGTGAAGTTAGAAAGTATGATATTATTCTTGGAAAAGAGCTTTCGAACGTAGCACAGGTGGAGCTTTTAGGTGAAATAATACCTAAAAGAGCAAAGTTAAGGGCTATGCATCTATTGACCAAACGAAGCTACACAGAACATGCACTTCGTACAAAACTGTTGGAAGGTAAGTATCCAGATGAACTTGTAGAGGAAGCGATAGCGTATGTGAAGTCGTATGGATACATTGATGATATACAGTATATAAGGGACTATATTAGTACATATTCTGAAACAAAGAGTAAGATGAAAATACAAATGGACCTTTACAAAAAAGGAATATCAAAGGGATTATTTGATGATGTATGGACAGAAAATTCTGAAATAGATTCTGAAGATTATGAATTACAGCAGATAAAGAGATGGATAGAAAAAAAGAAATTTTCCTACGAGGAAGCAAGTCCAAAAGAAAGACAAAGTATGATAAATTATTTGTTTCGTAAAGGATATTCCTTAGAAAAGATAAGGTGCTGTATACAAATAGAGGATATCTTCTGATTGCTATTGACATTGCTTGTCATTTCCTATACAATTTATATGTCCTATAGTATACAAGAAATATTCATGATGCTACGGATAAATTTAATATGGAGGTGCTCCTGTATGGATACGATTTCAATAGGTGTTGCATCTCTCATAGGTTTTGTGGTTCTTGTAGTATCTGTGATAGTTACGGTTATATTGACTAATGTATATCGTAAAAATATTTCTGAGAAAAAACTTGGAAATGCTGAACAGAAAGCAAGAGAAATTATTGATGAGGCTTTGAAAACTGCTGAAAACAAAAAACGTGAAGCTACTTTAGAAGTGAAGGAAGATGCGATTCGTGCTAAGAGTGAAATTGATAAAGAAATCAAGGAACGAAGAGCTGAAGTGCAACGTTATGAGAGAAGAATACAGCAAAAAGAAGAAAATATCGACAAGAAAGCAGACGCTATCGAGAGAAAAGAAGCAAACTTGGCTAACAGAGAAAATGCGCTCAATGAAGAACGAGTGGAAGTATCTAAGCTGAATGAACAAAGATTACAGGAACTGGAAAGAATCTCTGGACTTACCTCCGACCAGGCAAAAGACTACTTATTAAAAATTGTTGAAGATGAAGTGAAACATGAAACCGCTCTTATGATCAAAGACATGGATATGAGAGCAAAAGACGAAGCAGACAAAAAGGCAAAAGAATATGTGGTAACAGCGATACAGAAATGTGCAGCGGACCATGTATCTGAGACAACGATTTCGGTTGTACAGTTGCCAAATGATGAGATGAAGGGACGTATCATTGGTAGAGAGGGTAGAAATATTCGAACTCTTGAAACGATGACAGGAGTTGATTTAATTATTGACGATACTCCTGAAGCAGTCATTTTATCTAGTTTTGATCCGATTCGTAGAGAAGTTGCTAGAATCGCACTTGAAAAGCTTATTGTTGATGGACGTATTCATCCAGCTCGCATTGAAGAGATGGTAGAAAAGGCACAACGAGAAGTAGAAGTGATGATTAAGGAGGAAGGTGAAGCTGCATCGCTAGAATGTGGTGTACATGGTGTTCATCCTGAATTAATCAGATTACTTGGTAAAATGAAGTTTAGAACAAGTTATGGACAGAACGTTTTAAGACATTCTGTTGAAGTGGCACAGTTGTCAGGACTGTTGGCTGCAGAACTTGGTTTAGATTCTCGTTTAGCAAAAAGAGCAGGTTTATTGCACGATATAGGTAAAGCAGTAGATCATGATATGGAAGGTACACATGTACATTTAGGTGCAGAACTTTGTAAGAAATACAAAGAAAATGCTACTGTTATCAATGCAGTAGAATCGCATCATGGTGATGTTGAACCGACTTCTCTTATATCTTGTCTTGTACAAGCTGCAGATACTATTTCGGCAGCTAGACCAGGAGCTAGACGTGAAACATTAGAAACATATACAAGCAGACTCAAACAATTAGAAGAAATAACAAACAATTTCAAAGGTGTAGATAAATCTTTTGCTATTCAGGCGGGTAGAGAGGTTCGTGTTATGGTTGTACCTGAGCAAGTCACAGACGCTGACATTATTTTAATGGCGCGTGATATTTCTAAAAAGGTTGAAGCTGAAATGGAATATCCAGGACAGATTAAAGTTAACGTTATTAGGGAATCTAGAGCTGTAGATTATGCGAAGTAGGATACATGAATAACCAGTTTAACTAGTAAGCAAGTGCGACCACACGTTTGTGTGGTCGCTTTTTCATTGCCTAGAAGAGGAAAAGGATAGATTAGTCTAAGTAGCACTAAGAGAAAGGGATGGTTCGTAATATGCCAAATGGATATGCACATGTGTATTTTGGGAGATTAGTAAAGGATAGATTAGAAAGCGAGTTACAAATATTGCTACAAAAAGAAATTCAACTTTTTGAAATAGGAGTACATGGACCGGATATTATGTTTTACTACAAAGCATTACAAAAAGATCCATATAATATGGTTGCGCATAGAATGCACGATGAGCCAGCAGGACCTTTTTTTGAAAAATCATTACGCTTGATTCAAAACCTAGAGGGTCAAGAGAGAGACAAAGCACTTGCTTATATGTTGGGGTTTGTTTGTCATTTTGCGTTAGATTCTAGTTTGCATCCATATATAGAAAAACAAATAATAGAGACGGGGATATCTCATTCAGAAATAGAAACAGAGTTTGATAAATATTTATTAAAAATGCAAGGGATTAATCCTTATAGCTTTGATTATACAAGTCATGTATTTGCATCCTATGAAAATACCTTGGTTATATCTCCTTTTTGGGATATGCCAACAGAAATTGTTCAAAAAAGCTTGAGAAGTATGAAAAGTTTTTTAGCATTGTTTGATCCAAATAGAAAAGTTATTAGGGCGATATCGTTTGCTGTATTAAAAATAATTGGTAAGTATGAAGGGATGCAAGGTCTTTTCATAAGAATAGAAGACCAACCATTATGTATACCTGTGAATCAGGTTATGAATGAAAAGCTAGAGGGGGCTATTTCGCTAGCTATTGAGCTCGTTGATGAGTTTGTTGAGAAATACAGAGAGAACGATACAAGTCAGTTTTCTAAGAGGTATTATAGAGACTATTGTACTGAAAAAGAATTCGAGAGAGAGATTGTGTAAAAAAAGAGTAAAAAGGCTTGTATCTTGCAAATTAGTCTGTATACTTAAATAGTTCAATGAGGGAGAAGGGATGGATTTAATATGAATATTTTTAACTTTACAAAAAGCGAAAGAGCATGGGTGTTGTATGATGTAGGGAATTCTGCTTTTGTTTTGCTGGTATCAACTATTATACCAATCTACTATAAAAGTTTGACAGAGGCGGCAGGGATTAGCGATGTGAATTCCACAGCATTTTATAGCTATGCATTATCAATATCTACGATAATTGTTGCTTTGCTAGGACCGATTTTAGGGTCTATCGCAGACAATAAGGGTTATAAAAAACCATTGTTTACAATGTTTATGATGCTTGGCGTAATTTGTTGTGCTGCATTATCTATTCCGACGGAGTGGGTATTGTTTTTGGCTATCTTTATCTTAGCTAAGGTTGGATTAAGTGGAAGTATAATTTTTTATGATGCTATGCTTGTTGATGTTACTACGGATGAAAGAATGGATGTCTTAAGTTCTAATGGGTATGCGTGGGGATACTTAGGTAGTTGTATTCCTTTTATTATTAGTGTTGTTATCGTTTTATTTGGCGGGGATTTATTTGGAATTAGTATGGGTACTGGTATGATGTTTGCCTTTATTTTAAATGCGGCATGGTGGTTTTTAGTTACCCTTCCTCTTTTACGTACCTATGAACAAACACATTACGTAGAGACGGTAGAACATCCTGTTAGAAGTAGCCTTTCAAGACTTGGAAAGATTTTTAAAGAGCTAAAACAAGATAAAAAAATATTGTTTTTCTTGCTTGCATTTTTCTTTTATATAGATGGTGTTTATACGATTATAGAATTGGCGACTACTTATGGGTCTGATGTAGGTATTACAGATACGAATTTATTGTTAGCTTTATTACTAACACAATTTGTTGCCTTTCCATTTGCTTTGTTGTTTGGTAGACTTTGTAGTAAGCATGAACCTAAAAAACTTATTAATGTATGTATTTGCGCTTATTTTCTAATTGCTGTATATGGAATTTTCTTGGATACGGCTTTTGATTTTTGGGTGCTTGCGGTATGCGTAGGTGTATTCCAAGGAGCAATACAAGCATTGTCAAGATCATATTTTGCGAAGCTTGTACCAAAGGAAAAAGCAGCTGAGTATTTCGGGATTTACGATATTTTTGGTAAAGGGGCTTCTTTTATGGGAACCTTGCTAGTTGGTGTATGTACACAAATCTTTAATACATCAAGAGCTGGTGTGGCTTCCTTATCCTTTTTGTTTATCATAGGATTTATTTTCTTTAATATGCATAATAAAATAGAAGCTAAGTAAAGCGAGATAGATCAAAGACCTATATGACTCACAGCGTTCATAATAATGCTGAGTGTCATATAGGTCTTTTTTACGATAAATATGCACGCATGATCTTGAGTGCATTTTTTTCGAGACGAGAAACTTGCGCTTGGGAAATTCCGATATATTCAGCAACCTCCATTTGGGTTTTTCCATCAAAGAATCTGAGAGTGATAATTTCCTTTTCTCTAGATGCTAAGCGTTTCATTGCATCTAATAGAGCAATATGTTCTACCCAGAGCTCTTCCTTACACTTCTTATCACTGATTTGATCCATAACATAGAGTGTGTCACCACCGTCTGTGTAAATAGGCTCATAGAGGCTCATAGGGCTTTGTATTGCATCTAGAGCATAAACAATGTCTTCTTTTGCTATTCCGAGCTCCTTGGCTATTTCTTCAATGGTAGGCTCTTGGTGCGTAGTTTTGATTAACAGTTCCTTTGTCTGTAGTGCTTTGTATGCTGTGTCTTTTAAAGACCTGCTTACACGAATGCTTCCTCCGTCTCGTAAATATCGCCTGATTTCACCAATAATCATTGGAACAGCGTAAGTACTAAACTTTACACCTAATGTTCGATCAAAGTTATCAATGGCCTTGATTAATCCCACACATCCTATTTGAAATAAATCATCAACATTTTCATCACTAGCAGAAAAGCGCTTGATAACACTTAAAACAAGGCGTAAATTTCCTTCGATATAAACTTCTCTTGCATGCATATCTCCATGTGCTATTTTTTCGAATAGTATATCTTTTTCGGCTTGCTTTAGTAATGGTAGTTTTGCAGTGTTTACACCACAAATTTCGACTTTTCCCATAGCGATAATCATCCTTTTCTCATAGATTAGTAATTTTAAAAGTCACATCATCTTATGAAGTGTAGTATGAGCACATATTTTAAATTTATGCCAAAAGTATTCCTCAAATTTAGTTCACTGCGTATACTATATAGAAAGAATGAGTGAGCGTGAGTTATGTTATTTTCGGAATTTAAATGTAAGGATGTTATTAATATTAAGGATTGTAAGAAACTTGGCAGGGTTAGGGATGTTGAATTTGATCCATGCTCTGGCTGCATTGTGAAAATATTTGTTCCTGCGGGAGGAAAATGGGGATGCTTGCTACCTTGTGAACCAGATTACGTTATATGCTTTTGTGACATTAAACAGATAGGTCCTGACATTATTTTGGTTGACGTAAATTAGTAAGTTTGATAAAATTGTGAAAAACGAGGATGAGGTGGGGGATATGAGGTGTCCATTTTGTAACCATGAAAACCTAAAGGTTGTTGATTCTAGACCTGTAGAAGATTTGAATGCAATACGCAGAAGAAGGGCTTGTGAAGCTTGTGGGAAGAGATTCACGACATATGAACGTGTAGAGACGCTTCCAGTCATGATTGTAAAAAAGGATTTTACAAGAGAAGTATATGATAGGGAGAAAATTGAAAAAGGGGTCTTGCTTGCATGTCACAAAAGACCTGTTAGTTCAAAACAGATTACTGATTTGATTGACCATGTTGAAAACAGTGTTTTTTCTTTAGAAAAGGCTGAGGTTGACTCACATATTGTGGGTGAGCTTATCATGCGCGCGTTGAAGGATTTAGATGCGGTTGCATATGTTCGATTTGCATCTGTCTATCGAGAATTTAAGGATTTAAATACTTTTATGGATGAGCTTAGAACTGTGCTGAATAATAACTGATAAAGGGGGAGTGTCTTGAAAGCATTATACCCAAATTTGTATATAGATAGTACATATAAAATACCATTTGAGGAATATTATCAAATGGGATATCGTGCTATTATTTTTGATATTGATAATACCTTGGTACCACATGGTGCAAAGGCGACACCTGAGGCAATTGCATTGTTTGATAGATTGCATGCAATAGGTTTTTCATGCATGGTTATGTCGAATAACAAGGAACCTAGAGTAAAAAGCTTTGCAATAGATGCTGGAATGTTGCCATATATTTTCAAGGCGAAAAAACCGCTAAAGGCTTCCTATCGTAGATGTATGGAGCATATGTGTAGTGAGAAAATGAATACACTATTTGTTGGAGATCAACTCTTTACAGATGTTTGGGGCGCGAAAAGATGTGGAATTTATAGTATTTTAGTTGTTCCTATAGACAAAAAAGAAGAAATTCAAATCGTATTAAAGCGTTATCTAGAAAAAATTGTTCTATATTTCTACAAAAGGGAGATGAGCAAATGCAAATAAATGGATCCACGAAAACCTTGGGTGTTATTGGCTGCCCAATTGAACATACACGGTCACCTATTATACATAATGAATTAGCAAAGGTGTTTTCTCATAATGTAGTTTATGTTCCGTTCCATGTGCCAACAAACCTAGGGGATGCTATTCAAGGTGCATATGCCCTTGGTATTGAAGGTATGAATGTCACGATTCCACATAAGACAGAGATGATGCAATATGCGATAGAGATAGATGAATTTGCAAGTGTGATTGGAGCTGCAAATACACTTGTTAGAGTAGAGGGTGGATACAAGGCCTATAATACAGATATCCCTGGTCTTAAAAGAGCGTTTGATAGTGATGGCGTGGTCGTAGAGGGTGAAGAGGTTATTGTGTTAGGCGCTGGTGGTGTGTCAAGAGCTGTGTGTATTTTGCTTGCGAAATATGGTGCAAAAAGGGTCTATGTCTTGAATAGAACAATTGATAAGGCATTAGATATTGCAAAAGAAGTGAATCGTTATGCACAAAAAGAGTTAGTACAAGTATTAAAGCTTGAGGATTATAAAGAACTAGAAGGAAAAACTTATTTATGCATTCAGGCTACAAGTGTAGGGATGTATCCCCATGTTGAGGATGTACTCATTAGCGATGATGCATTCTATGATTTGGTTCATACAGGATATGATTTAGTATATAACCCATATGAAACAGCATTTATCAAAAAACTCATAGGCAAACAAAAAAGAGCGTTTCATGGACTTAAAATGCTGTTATATCAAGGCGTTATAGCATATGAGTATTGGTATAATATACAGATAGATGAAAAGACGTCACTTAAGGTATACGAAAGATTAAAAGAGGCATTAGAGTAAGCATGAATCATATATTATTGATAGGTTTTATGGGGAGTGGAAAAAGTACTATGGCATATCGTTTGAGCTATAGAATAAAGTGCTCTTTTATTGATACAGATAAGTTCATAGAAAAAAAAGCGGGTTGTTCGATTAAAAGTATGTTTGCTACGAGAGGTGAAGATTATTTTAGAGAACAAGAAACAGCATGTTTAGAAGCTTTATTGTCCGAAAAAACTAGCAAGATTTTGGCTCTTGGTGGTGGAACCCCTATGAGAGCAGAGAATCGTATTTTGATGCGTAAGCTTGGGACGAGCATATATTTAAAGGCTTCGCCAGAAACAATCTATCAAAGATTAAAGCATGATAAGGTTAGACCTCTATTGCAAGGGCCTAATCCAAAGCAGGCGATTGAAGAACTACTTGCTATACGAGATGCAATCTATGAGGAAGCTGCTGACTATGTGATTTCCATAGATGATAAAGAAATGTATGAAGTGTTACAAGAAATAACGGAAGTCGCATTAGAAATAGATAAAAAAGAAGTTTCAAAAAAACACAAGAAAGAAGGCAGATGATTATGAAAATTCTTGTTATAAATGGGCCTAATCTTAATTTTTTGGGTATTAGAGAAAAAAGTGTATATGGCAATCAAGATTATGCATATTTAAAAGAAATGATTGCTACGAAGGCAACAGAAATGAATGCGGAAATAGAAGTTTTCCAAAGTAACCACGAAGGAGCGATTATTGATCGAATACAGGATGCTTATTTTGATGGAACGCAGGGTATTGTTATTAATCCAGGCGCTTTTACACATTATAGCTATGCGATTAGAGACGCGCTTGCTAGTATTCAGGTGATGAAGGTAGAAACACATATCTCGGATATTACCAAAAGAGAGGCATTTAGACAGATTTCTGTCACAAAAGAAGTGTGCGACGCGCAGATTTATGGAAGAGGTTTACAAGGATACTTAGATGCCATCGACTTAATAGCTAAATAAACAAAAAATACTTGAAAAGTATACAGATATATTGTAAACTTATGTCAGAATGCAATCTTAGGAGGATTAAAAATGATTTCAGCAGGCGATTTTAGAAATGGTGTTACTATAGAATACGAAAACAACATTTATCAGATTATCGAGTTCCAACATGTAAAACCAGGTAAGGGTGCAGCATTTGTTAGAACAAAACTTAAAAATATCATCAGTGGTGGTGTGGTTGAAAAGACATTTAGACCTACAGAAAAATGTCCACAAGCACGTATCGAAAGAAAAGATATGCAGTACTTATTTGCAGATGGAGATTTATATAACTTCATGGATATGGAAACATATGATCAAATTGCATTAAACGATGAATCAGTTGGTGATGCATTGAAGTTTGTAAAAGAAAATGAAGTATGTAAGGTATGTTCACATAATGGTAAGGTGTTTGCTATTGAACCTCCTCTATTCGTAGAGTTGTTGATTACAGACACAGAGCCAGGATTTAAAGGAGATACTGCACAAGGTGCTACAAAACCTGCTACAGTTGAAACAGGTGCAGTAGTTTATGTTCCATTGTTTGTTGAAACAAACGATACTATTAAAATCGATACTAGATCAGGTGATTACTTATCTAGAGCATAATAGATATCTCAAGAAAAAGCTAGCATTGTTAGATGATAACAATGCTAGCTTTTTCTTGTATATTGTAGTGTTCAAAATATGCATTTTCTTTTGGTATCCATTTTGTTTCAAAATCCTTTATACGATTAGGTCCAACTCTTTGTAGCAAACGCTCAAATTGAATATGTGGTGCAATATCTATGTAGATGCTAGTAGTATAGATAGGACGAAAATCTTCTCTAAGGCTATAAGATCCTTCTATAATGATAGGCTTCGTGTTATCGATATAATAGGTGTCTGAATAGGACATCTTAGAACAATCGAATCTTCGGTAAGAAAAAGCATTACCAGATAAAATCACATCTAAAACTTCTTCTTTGAAACGTTCATAATGTATATTACCACCACATTCTTGCATGCGCTCTAGGGTGCGTAGCTCTAGCGGTAAGAAAAAATCATCTAGATGAATAACATCAACCTCGTGAGAAGATTGTATCATCTCACAGAGAGTGGTCTTGCCAGAACCGCAGGGCCCATCAATGCCAATTATGGAATTTTGTGTAAGTACTAATTCTTTTAAAAACTGCTCTCTGGATTTTTTCACTTGTTTCACCTTTTAGACTCACTTGTTAAAAATTTCTGGGCCATGATCACTAATACTGGAATGACAATAATATGAGTGATAATACCTGGAATAGCAGTTATAAAAGCACTTGCTAAGAAGGCGGAAAACGTAAAGGCTTGACCTTTTACACTTAATAAAACAAGCATGGATAGACCCCATACAATGCGTCCTGCAATCATAGCACCTATCAAGTTTATATAAATATGAGCGATGTGCTTATGTAATACTGCGTATAGAAGTCCTGCTACAAGTCCATAGGTCAATAACTCGAAAGACATTGCTAATGCTGTAGGATAAAGTGGCGGAATTGTGAAAAGCGCTGTTTTTAATAGTGGAGCAGTAAAACCGACTAGTGCACCATACTTGGCACCGCAGATAAATCCACAAAGTAAAACTGGGATGTGCATAGGAGATAGGACAGAACCGATTTCTGGTATTTGGCCAATCAACATTGGTAAAACAAGCGCAAGTGCTAAAAAAAGTGCTGCATAGACTAACTTTTTGGTACTTGATAATTGAATCATAATAGTAAATCCCCTTCTTGAGTTGTTATTTAATTTCATTGCTTATGATAACATAGGCGACTGATTTTATCAATTTAACTTTTTTTAAAAATAGACTATATATAGCCTACTTTTGGTTTTTGAATCCTTTATAATGAGCTAGTAATCAAAACAAAAAGGAGAATGCAATGACATTTAAAAGCTTTAGAGAATGTATTTTAGAAACATTCAAAGAAACATACGAAGGAAAAGTGGAAATTACAATGAAGGAAGTACAAAAGTTAAACGGTGTAAAAAGATACGGTATTATGTTTCAGGATGAAAACAAAGAAATTTCTCCGACTATTTATTTGGAAAATTACTATGATCGTTATTGCAATGAACAAAATATAGATCAAATTATCGTAGAAATTTTAGAGGTTTACAAAAAAGAAAAAGATCTTTTTCACTTTTCTATCAAGGATTTTCAGGATTTTGAAAAAGTACAAGAGCAGTTGTTTGTTAAATTAATACATATAGAAAAGAATAAGGAGTTGTTAGAAGATACACCATATATTTCTTTTTTAGAGTATGCGGTTGTAGCATATTATAAACTGCGTCAAGAGGATATAGAAAGAGGGAGTATTCTTATAAAGAAGGAACATTGCAAGCTATGGGGATGCTCAGAACAGGAGATGTTATATATTGCTAGAGAAAATGCTATACAGAAAAATTCTATAACCCTTGATGGTATGAGGAGTTTGATGGTAGGATTTTTAGGAGAAGAACAGTTATTAGAAGAACAGGAAGAAATGATGTATGTACTTTCAAATGACGCTAGATATTTTGGAGCAAGTGTTCTTTGCTATCCAGATACGATTCGTACGATAGTTGAGTGCCTTAAGGAAGATTTTTATGTTTTGCCTTCATCTGTTCATGAATTGATTCTAGTACCACTAAGCAAAGCACCTACGGTACAGGAATTGTTGACTATGGTGCAGGAGGTGAATGATACACAAGTTGAACTAGAGGAAATTTTATCGTATTCAATATTGTATTACAGTATCGAAAAAGAGGAGTTTGCAATTGTGAAAGGTGAAAAAAAACTAGACATTTAAAATCACATATGTTAAGATAAATAACGATGATGTAACAAATTTGTAATATATTACAAAAATGTGTCCGTAGTCTAATGGATAGAACGAAGGCTTCCGACGCCTTAAATGCAGGTTCGATTCCTGTCGGACACACTTCGTTGTTATGTTTTAATAAAGTGAGGTTTTTAAATGAAAAAATTAGTTTCAGAAAAAATTATAATAGCTATTCCACTAGTTGTCATTATTATTGTAATGATTTTGGTGGCAAAGGTCTTAAACGGTGAGACAGAACAAGTTGTTGATATTAATACAGAAGAAGCAGCTGTAAATGCTAGCGCAATAGAAGAAACGGCAGTCGTAGCTATCGTAGATAATCCACTGCTAGTAGATGAATATGAAGAAATCAATGAACTTATTTTGACGTATTTGAATGCGCTTGCGGATGGTGATGTTGATACGATAGCAAATCTTAGCAATAATGTTTCGGATACAGAGATGATACGTATTGCTGAGCTTGGTAAGCACATTGAGTCTTTTCCAGAATATAATGTCTTTACCAAAATAGGTCCTGCAGAAAATAGTTTTGTAGTCTATGCAGCAGCTAGATCTAAGATGGAAGGCTTAGATACCTTGATCCCTGGCATCTATTGTTTCTATGTTTGCATGGATTCAAATGGTAACTACTATTTGAATGAAGGGATTTTAACAGATGAAGAAGCAGTATATATTGAAGCGTTAGAGTTAGATGACTCGATTATTTCACTACTTGATTCCATTGATCAAGAGTATGAAGAGATGCTTGCAGTAGATGAAACAGTACAAGTATATATGGATATTTTGCTCAGTGAAATTCGTGATGCGGTTGGAACAACGCTTGTAGAGCAAGACGAATCTTTGATGGTAGTAAGTGAAGAGGAAACACAAGAGGAATCTACAGATGAAACTATTCTTGCAACTTCTTGTACAGCAACACTTACAGATACTCTAAATGTTAGAAAGTCAGATAGTGAAGGTTCAGATGTATTGGGCAAGCTTGAAAAGGGAACAGTTGTAGAGGTGATTGAAATGCGCGTAAATGGTTGGTCGAAGATTAGCTATGAAGGTGAAGATGCATATCTTAAAACCGATTACCTCAATGTGATTATAACTGAAGAAATTTCTGAAGAAGAGGCAACAGGAACTGTTGTTGCTATTACGAAGATTAATATTCGCTCACAGGCAAGTGCGGCTTCTGATAAGCTAGGTGAGTTAGAAGAAGGCGAAACCTTACCATATGTAGAAGATGCAGAGAGTGGATTTTGCAAGGTTATTTACAATGGTACCGTAGCCTATGTAGCTGCAGAGTATGTAGAAATTCAATAGAATAAAATCATGATTATTTCAAATACTAAAAAGGATCTCGATTGTGAGGTCCTTTTTGAATGAAAGGATATAGTTATGATGAAAAAAGAAGATAGTATGCTGTATAGAGAAATACAAAAAAACACACATATGGGACTTGAGGCAATTGATGCTATTGTGCCTAGAACGAAAGAGGAAAAGCTAATCAATCAGTTGCAAAAGCAGGCAACAAAGTATAGCGAGCTATATGATAAGGCGACGCAGAGGCTTGCAAAGGATAAAGAACGAAATTATGTTAATAAAAGAATGACAGACGTGATGCTTCGTAGCGGTGTGTATATGAATACGATGCATGACAAAAGTAGCAGTCGTATTAGTGAGCTCATGATTAGAGGGGCTAATATGGGCGTAACAGATATGTATAAGGTACTAAATCATAATGAACAAGCAAGTGAACCGGCAAAGGATTTGTCAAAAGAATTAATGGATTTTGAAGAAAAAACAATCAATACTCTTAGGGGGTATCTATAATATTTGGTGTACAAATAGAGCCTAATATGATAGTATTTCTTAAGGACAGGTAAAGAGAAAAGGTGGTTTAGTTATGGCAGATGGAATGCGTTTGAATAAATTTATGGCACAGTCAGGGCTATGTTCGAGAAGAGAGGCTGATAAATATATTGAGGCAGGACAGGTGTATATAAATGGACAGATTGCTTCCGTCGGCCAAACTGTAAGGGATAGCGACAAGGTGACCATTGGAGCGAAGCAACTAAAAAAACGTGACAGAATTGTTGTATTAGCTTGGTATAAACCGACAGGTATCACTTGCACAGAGAAAGATCCACATGCAAAGAGAAAAATTGCAGATGTATTTAAATATCCGATTCGTGTAACCTATGCTGGACGACTTGATCAAGATAGCGAAGGATTGCTGCTTATGACTAATGATGGTGATTTGATTCAAGGTCTTATGAAGGGTGCGAATAGACATGAAAAGGAATACATAGTAAAGGTCGATAAGGAAATTGATTCTGATTTTATTGCAAAGATGCAAAAGGGAGTTTATTTAAAGGAGCTCGATGTTACGACAAGAACTTGTGAAATCTTGCAAGAGGGTAAATATACCTTTCGTATTATTCTAACGCAAGGACTCAATAGGCAGATTAGGCGTATGAGTGAGGCGTGTGGTCGCAAGGTTGTTAGTTTAAAGCGCGTGCGAGTAGAAAATATTTTACTTGGTGCCCTACAGCCAGGTGCATATAGAGAAATCGAAGGTAAAGAGCTTAAAGATTTATATGATATAGTGAATAGAAATAAAGGAGTCAGTAGAGGAAATGAATAATTTAGAACGCATGAAGGAATTAATTCCTATACTAACGATGGCTAATAAAGCGTATTATGCGCAAGATGAAGAAATGATGTCTAATAAGGCATATGATGATTTATACGATGAATTGACTAAGCTTGAGGAAGAGACGGGTATTATACTAGCAAATAGCCCAACCAAACAAGTTGGTTATGAAGTTGTAGATGAATTACCGAAGATGCAACATGAAAAGCCTATGCTTTCTCTTGCCAAGACAAAGGAACGCGAAGAGCTTCGAGCATTTTTAGGTGAAAAGGAAGCACTCATTAGCTGGAAGCTAGATGGTCTTACCATTGTACTAACCTATGAGGATGGGGTGCTGATCCAAGCAGTTACAAGAGGCAATGGTGAGGTTGGTGAAGTGATTACGGCCAATGCAAGGGTGTTTTGTAATATACCGCTATCTATACCTTATAAGGGAAGTCTTGTACTTCGAGGGGAGGCAGTTATTTCCTATGAGGACTTTGAACAGATTAATAGAGAAATAGATGAAGAGGATATGAAATACAAAAATCCTAGAAATCTTTGTTCGGGCTCAGTTCGACAGTTGAATAGTGAGGTTACAGCAAAGCGAATGGTTTCTTTCTATGCATTTTCTCTTGTGCAAGCTACAGGTCTTGAGTTTGGATTAAGACAAGAGCAGATGAGTTTCTTATTAGAGCAAGGATTTGCAGTTGTTCCATATTATGTGGTAGAGTACAACACGATTTTAGACCGCGTGGAGCAGTTTGCTCACGAAATAGAGCACTACAATCTTCCAAGCGATGGACTTGTAGTATGCTATGATGATATCGCATATGGAGAGGGGCTTGGTACTACGAGTAAGTTTCCAAGAGATTCTATGGCGTTTAAATGGGCAGATGAATTAAAAGAAACGACACTTCTAGAAATAGAATGGAGTGCTAGTAGAACAGGTCTGATCAATCCAGTTGCTGTTTTTGAACCTGTTGAGCTAGAGGGTACGACAGTGAGTCGTGCAAGTGTGCACAATATCAGTATAGTAAAGGCTTTGCAACTCGGGCTTGGAGATAGGATTACAGTTTATAAAGCGAATATGATTATTCCACAAATTGGTGAGAACATAACGAAATCAGATACACTTAGTATCCCGTCAAACTGCCCTGTTTGTGGCGGCTTAACGGAGATTAAAAAGGTTAAAGATGGACAGTTTTTATATTGTACCAACGATGCATGTAGTGCGAAAAAAATAAAAGCATTTACTCTTTTTGTAGGAAGAGATGCTTTGAATATGGATGGGCTTAGCGAAGCTACTCTAGAAAAATTTATTGCAAATGGTTACATTCATGATTTTGTTGATTTATTTCATTTAGCACAGTATGAAACACAAATCGTTACGCTAGAAGGCTTTGGTCAAAAAAGCTACGACAATTTGATAAGTTCGATTGAGCAGGCTAGAACAACAACGCTTCCAAAGGTAATATATGCACTCGGCATTGCAGGGATAGGCTTAGCTACTGCAAAGCTTATATGCAAGCATTTTGTATATGATGTAGAGAGCATGATGCAGGCGAGCGTTTTAGAGCTCTTAGAAGTGGATGGAGTTGGTGCAGTGCTTGCAGAAACGTTTGCTACATATATGCACGACTGTAGCAATAGAGAGCGATTAGAACAATTATTAAAAGAGCTTCATATTGAGGTGGAACAATTATCAGAGGGTGTGCAAAGCTTGGAGAAGGAAACGGTTGTTATTACTGGGTCTTTAGAACTTTTTGACAATAGAAATGCACTAAAGGATGCCATCGAGCTTCGGGGTGGTAAGGTGACAGGAAGTGTTACAAATAAAACAACGATATTAGTAAATAATGATACTACGTCCAATTCTTCTAAAAATAAGAAGGCAAAGGAATTAGAGGTGCCTATTATGACAGAGAAGGAATTTGTACAGAAATTTATGGAGGAACTATTAGATGCCAATTAAAATCCAGAGTGATTTACCAGCAAAAGAGATTTTAATCAATGAAAATATATTTGTGATGGATGAATTTCGTGCGATGCATCAAGATATCCGTCCGATTCAGGTGTGTATATTAAATTTGATGCCAGTAAAAGAAGAAACAGAGCTTCAACTATTAAGAGCTTTATCAAATACACCGATTCAGGTGGATGTAGCTTTTATGAAATTAAGTACGCATGAATCTCAAAACACATCTACAAATCATTTGAATAAATTTTATCAAAACTTTGAGGAGTTAAAGGCACGTTCGTTTGATGCTATGATTATCACAGGTGCGCCTGTAGAGCAAATGGCATTTGAAGAGGTGGATTATTGGCAAGAGCTTTGTACGATTATGGAATGGACCAAAGAGCATGTGACAAGTACGCTACATATTTGTTGGGGGGCTCAGGCTGGTCTTTATTATCATTTTGGAATCGATAAGGTTTTATTAGACAAAAAGCTATTTGGTATATTTAAACACAAAGTGGCAAATAGAAAAAATCCGTTAGTACGAGGATTCGATGATTATTTCCTAGCACCTCATAGCAGGCATACGACAGTACCTGCTGAGAAGATTCATGCATGTAAAGAATTGTCAGTGTTAGCAGAGTCAGAAGAAGCTGGTGTGTTCTTATGTACCACAAAGGGTGCAAAGCAGATATTCGTTATGGGGCATGCAGAATATGATAGATACACGCTTCATGAAGAGTATATGAGAGACTTAAATAAAGGCTTAGATATTGATCCACCAAAGGACTACTATCCAGAGGATGACCATACGAAGAAGCCATATTTACAATGGAGAGCACATAGTAACTGCATGTACTCAAATTTTCTTAACTTAGTTTACCAAGAAACACCATTTGAATTGTAGGAATTATAGGAAACTGCACTTGTGTCATTGACGTAGTATAGGGAGTGTGCTATGATACCAAAATGGGTGAAGTAGAACAGATAATCGCAGCCACGCAAGTGGGTGAGGAAAGTCCGGGCTTCATAGGGCAGGATGCCGGATAACGTCCGGTGGAGGCAACTCTAAGGCTAGTGCAACAGAAAAGAAACCGCCAGGCAACTGGTAAGGGTGGAATGGTAGTGTAAGAGACTACCGTCTCTTTGGTAACAAAGGGAGCCGTGTAAACCCCATCCGAAGCAAGACCAAGTATAGAACAATAGATTAGCCCGATCTGTTCTTAGGTGGGTCGCTTGAGCCTATCGGTAACGGTAGGCCTAGATAGATGATTATCACATACTTTTGTATGACAGAACCCGGCTTACGAGCTGCTTCACCCCTATTAAATACAACATGTACATGCCGTCATAGTATGTATATATAGCTTTCTAAGGCACGTTTGCACTACACCTCGTTCGTAGCGGTACATAAAATACTAAGTCATGCTAGCATTCCTTAGTATTTAAGGACCGACGACTCGCTAGTACCTAAGAAAGCTATATATAGATACTATGACTAGTAAGTACACATCGCAAAATAACAGTTTTGAAAGTATATGGATTTATATAAATAGTGAGGTTGTGAGTGAAAGCTCGCAGCTTTTTTTAATATGGTGAAGAGAGCATAAACTGTGAAACAATTCAAGCGATTGAATATCAAAATTCATTCAAAAGAGATTTTAAACTCGTGCATTGTAATTGGTGCACGAGTTTTTTATTGCACTTTTTAGGAAGGTAAGTAACAACTTTCTAATATAGAAGGATTACTCTATTAGAAAATTGGGGAATGGGGTGTGTGAATGAGAAGAATTTATATGGTGATATTTTTAATGAGTACGCTAATACTAAGTTCTTGTGGTGTAAAGGATTCTATATCACAGGATGTGGATGTAAAAGAGGATATTATAGCGGATATAGAATCAACACAGGTGAGTGATGTCTTGGTGGAAGAAACAGAGGTGTCTTTAGAAGATGCAGTGATACTATATCAGGGAGAGGCTTTTCAAAAATCGGTATTTTCCACGGGTTCTGACCGTATATATGTTTCTGGGATCTACGAAAATGGAGATTATTTTATAGGGACTATGCAGGCGCAGGGAGATGTTTTTGTTGAAATCCAAGTGGAAATGGATGAGAATATGCGAGCTTTTACTTTTAAATAAGTCTAATGGTATTTATAGTTATTCTGAAAACGAGCTAGATTTGAGATTGTCAGCATCCAGGTTACCTGTAAATGGTGAGAGAATAAGTGGCTATGGAATGCTTTTAGATGGAAGAATTTGCATTCTAAGTCAGAGTGATGAGGAAACAAGCTGCTATTATATTGTTGTAAAAGAGGGGGATTGAAGTGATGTCAGTGATTAGAAAATACTGTGTTTTTATATGCGTTATAGTTGGGTGTAACCTTTTACTAACAGGCTGTAGGCAGGAAGAGGCGTTAGAAAAACAGCATATCGAAGTGTCAGGATTTGAGGAGAATACGCAGTTATCAGAATACATTTATCTCTTCAATGAGAGTCAAGATGAGTATGAAGTGGAATTTACGCTTCTTGAATATTCTGAAGATGCATTTACAAAATTAATGATTGATATGGTAGGTGGCAAGGGACCAGATCTTGTGAGCTGGGGTAAGATTTATAATAAAACATTGACGGCTAGTGATGTCTTTTTGGATTTAAGTGCGTATATGGATGATAGGATTGGAACAAAAGATGAGTATGCATCTAATATTTTAAATGCTTTTCAGACATCTGACGAGCTAAAGGTGTTAGTAGCTAGCTACAAGGTGTCATCGATGGCTCTTTTAGCTGGAGATTTAGCAAAAATAGATAACTGGAATATAGATGCGCTTATGGAATATTATATGCAGCGTGAGGATGATACGGTATTTTTTATGGGCGAGACGAAAAGTCAGGTGCTAGCATATTTGTTAGGGGCATCCCTAGATTCTTTTATAGATTGGGAAGCACAAAGCACTAGCTTTGATTCGGATAGCTTCCAAAAGCTCTTAGCTTTTTGCAATGAATTTCCAAGTGCTTTAGAGTTCGATGATAGTATTTCAATAAGGAATATGTATTTACAAGGAGATATACTAATGTATCCGCTCAAGATGTCAAGCGTGTTTGATGTAACTACAACAAAAGCTCTTTTTGGTGGGGAAAATGTTGCTTTTATGGGCTATCCAACAGAGGATGGAAGTGCACTTGTATGTGAACCGATGGATCAAGTTTTTAGCGTAAATAGCCAGTGCGAATCTATAGAAGGTGTGTATGATTTTTTGGATGGCATTTTGTCTTATGAGTATCAAAGCAATATGGAATCTGGATATCCTGTACTAAATACAGTATTAGAGGAAAGTCTTGAAGCTGCAATGGAGAGTACTTATGACAGCGAGGGAAATCAGGTTGTGAAAGATCAGGTACGGTTTGAAGGAGAGGAAGCAGAGAATATTTATCAGATTACACAAAGTGATGCAGACGAACTAGTAGAGCTACTAGGAGAGGTTGTAACTAGCTCTTTTACAGATTTAGAACTCATGCAGATTATTTATGAAGAAGCGGATGCATACTTTCATGGAGATAAAACAGTAGAAGATGTGACGGAAACGATTAAAAACCGAGCCGATTTATATATCAAGGAAAAGTATTAGGGGAAAGCTTATATGAGGATTAAAATAATAGTAGGTTTTATGGTGTTACTTTCGTGGATTTTCACGGGATGCTCGAATACAAGTGAGGCATTGGAGAATACAGATACATTTGATGAGCTAGAAGAGCTACAGGAAACAGAATATGGAGACGTAGTTGAGGTATCTGACATAGCACAAAGCACGGAGTTTTTAGAAACTGCATATACAAAAAGAAATGGAATTTCCTATATTGCAAATTATGACAATCTACTTTATATGACTCATTCAGAAGTAAGTGAAGAACAAGGTATTTTTTGCATGGAGGTAGGAAGTGATGAATCTAAAAGCTTTTATGATGATTTTAGGAATGATGGTGTGCCAACTGTGATTACTACAGATATGGATGGAAATGTTTATACAGTTGTGAGATTAAAGCAAGAGCACACAACGACTTCGTTAAAATTGCTTAAAATATCCCCACTTGGAGAGTTACTTTACGAGACGGAATTTATACAGTATGCGGATGAAGAATCCAGCGTATGGGCAATTGCAGTAGATGTAGATGGTTATGTGTATGTTAGAACAGCAATTCTAGATGATGTTTTATTGCAAGTCTTTGATAGCGACGGGGAATATGTAGGTGATATTTCAGATGAGGAAGGAACCTATAAACTCATAGATTCTTTAGGACGAGGACCCGAAGGGAAGGTGTATGCTATTTTAACTTGGGGAGAGGAAAAAGAATGTACTGATATTTTTAAAATGTCGGGAGAAACATTAAGCATGGAATCAGAACATATTAGTAACATGCCATCAGGGGTATATTATAGTGCAATAGGCGAAAGCAGAGATGGAAACTTTGTTACATATAACGTGAACTATGGAGTACAAATAGTTTTAGGGAATGGAATAGAAGCTAAAGTGGTTTCTGATCAAGTTGCAGGAGGTGTTGAAGGGTGTAAGTCTTGTTTTCTTGCAGATGGAAGACTTTTACTAGTAAGGCAAGAAACTTCCTTTGTGGAGGGGAAATATCAGGTGATAGGATCGACGCTGTACTATATACCGTTTTCGGGATAAATTTGTTGTTGCAGTTGAACTCTAAGAGCGATTTTTGTATGATATAATTTATAGATGCATAGTTAATATTATAATTATATAGGAGAAGCAGGAATAATCGAAAATAATTTAAGTGCTAACAGGTGTGAGATTGGCTATAATATCTTACCACTTTACTGGAATGAAGGATATGCTTCGTGCAAAGTGTTAGAAAAAAGTGGATTTATACTAGAAGGAGTATTGAAAAATTATATTCGTAAGGGTAATAAATACCATAATGTATGCTGTTATAGTATGATTAGTTCTGATTTTTTCAAGTGACAAATTTTCAATGCATATTTTCAGATAATAAATATGATATTGTAGTTGGGGGAATTGCAGATGAAGATATGAGAATATTGCATTGATTGAGCAATTTGGAAAAGCTCTTGCGCCATTTGTAAGTAAAGTGATGCAAGAGCTTTTCATGTGTTTAGTTTTTATTGCTTTTGTAATTTTTCTTTGAGTGCCTCTTGCAAAATTTGAGAAAAATTCAGACCCATCTCAAGGGCACTTGCATTTAACCATGCAGGCAGTGTGACAGTACGGTTTACAGATTTATTAATATTTGCCATTCGAATAGATGGCATATAGCAGTCGATTAAAACAGTGCGTTCATTCGTTTCGACTTTTAAGTGATCTAGGTGTGTAGGAAGCGGAACTTCTTCCCCATCCATTTCTAAACCGTGCATAACACATCCTAGTAATTCACGTGCAGAAATAAGAGCATCTGTCTCGCTGATACCACTTGTTGCAACGTTTAAATCAGGGAAAGTTACAGCGATTTCCTGATTTTCTTCATATGTGAAAATTGCTGGATAAAAATATCTCTCGGCTTTATTCATAACATATCCTTTCCTGTTTTCATACCATCCGTATTCTTTAAGTATTCTAATCACTTCTCGTGAAGAATAACTTTTCATAGACTACATCCCTATGGAGATTGTAACACATATAATAGTATTTGTATATGTGTTACATAGAAATATACAATAGAACCAGAAAAATCTTCACTTGCAGTAAAGGACCTTTTTGAAGTATCATATCCTGTCTTTTGTCATATTTTCATGGTGTATTTTCTGCTTTTTTGGAGCGGCTAAATTTTTTGATTTCTCCTAAGGTTCGAATGCGCTTGCTAAAATCAAGATGATTTGCAAAGTAAAGTGGTTAATTTTATTAAAAATGCGGATTTGGATATGGAAGATTTCACTTATACGGATATAGAAAATGTTGGAATAGAAGCATTCAAACATGAGGATGGTAAGCCTGAAGAAAAAGTGCTAGATATTCCAGATAGAATCATGCATCAAATAAGACTTACTTCTGTTTACAAAGGAGTTTCGGTACCAAGCCTACTTTTTGATTCGACTGGTACAAAGAAAATAGCAGCACTTGCAAGCTATATTGTAGAAGCCTTAGAAAAGGGGAGAATCCTTATTATAGATGAGTTAGACAGTAGTATTCATTTTAAGCTCACGAGAGCTATTGCTGCAATGTTTAACAATGAATTGAACTATAAAGCACAAATGATCTTTACGGCAGCACAGGGGGTGCGAGATACTACGGACGTCATCGAAAAGTATAAAAAAGGTGCTTTGGGCGCTATGCCAGAGCCAGAACTCATGAAGAGCTTATTGGAGATGCAGAGTAATAATGAGGAGGGCGTGAATGAGTAATAGACTTCCTAAATTATTCAATAAGATAAAACTATGCATTATTTGTGAAGGTAACGAAGAAGGCAGTATTTTTACCAGATATAGTGAAGAAATCTTATTCAGAATTTAAAAGGGCACTTGAAGATTTAGATGACTTCATGTGTGGGTATTAAAAAAGAGACTTTAAGTAACGTTAAAATACATTGCTTAAAGTCTCCTTACATGATGATTAATTATCTACCGTTTTTATGATAAAATTGCTGTTGCAATTGAATTATAAGAGCAACTTTAGTATGATGTAATGTATAGACACATATTGGTACAGTTAACATTATAATTATATAGAGAGGGGTATACTGATGGTTAGTGATGAAAAAAAAGTTATTTATTATGTAGTAAGTTGTGTTAGTGAATTTGCATATAGATATGGATTAAAACAAAAACATGCATTTCAATTTTTAGATCAATATAAAGCAATTGAATTTTTGAAAGAAAATTATGAAATAGAACATACACTTTCTTTTGACGATACGATAGAAGATTTATTTAGGATATGTAGGAATAATGGAGGGGTTTTGTGATGTATTTATATCATGGATCAAATTTGTCAATTGAAACGATAGACTTAGACCGATGTAGACCATATAAGGATTTTGGGAAAGGTTTTTACCTTACAGAAATGAAAGAACAGGCACTTAAAATGGCATATAGGGTATCTACAATTTATGGAGGAACACCTATTGTCAATGTATATGAAATTTCAGAGAGCATCTATGACGAAAAGGAATTGAATATACGAAAATTTGGCTCAAATCCTTCTCCAGAGTGGGCAGTATTTGTGATGAATAATAGAAGTCATGAATTCAGAAAAATGAAGAGTGAAGAGCATAATTTGGATAATAAATATGATATTGTAGTTGGGGCAATTGCAGATGATGATATGGCAGTGCTATTTCGACAATATCAAAATGAGTGGATAGATTTTGATGCGTTGTTGCGTGGATTAACGTTTAAGTCAGCTACAAATCAGTATTCATTTCATACTCAAAAAGCTTTGGAATATATACAAAAGATAGGAGAGTTCCATGGGTAAAAAAGAGCAATTGATAGAGTTTATTATTAAAGATATGGTTGTTTATATTACAGAAAACGAAGAAGTAGAATTTGATGAAGCTATGAGAATAGTATATAATTCAGAAACTTTTACAAAGTTACAAGATGTTGAGACTGGATTATATGTTGAAAGCTCCTCGTATGTTTACGAATTATTAAAAGATGAGTTAGAACATGGGGGATTTATACAAAAAGAATTTTAATTGTTTCTACTGTGTCATAGTATGATTTAGAAGAACTTACATTTATCTAAATTCCAGAAGTATAGAGGGGGTATAGTATGAAATATAGAATAGGCATAATCGGAAGTGGCTCCATAAGTAAATCTCACACATATGGCTTTGACCAATTCAATGAATTATACCCTGAATATGAAGTTGAGAAAGCTGTCATGTGCTCTAGAAATGTTACGATAGAGCGAGCGATGGAACTAGGATGGAATGAAATTGAAACAGATTGGAGAAAGGTCGTCACAAGACCTGATATCGATGTGATAGATATTGTGACATACGATCATTTGCATTATGATATTGCTAAAATGGCATTAGAAAATGGTAAACGAGTTATTTGTGAAAAACCTCTCGCAGATACATCAGAGCAGGCGTTGGAGCTTTCTAAATTATCATCCGAAAAAAATATACCTGCAGCGGTGTGTATGAATTATAGATATATACATGCAGTCCGTTGCATAAAACATTTGGTAGAAAATGGTACACTAGGGGAAATACGTCACATTTATGGTTCGTTTTTGATGAATTGGGCTGTGAATAGTAATAGTAGCAGTAGTATGAATTGGCGATTGCAAGATTACTACAGTAGAGGTGGAGCCCTAGGTGACTTGGGTACCCATATCATCGATATGTGTCACTATTTTGGAATGGAATTTTCTGCAATTGCTGGCATGAATGAAGTATATAGAATAGATGGTAAGACTACCTCAAATGAGTTATCAGTATTTAGTGCACGATTTTCTAACCACGCACTGGGTATATTTGAGTTTTCAAGGGTATCAGGTGGTGGAACTGGTATGGTGATTGAAATACATGGAACAAAAGGGAATGTTAAGTGGGAGAAGCATCATCTAAACACATTAAAGATTCATATCCCTGAGCACCCAGAGTATCATCAAGGTTACACAGAAATCTCGGTTACTGATATATTGCCAATGGATTACAGGTTTAGTCATGAATTTATTCAAATGGATAGTTACACGCTATTGTTTAAGGATTTCTTTGTGAATTATAATAAGTTTCCAACCTTTGAGGATGGATATAAGGCATGCAAAATTGTAGATGCCGTGTTAGAATCTGAAGAGTTTTTATTGCCCTTTTTAGAAAGAGCAAGGAGGCTGTGCCTAGTAGAGTTGAAAGAATATAGTGAAAAGTGATGTCTATACACAGTGTATTATAAAGCTGTCTGTGAACTGACCCCCAAAAAGTTAGACCAAAAACTAACGATTGGGAGGTCGGTTTTTTCATGGCGAAAAATTCAGACTCATCAGGAAAAGATTCACTTGCAGTAGAGGACCTTTTTGAAGTATCATATAGAAGAAATTATGCATTGGCAAAAAATCGTTGCAAGAGTGTGAGAAAGGGATGGTTATTGGTATGAAGAAAAATGTGATACTAGCTAGTAGCATAGCTGTCTTATTGGTACTTGCAGGGATATTTTTATTGCAGGAGGAAGAAGATACTTTGGAAACGATTTCAACCGTTCCGCTACAAGAAGAGGGTGTGACAAGGATTTCTACTGAGGAAGTAGGTACTGACAGGTATGTACTAGAGGATGAGATTATAGCCATGATGGGGCGTGAATGTGTGCAGGTTGTAGCTGGAGAAGATGTGACTGCAAGTGGTGTGATTTATGCATGTGATAATGATACGATGGTTATTTTGACGGCTGGTCACGTACTAGAGGAGGCAACAGAGGGGACGATATGCTTGTTTGATAATACAGAAATCGCTTTTGGGCAAGAGGAGTTTGAGGTGTTAGAGGCACTTGACGTTGCTGTGATTTATGTGGAAAATGAGACGAATTTTCAGCTTGGGCATAGTGGGGCAAAGGCTTTTATGGATTTTGAAGCTATGATAGGAGAACGTATTTGGATGCTAGAGTCTAGTATATATCCAGTGTGTGATATTGTAGATGGAATCGTAGGAGCGGTAGATTTTTATTTGTCAGATTATGAGACTGAGATGCTTGTAGTATATGCAGAGGGTAGGCTAGGGATTTCAGGAAGTCCTATATATGATGAGGAAGGTTTTTTACTTGGTATTGTATCTGGTATGAACGAAAGTGGGGATATACTTTCTGTTGTGCCGATAGAAGCGATTACAAATGAATTAGAATAGGATGGAGCATTTAGAGATTATGGAACAAATGTTTAAGAAAAATTATAAATACTCACTGCACTTTATGATATGGATTGGCGTTGCAGTGATCATGGGTGTAGCCGGTGGAGCAATAGGAAGCTTATTTCACTACTATATTGAGGTTGTGACAGAGTTTAGGATGGAGCATACGCAGTTACTTTATTTCTTGCCATTAGCAGGTATTAGTATTGTATTTATTTATCATAGAGCAGGGGTTAGGCAAGACCCAGGTACAAATCTTATTTTGGAAAGTACGAATAGAGATTCAAAGGTACCACTTAGGCTTATGCCACTCATCATTGCATCGACGATTTTGACACATCTTTTTGGTGGTTCAGCAGGACGTGAGGGTGCTGCACTTCAAGTTGGTGGATGTATTGGATCGAATCTTGGAGAGCTTTTTAGATTTAATGATGAAGATAAAAGAGTGACGGTACTTTGTGGTATGAGCGCTGTTTTCTCGGCAATGTTTGGTACACCTGTTGCGGCTACTGTCTTTAGTATGGAGGTCGTAAGAGTTGGAACATTACAATATTCAGCATTTGTACCTTGCATTTTAGGAGCAGTTATCGCTCAATATATGGCGCAAATAATGGGAGCTCACGATGCGATTTACACCGTAGAGTTAGTATATGATATTGATCCAGCAACCTTGATTAAAATAGTAATATTAGGTGTTATTTGTGGCGTTGTAGCAATGTTATTTTGCGTTTTGATGCATAAAGCATCACATTTTATGAAGCATTATTTTAGCAATGCATATGTCAGAATTGTGGTAGGTGCTTGTATTATTATTTTGCTTTCAACAGTACTTGGAACACGTGATTATAATGGTGCGGGAACGAATATTATCGAGCTTGCACTTAGTGAAAAGGTGATTTGGTATGCTTTTGCACTGAAAATGCTCTATACCGCCATTAGCATTGGATCAGGTTTTAAAGGCGGTGAAATCGTACCGACACTTTTTATAGGAGCTACACTTGGCAATATGCTATCACCTATATTAGGACTACCACTTGGGCTCTCTTCTGCGGTTGGGATGATTGCTGTCTTTTGTGGAGCAGTGAATGCGCCACTGACTTCGATACTATTAGGTGTAGAATTGTTTGGAACAAGTGACATCGTTGTTTTTGCAATTGCATGTGCGATTAGCTATGTTACAAGTGGATATTTCAGTTTATATTCAAGTCAAATGATTATACAGGATAAATTAAGGCAAAAAGATATTTTTATGCGCGCTAGATAGAGAGGAACATAGTTTTTATGGCACTTGGAAGTGAAAAAGAACTACAACAGTTCAAAAATAGATTAAAGGACCTTGCTAGAAAATCATTTAACCAAAATATGTACACCTTTACCCCTATGCTTGGCATGATGGAACAGACTATTTTTTGGAATATGATCGAAGAACTCTCTTATGCAGGCTATGAAGTCTACGGTGGCAGAGAAAATGCAGAACGCGTCATGATTCGTTTTGGAAACCCAGTTGATTTTGGTTACGAAGAGGAATTTCCTATTACCTTGATTCATATGAAACCCTTACTTGCAAAGTTTTCTGATAATTTTTCACATAGAGATTTTCTAGGAGCCCTCATGAACCTAGGCATCGATAGAGGCCTTTTAGGAGATATTATCGTATTAGAAAAGCAAGGTTACCTATTCTGCCAAACCCCGATAGCAGACTTTATTTGCGATACCCTACAAAAGGTCAAACACACCAATATCAAATGCGTCATTGCAACTGATTTGCAAGAGTACGAAGAGGCTAAGCCAACACCAGAGGAACATAACGTAGCAAGCGAACGCTTAGACGTTTTGGTCGCTAGCATCTATAACCTATCTAGGAGTAAAAGTATTTTACTCTTTCGTGAAAAGAAAATCTTCGTTTCGGGTAGACTGTGCGAGAACAATAGCAGAGTATGTAAAGAAGGTGAAGTGATACAAGTAAGAGGATTTGGGAAATTCTTTTATGATGGCATCGGACTTACTACCAAGAAGGGGAAATACAGAGTACGCGTACGCGTCTTTAGATAAGGGTGGAATAAAATGGGATTGTGCTGAGTGAGATTCAATATCTAGCTTTCATATAATGCTTTTTATGCAGGTATTCTGGAGCCGTCGCTCCTTGGATGAATGCATGCGAGCATGCTGTCATCCAAGGAGCGCTACGTGCGAACTATAGCGAAAGCGTACCTGTCTAAAAGTATTATATAAAAGCTAGTTGAATAGAATTTATTTGTTTTCGAAACGGCCATTGAACTTTTCTTCACAGTAGATGCAACGGTACACCTTATCTGCACGACTTGTAAGGTGGAACACATGTGGTAGCTCTTGCTCGATAGAGGTGATACAACGAGGATTCTTACAACGAATCACTCCACGAATTTCTTCTGGTAGCACGAGCTCTTTTTTATCTATGATTTCACAATCCTTAATCACATTTACTGTGATATTCTGATCTAGAATAGCTAATACATCTAAATTAAGTACATCAACACTACATTCAACCTTTAAAATATCCTTCTTTCCATGCTTGTTGCTTCTAGCGTTACGGATAATAGCAACAGGACAATCTAACTTATCAAGATGTAAATATCTATAAATCTCAAGACTCTTCCCAGCAGGAATATGGTCTAATACAAAACCTTCTTCAATTCTTCCAACGTTTAACATAATTTTTCTCCTCTCATTTGCTTCTGAAGCACTTAGCTATGTTTCTACCGTATTGTCGTGCTTCTATACAAAACGGACGTAATAGTTCATGAAACTTTGTATAACTCGGTGTTGCATAAGTATAATAAATTATGTAAATCTATATACTTTTTCTAAGTAAGTATTAGGGAGCCGTCGGTACTTAGATGCTGTTTGTTGGCATCTTATGTACCGCTATGTGCGACGTATAGCGCAAGCGTGCTTACGTGAAATAGTATATAGATTTACATATTATAGATATGTAGTGCAACACAGGTGTTATCAAGTTTTATGAATCTAGTAGGGTTAAAATCAGTGCCATGCGTACATATTTGCCGTACTGCACTTGGTCAAAATACACAGCTCTAGGGTCTGAATCGATTTCTACAGAGATTTCATTGACACGAGGGAGTGGATGCAGTACGAGCATGTCTTCTTTGGCAAGGGACAGCTTTTTCTTATCGAGGATATAGAAATCCTTTAAGCGTACATAGTCTTCTTCGTTGAAGAATCTCTCACGCTGTACGCGTGTCATATAAAGTAAATCAAGTTCTGGCATAACCTCTTCCATTTGGATTACTTCTTGATAATCAACCTGTAAGGAATCAAGCTCATCGATAATATAATCTGGAAGCTTCAGTTCTTCGGGTGAAATAAAGACAAAACGAATATTTTCATAACGTAGTAGAGCATGAATCAAAGAATGGACAGTTCTACCAAACTTAAGATCACCACATAAGCCGATGGTGAAGTTGTTTAAACGGCCCTTTAGAGATTTGATCGTGAGTAAATCAGTGAGTGTTTGGGTAGGGTGTTCATGTCCGCCATCACCAGCGTTAATAACTGGAATACTGGACTTAGATGCTGCAACCATAGGAGCACCTTCCTTTGGGTGACGCATTGCACAGATATCTGCGAAGCATGAGATGGTCTGAATCGTGTCGGAAACACTTTCCCCTTTAGCAGCAGAAGAAGAATCAGCAGATGAAAAACCTAATACTTGTCCACCGAGAGATAGCATAGCGGACTCAAAGCTTAGCCTTGTTCTAGTAGAAGGTTCGTAAAAGCAAGAAGCTAAAATGCGACCATCACAAGCATGTGCGTATTTTCCTTTGTTTAATTCTATATCCTGCGCTAAGTCAAAAAGCTTGTCTAATTCAGCAGTTCCAAAATCAAGCGCTTTCATTAAATGTCTCATAGAAATTCTCCTGTTTATTTATTTTAGAAGTAGTATAGCAAAAAAACTAGTATGTTTCAATGCAAACAAGGAAATTCTTAGGGTAGGATTTGGGATAACTATTTACAAGTACTCTGATTTCTAGTATATTTGAGAATGTATGTACAATTAGTAGATTAGTAGGTTTGGAGGAAATAACGTGGGAAATTTTGAAAAGGAAATCAATAGAAGACGTACGTTTGCTATTATTTCACATCCCGATGCAGGTAAAACAACTTTAACAGAAAAGTTTTTACTATATGGTGGCGCTATTAATTTAGCAGGTAGCGTAAAGGGTAAGGCAACAGCAAGACATGCCGTATCTGACTGGATGGAAATCGAAAAGGAAAGAGGTATTTCGGTTACATCTTCTGTATTACAATTTGAATATGATGATTTTTGTATCAATATCTTAGATACGCCTGGACATCAGGATTTCTCGGAGGATACCTATAGAACACTTATGGCAGCAGATTCGGCAGTGATGGTAATCGATGCTTCAAAGGGTGTGGAAGCCCAGACTAGAAAGCTATTTAAGGTTTGTGGTATGAGAGGAATTCCGATTTTTACATTTATCAATAAAATGGATCGTGATGCAAGTGATACCTTTGACTTATTAGATGATATCGAAAAGGAACTTGGAATTGCAACTTGTCCTGTGAACTGGCCAATCGGTTCAGGAAAAACCTTTCAAGGTGTTTATGATAGAGAGAAAAATACAATCCTTAAGTTTTCAGATACAGAAAAAGGAACAAAGGAAGGTGCTGTTACAGAAGTTTCTATGACAGACCGTGAAAGACTTATAGCAGAGCTTGGACAAGCCGCTACAGAACAGCTTACAGAGGAAGTGGAGCTATTAGATGGCGCGAGTGCAGAGTTTGATATTGAACGTGTAAGAGCAGGCAAGCTTACTCCCGTATTTTTTGGTTCAGCACTTACGAACTTCGGTGTAGAGGTGTTTTTACAGCATTTCCTTGAAATGACGACTACGCCACTTCCAAGACTTGCAAAGGGTGATTTGATTGACCCGGTAGAGCAAGATTTCTCTGCATTTGTTTTTAAAATTCAGGCGAATATGAATAAGGCTCACCGTGATAGAATCGCATTTATGAGAATCTGTTCTGGTAAATTCGAAGCTTCTATGGAAGTGAAGCATGTACAAGGCGGTAGAAACATGCGTTTATCTCAGCCACAACAGATTATGGCGAGTGAACGTAAGATTTTAGAAGAAGCCTATGCAGGTGATATTATTGGTGTGTTTGATCCAGGTATTTTCTCAATTGGAGATACTGTTTGTATGCCGAAACAATCGATTCAGTTCGAAGGTATTCCTACTTTTGCACCAGAGCATTTTGCTAGAGTTCGTCAGATGGATACGATGAAAAGAAAGCAATTCGTAAAGGGAATCAATCAAATTGCGCAAGAAGGTGCGATTCAGATTTTCCAAG
The DNA here is from genome assembly GCA_044425805.1 of Lachnospiraceae bacterium. GTDB lineage: Bacteria > Bacillota > Clostridia > Lachnospirales > Lachnospiraceae > RGIG6307. The sequence goes on along the minus strand of JAWXVC010000006.1, from coordinate 151,660 downwards.
AATTCAATACTGGTCTTGAAGAAATTATCGTAGGTGTAGTAGGTGTGCTACAGTTTGATGTACTAAAATATAGACTAGAAAATGAATACAATGTGGAAATTCGACTTGAAAATCTACCATATGAACACATCAGATGGATTGAGAATAAAGAGATTGATTTGAATAAGATCATCGGTACATCTGATATGAAAAAGATCAAAGATTTAAAAGGAAATCCACTTCTTTTATTCGTGAATAGTTGGTCGATTGGTATGACACAAGATCGTAATAAAGACTTGATTTTAAGTGAATTCGGTACAGCGGAATAGTAACTCGCATAGTAGCATACAAAGCGGCTGATGTACTAAATAAATCCAAATACTGTAGGTTCCTATATTTGATAATATAGGAACCTTTTTCATGAAAAAAATTGATATATTATCGTGGGATTTGATGATTGGAAATAAAAAATATCCAAGTAATACTAAGAAAATCCAAGGGAAAATAGGGAAATAATCACTTGAAAAAAATCCATATGGAGGAAAACCAAAAGGAATCAAAAGGTTATGCTGGTAGAACATAGCGGGGAGAGAAAGGTCTGCGTATACGATGTATCTTGTGAAAGCAAAGAGTATAATTGAGAGGAAAACACCTAAATAGGGAGAGCATTTTACTAAGATTTTATCAAGAAAATATACTATAAAAATACAGCAACCTATGCAGTTTAGAATGCCGAAAATAATGATTTGAGAGGGCATAAATAGGTAAGTAACTAGCGTTATCAGTAGTCCTAAAAGGTTTAGTTTTATGCTTCTTTTTAGGTTATGTCTGCTAAAATGAAATGAGATTCCAGCTATGATTAGGAAAGAAAAACATATAAATTGTTGCCAAATTCTATTAAAAGGTTGCTCAAACCAATCTGAAATTCCACGATATACAGTGAAGTAATCATAACAAAAATGAAAGAGTACCATGTTGATAATAGCGATACCACGAAATGCGTCTATAAGATGATATTTGGGTTTAACCATAGTTGTGTCCATAAAAATCCCCATTTCCTTGTTTAAAACTGAATTTATAGGTGTAATTAACCAGCTGATATGATACTATTACATCATAATATAGAGACTATAAAAATACAACAAAAATAGGAGAGGGATTATGCAAACAGTAAGACTAGGTAGTACAGGAATTGTAACGAATAAAAATGGATTTGGTGCATTGCCAATTCAAAGAATTAGTGATGAGGATGCAGTTTTTTTGCTTCGAAAAGCGTATGAAAGTGGTATTACATTTTTTGATACTGCTAGAAGCTATACAGATAGTGAGCATAAGCTTGGACTTGCATTTGATGCAGAAATGAGGAAAAATCTTTTTATTGCATCGAAGACACCATCGAAAACGCCAGAGGGCTTTTGGAAGGATTTAGAAACCTGTCTTGCGAATATGCAGACTGATTACATCGATTTATATCAATTTCATAATCCAGCAGTCTGTCCTAAGCCAGGGGATGGCTCAGGCTTGTATGAATGTATGCTAGAGGCAAAACAAAAAGGGCTTATTAGGCATATAGGTATCACAAATCATAGACTCCATGTTGCAAAGGAAGCGATTGAATCGGGACTGTATGAAACCCTACAATTTCCATTTTGCTACCTGGCTACGAAAAAGGATATCGAATTAGTCGAAATGTGTAAAGAAAAGGACATGGGATTTATTGCTATGAAGGCCTTATCAGGTGGATTGATTACAGATTCTAAGGCAGCATATGCATACCTTGCACAATTTGATAATGTACTACCTATTTGGGGCGTGCAAAAAGAAAATGAGCTTGATGAATTTATTTCGTACATAGATAATCCACCAAGTATGACTGCAGAAATGGTGTCTTTTATTGAAAAAGAGAGAGAAGAATTATTAGGAGATTTCTGTAGAGGCTGTGGTTATTGTATGCCTTGTCCTATGGGAATTGAGATTAATACGTGTGCTAGAATGTCACTTCTTATTCGTAGAGCTCCTTATGAAGCGCAAGTAACAGAAGAATCTAAAGCGAAAATGCTTAAAATAGAAGAGTGCATTCACTGTAATCAATGTATCAGCAAATGCCCATATGAGCTTGATACACCTGAATTGCTCCAGAAAAACCTAGCAGATTACAAAGAAATACTAGGTTTAGAATAAAATAAATCAATAATATTGATTAAAATAGCACCTTGCTGTCCACTCATCCTTGTGTTAATCTTAAGAACAGTTGATAGTAAAAAGGTCTAATAATAGGTTAGTCTAGAATGTGAGGGATACATGAAAATTTCAGAAAAATACGTAACATCTTATTTTATGCCACCTGTCGTGACATATGACTGGGTACAGAGAGAGAAGATAGAGAAGGCACCAAGCTGGTGTAGTGTTGATTTAAGAGATGGAAATCAAGCATTGATCGAGCCAATGAGCCTAGATGAAAAGGTTGAATTTTTCAAGATGCTTGTAGGGGTTGGATTTAAGGAAATAGAGGTTGGATTTCCAGCATCAAGCGACACAGAATATCAGTTTTTAAGAACCTTGATTGAAGATGGCTTGATCCCAGAAGATGTGACGATTCAAGTGCTCACGCAAGCTAGAGAACATATTATCAAAAGAACTTTTGAAGCAGTGGAGGGAGCACCTCATGCGGTGATTCATTTATACAATTCTACTTCAGTAGCACAAAGAGAACAAGTTTTTAGAAAGAGTAAAGAAGAGGTGAAAAATATTGCTGTTGCAGGGGCAAAGCTTTTAAAAGAGCTTGCTGATGAAACCAATGGAAATTTCACCTTCCAATATAGTCCAGAGAGTTTTCCAGGTACAGAGGTTGACTATGCAGTAGAGGTTTGTAATGCAGTACTAGATGTATGGCAACCAACTCCTGATAGAAAAGCTATTATTAATATTCCTACAACAGTACAAATAGCGATGCCACATGTATTCGCATGTCAAATTGAATATATCCACAAGAATTTAATTTTAAGAGATGCAGTTACTTTATGCGTACATCCACACAATGATAGAGGATGTGGCATTAGTGATGCGGAGCTTGGAATTTTAGCGGGTGCAGACCGTGTGGAAGGAACTTTATTTGGAAATGGGGAAAGAACAGGAAATGTTGATATTGTGACACTTGCAATGAATATGGTTTGTCATGGTGTTGATTCGGGTCTTGATTTTTCACATATCATGGATGTTCGTCGTACTTATGAAAGATTAGTGGGTATGAAGGTGCATGAGAGAACTCCATATGCAGGTGATTTAGTATTTACAGCATTTTCGGGATCTCACCAAGATGCGATTTCCAAAGGAATGGGATTTTGGGAAGAAGAAAAGACAGATGGGAAATGGACTGTTCCATACCTTCCTATTGATCCAAGAGATGTTGGTAGAGAGTACGAATCAGACGTTATCCGTATCAACAGCCAATCTGGAAAAGGTGGCGTAGCCTTTATTATTAAGCAAAATTATGGTATTTCCATTCCAGATGGTATGAAGGAAGAGGTCGGGTATCTTGTGAAAGGTGTATCGGATCAAAAACATCAAGAGTTATCACCAAAAGAAATATTCCAAATTTTTGAAGATACATACATCAATAGTACCTCTATTTTTGATATCAAAGAATGCCATTTCAAACAAGCTGATGGTATCGTTACAACACTTACCATAGAACAGGATAAAGATTCACGCACGATTGAAACAATGGGCAATGGTCGTTTAGATGCAGTTAGTAATGCGATTAAAGCCTATTTTGGCGTAAGTTATGAGTTGGCAAGTTACGAAGAACATGCGATTTCAAGTGGTTCTTCTTCAAAAGCAGTCGCGTTTGTTTCTGTGATTCATCAAGGAACTTTGTTCTGGGGTGTAGGGGTTCATGAAGATATTATCACAAGCTCGATTGCAGCACTTGTTTCAGCTACGAATAAGATGTTAAAAGAATTAAATGTAACAGAAGGTAGAGAAGAGCGTATTGTAGATATTATGAATTATATCCAAAATCATTATCAAGAGGTAACACTTGATACCTTGGTTGATCATTTTCATTTGACAAAACCGTATCTATCAAAATATATCAAAATGAAGTCGGGTATGACATTCCAAGAGGCAGTTCGAAAAGCTAGAATGAAAAAAGCTAGGATTATGCTAAAGGAATCTGGTCAAACAGTTGAGAGTATTGCGGCAACAGTTGGTTATGAAAATGTTGAACATTTTAATAGACTTTTTAAGAAAATTTATAACATGACACCAAGTCAATTTCAAAGAACTATTAAGTAATCTATTATAAATAAGTAGAGATACATGAAAAAAGTATAAAAATCAAGAAGATAAATGGCTATTTTTTGTTTGAAATAGCCATTTACTTTTTTTTTGGACAGGAGTATGATTAGCTATGGAAAATAAAGAGGGGGTTATAATTTATGGAATCATACGAAATATTTAAGGACTTGGCGATTATTATTTTATCGGCAAAAGTATTTGGTCTAGTAGCTAGGAAGTTTAGTGTACCACAGGTGGTAGGTGAGATTATTGCAGGACTTATTATTGGTCCAGCAGTATTTGGATTTGTACACGAAACAGATTTCTTGATGCAAATGGCAGAGGTTGGTGTAGTTCTTTTGATGTTTTCAGCAGGTCTTGAGACAAATATCAAGGATATGCTTAAAACTGGTCCTGTTGCACTACTAATAGCATTATCAGGTGTTGTTGTACCACTGTTAATGGGTGCTGGATTATATTTTGCTTTCTATGGATTTGCACCATGGGGTTCTACAGAATTTTTTGAAGCGGTATTTTTAGGAGTTGTTTTAACAGCAACTTCGGTTAGTATTACGGTTCAGGCTTTGAAGGAATTAGGTCATCTAAAAGGAAAAGTAGGTACTACGATTTTAAGTGCAGCTATTATTGATGATGTAGTTGGTATTATCGTATTAACAGTTGTTATGGGATTAAAGGATCCTGAGATAGGAATAGCTAGTGTATTTGCAAATACGAGTATGTTCTTTGTGTTCTGTGTTGGTGTAGGCTTCCTTTCGTATAAAGCCTTTAAATACATGGACGGGAAGTTTCCTCATACAAGACGTATTCCTATTATTGGATTGGCATATTGCTTGGCATTAGCTTATATTGCAGAAGCATGGTTTGGTATTACCGATATTACAGGTGCATATGTAGCGGGTGTTATTCTTTGCTCTATTAAGGATTCAGAGTATATAGCAGAGAAGATGGATATTAATTCTTATATGATTTTTGGACCAATCTTCTTTGCAAGCATTGGCTTACAAACATCAGTTGATAATATTACCATGGCGATTGTTTTCTTTACACTTATGTTTGTTTTAGTGGGTGTTGTTAGTAAGGTGATTGGATGTGGACTTATGGCAAAGGTTTGTAAGTTTACCACGATGGAGTCTGTGATTATCGGTGTAGGTATGATGAATCGAGGGGAAGTGGCACTAGTAGTCGCCCAGAAAGGATTAGAAGCAGGGTTGTTAAATGCTGATATCTTTACGAGTGTTATCATCTTAATTGTGGTTGCAGCAATCGCTACTCCAGTTGGACTTAAGATTCTGTTTTCGATGACAAGCAAAGAAGCTGTTCAACAATAGGTTTGCTTGTATATTCTAATATATATTTCTTGTGGCCAAAGTCGCTGTTGACAGGTATACGATATACGTGTATACTGTAATACAAGTTTGAAACAAGGGCGTTTCACTATTCTTTAGGGATGGTGGGACGCTTTTTGGATTTTTAGGGATGCTTTATGAAGAGAGGATTAGCCATATGATCAAATTAGAAGGTGTGAATAAATATTTTGGAGATTTACATGTATTAAAGGATGTGAATTTAACGGTAGAAGAGGGAGAGAAGTTAGTTATCATTGGTCCTTCTGGTTCAGGAAAGTCTACAACAGTTCGCTGTATGAACTTTTTAGAGGAGCCTACAAGTGGCCATGTATACATAGATGGTAAGGAATTAACACATAAAAACAAAACGCATGTGGTACGCGACACAACATCAATGGTGTTCCAACAGTTTAATCTCTATCCACACATGACTGTGCTAAAGAATCTTACATTGGCACCTATGAAGCTTCATCATAAATCGAAAAAAGAAGCAGAAGAGATAGCCTACCATTACTTAGAGGTAGTAGGACTTACAGAAAAGGCACATGTGTATCCGGTGACACTTTCTGGTGGACAGCAACAGCGTATTGCAATTGCGAGAGCGCTTTGTGCTCAGACGAAGATTATTTTATTTGATGAACCTACATCAGCACTTGATCCTGAAACGATTCAAGAGGTTCTTGATGTTATGGTTAAGCTTGCAAGTGAAAATATTACGATGGTCGTAGTTACGCATGAGATGGGATTTGCAAGAGAAGTAGCCGATCGAGTTGTTTTTATGGCAGATGGCATGATTATTGAAGAAGGCACACCAGAGCATTTCTTTACGAATCCAGAAAATGAACGTGTAAAACAGTTCCTTGGAAAAATCATTCGTTAATACATAAGGTCTTAAACAGTTTTGTTTTAGATAAATAAAGTTCAACTATAGTGAAAGTTGATTGTGCGCCATGCACAGAAGGAGGAGTTATGAAAAAATTATTAGCACTATTAATGACAGGTATGATGACAATGTCTATGTTATCAGCATGTGGTACAGAAGAAGTTGTGGAAGAAGAAACAACAGTAGAAGTTGTGGAAGAAGCAGCTGAAGAAGAAGTTGTGGAAGAAGCAGTTGAAGAAGAAGCAGTAGAAGAAGTTGCTGCTGATGTGCAAGCAATTATTGATGCAGGTGTTTTAAGAGTTGGTGTTAAAAACAACGTTGTTGGTTTTGGTAACCAAGATACATTAACAGGTGAATACGCTGGTCTTGAAATTGAATTAGCAGCTATGATCGCTGAAGAGCTTGGTGTTGAAGTAGAATACACAACAGTTACTGCAGCTACACGTTCTGAATTATTAGATTCAGGTGATATTGATTGTGTACTTGCAACATTTACAATTACAGATGAAAGAAGAGAAAGCTGGGATTTCACAACACCTTACTATACAGATGCTGTAACAGTATTAGTTGAAGATGCAAGTGGTATTACAACTTTAGCTGATTTAGTTGATGTAACAATCGGTGTATCTTCTGGTTCAACATCTGCAAAATCAGTAGTTGAAGCTATGGTAGCAGCAGGATTAATCGATGAAGCTAGCTATGATGCTGAAACATTTGATGCAGCTACATGGACAGAATTAGTTTCATTCCGTCAATATGATGATTACCCATCAATCTCAACAGCTTTAAGTGCTGGTGAAGTAGATGCATTCTCAGTAGATAAATCTATTCTTTCAATCTACAAAACAGAAGGTCGCTCATTTATCGAAGATAATTTTGCACCACAAGATTACGGTATTGCTACAACTTTAGGTTCTGGTATGTCAACTCTTTGTGAAGAATTAATCACAGCTTGGTTAGCAGATGGAACAATTGATGCACTTGTTGCTGCAAACGGAATTTCATAATTAATTTAAATTAGCGTGAAGCTATAATGAATGGTAAGGCTCTGTCATAGAGTTTGACAGAGTCTTACTTTTTATCAAGGAACAGGAGAATGTTCCTATTTTTTGATAAGAAGTAAGACAAATAGATCTTAGGAGGAAATATATGAGCGGATTATTATCGTTAGATGCGTGGGGAAAGGTTTGGACATTCAAACAAGTATTTTTAATAGGGCTTGAAAATACATTGGTTACAGCATTTTCAGCTTTGATTTTAGCTTTGATTCTAGGTATTATTTTTGGGCTTATGTCAACGAGTGGAAATAAATTGCTGATGATTCTTGCACGTATTTATGTAGAGATTATTCAAAATACCCCTGTTATTCTACAAATGTGTTTCTTGTATTATGCGCTTGCATTTTCTGGAAATAGTATAGGTATTATTGCAACAGGTATTGTGGCACTTGGTATCTATCATGGTGCATATATGGCAGAGGTTGTAAGAGCTGGTATTGAATCAATTGCAGCAGGCCAATCAGAAGCAGCATCTTCACAAGGATTTGGTTATATTGGTAGAATGTATTATATTATCCTACCACAAAGTATAAAAATTATTTTACCACCTATGGTGAATCAAATAGTAAATTTAATTAAAAACACATCATGTCTTTATATTGTAGGTGGAGCGGATTTGATTTCTTCTACTTATAACTTTGTAACAGGTGCGACAACGGGTGGTGCATATGCTCCAGCATATGTTGTTTGTGGTATACTATTCTTCGTGGTTTGCTTCCCGTTATCTATGCTTGCTAGTGCATGGGAAACTTCACTTAAGAAGAGAGAAGCGAGAACAACGGTAGTCAAAAAAGAAGAAAGGGCTGGTGCATAGAATATGGAGAGCATAAAAGGCAGTTTTACAATGTTAGCAAATACAGGTGTTATGCTTTATATCTTAAAGGGCGTTGCATTTACACTTGTTATTTCTGTTATTGCAGTTGCACTTGGTTTAGCAATCGGTTCAGTACTAGCACTTGTTAGAAATTATTGTAATGGAAAAACAAACCGTATTTTCAAATGGTTATCAGTTGCATATATTGAAGTGTTTAGAAACACACCATTGTTACTATGGATTTTCATTTGTTTGGTGTTTTGTCCGTGTCCAGAAATATTTGCAAAAAAGATGTTTGGATTATCCTCAGTAGAAGTAAAGCTTATGTTTAAAGCGGTAGTAGCACTTGTGTTATTTACTTCTTCTGTTATTGCAGAAATCGTCAGAGGCGGTCTAAATGCAGTTCCTGGCGGACAGTTTGAAGCAGGGCATTCACAAGGGTTTAGTACCGTGCAGATTATGATTTATATTGTGTTACCACAAGCATATAGAAAAATCATCCCTACACTACTTAGTCAAGTTATTACGACGATTAAAGATTCATCTTATTTAGCAAATGTTGCAGTGATTGAGCTTATGTCTCGCATTAGACAGATCATGAGTGCATCGGCCCAATATAATGGTCTTGGAACAACAAATGTTTCTGATGTTTTTGTTTTATTTGGGTTCGCAAGTATGATATACTTTATAATAAACTTTTCTTTATCTTGCCTAGTTAGATATATTCAAAAGAATAAGTTAAGTACGACAGCAGTAACTACGAAATAATTGTGAAGGGATGGATTTGAAGATGAAACCGTATGTGATTACAATATCAAGACAGTTTGCAAGTATGGGTAGATCAATTGCTCAAAAATTATCAGAGGATCTGGGGATTGAATTTTACGACAGAGACATAGTGGAAGAAGTTGCAAAGCGAACAGGCTTACCAATTTCAGTGATAAGTGAAAAAGAAGAGGTGTCGCAGTCTATATATTATAAAAGACAATTTCCACTTGGAACAGGTATTCCAAGTTTAAAAGACGAAATTTTCATGGTACAAAAAAACATCATCGAAGATCTAGCAAAGAAAGAATCTTGTATTATTGTAGGCCGTTGTGCTGATAGTATTCTTGCAGATCATGAACGTCATTTAAGTGTATATGTATATGCTCCTTACATGGCAAGATTTAATAATTGTACAAAATATCTTGGGATGGATGAAGCGACTGCTAAGAAAATGATTCGTGAAGTAGATAGGTCTAGGGAACTTTATCATAGAAGATATTGTTCGGAAGCAAAAGATGATTTTACAAATAAGGATTTTATGATCGATAGTAGTAGATTTGGTATTGACACATCTGCTAAAATTATAGGAGATATTGCAAAAGGCATGTTCTTATAAAAAAGTTGGGTAGGGTTGATATATGGAAAAACATAGTGTATATTTATTTTTAGTAAGTGGTTTTGAAACGGTCGAGGCAATGACTCCGCTAGATTTGTTACGTAGAGCAAATATTGATGTGAAATCAGTTTCCTTAACGGATTCCTATGAAGTCGAAAGTTCGCTGGGTGTTACGATTAAAGCAGATTTACTTTTTAGTATGTGTGACTTTACGGATGCAGAGGCACTCATATTACCAGGAGGACCTGGAGTTCCCAATCTGATTGCATCGAAGGCATTGTGTGATCTTGTTTTGGCTCATTATCAAGCAGGTAAGCTTACATGTGCGATTTGTGCAGCTCCAAAGGTGTTAGCACATATCGGAATCAATGTACCTACTACTGTATATCCTTCTATGATAGAAGAAGTTCCACAATATGTGGATCGCAGCGTAGTCGTTAGTGATCACGTGATTACTGGGGAAGGACTGGCAGCTTCTATCGAATTTTCTCTGGAAATCATTAAAGCACTTAGGGGTGAAGAGATTGCACATACAGTAGCTAACAGTATTGCATGTAGATAGGAAAAGAGGGAAGCAATGGGAAATAAAAGAGTATTAGATCATATCAATATTACAGTTCCAAATTTAGCAAAATCAGTTGATTTTTATACAACTGTTCTTGGATTTGAAGTTACACATAGATTTATGAACGGAGCACGAGAATTTGTTTTTTTAAAAGATGGGTTAAATACATATGAAGTATTTGAAAATGCAGATTTGAGCGCAGCGGTTATCGATCATTTAGCTTATGTATCAGAAGATATTGAAGCTGATTATAAACACTTCATGGAAGTGGATAGTAGCATGGTAGTCGGTGAAGTTGGATTTGTAGAAGCTTTGTTTGAAAACGGAATGTATTATTTCTTTATAAAAGGTCCTGCAGGTGAAAAAATCGAGTTCTGTCAACGAAAATAATAAATTGAAGGAGTAGTAGGGTTTCATCCTACTACTCCTTTTTTTATTGGGTATTAAATCCAGCTGTCATATAATCAATGAGACCTTCATCGTTTACTTGAAGGTTCCCGCTGATTAGTACCAAATCACCAGATGGGGTTTGGGTAGCCTCTACTTTGTATAGGTAATTACTATCTGACACCCTTTCAATGCTTACTGCATTTACCGTATAGGTAATCGTGGTGTCAGGTACATGCGCAGTCATATGCTTTATGAGTACGGATAAAAAGAATTGGCTAGAAGGGTCATACATGATGCTTTCATCAACGTATCCATCACAGAGCACTGCGATTGCGGTATCTAAATTAGCACTAAGGGAATCGGCGAGTGCATTTGAATCGCTATCATCTGTAGGAATGTAAAAATCAAGGGCAGTCGATAATATTTCATCATATGCGAGTGCAAGAGGTTCATATGGAACTGTGAATAAGCGTTCAAGCATGTATTCGACCATATCGTCTTGGCTCAGTTTAGTGCTTTCCTTTGAAGTGAAGGTTGAAAAGCTGAGTGCTAGCATCGTACATAGAACGAGCAGGATAGCTAATACACTAGCTTTTTTCTTGGTAGCTATGAGGGAAATACGTTCGTGAAGTTTTTTAAGGTTACCACTCATCGTAGTTGCTACAGTAAGGTTTACCTGTTTGCTGTTGTTTGATTTGATAATCATTAGTAAGGTCTGGCCATAGGATAGACGTGCTGCATCATCTAGATGTAGTAGCGCTGCTTCGTCACATGCAAGCTCACAATCACGTTTGATAAAGGGAATCGCCAACCAAAGGAAGGGATTGTACCAAAAGACTGCGAGTAAGATGGAACGTACAAGTACCCAGAAGTTATCTTTGTGTTTATAATGGCATGTTTCATGTAGTATGACATGTTCGATAAGTGATTCTTGTGATAAAAGTGAATCATCTAGATAAATACCTTTGCCGAATAAAAATGGGGAAGGGATACCTGGCATGCTATAAATCTTTAAACCATTTTGTTGTCCGTAATAGGTTCTATTTTTCTTGCAGTAACTTGAAAATCTGATGTTCGTAGATAAAAAAGCAAGTAGTAGAAGCGCGGTAACAGAAAAACGAAGGATAGTAGCGATGTGTTCGCTAGAAATAGTAGTATCACTTGCTACAAGGGAAGGGTCTGTTGTAGGTGATAGTAGCTTGGAAAATTCTGTTGTAATAATGCTAGAGTTTGTTATCTGAGTAGTAATGCCATTTATTAAATGTTCTGCACTATAATCACTGTGAATGGTGAGAAACGGTGTTGTGATGAAAAATAATAAAACAACAATCCAAAGAGCATATTGTAAGCGCCTAGAAATGTGTCCCCAAGCGAGTTTTCGAATGAGTAGTATAGAAAGTATGAGAATGCCTGAATTTAGGATAGTGGTCATAAGTTTCTCCTGTTCTGTTAAGATTTTTTGGATTCGAGTAACTGCATAAGTTGGTCTATTTCACTTTCAGTAAGGGTATCATGTTCTAATAGTGTACTAAACATAAGACCCGAGTTACCCTTGAAAGCTTTTTGCAAGAGAAGGTTCTTCTCGGTAAGAATTGCATCTTCTTTTAAAAGAATGGGGTAGTATTGCTTGGCTTTTACACCTTCTTCAAAACGTATAAAGCCTTTGACTTCCATGCGTTTAAGGTAGGTCATAACGGTATGTTTTGACCAATTCGTACTAGGAAATAAGGCTTGTGTTAATTGGGTCATAGTAAGGGCTGGTGTAGCCCATAATAAATTCATGATGTTCCATTCTGCATCTGTTAGATTATTCATGACATGCTCCTTGTAGAATTTGACTAGTTGTATATTGGTTGACACTTGTATACCTGTAGTATATAAAAAAGGTTGTCATTTGTCAACCTAATGAATGAAATAAAATCAAAAAATAAATCTGATAAAATACAGCTGTAATTTGAAAGAATAGATAAAATAATTTATAAAAGTCTTGTATTTCTTACAAATCTATGGTAAAGTATCTTGTATTGATAAAACGAAAAAGGGAAGTACCTTTGGAAGGATGAGGAATTTTCATGGAAGTATTAGGTGTTTTTTTAACAGTTATTTTTATATTAGTTTGTGTAGCGCTTGTCGCGTTAGTACTATTACAAGAAGGAAAATCTGCAGGACTTGGAGCTATCAGTGGTGCAGCAGAATCTTATTGGGGTAAGAACAAGGGACGTTCTATGGAAGGTTCTCTAGTTAAATTCACTAAGATGATTGCTATTGCTTATATTGTGATTGCTTTGATTTTGAATTTAAGCATATTCTAAATAGGATATAGTTTTTAATTGCATGTTTAACTTAGCCTCTCTTGTATAAGGGAGGCTTTTTATTGTTAAAATGAGCATACTATAGAAAACGTGTAGATATATAGTTGCAAAGTGATACTTTGCGAAAGGAATAGTTATAATTATGAAAGATCAACAATTACAAGTTCGCAAGAAGATGCTCCTAGAACTTATGGGGGATGATTTATATGTCCCTATGAAGGAAAAGGAGTTGGCGGTTTTTATGCAGGTACATCCAAAAGATCGTGAGGCGCTAAGTGATTTATTAAAGGAATTAGTATTAGAGGGAAGTATTAGTATTTCCAAAAGAGGCAAATATAAAATTGCAGAATATGTACCGATTATTGGGAACTTTGTAGCACATGCTAAAGGGTTTGGTTTTGTTGAAGTAGAAGGGCTAGAGGAGGACTATTTTGTTCCTGCAGACCACACCAACAGCGCTATGCACGGAGATACGGTAGAGGTGTTACTACTTCCAAAAGCAAGAGGTAAGAGGTCAGAGGTTAAGGTTATAAATGTTATAGAAAGGGCGATTAAGCAGGTGGTGGGTACCTATCAACCATCAAAGGCTTTTGGCTTTGTTGTGCCCGACAATACGAAGTTTAAACAAGATATCTTTGTGTCAAAGGAACGCTCAAAAGGGGCAGTTGAGGGTCACAAGGTAGTCGTTGAGCTCACTGATTATGGAAGAGAGGGCAAAAAGCCTGAGGGCAAGGTTGTTGAAATTTTAGGTCATGTGAATGACCCGGGTGTTGATATTATATCAATCGTTAGAGCCTTTGATATTCCACATGAATTTGCCGAAAAGGTATTAAATCAAGCAGAGCGTGTTGCGAAGGATGTAACAGATGCAGACATAGATGGTAGGGTTGATCTTCGTAATGTACAAATGGTTACCATTGATGGAGAGGATGCTAAGGATTTAGATGATGCAGTTAGTCTTACGATAAAGGATGGATTGTATTATTTAGGGGTTCATATTGCAGATGTTACCAACTACGTACAAGAAAACTCGGCACTAGATAGAGAAGCGTTAAAGCGAGGTACAAGTGTTTATCTTGTGGATAGGGTGATTCCTATGCTTCCACATACATTGTCAAATGGCATGTGTTCTTTGAATGCAGGTGTGGATCGTCTTGCACTAAGTTGTTTGATGACTATGAATGCAAAGGGAGAAATCATCGATCATACCTTGTGTGAAAGTGTGATTCATGTTGATAGACGCATGACCTATACGAGCGTGAAAAATATTTTAGAGCTAGAGGATCAAGTAGAAATAGAAGAATATAAAGAGCTTGTACCGATGTTTCAAAACATGATGGAACTATCCCATATATTACGTGAAAAAAGACGCTTACGTGGTGCGATAGATTTTGATTTTCCAGAAAGTAAAGTTATTTTAGATAGAGAAACTGGTAAACCGATTGAAATAAAAGCATATGATAGAAATGTAGCCACGAAGCTGATCGAAGATTTTATGCTTGCTGCAAATGAAACAGTGGCAGAGCATTTCTTTTGGCAGGATTTACCATTTGTATATCGAACACATGATACACCAGATGCAGATAGAATTTTGAAGTTGATTACCTTTATCAATCATTTTGGTTATCAGATTCATGCGAATAATGGTGAGGATGTTCACCCTAAGGAGATTCAAAAGCTTCTAAAGCAAGTGGAAGGTAGTGAAGAGGAGGCTATGATTTCTAGGTTAACCCTTAGAAGCATGAAGCAAGCTAGATATGGAGTACTTAGTACGGGTCATTTTGGACTAGCATGTCAGTATTATAGTCACTTTACTTCGCCGATTAGAAGATATCCAGATTTACAGATTCATCGTATTATCAAAGAGCACCTACGAGGGCGATTAAAAGATGATAGAATCCTTCATTATCAAGGAATTTTAGAGAGTGTGACAAAGCAATCATCCGATACAGAAAGACGTGCTGAAGAAGCTGAAAGAGAGACTATTAAGCTTAAAAAAGTAGAATATATGGAAGATAAAATCGGAGAAGTATTTGAAGGTACGATTTCTGGTGTAACAGGCTGGGGGATTTATGTGGAACTTCCTAATACAGTAGAAGGTCTTGTGCATATTTCGAAGATTCCTGGAGATTACTACTATTTTAATGAAGAAAAAAATGAGCTTTGTGGAGAAATGACGAAAAAAACATATTGCTTAGGTCAGAGTGTTTCTGTTATAGTTACATCTGTAGATAAAGCAAGTAGAACAATCGATTTTGATATTCCAGTGGAATAAGTGGAGGCTTAGCGTGGCAAAAGAAGCGATGAAATTGGTTGCCAATAATAAAAAGGCATATCATGAATTTTTTATAGATGAAAAGTATGAAGCGGGATTAGTGCTACATGGTACCGAGGTCAAGAGTATGCGTCTTGGGAAGTGTAGCATTAAGGAATCCTTTATAAGAATTGAAAATGGGGAAGTGTATGCCTATGGCATGCATGTAAGTCCTTATGAAATGGGGAATATCTTCAATAAAGACCCACTCCGTCCCAAAAAGCTTTTATTGCATCAATATGAAATCAATAAATTGGCAGGGAAAATCAAAGAAAAAGGTTGTACTTTAGTACCACTTCAAGTATACTTTAAAGACGGCAGAGCCAAGATAGAAATTGGTCTTGCTAGAGGTAAAAAACTTTATGATAAACGCGATGATATTGCGAAGAAGGATCAACGTCGAGCAGTGGAGCGTGATTTTAAAGTGAAAAATATATAAGGGCTAGTCAAGGTTTCGACAGGGGTCTTGCAGCTGGAGAAGCTATCCGCACGTGATGCGACAAATCACAAAATTAAATTTAAACGCAAACAAAAATTTAGCGTACGCTGCCTAGCGGTAGCTGTCTGACTTAGTTCACCTACAGGCTAAGACCCAGGCATCAACTTTTGTGGGAAACGACAAATATTAAGCTTTGCGTATTTGGGCGTATTATGAAGCTACTAAATGTATAGGGGTGTTAGTTTCCCTGTACAGGAGGGAATGGGGCAACCGCAATAACTGACTATGATAGTAGAAGGACAGGGAATAGGTTTTTGGACGCGGGTTCGACTCCCGCCTAGTCCATTTTTAGATAAAAGCTAGCAGGTATGATATATATTTGCTAGCTTTTATTATTTGACAGTACATAATAGCAACGATTAATATTCCTAACAGAAACAGTTCTTCATATGTAAGCATGGCATTTCCTCCTTTCTTTGACGTGAAGTCAAATTACACATCCGATTGTTGATAATCAGTTCCACTCTTCTTGTTGACTTTCTTCAATACAACACCACAGATGAAGAGTACACGAAAATGAATGGAGATACAAATAAGCTTGTAAAGATTAATGCTAGTGAAGAAAAGTTGATGAACGAAAGAGTATCTTTGAGTTGACTGAAGAAGATTATTTGCACGAGAAGCAATTGACAATGCGGAAGTGGTAGGTATAGGATATCGGAGGTGGAGAAATGACTAAAGAACAGGCACAAGAAGAATTTTTGAAGCTGTTGCAACAATGGAAAGAGGAAGATAATAAGGTCATACTTGAGGCGAAAGAACAAGGTACATGGATAGGTGGGCTTGACGGAGATAGAAAATTGTTTGCAGAAACAAAGAAAAAATATATAGAAAAAATTGAATTATTAAAATCTATGGTAGATGAAACTTAACCACTTACTAACGTAGGTGGTTTTTTCATGCCCAAATCCTTAAGGCATTTAAACTGTGGCAATCACACAAATGACAGCGAGCGAATAATAATATAATAAAAGAAAAATGTAGAAATTCGATGAAATCATACGAACTTTTTTTTGGTATTTGCTATTGACTTATAGAAAAAATAGTGATATTATCGTATTCCAACTGAAAAGTAACTGTTGTATGTTTTATTGTTTCTAGTTTCACATAGGAGGAATATATGAAAGAATTCGACGCAACCCCAGTTATTGACATGGAAGCGATTGGTCAGAGGATCAAGCGACTTCGAAATAAACAGCACCTTAGAGTCACTGATATTAGTGACAGAATGGGTTTTGAAACCCCACAGGCTGTTTACAAGTGGCAGCGAGGCGATTGCTTGCCAGAGACAGTGAATTTAATAATGCTAAGCAGGATGCTTGGCACAACCGTAGAGGGCATAGTTCTTGGAGACGAGGACGTGCCCTTTTTTTGTTGCTAGTATACTATTGGTATATGTTTTTGCGAGTGTAAATATTGTAAGCTTATTTTAAAATAGTAGATAGTAGGGAGAGAAAAAGAATATGAATACATTAGAAAAAAACTTGATATTAGATACACTTATGACAGATGATGAATGCTTTGAAGCATATGTAGAGCAGGAAGTGGCACGAACAAACCTATTAAAAGAAATGCTAGTAAAGAGGAAAGACTTGAGGACAAGATATCAATCTATGGAATTCGCAGTATTTGTGAAGGAACAGAAAAAGTTACAGCAAGAGCAAGAAGTGTTACTAGAGAAGTTAATTTTATGATGAAAATCGCTATACTGAATATCAAATTTGGTGGAGAGGAGAAAAACTAAGATGAAACAGAATGATATGATTATAGCAGAGGACAAATATTATGATTTGGATTGCTATAAAACAAAAGTGAATAATAATGTACTAGTAGTTGGAACATCAGGAAGCGGTATGAGGTGAAAAAACTAGATTTCACACATCCTGAGCAGTCACTAAAATACAATCCATTTGCATTTATTCATTCGGAGCAGGATGTAGTCAAAATTGCAAAAATACTTTCCATGTTTGGCGGAACAAGTAAAAATGAACCTTTTTGGGAGTTGGCAACAGAACTTTTATTGTCTGCACTTATTTCCTATATATGGGAATTTGAAGGCGAATCCTAACAGCTTTGCAGTAAGACAATATTGTAAGTTCCGTGTTGCAGTAGATAGAACACTTGCTTCTATTTTGATTACAGCCAATGCTAAAATAGGTGTATTCGATACATCTGATACAGATCGTTCCATGGATTTGTTAGCAAACTTATTTTTTACACAGGCTATGAACGAGCTTTGTACCTACGCTGATGAAAAATGTGATGCGACACAGAATAAATTGCCAGTGGATGTTCGATTTATCCTAGGCGATTTTGCTACAAATGTAAGGATTGATGAGTTTCCAAGAATGATTGCATCCATACGCTCTAGAGGGATTTCAACCATGCTGATGATTCAGTCAGAAGCTCAACTTACAGCTGACTATGGATATGACGACAAAACGATAATAGGAAATTGTGATACCTATGTATATCTTGGAGGAAATGATGTTGCAACAGCTAAGGAAATTATCAATGATATTCTTTCAAAACATACAGGGAAAACGGTAGAAGAAATAAATAAAGCGACAAGGTTTGATAATTATATGAATGCAAATGAAAGTATAGAATTTCCTAAGTTTACTTTTAAAATGATTGTCAGTGGTGTATACTTTAAATGAAAAAGGAACAGTACAGATGTCTGAGAGGAGTAATAAGATGCGATTAGTATCATGGAATGTAAATGGAATACGTGCTTGTGTTTCAAAGGGTGAATTTGAGAGATTATACAGTGAAGTAGATGCAGATGTGATCTGTATTCAAGAAACGAAGATGCAGGTTGGACAAGCTGATATTGGCATAGATGGTTATGAAAGCTATTGGAATAGCGCAGTGAAAAAGGGCTATAGCGGAACAGCAGTATTCACTAGAGTGAAACCTATTTCGGTTAATTATGATATCGGAGTAGAGGAGCATACAGGAGAAGGTCGTGCGATTACATTAGAATTTGAAGATTTTTATCTTGTGAATTTATATGTGCCGAATGCACAAAATGAATTGGCTAGAATTGAATATCGCATGAGCTGGGAGGATGCACTACGCGATTATGTTTGCAAACTAGATCAGGTAAAACCAGTCATTGTTTGTGGTGATTTGAATGTCGCACATCAAGAAATAGACCTTAAAAATCCCAAGGCAAACAGAAAAAATGCTGGATTTAGTGATGAGGAACGTGGAAAGATGACAGAACTATTAGCAGCAGGATTTGTGGACTCTTTCCGTTATTTATATCCAGATCTAGAGCAAGCCTATAGCTGGTGGAGCTATCGCTTCAAAGCTAGGGAGAAGAATGCAGGATGGCGTATTGATTACTTCCTTGTATCAGAGAAGCTAAAAGAGCGAATCGTGGAAGCTACGATTTTAGCAACGCAAATGGGTAGTGACCATTGTCCTGTAGTACTAGATATTTAAAAAGGTTATCGCAAATATCCAAAATTTATCGCACAAATGGAAAGTTGTAGCAAGCGCTAAAGCAGCATATCAAAGGGGATATCATTATTATTCTATGGATTCCTTGTACTCCAAAATATCGCCTGGTTGACAATTTAGTGCTTTACAGATAGCTTCTAGGGTAGAAAATCTAATAGCTTTTACTTTGCCTGTTTTTAAATAAGACAAGTTGACGTTGCTAATACCAACAATGTCAGCTAAGTCATTTAATTTCATTTTTCGATCTGCTAATACTCTATCTAATCTGATAATAATCATAATGTTGCATCTACCTCATCTTGTAAACTAACTCCATATTGGATTATGTAAACAGCTATTAAAAATGCAATGCTTGGCATAATATCATTTAAAAAATCTGAACCAGTAGAGATGTAAATTGTATCAGTTCCAATCTTATTTATTAGTGCGAAAAATAGCATTTTTATGAAAGGAAGTAAGAGTGTTACAGCAATTTTAATGAGAGCATAATATAGTAGATAGTCTGCATTTTTCTTGATAAATATTGCACCAGCTTCAAGATTAGCAAAGATCTTTGAAAGTAAGAAATAGGCAAAAATAAGTGGGAGTATACCAAGTGTATACATAGCGGTAATAGACAGAAAGGTAACAAATTCAATTTGTTTATCTGTGGAATAAATATGTAATTGATCATCACTTGTGATAGTAGTAACACCTGTCGAAGAATCACTAGTTTCTTGTGTATAGAAAGAATTTGTATAATTTCCATCAGCTGTATGCACCGTATATTCGAGTCTTCCTCGAAAAGCTAGAATAAGTATGCCCGTAAGTAGTAGCATCGCAATATAACACATGAATTTCATGAATAACGATAATCTACTAACTATTTTATGGTTTAATAAGTTATTTTTATGCATAGATACCTCCATTTTCCTGTAGATACAGAATTGTTGTTTTTTTGATTATACAATGAAAATTAAAATTTTACAATAATTATTTAATGTTTATCATTAAATAATTAGAGGGATTGCATCTCGATTTACAATTCACGAGTGCATCTCAATTTACCATACATCTTGAAAGATAGTTCGAAAACTGTTATTATTTTTTTGAGATGAAATTTGCAGGGGAGGTTGAATTTATATGAAAAGAAACTATTCAACAGAAGAAGTACAGCGTTATATGTCAGATCATAATCAAATGGTCTTTTACATGAACAAAGAGGATGGAAATCTTTTTGTTAGAAGGAAGTTTAGCTTAAGGTATACCTTGAATTTTGGCAATCCAACTTCATGGATTTTGATAGGAGGCGTAGTATTGCTATTTTTTGTGGGTCGATTTATTTAAAGCGATAAAGATATTAGATCATATGAAGAAGGATAAGAAGAAATGACATTTTGGGATATATTTTTAATAGGAATTGGACTAGCTGTAGACGCGAGCTGTGTCTGTACAAGTAATGGTCTTACCTATAAACCTTCCATAAGGGATACTATAAAATACGCACTTGTATTTGCTGTATTCCAAGGAATTATGCCTTTACTAGGGTATCTTTTGATTGGATTATTTAGTGTAAAGATTTTTGAATACAATCAATTGATTGCACTTATTTTATTAGCAGCCGTTGGACTTAAGATGATCTATGAATCATTTGGGGAGAATCAAGAGACGGGAGTGGGCATTATAGGTAAAAAACTTACTGCTAGTATACTCTTCATTCAAGGTGTTACGACAAGTATTGATGCTTTGAGCGTAGGTATCACATTTAATAATTATTCAATGCATTTTGTGCTTTATGCAGTGACACTTATTGCGATTATTACGTTCGTTATGTGCGTTGCAGCAGTTAGAATTGGAATCAAAATCGGTACGCGATTAAACAATAAGGCCGAAATGGTTGGTGGCTTGGTTCTCGTACTGTTAGGCATTAAGATTTTTGTTGTTGGATAGGGGATACAATGTATAATTATTAGACAACAATAAGCATTACTTTGTGTTGACTTGCAATTCAAGAAGGGTTACAATATTGATATAAAATTAATGGGAGGTACGATATGAAAGGTTTTGCAATGAAAAGAATTGGAGAAACTGGTTGGATTGAAAAGGATATTCCTAAGATAGGTCCTATGGATGCTTTGGTTAGACCAACTGTGATTTCTCCATGTACATCTGATATTCATACTGTTTGGGCTGGTGCGCTTGGTGAAAGAACAGATATGATATTAGGACATGAAGCAGTTGGTATTGTTGAAGAGGTTGGTGAATTGGTTACAGATTTTAAAAAAGGTGATCGTGTTTTAGTTGCAGCGATTACTCCAGACTGGAATTCATTAGAAGCACAAAGTGGTTATCCAATGCACTCTGGTGGTATGTTAGCAGGCTGGAAATTCTCAAACTTCAAAGATGGTGTATTTGCAGAGTATTTCCATGTAAATGATGCAGATGGAAACCTAGCACATATTCCGGATGAAGTTGATGATATTAGTGCAACTATGCTTTGCGATATGATGCCTACAGGATTACATGGTATTGAACTTGCAGATATTAAATTTGGCGAAAAAGTTTTGATTATTGGTATTGGACCGGTTGGTCTTATGGCAGTAGCTGGTGCTCAATTACGTGGTGCAGCTGAAATTTATGTAGTTGGTTCTCGTCCTAAATGTATCGAAATTGCAAAAGAATATGGTGCTACTCACGTAATCAATTATAAAAATGGTCCTATTAAAGAACAAGTTATGGAATTAACTGGTGGTTTAGGCGTAGATAAAGTTGTCGTTGCTGGTGGAGATAATGATACTTTTATTACAGCTGTTGAAGTTGTAAAACCAGGCGGAACTGTAAGTAATGTAAATTATCTTGGAGAAGGTGATTATATCAAGATTCCGCGTGTGGAATGGGGTTGTGGTATGGGTCATAAGAATATTGTTGGTGGTTTAATGCCAGGTGGACGTGATCGTCTTGAAAAGTTATTAGCACTTGTTAAGACAGGCAGAATTGATCCATCTAAACTTGTTACACATAAGTTTGAAGGTATCGAACACGTAGAAGAAGCTTTATTACTTATGAAAGACAAACCAGCTGATTTAATTAAACCAGTAGTTATTATAAAATAAGAATTAGTAAAAAGATATCTAGCATTGATATCAAAGGTGATAGCTGTAGTTAGCTGTCACCTTTTCTTGTTTGACACAATCGGGAAGTAATATATAATGAACATACTAAAAAGAAAGGCAGAAGATAAATGGAAATATTTGATTTAACACCAAAGATAAATATGGATGATGAAATTGTACAATTTTATCAATCTAAGGATGCTGTGCTACTAGATGTTAGAACGATAGAAGAGTATAGTGAAGGGCATATTGTGAATAGCCTTAATATTCCATTGAATGAGTTATCAACGATTGAAACACACATTAAAGATAAGAAGACAATGATCTTTGTACATTGTCTTAGCGGAGGAAGAACTACGAAAGCTGTAAGAGTTTTAAATGCTATAGGATATACTAATATAGTGAATGCAGGTGGGTTGAACAGTTATACTGGCGAAGTTGTAACATGAAGAAAGGGACGTCTATGTGATCATACTACACATAGACGTCCCTTTCTGATTAATTTTCTTTGATAGAAGTTGCTGTAACACTTTGAATGTAATGATAAGACGAAAAAGCTTGATTCGACCAAACAGAGGATTCTTCGAATAAATCGTCTAGATTATAAAAGACACTATATCTGTTGTCAGAGGAAATAGTATAAGTCTCTACAATAGAAACACCAGCGTCTATTTGGGCAGCTACATCAACCTCTCTTTCAGCATACCATACATAAGTCGTTAAGATACTATCAAAAGCAAATATAAATTGAAATAAAAATTGAACAGCCAAGTAAGTGATTAGAAGTCGTTTTGCTATTATCATCCAGTCAAGAGTTAGGCTATAGAATAAAATAATACCTGTGATTATCATGAAGATTTCTACACCCATAAATGCTCTAGATGGATAAGTAGGAGATAAAATCATTGCGTAATTACTTGCAAGTGCAGTTATGAAAAATATTGCGGCCCATATTACGTTTTCTTTTTTGATTTTATAATAATAGGCCAAAACAAACATACAAACAACAGCGAGCACTAATTTTCCCATTTGAGATTGCATTAACATAGTTGCATTTACAAATCGGTCTTTTATCAACATAAGGGAAAGGGAATCTTGAGTAACCTGATCCATTCTTGAGGCGTTTGCAGGAGCTGATATCATAAAGTAAAATCCCGCAATACTAGAACATAAACCAGCAAGCATCCAAATTTTTACTTTGATTTTTGAGTACAACATATAACATAACATAAATATAACACATAAAATCACACCACCAGAGGTATTCTCATTGCATCCACCTGAACAAAAGGCAAGAAGAAGAAATGGTAATATCAAAGCTTTATGCATTGGCTTTTGATTTAAAATGTAAAATCTATAAGGCATTATAAACAATATCATAGTTGTAATGGTCCATAAATAATTACATGAGCCAACTAGCCATAATGAAGTTTGCCCAAACCCTGGAATACACATAAACATAGTAGTATAAATGATTGCCAGCATAGATGGTTTATATTTGGTATCTACAACTGCAATTTTATAAATACAATATCCTAGTAATAAAAAAACTAAGGTGTTTAATACATCGAAAATAGGCATTCCAATTAAAAGCATAAATTGAGCTATACTATGGGCATAGATTCTACCATTCATGTTATAGTAGTGACCGTTCATACTACTCACTATTTGAGAAATATTTGTAATGGGAGCACCGGAACTAAAACTAAATGAATAGTTATAATCATCGGCAATCATCGGAGTTAATATATTAAGTATTAACATTACCCCAAATACAATGAAAATGATTAAATAAAACTGAAACTTGGTATCACTCTGTAATTTTTTTATCATGTTATCCTCCATGCTCATCTCAACTAATTTCTTTCATTAATATATCGTATTACCTATTGATATGCAAGTAGAATATTAATTTTATGATTGAACTATCCGATGTTTAGAAGGTGACAAATGCTGTAATTCGACCAATTGAAAAGCTTGCTACTTTTAGTTGATTCGATGTATAATGAATCGTAAAAGGAGTAATAAAAGGATACTAAAAGATTAGATTAATTAAAATTTGGGGGCAAATTGAGATGAATAGTATTGAACGTTTTTATGCAACAGTAGAGAGAAGGGAAGTGGATAGACCAGCGACTTGGCTTGGGATTCCAGATGAAAGTGCAATACCTGCACTGTTAGAACATTATGGAGTATCTAACATACATGAACTAAAGCTTGCAGTAGGGGATGATTTTTATGCAGTTGAGATTCCATATCATTCAGAGTGTGCCGATGTGATTACCAATGCATTTAATTGGCATGGTCACGGTAAAATTTCTAGTAGCGAGAGAACACTTACTTCAAAAGGAAAATTTGCAGATGCAGAAGAATTAGAAGATCTTGAAGGTTTTGTATGGCCAGACCCTACAAAGTATATCGATCCTGCAGAATGTTTAGCACGTGTTGAAAAAGCACCAGAAGGTAAGGTGTGCTTAGGTGTGTTGTGGTCAGCACATTTTCAAAATGTTTGTGCGGCATTTGGAATGGAAAATGCATTCATGAATATGGTTGCAAATGAGGAACTTTATGAAGCGGTAGATCGTAAAATCATGGATTTCTTTCTAAAAGCAAATGAAATATTTTACGAAGCAACAAAAGGTAAACTACATGCTATTTTAATTGGAAATGATATGGGAAGTCAAAGAGGTTTGATGTTATCACCTGAAATGGTTCGTAAATTTGTTATTCCGGGTGCAAAGGAATTGATTGACCAAGCACATTCATATGGGTTAAAAGTAATCTACCATTCATGCGGGGCAATATCTGATATTATTCCTGATTTGATAGAGGCAGGCGCTGATATTATTCATCCAATTCAAGCATTAGCTACAGGGATGGAACCTGAAGGATTAAAAGAAAGATTTGGAGAAATAGCTTCTTTTGCAGGTGGTGTTGATACACAAGATTTGTTGGTAAATGGTAGTATCCAACAAGTGCGTGCTAAGGTGTGCGAACTTAGAACGATTTTCCCAACAGGCTTAATTGTATCACCAAGTCACGAAGCAATTTTACCAGATGTTCCACCGCAAAATATCGAAGCATTGTTTTCAGAAGCAACAAAAATATACAGTGAAGAGTAATTACAAAATAGCTGCCACATCATACAGGATTGATGTGGCAGCTGTTTTTGTTTTAAAGCCCCTATTTTAAGGGAAAATACCTTTGATTTCTTCCGCATAGATTAGTTTACGTAGTGCTACTATATAGGCACCCATTCTTAAAGAACAGTTACATTCTTCTGTGACTGCAATTATTTCTGCAAATGCTTGTGTCATGATTTTTTCAAGCATATCACATACTTGATCACGTTCCCAAGTGAGTTCTTGAATGTTTTGTACCCATTCGAAGTAAGATACGATAACGCCACCACTGTTTGCAAAGATATCAGGAACTAGTGTGATACCACGTTCTTCAATAACTTTATCAGCATATTCTGTTGTAGGTCCATTCGCTCCTTCAATAATATAAGAACATTTTAGGTCATGTACATTACTTTCATTGATTTGATTTTCTAATGCAGCAGGAACTAAAATATCACAGTTGCAAGTGAGTACTTCTTCATTTGAAATATGACTAATTCCATCCATGTTGTAATCAGATAGTAGTGCATTTGGAGTTTCTAAATAAGTGGAAATTTCATCGATTGGAAGACCTTCTTCGCAATATAAACCACCTGAAACATCGCTGATTGCAATTACTTTTACCCCTCTGTGATAGAAAATACGTGCAGCATTACTACCTACATTTCCCATTCCTTGAATGGCTACACGTGTTCCTTCAAGCTTCTTTCCTTCTTTTTCTAAGATTAATTTGGTGCTAATAACAACACCTCTACCAGTAGCAGAATTACGTCCTCTTGAACCACCTAGCTCGATAGGTTTTCCAGTAACAACACCTGGACAAGGTCTACCATTTAATTGACTATAAGTATCAAGAATCCATGCCATAGTTTGCGAATTAGTATTAACATCTGGAGCTGGAATATCAGTATCAGCACCAATAATTGGAGCAATTGCAAATGTATAACGTCTTGTTAAATTTCTTAATTCTCTTTTTGAAAGTGTTTTTGGATCTACTTTTATACCACCTTTTGCACCACCATATGGAATGTCTGCAACTGCACATTTAAGTGACATCCAAGTTGCAAGAGCTTTGATTTCGCTTAAAGAACAGTCTTCATGATAACGAATACCACCTTTAAAAGGTCCACGAATATTAGAATGTTGAATACGATATCCTTCGAAAACTTGTATCGTTCCATTGTCCATTTCGACAGGTAAATACACCTTGGTTTCACGTTGTGGGTTTTTGATGATCTCGAACATATAGGTGCTAATATTACCGATTTTTGCTGCTTCTTCCATGACATCAATTACATTTTGAAATGGATCATACTGTTTGTTCATATAAGTTTCTCCTCTTGTTTTTTCTTCATTAACTGTTCCTCATAGTAGTCCGAAGTGTTTCATTCGTCAATGAAAGTGTTAGAATGAAGAACAAATTAATTTTATTAATGAATATACGAAATAAAACAAGGTATAATGATAAAAATGATTAATTAAATAAAGTGATTAGTTGACTTGCTAAAAAAGTGGGTATAAAATGAAAGTATTATGAGGGATGGAGAGAAGAAATAAATGCATGATTTAGACGAAATTGATGTACAAATATTGAATATATTACAGAGGGATGGTCGAAAAACAGTGAAGGAAATTGCAAGTACAGTCAATCTTTCTTCGCCAGCAGTTTCTACAAGAATTGATAAGCTTGAGAAGGAACAATACATTCTTGGATATCAAGCTATCGTAAATCCACAAGCGGTTGATTTACAAATAAAGGCCTTTATAAGTCTTGAAGTTGATCCCAAGCAAAAGCATATTTTTTATCCTTATATTGAAAAGTGTGTGAATGTTGTACAGTGTAATTGTGTTACGGGGGAGTATTCTATGCTTCTAGAAGTTTATTTTAAGACGACAGTTGAACTTGATCATTTCATCGGAGTATTACAGCGATTTGGACGAACAAAAACATTGATTGTCTTTTCAACATCGGTAGAACATAGAGGTGTTATGTTAAAACACTCAGAGGATTAAGAAGGTGATTTTTATCTAAAGAGTTATTTTTTGATGTATATATTATACATTTGTGAAAGATTTGTGATATCAGTCCTTATTTGGTTTTTTTACTTTACATTATGTCAAAACTGAATGTAAAATAAATGTAAAGAAGACAGAAAGGCGGATGATGAGTATGAGTTCACAAACTGTATTTAAAAGATATGAATTAAAATATTTTATGACTATAGAGCAATACGTGATGTTAAAAAGTATTATGCAAGATACAATGAAGATAGATGCATTTGGTATGAATACTATTCATAATATTTATTTTGATACTCCAGATTATCGTCTGATTCGAAAATCCTTAGAAAAACCTTGTTATAAGGAAAAGTTACGTGTAAGAAGTTATGGGACGTTGGGTGATGAAACACCTTTATTTGTTGAATTAAAGAAAAAATACAACGGTGTTGTTTATAAAAGACGTATGGAGTTACCGTATGAAGAAGCATTTGATTTCTTGTTACATCAAATTCCTTTGCATGAAGAGACACAAATTGCAAAGGAGTTAAGCTATTTTATGGAGTTTTATGGTAACCTAGCTCCAGCATTATTACTTAGCTATGAAAGAGAAGCTTATTATGGGAAAGAGGACCCAGAGTTTCGTATGACTTTCGACCATAATATTCGCATCAAAACAGAAGATATATTACAGAATGATTGTGGCGATATAACACATGTACTAGAAGATGATAGGGTATTATTAGAGATTAAAACGGGTCTAGCGATACCGACTTGGTTACTTCATTTTTTGAGCAGTAATCAAATTTATAAGACTTCATTTTCAAAGTATGGAACAGCTTATCAGAAAATATTATTACCGAAACTGAAAGGGGAAAAGATATATGTTGCTTAGTGAAATGATAACGGGGACTACAGTTTTTACGATGCAGAGTTTTTTACTTTGTTTAATTGTCTCGCTAGTGATTGGGATTTGGATTGCATGGTTATATATGTTTAAAACGAAATATACGAAGAGTTTTGTTGTAACGTTAGCGGTGATGCCAACGATTGTTTGCATGATTATCATGATGGTAAATGGGAATATTGGAGCTGGTGTTGCAGTAGCAGGGACTTTTAGTTTAGTACGTTTTCGTTCCGTACCAGGTACCGCAAAGGAAATAGGGGCTATTTTTCTTGCAATGGGTGCAGGTCTTGTAATGGGGATGGGCTATATTAGTTTAGCAGTGATTTTTGTTGTGATTGTAGGTATTGCCAATCTTTTATTGACGATTAGCCCTTTTGGTGATAATAAGGACTTTACGAAATCACTTACAATTACCATACCAGAAGACTTAGATTATACAGATGTGTTTGAAGATCTTTTTGAAGCATATACTACGACTTCAGAAATAGAGCGTGTGAAGACTACCAATATGGGAAGTTTATTTAAACTTACTTATATAATAGAAATGAAACCAGATAAAATGGAGAAAAACTTCATAGATGAAATTCGTTGTAGAAATGGGAATCTTGAAGTGATGATATCAAAGAGGACAACCGTAGGTGTTGAATTATAAAGGAACAAATATATAAAAATAACCTGTTAGGAGAAGTCTTAGCAGGTTATTTTTATGTACCTTGAAAAGAAATGTATACAAAAAATATACAAAAATACTATATAATGGCATGTGGTTATTCAAAGTGCATAAAAAATACCCCCTAAAGTGAAAATCTACCCCCCTATTTGATATTTTTTTGTATTGATATACTTGATTTATAGAAAAGATGCACAAATAAAGGAAGGGGTGACTCATAGGATGAGCAATATTATAGTCTCTATGGAAAACATCAGTAAGAGTTTTCCAGGAGTAAAGGCGCTAGACAATGTAAAATTTGAGCTGTGTTCTGGAGAGGTAATGGCACTACTTGGAGAAAATGGTGCAGGGAAATCAACACTTATGAAAATACTAAGTGGTGTGTACTCTAGAGATGGTGGAACAATGGAAATATTTGGAAACGAATATGGAGATTTGACACCAAAGCAAGCACAAGAGGTAGGAGTTGCGATTATTCATCAAGAATTGAATATGTGTAAGCACTTAAGCGTTGCGGAGAACATGTTCCTCGGAAGAGAGATACGTGGGAAGGTAATGCTCAAAAATAGTGAGATGGAAGCACAGGCTAAGGCTATCTTGGATGATTTAAAGATTGATATTGATCCAAAGCAACCTGTAGGAGATTTACCAGTATCGAAACAGCAAATGGTTGAAATTGCAAAAGCTTTATCAGTACAAGCTAAAATTCTTATTATGGATGAACCGACTTCTGCTCTTACAGCAAAAGAGATTGAAGAATTATTTAGAATCATACATAAATTGAAAGCGGATGGATGCGGAATCGTTTATATTTCACATCGACTAGAAGAATTACAGCACATCGTTGATCGAGTAACTATTATGAGAGATGGCCAGTATATTACAGGTTTTAATTTTAAGGATGCTACGATGGATCAAATCATTGCCAACATGGTTGGACGTGAGATTACAGAGCAGTTCCCAAGAGTTGATTGTGAAAAAGGCAAGAAGATTTTTGAAGTAAAGAATCTAAATGCAGGTTCACTTGTAAGAGATATTGATTTTTCTGTATATGAAGGTGAGATTGTTGGATTTGCTGGACTTATGGGTGCAGGCAGAACAGAGACAACAAGAGCAATCTTTGGTGTAGATAAAAAAGAATCAGGAAGCTTTTATGTTGATGGCAAGGAAATCAAAATCACATGCCCAGAAGATGCAATTAGGCAAGGGGTTGTACTTGCACCAGAGGATAGAAAAAAGGATGGTCTTTGTACGAAGCTTAGTATTCGAGATAATTTAGCATTACCAAACTTAGATCTTCTATGTAATAAATTATCTGTGATTGATAGTAAGAAAGAACAAGATCTCTGCGATAAGGCAGTAAAGGATTTACTAATAAAGACTCCGGGTGTAGATATTGATGCAGGCAATTTGTCTGGTGGTAATCAACAAAAAGTAGTTATTGGAAAGTGGCTTGCTAGAAATTCAAAGGTTGTAATATTCGATGAACCAACAAGAGGTATTGACGTAGGTGCGAAGGTTGAAATCTATAATCTAATGAATCAGCTTAAAAAACAAGGGATTGCTGTTATGTTCGTTTCTTCTGAAATGCCAGAGGTTATGGGAATTGCTGATAGAATCATCGTTATGTGTGATGGTAGAATCACTGGTGAGGTTATGGCAAGAGAAACATCGCAAAATGAAATTTTAACAATGGCGACAAGATTTGAGAAAAAAGTCGAAGATAATAAGTAGGTATGAGGAAAGGAAATAGAAATGGAAAATGCAAAGAAAAGCCCAATTAAGAAGTTTTTAGAGATAAGGGGTATGGGAGCAGCTCTCACAGCTTTTATTGGTTTGATTGTTATTTACATCGCGTTTGGATTAATAGATAGTACTATGTTTAAACCATTAAATGTTTTGAATATTTTACGTTCATCAGCAAAATACATATTAATCGGTGTTGCACAAAGTTACGTATTGATTACTGGAAATATCGATTTATCAATTGGTGCAGTAGTTGGTATGAGTGCAATGATAGCAGCTACACTTATGACAATGGGTGTGAATCCTATCATAGCTATTATAATCACTGTCATTAGTTGTTTAGTAGTTGGTGTAATCAATGGTGTCTTAGTTGGTAAATTTAAATTACCTCCTTTTATTGCAACACTTGGAACAATGTTTGTAACACGTGGTGTTGCTTATATGGTAAATGGAAACAGAAATACAGATGCAATTTCTTCAGGTGTTGGAAAAGATGCAGCAGATGTATATCAAGACTTTTTCTATTATGGAAAGACATTTGGTATCTACAATTCCTTTTGGATCGCACTAGTGATTTTTGCAGTGTTTTTCTTTATTCTTGCAAAAACAAGAACAGGTCGACATGTGTATGCAATTGGGTCTAATATAGACGCCGCAAAGTTATCGGGTGTAAATGTAGTTGGAACAACTATTAAGGTATATTTAGTCAGTGCTTTTTGTTCAGCAGTTGTTGGTCTTATCCTTTGTGGTCAAGCTGGTATGGGAAATATGGAAGCAGGTATTTCTTATGAAATGTACGGTGTTGCAGCTGGCGTTATCGGTGGTGTTTCTCCACTAGGTGGAACAGGTATCTTACTTGGTACACTTGCAGGTGCGCTTGTATGGCAAGTACTTGAAAATGGTCTAAATGTAATCGGTGCACAGGTAGGTATTCAATATATTGTAATCGGTATTATCGTAACTGTCGCAGTATTACTTGACGTAGTTGTAAGAAATGGCAATTTTGGTAAAGGTAAAAAGAAATCATAATATGAAATATTGTGTATAAACACATATATATAAACAACCTAAATAAGGAGGCAACAAGAAATGAAAAAAAGAATTTTAGCATTATTATGTTGTGGTTTAATGATGGTATCATCATTAGCTGGATGCTCAAGTGAGGAAGCTTCGAGCTCAAGTTCAAGTGAAAGTGAAAGTGCATCAAAAATCGCATTGATCACAATGGATTCCATCGATACACACTGGATTTCATTAAATGAAGGTGCGCAAGCAGCAGCAGGCGAACTTGGTGTAACAGTATCTTTTATGTCACCAAACACAAAAGATGATGCACAACAAATTGAATGTGTAAACAATGCAATCGCAGGTGGCTATGATGCAATCATAGTAGCTGCAAATGGACCAGATGCTATTTCTTCAGCACTTGAAGAAGCAGTAGAAGCAGGTATTAAGATTATCTATGTTGATTCACCAGCAAACGTTGATGCAGAAGCAACCTTCTCTACAGATAATACTGCAGCGGGTGAAATAGCAGGTGAAGAAATGGTAGCAGAATTAGCAGCACAGGGTATTACATCGGGTACAATTGGTATCGTTAATGTAAATGCAGCAACTGACTCATGCGTAGCTAGAGAAACAGGTTTCCGTGCAGCATTTGAAGGAACTGATTTTGAAATCCTAGAAACACAATATGGTGAAGGTGATGCATCTGCATCTCAAACAATCGCAGAAAACTATATTACACAAGGTGTAGTAGCAATCTTTGGTGCAAATGAAGGATCTACAACTGGTGTTGGTAATGCAATCAAAGCTTCTGGCGATGATGCTTTAGTAGGTGTTGGTTTTGATAAATCAGATGCAATCCTTAACTTAATCGCAGATGGCAACTTACTATGTACAATGGCACAAAATCCAGACGTAATGGGTTATGAAGGTGTTTATGCAGCAGTAGATGCAATTAACGGTGAAGATTTAGCTGGAGCAGTAACAGATACAGGCGTTTCAGTAATCGATGTTACTTCTGACTTAGTTTCAGGTTTAGTTTCATCAGATGATGCAGGCGAAGAAGTTGCAGCAGCAGCTGGAATCGTAGCAAGTGAAGAATATAAAGTAGCACTTATTACAATGGATTCTATTGATACACACTGGATTTCATTAAATGACGGAGCTCAAGAAGCAGCAACAGAATATGGCGTTTCAGTAACATTTATGTCACCAAACACAAAAGATGATGCACAACAAATTGAATGTGTAAACAATGCAATCGCAGGTGGTTACGATGCAATCATGGTAGCTGCAAATGGACCAGATGCAATCTCTTCAGCACTTGAAGAAGCTGTAAGCGCAGGAATTAAAATCGTATATGTAGATTCACCAGCAAACGTAGATGCAGAAGCTACTTATTCAACAGATAATACAGCAGCAGGTGTTGTAGCAGGCGAAGAAATGTTAGCAGCGCTAGATGCACAAGGAGTTACTTCAGGCGATATCGGTATTGTTAATGTTAATGCAGCAACAGAATCATGTGTAGCTAGAGAAACAGGCTTCCGTTCAGTATTTGAAGGAACAGATTTCAATATTTTAGAAACACAATACGGTGAAGGTGATGCATCTGCATCTCAAACAATCGCAGAAAACTATATTACACAAGGTGTAGTAGCAATCTTTGGTGCAAATGAAGGATCGACAGCAGGTGTTGGTAATGCAATCAAAGCATCTGGTGATGACACTTTAGTAGGTGTTGGTTTTGATACATCAGATACAATTCTTAACTTAATTGAAGATGGCAATTTACTATGTACAATGGCACAAAATCCAAGCGTAATGGGTTACATGGGTGTTGAAGCTTGTATTCAAGCACTTGAAGGTGTAGACCTTGCTGGAGCAGTAACAGATACAGGAGCATCTGTTATAAATTAATTATAATAATTGAACAAAAAAAATCGCCGATGAAAATTCGGCGATTTTTTTGTATATTATTGGAAAATATAGCAAAATGTGATATGATTGGTGTGAATTTAAGTTTTAATTTGTGCAACTTGTTTGGGGGATAAAAAGGAGGAAAATATATGTTAAAGGTCATAATAGCAGATGATGAAGCACATATTTGTCGATTGATTCAGGCACTAGTAGATTGGAATACTATGGGGATGGAAGTGATAGGAGTAGCATCTAACGGTGTAGAAGCAATCGAAAAGGTAGATATGTTAAAACCCGATTTGCTTATTACGGATATCCGTATGCCAGGTTGTAGTGGATTAGAATTGATAGAGCATGTTAAGACTTCAAATCCTAACCTAGAGGTTATTATTATTAGTGGATTTGCACATTTTCCATATGCACAGACGGCTATGAAGTTTGGAGTTGGGGATTATTTATTAAAGCCTATCAATAAAGCGGAGCTAATACAAACCCTACAAAAGATTATATTGAAAATCCACCAACGCATAGAGTCCGAACAAGGATTAGAACAGTTATTAGATAAAGAGCAGTATACAAAGCAAAAATTGAAAACGAATTTAATTCATGATTTGCTTGAAAACAAGGTAGGAATACTTTCTATAAATCAGCTACAAAATGATTATGGAATGGATATACAAGAGGGTGTATTTCAGACATTTTGTCTTAAATTGGATTATGAAGAGGGTGTTTTAAGTGAACATGCAATTGCTATTTTACAAGAAAAAATTGCTGGAACCATCAAAGCGAGGCTTCAAGATCTATGCTTTGACTATGTCTTTATGATGGATGCATATAGGGGATATGCAGTATTGCATTTTGATAACAAAAGGCAAGAAGATGTTAGAAAAGCCATTCGATTTTGTTTAAATCAATTTATTATACAAAAGACGATATTAGGACCGATAGATTTTACGATTGCAATTCATGCAAAGCTTCAAACACCTAGTGGCTTGGCTGATTCGTTACATCAGTGTAATGAGATTATGAAAGAGCGCATTGTACTAGGCACAGAGCAAATAATAGAAGCAGTTCCTAGAGAACGTGGATTAAAGGGAGAAAATTTACTTGAAGGTTACTCAAGAATGATTGTACATGCAGTAGAAAACCTAGATTTGGAAGAATCCCAGAAAGCATTGTTATTTTTACAAGATGCGGTAAAGGGTATGAAAAATATACGTGGTTTCGAAGTGCTAGAGCTAGTTGTTTCAGCAGGTACGTTATTTTTAATGCAATGTGAACCTAACAACCAAAAAGAGATGATAGAATTATATACAAAATCCTGTGAGCATTGTAATAGTGTCACGATGCTGTTTGAACAATTGGATAAAATTCAAACGAAGGTAATAAACAATTTGAAATTTGAACATGATGATGCAGCTATAAGGCCAGTTAGAATGGCTAAAAAATACATACAACATCACTATATGGAACAAATAACATTAGAAGAGGTGAGCGCATCAGTTGGTCTTAGTGCAACTTATTTTAGTGTTTTATTTAAAAAAGAAATTGGAGAAGGATTTGCTAAATATTTGATGGGGGTTAGAATAGATGCAGCAAAGATTCTTCTCAGAGAATCAACGAGTTCTGTCGCAAGTATTTGCGAGACGGTAGGCTATCATGATTTAAAGCATTTTACGCATACCTTTGAAAAATTTACAGGACTGAAACCGAGTGCATATCGTAAGCTTTATGGGTAGAGAGGACGGGTGAAATCAAATTGAAAAGGTTAGATAAACTTAAATATATTGCGTTTAGAGCTGTATTTATTTGGGTCGTCCTATTGGTAGGCATGACAGGATTTTTTGTGATAGGCCTTTTTCTTTATAGTAAGGGTCAGATACCACTTTCCTATCTTCTTACAATTATTATTTTTATAACGATATTAAATATCAGTGTTTTTCATTATATATATATACCGTATAGGCAGTCAGAAAAAATGATGAGTCGGCTTTTGGATGGATACGAGATTTCATCAGATATGTTGAATTTAACCCCTTCCATAGAAAAACAAATACTCAAAATAGAAACAGTATTACGGTCTCCAGATGTAATGGAAATTAACAAAAGACAAGCACAATATCTTGCACTACAAAATCAAATTAATCCACATTTTTTATATAATACTTTAGAAAGTATTAGAAGTGAAGCAATGATTGCACAACTTGACAGTGTGGCAGACATGACAGAAGCACTCGCTCTGTTTTTCCGTTACACAATCTCAAAGGT
The DNA here is from genome assembly GCA_044425805.1 of Lachnospiraceae bacterium. GTDB lineage: Bacteria > Bacillota > Clostridia > Lachnospirales > Lachnospiraceae > RGIG6307. Next base: position 115,624 of record JAWXVC010000006.1, on the reverse strand, counting down.
TGAAAACCTCGTATCGGTTGCAGAAGAACTTGAAAATTGTAAAACATATTTTAGTATTCAAAAATATAGATTTGGGGATAGGATTGATTTACACATAGAATACGATGAGGAAGAATGGGAGGGGATTAGCCGATATAAAGTTCCTAAACTCACACTTCAACCTATTCTAGAAAATAGTATAATACATGGAACGGAGTTAAAAATTGGTACAGGTAATCTGGTAATACGATTTGAATGCACGCAAAGTAGATTGCTTATTCGAGTTTCAGATGATGGCGTAGGTATGGATGAACAAGAATTATCCAAATTAAATGAAAAGCTACGAAACAATAGGTCTAAGGAATATCAAAATCAAAGTGAAATGGGTGGAATTGCTTTGGTTAATGTAAATAATCGTATTCATTTGCTATTTGGCGAAGAGTACGGAATGCATGTTTATTCTGTACTTGGAATAGGTACAGATGTTGAGATTAGCTTGCCGACAATTCATGATAATGAGCTATGATAGGGATGGATTTTTAATGAAAAAAGAAGTTTTTCGTATGGAACGAGTTACATATAAAGAATTTGAAGTGAAAAAATTAGAAGATTTTAACTTGAATATTTTTGAAGGTGAAATCCTTGGTTTTATACCTGTGAATCTACATGGATTATCATCTTTTATTAAATTATTACAAACAAACCTGCCCTTGTATGATGGATATGTTTATTATAATGATATTGTTATAAACTCGTGGGAAAGGTCTCTACAAAATAAAAATAAAATAACGATTATCCAAAAAAATTCCAGCTTAGTACAAGGGCTTAGCGTTGCAGATAACATTTTTGTACTTAGACAAGGGTACAAAAGCGAATATATTAGACCAGAGCTTTTAGGAAAACAATTACAATTTTTTTTGGAGGAGGTAGGCTTAGAAATACAGGCAGGTACCTACGTGGAGCAGTTGAGTATTTTTGAACGAACGGTAGTAGAGTTACTAAAAGGAGTGATTGCAGGGCACAGGCTTATTGTGCTGAATGAAATGGACACCTTACTAACGGGGCAAGAGCTAGAAAAGCTACACGCAATGATTCGTTATTATGCTAGTAAGGGTTTTACGTTTATTTATATTTGCTTACATGCAGAGGATATTGTACACTTGTGTCATCGTGCAGTGCTATTTCGAAATGGAAGAATAGAAAAAAACTTACAAAGCCATGAGCTTACGATAGAAAAGCTTTTATCTATTACAGGTGATTATGATCATTTAATAAGAACGTATTTAAGTGATAAAGCGCATGAGTCACAAGAAGTTAAGTTTTATCAGATGAGTTATAGATTTATGGATGCAAAAGCTACATTAGATATTAGGATAAAACAAGCGGAATGCATGGCAATTCATTGTAAAAATACAGATATGTATTATGAACTGAGAAATGCCATTATCAATAAAAATCTTGGAGTGGATGGATCTATTCAAGAAGATTGTCATAGCCTTAGTATGAATGGAAACAAGGAAGTGGCTATTATTCAAGAATTACCATCAAAAACAATGCTATTTCCTCAAATGACTTATCTAGATAACCTATGCTTTAATCTAGATAGTAGGATGAAGGGGGTTTGGCTTCGCAGTAATATTCGCAAAAGTATAAGTAGAGAATACGGAGAGACTTACGGGCACGAGTTGTTTGAAACACCTGTGGAACAATTATCGGAAAAACAAAAATATCAGTTAGTATATACACGTGTATTATTACAAAAGCCCAAGATTGTTTTTTGCATTCAGCCTTTCCAAGGTGCTGATTTAGATCATCGTATGCATATTTGGACCTTACTAGAAAGTCTCATCAAAAAAAATATTAGTGTCGTTATGATAGCAGTGAATCTCTCGGATTCACTTTCTATTGTAGATAGATTGATTCAAATTGATGAAAAAGGACTACAAAAAGAGTATACGAGGCACGAATTTGCAGAAATTCCGTTGTCGGTACCGTGGAAGCATTTGTACTAGACGATTTTTTTCAGTTGTAGTAAACTATTATAAATCAATTTAGGTGAGGTTGGAAATTATGAAAATTGCAATAATTGGAGCAGGTGCCATGGGTTGCGTCTATGGGGCACATTTAAGTACACAGCACGAGGTTATGATGGTCGATGCTTATAAACCGCAGGTAGATGCGATTAACCAAACAGGTATTATTTTAGAGAATTTAAAGGGTGAGCAAACAATATACAGTAATGTAAAGGCTTCTTTGGCCGGAGAATATAAAGAATTAGTAGACCTTGTGATTGTGTTTGTAAAAACGACGATGACCTTACAAGCATTAGAAAGCAATAAACAATTGTTTCAAAAAGATACCTTAGTAATGACACTACAAAATGGTGCTGGTAATGATAGGAAAATCGAACAGTTTGTAGCAAAAGAAAACGTCATTATCGGTACTAGTAAAATCAATGCAGTGAATCTTGGACAAGCTAAGAGCAAACCTTCAGGGGATGGAATGACAACTATTGGTAGCAATTATCAAGAAACAAAAAAGGTTGCTATTATCGCAAAAGCTTTATCGGATTGTGGACTTGCAGTGGAAGTGTCTGATGATATTCAACGTATTATTTGGAGCAAGCTATTTGTGAATCTAGCAGTGAATTCCTTTACGGCTCTGATCGAAACACCGATTGGATATATGATCAAAAATCACTATGCATGGGACTTCGCTAAGAGATTAATCTATGAAGCTGTAGAGGTTGCAGAAGCGGATGGAACTTATTTTGATAGGCGTGAAGCACTTGAAATGGTACGTAAGGTTTGTGTTGATGCGGGAGAAGGCTATTCGTCTATGTATCAGGATCGTCAAAGACGCGTAGAAATGGAAATCGATGCCATCAATGGAGCGATCGTAGAGCAGGCAAAGCTATATGGTGTGCCAACACCATATAATGCCTTGATTGTAGATTTGATTCACGCAGTCGAAGGAGCCTATGAATTTTATAATTAATTCTTTTTACTATATAGAGCATCATATTTTGATAATAGAAAAATACAATATTGATTCATGCTAATTCCTTCTAGTTTGGCATGTTCAGCCAGTTGACGATGTAGGGATTTTGGCATTCTAAATTTAAATTGACCCGAGTAGGATTCGTCAGTGATAGGTAGAGGAATATCATAACCATCTTCTATAGCAGCTTCTAACCAGACGCGTTTTGCATCAGTAGCTGAAGCAATAGCAGCTTCAATTGTATCGGCACATGTAATACAACCACGTAATTCAGGGAAAGAGATTACATAACCACCTTCTATATCATCTTGTACAATCTCCATGCGATATGGAATTTTCATATATTCATTTATCGTTTTCAATTAAATCGCCTCCTCGCTTTCAACGATAGCTTTCACTAATTTTTGCAGCTCAGAAAATCTGAGATCTTGAGATAGTGAAAGTATGCGTGATAATAGTTTATCCCATCTTGACATAGTAAATCCCCCTTATTATATACAATATAACATGGTGTCAAATGTGGTGTCAATAATAAAGGGGGATGTTATTAAAATGAAATTAGTATCATGGAATGTAAATGGAATACGTGCCGTAGTTTCAAAGGGCGAATGTTATGTTGAAGATGCAAAATAGTTCATTTCATCATTTTCTTGTATTTATAGAGAATGTATATTATAATGAATCGTCTTTAGATAAAAAAATGAAGGGGATTTATAAAATGAAAGCAAGAAAAGTATTAGCAATGGTGTTTGTAGCTACAATGGTAGTGAGTATAACTGCATGTAGCAAGGAAGAAGTGACAGAAGAAACAAATGTAGTTGAGGCAATGGAGAGAAGTGTTGTTGGTGAAGGTGAGTCTACGATTCTATTTGATGTAGTGTTTGAAGATGGCACATGCAATAGCTATGAAGTGAAAACGGATGCGGAAATCGTAGGGGAAGGCTTATTAGAAGCTGGACTAATCGAAGGTGAAGATAGTGAATACGGTCTATATGTGAAAACTGTAGATGGCGTGACACTTGATTATGATAAAGATGCAGCATATTGGGGATTTTTCATTGATGGTGAGATGGCATATACAGGTGTGGATCAAACAGAGCTTGTAGAAGGCACGACCTATTCGTTTGAATATGCCAAATAAAAAAGCTGATAGGCATATAAAGAACTTAACAATTCGTGAGATTGCGATTTTTGCTATGCTTGCAGCGATTATGTATTTATCGAAGATCATCATGCAGTGGATTCCTAACATTCATTTGTTGGGAACCTTTATTATGGCGTTTACAATTGTATATAGAAAAAAGGCGCTTGTACCACTCTATGTTTATGTTATGCTAGACGGTATTTTTTCTGGATTTGCGATCTGGTGGATTCCATATTTATATATATGGACGGTTCTATGGGGTGTTACGATGCTTCTGCCAAAGCATATGAATAAAAAGGTGCAAGTGATTGTGTATATGATTGTTTGCGGTTTGCATGGATTGGGATTTGGGATTTTATATGCACCAGCGCAAGCTTTGTTTTTCGGGCTGTCCTTTGAGGGGATGATTGCTTGGATAATCTATGGACTTCCGTTTGACATCACACATGGAGTGGGAAATCTGATGGCGGGCACACTGATTGTTCCAATAGTTAGTCTACTTAGAAAATTGGAATCAGCAAGGTGGTATTAGTAGTTTTAGGAAATAAGATTTTTATAGCTGGGTAATATTTATTTTCGTGAAAAGGTGCTGTTATGGCACTTTTTTTGCATTCTGTTGACAAATTCTGGAAAAAGCATATGATTAAAATGTAATGGGAGGGTTCGTAGATGAAGATTGCAATTCCTTTAGCTGATCTCAGTGTAGAAGTTATGATTTCTGGTGGCATGGGCGGTGGGCTGTTGATATCTTCAATGAACGTGGCGTTGAGGTCGTGCTAGGAGTACAGGGCGATGCAAAGGCAGCGGTAGAAAGCTACTTAAAAGGAGAACTTGTTTCATCAGGTTCTATTTGTAACAATCATGAACATGCAGGTTCTTGTGGAGAACATTAGTAATATAAAAAAAGGAAATGCCGTGGAGATTTTATCCACGGCGTTTCCTTTTTTGTTCACAGATCTTTTTGTTCATATAGGTGCAATGAGATGAAATAGGAGACGATAAACAATAAGATACAGATAGCTATAACAAGGAGTCTATATACAAACTGTGTAGCGAATATACCAGATAGAAGTGGTGTGATGAGTACGGGTGATATGGCAAAGAACCCTAAACTACCTGCAATGGAAATTAAAAAAGCAATCATAGCTTTATCAATCCCCATAATCAATATAAGTGGATGTAAAATTCCTGGTGCTAGTATGTGGAGTACGAAGATCATGGTAAGCGTATAGCCAATGCGTTCTTGCGTAAGTACACCATATGCTGTTGTATAAAAGGTTAGCTGCAAGGTAAGTGTAGTGATAAGGGCAAACAGAGCAAATAGTGCAAAGGAAATGTATCTAGCCTTGATTACAGCTGCTTTGGAAATAGGAGTTGTCAACTCAAACCTATTCCAAGCACATAAATGATTTGCGCATAACATTGTATAAGGAAGACCTGCAAAGCTACCCATAACAGCAAAGGTAACTGAGGAGATATTTCCTGATTTGTAGTTATATAGTAAGGTGAGTATGAGTATACCTGCCCAAGTTACTAAAAATATGGATAATAAGCACAGCAAGGTACTTTTTACAGCATAAAAATTGTTTCGAATAAGCCCGTTCATGTTAACAATTCTCCCCCTTTACAATGAGTGGTAATATTTCATCTATCTTTAAGGAATCAACAAGGATAGACGGATGATTTTTCATAAAGCTAGCTTTATCTTTAACGAGAGCCTCTATTTGTAGGCCTCTTTTTCGATGTACGATGTATTCGTTTTCTGATAAATTCTTCAAGTCTTGTTCCTTCATACGTGCGATGCCATACTCGTAGATGAGTGTATCTTTGTTTTCAGTGAAAATAATTTGTCCGTCATCTATAAATGTAATATAGTCAGCAACCTTTTCTAAATCACTTGTGATATGTGAAGACATCAAAATGGCATGCTCTTCATCAGATACAAAGTCAAGGAATAAGTCTAGTATTTCTTCACGTACAACAGGATCTAGACCAGCGGTTGCCTCGTCTAAAATCAGTAACTTTGCTCCATGTGACAATGCGACAGCAATAGAGAGCTTCATAGCCATACCACGCGAAAAATGTTTAAGCTTTTTACCAATAGGTAGATCAAAGGTTTGAATAAATTCGTGGAATTTTTCTATTTCAAAGGAGTGATATAAATCTACCAAAACCTTCTCTAGCTGTTTTATGTTCATCTCACCTGGGAAGGGTGAGGAATCGAATACTACTCCGATTTCATGTTTCAAATCTCTGTGTTGTTTTGTGAGAGGCATTCCATAAAAAAGAACTTCTCCGCTGTCTTTATGAATAATATCAAAAAGAGCATTGATTGTAGTGCTTTTTCCAGCACCATTTTTTCCAACAATCCCGACGATGCTCCCTTTTGGAACTGTAAGATTTATATCATCCAAGGTAAAGGACGAGTTTTTATAGGATTTTGATAAATGTTTGATTTCTAGTGCATGTTGCATGATAGTAAATTCCTTCCTTGTAGGTTATGACTCTTCATAAAAGAGTGTAGTGAGCTCTAGAAGTTTTATGAGTGGTATGCCTTGAGACTTTGCTAAATCTGTTGCAATCACAAGATGTTCTTCTATTAACTTCTGTTGCTCTTCCATGATAAAATCTTTATTCCTAGCAGCTATAAAGCTACCTCTTCCTATGGTTGTCTCAATAAAGCCATCACGTTGTAAATCTTCGTAGGCCTTTTGAACAGTGATGACACTGACGTGTATCGTCTTGGCAAGATTGCGCATAGAGGGGATGGGATCGCCAGTTTTTAGTTCACCAGACATAACCATTGCTTTAATCTGAGATGTAATCTGCTCATAAATGGGCTTAGTTGTATTACTACTTATAATAATTTCCATGAGTTACTCCTATCTGTGCTTCGGTGTACTTATTGAATATGTACAATGTAGCACAATGCAGAAGCGATGTCAAACGTTATATCATAAAAAGTTCACATTTAAGTTATTGACAACGTTCCTAATATGCGAGATGTTAGTTTTAATTAAAACTATTGGAGGGGAAATGGATAAATTTGTCATAGGAATAGAGGTCACGAAGTTGAGTTATCGAATCGGTAGAGCGCTAGAGGCTGAGATTATGGAATCTGTAGATGAAACAATGTCTGCCACAACAGCGCGGATTATTAGCTTTGCGATAGAAAATCATGGAAAATGTGATGTTTATCAAAAGGATATTGAGCATTTCCTAGGTCTTAATAGGTCGAGTGTGAGTTTGATTTTAAAGTCTATGGAGAAAAATGGGTTTGTTGTAAGAGAAAGCTTGCCAGAGGATGCAAGGTTTAAGCGGATTTTGCCGACGAAAAAGGCATATAGATACCATGAGAAAATCATTGAAGCCTTTGAAAGAGTAGAGGATAAGATGAAGGTAGGGATTGAGGATTTACAAAAGCTAGAAAAAATGATAGCTCATATTAACGAGAATTTGGAGACAAAATAAATGGAAATGAATAAAATGGCTACGATGCCAGTAAATAAATTAATCTTATCAACGGGTGTTCCCGTTATGTTTTCGCTTGCTTTGCAGGCGGTATATAATATTGTAGATAGTGCATTTGGATCCAATTTTGATTTATGGACTGTTTGGCATGACTGCAATGGGCGTTAAGGGTGCAGCCTATGCAACCGTGATCGGTCAGTTTGCAGCATTTCTATTAACCTTTATCTTCCATAAGGAATTTAATAAGCATATCAGTGGAAGCATGCGAGGCTTTAGACCGGATGTAACGATTATCAAATTGATTTACTTAATTGGTTATCCTGCGATTTTTGGTTTGCGGGACGCATCGATGCTTATTATTTCCTTTACGTATGGAACGAAGAACAAGCAAAGGCTAAAAGAAAGTATTCGTTATTTATTACAATATACACTTACTATTATGTTGATTGGAACGATTCTGTTTGAGATTTTTGCTATACCTATGGCTTCGGCCTTTGGATTATCAGGAGAAACGATGCAGCTATGTATCTGGGCGATTAGAATCGTAAGCTTAAGCTTTGTATTTGCAGGCTTTAATGTGGCTTGTCAGGCAATTTTCCAAGCGATTGATAGTGGTATGAAGTCACTTGTCATCTCATTTGCTAGACGAATCATATTTGTTCTTCCAGTTGCTTATGCATTTACGAGACTTGTGATTATGAAGTTTGATTATGCATGGACTGTATGGCTTACCTTTGTAATTGCTGAAACGATTACTGCAGCTATAGCAGTTGTTTTATTAAAAAGAGTCTATATTAAGAAAATGAAGTAGAGAGGAATACATATGGTAGAAAAGAAGGCATTTCGTACAGATGTACAGGTAGTTGGTGGTGATTACCTAGCTAATCTTGATTGGGCCAATCTAACCTTCGATAAGTCAAAAGAGTGTGATTTTAGCAACGGGAGCATCGACATTGAAACTGCTGTAGAAGCAAATGCAGATACTATTGAAGAAATGATAGCACAGATGTATGCACCAATGGAGCGTAAGGGCGGTTTCACACCAGATTGGTTGATTACTTATATCCAGAATCTTACGATGCCATATTTTGTTCTGATTATTAAGCAGGAAGAGCGTTTAAAGGGCATTTTAGAACAGGTTCGTTATGCAAAGACACATATTTTACCGAAGCTTTATGTGGAAAATGACCATGATTTGCGTTTAGCACTTGAGGCATAGAATATGATCGAAAATCTAGAGATTAAGCTAGTGGCAGGCCTTGCTAGAAAAGAAAGCAGAGGAACACATTATAGAGAAGACTATCCAATGCGAGATGAAGCAAACTTTAGCGGCTGGAATACAGTTCATAATGTAAATGGTGTTCCAACCGTGACAGTCCTTTTTTTGTTTTTTTGTTATTTTTCTAAGCGCCAAGCAGGTTCCGGTATTGGAACAGCAGACTTGGCATCTGAGATCATGCTCGGTCTAATATGGCAATAGCCAGTAGGGTTAATCGTCAAATAATCTTGATGCATGTCTTCTGCGTGGCAATAGTGACGTAGCGGTTCTACCTCAATAGCGAGTGGAAGTTCAAAATGAGTACGTAATTCTGCGAGTGCATCTTGAATGATGCTTACATCTGATTCATCGCAATAATAGATGCCAGTTCGATACTGTGTACCGATATCTCCACCTTGCTTATTGATAGAGGTAGGATCGATGATTTGAAAATACATATCAAGTAAAAATGATAAACCTACAATTTCTGGATCAAACACTACTTCAACAGTTTCCGCATGTAGTGTCTTAGATAATTCTTTATAAACAGCAGAGTCGCTTATTCCATTTGCATATCCAACAGAGGTTTTAACAACCCCCTTGATATTCTTGAAATAGGCTTCAACACCCCAAAAACAACCACCAGCCAAATAAATTTTTCGTTCCATATTAATAACCATGCCTTTCTTCTCAACTTGGCTACTTTGGGTCAATAGCACAAATAGCCATCTCCATATCAAATGGTTTATATATAAAGTATACAGCTTTGCAGTTATTATACAAGCATTTTATGGATTGTTATTCACAATGGTCTAACGTTCTTCATAAGAAATACTGGTGTAAGGTTCATATAATGAAACATAGCCACCTGTGTTTTCAAAATAAAGCTCAGCATCGCCTTCACCACAATAGTAAATGTCTAGTGAGCTTGGGTCACCGCCTAGGCTAGTATCTACGAAATTTTGTTGTAGTGTGTAAGTAATACTGTCCAAAATAGCACTAGTAAGTTGGTTGGAATCAAATACAAAATATGCATCCATTTGAGGATCAGGTGGTCCGACAAATAGAGCAGAAGTATTTGCAAAGGATACAGTCATACCGCCTTTTCCAGAGGTTACTTCATCTGCTAAATCTAGATTCCATCCTGTTTCTGTAGCAAGCTCGCTAATAAGAAGCTCTGCGCTTAAAGGCTCATCAGAGGTAAAAGGTACTTCTTCATAAGATAAACCACCGTCTAAGGTGATGTAGAGTGTAAGCTCGTCTACTAGTGATGTTTCTACATCTTCTTCTGTTTCTTCAACTTCTTCAACTTCTTCAACTTCTGTGGTGATTTCGGTAGTATCGTCTACTGATACATCTACGGATGCTTCAGGTGATTCAGTTTCTAATTGAGTGCTACATGCCACCATGTTGAAAGCCAATAGAGAGCATGTGAGTATTATTGATATTTTTTTCATATACAAGGGTATTTCCTCCTAAAATTTCTTACTTACATTGTAGGCGCTACTAGGGGGATTTACAATGAATATTCTATGAATAATTGTGAAGAACTCTTTAAGATTTTGGTACTAGACGATTTGATGCAGTTGTAGTAAACTAGGGTAAATTAATTCAGGTGAGGGTGGAAAAATGGTGAAAAAGGGGATTGTTCTAAAGGTGGTAGTTGTTAGTATATTGTTGGTGGTTACTATAGTTGTATTGTTTGGTTTGCAGGGTGGAGAGGAAGTTATTAGCGAGGATACACAAGCTAGTGAGGTTATAAACTATGAAGTTGAGGAATCTACGCCAGAAGAGGAAGAGGTATTTACAGCCGAAGAAGTTTTGGTGATAGATAGCATATTGGAAGTGGAGTACGAGGTAGAAGGCGTTGCCTATGGTATCGATGTTTCACAGTTTCAGGGAGTGATTGACTGGGAAGCAGTAGCGAGTGATGGAGTGGAGTATGCAATCATCCGAGTTGGAAGCAGTAGCATAGAAGAGGGTATATTGCAGATAGATGAATGTGCAAGGTATAATTTGCAAGAGGCAAATAAATACGGCATTCCTGTAGGTTGTTATTTCTTTTCAACTGCTATAACAGAGGAAGAAATCTTAGAAGAGGTTTCTTTTTTGACGGACATTATCGATGACTATGAGATAACCTACCCAGTGGTGTATAATTGTGAGCTTTATGATACAAATGCAAGTAGGCAGCAGAACTTGACAACCGCCACGCGAAGTGCGCTAGCAGATTATTTTTTAGAACTAGTGGAGGACGCAGGATATATCGGGATGTTTTATGCATCCTTATCAGAAATGGAAAATAGTCAAAATTGGGATATGGAATTACTAGAGTCAAAGTACCGTGTTTGGGTAGCGCAATATCCTTATAATGTAGAAGAATATCCAGTAGAAGATGAAAGTTCTTATAGTAGAAGTCATGTGATGTGGCAGTACTCAACACAGGGGAACGTGGAAGGAATTTCTCAACCTGTTGATTTGAACGTATCCTACGTCATGTTCACACAGACACAAGAAGCCAAATCAAGTGAATCACCAGAGCAGGTTTTGGCTAATTATGAGGTGGGAGTTCTCATGACTGAGTTGGTTGAACAAGTCACGGCGAAGGATATGGTCAATGTACGTAGTACGATGAGCCAGGTAGAAGATAATATTATAGGACAGCTTTATAATGGCGAGATTGTTACTAGGTCAGCAACAGGTAATAACGGTTGGTCACGCATTGGATTTCAAGGACAAACTGGATATGTAGTAACTGATTATGTGACAACGGATACCACCTATGTCACACCGGGTACAGCTGCAAGTGAATTTAATACAATCTTTACTGAGGTGAATGAAGAGGTTACAGCAAAGGATGTTACAAATTTAAGAGATATGCCTAGCGTTGAAGAACCTTCGCAGGTCATCACACAGTTTTATAATGGTGATGTGGCTGTAAGAACTGGAGTAGCGGGTGAAGGCTGGTCTAGGGTAGAATATAATGGACAAGTACTTTATTGCATTAGTAGCTACTTAAGTGTATTAGAATAAGTAAATATAGCATTGTTTAAAAAAGTATAAGTCTTGCACATCATATATATATTATGTATAATAAAACCAAATGGGCAAAGAGCCTTAGTAAAGATAAAAGTGAGGATAACGCGATGAATAAAAAACCTACAGTGTTGATGATTTTAGATGGATATGGATTAAGTGATGCGACGACGGGCAATGCAGTTGCACTTGCAAATACACCAGTTATAGATGGTCTTATGAAGGACTACCCTTTCGTAAAGGGACAAGCTTCTGGTATGGCAGTTGGTCTACCTGAAGGACAAATGGGTAACTCTGAAGTTGGTCACCTTAATATGGGTGCTGGTAGAATTGTATACCAAGAACTTACAAGAATCACAAAAGAAATCATGGATGGAACATTTTATGATAATGAAGCTTTATTAAAAGCTGTTGAAAACTGTAAAGCAAATGACAGTGCACTTCACTGCATGGGTCTTTTATCTACAGGTGGTGTTCATAGCCATATCGAACATTTATATGGAATTTTAGAATTAGCGAAGAGAAACGGTCTTACAAAAGTATTCGTACACTGTTTCTTAGATGGTAGAGATACAGCTCCTACTTCTGCAAAAGGATTCGTAACAGATTTAACAAATAAAATGCAAGAGCTAGGCGTTGGTAAAGTTGCTTCTGTAGCAGGTCGTTACTATGCAATGGATAGAGATAATAACTACGATAGAGTTCAAGTAGCTTATGATGCACTTACAAAAGGCGAAGGCTTAACAGCTGAATGTGGTATTTGTGCAGTACAAAATTCATACGATAAAGGTGAAAATGATGAATTCGTAAAACCTACAGTTGTTGTAGAAGACGGCGAAGTAATCGGTAAGATTTCTGCAAAAGATTCTATTATTTTCTTTAACTACAGACCTGATAGAGCTAGAGAAATGACAAGAGCTTTCTGTGATGATGATTTTACAGGATTTGATAGAGGTGCTAGATTGGATACATGTTTCGTATGTTTCTCAGATTACGATAGCACAATTGCAAACAAAACAGTTGCATTCCATAAAGTAGCAATTACAAATACATTTGGCGAATGGTTAGCAGCAAATGACATGACACAAGCTAGAATTGCTGAAACAGAAAAATATGCACACGTAACTTTCTTCTTTAACGGTGGTATCGAAGAACCTAACAAAGGAGAAGATAGAATCTTAGTAAGCTCACCCAAAGTAGCTACTTATGATTTATTACCTGAAATGAGTGCATTTGAAGTTTCTGATAAATTAGTAGAAGCAATCAAAGCTGATAAATACGATGTAATCATTATTAATTATGCAAATCCTGACATGGTTGGTCATACTGGTGTAGAAGGTGCTGCAATCAAAGCTGTAGAAACAGTTGATACTTGCGTTGGACGTGCTGTAGAAGCAATCAAAGAAGTAGGCGCTACTATGTTTATCTGTGCAGATCACGGAAATGCTGAACAATTAGTAGATCCAGAAACAGGCGCTACCTTTACAGCTCATACAACAAATGAAGTACCTTTCATCTTAGTAAACTACGATGAAGCTTACACATTAAGAGAAGATGGATGCCTTGCAGATATCATCCCTACAATGATCGAAGTAATGGGTAAAGAACAACCTGCAGAAATGACAGGCACATCACTACTCATCAAAAAATAAATTTAATATATTGTAAAACTCATAGTTATCGAAGCTATGTATTACGTATCTTTACCTATATTAAGTCAAGCAAGCACGCTTTCGCTATTGTTCGTACGTAGCACTGCTAGGTTGATAGAAGACATCAACCAAGTAGTGACGACTCACAAATGCATTGCTACTGACTTGATATAGGATAAGACACTAGATACATAGCATGGAAACTGTGAGTTTTCATATATATTAGGAAGATTTAGTAGTGGTGTTTACTTGCGTGTTAAATCAATATTTTTTATGGGCTTTTGGAAGTTGAGATAATTGATAGATAAAGGGGCATAGTTAATGCATAAGATTATTTATATTATTTTGAGGAGGAGACATGGAACTATTAATAGGACAGCTTTTAAGCGCAGTAATACAAGTTATGTTTTTTTCTTTTTTACCCTTACTTTTGTGGATTTTTAGAGGTAGAAAAAAGGAAGGTTTTTTTAGTTGGATTGGATTAAAATCAATTTCGAATAACGACAGAAAGAAAGTATTGTTTTTTTCTAGCATAACACTATTTGTTTTTATAGTACTGTCTGTTTATCTTTTATTCTTGTTAAAGGATATTCAATTAGCTACATCGGAATTTGATGGAATAGGAATAACAGCATTGCCAGCAGCAATCGTATATTCATTTATAAAAACAGGATTATCTGAAGAAATACTTTTTCGTGGATTTATTCTGAAGGGATTATTAAATAAAATGAATTTTACATTAGCAAATGCTATTCAAAGTATCTTGTTTGGCTTATTACATGGTGTTATGTTTTTCAATTTTGTAAATCCAATTATAACATTCATTATCATTGCTCTTACAGGTGCGATTGGATGGTTTATGGGATACATAAATGAGAAAAAAGCAAATGGAAGCATTCTTCCAAGTTGGATAATACATGGTCTATCAAATTTGTTTGCGTCAATGGTGGCTATGTTTTCTATTCTTTGAGAAGTATGCTAATAAATCAAATAAGCATAATTGGAAGTATGCACTAGGTCTCGTTTTCTTTAATTGGGACAAAATTTATAGTAGAGAAAGTTATTTGTAAAAAACAGGTAATTGCTAAACTCCTATTATACATATAAACTTCTGTGTTTGGGTATCTATATATAGCTTGAAGGAGGTACTAGCGAGTCGTCGGTCCTTAAATACTAAGGAATGACTTGTATGACTTAGTGTTTTATGTACCGCTACGTACGAGATGTAGTGAAAACGTACCTCTTGAGCTATATATAGATACCCAGACTAAGAAGTAGATACGTAAAATAAAAGTTTGGCAAATACCTAGGGTTTTATAAATGATAGGAAGGGAAGAAAAATGGAATTAACAGTACAGATGTTTTTGATTGTTTGTCCGCTAGTATTTCTTGCAAGTTTTATTGATGCTATAGCTGGAGGGGGAGGTTTAATCTCTCTTCCAGCTTATCTTTTTGTAGGATTACCAGCTCACTATGCAATTGGGTCAAATAAATTATCATCCACAATAGGAACGGTTGCATCAACCTGGCGTTATTGTAAACACAAGTATTATGATTTGACAACAGCAGTGCCTTCTATTGTTACAGCGTTTATTGGATCGGTAATCGGTGCAAGACTTGCACTAATGGTAGAGGAAGAGGTGCTTACAAGGCTGCTTGTAGTAGTATTGCCAATCGTAGCGTATTTTGTTCTTTTTAAGAAAAAAGAGGAGGGAGAGGTAGTATCTCCTTGGAGCAAAAAGCAATTAATCCTACTTTCTATGGTGATTTCTTTTGTGGTAGGAAGCTATGATGGATTTTATGGACCTGGAACAGGTACTTTTTTGATTTTGCTTTTTACAAGTGTTTGTAAAATGGATATCAAAACTGCTAGCGGAAATACAAAACTCATTAATCTTACATCAAATGTTGCCGCACTTATGACTTTTTTAATCAATGGAAATGTCCTATTACCACTTGCACTTGCAGCATCTGTATTTAGCGTATTAGGTCATTACATAGGAGCAGGGTTTGTTGTGAAGAAGGGGCTAGCAGTAGTGAAGCCGCTGATTTTGGTAGTGCTAGCATTACTGATGATTAAGATTTTACTATAATATCAAAGAAGAGGGTAAAAAGATGAAGGTATTTACAAGGGAAGAAGCATGGGGATTATTAAATGAATATACAAAGAGTGCATCACTGATTAAGCATGCACTTGCAGTAGAGGCTACCATGCGTTATTTTGCATCATTGCACGGAGAAGATGTTGATGCTTGGGGTGTTGTTGGTTTGATTCACGATTTTGATTATGAGATGTTTCCAGAGGAGCATTGTACGAAGGCTACGGAGATTTTACGAGCTAGAGGTGTAGATGAATTTTACATTCACGCACTTAATAGTCATGCTTATGGTATGTGTACAGATGTTTTACCAGAGCACATCATGGAAAAGGTGATTTATACAACAGATGAATTGACTGGATTAATTAATGCACTTTGTCTTATGAGACCGTCAAAGAGCATCCTTGACCTTGAAGTGAAATCAGTGAAAAAGAAGTTTAAGGACAAGGCTTTTGCTGCGGGTGTAGATCGAAATGTAATCAAAAAAGGTTGCGAGATGCTAGGAATAGAGTTAGATGAAGTAATACAACAAACGATTGATGGCATGAAGGTAGAGGCAGTAGCGCTTGGTTTAAAAGGAAATTTATAATATGAGTTTTAAAATTATTATCTCACCAGCAAAAAAGATGTGTGAGGATTTAGAAAGTATAGAGCCGTTTGGCTTGCCAAGATATATTGAGAGAACGCAGGATTTAGCAGATAAAATCCGCACCTTGTCGACGAGTGAATTAAAAGCACTATGGAAGTGTAATGATGGGATTGTGGAGCAAAATAGAATGCGATTTTTGATGATGGATATGACACAAAGATTGACACCGGCCATTCTTTCGTATGAAGGAATTCAATATAAATACATGGCACCAGCAGTGTTTGAAGAATCCATGCTTTCTTATATACAAAGTCATTTATATATCTTGTCCGGATTTTATGGAATCTTAAAACCAATGGATGGTGTGGTACCTTATCGATTGGAATTACAAGCAAAGCTTTCTATGCAAGGACATAAAGATTTATATGATTTCTGGGGCAGAACCCTTTACGAAGAGGTTACAGCACAGGTACAGGTGATTATTAACTTGGCATCTAAGGAATATTCGAAAAGTATTGAGCAATATTTAAAACCAGAGGATATATTTATAACTTGTATTTTCGGGGAATTGGTGGATGGAAAAGTCATCCAAAAAGGAACTTATGCGAAAATGGCACGTGGTGAGATGGTGCGTTTTATGGCTGAAAATCAGATGGAATCTGTGGAAGAGCTTAAGCGGTTTGATAGACTAGGATATCAATTTGATGAGGAACGTTCTACGAAAGAATCGTTTGTATTTATAAAAGAAAACGGAGTAGGTAGTGATTAAACACTATGATACTCCGTTTTTTATGTTTTCTTAGATGGAATCATCTTAAAGAATTCTTAATGTGTTAAGGGGTAGATACTTAAAGCGTTTCAATATTATAATGGCTTTATGACATAAATGATGGAGGGGAATATGTATAGAATTTTATTATGTGATGATGAACAAGATATTGTAAATGCATTGAAAATATATTTGATGCATGAAAATTATTTGTTTTTTGAAGCAAGCAATGGATTAGAGGCATTAGAAGTAGTGGAAAAAGAAGAGATACACTTAGTTCTAATGGATATTATGATGCCAGTTATGGATGGAATAACAGCGATGGTGAAAATGAGAGAGGCTTGTAATGTTCCAGTGATACTGTTAACGGCAAAGGGAGAAGACACAGATAAGGTTCTAGGACTTACTGTGGGTGCTGATGACTATATTACAAAACCGTTTAATCCGGTAGAAGTAGGAGCAAGGGTAAAGTCACAGCTTCGTAGATATATGCAACTTGGAAGCGGAAATATGGAGGAAAATAGAAGTATTACAATTGGTGGAGTTCAGCTAAATGATAGTACAAAAGAAGTTTTTGTGGACGGTGAGTTAGTAGGACTAACGCCAAAGGAGCAAGACATACTAAAATATCTTATGGAACATGCAGGTAAGGTATTCTCTCCAGCTGAACTTTATGAAGCAATTTGGAAAGAAGCTGCATTCGGTAGTGAAAATACAGTGGCAGTACATATTAGGCATATTCGAGAAAAAATCGAAATTAATCCTGCAGAACCAAGATATTTAAAAGTGATTTGGGGACAAGGCTACAAGTTTGAGAGGGGAAAATAATATGCATATTAAAAGGAACAAAATACAAATAAACACATTTTTGAAAGTTTTTGCAAGTATTATTTTTATTCTTTCGTTATTGTTATCTGTATTTAGTATTGGTACTATTTTTTATATGAATAACGTAGGGGTATATAAATATTCTAGTTCAGAACTGATTTATATGGAGCAAAAAGAACTTGCATATGACGATTGTGTCATGATATGGGAATCGTATATGCAGGATACCTTGGTATATAGAATACCAGAAATTTCTGAAAAGAATTATGATATCCAAGTCTATGTGGACCAAGACCTTATATTTGAAACCGGAAATAGGGATACTTCGAGTGGACTTGTATTTGAAAATACATTTTTTGGTCGCGACAATATTGGTGGAACGCAAATCTGTAAAGTAGTGTTACGTATAGATGAAACGTATCCTATGCAAGATGAATACCGTGATAGTGTAGAATTTTTAAAATTTTCTTACGAACTTAAATATTGGATTTGGATGATAGCTATTTTATCAGTAGGATTATATTTATTATCCTATAGTTATTTGTTATATACGGCAGGAATGAAAGAAAATACTGATGCGCCAAGACTTAGTATACTTGCTAAAATACCAATCGATTTATTTACGATGTTAATTCTAATGCTCAGTGCACTTATAATCAGCATGCCTTTTGTAGTGGAAAGTGAACTATCAAGTACAATGAATCATCAAAGCTTGGAGTATCACACCATTGTTTTATGTGAGATATTTATTGTATTTTTATTTTATTCAGGTGTTATACATAATATTGTGATCCGTGTAAGAGTCAGTGATATATGGAAAAAATCAATCGTATATCAGATATATAAGTATATAAAAAAATTAACCAATATAGTTTTAGATATATTAATAGAATTACCTGTTGTATGGAAAACTGCACTTCTTGGTATTAATTTATCTATGATTGTAGTATTTATGACGGTATTAAATGGAGCGTATGACAGTGCTATCGTGGTAGTAGCTTTGATGATTATAATGCTGATATTCACCTTGTATCTTATGTATATTGCGGGCTGTTTGAGACGATTAGAGGCTACAAGTCAGGCTCTCGCACAAGGGGATTTGTATTATCAAACGAGTACGATTCATATGCCAAATGATATTAAGAAAGTAGCAGAAAATCTAAATAAAATTGGGGAAGGTATGACAGCTGCGGTGGAAGAACGTGTCAGAAGTGAGCATATGAAAACAGAATTGATTACGAATGTAAGTCATGATATTAAAACACCACTTACTTCTATTATTAATTATTCTGATTTGATTGAAAAGGAAGCTACAGAAAATACTACACTCAAGGAATATGCATTGGTACTTCATAGGCAATCTGAACGACTAAAGAAATTGATGGATGACTTGCTAGAGGTTTCAAAGGTTTCCACAGGTAATGTAGAAATACAGTTGGAACGATTTGAGGTTGGGGTTTTCTTGACACAGATGATAGGAGAATACGAGCATAAAATGCAGGAAGTCGGACTTACACTGTTTGTGAAAAAGGCTGAAGGGGCATTTTACATTATGGCGGATGGTCGAAAGTTTTGGCGTGTTCTAGATAATTTGTTAAACAATGCATGTAAATATTCCCTAACTGGTACAAGAGTATATGTTTCCATAGAAGAGAAAGAAGAACAGGTCATCTTAAGTGTGAAAAACACATCAAAAGAATTACTAGGAGATGATGGAGAAGCATTCGTAGAGCGTTTTGTAAGAGGAGATTCATCTAGAAATTTAGAGGGGAATGGACTTGGATTGTCGATAGCTAAGGGTTTAGTAGAAGCACAGGGCGGAGAGTTTTTGGTTACTGTCGATGGTGATTTATTTAAAGCTGAGGTATTATTTAAAAAGGAAAAGATATTCTAAAAACCATAAATCAATGGGTTGAATATACCTTCCTTCCTTTTTGCAACTTGATTTTATTATAAAAGCAGTCTATGATCTATACTAAAGCACCATAGTGTAGGTGCTTTAAATAGGTATTTTGATAGAGGTGGAATTGTGAATGCAGATGCTAAGTTAAAAAATATTGAAAATATTTTTACAAAATATAACTTTGTGATGACAACAGCACAGCTAAAAGAAGAAGGAGTTTATTATTCTGATATTGTGTATCTTCTTAATAATGGTGTGATTGAAAAAGTAAAGAGAGGATATTATCATTATCTTCAAAATGATAGTGGAAGTGAAATCCTAATAATAAACAAGCTGTTTCCAGATGCAGTACTATGCATGGAAACTGCTTTGTTTTATTATGGATATACAGATAGAAATCCTACGGAGTGGAATTTTAACATAGACAAAATGGTATCTAAAGGTAGAACAGAAATCGACTACCCTTTTATAACAGCTTATCGTGTAGAATCATCAGTTCTTGTCCTTGGTGAAACCGAGGGTATAATAGATGGTGAAACAGTCCGAATTTATGATGTAGATCGAACTATTTGTGATGTTCTAAGAAATATGAATAAGCTGGATAAAGAGATATTTAATAAAGCAGTCCAAAGATATGTTAATGATGAACGGAAAAATATTCCTAACCTAATGAAATATGCAAAAAAACTACGAGTACAGAAAAAAGTAAAAGACTTGATAGGAGTGTGGTTATAATGGCAGATATAGCAGCATCAGTATTGGCGAAACTAAGAAATAAAGCAAAGATTGTAGGTATCAGCTATCAGCAATGCCTGCAACTCTTCGTACAAGAAGAATTTTTGAGAAAACTTTCAAAGTCGGGCTATGACGAACATCTTGTTCTAAAGGGAGGTTTGTTTATTTATACGCTAACTAACTTTGAAAGTAGAGCTACAGTCGATGTGGATTTTTTACTTAGATATTTTTCAAGTTCGATGGAAGATGTACAGGCTTTAATTGAAAAAATTATTTGTATTAGATTTCGAATCCCCTGTTATAAAAACATATTCTATTGAAAGTACCATTGCAGAGAAGTTTGATGCTATGCTTCAAAGATTCGAACTGACTAGTAGAATGAAGGATTTTTATGATATTTACTACTTAGCCTCTACTTTTAATTTTGAGGGAGCAAAACTTAGGTCAGCTATATTTGAAACTTTAAGCTGTCGTGGCACGGGTTATGAATCAGATAGCTTCGATAGACTGATGAGTCTATCTAGTGATGATGATATTGTAAAGAGATGGAAAATATTTCTGAAGGTTATCAAAGACGATACACTAGAGTTTCAAGTGGTTATGGACATGATTAAGATTTTTCTCTCACCTGTTTTTGAAGCTATTATACGGGAAGAGGAATTGCTTTTGAGATGGGATTGCGGGAACCGTGAATGGGTTGAAATTTCCACTGAAGAGGGCTAAGTGAACTGAGTAATTTAGAGCAGTTTGGATGATGGTCAAATTCACAGAACCTATGTTGAATGCGATTGAATTGCCTCAAGTAACATTTGGGTTTGCAGAAGCATCAGAAGTGTATGAAATCGAGTGGATTTATTTAGCATCGCAACAAGATCTTGAAACTGAAGATACAAATGGTTCGGGTAGACTTCATGACCTGAATATCCCACTAGCTGTCTGTCCTACTCCAAACTACTATAAGTATAAAATATTATTTAAATTACAAAGGATAAAATGCGGTCATATGACTGCAATAATGTTGTCATTTTATTGTTGTGAGTATAATTTGCATAGATGATAGGAGGCAGATTTTATGAAAAAATATTGTGAAGCATGTGGAATAGAAGTCGAAACAAAAATAGTTGTAAAAAAAGAAAATTATGAGGTTTGTGGTGAGACAATTGGGGTAGAAGCTAAAGTTTTGGCTTCTTAATTGGGGAGATAAAACAATCCGCAGATATGAAAATGGTTCCATTCAAGACAAGGCGCATAATAGTCTTCTTTTGTTTTTGAAAGAGCCAGAAAACATGAGAACATATATAAATGAAAATGAAATTTCATTAGAAGAATGTTAAAAGGAGAAATCTTATGGCTAATATTTTACCAGTTTCAGATTTGAGAAATTATAATGAAGTACTTAAAAATTGTCAGGTTGGAGAACCTGTTTTTTTGACTAAGAATGGAAGAAGCAAATTCGTTGTTTTAGATATTGAAGATTACGAAAAGCATAGAGTGGAAAAAAAGCTTCTACTTAAATTACTTGAGGCAGAAGAAGCAGTAGTAGATAAAAACAACTGGATGACTATGGATGAGTTGAAATCAGCAATGGAGGAATAATAGATATTTGATCGGTTTCAACTTAAGTAGAAACGCTGAGAATACATATTGACACAATGCTAAAATCGTAATAATATGAATAGGTATATATAAAGGCTATGAAAGTGCATAGTAGTATATTGTTTTCCAACAGAGAGAGAGGGTCTTGGCTGTAAACCGTCTTTGGTTCAGATGATATATGAATTTCCCACTGGAGCTGTCTAAGTGAACTGAGTAGTTTAGAACGTTTGAGCACGTTACGCTTGTTAAGTGCCTGTGAATTATCATAGGAATTTGGGTGGTACCGCGGAATTTTCGTCCCTAGTTTTTACTAGGGGCGTTTTTTTATTGGAAATTCTACGGTGACCTATTTTTTAATAATATTATTTAGAAGTGTAGATGTTATTCTGTGTGATTTCAAGCTAGTGCTAACATATTGTCTCATAAAGAGTGCTTAGCGAATAGTTGGTACAAAGGCGATGTGTTTTATCGCCTTTGTACCATTACTATGAGGTGCAGTGAGAGCGTGCTCGCATGAGATTATATGTTAGTATTAGAGGAAATTATATAGAATAATAAGAACGCTTCGACATGGAGGGATAGGTGAAAAATAAATTTGATAATCTTATTTTTCACCCCCTGGTGTTTGTGAAGAAGCACACAAACACTGTATTATCGCAGAGCAGAATCCAACATTCTGCTCGCGTGTCTCGCAAAGAACGCTTCGACATGGAGGAAAAGATGAAAGAAAAACTAGAACAAATTAAAGCAAGTGCCTTGGCTAGTATTGGTGCATCAAGCAGTTTAGATGTACTGAATGATGTAAGAGTTAACATACTAGGTAAAAAAGGTGAATTAACAGCAGTATTAAAATCAATGAAGGATGTTGCACCAGAGGATAGACCTATGGTTGGACAGCTTGTAAATGATGTAAGAGCTGTTATTGAAACTGCATTAGAAGATGCTAAGAGCAACATGGAAAAAGCGGCTAGAAATATGCAAATGGCTAGCGAAGTAATCGATGTTACATTACCTGCAACAAAACAAGTGAAAGGTCACCGTCATCCTAATACAATCGCACTTGAAGAAGTGGAACGTATTTTCGTTGGTATGGGATACGAGGTTGTAGAAGGCCCAGAAGTTGAAAGAGATTATTACAACTTTGAAGCACTTAATATTCCAGCTGATCACCCTGCAAAGGATGAACAAGATACTTTTTATGTTGGAGGAGATATTTTACTTCGTACACAAACATCAAACACACAAGTTCATGAAATGGAAAAAGGCAAATTGCCAATTCGTATGATCGCTCCAGGTAGAGTGTTCCGTTCGGATGAAGTTGATGCTACTCATAGCCCATCTTTCCACCAAATCGAAGGACTTGTTATCGATAAAAACATTACATTTGCTGATTTAAAAGGAACACTTGCAGTCTTTGCAAAGGAACTTTTCGGCGAAGATACAAAAGTTAAATTCAGACCTCACCATTTCCCATTTACAGAGCCAAGTGCAGAAGTTGATATGTCTTGTTTTAAATGTGGCGGTAGTGGATGTAGATTCTGCAAAGGTAGTGGTTGGATTGAAATTCTAGGTTGTGGTATGGTTCACCCTCATGTACTTGAAATGAGTGGAATCGACCCTAACGAATACACAGGCTTCGCTTTTGGTGTAGGACTTGAAAGAATTGCACTATTAAAATACGAAATCGACGACATGAGATTATTATATGAAAACGACGTTCGCTTCTTGAATCAGTTCTAAGGATTATTTATATTTGACGGAGGAGGAAAGTTATGCCAATAATAGTGCTGAATATATTTGCAGGAACAATTTATACTGTGATTGCTTTAATTTCTATTGCTAATATAGTAAATCCTAAATGGTTATGGAAAAAATTTGAAAGCCACAACGCAAAGAAAGAACCGACTAAAGAATATTTCATTTTAAGAAGAATTATCGGAGTATTCGGTTTGGTAGTAATTAGTTGCATGCTTCTATTTCCATATTTGAGTAGCTTGGGCTAAGATTATGAGCATAATGTGAAATTCCTATTATATAGATACCCAGACTAAGAAAAAATACGTAAAATAGAAGTTTGACAAAAGACTAGATTTAAAAATTTGAGAGAGGAGGGATTTGTATGAGTATAACATTATATCATGGAAGCACAGAAATTGTGGAATACCCTGATATTAGAATTGCAAAATTTAATAAAGATTTTTATTTTGGATTCTATTGTACGAAAATAGAAAGTCAAGCTAGACGATGGGCAACACGTTACAGTGGCAAAGGTATTATGAATGCATACGAGTACACTCCAGATGAAAAGCTTAAAGTGCTCTATTTTGAATCTATGACAGAAGAGTGGCTTGATTTTATTGTTTCATGTAGACTTGGCAACTCACACGACTACGATATTGTAGAAGGTCCTATGGCAAATGATACGATATTTAATTACGTACAAAATTTTGTGGATGGAAAAATCAGTAGAGCTGCCTTTTGGGAACTTGCAAAGTTTAAAAAGCCAACACATCGAATTAGTTTCCATACTGTGAAAGCATTAACGACATTAACATTTAAGGGAGGTCACGAAGTATATGCATAAAAATGATAGCGATTTGTTTTTCTGCTGTAGCCTCATTGAGTTTATTGCTCGTACGTGTAAGCGTAAAAGAGTAGAAATCGCAGATGTTTATATCAATACGTTTCAAATTGAGCAAGGTGATTTTGATAATGTAAAAGATTGCAACTACGAAGTCCCTGATTATTGGACAATCGGTGAAGTGTATGAACGGTTTATAGAAGATATCGACGAAGAAGACATTCCAAAGACACTTATAAAAGCATATCATTCCTTTATAAGTGACAGCATCTCTAACTATAACTCAGACTTTTTCTACCAACCTAGAGACTATATCTACCAATGCTATTTAAGCAACGAAATACTATAAAGAAATATTAAATATATTTAATGGGTTTAGTATTTGTTGTGTTGTGACTTATATAAACACGGAGGAAGCATTTGTGACCCCCCGGCACTTAGATGTGCTTTTTACATCTTAGTACCGCTGGGTGGGAGCTATAGCGCAAGCGGCTTACGAGTGTTTATATAAGTCACAACACAACAGACATAGAAACCAAAGGAAAGGAATTTATTATGAATACATCATTATCATGGATTAAGGCATATGTGCCTGATCTAACATGTACAGATCAAGAGTACACAGATGCGATGACTTTAACAGGAACAAAAGTTGAGGAATTCGAGAAATTAGATAAAAACTTAGAAAAAATTGTGGTTGGTCAAATCACACAAATTGAAAGACATCCAGATGCAGATAAATTAATCGTGTGTCAAGTAAATATCGGAACAGAATCAGTTCAAATCGTAACAGGTGCACAAAATGTAAAGGTTATGGATAAGGTACCAGTTGTTTTAGACGGTGGTCGAGTAGCAGGTGGACATGACGGTTCTGCACTTCCAGAAAATGGAATCAAAATCAAAGCAGGAAAACTTCGTGGAATTCCAAGTAACGGCATGATGTGTTCTATAGAAGAACTTGGTTCAAGCAGGGAAATGTATCCAAATGCACCTGAAGAAGGCATTTACATTTTAGATGAGGATGCTGAAGTTGGAGCTGATGCAATCGCATTACTTGGTCTTCGTGATACTGTTTTTGAGTATGAAATTACATCAAATAGAGTAGACTGCTATAGTGTACTTGGTATTGCAAGAGAAGCTTCTGTTACTTTTAGAAAACCTTTTATTGCTCCTGTAGTTACAGTTGCAGAAAATGATCAAAAAGTAGAAGATTTCATTGCAGTGGAAGTATTAGATCAAGAATTATGCACAAGATATTGTGCAAGAGTTTGTACTAATATTAAAATCGGACCAAGTCCAGAATGGATGCAAAGAAGACTTGCAAAAGCTGGTATTCGTCCAATTAACAACCTTGTTGATATTACAAACTATGTTATGGAAGAATTTGGTCAACCAATGCATGCTTACGATTTATCTACAATTGCAGGTAATAAGATCGTTGTGAAAAGAGCAGAAAATGACACAACATTTACAACATTAGATGGTCAAGAAAGAAAATTAGATTCAGAAGTACTTATGATTTGTGATGCTAGTAAAGAAATTGGTATCGCGGGTATTATGGGTGGTGACAATTCTAAAATCACAGATGATGTACAAACTGTTTTATTTGAAGCTGCTACCTTCCATGGTGCAAACATTCGTAAGAGTGCAAAACGTGTAGGTGTACGTACAGATGCTTCTGGTAAATTTGAAAAAGGACTTGATCCTAGAAATGCAGAAGATGCAATTAATAGAGCTTGTCAATTAATCGTTGAACTAGGTTGCGGTGAAGTGGTAAGTGGTATGGTAGATGTGAAAGCACCTCTAAAAGAGCTAGTGCAAATCGCTTTTGAACCAGAAAGAATCAATGGACTATTAGGTACAGATGTTTCTAGAGATGAAATGTTAGATATTTTCGCTCGTTCAGAAATTGCTTATGAAGAAGCTACGAACATGCTTATTATCCCATCATTTAGACAAGATGTATTAGGCTTTGCTGATATCGCAGAAGAAATTGCTAGATTCTACGGCTATGATAAAATTCCTACAACACTTCCAAGTGGGGAAGCTACTACAGGTAAATTATCTTACAAGCTTGAAATTGAAGAAATTGCAAGAGATGTTGCAGAAAGCTGTGGATTCTCACAAGGCATGAGCTATAGCTTTGAAAGTCCAAAAGTATTTGATAAATTATTGATTGCAGCAGATAGTACACTTCGTAATACTGTAACAATCGCAAACCCTCTTGGAGAAGATTTCTCTATTATGAGAACAGTTTCTTTAAATGGTATGTTGACAAGTCTTGCTACGAACTACAATCGTCGTAACAAAGATGTAAAATTATACGAATTAGGAAGTATCTATATTCCAAAACAACTTCCTATGACAGAATTGCCAGAAGAAAGAATGCAATTAACCTTAGGATTTTATGGAGAAGGTGACTTCTTTAGCATGAAAGGTGTTGTTGAATTATTCCTTGAATCAGTTGGTCTTAGAGGAAAAGTTTCTTACGATCCATTTAAGAAAAAATCATTCTTACACCCAGGTAGACAAGCTGATATCGTTTATGATGATGTAATAATCGGTTACATCGGTGAAGTACATCCTGAAGTTTGTGACAATTATGATCTTGGTACAAAAGCATATGTTGCAGTTATTGATATGCCACATATCGTAGAAAAAGCTAGATTTGATCATAAATTTGTTCCAATTTCAAGATATCCAGCAATTACAAGAGACATTTCAATGACAGTACCAAAGGAAATTATGGTAGGTCAAATCGAAGATGTTATTAATATGCGTGGTGGAAAAATTCTTGAACATGCAACCTTATTTGATGTATATGAAGGTTCTCAGATTAAGGAAGGCTTCAAATCAGTAGCATATGCTATTTCATTTAGAGCAAAAGATAGAAATCTTGAAGAAGCTGATATTTCTGGTGCAATGAAGAAGATCCTAAACGGCTTAGAACAATTAGGAGCAGAGCTTAGAAAGTAAGTTTATCTAATGCTTGTCTGCTTGTAAGTGCATCTTTACTATACGCATTTTACACGAGTACGCTTTCGCTTCGTAGTAGCTAGTAGCGGTACATAAGATGGTAAAGTACACCATCTAAGTGCCAACTGCTACTAAGAGCTCTTGGTAAAACGGTATAGTAAAGATGCACTACAACAAGCGAGACAAGCATAAGATAAACTAGAGTACGATGCTGTTTTCTTGATCGCATTTTACACGTGTCCTAATTAAAGATGGCGCGGTGTTGTAAGTTAAGATTATTTATATAATTGGAGGATTTAAAATGGGAATAATGATAAAATATAGTTTAATGGTTGCTTTTGTTCCGTTTATAATTATGATATCTTTGATGTTTGTAAATGATTTAAATACACAATTAATAATTGCAATTGTGGGTATGGTGTTGACATTTATTAGTAATATGTATGGGAAGAAAAAAGTGTCTTTTTTTATTAAACCATCAGACGTGATGTTAGAAAAAATGAACATGGCACCTGTTGTAGTAGAATATATTCCAAACAAATTTAAAATTAGTGCAACCATTGCAGAATATTTATTGCATATTAATATTTTGTCTAGTTTATTTGGGTATCTTACATATAAAAATAGTTATATAGTACCACAACCATCAGGATATGATGCTTTAATTATTGATGATGGTTATTTGATGCTTGGTGTTACTTGTATGATGATAGGTCTTATGTCTTTTACGGGTTGGGTAAAATTAAAACAAGCCTATTACATTTTTAGTGAAATAGACGACAGAAGAAGATATATGTTAAATGCATTTGCAGTGCATATACAAAAAAGAGCACAAAAAGCTAGTTTTTATTATAATATGGCAAAAGTATCTAATAGACTTAAATAGTACCTTTTAACAATTAGAACTTACTATAAACCGTCTGTTATGAGCATAATGAGAAGAGCAATTAGAGAATGAAACGAAAAAATTAATTTTATAAAGGAGAAATAGAGATGGAAAAAAAGAACATATGGGAAAAATACGATAGTGAAGCATTAGCATTAGTGGATAGTTTCACTACAGAATACAGAACATTTCTTGATGAAGGTAAAACAGAGAGAGAATGTATCGATTATATTGTAAATGCAATTGAAGAAGAGGGTTATATTTCTCTTGATCAAGCAATTAAAAATGGCAAGAAATTAGTTGCTGGTGATAGAGTTTATTATGTATGGATGAATAAGTCGATTGCTATGTATCAAATTGGTAAGGATGCAATGGCAGATGGTATCAATATTTTAGGTGCGCATATCGACTCACCAAGACTTGATATTAAGCAAAATCCTTTATATGAAGATAGCGGATTTGCTTATCTTGATACGCATTATTATGGTGGGGTGAAGAAGTATCAATGGGTTACAATTCCACTAGCAATGCATGGTGTAATCGTGAAAAAAGATGGTACTACAGTAGTTGTAAACATTGGTGAAAGAGAAGATGATCCAGTATTTTTCGTATCGGATTTATTGATCCATTTATCACAAGAGCAATTACAAAAAACTGCTGCAGAGGTTATTCCTGGTGAAGCACTTGATATTATCGTTGGTAATAAGCCAATCGTTATTGATAAAGAGAAAAAAGATGAAAAGCCTGTAAAGGAAGCTGTAAAGCAAGGGGTTTTAGATATCTTAAAGGAAATGTATGATGTAGAAGAGGAAGACTTTATTTCTGCTGAAATCGAAGTGGTTCCTGCTGGTAAAGCTAGAGAAGCTGGTTTTGATAGAAGCATTATCTTAGGATATGGTCAAGATGATAGAGTGTGTGCATTTACTTCTATGAAGGCTATGCTTGATCTTGGTATCACAAATCGTACGATTTGCTGTATTTTAGTTGATAAAGAAGAAATTGGTTCAGTTGGTGCTACAGGTATGCATAGTAAATTCTTCGAAAACAGCATTGCTGAGATAATGGATTTAGTAGGTGAATATTCTGAACTCAATGTAAGAAGATGTCTTAGCAAGAGTTGTATGTTAAGCTCAGATGTAAGTAGTGCGTTTGACCCAAGTTTTGCCTCATCTTTTGATAAGAAAAATGTTGCTTTTATGGGCTGTGGTATGGTGTTTAACAAATTTACAGGTGCTAGAGGTAAGAGTGGTTCTAATGATGCAAATGCAGAATATCTTGCACATTTAAGAGATGTATTTGAAAAAGAAGAAATTTCATTCCAAACAGCTGAACTTGGTCGTGTAGACCTTGGTGGTGGTGGAACTATTGCTTATATACTTGCTGAGTATGGTATGAATGTAATTGACAGTGGTGTTGCTGTTATGAATATGCACGCACCATGGGAAGCAACTTCAAAAATCGATGTATATGAAACTTATAGAGGCTATATGGCATTTGCAAAAAGCGTGAATTTATAATAGAGTAGAGTCAAACCGTGGTGATATGTTACCACGGTTTGTTTTGCTATTTAATACACAAAGAAGGTTTGTAATATGAATAAATATAAGATAATGAGGTATGTAGCACTTGCGTGCATAATACTTGTTTTTTTGGGTGTTTTTACGGGAGAAAAGATAGAGAAGAAATATATAAAAGTAAAAGGTGATCTATGGAATGAGAACTGGACACAAATACTAGATGGTGAGGAGATTAACCTAGATAATCCTATGGATTTTACTGCAGTATCGGTAGGTGAAACATTGGTTTTAACAAATGAAGTTCCAGAGCTATTTACGAGCCGAGTATTACTTTTTTACTCAAAGGATCTTGAAATTAATATATTTGTGGAAGATGAAAACATATATAGTTTTGAGATGCAAGAGAATTTTGAATTTCTAAAAACACCAGGTCATTTATGGAATGAAGTGGAAATTCCTATGGAGTATAGCGGTAAAACAATTCGTATCGAATTAACTTCACAGTTTTCTAATCGATTTATGGGGACACTTAATGAACTGTATTTCGTAGAAGAATATGCAGTAGCATCTGTACTATTACATGAAGAAGTGCTTAGGCTGTTTATTGCGCTGATTATGATAATTACGACAAGTAGTGCTTACATCAATGCTATTGTTTGGAAAAGAAAGCGATTAAAGAAATATTTTTTGTACTTAGGAAATTTTTATTTAAGTGCTACATTGTGGTTGTGTGGCATGATAGGAGCTTTTACCTATTTTTTGAAGCAACCTATCTTGAATATGTTAATATGCAATGTCATGATTCTAGTTATACCAGTCGCGGTTTACGAGTTCTATAATTTTATCTTTGAAGGCGACCATGTGGTGTTAAAAGTTTTGAAAAATTTGGTCTGGTTGAATTTTTGGGCACAATTTATACTGCAGTTTGTGTTCGGTGTTTCTATTCTCTCTATGTTACCTATTTCCTATATAATCTATGTCATAGGTTCTATCTTAGCTTTTTTACTGGTAATACAATATTTGTTTAAGTACAGAAAATATAATAGGGAGATATTTAATTTTCCGCTAGTATCTACCTTAATTTTCTTTCTAGGTGCTGCGATAGAGATACTTGTTTTATGCTTATTTCCCAAAAGAACAGACTTGATCGGTATTTCGGGGATTATAGGAGCGAGCCTATATATGATTATCAATCGAATAGTGATCGCAAGTTTCAGTTCTGGGATAGATATTCAAAAGCAAAAAATTGAAGGGGAGTATCATGAGCTTCAAAATATTACATTAGTAGAAGAAATCAAAGCACACTTTTTTTACAATACCTTGAACAGTATTAGTGCATTATGTAAAACAGATGTAGATGCTGCAGATTTAGCAATACAAGATTTCGCGAAATATATGCGTTCTTATATGCATTTGATTAATGAAAAGAAAAACATTCCAATTACGAGGGAACTTGAATTGTTAAAAGCAACCCTTGAACTTGAAAAAATGCGTTTTTTTGATAAGTTTGAGTATACAATTGATCTAGAATATATCGATTTTGATATCCCACCGTTATCGCTACAACCAATAGTTGAAAATGCAATTTTCCATGGCTTTCGACAAAAGCAGGATAAGGGCATAGTAAATATTAGTATTTTTGAAGAAGAAAATTATGTGTATATAAAGATTTCGGATAATGGTGTAGGATTTGATATAAAAATTTTAGAAAAGGATGATTCTATTGCCTTACGAAATTTGAAGCGAAGAATTGCTATTATGGCAGGTGGAACACTTGATATTGCAAGTGAGATTGGCATAGGAACCATGGTCGTGATTCGCATACCGTTATAGATAATATATTATCTAATATTGACAAATAATGAGTAAAAGATTAAAATATTAGCTATGAATATAAAAATTTTTGAACAAAACACACCAAGAGAAATTAGTATAGGAATAGCTGATCGGTTAAAAACTATAAGGAAACGTCGTGGTGAAACGCAGGCTAGTTTGAGCAAAAAGTCAGGAGTAAGCTTAGGGTCAATGAAGCGTTTTGAAACGAGTGGTGAAATTTCACTGGCTTCTCTAATTAAAATATCAATAGCTTTAGAACTTGAACATGAGTTTGATAAGCTGTTTACAGAGGTTTCATTTCGCAATATACAGGAGTTAATAGATGCAGAAAATAAATAAGCTAACTGTAAAATATCATGGTAGAGTTGTAGGGACATTGGCTCTATACCAAAAAAGGATTTTAGCATTTGAATATGATGAGGCTTGGCTAGTAGAAGGGTTTTCTATTAGCCCTTTTTCGCTTCCACTTGAAAGAAAAGTGTTTATTCCAAAGATTGAGCCACTAGATGGTACCTATGGTGTTTTCGCGGATAGTCTTCCAGATGGATGGGGTAGACTTTTGGTGGACCGTGTTTTGTTGAAACAGCATGTTGATTTAACTACAATTACAAATTTAAATCGTTTAGCTATTGTAGGAGCTTCTGGTATGGGAGCACTTACCTATGAACCATGTGAAGCGTGGGAAAGTGATCCAAAATCTGAGCTTGACTATGATAAAATCTCTAGTATGTGTAAAGATATTTTACAAAGTGAAGATATACAAAATTTAGATGATCTATTTAGTCTTGGTGGTTCTTCGGGTGGAGCGAGACCAAAGATTTTTACCAAAATAGATGGTGAAGACTGGATTATTAAATTTCCTTCTTCTTACGATACTTCTGATATAGGATTACAAGAATATAGGTATTCCCTATGTGCAAAAGCATGTGGGATAGAGATGAGTGAAACTAGATTGTTTGAATCTAAAATATGCGCAGGATATTTTGGTACGAAACGATTTGATCGCACGCCAGACAGAATTCATATGGTATCTGTAGCAGGGCTGCTAGAAACTTCACACCGTATCCCTAATTTAGATTATGATATGCTGATGAAGCTCACTTTAGCACTTACAGATGATTTTACCCAAGTTGAAAAACTATATCGATGGATGTGCTTTAATGTGTTTGCGCATAATCGAGATGACCATTCAAAGAATTTCAGTTTTTTATATGCTGAGGAAGCTAAGAAATGGATAGTATCACCTGCATATGATTTAACATATTCCAATTCTATAGGTGGAGAGCATGCTACGATGATTCACGGTAATGGAAGTAATCCAAGCAAACAAGATGTATTGGCGGTAGCTGATTATATAGGTATGAACCGCACAGCTGCAAGGCAAATAGCAGAGGAAATAGAGACGATAGTTAGAGAATATCGATTATAAAATATCATATTTATACTATTTTCTGTCAGAAATAGCAATTGAGAAGAGTGTTTTATGAGTTTACAATTGTATATATAGAATAAAACGAAAACACAACTGAAGGAGAATGGTCATGACATCAAAGGAAAGAGTAAGAAACGCGATTGAAAGAAAACCAGTAGATAAAATTCCTGCTGCATTACAATGCGTGGAAAAGATTTCGAAAGGTCTTATGGAAAAATACGGATTTGATAATATGGAACAGGTATATGAAAAGCTTGATATTGATATACGCTATGCATATGCTAGGATTAAAATACCACAAGAAACTTACTTGAATGAAGAGGGAAACCTAGTAACAAAAAATTACTTTGGATTTGAAGCGACAAGACATGTGATCAAAGGGGAATCGTATAATACGACTACATATTTTCCTTTAAATGATGCAGAGACTTTAGAGGATGTAGAAGCTCATAATTGGCCTACTACAGATTTATTTGATTATAGTAGTATTACAGAGTTTTGTGAGCAACATCCAGATAAAGCGATTGTAATTGGACATGAAGGACCATTTCAGACAGTAACAAATCTTATTTCAATGGACAACTTCTTTATTCTTATGATTGAAGAGCCGGAAGTAGCACAAAGCATACTAGACCACATGCTTGAGTTTGAACTTGCTCATTATGAACAAATGTTTATAGCTGGTAAAGGTCAGATCGACATTTTACGTACACATGATGATTATGGTACACAGATTTCAACCCTATTTTCAGCTGATATGTGGGAGGAATTCTTTGCGGAAAATACGAAGAAGCTAGTGGCACTTGCCCATAAATATGGAGCATTTTTCCAACAACATTCATGTGGGGCCGTAGCACCGTTTATTCCTAAATTTATTGCATGCGGTGTAGATTCGCTAGAGCCTATTCAACCAGTCGAAGGCCTAGACCCAGAGACCTTACATGCAAAATATGCTGATCAGCTTTGTTTCCATGGTGGCATCGATACACAAGATATCCTACCACATAAAACACCCGATGTTGTAACAGCTGAAACTGAGAGATATTTGAATACACTTGGTGAAAAAACAGGCTACATTCTCATGGCTAGTCAAACATTTGAAAGTGATGTTCCACTTGAAAATCTTGAGGCGGTATATGCTGTTGATAGAACACGCGCATAGAATATAATGATTAAAAACACCTAGAATCGTAAATGATTCTAGGTGTTTTTTGTGAAGATAAGGTTTGGGACTATCATTATATAGATAATCAATATATAATTAAAATAAGATAATTGATGGAAAATAGAATAGAGGGATTATGAACGTATTATATAAAGGACTAGATTTAGGTGAAGGTTGTTTGTGGGATGCTAAACGAAATGCAGTCCATTTTGTTGATATCAATGATTATAAAATATACAGTTACTATCTTGATACGAAAGATATTAAATCAATTGATACAGGTGACTATGTAGGTTGTATTGTGCTAGATTGTGACAACAATTTAGTGGCGGGTGTGCATGATAAATTAATACGATATAACTTGGAAAATGGGAGTGAATCAGTTATTTGTCAGCTTGATTTACCAGATTATATGAGGTTCAATGATGGTAAATGCGACCAATATGGTAATTTATGGATTGGAACAATGGCAATAGAGTTTATGGTAGAGGATTTAGAGGGGCTAGGATCTTTGTATTGTATAAAAGGCGCAAGTGTTGTGGCAGAATATAAAGGATTTACGATACCGAATGGGATGGCATGGAGTCAAGATGGTACGAAGTTTTATCATATAGATACTACTTGTGGCAGTGTGTTTTCCTATGATGTAGTAGATGAATTTAAACTCTTACACAAAGAAACGGCATGGTATAAAGGTGATATATTAGGTAGTCCAGATGGAATGTGTATCGATGTGAAAGGGAATCTTTGGATTGCTTTGTGGGGTGCATCGAAAGTTATATGCTATAGCTTTAAGGAAGAAAAGATTATAAGAGAAATAGTATTACCAGAAGCGCATGTAACATGTTGTGCTTTTGGTGGTAAGGATTTAAAGGAGCTATTTATTACCACATCGGATAGTCAACATAAGACAGGTGGGCTATATAGTATTTATATAGAGGATAGCTGCGGATTTATCGAAGTGTCAGATTCAGATCTCCTAGTATTTCATTGACACAAGATAGGAATATCTCTATAATATAAATATTCTGCTTTTGAAAAGAAGCATCGCACTTAAAATAATAGAAAGTTTGACTAGGGAGGAAAACATATGCAAACAATCTTTTTTAGAGTACTGATTTGTTTGGTTTGTATTTTTGCATTGCTAAAACCAGAAGTTTTATGGAAATATGAGAACAAATTTTTGGCAAAGAACGGAAATCCATCCAAACAATACATCGTTTTGATTAGAATTTCAGCAAGTTTACTCATCATAGCTCAAATAATATCCATTGTACAAATGATACTTGCATAGAAACAGAGGTAAATATGAAAACAAGTGATTTTTATTTTGACTTACCGGAGGAGCTTATAGCGCAAGATCCGCTAGAGGATCGTAGTAGCTCAAGACTTTTGGTAGTTGACAAACAAACAGGGGAACGTGAACACCGTGTTTTTAAGGATGTCGTTGATATGCTTAAAGAGGGTGATTGCTTAGTACTTAATAATACAAAGGTTATTCCAGCTAGGTTATATGGACAAAAGGAAGATACAGGCGGAGGAATTGAACTTTTATTACTCAAAAGATTAGAGGCAGATCAGTGGGAAACACTCGTAAAGCCTGGGAGAAAGTGTAAACCGGGAGTTCGAATCGTTTTCGGAGATGGTAGATTAAAAGCTGAGATTTTAGAGTCCAAAGAAGATGGAAACCGTATTATCAAATTTGAGTACGAAGGGATTTTTGAGGAAGTGCTTGATGCACTCGGAGAAATGCCACTACCGCCATATATTACACATAAGCTAGAAGATAAGAACAGATATCAAACAGTTTATGCGAAGCATGAAGGAAGCGCAGCAGCACCTACAGCGGGTCTTCATTTTACGCAGGAATTATTAGAAGAGATCACACGTAAAGGTGTAAAGCTTGCATTTGTCACACTGCACGTAGGGCTAGGTACTTTTAGACCTGTAAAGGTGGATGATGTCAACAATCACCATATGCATAGTGAATATTATGAAGTATCAGAAGAAACTGCTGCCATTGTAAATGATACCAAAAAAGCAGGTGGAAGAGTGATTTGTGTCGGTACAACAAGCTGTAGAACTGTAGAAAGTGCGAGTACAGATGATGGTGTTTTACACGCAGGCTGTGCAGATACAGAAATCTTCATTTATCCAGGATATAAGTTTAAGGTGCTAGACGCTTTGATTACGAATTTTCATTTGCCAGAGAGCACACTCGTAATGCTTGTAAGTGCACTTGCTAGTAAAGAACATATTATGAATGCATATGAAGAAGCAGTGAAGGAACAATATAGATTTTTTAGTTTTGGCGATGCTATGTTCATACGCTAAGACTAAAATCAAAGGATAGGTTAGTAAGAGCATGTCGTTATTTGTCGGCATGCTCTTTTCTTTTATTGTAAAAAAGGCTCAGTTCATGTATAATATTGAAGTGAATGTTTAAAACGAAAGGAAATTTAAAATGTTTGGAAATACAGAATTTGATACAATAGATATCACAGGAGAAATTCCTGTAGATGAAACAAAGAGACAATATTATTTTATGGCAAAAGCTAAGAATTATGTAGATGAGCTTGCTAAGAAAATAGGGAGAAAGCCTACTTGTAATGTAACTACTTTTGGTTGTCAGATGAATGCAAAGGATAGCGAGAAGTTAGTTGGTATTTTAGAAGTAATTGGCTATGAAATGATAGAAAGCGAAAAAGCGGATTTTGTAATTTATAATACTTGTACTGTTCGTGAAAATGCTAATACAAGAGTATATGGAAGACTTGGTGAGTTAAAACGTTTTAAATCAAAGAATCCGAATATGAAAATCGCTCTTTGTGGCTGTATGATGCAAGAAGATGTTGTTGTATCAAAGTTAAAAGAAAGCTATAAATTCGTAGATTTGATTTTTGGAACACATAATATCTTCAAATTTGCAGAACTTTTGACTGCGACGTTTGAACGAAAAGGTATGGTTATTGAT
This sequence comes from Lachnospiraceae bacterium, assembly GCA_044425805.1. GTDB lineage: Bacteria > Bacillota > Clostridia > Lachnospirales > Lachnospiraceae > RGIG6307. Next base: position 78,198 of record JAWXVC010000006.1, on the reverse strand, counting down.
ATTTGGGAAGACACAGATAAAATCGTAGAAGATTTACCAATTGAGAGAAAGTTTTCTTTTAAATCAGGTACGAATATTATGTTCGGCTGTAATAATTTCTGTAGCTATTGTATCGTACCTTACGTTAGAGGTAGAGAGCGTAGTAGAAAACCAGAAGATATCGTGGCAGAGATTACTAATTTAGTTGCAGATGGTGTCGTTGAGATTATGTTACTAGGTCAAAATGTTAACAGCTATGGAACGAACCTAGAAACACCAATGTCGTTTGCACAGCTTTTACAAGAAATTGAGAAAATTGAAGGTCTTAAAAGAATTCGTTTCATGACTTCTCATCCAAAGGATTTATCGGATGAATTAATCGATGTTATGGCGACTTCGAAAAAGGTAAGTAAACACTTACATTTACCAATCCAATCGGGCTCTACGAAAATCCTCGATAAAATGAATAGAAGATATACGAAAGAAAAGTACTTAGATTTAGTAGAAAGACTGAAAGCAAAAGTTCCTGACATTGCGATTACGACAGACTTTATTATTGGTTTCCCAGGGGAGACATACGAAGATATATTAGAGACGATAGATGTGATTGAAAAAGTACGCTACGATGCAGCATTTACCTTTATTTATTCCAAAAGAACAGGTACACCAGCTGCAACGATGCAAGATCAAGTGCCTGATGATGTTGTGAAAAAGCATTTTGATATGGTACTTAGCAAGGTACAGGAAGTGTCTAGAGCAAAGGTTAAAACATACGAAGGTCAAGTTTATGATGTGTTAGTAGAACATGTGAATGAACAAGACGAAACACTTGTTACAGGTAAATTATCGAATAATACAACAGTTCATTTCCCAGGTGGAAAAGAATTGATTGGTACAATTGTAGATGTAAAATTATCAGAATGTCATGGATTCTATTATATGGGAGAAATGGTAAACAATTAATGTTTAGAGGGGCGTTAAAGTGAAAAAGTTATATAGACCTATTTTTATGGATGCATTTAAAGGGTATGCGAAACAACAAGCTATAAAAGATATTGCGACAGGAGCTATCGTTGCAATTATCGCATTTCCACTGAGTGTAGCACTTGCAATTGCGTCTGGCATGAGTCCAGAGCAAGGGTTATATACTGCCATTATTGGTGCAGTTTTTGTTGCATTATTCGGTGGTAGTAGAGTACAAATTGGTGGAGCGACAGCAGCAACCGTTATGACTGTCTTTGGTATTATTGAAGAGTTTGGTTTTGTTGGTTTGGCAGTTGCGACGATTATGGCTGGTATCTTATTGATTTTTATGGGGATTTGTAGAGTTGGAGAACTCTTGCCGTATATTCCGTATTCTGTAACACTAGCGTTTACCGCCTCTATTGGAGTCGGTATTTTCACAGGACAGCTCAAAGAATTTTTTGGCATGGACATTGCGAATCTACCAGTTAAAAACGTAGCTAGAATAACAAGCTATATCGGGCATGTAGACTCTATTGACATAACGACTGTTTTGGTGGGATGTTTAGCACTTGCAATTTTATTTATATGGCCTAAATTTAAAATAGTGATACCAAATTCCTTGGTAGCAATTGTTGTTACAACCTTACTTGTTAAGCTTGCAAATTTACAGGTCAATACCATTGATAGTGTGTATGGAACACTACCAAACAACTTCCCTAAAATGGAAATCCCAGTCGTAAGTCTTGCGTTGATGGAAGCATTACTGCCAAGTGCATTGACACTTGCAATATTGGTGGCGATTGTATCTTTACTCTCGTGTGTCGTAACAGATGGTTTGACACAAGTTAGACATGATCCAAATGCAGAATTAATCGGGGAAGGAATTGCCAATGTTTTTTGTGGCTTATTTGGGGCAGTCCCGATTGCTGGGGCAGTAGCAAGAAGTACGGTTTCTTGTAAAAATGGTGGTAAGACTCCGGTAGTAAGCATTGTACATAGTATCGTTGTATTACTTGTATTGTTGTTTATGATGCCACTAGTAGCTTATATTCCAATGGTAACCTTGTCTGCTATTTTGATTCAAGTAGCCTATAATATGAGTAATCCTTCAGCTATTAGAATGATACTTTTTAAAGCTCCAAAGACGGATGCTATTATTTTCTTATTAACGATTAGCACAGGTGTATTCGTAGATTTATTAACAGCTTTTTCTTTTGGATTTATTGCATCAGCGTTCCTATTCATGAAGAGAATGGCAGAAGTTACTCGTGTTTCTGGTTGGAAATACGTAGAAGATAGAGAAGCGTTCTTAGATAAGGATAGTAGCAAGGAGCTTTTGCCAGTTCCACCGCAGACCTTAGTGTATGAAATTTCTGGACCTATGTTTTTTGCAGTTGCAGGTACTTGGGCTAGAATTGAATTTAAAGAAGATACAAAAGTTATTATCGTGCGTATGCGTTCCGTACCAGCACTAGATATTACATCTCTTAATAGTTTAAGGGTGTTACATGAAAAGTGTAAGAGACATAATACCACAATGCTTTTTTCACATGTTTTACAACAACCATATCATGTTATGGAGAAAAATGGATTTGTTGATGAAATCGGTGAAGAATACTTTTTGAAAAACATCCAATTTGCTTTAGAAAAGGCAAAGGAAATTATATAACAATTTTTGGAAGGAATGGTTACTACAATGGCAGCATTAACACCAATGATGCAACAATATGTTGACACAAAAGAACAATACAAGCATTGTATTTTGTTTTATAGATTAGGCGATTTCTATGAGATGTTTTTTGAGGACGCACTTACAGCATCCAAAGAATTAGAAATCACTTTAACTGGAAAGTCTTGTGGTCAAGAAGAAAAAGCTCCTATGTGTGGGGTTCCTTTTCATGCAGCAGAGGCTTATATTAGTAAATTAGTTTCCAAAGGATATAATGTAGCTATATGCGAACAGGTTGAAGATGCAAAAGAAGCAAAAGGACTTGTTAAAAGAGAAGTAATTAGAGTTATTACGCCAGGTACGATTTTAAATACACAGGCATTAGAGGAAACGAAAAACAATTATCTTATGTGCATCACGATGTTAGATGATAGAATAGGTGTTTCTGTTTGTGATGTCACAGTAGGTGATTACTATGTGACAGAGGTAGAGGAGAGTAGAAAGCTAATAGATGAGATTATGCGCTATCAACCAGCAGAAATTATTTACAATGGCGCATTACTTTTATCAGGATTTGATATGGATGACCTGAAAAATAGACTCTCTATTACCTGTAATAATTTATCATCGCATATGTTTGATGATGATGCGTGTAGAGGCATTTTGATGAAACATTTTCATCTACAATCCTTACTAGGATTAGGGATTGAAGACTTTCAAGTAGGAACGATTGCAGCAGGGGCACTTTTACAATATTTATATGACACACAAAAAAATAGCTTAGATCATATCCGTCATATTTCACCATACTTGACGAGTAAATATATGCTACTTGATAGTTCATCTAGACGTAATCTTGAACTTACAGAAACCTTACGTGAGAAATCAAAAAGGGGATCTCTTTTATGGGTATTAGATAAAACAAAAACTGCGATGGGAGCTAGGCTTCTTCGTACTCAGCTAGAGCAACCACTTGTAGAAAGAGAAGAAATCACAAGGAGGCTAGATGCTGTAGAGGGATTTTGTGATAACAGCATGTATAGAGATGAGATTAGAGAGTATTTAAGCCCTATTTATGATTTAGAACGATTACTAGCAAGAATTAGTTATGCTACTGCAAACCCAAGAGATATTTTAGCGTTTAAAAATTCACTTGAAATGTTACCGCATATAAAAACAATATTGTCTAACTTTAATAAAGGCATCCTCTCTGAGTTGTCTTATGATATGGATGGACTAGAGGATTTATATGCATTAATAGATGCAGCGATTAACGAGGAACCGCCGATTAGTGTTAGAGATGGTGGGATATTAAAGGATGGATTCCATGCGGAAGTAGATAGACTTCGTAGTGCGAAAAGGGATGGAAGAAGCTGGCTTGCTGAGTTAGAAGCAACAGATAGGGAGCGTACGGGCATTAAAAATCTCAAGATTAAATATAACAAGGTATTTGGTTATTATTTTGAGGTGACAAACTCGTATCAAAATTTGGTACCAGAAGATTATATTAGAAAGCAAACACTTGCAAATGCAGAAAGATATACGACTCCAAAACTAAAAGAACTAGAAGATGTTATTTTAAATGCAGAAGATAAATTATACGGCTTAGAATACGAACTTTTTTGCAATATGAGAACTCAGATTTCAAATCAGATGGATCGTATTCAACAAACGGCGAAGGCTATTGCATATATTGATGTTCTGGCTTCACTATCCTTTGTGGCTGGGAGAAATGGCTATGTGCGACCTTCCCTCAATGATAAAGGTGTCATTCATATTAAAAACGGTAGACATCCAGTTGTGGAACAAATGATAGATCACGATATGTTTATTGCAAACGATACCTATTTAGACAACAAAAAACAATGTATCAGTGTTATCACAGGCCCTAATATGGCAGGTAAATCTACCTATATGAGACAGGTCGCTTTAATTGTATTAATGGCACAGATAGGTTCTTTTGTACCGGCAGCTAGTGCAGATATAGGAATAGTTGATAAGATTTTTACAAGGGTAGGGGCAAGTGATGACTTAGCAAGTGGACAATCGACCTTTATGGTAGAAATGAATGAGGTCGCGAATATCCTTCGTAATGCTACATCTAAGTCTCTTTTGATATTAGATGAAATAGGACGAGGTACTTCTACTTTTGACGGTCTTTCTATTGCATGGGCAGTGATTGAACATATTAGTAATAGAAAGCTACTTGGTGCGAAAACATTGTTTGCAACACATTATCATGAGCTGACAGAACTAGAAGGAAAGATGAGTAATGTGAATAATTATTGTATCGCAGTAAAAGAAAAAGGTGATGATATTGTATTTCTTCGTAAAATCGTCAAAGGTGGTGCGGATAAGAGCTATGGTATTCAAGTTGCAAAGCTCGCAGGAGTACCGGATATAGTGATAGATAGGGCAAAAGAAATCGTAGAGCAGCTTAGTGTGAATGATATTACGGATAAAGTGCAGGCTATTTTACAGGATAAAGAATCAAAAAAAATAAAGGAACAAGGGAAACATATACATTACGATGAGGTGGATTTGGCACAAATGACCTTGTTTGATACTGTGAAGGAAGAGGATATTATCAAAGAACTATCGATGCTTGATATATCAAATTTAACGCCACTTGATGCACTAAACACACTTTACAAATTACAAAATCAGATCAAAAACCGTTGGTAGTAATGTGAAAAATAAGAAAGGATTGGTATTAGAATGGCTGAAATTTTAGTATTATCCAGTGAAACAATAGATAAAATCGCCGCAGGTGAAGTAGTGGAAAAGCCTATGAGTGTTGTAAAAGAGCTTGTAGAAAATGCGATGGACGCAGGTGCTACGATGATTACTGTTGAGATTAAAAATGGTGGTATTGACCTCATTCGTGTTTCGGATAATGGAACCGGTATGGAGATTGGTCAGATTCCTAAGGCTTTTTATAGGCATGCCACGAGTAAAATCAGAGATGTTAAGGATTTATCTAGTATAGAAAGTATGGGATTTCGTGGAGAAGCCCTATCTAGTATTGCAGCAGTATCAAAGGTGGAACTTATCACAAAGACGAGGGATGCTTTGGTGGGTGCGAGGTATGAGATAGAAGGGGGTGTAGAAAAGTCGTTAGAAGAAGCGGGTGCCCCTGTGGGTACGACTTTTCTTGTAAAGCAACTTTTCTATAATGTTCCAGTCCGTAGAAATTTTCTAAAAAAACCTCCTACAGAAGCAGGCTACATTGGAGAATTGCTTGAGCGATTAGCTATGAGTAGACCAGATATTTCTTTTAAATTTATCCAAAATAACGATGTGAAATTTCACACGCAAGGAAATGGAGATTTAAAGGAAGTTATTTATCGTATATATGGTAGAGAAATTGCGAAAATGCTGCTTCCAATTGATACAACCAAGGAAGGTATACGAGTACACGGATATCTAGGAAAACCTGAAATCAACCGCTCAAACAGGAACTTTGAGCACTATTTTATCAACGGTAGATATGTTAAAAGTAGTGTGATTTCCAAGGCGATTGAAGATGGTTATAAACAATATGTGATGCAACATAAATTTCCTTTTGTTGTGCTTCAAGTGATATTAGAGCCAGAGATTGTTGATGTGAATGTACATCCTACGAAAATGGAAGTGCGTTTTAGTGATGAGATGTCAGTCTATCGTAGTGTGGTGCAGTCTATTTTAGAAGCTTTTCGTTCAAAGGAACTTATCGTGGAGGCAACCTTATCTGCGAATAGAAAAGAAACTCCTATCAAACCAGAAATAGCACCAGAAGCAAAGAAAAACACAGAATTTTTAATGCCACCAAAGCCTATGCTACCACCAGTGCAACCACAGGAACCTAAAAAGGTAGTGCCTGTCATGGATTTCACAGTAGACTTTACAAAAGAGGAAACGGTAGTAAAGATAGAAGAAAAGCCTAAGCAAGCGGTAGAACTACCAGAAGTAGTAGCTGAAAAACCACTAGAGCAGATCTATGAGGTGAAAGAAGCTGTCCAGGCAACGCTATTTGAGCCACAATTCTTATCAAGGGAAGCTAAAAGCTCTTATGAAATATTAGGACAAATCTTTAAAACCTATTGGCTTGTTGCTTATGAAGATAAGCTTTATATGATAGATCAACACGCAGCACACGAAAAAGTGAAATATGAGCGTTTAGTATCGGCAATCCGTCAAAAGACTGTACTCACACAAGCTTTGATGCCACCATATATTTTGCAAGTTTCTACTGCAGAGGAGCGAGTGATTGTAGAACAAATGGAAGCTTTTACGCAAATTGGATTCGAAATAGAAGAGTTTGGACCAAATACATTTTGTGTTAGAAGCGTGCCGGTTGATTTGTTTGGACACAGTTACGAAAGTTTGTTCAAGGAAATGCTAGATGAGCTTACAAAAGGTGTGATTCATGGAGAGTTTGAAGTGATTTGTGAAAAGCTTGCTTCTATGGCTTGTAAATCTGCCGTAAAAGGCAATCATGAACTATCTCGCGCAGAGGTAGAGGAGCTTATAGACGAACTTTTGACACTTGAAAATCCATATCATTGCCCGCATGGAAGACCTACTATTATTTCTATGACCAAGCAAGAAATTGAAAAGAAGTTCAAACGAATTGTGTAAGTATGAAAATGAGGAAGGATGGAATATGAAGTATCCTTTAGTGGTATTAACAGGGCCTACTGCGGTAGGTAAAACAAAGTTATCGATAGCCTTAGCAAAGGCTATAAATGGTGAAATTATATCGGCGGATTCGATGCAGGTATATAAATATATGAATATTGGATCTGCGAAGATTATGCCAGAGGAAATGGATGGCATTAAGCATTATCTTGTGGATTGTATAGAACCGACAGAGGAATTTAATGTCACGATTTTTCAAAAAATGGCAAAGGCTGCGATTGCAGAAATTATAGCAAAAGGGAAGGTTCCTATTATTGTAGGTGGAACGGGTTTTTATATTCAATCAGTAATCTATGATATTGATTTTACAAAAGAGGATGGGGATAGCAGTTATAGAGTAGAGCTAGAAGCGTTAGAGAAAAGCCATGGACCTGAGTATTTACATGCCATGCTACAGGAGGTTGACTTAGAAGCAAGTAAGCAAATTCATGCGAATAATGTAAAAAGAGTGATTCGCGCACTTGAATTTTTCAAGCAAACAGGTATGAAAATATCAGAGCATAATGAGCAACAGCAGAAAAAAACCTCTCCTTACGAAAGTTATTATTTTGTTTTAAATGATAAGAGAGAACGTCTGTATGAACGCATAGATAAACGTGTAGATTTGATGTTTGAGCAAGGATTAGTTGCAGAGGTAGAAGCACTATTAGATATGGGATGTACCAAAGAATTGATTTCTATGCAAGGTCTTGGGTATAAAGAAATCATTGATTATCTACAAGGTGCGATTACGTTAGAGGAAGCGAGTTATATTATAAAACGAGATACAAGACATTTTGCGAAAAGACAGCTTACTTGGTTTCGCAGAGAACGTGAGGTACAATTCTTAGACAGAGAGGTACTATCTAGTGATGAGGCGATTTTATTAGAAATATTAGATAAGGTAAAGAGGTAGATATATGATAAAACAAGAAATAGAGCAAATGTATCAAGAAATGGGGATTTCAAAAGATGTGATGGAATATGCAAGTCAGGTTCTTGATGGCTTGAAGGATAGATTTGAAGCGATTGATTTGGTTGCAGAATACAATCAAGCTAAGGTTGTACATGCTATGCAGTCTTGTAGAGTGAGTGAAGCATGCTTGCTTGGTACTACTGGCTATGGGTATAATGATCTTGGGAGAGATACGCTAGAGGAGGTTTATGCTCATATGTTTCATACACAGGCAGCACTTGTGCGTCCGCAAATCACCTGTGGAACGCATGCACTAGCACTAGCACTTATGAGTAATCTAAGACCAGGAGATGAACTTTTATCACCTGTTGGAAAACCATATGACACCTTGGAAGAAGTGATTGGAATTAGACCATCTAAGGGTTCCCTTGCTGAATACAACATCACCTATGCGCAGGTTGATTTGTTAGAAGATGGTGGCTTTGATTTTGAGGGTATAAAAGCAGCGATAAATGAAAAAACAAAGCTTGTAACGATTCAGCGATCAAAGGGGTATGCGACAAGACCAACACTTTCTGTCAAAAGAATTGGTGAACTTATCGCATTTGTAAAAAGCATCAAACCAGATGTTATTTGTATGGTTGATAATTGTTATGGTGAGTTTGTAGAAACTATCGAGCCTACGGACGTCGGTGCAGATATGGTGGTTGGCTCTTTGATTAAAAACCCGGGTGGTGGTATTGCACCAATTGGGGGCTATATTGCAGGTAAAAAAGAATGTGTGGATAACGCAGGTTATAGATTGACAAGCCCAGGGCTTGGCAAAGAGGTCGGTGCATCACTTGGTGTTATTAGCAAGTTTTACCAGGGACTTTTCATGGCACCAACAGTAACAGCAGCAGCATTAAAAGGGGCGATTCTAGCAGCTAATTTATATGAGAAAATGGGCTATAAGGTTGTACCTAATAGTACAGAGAGCAGACATGATATTATTCAAGCAATAACCTTTGGGAGTGAGGAAGGTGTTGTGGCTTTTTGTAAAGGAATTCAGTTTGCCGCGCCAGTGGATGGATTTGTAACCCCAGAGCCATGGGATATGCCAGGATATGATGCAAAGGTAATTATGGCAGCTGGTGCATTCGTATCAGGCTCTAGTATAGAACTGTCTGCAGATGGACCTATCAAACCACCATATGCAGTTTATTTTCAAGGTGGACTTACTTGGCAACATGCCAAATTTGGTATCTTAAAAACGGTGCAGGAACTACGCGATGCTAAGCTGATTGACGATAAATTTTGTAGAACAAAATAAAAAATGTGACATAAAATGACGATGGAAATTATGCATTTTTCTAGTTTCTTTATGTACAGCATGAATCATTTATGATAGTATAACTATAGCCAAAAGATATAAAGAAATAGTTGAGGGGCACGTATGAGAAGAGGAAATGCTATGAAGAAAAATAATTGGGCTTGTTTTTTGTTGGTTTTTGCAGGCATTGTGTTAGGGGGATTTCTAGGAACACTGTTGCCATTTGAATGGTTAAATTATGGTGAGACCTTTGGACTTGATTCTCCAGTGGTACTGAATTTAGGATTGATTGTTATTTCATTTTCGTTAACGATTAAGATTACTGTAGGTAGCCTTGTGGGAATTGCAATTGCACTTATTTTATACCGTTTCTTATAAGTACAGATTGAGAGATAAGTTTTTGAGCTTGGAGAGTGAAAGGGACTTATGGAACAAAAAAATTGTACAGACATTACAAACTTACCTTATGAAAGATTTCTTAAATTTGGACCGACGCACTTAACAAATGCGGAGTTACTTGGTATAATTTTAAGAACGGGCACAAAACAAAAGAGTGCAGTTGCACTAGCAAATGAAATATTAGCATTACAAAAGAACCAAAGTGGTAAATTAATTGGATTACATCATGTCACAGTTGATGAATTGATGCAAATCCCAGGAATTGGTCAGGTAAAGGCTGTGAAGATTAAAGCGCTTGCAGAGTTATCAATTCGCATGTCTAAAGAATCTACAAATGGGGAAGTACTATTTACGAAACCACAAACGATTGTTGATTATTACATGGAATCTTTTAGACATCACGAAATCGAACAGGTCTTACTCGTTATGTTAGATAACAAAGGGCATCTTTTGTCAGATCAAGTGATTTCGAAGGGAACTGTCAATGCTTCGCTTGTTTCGTCAAGAGAGGTGTTTAGACAAGCACTTAGACATGGTGCGAGTGGGATTATACTTTTGCACAATCATCCGAGTGGTGATCCTACACCTTCTGTACAAGACAAACAGATTACAAAGACTATTTTCGAAGGTGGCAAGCTGATGAATATTCCGTTAATAGACCACATTATTGTAGGCGACCGTACATACACAAGTTTTAAAGAGCTTGGGTTATTTTGAAAGGAGAAAGATATATTGGGAACAAATGTTTATGGTATTGATTTAGGTACGTGTAATATAAAAATTTATGCAAAGGGTGAAGATGGTGTCATGATTCAAAAAAACATGATAGCAATTGAAAATAAAAAGAACCTGTTTGCATATGGTGATAGCGCATACGAAATGTATGAAAAGGCACCAGATAATATCCAAATTTCTTTCCCTCTTAACAATGGTGTGATCGCAGATATTAAAGACATGGAAGTATTAATAAAATACTTTGTTACCGATTTGATGAAGGGAAAGGTTGTCCCTGCTGATTATTATATCGCAGTTCCAACGGATGTTACAGAAGTTGAAAAAAGGGCCTTTTACGATTTAGTGAAAAATGCCAATGTGAAGCCAAAAAATGTTTACATTGTTGAAAAGCCGATTGCAGATGGACTAGGATTTGGCATAGATGTCAAAAACTCTAGTGGTACTATGGTAGTGAATGTAGGCTATCATACTACAGAAATTTCTATTTTATCATTAGGTGGCATTGTACTTAGTAAATTAATTAAAAATGGTGGATTTAAATTTGATGAGTGCATTAGAAGTATGGTGCGTAAAGAGTTTAATTTGTTGATAGGTAATAAATCAGCAGAAAAAATCAAAATCGCATTGAATGAATTAGATGTAAATGGGGAAGATGCTATTGTTTTTGGTAGAGATGTTGTGACTGGTCTACCAATGGAACGAAGAATTCCTGTAGTAAAAGTGCAAGAATGCTTATTAGAATCTTTTACAACGATTATTGATTATGTGAAGTCTATTCTTGAGAAAACACCACCAGAATTAGCCGTTGATATTTATAAAAATGGTATTTATTTGACAGGTGGAGCTTCGCAAATAGATTTGTTCCAAAAATGTTTAGCACATAGCACGAGTCTAAAGGTTCAGACGATGCAAGAACCTGTTGCAAGTGTTGCACTTGGATTATCTAAAATCATTAACGAAGACTATTTTAAAACCGTAGCAAGTTCAGTTGAAGGAATAAATAAATGAGTCCAGTAGTCAAAAGAAAAAGAGAGAAATTTACAATACCAAGTAAATATCTCCTTTTTACTTTAACCCTAGTATGTAGTATTTTGATTGTTATTAGTTTGTTCACGCCACGCTTGGAAAATGTGATTGACAATACAATTGGTAATGTTGTCATTCCTTTTCAAAAAGGGTTTAGTTCTGTTGGAAATTTTTTGGATGAAAGATATTTTGAATTTACTGAAATAAGTAGATTGTTAGAAGAAAATGATTTACTACAGCAAGAGATTAATGAACTAGAATTAGAAATCAGTAGACTCCAACAAGATAAATATGAGCTTGTACATTTACAACAGCTTTTTGAACTTGACCAACAATATGAATCCTATGAAAAGGTAGGGGCAAGGATTATATCAGCGAGTGAAGGGAATTGGTTTTACTCTTTTACAATAGATAAAGGGAGTGACGATGGTATTTTAGAAGGTATGAATGTGATTGCCGATGGAGGGCTTGTAGGGCTAGTTTCAAAGGTTGGGAGTAATTGGTCACAGGTTACCGCTATTATAGCAGATACCTCTAATATTAGTGCTCAGATACTTTCCACAGAGGAGAATTTTATCGTGACAGGCAGTTTGAGCGGGATGAAAACGGATGGTACGATTTTATTTACTCAGCTACTAGATGATGGACAGCTTCAAGTAGGAGATAAAATCGTTACAAGTCATATTAGTGATAAATATTTACCGGGTCTTGTAATTGGATATATAGCTACAATAGAACAGGATGCAAACAATATGACGAAGTCGGGAACGGTGTTGCCGAATGTCGACTTCCACAAGCTAGATGAGGTGTTAGTTATCACCACTATGAAGGAAGAAATCGAAGAATAGGGAAAGGATGAGCATTTGAAAAAAACAATTGGACAAGCTTTGCTTATTATCATAGCATATGCACTACAAACTACGATTATAGGTTCTGCATATACATTTTATGTCAACCCCAATTTAATGATTATACTAGTGACAGTCTCTGGATTTACATATGGTAGAAATAATGGGATGCTTGTTGGTTTCTTTAGTGGACTCTTGTGTGACGTGTTTTTTGGAAACCTACTAGGTCCGCAGGCATTTCTTTACATGCTACTAGGTTATATGAATGCAAAAGTTGTAGAACACTTTTATTCGGACACTATCGTGTTTAAGTATTTCATGGTGTTTTTGACAGATATTCTTTATGCAAATGTAATTTATTTTACGATGTTTTTCTTGAATGGTAAGTTAGAGTATACCTATTATCTACAGATGATTATATTACCAGAGGCGATTTATACTCTGATAATTTTAGTGGTTATTTATCCTGTTTTGAGCAGACTATATAAATGGTTAGAAATACCTGTGAAAAAGGAGCGTAAAGAGGATGATGCATGATTTTTATGATAAAACTGATGAAGCACCAAAGGTACGATTACTTGTTATGGTTGCTGTTATTTTTCTTTTTGCAGTTATCTTATTGAAAAGATTATTTGCACTTCAAATTATTGAAGGTGAAGAATATCTTGAAAATTACCAAATGTCAATAGAAAAAACGAATGAAATATCTGCTGCTAGAGGCAATATATATGATAAAAATGGAGTGTTGCTTGCATACAATGATTTAGCTTATACAGTGAATATTGAAGATGTTTTTGATACAAAAGCTGAATTAAATGAAGAAATTTATAAATTGATTAAATTAATCGAAAAAAATGGTGATTCGATCGTACAAGATTTTAATATTATTTTGGATGATTCCGGAAATTATGCTTTTGATGTAACAGGAACAACACTGCTTCGTTTTAAAGCTGATATTTATGGTGAAACCTATATTACAGATTTAACCTACGAGCAAGAGATGGCTACGGCAGATGAGATGATGGAATACCTTACAGGTTCCACTAGATATTCGATAGGAGCCTATGAGTACGATGAGGATGGGGAATACGTAAAAGACGAAAGCGGTAAGGCTATTTTTAATAACTATGAAGGTTATACAAAAACAGAAGCACTGCAGTTAGTTACGATTAGATACGCAATTGGTCTTACTAGCTACCAAAAAAGACTAGGTGCAACAGTTGCAGAAAATGTCAGCCAAGAAACAGTTGCTGCTATTATGGAAAATAGTGACATGCTTGATGGAGTTAGCGTTGATGAAACAACGATTCGCAAATATGTAGATAGTGTTTATTTTTCTCAAATCATCGGCTATACGGGTAAAATCTCTAGTACAGAGTTAGAAACTTTCAATCAAGCACTTGCTGACCTTGGAGAGGAACAGACCTACACGACAAGTGATGTTGTAGGTAAGATTGGCATAGAGCAGTATATGGAGCTTGAATTGCAAGGAGAAAAAGGAAATGAATTAGTTTATGTTGATGTTGTGGGAAGTGTGATTGACACGGCTGAGAGGGAAGAACCTGTAGTAGGAAACGATGTCTATCTCACAATTGATGCAGAGTTACAAAAAGAAATATACGATATGATCGAACAGCAGATTGCAGAAATTTTAGTAGGTCGTATTCAAAATATCAAAACGTATACAATGGCAGCTGACGAGTCTAGTACTGATATTATTATTCCGATTTATGATGTTTATTTTGCCTTGTTTGATAATAAAGTGATTAGTATTTCACATATGAATTCTGATGAGGCGGGTGAAATAGAACAGGAAGTATTCGATGCTTATCAAGCATATGAGGAAGATAGAAGAACTTATCTTATGCAAGAATTCACGCAAGGATTTACAGCATATACTGATTTAACACAAGAGTATAAAGCATATCAGTCTCAAATTGTTTCTGAACTAAAATCATACGGAGTATTAGATATGGATTTGGTTGATACGAGTGATAGTGTTTATATTGATTGGTATTCAAAAGAGGTTATTTCAATAGGAGAATTTTTACAATATGCAATAGCTATGAATTGGATTAATGTTTCACATTTGAACGTGGATTCGGAATATATTGATAGCGATGAAGTTTATACAAAGCTTATTGAGTACATATTTGATATGATAGATACATCTAGTGACTTTGAAAAATTGTATTTTCAATATATGATTTTAAATGATACGATTACAGGAACACAAATTGGTAAGGTTTTATGCGAGCAAGAGGTTTTTGCTCTTGATGCAGAAGTGGTTGATGAATTTTATAATGGGCAAATATCAACTTATCAATTTTTTATTAATAGAATTGAGCAGCTAGATATTACACCAGCCCAATTAGCCTTAGATCCCTATGCGGGATCCGTTGTGTTGACAGATGTAGATACAGGGGATGTGATAGCGCTTGTGTCCTATCCAAGTTATGATAATAATATGATGGCGAATACTGTAGATGCAGATTATTATAATATGATCCGTGAGGATCAATCAAATCCGTTGTTTAACTATGCAACACAGCAAAGAAGTGCACCTGGTTCTACCTTTAAAATGGTTTCGGCAACAGCAGCACTTGAAGAGGCCATAATCGATACAAGCACAAGAATCACCTGCCTTGGTATATTTACAAGATTTGATAATGAAACATCGAAATGTTGGATTTGGCCTAGTGCTCATGGTTCTTTGAATGCGATGGAAGCGATACAAAATTCTTGTAACTTCTTTTTCTATGAAACTGCTTATCTTTTGAGTTTAAATGAAGATGGCATATACGATGATAAGCTTGGACTTTCTATTTACTATGAATATGCTGATATGTATGGTTTATCTGAAAAATCTGGTGTGGAGATAGCAGAATATGAACCTAATGTATCGGATGAATATCCGGTTTTGTCAGCGATTGGACAAGGTACAAACTCTTATACAACGGTCGGTCTTGCACGTTATGTAACAGCAGTTGCTAACAGTGGGACAACCTTTAATCTTACGCTGCTTGACTGTCTCAAATCTTCTGATGGAACTTTAATCGAGGATTATGAGGCTGAAGTTAGAAATACCATAGATATCGCAGATTCTACATGGGACGTTTTACATGAAGGTATGAGAGCTGCTGCATCAAGTGTTTCTTATTTCAATGATTTAACAGTCACTGTTGCAGGTAAAACAGGAACGGCCCAAGAAAATGTTAAGAGAGCTGACCACGCATTGTTTGTTGGTTATGCTCCATACGAAGAGCCAGAAATAGCGATATCTGCACGTATCGCTTTTGGATATACATCCTCAAATGCAAGAGAGCTAGCGTATAATGTTTTAGCACTATATTATGGAACAACGCTAGATGAGGATGCTACCTTTGAAGATGAAACAGAGTAGAAATTTAAAAATGTATGAAACACGTATAAGATAAAGCTTGAGGAAAAGTAATTTTAAATTGCGGAGGAGCTTTATGAGTGAAGTAATCGTAGTAACAAGTGGAAAGGGTGGTGTAGGTAAAACGACCACCTGTGCAAATTTAGGGACGGGACTTGCCTCCTTAGGACATAAAGTGTGCTTGATTGACACAGATATTGGACTTAGGAATCTTGACGTTGTTATGGGCCTCGAAAACAGGATTGTATATAATCTTGTAGATGTAGTCGAGGGTGCTTGCAGAGTTAAGCAGGCTCTTATAAGAGATAAAAGGCACCAAAGTCTGTACCTCATGCCTTGTGCGCAAACAAGGGATAAGAGCAGCGTGAGCCCAGAACAAATGGTAAAGCTAGTCACACATTTAAGAGATTTGTTTGACTATATTAT
The DNA here is from genome assembly GCA_044425805.1 of Lachnospiraceae bacterium. Taxonomy (GTDB): domain Bacteria; phylum Bacillota; class Clostridia; order Lachnospirales; family Lachnospiraceae; genus RGIG6307. The sequence goes on along the minus strand of JAWXVC010000006.1, from coordinate 61,863 downwards.
TATCGACTGTCCAGCGGGTATAGAGCAAGGCTTTCAAAATGCAGTAGCAGGTGCGGACAGAGCAATTGTAGTGACGACACCAGAGGTATCGGCTATTCGAGATGCGGATCGCATTATCGGATTACTAGAATCTAGAGAGTTTACCAAAATAGATTTAGTGATCAACAGACTTAGGCTAGATATGGTGCGCAGAGGTGATATGATGAGTGCCATGGATGTGATAGATATTTTATCACTACCACTCATTGGTGTTGTTCCTGATGATGAGCATGTTGTGATTTCTACGAATCAAGGGGAGCCGATTGTAGGATCGACAACACCAGCAGGTAAAGCGTATGAAGAATTGTATTTACGAGTAACAGGAAAAGAAATTCCATTTACGAATACGTTTAAGAAAATTTCTTTTTGGACTAAAATAACTGGAATTAAAAGCAAAATTTAAATAGGAGGTTTTTAGATGAGGAATTTTTTTCAAAGAAAAAGCTCTAGAGAGGTTGCAAAGGACAGACTCAAGATTTTGCTTATTTCAGATAGAGTGAATTGCTCTGTAGAAGTATTAGAGCTCATTAAAAAAGACATTGTGAAGGTGCTTTCTAAATATATGAAAATTGACGCTTCACGTATGGAGATACAAATCAACAAAACAAATAAAGTGAATAGGAATAGTAAAAATCCTGTTCTAAATGCAAATATACCAATACTTGATATGAATCAGTAATAGAAAAGGGGGATGCGATGTTCAAAAAGTATAAAATAAAATACTATAACTTTAGACTTTTGTTTGTAGTGCTGCTAGCTTCTGTAATGGGCGTTTTAGCGGTGGGCAGTGCAGACCCTACTTATCAAAATAAACAAATGTTAGGCGCTATAGCTGGAATTATAATCATGATAATTGTTTCCTTGATTAGTTATAATTTTATTTTGAAATTTTATTGGGTTATTTACCTTGTAAATGCGCTGTTACTAGCAGCAACCTATACAAATTTTGGCGATAGTACAAATGGAGCGCAAAGATGGCTAAAATTTGGAGGGATTACGTTTCAACCCTCTGAAACAGCAAAATTATTGTTGATTTTATTCTTTGCACAGTTTATTATGTTAAATAGGAAGAGTATAAATCATATTTTAAAATTAAGTTTAACATGCATATTATTTCTTGTTCCTGCCTTGCTTATTTATAAGCAACCAGACTTGTCAACTACATTAGTTATAGTTACAATTTTTTGTGTGATGTTGTTTGTGGGTGGGATTAGTTGGAAGTATATTTTGACAGTGGCTTCCATTTTGCTTCCAGTGGTTTTAGTCTTTGTGTTTTTGGCTATTCAACCAGAGGCAACACTCCTTGAAAACCACCAAAAAGAGCGTATTTTGGCCTTTATAAATCCAGAAGAATATTCGGATTCAACAGCTTATCAGCAATTAAACTCGGTTCTAGCTATTGCTTCGGGTCAACTTGAAGGTAAGGGCTATATGAATAACGAGGTTACCTCAGTGAAAAATGGTCAATATATATTAGAACCACATACGGATTTTATCTTTGCAGTTATAGGTGAAGAATTTGGTTATTATGGTAGCATTGCAGTGGTGACAGTCCTTTTTTCTATAGTGCTTGAATGCTTGTATGTGGCCTATAAGGCCAAAGATATATCTGGACAACTAGTTGCAGCTGGCATGGCTGCTTGGATAGGGTTTCAATCCTTTTTTAACTTAGGCGTAGCCACCTTTATACTACCGAACACGGGATTACCACTCCCTTTTATTAGTTATGGATTAACCTCCCTATGGAGTCTATATCTAGGAATTGGAGTAGTACTGAATATAAATTTACAACAAAGAAGAAAATAGAGAGGTTTCATTTATGAACATTGCACTTATTGCACATGATAACAAGAAAAAGCTTATGCAAAATTTTTGTATTGCTTATCGAGTTTTTCTATCTAAGCATGTCCTATATGCTACAGGTACTACAGGCAGATTAATTGAGGAAGTAACAAATTTAACGATTCATAAAGCTTTAGCAGGACATTTAGGCGGAGAACAACAGATTTGTGCACAGATTGAGCACAACCAAATTGATTTAGTTATCTTTTTGAGAGACCCACTTAATGCAAAGAAGCATGAACCAGATGTTAATACAGCGATTCGTTTATGCGATACACATAATATTCCACTTGCTACAAATTTAGCATCTGCAGAGATTATGATTAAAGCATTAGATAGAGGGGATTTTGAATGGCGTGAAGTATACAAATAAATGCTATCTTTTTGTAGTTCTTATATTGATTTCGTCTATGCTTGTTGGTTGTTCTAAGACCGTAGAGGTGGCATATATTCAAGATGATTTATCTAGAAGGTATGATATTGTGCAGCTTGTATCTGTAAGTGAGGCGATTGGTTTTTCAGAGAAGTTATGTGTAGGAGCAGATTCTACTAGTTTGGGTGATTTTGACTTAGAACTTGTTGGTGCTGCTGGTTTTTTTGATTTGAATAATAACGAGGTCCTTTATTCTAGCAATATGTATAGTAAGATGTATCCTGCAAGCACTACAAAGGTTTTGACTGCGCTAGTGGCTATTAAGTATGGAAACCTTGATCAAGAGCTTGTTGCAACAGATGCTGTATACATCAACGAAATTGGTGCTACATTACTTGGTCTTGAGCCTGGAGATACGATGACACTCGAACAAGCACTTCATTTCTTTTTATTAAAATCAGCAAATGATGTGGGAAATTTGATTGCTGAAAATGTTGCAGGTAGTGTTGAAGCTTTTGTGGAGCTTATGAATGAAGAGGCTAGATTATTAGGCGCTACGAATACGCATTATGTCAACACACATGGGTTGCATGATAATGATCATTATACTACAGTCTATGATTTGTACTTGATTTTTCAAGAGGCGATTAAATACGATGCATTTAATCAAATTATCATGCAGACACAGTATACTTCGACGTATAAAGATGCAGCTGGTGAACCTGTTACAGTTACAGTAAACAATACAAATGGTTATCTGTCAGGTGCATATACGACTCCAACCGGTTTTACTGTTTTGGGTGGTAAAACAGGTACGACAAATGAGGCGGGACATTGCTTGATTATCTATTCGAAGGACGATTTTGGTAATCCGTATATATCGATTATGCTCTGCGGAAGTACTAGAGCGGATTTGTATGCTCAAATGACTGAAATGCTTGAACAAATAAGTGAATAATGCACAAATTTATTATATATTTAGTTGATTTTTTGTTGAAAGTGAAATATAATAAGTCTTAACAGTAAAGAAAATTACACTTTAGGAGGATAGGCTTATGGTTCAGTTAATTGTTGGTGTAAAGGGTAAAGGCAAAACGAAAATTTTATTAGACAAAGTGAATGCACAAATTAAAAATGTGGATGGTAGTATTATTTATTTAGATAAGAGTACGAAACACATGTATGAGCTTAATAATAAGGTTAGATTAATTGATTTGTCGGAGTATTTAATAGGTGATGCACCTGGATTTATCGGATTTATTTTGGGACTTATTTCACAAGATAGAGATATTGAAGAAATGTATTTAGATAGTTTTTTGAAAATAGCTGCTGTAGATGCTGATAATCTCTCGGCTACATTACATAAACTGAATGAAATTGGTAACAAATTTAAAATCAAATTTACTTTGAGTATGTCTATGGATGAAGTGGATTTACCTGAAGATGTAAAAACGTATGTTGCTGTTGCTTTATAAATTAACGGTTATTGTTAAAAATGATTGTAGTTTTATGTGAATAAGTATATTATAATAAAGAATGTGCAAAGCCTTGTAGCTGGTACATTCTTTATTTTCTGTCAAAAATGTGAAAGGTGTAGTTTCTATGGCGAAGAAGATTGAAAGGTTTCCAAATAGACCGAGATTTAATTTGGTTATCCTACTTTTATTAGTAATATATGTCTATATCATAGTTTGTTTTCTTGCCTTTTATACAAGTGAGCACGTAAATAGCTATGAGGTGAAGGCGGGTTCTTTGATGCAAAACAACAGGTTTGAAGTGGTTATTATGCGCGATGAAGAGGTTGTTACAAGCTCAGGAACAGGTTATGTGAATTATTTCATCAATGAAGGTGAGAGAGGTGCATATGGAAATCTGATTTATACATTGGATGAGAGCGGTTCGGTTTTGGAATATACAGATAGGATTATTACCGAAGGAAATATTTTAGAGCTTGATGAGATTGAGGCACTTGAGTATGATTTAGATAATTTTATACAGAATTTTGATAGGCAGGATTTCTCGACTGTCACATCTACGAAGACAACTTTATCAAATGAAGTCGCTAATCTAGTTAACGTGCATTTGCTTGAAGATATAGAGAGTTCTGCATCTTTAAAAAATAACCTTTCGTATAATTATGTACAATCAACGGGTATTGTTTCGTATTGGATAGATGGATATGAAAATTTACAAGCTTCGGATGTTACGAGTGTTCTTTTAGGACAAGAGTACTATGCAAAAGAAGATTCTATGAATAATGATTTGGTTGGTACAGATGATTTTGTTTATAAATATTGTAACAATGAAAATTGGTCAGTTGCTTTTGTCTCAGATGATGAGGATTTGAATACTTACTTGGTAGAAGAAAGTGTTGTGAGAGTCACTTTTTTGAAAAATGGATTTGAACTATGGGGTAGCGTTAGCACTAGTATTAATAGCATGCAAGAAACGGTCATTGAACTCTCCTTTACTACAGGGAGCATTCACTTTTCCTCTGAGCGATTTACGGATATAGAGATTGAACTTGAAGATGAATCTGGTTTGAAAATACCTGTTTCGGCGATAGCTGAAAAAGAGTTTTTCCTCATACCAGAAGAATATGTATTATATGATGATTATGATGCTAGTTATTATGTAAATCTAGAAAGTTACTTAGAAAATGGCGAAAAAACAGTCTTAAAAGAAGCGGTTGAACCGTATTATTATTTAGATGGTTTATATTATATAGAAGATGAAATGGTGACGGTAGGAACAAAGCTTAGTATGCTTGATGATACGACACAGTTTGTTGTCAGCGATAAAGGTAGCTTGATAGGTGTTTATAATATAAATAAAGGCTATGCTGATTTCAAACAAATTACGATTTTGGATCAAAGTGATGATTATGCGATTGTACAATCTAATACAACATATGGTTTGGCGGTATATGATTATATTGCCTTAAATGCAGATCTTGTAGATGATGATACATTTATAAATAATTGATGATATAATGTATAGTTGGAATAAATACTACAGAAAGGATTGATGTTTTTATGGTTGCAGAAGCATATTTAGATATCCAAGAAAAAATACATGCGATTCATGAAAATTGCACATTGATAGCGGTTAGCAAATATCAACCTCAAGAAAAAATCATGGAAGCATATGATGTGGGTTGTAGAGATTTTGGGGAAAATAAAGTACAAGAGCTTGTAGAAAAGTACGAAGCGTTACCAAAAGATATTAGGTGGCATATGATTGGACATTTACAAACTAATAAAGTAAAATACATTGTAGATAAGGTTTCGTTGATACACAGCGTGGATTCAATTAAGCTTGCGAAAGAAATTCAAAAAGAATGCGAGAAGCAAAATATTTATCTTGATATTTTGCTTGAAATAAATATCGCAAGGGAAGAGAGCAAGTTCGGGTTTCTAGAAGAAACAGTGATAGAAGCGGTGCGCGAAATTGCTAGTTACCCCAATATATGTATACGTGGACTTATGACTATACCACCTGTAGCTGAGAGGTTAGATGCAAATAAAGAGTTTTTTGTGAAATTAAAACAATTATCTGTTGACATTATGGGGGAAAAATTAGATAATATTAAGATGGATATGCTTTCAATGGGTATGTCAGGAGATTATTTGTCTGCCGCTAGTGAGGGTGCGACATATGTACGCGTGGGGACGAGCATTTTTGGTGCTCGCAGTTAAAAGAAAAGGAGAATTCGAATGAGCTCTGTTGATAAATTAATGAGATTTGTACACATACCAAAAAACGATGAAGATAATGAATATGATGGTTTTGAAGAGTATGATGATTTGGAAGAATTAGATGAGGATGAGTACGAAATGGATGAACCGAAAGAACGTATGGATTCACCATTCCCATTTAAGAAAAACAAAGTAAAGAGTAGCGCGTTTAGAAGACAAGATGCCTCTTATGATGAAAAAGGAGGAAATATGGAAGTAGTATGTTTTAAGCCAAAGGCGGTAGAAGAAACTTATGCATTATGTGATACCTTAAAGGATGGAAGAGCCGTTATTCTGAATTTAGAAGAGGTTGAAATGGCGGTTGCGCAGAGAATACTAGATTTTGTATCAGGAAGCTGTTATTCTTTAGAAGCGAATTTTCAATTTATTTCTAAAAATATTTTTATGGTTACACCAAAAACAATACCGATTACTAATAATTATGGAGAAACCGTTGGTAGATCTAACAGTTTTGACATGGAATAATAGAGATAAACATAAAACGTTTTAATAAAAAGCTTCCTAATGTATAGGGAGCTTTTCATAAATATATTACTTGGTTTTGTGTTAAGAAAGAGATGGATACTATATGGGACAAAGACTTCCGATTTTATATAACAAAAAACCTTGCTATGATATTGTGATTGAACACGATTTTTCACTTTTACAGCAAGAATTAGAAACGCTTGAGTTGTTGGGTAAAAAGGTGTGTATCATTACAGATTCTACAGTGAAGCATCTATATGGTGAAGGAATGCTTGCACTTATGAAAGATTGCATGAAAGAAGCTTATTTATATGCTTTTGATTCGGGAGAAGAATCTAAGAATTTAGATACAGTTAAAGATGTATACACATTTTTGATAGAACATAAATTTGATAGAAAAGATATTTTGATTGCATTAGGTGGTGGTGTGGTTGGTGACCTAACAGGTTATGTAGCTGCGACTTATCTTAGAGGTATAGATTTTATTCAAATACCAACTACGTTACTTGCACAGTGTGATTCTAGCATTGGTGGCAAAACGGGTGTAGATTTTGATGGCTACAAGAATATGGTAGGGGCTTTTAAAATGCCTAGACTTGTTTATATGAATCTTGCAACTTTACGTACGCTAGATGAGCGTCAGTTTTTTAACGGTTTTGCGGAGGTTATGAAACACGGACTTATTAAAAATGCAAACTTCTATGAATGGTTGATTTCTAATATGTATGAAATTTGTGATAAGGACTTAGGAGTCTTAGAGGAGATGGTTCTACAAAGTTGTACTATAAAGAAATTGGTTGTAGAAAAAGATCCATTTGAACAAGGTGATAGAGCACTATTGAATTTTGGACATACGATTGGACATGCGATTGAAAAATATAAGAATTTTTCGTTGTTACATGGAGAATGCGTCGCATTGGGCTGTGTAGCTGCAGCGTATATTTCTTTCAAAAAAGAATTGATTTCTTCTGACGAATATTATGAAATAAGAGATATGTTTGTGCCGTTCTATTTACCAATCACAATAGAGGATATTGTTCCAGAAGAAATTCTTGCGTTTACAAAGTCTGACAAGAAAATGGAACAAGGAGCAATTAAATTTATTCTTTTGAAGAAAATAGGGAAAGCTTTCGTTGATAAGACGATTACAGATGATTTGATTATGGAAGCTATAAGAGAAATACATTTTAGTGAAGAGGATATGAAAGCATAATGACGAATAAAATAAAAAGCTTTTGGGTTGTAATAGTAATTGCTTTGTTTGGCGTGTTGGTTTTTTTTGATCAATACACGAAGCAATTAGCAGTATCAAGGTTAAAAGGTGGGGATCCGTTTGTGATTTTGGAAGGGATCTTTGAATTTAGATATCATGAGAACGAGGGAGCAGCGTGGGGGATGTTGCAAGGTGCGCAAGGAATCTTCTTTGTTTTGACGAGTGTTTTTACGATAATAGTTATATATGAAATAAAAAGATTGTGGTGCAATATGAGATATCTTCCTTTTATATTAAATTTGGTTCTTGTATTATCGGGCGCAATTGGGAATTTTATTGACAGATTGTCTTTTCAATATGTAAGAGATTTTATTTATGTAAAAGCTATAAATTTTCCGATTTTTAACATAGCAGATTCTTATATAACCATTTCAGTAGCAATTTTGATTTTAATGACGTTTTTCTACTATACTGAGGAAGAGTTTGACTTTATTCTCCCGTTTGGTACGAAAAAGGTAAAGAAAGAGGAGTAATGCATAAATACGTTTTCACAATTTCACAGGAGCTAGAAAGCGAACGAATCGATAAGGTCCTAACAAGCCTTATCGATTCTCTTTCTAGATCCTATGTACAAAAAATGATAAAGGAACAAAATGTTTTTGTAAACGAAGTGGCTATAAAGGCTAACTATAAAGTAAAAGTTGACGATCAATTGGTATTCGAACTCCCAAGTTCTGTGGAACCAGATATTTTGCCAGAAGATATACCTCTTGATATTTTGTATGAGGATGAGGATCTTATTGTTGTAAATAAACCTAAGGGGATGGTAGTTCATCCAGCTGCCGGGCATTATTCGGGAACACTTGTAAATGCTATTATGTACCATTGTGGAGAGAGTCTCTCTGGGATAAATGGAGTTATGAGACCTGGAATTGTACATAGGATAGACAAAGATACTACAGGTTCACTGCTTGTTTGTAAACACGATGCATCACATCAAGCGATTGCGGCGCAGCTAAAAGAACATAGCGTTAATAGAATATATCATGCTATATGTTATGGGGATTTAGTTGAAGATGAGGGTGTGGTTCATAAACCTATTGGGCGTGATATAAAAGACCGTAAAAAAATGGCAATTAATGAAAAGAATGGTAAAGAGGCGATTACACATTACAAGGTTATCAAACGGTTTGGGAAATACACCTATATAACTTGTAAGCTCGAAACAGGCAGAACGCACCAAATAAGAGTACACATGGCTAGTATTGGGCATCCTCTGCTGGGAGATGAACTATATGCAACGAATAGAAGCTGTCCTTTTAAGTTGCAAGGGCAGGTACTACATGCCAAGACGCTTGGTTTTACTCATCCTACTACAGGGAAGTATCTAGAGGTAGAGGCGCAGTTGCCAGAGTATTTTAAGCATTTGGTCGAGAAGGTTTTGTGATATAAAAGAATATTACAAAAAGGGTTCCAATAAATCCACCGATTACATTGGCAATGATATCATCTAGTTGGAAATATCCGAGGTTGTGCGAGTACTGTATGAGCTCGATGGTAACACTTACAAATAAGCACCCAAGGGTAGATGTGATTAGCGCACATCGCTTAGGTAGATAATAAGTAAAGTATGCACCAAGAGGTGCTAGCATAAGGAAGTTTTCGATGATGAAGGCCTTGGTTTGCATAGAATAGTGCCAACTAATAAAAAAAGAAAATTCAGGCGTTTTGTAATCACCAGGCGATCGGCTAAAAATTGTTATATATAGCACGGTGAAGCAATAAAATATAAAAGATAGATTTATAGCATGTTTGTGAAAGGGTATTTCCTTGATCTTAAAAAGGTGAATTAGTAGAAGCAGTATTAAGAGATACGCGATGCTTGCACATATGAAAATTCTAGGGAAAAAGGTACTTATATCTAAAAAATCTTTAATAATTAATTCTAACATCTAATGAGTGACTCCTTTAGGTGAAATGTATTATTAAGTATAGGTAAAAATTCAAAAGAATACAAGTGAATTTTGGGGAATTGTTGAGAAAAATATGCAAATGTGTTATAATAATGAAAAGAATGCATAAGAACATTAAAAGGAGGTAGTGGGTATGAATACAGTGATTACGGTAGGAAGACAGTATGGTTCAGGTGGACGTGAAATAGGGAAAAAAGTGGCAGAAGAGCTAGGTATTCCATATTATGATAAGGAACTCCTTAGTAGAGTTGCACAGGAAAGTGGATTCTGCGAAGAAATGATAAAAGCTCATGATGAAAGACCTACCAATTCATTTCTATACAATATAGTGATGGATACCTATTCTTTTGGATATAATTCTACGTATGTTGATATGCCTATGAGTCAGAAAGTTTTTTTGGCACAGTTTGATACAATTAAGAGTATAGCTAAAGAAGGTCCTTGTGTTATTGTAGGACGATGTGCAGATTATGCACTTTCAGATATGGATCATTGCTTAAACATCTTTATTTATGGACAAGATGAGCGTAAAGCGAACCGTATTAGTGCAAAATATAATGTTACAGTAAATGAAGCAAAGGACATGTGTCGTAAGAAAGATAAACAACGTCAAAGCTATTACAATTATTATTCTTCAAAAAAATGGGGTCGTGCTGATACTTACGATTTATGTATTGATAGTGGTGTGCTTGGTGTAGAAGGGACGGTAGCATTTATAAAAGATTACATCGAGAGCTTCGAACGAGTGAATAATAAATAATTGTGATAAATAATTTATAAAAGTGCTTGACAAAGAGAATGCTAATTGTTAGTATATATGGGTATGCCGCATAACTAGGTATAAGTATGTTCACACATCACCAAAGTTAGCGAGTAAATTATTAGGAGGTAGTACCTTATGTACGCAATTATTGCAACAGGTGGAAAACAGTACAAAGTAGCTGAAGGCGACGTGATCAAAGTTGAAAAACTTGATTTAGAAGTTGGAAGTGAAGTAACATTTGACCAAGTGATCGCAGTAAGTGGTGACAGTCTTAAAGTTGGAGCTGATGTAGCTGATTCAACAGTAAAGGCAACTGTTTTAGAACAAGGCAGAGGCAAGAAAGTTATCGTTTACAAGTATAAAAGAAAAACTGGTTACCATAAGAAAAACGGTCATAGACAAGCATACACTCAAGTTAAGATCGAATCTATTAATGCTTAATTAGTTATGACAACAGTTATTATCGAAAAATCAAGTGATACATACAAGTCAATTACATGTATGGGACACGCGGGTCGTAAGCGACTTTTTTTTGAAAAAGATTTAGTGTGTGCATCCATTTCCGTTTTGGTATTAAATACTTTAAATGGTTTAGATGAATTCACAGACACAGATATGGAGGTCACTTCAAACGAAGAGACGGGATTCATAAGATGTGTATTTATGGGAACGTTATCTGACGAGGCAATTGTACTTGTGAAGACGATGATCCATGGTTTGGAACAGATTAGCCTACAATATGGTAGGAAATATTGCAATGTTGAATTTAAGGAGGTGTAAACCTATGTTAAAATTAAATCTTCAATTTTTTGCACATAAAAAAGGTGTTGGTTCTACTAAAAATGGTAGAGATTCAGAATCTAAAAGATTAGGTGCAAAAAGAGCTGATGGACAGTTTGTAAAAGCTGGAAATATTTTATACAGACAACGTGGAACTAAGATTCACCCAGGCGTGAATGTTGGTAGAGGTGGCGATGATACATTATTCGCACTAGTTGACGGTGTATTAAGATTTGAAAGAAAAGGCCGTGACAAAAAACAAGCTTCTGTATACCCAGTAGCAGAATAAGAACGGACGATGTAGAGGCTTCAAACCAAGTTTGAAGCCTCTATTTATGTAGTAGTAAACCCTGAAAGAGTACGTATGAAAATACGTTGTATATAGAAAAGATTAGGAGAACGAAATGTTCGCAGATAGAGCTAAGATATATGTGAAAAGCGGAAAGGGTGGCGATGGTAGTATTTCTTTTCGTAGAGAAAAGTATGTACCAGATGGCGGCCCAGATGGTGGCGATGGAGGTAAAGGTGGTAGTGTCTTTTTGATAGTTGATGAAGGCCTTAATACGCTGACTGATTTTCGTCAAATCAGGAAATATGCTGCTGAAAATGGTGGCGATGGTTCTAAGAAAAACTGTCATGGTAAAAATGGCGCTGATATTTATATGAAAGTACCGCTTGGGACAGTTGTAAAAGAAGCTGAAAGTGGTAAAGTTATTGTAGATATGTCAGATGGTAATGCTAAATTTCAATTATTGCGTGGTGGACGTGGTGGAAAAGGGAATCAACATTATGCCACACCTACGATGCAAGCGCCAAAATATGCACAACCTGGACAACCTGCCCAAGAATTAAATTTGTTGTTGGAGTTGAAGGTGATTGCTGATGTTGGGTTGGTTGGATTTCCGAATGTTGGTAAGTCAACATTTTTAAGTCGTGTTACAAATGCTAGACCAAAGATTGCAAATTATCATTTTACAACGCTAAATCCAAATCTAGGTGTGGTTGATTTAGAGGGGACTAAAGGTTTTGTAATAGCAGATATTCCAGGTCTTATTGAGGGTGCTAGTGAAGGCATTGGCCTTGGGTTTGAATTCCTTAGACACATCGAACGTACAAAGGTTATGATTCATGTTGTTGATGCGGCAGGTACAGAGGGAAGAGATCCTATTGAAGATATCTATGCCATTAATAAAGAATTAGAAACATATAATGCCGAAATTTCAAAAAGACCTCAGATTATTGCGGCTAACAAAGTGGATGCAATCTATGATGGAGAAAATGATGTTATTGCTAAGTTAAAAGCAGAATTTGAACCTAAAGGGATTGAGGTCATGGCTATTTCTGCTGTTTCTGGTAAAGGATTAACAGAACTTCTATATAAAGTTTCAAAAATGTTAGATGAAATAGATGAGGCACCAACGGTATTTGAACAAGAATATTTCCCTGACGCAGCATTTGATATTAGTACGGAACCTTATACAGTGGAATACGATGAGTTAGAACAAGAATATATAGTAGAAGGACCTAGAATCGAAAGAATGCTTGGTTATACAAATTTAGAATCAGAAAAGGGCTTTAGATTCTTCCAAAATTTCCTAAAAGATAACGGTATTTTAGAAGAGTTAGAAGCATTAGGTATTGGAGAAGGTGATACAGTACGCATGTATGGATTGTCCTTTGACTATTACAAGTAAAAGAGAAAGGGATGGTTATTATTATGACAAGTAAACAAAGATCATATTTGATGAGCCTTGCGAGTACATTGACTCCGATCTTCCAAATCGGAAAGTCTGCACTAACACCAGAAGTTACAAATGCTGTTGGTGAATGCTTTAATACGAGGGAACTTATTAAAATCAGTGTTCTAAAAAACTGCTTTGATGATCCAAGAGAAATGGCACATATATTAGCAGAACGAACACATTCGCAAGTGGTACAGGTTATTGGAAAGAAAATAGTTCTTTATAAGCACAACCAAGATATAGATAAAATAAAACTACCGTTATAGGTTTAAAATCTAGAAAGGTGGATGTTGTTATGGGTAAAATTGGTTTGATGGGTGGTACGTTTAATCCAATTCACAATGGGCACTTGCAATTGGCGAAAGCCGCATATGAGCAGATGGAGTTAGAGGCTGTATGGTTTATACCAAATGGTATCTCTTATCTAAAAAAGGATATAGATGTGTTGTCCCCTGATGTGAGGGCACAAATGGTGAAGCTTGCTATTAAGGATATTCCACAGTTTTCTTTTTCGGATATTGAACTAAAAAGAAAAGGAAATACCTATACGGTCGATACCTTGCGTGACCTCAAGCGAACTTACCCACAACATCAGTTCTATTTTATTATGGGAGCAGATTCTTTGGCGTTTTTTCATAAATGGAAAGATGCAGATGAAATTGTAAAATATTGTACAATTTTAGTGGCAGCAAGAGATAAAATATTAGGACCTGTGTTGCAAGAATGTAGAGAAATGTTAGAAAAAAAACTCAATGCAGTCATTCAAATATTGGATTTTGAGTTGGTAGAAATAGCTTCTAGTGACATAAGAGCCTGCTTGCAGAAAAATAAGTGCTTGGCTAATGAATTACCTCCTTTGGTAGAAGCGTTTATTAGAGAGCACCAGTTATATCAATGATAGGATGGTTATTTTCGTATGAATTTGGATAAATTGCGTAAGCAAATGAATAAAGTACAGGATGATGATCGGTTTGAACATACATTGGGAGTTGCATATACGGCGGCGAATCTTGCAGCTATTTATGGAGAAGATGTAGAGGATGCTATTGTAGCGGGAATGCTTCATGACTGTGCAAAATGTATACCTGATGAAAAAAAGATAGACCTGTGCAAAAAATATGGCTTGGAATTGTCACATGGAGAATGTAAAAATCCTTCTTTGGTGCATGCTCGGTTAGGTGCTGAGCTAGCATATGATAAATATGATGTAGATAATGAAAGAATTTTAGATGCAATCAGATATCATACCATGGGAAGACCGGCGATGACCTTGTTAGAGCAACTTATATTTGTTGCAGATTATATGGAACCAGGGCGAAGAAAAGCACCAAACCTTTTAGAGATTAGAAGGTTGGCATATCAAAATATTGATAAAGCTACGGTTAAGATATTAGAAGATACGCTGAGTCATCTAGAAGAGGATGGCGAGGAAATAGATTATTGCACGGTTGATACCTTGCAATTTTATAGAACAAAATTAATATATAAATAGAGAAGGGATGTTGAGTGATATGGATTCAAGAGAAATGGCAAAGCTTGCTATAGAGGCTTTAGAGGATAAAAAAGGCGAAGGGATTCGAGTGATTGATATTAGTGAAGTGACTATTATTGCAGATTATTTTATTATTGCAAATGGATCAAATAGAAATCAAGTACAGGCACTATGTGATAGTGTTGAAGAAAAGCTTGGAAGAGCGGGCGTAGAACCTAAGCAAATCGAAGGATATGATGCTGCAAATTGGATTTTAATGGATTTTAGAGATGTGATTATTCACGTATTTGATCAAGAAAATAGATTATTTTATGATTTAGAACGTATTTGGAGAGATGGTAAAGCTGTAGATGCTACAGAATTTTAATGAAAAGGGTTTTGTGTATTTTTATATGCAAAACCCTTTTAACGAATAAGAAATAGAAAATAAGATATCTACAAGGATTGATTAGTGTAGCTCAAAATGATATACTAATTAATATGTGCAAAAAACAATATATATAGAAAACAATGTAAACGGAGAAAAATATGAACGAACAGTACGCATCAGATGAGATTGAAATAGACTTAAAGGATGTTGTTATAACATTATGGAGAAAGGCACTTGTTATAGTGTTGTGTACATTTCTTACAGCAACGATAGCATATGTTACGAGCAAATTTTTATTAGTACCACAGTATGAATCAACATCGACGATATATATATTAACTAAAACTACAAGCGTGACATCTCTTACGGATTTTCAAATTGGTGAGCAAATTACAGTTGATTTTACAATCTTGGCAGAGACACAAGTTGTTTTAGAGCGAGTGATTGATGAATTAGGGTTAGAGCTTACGTATGAAGAGTTATTAGAGAAGCTTGAGGTGACAGTGCCTAGTGATTCTAGATTACTTCAATTTACAGTTACAGATTCAGATCCTACACTTGCTACGCAGATAAGTAATTCGATGGCTACCCAAGTAGCTGATAGAGTAGCAGAGGTTATGGTGACAGATAAGCCATCTATTGTACAGCCGGCAGTTGTGCCAGAAGATCCAGCATCACCAAACACACTTAAAAACACACTGATTGGTGCTTTGATAGGTATGTTTTTATCGGTCGGAGTTATATTGTTGATTTATTTCTTAGATGATACGATTAAAACTGAAGAGGATGTCGAGAAATATTTAAAATTAAATGTACTAGCTGCATTACCAATAGAATAGGAATTTAATTCATGGGGAAAAAAGCAAACAATATTATATTTACTGCTGCTTGTTTATTGCTATTTGTAATATGCATTACGCTAGGTATAGCATATGCAAACTATAAGACGCAACCTAAAACGGTTGAATCGGTACAAGAAGAAACAGTAACGACTACTTCAGCAGAAGATATTTTGGCACAGTGGGATAGTTTAGAGCTTACATATGATGGAGCTACTTATAAATTAAATGATGATATTAGGACCATTTTGTTTTTGGGCATTGATCAGACTGGTGAGATTGAGGAGCAAAAATACGAAGGTACGGGTGGACGTTCAGACTGTATCATTTTACTTGCGGTAAATGATGCGACGAAAGAAATTCAGCGTATTAATATTTCTAGAGATACCATGACAGATATTGATATTTATACAGTTGACGGTACCTATTTTGCTACAGAAATATATCAATTGACCATGCAATACTCTTTTGGAGAAAGTGCGACTAGAAGCTGTTGGTTGACTGAAAAGGCAGTGTCAAATTTATTGTATGGCATGGACATAGACTATTATTTATCAGTGAATCTAGATGGCTTAGCAACTTTAACAGATAGTTTGGGTGGAGTTACAATAGAAATACCTGCAGACTATACTTATATTGAAGATGCATTTGTAGAAGGTAGTACAATAACCTTAGATGGAGCGCTAGCAGAGCGATATGTAAGATTTAGAGATACAACGGAATATGGCAGTAATAATGACCGTATGGATAGACAAAATGATTTTATTATGGCTGCATTGACAGAGTTTCAAGGGGTTTCATCTACAGATTTGCTCAGTCTTTGGGAAGAGATGCAACTGTACATAGAAACGGATGCTAGCATAGATATTTTGAAGGTTTTGCAGGAATATACAGTTTTGGATGACGCTTTGTATTTACCTGGAGAAGATGCTGTGGGTGTGAATCATGATGAATATTATATAAATTACGAGCAGTTAAAAGCTTTTGTGATAGAACAATTCTATGTTTTGGTGGAGGAATAGATGTTAGAAAAAACAATAATTGATATCCATTCACATATTTTACCTGGAGTAGATGATGGGGCAAGTGATTATAATGAGGCAGATGCTATTATAGAAGCTCAGTGTCATGATGGCGTGTATTGTATTTATCTTACACCTCATTTAAGAAAAGGTATGTTTGATGTTGAAAATCATCAAATTCGACATGCTTTTATGAAGTATCAAGCACATGTTGCAGAAAAATATCCTGATGTTACACTGTTTCTTGGGAGAGAATATTTTGCTGATTCATTTTTTTTAGATTTGATAGAGAATCAGGATGTTATAACCTTAGGTGAGAGTAACTGTGTCTTAGTGGAGTTTTCAAGAGGTCATAATTTTAGGTATATTAGAAATTTTTGTTATCAGCTTATGCAAAAAAACATGAAACCGGTTATAGCACATACAGAGAGATATCCAGTTCTTGTTGAACATAGAGAGTATGTTAAAGAACTTGTTGAGTTGGGAGCATATATCCAAATCAATGCAAATTCTGTTCTTGGAGAAGAAGGACTTAAAATAAAGTGGTTTTGCTCATATTTGATGAAAAAAAATCTTATTGCGTTTATTTCATCAGATTGTCATAATGTGACAACTAGAAAACCCAATCTTGCTAGATGCATGCATTATATTGAAAAGAAACTGGGGAAAAGTTATAGGGTGCATATAGCGTGGAATCAGCCATATAAAATTTTGATGAGAGATTAGAGGGAGTGTTATGGAAAAGATTGAATTACTTAAACAGGAGATATCATATGCATTAGCAGAAGAGCTTAAAACGCTTCGAACGAATATATTGTTTAGTGGTGGTGATAAAAAGGTCATTATGATTACTAGTTGTTTGGCTGGTGAAGGTAAGTCTACAGTTTCACTTAATATAGCAAAGTCTTTCACTGAAATTGGTAAAAAGGTATTGTATATTGATGCGGATTTGAGAAAGTCTGTGTTTGTGAAGCAGGTTGTCAAAGGAAAGATGAAAAACGGCTTGTCATCGTATTTATCTGGACAGGCAAAGGTTCAAGAGGTGATGTATGGGACGGATATTTCTGGTTTGTTTGTAATACATGCAGGTGTAATACCACCCAACCCATCGGAATTATTGAGTACACCTGCGTTTTCTAAGCTTATTCAGGCTTCTAAGGAGCTGTTTGATTATATTATTATAGATTGTCCTCCACTTGGGATGGTTGTAGATGCCGCTGTTATTGCACCTTCGTGCGATGGAGCAGTTTTATTGATAGAATCATATAATATTAAATATTCGTTTGCACAAGAGGTGAAGAACAAATTGATTTCTACAAAATGTCCTGTGTTAGGCGTTGTTCTTAATAAGGTGGATAGGAAAAAAGAAAATAAATATTATGGAAAGTATTATCAAAAAAGATATGAATCCTATTATAAAGTAGAGGAGACTGAAAAGGTAGAGTCATAGAAAGGGAATGGGATATGAATAAAAGAAAAATTCTCGTTTTATTTTGTGTTTTAGCAATCGGTGCAATACTTGCTTATGTTTCGTATTATGTTCAGGCACAAAAAAATAGAAGTGAAATATATGAGCAGCTTTCGCAGGAGGTTACTTCTGAGTTAACAGTAGAGATAGAGGAAGAAGTAGAAGATGTATCGGAAGTGGAAGTGGTTGAATCTCCTGATGAAGTGATAGAGGAAGTTGAGGAAATCGAGGAAGTGATAGGGGACATTGACATAGATTTCGATGAATTAAAAGCATTAAATGAAGATATTTATGCATGGATAGATATACCAGGAACTGAAGTGAGTTACCCTATTTTACAGCATCCTACAGATGATTGGTATTATTTAGACTATACAGTAGAGCATGTGAATGGGCTTCCAGGTTCTATTTATACAGAAGGTACGTATGTAGGTAAAGATTTTTCTGAGTTCAATACAGTTATTTATGGGCATAATATGAATAATGGTACGATGTTTGGGACGTTAAAATTATACAAAGATGAGGAATATAGACAAGAGCATAGTGAAATATATATTTATACGGAAACGGACATATATGTTTATGATATTTATGCAACAGTGGTGTATGATGATAGACATATTCCATGGACGTACAAAGAAGAAGCTAGTTATTTGAGTTTTGTAACTTCTTTGTCGAATTCAAATGATCTTTCAAACTATATTAATTCAGAAATGACACTGACTAGCGAAAGTCAGTTAATTACACTTAGCACCTGTGTTGCGAATATGACGAATAATAGATATTTAGTTGTAGCTGTAAGGCGTGATTAAACTGTATAAGATTCAAAACAATAGATAATTGTGTTTACAATTATCTATAATTGTAGTATGCTTTAAAAGTAAAAATAAATTTAGGAGGAATTACCATGAAAAAACTTATGACAATTGTGATGGCAACTGTAATGTTGTTTGCTTTAGCAGCTCCTGTAGCAGCTAGCTCAAGTACAGAAACTATTGCACAACCAAATGGAACAGTTGATGCAAACGGAGCAGCAATTGCTGTTACTGTAGCTGCTGCTGATGTTAAAATCGCTAGCGAGGATGCAGCTCTTGTTCTTGGAACAGAAACAGCGGAAGTTGTAGCTATGTTTGATGCTTCAGTTCCAGCTGGAACAGCATTCCCTGTTACATTAACATTTGATGTACCTGGAATCACAGCAGGTATGAATGTTAGCATTCTTCACTTTGTAGGTGTTGAAGGAGATGGATACTGGGAAATATTACCAGCTACTGTTGTTGATGGACAAGTAACAGGTGTATTTAGTTCATTATCACCAATCTCTGTTGTAGTTACTGATACTGCTGCTGTTACTTCTGTAACATCACCAAAAACTGGTGAAGCTAATGTATTAGTATACTTAGCATTTGCTGTTGTAGCTGCTGCAGGTGTTACTGTAGTTGCAAGAAAAAGAGCTTAATTGTAAACAAAAAACACTAGGAGATTGATCTTCTAGTGTTTTTTTTGTTGAAATATTATTTTATTCTTCGTTATCACTAAGGTACATATAAAAAGATAATAAATACAAACCACAAATACCTACTAGTGCATAAATAATTCTTGATAAAAGAGACATGCTACCAAAAAGAAAAGCTACTAAATCAAAACTAAAAAATCCAATTAATCCCCAATTTACTGCACCTATAATAGCTATTGTTAATGCGATACAATCTAAATATTTATTTCTCATAAAAATCCTCCATTAAAAAATCCATTTAATAAAATACTGATAATACAGTAATTCCCTTAAATGGATTTAAATATTCATAATATAGATGTAAAAGAGCGAAAAAAATTGAAAATCTAATTTTTATATAGAAAGAAGAACTTAAAAAGTTCTGAAAACGCCAAATACTTTACCGAGAATTGCACAGTCAGTAACGAGAATTGGATCCAATTCATCATTTTCAGGCTGTAATCTGATATGATCTTTTTCTTTATAAAAGGTTTTGACTGTCGCGGAGTCATCAATAAGGGCAACGATAATATCACCATTTGAAGCAGTATTACAAGAGGTTACAAAAATCTGATCGCCATCCATGATTCCAACATTAATCATGGAATCACCACGCACGATGAGGCTAAAAGCTTCACCATGAGGTACACACTCTGCAGGGATTGGAAAATAGTGTTCGATATGCTCTTCCGCAAGTATAGGCGTACCAGCAGCCACACGGCCAACGACTGGAATGCTAACCATTTCAGTGCGCAACATCTGGAAGTTATCGTCACATATTTCAATCGCGCGAGGCTTTGTAGGGTCTTTTCTGATATAACCCTTTTCTTCTAGAGAAGATAGGTGTGAATGTACGGAAGAGGTGGATTTTAAATTCACTGCTTCACAGATTTCACGAACTGCAGGTGGATAACCTTTATGTAAGATACATTCCTTCAAATAATCAAGGATCTGTTGTTGTTTTGCGGTTAGTGTTTCGTTCATAGATACCTCCAATCTTTTTATCAGTATAACATATAAAACAATGAAAAGCAAACGTATATTCGATAAAATACTTGTGCGAATCGAACAAATGTGCTATACTTTGCTGAATAAAGGAAGAGAGGTCTGATTGCTATGTATGCTTATTTTAAGGGGTCACTAGAATATATTGCAGAGGATAGTGTGATTATAGAAGTTGCAGGAATTGGTTATCATATTTTTTTGTCGCATGCATCATTGGCTTATTTACCCAGTATTGGTGACGAGGTCAAGATTTATACCTATACATGTGTAAGGGAAGATGCATTTTTGTTATATGGGTTTATGACTACATCGGATTTGAATATATTTAAACAATGCATTACGGTATCAGGCGTAGGACCGAAAGTCGCCATGGGTATCTTATCGGTAATGGATGCCGATGCGCTAAGGTTTGCTATTATTGCTGGAGATAGTAAGGCTATCTCGAAAGCGCCGGGTATTGGAGCGAAGACAGCACAGAGGTTGATCCTAGAACTGAAAGATAGAGTATCTGTTGAAGATACTATAAAATGTGATGAAAAGAGATTATTACTCGCAGGTGGAGTAGATACGGATACTACTACATTACATCAGGATGCAGTTGATGCACTTGTAGCGCTTGGGTATGGATCGAGTGAATCTCTCAGAGCAGTGAAATCGGTAGAACAAGGTGTAGGTATGGATGTGGAACAGCTTCTCAAGGCTGCACTTAGATATTTATTTTAATGGGAGGATTAAAAGAATATGAATCGCGTTATTGAGACTAGTTTTCAAGAAGAGGATATTAAGATAGAAGGATCGTTACGCCCGCAGACACTGAAGGATTATATCGGGCAGGAGAAGGCTAAAGAAACGCTTAGCATTTATATTGATGCAGCAAAGGCTAGAGAAGATAGTCTTGATCATGTATTGTTTTATGGACCACCAGGATTAGGTAAGACCACGTTATCAAATATTATAGCGAATGAAATGGGTGTTCATTGTAAGGTTACTAGTGGTCCAGCTATCGAAAAACCGGGAGAGATGGCCGCTATTTTGAATAATTTACAAGAAGGAGATGTCTTGTTTGTAGATGAAATCCACAGGTTGAACAGACAGGTCGAAGAGGTTTTATATCCGGCAATGGAGGATTTTGCAATCGATATTTTGATAGGAAAAGGCTCTAGTGCACGGTCGATACGACTTGATTTGCCGAAGTTTACTTTGATAGGAGCCACGACAAGGGTTGGACTTTTGACGGCACCACTTAGGGACCGTTTTGGCATTATTCATAGACTAGAGTTTTATACGATAGAAGAATTGAAATACATTGTATTACATTCTGCTAGAATTTTAGATGTTAAAATAGATGAGATGGGAGCTGTAGAGCTTGCTCGTAGGAGTAGAGGGACACCACGTTTAGCAAACAGGATGCTAAAAAGGGTCAGAGACTTTGCACAAGTTAGATACGACGGAATTATCACACAAGAGGTTGCTATGATAGCACTTGATCTTATGGATGTAGATAAGTTAGGGCTTGATCATGTAGACCGTAATCTTTTAGAGACTATTATCTACAAATTTCAAGGAGGACCAGTAGGATTGGATACTTTGGCTGCGGCTATAGGTGAGGATTCCGGGACGATAGAAGAGGTGTATGAACCATATCTTTTACAGAATGGACTCTTGAGTCGAACTCCGAAAGGGAGAATTGCTACTTTGAACGCATATTTGCATTTTGGTATTGAAAAACCCCAGTAAATTCGCTATAATTTAGAGAACAAATGAAGGTGGGGGCATACTATTATGATTGCTCGTAACAAAGTGACGATTACTTTAAGTGATAAGACATATGATTTGGTTGGAAATGAATCTCAAGCGTATCTGAATATGGTTGCGCAATATATAGAGAATAAATATGAAGAATTTCATAAAAATCCCACATTCAAGCTTCAAGCTATAGATATGCAGCATGTTTTATTGGAGCTTAATATTGCTGACGATTACTTTAAATCAAAAGAAAAGGTTTCTATGCAGTTAAGGGAACTTGCAGATAAAGAAAAGCAATTAATCGAGCTTAAGCGCCAACTCGTAGAGGCACAGATTCGTTCAGATAATTGTTCGGCACAGATGTTAGAGTTACAGAAACAAATTGCCCAAATGGGTAAAATTTAATAAATGGTATAATATATGATGAGGGGCTGTCTTTTGGCAGCCCTTTATACGTAAATAATAGTTGCTATTTATACGAATTATTGTTTACACGAACTATTATTTATGAGATATAGAAGGGATATTTTAAAGATATGCATAATAAATCAGTTGAATTACTTGCACCAGCTGGAAACTATCAAAGCTTTATAGGGGCCATCAATGCAGGCGCAGATGCGGTGTATTTAGGCGGTGACAAATTTGGTGCTAGAGCATTTGCTGAGAATTTTGATACAGATACACTATGTGGATGTATTCGATACGCTCATCTATTTGGAAAACGCGTATATTTAACTTTAAATACGCTCGTTAAGGAAGAAGAATTTTCGGATATTTACGAATATGTGAAACCTTTTTATTTGGCGGGGCTTGATGGTGTTATCATACAAGATTTGGGCGTGCTTACCTACCTTAGAAAGCACTTTGAAGGAATGCAATTACATGCAAGTACACAAATGGCAGTAACTGGAAAAGCGATGGTTGATATTTGCAAGCAAGAAGGTATATGCAGAGTTGTACCTGCTAGAGAGCTATCATTGCAGGAGTTAAAGGAAATAAAGGAGTCGGGTATTGAGGTTGAGGCATTTATACATGGTGCGATGTGCTATTGCTATTCAGGCATGTGTTTGATGAGTAGTGTCTTAGGTGGGAGAAGTGGTAATCGTGGTAAATGTGCCCAACCATGTAGACTACCTTATGATGTAGAAATCGATGGTAAAACACAAAAAAATACATATACACTTAGTCTAAAGGATATGTGCACAATTGAACATATCAAAGAATTGATAGAGGCTGGTATTGATTCTTTTAAAATAGAAGGTCGAATGAAGCGAAGTGAGTATGCAGCTGGTGTTACTGCTCTTTACAGAAAATATATAGACTTATACATGGAAAACCCAAATACTTTAGTTAGAATTTCTGGACATGATAAAAAGGTTTTAGAACAATTGTATATGAGAAGTGAACTTCAAGAGGGCTATTTATTTAAGTCAAATGGAAAAGATATGATTACGAAGGATAAGCCGAGCTATGATCAAGTGGATGATGCGATACTGCAAGAAATAAAACAAAAATATCTTATGAATCCTCTTAAAAAGAAGGTTTTTATGTATGCGCAGTTTGGCCTTGGACAAAAGGCTGCAATCACACTTAATTGTGAGGATGGCTATAGTGTTACAATCTATGGTGAAGAGACTATGCCGGCTAGCAATAAGCCTGCAACGATAGAAACAGTGCAAAAGCAGCTTGAAAAATTAGGAAATACACACTTTATACTTGAGGATATATATGTGGAACTTGATGAAGGAGTTTTTCTCCCAAATGCTACTTTGAATAAACTTCGAAGAGATGCAGTAGTTGCTTTAGAGGAGGAGATTATCTCATCTCTATTTCCAGAGTTATCTGAACGAAGCCTTAAAGCACAGGAATCAGTAAATGAAAAGAAAAAAGCCAAGGTAGAAACTTCTTTCCAAGTGATTGTTAAAACAAAAGAGCAGTTAGAGCAGGTAACTACACATAGGATTTCAAAAAAGATTAAGGTGTGTTTTGTTGAGCATATTCTTTTTTCTGAATTAGTAGATGAGCCACTTGCTAACTGGCCGATCCTTGGATTGGCGCTACCACACATAGTGCGAAATAAAGACCACAATCAAATTCTAGAAATAGCTCAGAGCGCGATTGATAAGGGTATTTCAAAGTTTCTTGTGCGCAACATAGAATCTTTGGCACTATTACAAACCCTTAGGGGGCATGCTCGTATTGAAATCATAACGGATGCTAATATTTACGCATGGAATAGACAAGCTTTACAAACTTTAGAAAAATACGCTGATGCGGTTACTCTACCATATGAGTTAGGACAAAAGGAAAGAAAAAGTTTAAAGAAAGTTGATACTGTGCAAGTGGCATATGGATATATTCCACTGATGCTTTCGGCTAATTGTGTCTTTAAAACGAATTTAAATTGCAAAAGCTTTGGACAGACTCTTGTACGAGAAGCAAATTTAAAGGATCGATATGATAAAGTCTTTCGTGTATTAACAGATTGTAAATATTGTTATAATCAAATGCTGAATTCAGTTCCACTTTCTCTGCACAATAAATTAGAACCACAACAAGCAGGAGAACTTAGGTTGCAATTTAGTATTGAAACTTCTCAGGAAGTAAAGGCTGTATTAGACTATTATTCAATGTGGGAAAGTGGAGCGAAGAACCTTTGCTTTCCGTGTAAGGAGTTTACTACAGTGCATGAAAATAGACGTGTAGAATAGTGGAAGGAACGGTTTGTTTATGGTTTTATATCTCTTAGAAATTACGCGTTATATTGTTGTGACTTTCTCAGGATTATTTTTATTAGATAACATAGTATCTCTTATTAGAAGGGGAGAAGAAGAGCGTATTGGTAGCTATTTTAGACAACAAATATGTCTTTTTATTATTCAGTTTTTTGCCTTTGCAACCTTATGGCTTGAAAGTGACAATATTCAATATTTACAAGTTTATATCATTTCACAAATATTCTATGTTGTTGTACTTAATGTCACGCCATTTATTTATGCTAAAGTAAATTTATTTTTGCTAAATAATATGTGTTTTATGATTGGTACAGGTTTGATTTTAGTATCTAGACTTTCTATTAGTAAAGCTATTAGACAATTGTGCATTGGGTGTTTGGCATATGTAATAGCACTCTTTATTCCATATATTTTTTCGAAAATAAAAGTACTAAGAACGTGTTGGTGGTTCTATGCACTGATAGGATTTGTGCCGATTTTAGCAGTTTTATTGATAGGAACGATTACCAAGGGAGCGAATTTAACGTTTTCTATTTTAGATATAACTTTTCAACCTTCAGAATTTGTTAAAATTGCTTTTGTTATGTTTTTGGCTACGTATTTGCGTAAGTATAAAGATTTTAAACATATTGCGATAAGCGCAGTGATAGCAGGAAGTTATATTATTGTGCTTGCTTTGTCTACAGATCTTGGAGCTGCTTTGATTTTCTTTGTTATATATATTGTGATGGTTTTTCTTTCAACTGGAAATTATTGGTATTTAGGTGCGGGTATTACAGGAGGAGTTGCAGCTTCTATCGTTGCATATCACTTGTTCTCCCATGTACAGATTAGAGTGTTAGCATGGATGAATCCACTTGAATATATTGAAAACGAAGGATATCAAGTGTCACAATCTTTATTTGCAATTTCATCTGGTGGATTGTTTGGTGTTGGCCTTTTAGACGGTAACCCTACTGCTATACCGTATGTAGAAGAGGATTTTATCTTTTCGGCTTTGTGTGAAGAAATGGGTGCTGTTTTTGCAGTAATATTCATGCTTATTTGTCTTACAATGTTTCTTATGATGATGAAAGTTGGATATAAATCACGATCTAAATGGGCAACGCTAGTTTGTACGGGGCTAGCAACTTCTTATATTTTCCAGGTCTTTTTAACAATTGGAGGCGGAATTAAATTCATACCTCTTACGGGTGTAACATTGCCGTTGGTTAGTTATGGTGGCTCATCGATTATGGCTACTATTTTTTCGATTTTTGTAATACAGAGTATGGTTTGCGGGTATAATCGTAAAAGTAAATACAGTGATGGAATTACTAAAGGGGAATTTTACAATAGTGTTGCACTACAGATTCTTGTGATAGGGTTATTTATTGCTATGTCATCTTATTTGGTGAATTTTGTGATTCAAAATGAAAAAGAAATGATGAACAACAGCTTTAATTCTAGAGAAGAACTGTTAAGTGAACAAAACTATCGTGGTAGTATCTACGCAGCAACAGGAGAATTGTTAGCGCAAACGATAGTTGAAAATGATGGAACAGAAACTAGGTATTATCCATATGGAGAATTATTTGCACATACAGTTGGGTATAGTACGTATGGTAAAAGCGGTGTTGAAGAGCTGGCTAATTATTATCTAATGCATTCGAATATTTCCATAAGTAATAAAATAGAAAATGAATTGAATGGAGTTAAAAATTTAGGGGATAATGTTTATACAACCTTACATCTTGATATCCAAGAAGTTGCACAGAATGCACTTGGAGTGTATTCGGGAGCTATTATTGTTACAAATGTGAAGACTGGTGAAATTATAGCAATGGTTTCGAATCCTGGCTTTGATCCAAATGAAATAGAATCTGTCTGGGATGAGTTGACTGAAGATACCAGTAGTAGTGTACTCTTAAATAGAGCTACACAAGGATTATATCCTCCAGGATCTATTTTTAAGGTAATTACAACCTTGGAGTATTTAAGGGAAAATGACTATGACTATGAAAGTTATTCTTATAATTGTACATCAACTTTTATACAAAATTCTCTTAAGGTTCAATGCTATAATGGTTCTGTGCATGGCTATGTTGATTTAGAAGATTCTCTGGTTGAGTCTTGTAATTGTTCCTTTGCCAATATTGGTTATGGGCTGAATTTTGATGCATTTGCTAATACATTAAATGAATTGCTTTTTAATGAAACGCTACCGACAGAACTAACAACAAAAAGTAGTACCTTTGATTTTTCGGGTGAAGATGAATATAGCGAATTAGAAGCAGTTATTCATTCTGCGTTTGGACAGGGAAAAACACTCGTCACACCGCTTCACATGCATATGATTACATCTGCGATTGCCAATGGCGGAATATTAATGGAGCCATATATTCTCAGTAGTGTTGTTAGTGCAACCGGTATTGAGGTTGAAACATTTTCATCAGAAAGCTATGGTAGGCTTATGACTGGAGAAGAATCTGAGATTTTAACCTACCTTATGACACAGGTTGTAGAGGATGGGACAGCGAGTAATTTAAACGATTTGTCCTATACTGTAGCAGGCAAAACAGGTTCTGCTGAATATAATAGTAATGAGTATGATTCACACTCATGGTTTACCGGATTTGCTCCTGCAGATGATCCAGAAATAGCGATTTCAATTATAATGGAAGAGGCAGGAAGTGGAAGTAGTTACGCTGTGCCTATGGCTAAAAGGATATTAAATGAATATTTTGGTAAAGATGAGTCGTAAATATACCTGTAAGCTTTAATAAATGTTCTTGCAAAGGATAAAAAGATAGATTATACTTGATTTAAGTCGTGTAGACACACCAATATACTAGGGATAGATTGAAAACAGTATTTTCAATAAGCAAATGGTACCTTACGGTCCAAGTTGTTTGGCTATGAGAAAGGGATGATTATTGATATGCATCAAGCAACCAGTTGTGGCGGTGTGGTTATTTTTAGAGGTAAAATTCTTCTATTGTATAAAAATTATAAGAATAAATATGAAGGATGGGTATTACCAAAAGGAACTGTAGAGCAAGGGGAAGAATTTCAAGAAACTGCTTTGAGAGAAGTGCTTGAGGAGTCGGGAGCAGAAGCTACCATTGTCAAGTACGTAGGTAAAAGTGAATATACGTTTAGTGTACCTGAAGACGTTATTGAGAAAGAAGTACACTGGTACCTTATGATGGCTGATAGCTATTACAGTAAACCACAACGCGAGGAGTATTTTGTGGATTCGGGATTCTATAAGTATCATGAAGCTTATCATTTATTGCGCTTTTCAAATGAAAAGATGATTTTGGAAAAGGCTTATGATGAGTATTTAGAACTAAAAAAAAGAAACCAATGGGGATCTAAGAAGTATAACTAATAGAATAAACGGCAGATGTCTATAATCTGCCGTTTATTCTATTCTTAATGGAAAGGGATGATTATTAATATGGCAATGCTAGTGACGATTTTACAAATTTTAGCATGGATACTATTAAGTGTAGTAATACTTGTCCTTGGGTTGATTACGTTGTTATTATTTGTACCGATTCGCTATAGAAGTAGTGGTGAAAAACAAGAATCTGTTATGACGTTATACGCAATAGCTACATTTGCTAATCCACTTGTTAGAGCCAAAATACTATATGAATCTGAACTTATAGTTGAAGTTCGTGTTTTGGGGATAAAGATATATTCATATACGAAAAAAGAGGATGAAGAAGACTTGTCTGATAACGCATCTGAATATGATAGTACAATAGCTACTAGCTCTGTTCAAAAAACTGTTAAACAGCAAGGTATAGAAAAAGAAATAAACATTCAAGAAGAATCTATAGAAAACCGGACACAAGGTGAAATTGAACAAGAAATAGTTGAACAAAAAAAAGAGGATAAGATTAAAAGTATCATCGAAAAAATCAAATATTTTCATGACCTTTTACAAGAAGAAAATGAAACTATTCGATCTTTTTTGAAGGACTGTATTTATACATTAAAGAAAATTGCTCCATACAAATGCAAGATGAATATTTCATATGGAACAGGGGAAGCTGATACAACAGGGTATTTATATGGATTTTATAATATGATGTTACCTTTTTTATCTAAAGATGTTGTGCTAGAGCCTATATGGCTTGAAAAAACTCTAGAGGGAGAGTATACTTTAAAAGGAAGAATACGATTGGTTCATATTGTTATTTTAGCCGTCAAATTAATGATAAAAAAAGAGTATCACACAGTATATACGAAAATAAAAGGAGGACTTACTTATGGCAGATCATCAAGTGAATAGCATTGTAGATGCTTTAATGAAAGGATTAGATACGGCACTTACGACAAAAAGTGTTGTGGGTGAGGTGACTCATATAGGAGAAACTATTATAGTGCCACTTATGGATGTTTCCTTTGGTGTAGGGGCAGGTGCTTCTGCTAAAGATGCAAAAAATGGAGGCGGTGGAGGTATGACTGGCAAGATTACACCCAGTGCAGTTTTAGTTATTTCTAATGGTACGGTACGTCTTGTAAATGTAAAAACGACAGATAATGTATCTAGAGCGCTAGATTTGATTCCTGAAATTATTGAGAAGATTAAACCTACTGGTAGGAAAGAAGCAGATGCTGAAGCAGTGAAGGCTGCTTTTGAAGAATTATAGAAAACATAATAAGTCAATGTAGTGAATATACATATATAGAACACAAGGTGGAGACTATATATGAATCGCTATATTGGCTTAATGTTATTTTATATTGCAGTTGGCATGTTTATTATGCTTTTTATAGAGAATGTATTTATTGGGATTTTAATAATAGCACTATTATTGTTGATTGGATATAATTTATATTGCAGTGGTTGTCGTTGATTAGGAGTGAAGGGGATATTTTTGTATCCATAAAAATAAGCCCATCTTCAAAAGAAGATAGGCTTGTTTTTATTTTAAAATTAAACTCTTTCTACTAAACCAGATCTTAAACAGCTTGTACAAACTTTTAATTTCTTAGAAGTTCCGTTTACGTTACATTTCACTTTCTTCACGTTAGCACTCCAGATTTTATTGCTTCTTCTATGAGAATGGCTTACTGCGTTACCGAAATGTACGCCTTTACCACAAATTTCACATTTAGCCATGATGACACCTCCTTGCAATTTGCTTTCAAACATTAATATAATAACAGATTAAAATGCGATTTGCAAGCAGAAAATACATATTACAAATATTTCTTGTTACAAATACTGATTTATTATACATGAGAAAGAATATGAATGCAAGAGTTTTTTAAAATCAAATTTTTTGTTTCTTTTTTTGAGATAATTTGATATACTAAATAAAATATGTATACTTTAGGAGGTGCCTATGAAAAATACTTCTTTTGATACCCATATGGGTAGTATTAAAATAGACAAAGATGTGTTAGCGCAATACGCGGGTATTATTGCGACGGAATGTTTTGGAATCGTTGGTATGGCTAGTGTAAACGTGAAGGATGGAATTGTTCAACTTCTCAAAAAGGAATCTATGACAAGAGGTATTATTGTTTCGGTTGATAATAATAAACTTTCTGTTGATTTTCATGTCATAGTTGGATATGGAGTTAGCATTGCAGCTGTATCGGACGTTTTGATGGAGACGGTAAAATATAAACTTGAAGATTATACAGGAATGCAAGTTGATAAGGTTAATGTCTTTGTTGAAGGCGTTAGAGTGATTGATTAAGGAGGATTGTGTTTTCGATGAATACAATTGACGCACAGTTACTAGCGAAGATGTTTCTTGCTGGTGCGAAGAATTTAGAGAGTAAAAAAGAGTGGATTAACGAATTGAACGTTTTCCCAGTTCCAGATGGAGATACAGGAACGAATATGACGATGACTATTATGGCCGCAGCCAGAGAAGTCTTAGCAATAGAGGAACCTACTTTTGAAACGTTGGCAAAGGCTATTTCTTCTGGTTCATTACGTGGTGCTAGAGGAAACTCTGGGGTTATTTTATCCCAATTATTTAGAGGTTTTACTAGAGTGATTGCAGAGGTTGATGTGATTACAGTTCCTGTTATGGCACAAGCTTTTGAAAAGGCTACGGAAACTGCATATAAGGCGGTTATGAAGCCGAAGGAAGGCACTATTCTAACAGTTGCGAAAGGTGCTGCTACAAAAGCAAGTGAACTTTCAGCAGCAGGCTGTGAAGATATGTCAGAATTTTTGTCAGGAGTTATTGAACATGCTACTTATGTACTTAGTCAAACACCAGAAATGTTACCAGTACTTAAGCAAGCGGGTGTTGTTGACTCTGGTGGACAGGGATTTGTTGAGGTTCTTACGGGATGGTATGATGCATTCCTTGGAAAAGAGATAGATTATAAGATTATGGATGTTACACCAATTGCAAGTGCGATGACGATCAGCGCCGAAACAGAAGCTGATATTAAATTTGGATATTGTACAGAATTTATTATTATGCTTTCTAAGGCTTTTAATAGCTCTAAGGAACGTGATTTCAAAATGTATCTAGAATCTATTGGCGATTCCATTGTTGTGGTTGCGGATGATGAAATTGTAAAGGTACATGTTCACACAAATGACCCTGGCCTTGCTATTCAAAAAGCGCTTACGTATGGTTCTCTATCGAATATGAAGATTGATAATATGCGTTTAGAGCATGAAGAGAAGCTGATTAAAGATGCAGAAGCTAGAGCAAAAGAAGAGGCTACACCTAAGAAGGATTTTGGGTTTATTGCAGTTTCAGTTGGAGAGGGCATGAATGAAATTCTAACGAGTGTTGGAGTTGATTACTTGATAGAAGGTGGTCAAACAATGAATCCTTCAACAGAGGATATGTTGAATGCCATTAGCAAAGTGAATGCTGAGACGATATTTATCTTACCAAATAATAGTAATATTATTCTTGCTGCAAATCAGGCTAGAGATTTAACAGAGGATAAAACGATTATTGTGATTCCAACAAAAACAGTTGCGCAAGGTATTACGGCTGCTATTAATTTTGTGCCAAGCATGAGTGCACAGGATAATGAAGCGAATATGCTTGAAGAAATTGCGAGAGTTAAGACGGGATCAGTTACCTATGCAGTACGAGATACTATGATTGATGATAAAGAAATCAAATGTGGTGATTTCATGGGTATTGGTGATAAGGGTATTTTATCTGTTGGTACAGATATGGTGGCTATTACGCTAGAAATGGTAGATGCTATGGTGGATGATGAAACCGAACTTATTAGCATTTATTATGGTAGTGATATTACAGAAGCGGATGCAGCAGAGCTTCAAGCTATGATTGAAGAAAAATATGACATGTGTGATGTTGAGCTTCAATACGGAGGACAACCGATTTATTATTATGTGATTTCAGCAGAATAATACTTTGAAGAAGGGATGGATATTAATACTGTGCGATTAACTGATTCTGTTACATCTATTAAAGGTGTTGGTGAAAAAAGTGCTGTATTATTTCGCAAACTGGATATTATAACGATTAGAGACTTGCTCCATAGCTTCCCAAGAGATTACGAAGCTATGGAGTCTGTTTGTTCTATAGGACAAATTTCAGTGGCAAATAGGCATGTGATTGAGGGACAAGTTGTATCTGTAGCCCCACCGCAACGTATAAAAAACTTATTAATTATGAAAGTTCTTGTAAAGGATGATACAGGAGCGATTTCACTAACTTTTTTCAATCAGCCATATTTAAAGGCTTCTTTACGTGTTGGGTCTAGATTTGTATTTCGCGGTCTTGTTAAGCAAAAGGGAAATGCACTTGTAATGGAACAACCATCTATTTACACTTTAGCTACATATGAATCGCTTAGCGATACACTAAGAGCTATATACACAGTGACAAAAGGGCTTACAAGCAAGTTTGTTGCTACATGTATAGAACGTGCTTTTGAAAAATTGCCATTGCAATCAGATTATTTACCATCTTATATAAAAGATAGTATGTGTTTGGTTGACTTAGAAACTGCATATAGGCAAATTCATTTACCGGATGATTTAGAGCATGCGTTAGAAGCAAGGAGACGTCTTGTTTTTGATGAATTATTTATGTTTATGTACATGATTCGCAAAGAAAAGGGATATGCACAGCAGATGAGTAATTCATTTGTGATGAAAGACCATAAGCAACTGATAAATTTTTTACAAGTTTTACCATTTGCATTAACAAATGCCCAGAAGCGTACATGGGAAGAAATTTCTAGTGATTTATCATCAGAATTTGTTATGAATCGTTTGGTACAGGGGGATGTAGGCAGTGGAAAAACAATATTAGCATTATTAGCTCTATTAAAAACAGTGACAAATAGATGTCAAGGGGTCCTAATGGCACCAACAGAGGTGCTTGCAAGGCAACATATGGAAAGTTTCCTTGAGATTATTGATCAGCATGATTTGCCGTTTAGACCAGTTTTACTAGTTGGATCCATGACAGCAAGAGAAAAAAGAAATGCATATGAAATGATTGCTAGTGGCGATGCAAATTTGGTGATAGGGACACATGCGGTAATCCAAGAAAAGGTTGTATTTCAAAGACTTGCGCTTGTAGTCACGGACGAACAACATCGTTTTGGTGTAAGACAAAGAGAAATGCTTGCAAATAAAGGTGCTTATCCACATGTTTTGGTGATGAGTGCAACGCCGATACCTAGAAGCCTTGCGATTATTTTATATGGAGATATGCATTTGTCGGTAGTAGATGAATTACCAGCGAATAGATTAGCTAGGAAGAACTGTGTTGTAAATACAAGTTATCGACCAACAGCATATAAATTTATTGAAAAAGAAGTTTCAAATTCTAATCAAGTTTATATTATTTGTCCAATGGTTGAAGCGCCAGAGGATGAGGAAGATGGTGGCACAAAACTTGAAAGTGTGATAGAATATACAAATCTATTGAAAAATACTTTGGCGAGTCACATAAGAATTGCCTATCTACATGGCAAGATGAGGCCTAAAGATAAAAATACTATCATGGAACAATTTTCTAACAAGGAAATTGATGTTTTAGTTTCAACAACGGTAATAGAGGTAGGTATAAATGTTCCAAATGCTACGGTTATGATGGTTGAAAATGCGGAGCGCTTTGGACTTGCAGGATTGCATCAGCTTAGAGGTCGTGTCGGGCGAGGTAAGGAACAGAGTTATTGTATTTTTGTGACTAGTAAGGATGACAAAAAAACAATGGAACGATTAGAAATTCTCAACAAGTCAAATGATGGATTTTTTATAGCTAGTGAAGATTTAAGGTTGCGTGGTCCAGGTGATTTGTTTGGTGTAAGACAAAGTGGAGATCTTTTATTTGAACTTGCAGATATATATCAGGATGCGAATATGCTAAAGGATTGTTCGGCATTGATAGATAGGATTTTAGAAGAAGATGAAGAACTTTTGCTTCCAGAAAATAAGGGGCTAAAAGAATACTTTGCTTCGGGAATGTGGAACGGATTAAACTTTAGAACTATATAAAATGAATGAAATAAGGGAGTAAGTTTTGATATGCCAAAAATAGCAGTAGTTACAGATAGTAACAGTGGAATCTCTGCCGCAGAGGCGAAATGCTTAGGGATATATGTAGTAGCGATGCCGTTTATTATGAATGAAGAAACTTTTTTTGAGGGAGAGACTCTTTCAAAGGAAATGTTTTATGAGAGAATGCTTGCAGGAGACGAAATATCTACTAGCCAACCATCTCCAGAGGTTATTATCAATTTATGGGATGAGTTATTAAAGTCTTATGATGGGATAGTATATATTCCAATGAGTAGTGCTTTATCTGGTTCTTGTTCGAGTGCTTATGCACTATCATTAGAATACGATGGAAGAGTATCAGTTATTGATAATAAAAGAATTTCTGGTACACAAAGACTATCAGTACTAGATGCACTTTCACTTGTAAAATCTGGGAAGTCTTTAGAAGAAATCACTCGGATTTTAGTGGAGGATAGTGGAAACAGTACGATTTATATTATGGTAGATACTTTGGAGTATTTAAAAAAAGGTGGGCGTATTACACCAGCAGCTGCAGCGCTAGGTACCTTGTTACGCCTTAAACCAGTGCTTATGATACAAGGTGGTAAGCTAGACGCATTTGCAAAGGCAAGAACTACAAAAATAGGCAAAGAAATGATGATGAATGCTATTCGAAATGATATAATAGAAAAATTTGACGGTGATTTTTCGAATGAACACTTGGTACTTAGTGTTGTACATTCTGATGATTTGGCATCGGCAGAAAAACTAAAAGAGGAGTTATCGGTAGCATTTCCAGAATGTGGTGATATCTTAATAGAAGAATTAACGCTTAGTATTGCAACGCACATTGGGCCAAGAGCATTGGCTATTTATGCAGTTAAAAGACCAGAGGGAGTATTGTAGAATAAGGGGGAAACACATGGATTTCATTAAGATTCAAGAGGTATGTTGTGAGCTTGCGATAAGAGCTGGGCACAAAATCATGGAGATTTATAAGGATGAACAATTATTTGCTAATATTTCTTATAAATCTGATAATTCGCCACTTACTATGGCTGATACAGCGGCAAATGACATAATAGTAGAGGGACTGTCTAAAAGCTTTCCTGAATATGCTATTTTATCGGAAGAAGGTAAGGATGATTTTACGAGATTGCAAAATCCATATTGCTTTATAGTTGATCCGCTAGATGGAACAAAAGAATTTGTAAAACGTAATGGACAATTTACTGTTAATATTGCGCTTTCCTATGAACATAGGGTAGTAGCTGGTGTGATTTATGTTCCTGCGAGCGATGAACTATATTATGCAAGTAAAGGAAATGGAAGTTATTATACGAATGCGGATGGAGTTACGAAACCTATTAAGGTTTCTGGTGAACAAGATCTTGAAAAGGTACGACTTGTAATGAGTAGCTCACATGGATGTGATGAGATGGAAGCGTTGATAGAAAAATACCAATTTAAAAATTTTGTAAAAATGGGTAGTTCTCTAAAGGGCTGCCTTGTAGCAAGAGGTGATGCGGAAATTTACTATCGACATAATCCTACCATGGAATGGGATACAGCAGCTATGCAATGTATTGTTGAAGAGGCTGGAGCGATATTTTGCCAAATGGACGGAAGTGAGATGCTGTATAACAGAGAAGATTCTTTAAATGCAAAAGGGTTTTATATTGTTAATTGCAAGGAGAACATTCTTTAAATATTAAATACTATAAAAGGGTTTGGAATCGCTTCCAAACCCTTTTATAGTATAATTTTTATTAGTCAGTCCCAAATAAATCTCTTGTATAAACCTTGTCCGATACATCGTCAAGTGATGCATCATATCTATTCGCAATAATAGCATCACAAGTGTTTTTAAATACGGTAATATCATTGATGATTTGGCTTCCAAAAAATGTTGTGTTTTCATCAAGGGTAGGTTCGAAAATAATTACCTTAGCACCCTTTGCTTTTACTCTCTTCATAACTCCTTGTATCGAACTTTGTCTAAAGTTATCACTGTTTGCCTTCATAGTGAGTCGATAGACACCGATCGTCACAGGCTTTTCTAAAGAGGTGTCATAGGTGTTATCATCACCATAGGCATAATAGCCTGCCATATGAAGTACACGATCTGCAATAAAATCTTTCCTGGTTTTATTACTATCAACAATGGCTTCAATAAGATTCTCAGGAATATCTTCGTAATTAGCTAGAAGCTGCTTTGTGTCTTTTGGTAAACAATAACCACCATATCCAAAGGAAGGGTTATTATAGTGGCTTCCGATTCTAGGATCGAGGCTAACACCATGAATAATCTGTTTTGTATCTAGACCTTTTAGCTCCGCATAGGTATCAAGCTCGTTAAAATAAGAAACGCGTAAGGCTAAGTATGTATTAGCAAATAGTTTTACTGCCTCTGCTTCTGTAAAACCCATATACAGAGTATCAATATCTTCTTTTATAGCTCCTTCTTGTAGTAAGGATGCAAATTCGTGTGCTGCTGTTACTAAACGTTTGTCAGAAGGGTTTGTTCCAACGATAATACGAGAAGGGTATAAATTATCATATAAAGCCTTACTCTCACGTAGAAATTCAGGACTGAATAAAATATTTTCACAGTTATATTTCGCTCTGATAGATTCGGTGAATCCTACGGGGATTGTGGATTTGATAATCATAATAGCATCTGGATTTTCTTCTGTGACAAGCTTGATTACAGCTTCAACAGCTGATGTATCAAAAAAGTTTTTCTTGCTATCGTAATTAGTAGGGGCAGCGATAACAACAAAATCAGCATTTGAATAAGCCAAGCTTGCATCAAGGGTAGCAGTTAAATCAAGATCTTTGTGTGCTAAAAAATCCTCTATATAATCATCTTGAATAGGAGAAATTCTATTATTAATCATTTCAATCTTTTCGGGAATGATATCTACAGCGTATACTTTGTGATGCTGACTTAATAAGGTTGCGATGGATAGACCAACATAACCGGTTCCAGCAACTGCGATACAATAATTTTTATTCATGTAATTTAATCTCCTAAAATATTAATAAACAAGTTCCATTTTACCTTATGCAAGTGAAAAATACAATAGAACTAATTTAATAATAAATGTAATGTAAAAATTGGTTTTTTGTAAAGAATTGTATATGACAAATGAATAGAAAAGTGCTATACTGAATATAATTTTGATATTCAAACAAAGATTAAAATTCTTGATTGGAGTAAGAGATGCAGATTAATAATGCCAATGATAATATGAAGCTAGGAGTAGATATTGGGTCTACTACAGTGAAAGTTGTTCTTACAAATAGAGATGATGAAATTGTCTTTAGTCGTTATGAAAGACATTTTTCTGATATAAAGAATACATTATACGGTATTCTTAAATGTGCTAGAGAAGAGATGGGTTCTGTGAAATTTACTGCTATGATGACTGGTAGTGGAGGTGTTTTGATTGCCAAAAGTCTAGGAGTAACATTTATTCAAGAGGTGGTGGCTACTGCAAAGGCAGTACAAGGTCTGATTCCTCAGACGGATGTAGCTATAGAACTCGGTGGAGAAGATGCAAAGATCATTTACTTCGCAGGTGGCATAGAACAGCGGATGAACGGAATATGTGCTGGTGGAACTGGTTCTTTTATTGATCAGATGGCTAGTTTGCTACAAACAGACGCAACAGGATTAAATGAATATGCTAAGAATCATAAAGTCATCTATCCGATTGCCTCAAGGTGTGGAGTTTTTGCAAAGACAGACATACAACCGTTGATTAATGAAGGTGCTACAAAGGAAGATTTGTCAGCCTCTATTTTTCAGGCGGTCGTGAATCAAACGATTAGTGGGCTTGCTTGTGGTAAACCGATAAGAGGACATGTTGCTTTTTTAGGAGGTCCGCTTCATTTCTTATCAGAGCTTAGGGAACGCTTCGAGGATACACTTCATTTGACAGAGGAGACTTCTATTTTACCTGAAAGTGGTCATTTGTTTGCAGCATATGGTTCAGCTGTTTCGAACACAGATGGAATATTGTTTTCCTTTGATGAATTACAAGATAGATTTGATCAAGCGGGAGAGCTTGAGATGGAGATTAGCAGGTTAGATCCTTTGTTTGAAGGTGAAGAGGATTATGCTACTTTTCAACATAGACACGAACAAAATAGGGTTGAGAGATTAGAGCTTTCTACATATCATGGTGATGCTTTTTTAGGAATTGACGCAGGAAGTACCACGACGAAGGTTGCACTTATTAGTGATAAGGGAGAGTTACTATATTCTTTTTATGCGAGCAATGAGGGCAATCCACTTAGAGTTGTTATGAAAAGCCTCAATGAATTGTACGAAAAGCTACCAAAGACAGTACGTATCAAAAATTCCTGTGTGACAGGTTATGGGGAAGGCTTGATCAAGGAAGCATTGATGATAGATTTAGGTTATATTGAAACAGTAGCTCATTATAGAGCGGCTAGTTTCTTTAAGCCAGATGTAGATTTTATTCTTGATATTGGTGGTCAAGATATGAAGTGTATACGTATTAAGAATGGAGTTATTGACAATGTACTGCTAAATGAAGCTTGTTCTTCTGGTTGTGGCTCCTTTATTGAGACGTTTGCTAAATCACTTAAATTAGAAGTTCAAGAATTTGCCAATATCGCATTGTACGCAGAAAATCCGATAGATTTAGGCTCTAGATGTACAGTTTTTATGAATTCTAGAGTAAAGCAAGCACAAAAAGAAGGCGCAACAGTACGTGATATATCTGCAGGTCTTGCTTATTCAGTTATTAAAAACGCATTATTAAAGGTTATTAAGATTTCTGATCCAAAGGCGCTTGGTAAGAGTATTGTTGTACAAGGTGGAACTTTTTATAATGATGCAGTGCTTAAAAGTTTTGAGTTGATTTCAGGTAGGGAAGCAGTAAGACCTGATATTGCAGGTATTATGGGGGCTTTTGGTTCGGCACTTATTGCAATGGATAAATATGTTGAGGGGTATGAAACATCTTTGGTTAGTGGTGAAACCATGAATTCACTAGAGATAGATACGAGAATTGCTAGATGCGGAAAATGTACGAATAATTGTTTGCTTACAATACATAGATTTACTGGAAATCGAAGATTTATTACAGGAAACCGCTGTGAAAAGGGTGTTGGTATCTTGGAAAAACCAAAACCTGTTCCTAATCTCTTTGCCTACAAGAATGAAAGGCTTTTTGGATACAAACCATTAGAAAAAGCTGTTGCAAAGAAGACGGTAGGTATACCTCGCGTACTCAATATGTACGAGGATTTTCCGTTTTGGTTTACATTTTTTACAAAATTAGGTTATAGAGTAGAGATTTCTGATGCTTCGACGAAGAAAACCTATGAAAAGGGTATGGAATCCATTCCTAGTGAATCTGTATGTTATCCAGCAAAAATTGTACATGGACATATTATGGATTTGCTGGAGCGAGATGTAGATTTGATTTTTTATCCAAGCGTACCATATGAACGAAAAGACATAGACTCTGCGGATAATAATTTCAACTGTCCAATTGTTGCTTCCTACTCAGAAAATATTAAAAATAACGTAGAAGAACTTCGAGATCATAAAATTTTATTTAAAAATCCTTTTATTAATATGAGTAATAAGGAGCTTATCGTAGAAAAAATGAGCGCTGAACTGGCTACTCTTGGTATAGAAAGGCAAGCTGTTGAATCAGCAGTTTTAGCTGGTTGGGAAGAATGGACTGATTTTAGAGAGGATATGCACAAAAAAGGTGAAGAAGTATTAGCATATATGAAGAATCACGAGATGAAGGGTGTGGTATTAGCGGGAAGACCATATCATCTTGACCCTGAAATCAATCATGGTATTCCTGAATTGATTACAAGTTATAATATTGCTGTTTTAACAGAGGATAGTATTTCACATCTAGAGCCTGTGGAGAGACCTTTGGTAGTAAGAGACCAATGGACGTATCATTCTAGACTTTACGCAGCAGCAGCTTTTGTAAAAACACAAAACAATTTAGAGCTTGTACAGCTTAATAGTTTTGGTTGTGGATTAGATGCAGTTACAACAGATGAGGTGAAAGATATTTTAGTGGCTGCTGGAAAGATTTATACCTCACTCAAAATAGATGAAGTAAATAATCTGGGTGCAGCTAGGATTAGAATCCGCTCATTAATTGCAGCTATGGAAGATCGAGCAGAAAAAGGCATTACACCTGTCGAAGGTAGCGCAACGCTAAATCGTGTGATTTTCACGAAAGAAATGAAGAAAGACTACACGATACTATGCCCACAGATGTCACCGATTCACTTTGATTTATTGCAAGTTGCTTTTGAATCTTCAGGTTATAATCTTGAAGTTATGAAGGCGATGGATCGCGAGGCAGTGGATACAGGTCTTAAATATGTAAATAACGATGCGTGTTTTCCAGCGCTTATCGTTGTTGGTCAGGTTTTGAATGCTATAGAGTCGGGTACATATGATCTAAATAAAACAGCAGTACTCATTACACAAACAGGCGGTGGATGCCGTGCGACAAATTATATTGGATTTATTCGAAAGGCACTTAGAAATGCAGGGCATGCTCATATTCCAGTTATTTCACTTAGTACCTCCGGTATTGAGAAAAATCCTGGATTTCAATTAGATGCTTCTATTATAAATAAAATCATACAATCAGTTCTCTATGGAGATGTTTTTATGCGAGTACTTTATCGCATGCGTCCGTATGAAGTTGAAGTGGGTTCAGCGAATACACTCTATCAAAAATGGAATGAAGAGGCCAAAAATAATATCCGTCATTTTAATCTTATAACGTTTAATAAAAATGTCAAAAACATTATAAGAGCATTTGATATACTTCCTATTCATGATATTAAAAAGCCTCGCGTAGGTGTTGTTGGAGAGATTTTAGTGAAGTTTCATCCAACAGCGAATAATGACATAGTTGGACTACTAGAGGCCGAAGGTGCTGAAGCAGTTGTACCTGATTTGATGGGATTTGCGTTGTATTCAGCTTATAATATTGTTTATAACAAGGAGCATATTGGCGGCAACAAAAATGCAGCGCTTATTGCGAAGATGGTTATTTATATTATTGAGTTATATCAAAAGACGATGATTAAAGAATTGAAGGCAAGTAAACACTTTGATGCACCAGAGTCGATTAATGTATTAGGCGATTGGACAAAGGGAATTGTTTCACTATCAAATCAAACTGGTGAAGGGTGGTTTTTAACAGGTGAAATGATGGAGCTAATCCATACAGGTGTGAAT
The DNA here is from genome assembly GCA_044425805.1 of Lachnospiraceae bacterium. GTDB lineage: Bacteria > Bacillota > Clostridia > Lachnospirales > Lachnospiraceae > RGIG6307. The sequence continues at coordinate 20,004 of JAWXVC010000006.1, read as the reverse complement.
AATATTGTATGTACACAGCCATTTGGATGTTTACCAAATCATATTGTTGGTAAAGGTGTTATCAAGGAACTTCGAAGACAGTATCCGTTATCAAATATTGTGGCTATCGATTATGATCCAGGTGCTAGTGAAGTGAATCAACTAAATCGTATAAAACTCATGCTTGCAAGCGCAAACAGCAATCTCTTAGTCGAATAATGCATAAATATACATACATGATACATTTACAGTTGACGTTAACAGTGTATACGTGTATAATCTACCTAACATATTGAGGAATGTGTTTCAGAAAGTGAGTGGAGGAAGTTTATTATGAAAAATGTTATGAAAAGAGTGGCAGTTGTTGTTATGACTATGGCTATGCTAGGGTCATTTGTAGGTTGTTCGGCTACAAAGGAAGCATCTTCAGATGTTTTACGAGTAGGTATGGAATGTGGTTATGCTCCATATAACTGGACACAAAGTGATGATAGCAATGGAGCAGTACCTATTGCTGATAGTACAGATTATGCAAATGGTTATGATGTTATGATGGCCAAATATCTTGCAGAAGAAATGGGCGTTGAGTTAGAAATTTATAAAATTGATTGGGATTCACTTCCAGTAGCAGTTCAATCAGGTGCTATCGATGCAGTTGTTGCTGGTCAGTCGATTACATCAGAGAGATTAGAAACTGTTGATTTTACTACACCATATTATTATGCTTCCGTAGTAGCGTTAACACGTGGAGATACTGTATATGCAGATGCAACAAGTGTTGCAGATCTTGATGGAGCTACAGCATCATCACAAATTAATACTATTTGGTATGATGTAGCACTTCCACAAATTCCAAATGTAAATGCACTTCCAGCTATGGAATCTGCACCAGCGATGATTGTTGCACTTCAATCAGGAGCAATTGATATCGTAGTTACAGATATGCCAACAGCTACAGCAGCTTGTGTTGCTGATCCAAGCTTAAAGGTATTAGCTTTTGAAGGAGATGGAGCATTTGAAGTTTCAGATGAAGATGTGAATATCGGTATTTCTACTCAAAAAGGAAATGATGAATTAACAGATCAGTTAAACGAAGCATTAGCAAAATTAACAGAAGCTGATTTCATTGAAATGATGGATGATGCAATCGCAGTACAACCACTTAGTGAATAATTAAAACAGTCAAAGGAGCTGATGAAATATGCAGCTCTTTTGTTTTTTTGATAACAAATTTTAAATCATAGGAGGAAAAGAAATGTTACCACAGTCTTTTGGGGCTAGAGTTATATTTTTATTACAGCAATATTGGCCATCATATTTGAATGGTGCTAAGACTACATTAATTGTAGCACTTGTGGGTACGTTGGTTGGATGTCTCATAGGTTTTTTGGCAGGAATTATCCAAACAATTCCGGTAAATCCAAACGATAGTATTTTAAAAAAGGGACTTCTAAAGGTAGTGAATGTATTACTTTCTATTTACGTTGAAGTGTTTCGAGGAACACCTATGATGGTACAAGCTATGTTTATCTACTATGGTTTACTTTTTGTGAATATTCATATGTCTATGTGGTTTGCAGCATTCTTTATTGTAAGTATCAATACAGGTGCTTATATGGCAGAAACTGTTAGAGGGGGTATTTGTTCTATAGATATCGGCCAAACAGAAGGTGCAAAGGCGATTGGTATGAGCCATTTTCAAACGATGACATCTGTTATTTTACCACAAGCTCTTCGAAATATTATGCCACAGATTGGAAACAATCTTATTATCAATATTAAGGATACATCGGTACTTAGTGTTATTTCTGTTACAGAGCTGTTCTTTACAGGTAAATCTGTTGCAGGTGCATACTATACTTATTTTGAATCTTTCTTTATAGTAAGTGTGATTTATCTTATTATGACAGTTACATGTTCTAGAATTTTAAGATATACCGAACGTAGAATGGATGGAAATGCAAGCTATGATTTGGCAAATACAGATACACTTGCTTATACAAGTGGTATGGCGAACTATATTCGTAAGGAAGGTGGACAAATAGATGGCAAACGATAATCAAACTCCGATTCTTGAAGTAAAACATTTAGAGAAAAACTTTGGTACGAATAAGGTGTTAAAGGATATTGATTTTAGCGTCTATAATGGTGATGTGATTAGTATTATTGGTTCTTCTGGTAGTGGTAAATCTACTTTACTTAGATGTATTAATGTGCTTGAAACACCTACATCAGGTGAGATTTTACACAATAATATTAATATTTTAGATAAGGCGAATAGGATTACTGATTATCGTGCAAAGGTCGGTATGGTATTTCAAAGCTTTAACTTGTTTAATAATATGACAGTATTACAAAATTGTATGGTTGGTGTTACAAAGGTTCAAAAAAAGGATAAGGCATATGCAAAAGAAATGGCATTGAAATATCTTGAAAAAGTAGGTATGGCACCGTATATCAATGCAAAGCCAAAGCAATTATCCGGTGGACAAAAACAACGTGTTGCCATTGCTAGAGCACTTGCGATGCAACCAGAAGTTCTTTTATTTGATGAACCAACATCAGCACTTGATCCTGAAATGGTAGGTGAGGTATTACAAACTATTCGTGATCTTGCAGATGAAGGTATGACGATGATTATTGTTACTCATGAAATGGCATTTGCTAGAGATGTTAGTACTAGAACTGTATTTATGGACCAAGGTGTAATCGCGGAGGACAATCATCCTGCAGAATTATTCTCAAATCCACAAAATCCACGTACTAAAGAATTTTTATCACGTTTTCTTGAAAATTAAAAATTAAAAAATTGACAAAGTATAACAATATATAGTAAAGTATACTAGAATTAAATATACTTCGATTCTATTTTGCTAAGTTACACAAAAGTTTGTGTGATAGGTGGGCTAGAACGTTAGGGTTATGTTTAGAAATGAGATAGCCTTCCATTGTGAGAAGAAGTACATGTATAATTACTATAAATATTATTATATTTTATAGTGTTTTTTGTGTACAAAACCTTCTCAATTGAGGAGGTTTTTTTAATGAGAGGGATGTTTATTATTATGATTAAGAAATTTAAAGTTAGTTTATTGTTTGCAGTTGTTTTAACTGTTTGTCTTTCCTTTGCGGGTTGTGCGACAAATGCAGACTTAGAAGAGTCACAGGTGATAGAGACTACAACAGACGAACAGTCAGTAGATACGAGCGTTTTAGTGATTAGTGGATTATCTGATGAGGACATCAGCTTTAGTTATGAAGATATCAAAGCAATGTCTGATTTTGATGAAGATGTTGAAAGTTTGACTTCTAGTGGCGAAATCAACAAAGCGCATATCAAAGGTACAACAGTGGATGCTATTTTAGAGAGCGTAGGACTAACAAAGGATGCTTGTGAAACTGCAAGAATCGTTGCTAGTGATGGGTATGAAATTTCAGTACCAAACGATGTTCTTATGAATCAAAATTTAGTAATCGCTTTTGAAGAAGATGGGGTTGAATACGATGCAGCTGAATACGGAGCATTTCGCACGATTATACCTAATGAAAGAGCTATGTATTGGGTGAAGGGTGTTGTAAAACTTCATTTTGAACTTAGCCAAACGGTAAGCGAAAGCTATAGTCAATTAATATTTGTTGATAATGCATACGAAGTGATTCCTTATGTGGATTTTGAATATTATGATGAAGTTGCTGATTCTCTTAGCGTAGCTGACCTTATGGCAGAATATGTGACATTAGGTGAAGAGCAAAATGGATTCTTTATTGCAGGGGACGGACTTGAAAGTGAACAAACACTTGAAATATTAGATGGTGGTATATTTAAGATGACAGGTGAAGATGCACCTATGTTTATCAATCCAGATATGCCAAAGGGTATGCAAGTAAAAGGGATGAAGTATTTCAAACTCGGTGATACTTGTTTCGTTGCACTTATGACAGTGGATGCAGTTAGTGAAGAAGTGGTTACATTACAAAGTATTTTAAATGAAGTTGGTATGACTAGTGGTAGTTATCTTGTGACTAGTGTAAAAGGGGAAGAAACTGTGTTAGAAGGCAAAGTACTTGCTGATATTACAGTGGAATTGCAAGAGGATGGTTATTACTTAGTGAGTGCTGACGAAACAATTAAAATAAAAGCAGTTGAACTAGTTCAACAATAAAAAAGGTGGAAAAGAAAATGAAAAAAGTATTATCAATCGTATTATCAATGATGCTCGTGTGTACAATGTTTGCATGTGCAGCAGAAACAACAGAAGAAGCAGCTACAATTCCAGCATTTGAAGTAACAGTTGTTACAGCAGATGGTGAAGTAACTATTACAGAAGCTACTATAGCTGATTTAGAGGTTGTGAACAAAGATGTTGTTAAATCAAGCAAAAGTGGTGAAACAACAAATAACTGGACAGGTGTAAACTTAATGGATGCACTTGCTGAAGTTGGCGTTGAAAGCTTTACAACACTTTCAGTGGAAGCATCTGATGGATATGCAGCTGATTATGATCTTGAAATGGCAGAAGCGACTCTTATTGCTTACCTTATGGATGGAGAAGAACTTGGCGAAGATGGTCCTGTAAATACAGTAATCGATGGTGGAAGCGCAAGTGCATGGATGAAAAACTTTACAAAAGTTACAGTAGTAGAATAATTACATAGCATACAATTTATTATGATTTAAGAACAAAGAATACATTGAAGTATGTATTCTTTGTTTTGCTATATATGTTATAGTGTAGATAGTGTTGTATTTATGTAAAAGGAGAACAGGAAAATGAAAGAAAAACTGAGGATGTTTTCAGTATTTGATTTGATTGTAATTGCTTTGATGTCAGGGCTTGGTTTGGCAATGAAGCCGATTATTGTACCACTCATTCACATTATTACAGGACCATTGTTTATTCCAGGTGGTGCCGTTGCAGGCGGTTTTTATATGCTTTGGATCATGCTTGCTATGGGTATTGTCAAGAAAAAGGGAACTTGTGCATTGGTTGGTATAGTACAAGGTATTATGGTGATTACAATGGGAAGCATAGGGAGTCACGGTATTGCAAGTCTTTTGACCTATGCGCTTCCTGGGGTTTTTGCTGAAATCCCATTTTTATTTAGTAAGGATAAGAAGTTTAATATGCTACACTTTTTGTTTGCAGGAGTTTTTGCTAATTTAGCAGGTACTTATGGAAGCAATTTAGTATTTTTTAATTTACCACTGATACCATTGTTTGTAAGTCTTTCTGCTGCTTCGGTATCTGGTGCACTTGGAGGAATGATTTCATTTAACATTTCGAACAAGCTACAGAAGTTTTTATAGGGAGCAAGGATATGAACAAGAAAAAGATTATTTGTACTATTGCTAGTATAGTACTTATTATAGTAGTAGGCGTTGTTGGGTATTTGGTTGGATCACAGCAAACGGGTTTTCAACCAAGTTTTCGCGTGATTGGTGATATCGATGAGGAAATTATAATCGAGTCATTAAAAGATTATGAGTTGACCTCTTTTTCCTATAGTGATGAGACTATAAAAGGAGTTTCTATACATACGCTTATTGACAGTAGTACACTACTTGATGCTAACAGTAATATTTTAATAGTAGGAGCTGATGGATTTGCATCAGAGATTAGCTATCAGTCAGCGGCAGAAAGTTATATTGTTTTTTCAAAAGAAAATGGTTGGGAGATTATGAATGTGAATCATCCACCAAGCTGTGATATTAAAAATATCAAAGAAATTGTTGTTGTGAGTGCAGAAGAAACTAGCAATTATGTCTTTTCTGTTTTTACAGAAAATGAAAATCTTTATGGTAAAACAATAGGACAAATGTATTTAGATATTACTACATCTTATTATTCGTTTGAGGGAACTTCGAAAATAAATGATAATTTTGTAACCGTATATATGCCACATACTATTTTTGATATGCAAGATATGATGCAAAAATACGAGGTGGACGAAGCATATACAAGTACGGGAATGCTTTTTCTAGATGACGGTTCTATTGTACAAGTACCACTTGATGGATATATTGAATTAGATGGATGCGATATCAATTATGTAAGTTATGATACGGAGTATGAATATCTCGATGTAGGTGGTATGTATTTGGGAGATCCTGTAGGCTATCTAGGGGATGTATATTATGATATGGAACATTATTTGACGAGCGGTAAGAATGTAATGCTTCTATACGTGGATGGTTTTTCTTATGAAATGTATGAAAAATCATTAGAAATGGATATTATTCCAAACCTAGCTACTGGTGATGTGAGAAAAGTCGTTACGGTTTACAAGAGTGTTACAAACGCTGGTTTTGCGACAATGATTACAGGTCAAACACCGAATATAAATGGGGTACATTCAAGGGATGAAAGAGCACTATTAGTAGATAGTATATTCCAAATAGCACTTGATGAAGATATACCTACAGCATTTTTAGAAGCAAGTACACAAATATTAGATACAGAAATTAAACCTAGCTTAAATGTAAATGGAGATGAAAGTATATTACAAGAGACAATTGAAGCTGTCTATGCTGGTAATGAATTTATTTTTACACATACACATCAACTAGATGAAATGGGACATAGCTATGGACCATATGATGATAGGTTATATGACTACTTAGAAATGTTTGATGAATACCTAGGTGAGATTATGGAATGCTTTGAGGGTGAGATTTATATTACATCTGATCATGGTATGCATAAAACTGCAGAGGGTGGAGATCATGGAAGTTTGCGTTACGAAGACATGATTATTCCTATTATTCATATTAATACTGAAAAATAGAAGATGTTTTTACATGGAGGAAGAAAATGAGTACAACAAAAATTTCGTGGATTATAGTAGGCGTTTTGGCAGTGGTTTTAGGGGTTGCATTATTTTTGAATAAAGATATTGTATCACAAAATAAAACAACGTTTGAAAATGTAGAATTAAATATCATCAGCGATGGGGAACAAATTGGAACACTTAGCTATGATGATATGATTGCACTAGGTGCAGTAGAATTTGAGGCAGTGTATGATACTTCTAATACAGATGCAATTATTCAAATGTATAAGGGAGTAGAAATAAAAACGATTATCGAATCTTTTGGTATTTCGTTAGAAGATAAAGAAGCGGTTGTATTAACAGCAGTCGATAATTATGCAATGGCATATACAGTAGAAGAAGTGCTAGAAGATGGCAATGTTTATGCAACGTTTGAATGCGAGGGAGAAGCACTTCTAGATAAAGATAACGATGGGGACGGTCCTATTATGGCGATTGTGACTTCTGATCAATTCAGTAATAGAAGATGCAAATGGATGATTTCTATTGAGGTGAAATAGCTTGAATACGTATGATAAGCAAGAAGTTGCAATACAAATAAAGAATTTATCAGCAACTACAAAGTTAGGGAGATTACTTTATGCTAACGTGAATATGAATATTCATGTAGGCGAAATAGTTGCACTTGTAGGTTTGAGTGGTAGTGGGAAAAGTGTTTTTGCTAAAACGATGGCAGGCATTATTCCAAATTTAGTGGAATTTCCTGTAACGGGCGAGGTTTATCTATATGGTAATAAATTGGATGCTATAGAGGCTTTAGAAAAAATTCAAACGATAGGTTATATTTTTCAGAATCCAGATGATCAAATATTTTCTTCTATTGTAGAAGAAGAACTTGCCTTTGGACCAGAAAACTTATGTCTTTCTAGAGAAGAAATAGAAGAGCGAATTGTATACGCACTTGAAGCAGTACATATGATAGATTATCGCTTTCATAATACGAACGAATTATCGGGTGGGCAAAAGCAACTGATTGCGATTGCATCCATTTTAACAATGCATCCTAAAATTCTGATTTGTGATGAGATTTTATCCCAATTAGATGAGCTTTCGTGTGAACGTATTGTAAAACTCTTACAGAAGCTTAGAGAAGATGGCATGACCATTTTTATGATAGAACATGATTTAGAGAAGATTAAATTTGTAGATACGATGTATCACATGAAAAACCAATCAATAGAAGTTTTTACGGGGGAATGGATTGATGACGAGCGAGGAACAAATTCAGATATCTAATATATCTTTTAAATATCCGAGAGGTAAACAAATTTTTACAGATTTTTCGTGTGTTTTTAAAACTGGCAATATTTATGCTGTGGTAGGTCCAAATGGTGTAGGAAAAACTACGCTCGGAAAACTTATGCTTGGTTTGTTAAAACCGGATTCGGGCAGTATAACAATAAATGATAAAAAGGTTAGTGATATGACGTTAGGGGAAGTTGGAAATTACATAGGCTACGTATTTCAAAATCCAGCAAAGCAACTTTTTGCTACAAGTGTATTTGAAGAATTATCATTTCCTTTGTTGTTACAAGGTGAGGAACAAGAAGTTGTAAATGGATTAGTGGAAGAGAAACTAGAACAATTTTCACTTACTCAGGCTAGAGATACTTTTCCTTTTTATTTGAGTCAAGGAGAAAAGCAAAGATTGGTTATGGCGGGGATTTTATTGGGGAAACCTAAATTTCTTGTCCTAGATGAACCGACAACAGCACTAGATATTGTTAGGAAAAAAGAATTAAGGGAGTTGCTTATGAAAATAAGTAAGGAACAAAAAATTGCAATCATTATGATTAGTCATGATCATGCGTTTATTGAAGCGATGAATGCAAAACGTATAGAACTAAAAAGATAGAGGGGTGAAAATTATGCAAAAAATCGATCCAAGAAGTAAGATTTTTGTAGTTGCTTCCTTATCATCTTTAGCAGTTCTATATAAAGATGTATTAGCACTTACCGTAATCTTAACTCTTTCTACACTATTAGCATATTGCTTTCAGGTTGATTTTATTAGAATGTTTCAAAAATTAAAGCATTTATTTTCAATGCTTATATCAATTACTATATTACAAAGTATCTTCACCTTTGAAGGTAATCCAATTATTTCGATAGGTTCTTTTCATTTTTTGACAGATTATGGATTAATAAAAGGGTTGGAATTTCTGCTGCGTATTACAATTATTATGATGCTAGGTTGCTTGCTTGCAACTTCGAATCAACGGGATATAACGCAAGGGTTAGTGCAGCTAAAAGTTCCATATGAGATTGCTTTCATGTCAACAATTGGGATAAAGTTTTTACCAATATTAAAAGAAGAGTTTGTTGATAGTATGAATGCAATTATGCTACGCGGTATTGATATCAAGAAATTGAAACTGCCAAAAAAAATTAGTTTATATACTTATATTTTAACTCCAGTTGTTATGAATTCTTTTCTTAGGGCAAAGGAAATGGCAGTCGCTATGGAACTTCGAGGTTTTAGGGTACTACCTGATAGAACTAATTTTATTCAGTTGAACCTTAGAAAAAGAGATGGTGTGCTAATTGCTTGCAGTATCTTGGTTTTTGCAGTTGGTTTATTAAATTTATGGGTATAGGAAGATGAGGGTATATAGATGAAAGTGTTTTCAGTGTTTGGCATCACAAAGTCAGGAAAAACAACAACGATTGAGATGATTATAACAGAGCTAAGAAAGAGAAATTATTCTGTTGGTTCGGTAAAAGAAATTCATTTTGAACAATTTGCGATTGATACACCAGGAAGCAATACTGATCGTCATAGAAAGGCAGGTTCGCAACTTGTGACAGCGAAAGGTATTTATGAAACTGATGTATTATTTCAAGAAAGTTTACCGATTGAACAGATTATTAAATTTTATGATTACGATTACTTGGTTTTAGAAGGTGTTCGTGATGCTAATGTTCCTAAGATTATTACAGCACATACCTTAGAAGAAATTGATGAAAGAATAGATGATTCTGTATTCCTTTTAAGTGGTAGAGCAGGTGATATAGTAAGTGAGTACAAAGGTCTTGAAGCAATTAGTCCGTTTGATAATATAGAAAAAATCGTTGATATTATTGAAGAAAAGGTCTGTGAACAGCTCCCTGATTTCCCAGCAAAATGTTGTATGGAATGTGGGATGAGCTGTGAACAATTGTTGGCTTCTATTTTACGTGGTGAAAAGACAAGAAGTGATTGTAAGCTTGGCAAACATCATGTGGAACTTAAAATTGATGGCAAGGAAATTCCAATGGTACCTTTTGTTGAGAAGATATTAGAAAATGCAATTCGAGGTGTTGTATCTGAATTAGATGGATACAGAGAGAATGGAACAATAGAAATCAAATTGGGGTTATAAATGTTGGAACTACAATATAAAGAGCTAGAAAAATTTGTGAGTAAAAGAAATAGTGTAATGCTTATAGAGCGTGATGGAATGCGCATGATTCTAAAAGAAATCAAGGAAGAAGAAGCATTTACTTGTGAAAAAACACAATTGGAGCTATTACATAAAGGTGGAGTGCGAGTTCCTACGATACAATATTGTGAAGGCTTATCTTTGGGACTTTCTTATTTAGAAGGGGAAACACTGTTAGACCACTACCTTCAATTAGAAACAGAGGGTGCATCGGAAGAAGTTGTTGACGTTATCGATTCTTTGCTTGATTGGTTTGAAGGGTTTTATCGTATAAACAAGGCACTTGATGGTAGCCAGATGATAAAGTCAGACATGAATTTTAGGAATTTTCTCCTAGTACATGGAGAAGTGTATGGGATTGACTTTGAACAAGTAAAAATAGGCGAAATCGAAGAGGATATAGGGCGAATGGCAGCTTTTGCTTTAATGTACGATCCAATAGAAACTGAATTTAAAAAGATGTTTGTACATAAATTTATAGTAAGTAGTATAGAAAGGCTTAGCCTTTCAGAAGATAAGGTAAGACAATATTATGAGGATGAATTATCAGCTATGAAAATTCGTCGTGCAAAGAAATTAGGGAGGGAAGTATGAATTCATTTGTATCATACCATCCAACGAAGGTTGTATTCGGCAACCACGGTGTGGATCAATTAGGAAGCTTGTTAGTAGAACAAGGCTGTAAAAAAGTTATGGTTGTCTATGGTGGAAACAGTGCGATAAAATCCGGCTTATTAGATCAAGTGACTGAGATTATGGACAGTGCAGGCATTGCACATGTGTCAATTGGTGGAGTTGTTCCAAATCCTTTGCTTTCAAAAGTAAAAGAAGGCATTGCATTAGGTGTGAAAGAAGAAGTTGATTTGATTTTGGCAGTTGGTGGCGGGAGTGTAATTGATTCTTCAAAAGCCATGGGTCTTGGAATCTTCCACGGAGGAGAAGTTTGGGATTTCTTTGAAGGTAAAAGAGCTACAAAGGGTTCTATACCGATTGCTACGATTCTTACATTACCAGCTGCAGGCAGTGAAATGAGTGATTCTTGTGTTATTACAAAAGATGAAGGAATGTTAAAGCGTTATTGTGGACATGTAGATTGTAGTTGTAAATTTGCGATTATGGATCCAATGCTTACACTGACTTTGCCAGATTATCAAACATTTTGTGGCGCTACTGATATCTTAATGCATACAATGGAAAGATATTTTAATACAACTACTAATTTAGATATTACAGATAGCATTGCAGAAGCGTTACTCCGTTCAGTTATGAAAAACGCTCTTCTTCTAAAAGAGGATGCAAATAATTTAGAAGCTAGATGGAATGTGATGTGGGCAGGAAGTCTTTCACATAATGGCTTAACTGCATATGGTGCTGATGGTGGTGATTGGGGCACACATGATATGGAACATGAACTAGCTGGGCTATATGATGTTACGCATGGAGCAGGACTTGCGGCAATCTGGGGAAGTTGGGCTAGATATGTATGTGATGCGATACCACATCGTTTTGAAAAGTTTGCAGTGGAAGTTATGAAAGTGGAAACGGGAAGTAATCAAGCGGACACGATCGCAAAAGGTATTGAAGAAATGGAAAAATTCTTCGGCTCTATAGGGATGCCAATCTCGTTAACAGAGCTTGGGGTATCACCTACAGAGGAAGAATTTGAAGAAATGGGAATCAAAGGTACCCATTTTGAAACAAAAACAATTGGCAGTGCAAAACCGCTAGGTAAGGCTGATATTATCGCAATACTAAAAGCTGCAAAATAATATTATTGCTTTACAGAAATAACAAATAACCAAGAATTCTTTTTCTTTAAGATTAAGAATTCTTTTTTTATGTCAAAATTGTGGAACATGCAAAGTGATTTTACAAGAGAAGGGTCGTGTGAATACATAATAATAGTACCGTACGGTGTTAATACTTCTTTTGCTTTTTCAAAGAAATTCTCATATAGAAGGTCGATATCTTCTTGGGTAGTGCGTCCCATAACAGAAGGCATATTCGTGAAAATTTCATCAAAGGAATATTCGTGTGTAAAATCAAAGAAATTACGATTTACATAATGAATAATCTGACCAGCCTCAGCAGTATTAACTTTTGCTTTTTCGATAGCAGAAGCATAAAAGTCGATTCCATAAGAGGTATTTCCTTTTACGATTTTTTGACGTTCAATGAGCATCGTACCTACACCACAAAATGGATCTAAAATACAAGCATCTTTAATCATATATTCTTTGGCTAGGGATACGAATAGTGCAGCATCAACTGGGCTGATACTAGCAGCAAGAACTTCTTTTCTATAAGAAAAACGGTCATCTAGAATAGTATGTAGTTTGATTAATACATTGTAAGTGCCAGTCGTATTCTCAATTAAACGAAGTTCTACTTCGTAGTCAGAAGTTGTGTTGATTAAGTTACGTTTTGTATGACGTTCTAGTTCTGATGCAAGCTTTTTGTTAAAAGCACTTTTTTGCTCTAAATCAACTTTTGATTTTAATTCGATTCTAAAGTAGAAAGGTGTTTTCTCTTCGTGTAAGTTACTTAAGAATAAGCAGAGGTTCGATGCGGCAATTTTACGTGCAGCTTCCTTAGGGTCTGTTGACACAGTTGTCAAGCCAGGTACGACAAAGAGTAGCTCACTATAACTTCTAATAGGAAGAATAGAAGCAAGGTCTTGTGTTAAAAGGCGTACACCACCTGCAAAAGGTATAATCGTAGCACCAAGTTCTGTAAGTTCTTCTTCAAGAAGTGTCTTATGATTTCTGTTCGTAAGTAAAATACATTCAAGGTTCTTATTATAACCTGTAAAAGTATGTGAGGTAACCCCCTCCTCTTGAATAATCAGTTTGGATAAAGCACGTATTTCTTCAGCAATGTGCTTTTGGTTTTCTGCTGTTAAAGGTGTATTCGTAAGCTTTTCAAGTTGTGCATTGAGGGAGTCAAGATATGCACTGCAATCAAAAGCTTGGAGCGCTGTAAGATAGGCACTTCTTACGAAAAGCTGTGTTTCTTTATAGTAGGCTGCAAGTAATGCTTCGAGAAAATCATAATTGGCTAAATCGCCCATAAGTAATGCTGCATTTTTACGAGTTTTCGCATCTGTTGCTTCTAATAAAAGAATGAAAGCAGGAATATGTGCAGGGATTAGTCCTACGAGTTCTAGTTTTTTATAAGGGTCTTTTATTTCTTTTCTAAGGTTGCTTAGTGCTTGCCTAGTATTCGTGTCATCCAAGATTTGTTGTAATAATTGTTGTATCATAAAGCTCCTTTATCTAATAAGTTCATTGTAAGTTTCATTATATAACAAAACGATGGAAAAGACTATGTGTTTCTGGATATAGTATTCAGGGTGGAAACTGGTACTGAGAATATGATAAGAGAATAAAAGATTGATGTTGCAATCGGACTAAAGAAGTGCGTAGATGTAGTGATTATGCAGGAAATCTTGTAACATGTATTGGTTTACAAGGATTCTTCTAGGTGCTTTTGAATCGCTAAGAATGTCTTATCGCTAATACTGTGTTCCATCTTACAAGCATCTGCAGATGCTGTTTCATCATCTAAGCCAATTTTCTTTAAAAAGCGAGTGAGTAGAAGATGTCTTTCGTATATTTTCTTAGCAATTTCAAGACCAGAAGGTGTAAGGACTAAAAAACCATTTTCATCTACTAAAACAAAATCACCTTTTTTTAAGATGGAAATCGCGCGACTTACACTTGGTTTTGAATAGTTCATGTGTTCACTAATATCAATAGAACGAACATGCGGACGTTCTTTGGACAAGATATAAATGGTTTCTAAATACATTTCTCCTGACTCTTGTAGGTTCATATCGCGTTCTCCTTTTAATGGTTTTCGATAGTATTTGTTTTATTATAATATAATAAAAGTAAAAAGAAAAGAATGTTTTTAAATTATGAAATATTTGTAAAATTTCATTGACAGTACGGTTATCCTATGCTAACATAACAATGTTGATTAGAAGCAACTAACAATTGTTCTCTTTGGGTAATTTAAGGACAGGAGTTGGGTGTGTTGTACGAATACATAGAGAGTATTGGGTGATAAGATGACTTTAGCAGAAGGTGATATCGGACAGGAGTACATTGTTTCAGGGATTAGCACAGATGACGAGGATTTAGATGATTTCTTGTTTACTTTAGGTTGCTATTCTGGTGAGCGACTTGTTATAGTGTCAAAGGTTGGAGACAGTTATGTAGTTGCCATTAAAGATGGTAGATATAATATTGATCGTAACCTAGCAGAAGCAATTTTGGTTGCGTAATTTTAAAATAATTGCCGTTACAAAGCGGCATTGTTTATATTTAAAGGTTAGCATATGCTAATATTAAGAAGAATTATTATTGAATTTTCAGGAGGAAAAAGAAATGAGAATTGCATTGGCAGGTAATCCTAATAGTGGTAAAACTACACTATATAATGGTTTAACAGGCAAAAATGAACATGCTGGAAACTGGGCAGGCGTTACAGTTGAAAAAAGAGAAGCTTCTATTAAAAAGGGTTTTGGGGCAGATCAAGATGTTATGGTTGTAGATTTACCAGGAGCATATTCAATGTCTCCATTTACATCTGAAGAAAGTATTACAAGTACATTTGTAAAAGGTGAAAATCCAGATGCGATCATTAATATTGTGGATGCAACAAACTTAAGCCGTAGCTTGTTCTTTACAACACAGCTTTTAGAAATTGGTGTTCCAGTTGTTGTAGCACTTAACAAAACAGATTTAAATGAAAAGAAAGAAACAAAAATAGATCTTGCTAAATTATCTGAAGCACTTTCTTGTCCAGTTGTTGCAACAACTGCAACTTCTGCAAAGGGACTAGAAATGTTAGTGAAGGATGCTCTTAAAGTTGCTGGTAATGCGCAAGTGGCTCCTTACGAACAAGGTGATATTGATTTACATAGCAAGGCTGCTGTTGAAGCCGCTGATAGAAAACGTTTTGAATTTGTAAATACTGTTGTAGCAAAAGTAGAAACTAGAAAAGTACTTACAAGTGAAAAAACAAAACAAGATAAGATAGATGCAATCGTTGCTAATAAATTCTTAGGACTTCCTATTTTTGCATTAGTTATGTGGGCAGTATTCTCAATTTCACAGACACACCTTGGACCAATTTTTGCAGATATTCTTTGCGGATGGATTGAAGGCTTTGGTGAGTTTGTAGGTGGATTAGTAGAAGGTGCTTCACCATTCTTACAAGCACTTATAGTAGATGGTATTATTGGTGGTGTTGGTGCAGTAGTTGGTTTCTTACCACTTGTTATGGTAATGTATTTCTTAATTGCATTATTAGAAGATTGTGGTTATATGGCACGTGTTGCAGTAGTAATGGATCCTTACTTCAAAAAAGTTGGTCTTTCAGGTAAATCAATCATTCCTATGGTTATTGGTACTGGTTGTGCAATTCCTGGTGTTATGGCTTGTCGTACAATCCGTAACGAAAGAGAACGACGTACAACAGCTATGTTAACTCCATTTATGCCATGTGGTGCTAAACTTCCTGTTATTGCATTATTTGCGGGAGTATTCTTCGCAGATGCATCATGGGTTGGAACACTTATGTATTTCTGTGGTATTTTATTTATCATCTTAGGTGCATTATTAACACTTAAAATTACAGGTACAAAAGTTCGTAAGAGCTTTTTCATCATGGAACTTCCAGAATATAAAGTTCCTAGTATTAAAATTGCATTTTTATCTATGATGGATAGAGCGAAAGCATTCATTATCAAAGCTGGTACAATTATTCTTCTTTGTAATGCTGCAGTTCAAATTATGCAAAGCTTTAACTGGAGCTTCCAATTAGTAGAAGAAGGTATGGAAAGTACTTCGATTTTAGCTTCTATTGCATCTCCATTTGCTGTATTATTCATTCCTCTTGGATTTGGTATTTGGCAACTTGCAGCAGCAGCTATTACAGGTTTTATTGCAAAAGAAAATGTTGTTGGTACATTAGCAGTAGTATTTAGTATTACAAACTTTATTGATACAGAAGAATTAGCATTAGTTGGTGGTGCTTCAGATGTTGCAACAGTTATGACAATGACATCAGTTGCTGCACTTGCTTACTTAATGTTTAACTTATTCACACCTCCTTGTTTTGCGGCAATCGGTGCTATGAATTCTGAAATGCAAAATGCAAAATGGTTATGGGGCGGTATTGGCCTTCAATTTGGTACAGGTTATGTAGTAGCATTCCTCGTATACCAAATTGGTACAGTTATTACAACAGGTGCTGTTGGAGCTGGATTTATTCCTGGTTTAATCGCAGTACTTGCAATGGTAGCGTTTGTAGTTTACCTTATCAAAAAAGCTGATGCAAACTTAGATCAGTATGCATTAAATGGAAAAGCTGCAACGAAAGCATAGAAAGGTATGGTTTTCGTATGATAGATATCATTCTAGTAGTAGTCATAATAGCAATCTTAGGTCTTTCTATAGGTTATATTGTTAGAGCAAAGAAACGCGGCGTGAAATGTATTGGCTGTTCTTCAGGTAGTACTTGTTCGGGGCACTGTGGTGGTAGTTGCTCTTGTCATGAAGAGGAGCAATAAGCTAGGTTTATTATTATATGATTTTTAAAGAAAGGAGCTGGAAACAGCTCCTTTTTTGGTGAAAAAAATTATTTATAAAACAATGTTGACAAAGGTGTTAGCATATGCTAACCTATAGAAAGGTTAGTGATGTCTAACTACGATAATACATAGAAATAGAGGAGGATACTTTATGAGTATTACTATAATTGGTGGAAATGATGGCATGGTTAAAAATTATAAGAATCTTTGTGAACAATACAAGTGCAAAGTGAAAGTGTTTACACAACCCTGTACGAAGATGCGCAAGCAACTAGGTGCAACAGACTTACTAATATTATTTACAAACACCGTTTCTCATAAAATGGTAAAATCTGCTTTGGCATCCTCTTGTTGTGAGAGTGCAAATATTGTACGTTCACACTCAAGTTCTATGGCATCGCTTAAAGAAATTTTAGATAAGCATGTTGTATAAGTACATGTACAATTGTTGAAAATCAGAAGGGAAGGTTATTATTTATGAGTAAAGTAGCAGTAGTTTATTGGAGTGGAACAGGAAATACAGAAAGCATGGCAAACATTCTTGCAGATGCATTGAAGAGCAAAGGTGCTGAAGTAGCATTACTTACAACAGCAGAATTTACACCTGATCAAGTAGAGAGTTATACAGCATTTGCTTTTGGTTGTCCATCAATGGGAGCTGAAGTTTTAGAAGAAGGTGAATTCCAACCTATGTGGGATGATGTTAAAGATAGCATGTCAGGTAAAACTGTTGCATTGTTCGGTTCTTATGGCTGGGGTGATGGTGAATGGATGAGAAACTGGGAAGATGAAATCCCTACAGGAGTAGTTGGAACATGTATCTGTTGTGGAGAACCAGATGATGAAGCAACACAAACACTTACTGAAATCGCAGCAAAATTAGTTTAATACATAATTGAATTTTAAAAGCTCTTATGCATAGCGTGTAAGAGCTTTTTTTGTTGTTTACAAGATAAATTAAAACCTAGCTTCCGCTGTTTTTAGTTCAGTATCAAATAGAGAGGTTATGTCTATATTTGTACCAAAGGTCAATTTGAGGACGGTTGCATAGCCAAGGAGGCTTTCACAAGGCATATTATATATATGTAGATAAGGTGTAAAGGCATCCTCTCTTTGATAAAAGGTGGGGATTATATCTAGATGAACAGCAGGTGTTGAGTTATCATTTAGTATTTCTGCCTTGATAGGTAGCACTGTGATAGGAATGCACTACTATAATAGTCCTCGTTTGTACGATAACTCCATGGTTGACGACCGATAGACTGGCATGCCTCGATCATTTATGAGAATATTAGGTTGTAGGGAGCGCACTAAATCATTGATAGATGGATCTTCATAATGAGGTGGGATGTCCCCAAAAAGAGTGGATATTTCACCATAGTTACTTAGAAGCTCTGTGATCTGAGCTTTTAAATATGCTTTGTATTTGTCCATATTAGGTTCATCAGTTTCCAGTCAGGGTTTGAATAGTAGAGGTAAAGCTTTAAGCCTTCCTTTTCACATGCAAGCTGAAGCATCTTCAAAACGTCCCTACCATATGGTGTGCTAGTGATATTATAGCTTGTCGTTTTCGTGTCCCACGTACAAAATCCATCATGATGCTTCGCGGTAAAACAGATATATTTCATGCCAGATTCCTTGGCAAGTGCTACCCGCTTTTCAGGGTTATATTCTGTTGGGTGAAAAGACTTGTATAAAAGCCCATAATCAAGGGTTTTGCAAGCGTAGTCCTTTTTTTATAGTCATTTCCAAAAAGAATTTGATACTTCACAAATGCCCTATGCAATCAAAGAATTATAAGATTGGTTTCTATGGCAAAAAAACTGAAAGGTTAAACGGTGGACAGAGGATTACACTAGACGAGATTTCTCTTACTGTCATATCACTGATACGAGTGGGGACAATTTTTAGAGTTGTTCCCAAAAGAGAACAATGAGCAACTTATCACCCCTGATTCTGAGCACCTTGCATACTTACAGGCAGAGCAATCCAGGCAACACGAAAATCCTCTTGAACCGAATTATCATAGAATTGTAATTTTTTTTTATGATGTTGACATATTTTTATTTTTGCGTATTATAATAGTAACGACAGGCAACGTCTGAGTGTCTGCCAAGTGTTGATGTACAGGGGGTATCGGAACGCCTTGCTGTACGGAGCTTTTCGTAGGGGTTGTGCAGCTAACCTCGAACCGATTAGGTAGAAATACCGAACGAAAATGCTCATAAGCCACTTTGTGCAAACAAGGTGGCTTTTTATATAGAGAGGAAAAATATGGACAAATTACTTGCGTGTGCAACCGCCTTTCACAGTTTACTTGATGTTGAATACAGAATTGTGTTAGGGCGAAAAAATCAACTTACCGAATTACATATAAGATTTGAAGCAGTACATTTTCATCATTTAATGGGACTTGGAAAGCTCAATGATTCAAGCGGATTTCTTGCTATCTACTCCTATTGATGGAAATGATATTTACGTTTTTTTAGTGAAGAATGATAATGACGAAAATTACTTTTGCCGTTCCTTTTTTCCAAAAGAAACAACAGATTATACAGTCGGAAAAAGAAATATGCTCTACTCTATAAAGAAAAAATCAAGCTATCTACTGGCGAAAAAGAAATACAGTATGATAGACTAAACAAGCATGAGTAAAAAGTTAGAACAGATGACAGCATTTTTTACCGCTGTAAAAGAGGAGGTAACCAAGAACATTGACAACTTCGATTTTTTTCTACCACTGTGTACCTCCGAAATGTATTTGATGGAGTGATCTTCCACCTAATACTATTATAGGAATACAATGTTGTTTTTTCAAAATATTACTTTGCATAATTCGTCACTATCCATAATAGTACTTATGCCAAGCTTAACATAAGTACTATTATGGATAGTTGCAATTATGGGATAAATTGACGAATAGGGTGCTTACGTATATAATATGTTTATTAGAAAATGCTACTTCGTAAAATTTTTGTGAAGTAGTAGTTATGAACGAAGCACCTTGTGGGGTGTATTTATATAACATAAGGAGCTAATTGTGAAATATGTAAAACAACTTCCAAAGACAGATTTAAACTTGAAAGAAAGGCTCGAAAAGGACGGATGGATAAAGATAAAAGAGCCTAAAAATTTGCCTCTTGCAATTTTGTTTTCTTATCCGTTTATACT
>JAWXVC010000018.1:0-36288 GCA_044425805.1 Lachnospiraceae bacterium | reverse complement strand
TAAAAGATCCGTATGTACTTGAATTTATGGGGCTGGAAGAATTAAGCACGTATTCAGAGTCTGAGCTAGAGACGAGACTTATCAATCACTTACAAACGTTTTTACTGGAGCTTGGAACAGGGTTTACCTTTGTTGGTAGACAAGAAAGATTTACTTTTGACGAAGAACATTTCAAAGTGGATTTAGTGTTCTATAATCGTTTGTTAAGGAGCTTTGTTTTATTTGATCTAAAAATAGGGGAATTAAAGCATCAAGATATTGGACAGATGCAGATGTATGTTAACTATTATGATAGAGAAGTCAAGCTACCAGAAGATAATAATCAGATTTTTGCAAGTAAGTATCAAACAGTACTACCGAGTAAAGAGGAATTGAAAAAACTGCTAGAAGAATAAGAAATAAGTAATTTGTGTTTGGAGAACGAAGAACACGTTGAGACGTTGGTTTGTCTCTCAAAGAAAATAGCGGAATAAATCCGTCAAAATCCTTATATTTGCGTTTTGAAAAAAACATCTAATAAGCACTATCAACTTAATGAGATTGGTCAAAGAGATGATATTGACAGCTTTTCTCCGAATTGTATATGTAATGAATTGTGGCTAAAACAAATTACATTTCATGCAAACGGAATAGCACATAGAGTTTATAATGATGAAGTATGGGAAGATAAATGGACAAAAGGATTTTTGTTAGACTGTAAAAAGTCAACGGCTTCTGCCTATATATTAAAGACAATTAATAAAAAACAATATCTTTTTATTGAATGGAAAATGGGGAACTACTACGTTTTTTTAAGATGAAGTTTCATATAAATACAACACTTGGTAGAGTATTTCAATAGATTCATAAGAAGAAAATAAATATTAGAAATACTATAGAAAATTAAAATATGACATATAATATATAGAGCACTAATTGACAGTTGCTCAGGCATTTGCTATTATACTATTACAAGTAAGAGTCGGATGAGAGACCATAAACCTTATCGAGTGATCGGAATGGAGATCTAAAACCCATTCGATTGTAGAGATAACTACTAAAAACCAGTGAGAGAGTGGCGTAAGCCATTCTCTCACTTTGCATATAGTAATAGTTTGAAGCGGTAACAAGGGGGGAACATATGATTACATATGAGAGCTTTAAAGAACGTGTGAGAAGTATTGCAATTGTATCTGCATCTAAATATAAGAGCGTATATATAGATTTTGATTATTTGTTGTGTTCACCTGCATTTCATCAGAGAAAATATTATGAAATTACTGCAACGAAAGGCAATTATAAGCATCTTGTTGGGGTCCATTCAGAACTTTCAGGAGATGAATTTTTCGATAAATGTCTGGAAGGAACTTTAGAATTAGATGATTTTGATTTTTATAAAAAGGGTCAGATTGAAAAGGAAGTAAAAGGTTCTGTTAGACAGAAGATACAGGTATTACCAATCATGTTAGAGATGCTCTCGAAGGTAGTATATGCAGAAGAAAGTTTTAAGAAAAACAAAATACATTGTGCATTTGCTACAGAGGGAAATGCAGTAACAGTAGGATATGTTCTTGCTGGAAAACCTATGACATTACTAAAAGGAAATGAATTAGATAAGAGGAAAGCGCTCCCAGTGGAGCTGATCCTTAGAAAAAAGAAAAATGAAATGAAATATCATCAAATAATTCAGGGTGATAATTTGATGATTGGAAAATACATAACCAATATTGAGGGAGTAATTGAAGTGAACAGACTTCCTAATAGAAAGGACTGTTAAGGACGCTGAACTTCACACCGCCGTAGACGGTATGTCTTTTGTCCAAACTTAATGTGAACCATCATATTTAAATAGAACTTAGTGTTGAAGGAGATGCTATGACAACTTTCCCTAAAATAAAGATTGCAGATGACACTGTATTGAGAAAAGAACTTGATTCATTATTTGAAAAAGCCACTCAAAAGCAAATCGCTTCTTGGGCAATAGAACTTGCGACACATATTTTACAAGATTATGCTCCACAATATTTGAATAATGAAATAATATGTTCTGGGTTTCAAATACACAGACTTGCAAAGGCTTGTGACGATAAACTTCTACAACTTGCTTTGCGGGTTACAGGTCATGCAGTAGCAACAGGACATATGAAGGAGCATGGAATAGTCGCTTCTGATTATGCGATTAAACTTATAAACATTAATAGCAATTTTGAAGAATATTCCGTAATAAATGAACGTATATGGCAAATCAATAAATTAAAAGAAATATGTTCATTATGAGTTTTTATTGTTAATATGATTCTATTGTTCATAAGTGTTTTAGGTGATATTACCGATTTTCCCATGCTTGAAAAGGGTGCAAATGATATTGTTCAGCTTGTTGTTATTGGAATATTATTCAACATCCGATTTCTATTCAATAAGAAGAAGTTTGGTGGTTAGATGGAGAATACTATTAAACTACTTAGAAAAAATAAATGTTTGTCACAAGAAGATTTAGCAAAGGATTGTTCTGTTAGTCGACAAACTATTAATTCCATTGAAAATAACAAATATGATCCAACATTGGTTCTTGCATTTCGCCTTGCTGAAGTCTTAGAAACAACGGTTGATGATTTATTCTCTGCTAAGAAAGAAGGATAGACAATTATGAAAAAACCTATACTTAAACTCTTATACTTTGCCCCAGCAATTTTACTGACAGCATTCATGCTGTGGGTAGGATTTGAAAACATTATAAGATTAGATGGGCCATACTGGATTTATGTTATTGTAGCTACACTTTGGATAAGTGGTGCTTTACTAAGTTTCAAAAAATGGTATGGTGGCGTAATTGCCTTAATTATTCCTATAGGAGATTATATATATGCACAAAGTGGTTTTGCAGGACATAGGCATATTGATACTTTGCCTTATATAATAGGCTTAGCTGTATTTTACATTGTGTGTGGATATATTGTTTATAAAACTAATAATAAAGAAGAATAGCTATGCAAAAGATTATGAGTATGAGCAAAATAGAAACAACTGTCTACTCCTGCTACTGATACTTTTATGAAACAGTATATTATAGTGAATTTGGTTAAAAATAAACCTAAATGATATTTGTAAGCCTAAGGAATTGATTATCGCCTAAAATAGTGGTACAATTAGGGGAAAAGAAAAGGGGTAGGCGAATGAGATTTTTTGATTATTCAACATTAAAAGATTATGCGTGGGACAGTGAGCTACTAGGTCTGGTTGCACAAATACATGAATACAAAGGTAGGCATGAACTTTATTTAAAGCAAAAACCCCAAGCATTGGATAAGTTAATCGAAATTGCTAAAATTCAAAGTACAGAGGCTTCTAATAAAATTGAAGGCATTGTTACAACAAGCACACGAGTAAAACAGTTGATGTTAGAAAAAGCGACTCCCAGGAATAGAGATGAAGAAGAGATAATTGGGTATCGTGATGTACTTAATACAATTCACGAAAGTTATGAATATATTCCTGTTCGTTCTTCATACATCTTACAACTTCATAGAGATTTATATAAATACTCCGAAAAATCCATTGGAGGAAGATTTAAAAATACACAAAATATTATTGCTGAGACGAGCGCAGATGGAACGCAAAAGGTTCGATTTATGCCGCTTCCACCTTATGAAACAGAAGGAGCAATTGATGCTATTTGTGAGAGCTTTAATAGTGTAATTGATTCTTGTGTCATTGATCCGTTAGTTTTAATTCCTATTTTTATTAATGACTTCTTGTGTATTCACCCATTTAACGATGGTAATGGTCGTATGTCGAGACTTCTTACAACATTATTGCTGTACCGCTGTGGTTATGTGGTAGGTAGATATATAAGCTTAGAGAGCAAGATAGAAAAAACGAAAATGAAATATTATGATGTGCTTGAGGAATGTGGTATAAATTGGCACGAAAATATAAATAATCCTGTACCTTTTATAAAATATATACTTGGTATTATCCTTGCAGCTTACAGAGATTTTGAAATGAGGGTGGATTATGTAGAGGAAAAACTCCCAGCGATAGAGCAGGTTAGAAAAGCAGTTGGCAATAAAATTGGTAAGTTTACAAAGAGCGAAATCATGGAACTTGTTCCTACAATAGGAAAAGCATCCATTGAAAATTCTCTAAAAAAACTTACAGAGGAAGGTTTTATAACTCGTCATGGAAAGGGAAAAGCTACATTTTATATAATGAACAGGAGAATATAATGAAAAAATTTAAGGTAACAATCATTATTCTTGCAATCATCTGCGTTGTTTCTGTTGTAACATCTATTCATTTTGCAAATGAGCTAAATCAAGAAAAACAATCAACTTACGTAAGGGAGCAAACAACAATTAATAATTACCAAGCTTCATTTGCCAACGCCACACATCGTTTAGAATTAAAAAATACAACACCATCGGATTTACTACACGCAATAGAGCAACTAAATTCATCTATGCAAGACTACGAAAGTGTAAGCAAAATTACAGAAAGTATGGAATACGATATCGTCATAGATGCTTATATATCAGCACTTGAAGATTATGTCTTAGCTAATACAAATGGAGAAACAACCAATTTTGCATATGATATAGAGAATATTTATAGTGACTTGATTATAATAGGTGATTGGTTACGAGAGCGCAATGAAAGCGATATTTTGGTGGCTCATAATGATGATGATTTTTACGAAATATATCTTAAACTTTCATCGGAAGTAATCAATGATATTGGAGTATATGTTGAATAGAATGAGCACTGCACGCTATAGGGGATAGCCTCCCCCTTTAAGTAGGCAAATAAATCTAATTATGAAGTAACTGATACATCGATTTAGAAAATCTGATATGGACTACAAATAATAGAATATTACGAAGCTGGATGCGATGTGAAAAGATGTTCCTAGCTTTTATTACTTCATTGACAAAATAATATAGTTGCGTTATAATAATTATTATTACGCAACTATATTATACGAGGAGGATAAAAATGAATACTGAATTGACAAAAGCAATGGGTAAATTTTATCACGATTTATCCATTTTTGAACTAAAATTACAAAATAGCTTGCAAGATGAAACGAAACTTACTTATAATGATTTGCTTTATCTTGATATAATATCTGCCCACCAAGGAGAATATACATCTACACAAATAGCCGATATGCTTCATGTTTCACGACCATCGGTTACGAAGAAAATCAAAGAACTTATCAAAAAAGGGTATGTGACTCGAAAGCAATGTGATAATGACAAAAGAGTTTATTACCTCTTTGTAAATGAAAGTATATATTTTAATTATTCTGGTGAAAAGTTCGGAAAAGAACTTTCGCAAAGAATTGATGGAAAATATTCGAATGAGGAAATTCATAATTTATGTGAGTTGCTAAATTTGATAGGGGATATGGTATCTAGAGAGGCAATACATGAAAACAACGAGTAATATTTTAAGTACAAAAAGTATCTCCATGCTATTTATAACATATGCCATTCCTGCAGTAATCGCCATGATTATTTCAGGGACACAAGGTATGATTGACGGGATGTTTATAGGAAATCATGTAAGTAGTAATGCTCTTGCGAGTGTTAATATCGCCCAGCCATTTATGCATCTTATAATAGGTATCAGTATGATTATAAGTATTGGTACGCAAAGTTATGTAGGGTTAAATCTTGGAAATGGAAACAAAGAAAAAGCGCAAAATTGTTTTCATACCTTTAAGATTATTATTTGGATAAGTGCAGCTATCGTTACAATGCTAGGTTTAACCTTAAATACACAACTAGCTAATTTGCTAGGTGCTGATGCAACTTTAGTTTCAGATACAGCAACATATATTAAGTGGATTTCCATTTTTGCAATTCCAATGTGTACTATGTTTTATTTTGGCTTTCTAAACCGCATTATAGGTAGACCTGAACGATATTTTTATGGTTCGATAATCAGTATTATTGTCAATATATCACTCGACTACCTTCTCATTGCACGTTTAGATATGGGTGTTATGGGTGCTGCACTTGCAACAGGAACAGCATATATTTCGGCGCTATTATTTGTAGTTTCGCCGATGCTTAATAAAGAGAATGTGCTTAATGTTTTTGTAGGCAAATTTTCAACGGAATGCATCGGAAAAACTTTATATAATGGCTCGTCTGAAGGAATTAACACGATTTCTATTGCTGTAACGGCTTTTTTATTCAACACTTCGCTGATGCAAATTGCAGGGGCAGGTGGCGTAGCTGCCTTTACAGCGATTAACTATATGGGTACATTTGGTGGTATGCTGTTATTCGGTATATCTGATGGCATAGGTCCTATTATAAGCTATAACTTTGGCACAAATGATATCAAGCGAGTAAAACAGATGATGAAGATTGCATATGTTACAAACTTCATCTTTGGAATAATTTTGTTTTTACTTTTATTTTTTGCTGGAGAACAGCTTGTAGGATTATTCATTAAAGATGAACCTGCGTTAGTACAATTAGCTGCATCAGGTGGCAAGCTATATGGAATATCGTTTTTAATGTCGGGATTTAATATATTAAATTCAGGGTATTTTACCTTTATAGGAAAAGGGCTTGAATCCGTGATTGTAGCAGCTAGTCGAGGTCTTGTTTTTGTAAGTATAGGTATTATTCTGTTACCAAAATTCTTTGAAATCAATGGTATATGGCTTAGTGTTCCTTTTGCTGAACTTTGTGCAGTGATTATTGGAATTATGTTGCTTAGAAAAACTAAAACAGTGGTTAAGTAGAAATTGCTGCAAATTGCTAACCTTATGCAAGTATCTTTTGGTAGATTACGGAATCTAAGAATATAGTAAAGTCTCAAACCAAGTGCATAGGAAATTTTATAATAAAAGAATAGGCACAATGCACCCAATGCAATTTGACTAATATGTCAAAGGTATCCTACCTTATCTACTTGAAATGATCCACAAAGCGGTATCTCGCATCGTTTCTTGGATATCTCTTGGTCTAAATCCTAATTCTGCTGTTGCTTTATCATGGGAAAAGTAATACTTTGCTTTTAATGTATGCAGAGAATATTTTGTAAATAGCGGTCGTTTATTGGCTAGTTTTGCAAAAAAAGTATAACATGGTGCAATCCGCAGTGCAAAGCCGATGGGCAGTACTGGAACTTTACGTATCTTTGTCACCTCAGACAGCATCTTTAGAAGTTCAGGCACTTGATAATATCGATTGGAAAGAATATAACATTCTCCAACGTTGCCCTTTTTTAATGCCAGTAAACACCCATTTGCAACATCGCGAACATCCACAAAATCATATCCCCCACGAACCAACGCAGGTAGTTTACCCATCATAAAATCCTCAATCATTTGTACGAGGTGATTCTTATGCAGATGATCATCGGGGCCAATAATACCAGAGGGGTGAATAATCACTGCATTTAATCCCTCTTGCACTGCATCTAATACTAGTTGGGATGCTTGTGCCTTCGTTTTTGCATAACCACCGACCACTTGATCACTGGAAAATCGATCTACTTCACGCACAATACCGAGATTTTCTTTCTCGGGGATTGCATGTACAGAACTGACATGAAGAAATTTTTTCACCTGATACTTTTGGCATAGTGCGATTAAATTCCTTGTCCCATTCACATTCACATCATAAACATTAGCTGATACTATTGGTGAAATATCGACAATTGCTGCCGTATGGATAACAGATAGCTCTTGATTACCCGAAAATAATGGCTCTAAACTGTTTATATCTCTCACGTCACCATAAAAATATTCAACTCCATTTAGATTATCATGTACCTCATTGGTTAGTACCAGTCCTCGAACCCTACAATTGTCTGCAAGTAATTGTTTCACAATCATACCACCTAAATGGCCGTTTGCTCCCGTAACAATATAAATTTCTTGTTTCATCTCATCTCATCCTTTTGAACACTGTGTTGATTTTGTATCACAAGGATAGTATAATAATCTTGCTGTTCATTTTCAATGAGCAATGTTCTTTGAATGTGGAGGTTTTACAGCACATTCACATTATCTGTTGATTAACATACAAATTTTAAGGAGATTAATAAATGAAGCAAGAAGATCAACGTGTCAAGTTAACCAAAATCATGATTAAAAATGCTTTTATCGATTTACTTGCCGTAAAACAAATACAAACAATTACTGTCAAACAACTGTGTGAAAAAGCAGAAATCAACCGTGGCACTTTTTACAAACATTACTTAGACATCTACGATTTAAAAGAAAAAATAGAAGAGGAGTTTGCACAAAAACTCATGTTAGCACTCACCCCTCTCTCACAAAAAAATATGTCGAAAACTTCTTTAACCGATGTCATCGTCACGGTCTATACCGTCATTTACCAAAATGCGGACTTTTCTGCCCTATTAGTCAGCCAAAATTCCGATAAAACCTTTCTTCTAAAACTGCTTTCCATAGGGTATCAAAACTATAGCAATGCCTATTTAAAAATTTTCCCAAATATCAGTGATGCAAAGCTGAACTATTACTATAGCTTTATCAGTGCTGGCTGCATTGGTGTATTAGAAAAATGGTTGATTGGTGGAATGAAGGAAGATATAAACCAACTGGCTTCTTTTACAGAAAATATGATACTAACGGGCGTTGGTTTTCTCAAAGATGAGACAGTTGTTTAATCTTTATAGAATAGTCCAAACGCATATAATCGATCTGTTGTAACTGTGATTGTATTTGCTTCTTGATCTTGGTCTTCTAATAGATATGGAATTCCATATTCACTTACGCACATCATTTGGAAACTTCTTCCTTCTTTTTGTAGTAGTTCTGGGATTTGGAATACCATCGTAATGGCTTCCTCTTGTGAATAAACACATTGCCCATTATATAGAACATTATAGGTTCTTGCTAGTGTATAGTCTTTTCCTTTAAATGCTTCTAGAACTGCAATACAAAGAGGTCCTTGTACTTGATTTTCTGCTGTAAGTTCAGGTGTTTCTGGTGATGTGGATATTAAAATACTAAGTTCTCCGCCTACTAATCCATGACGATAAAGTTCATCTGGTGTAGTTGGTTTCCAAGGTGCTACTACAGGTGCAGTAGTAGTTGTATTTGTTTCTGTATTTGTTTCTGTGTTTGTTTCAGTATTTGTAGTGAATGCATAGTCGTAGACATTGTCAAAGGTTTCTTTGCCATAATCCCCAGCCATATAAGTAGTGTATAATGCACTATTTGCTATATACAAATCACAGTCACCGTCCACATACTGAGTATCTCCACTAATATGTAGGCTAGGGATATTATCAGACGTTACCTCACTTTCTAGTGCAACAGTTAGATTACCGGTTATATTAGGATCTCCTCCGGATTCAGGGTTAACACCAAACAGACAATTTAGCGTACCACCGTTCATGGTCATAGTTACATTGCCATTGACGGTACCAAAATCACAAGCTATAACATAGCAAACAACTGTACCACCATCCATGTTAATAGTTACATCACCTGTGACATTGCTCTTATAAACACCGTAAATGCAATTAACCGTACCACCTTCCATGGTAATCTTTACATCGCCTGTGACGGCGGCACTCTCATTGTAGTATCCATACACAGAATAGTTCACGGTACTATCTGTCACGAGATTCGTCCAGTCATCACCGTCCTTATATTTAACCGTTGTAGTACCAGCTGAACTACCTTCAGTAATCAGTAACTCATAGCCATTCGCATAAATATTACGACTACTATCAACAACGTCTGGCCTATCTCCTTCTGCCTGTACCGTAATTCCATTTGCCAATACTGCTATGTACACAGCACAACATAGGCTCAATAGAAGGTGTCCACTCATCCATTTCCCGATTTTCCTCATTCGCTTTATTTCCTCCTAGTATTCTTTTATAACATGTAGTTATGTACTATCAATTTTACCTTCCTCCATAATATTGTGTCAAGTTATTTGTTTCCTGTGTAATAACTGAATATTCTGGAAAATATCTCCTACTTAATAATATTAAAGGAGGTGTCTTCATCACCTGATTTATCAATGAGTTCTCCTTGTACTTATACCAAAAAAGAGATGCTTTTCTAAGCATCTCTTTTCTTGTAATTCTATTTTGTTTAATCTTTATAGAATAGTCCAAACGCATATAATCGATCTGTTGTAACTGTGATTGTATTTGCTTCTTGATCTTGGTCTTCTAATATATATGGAATTCCATATTCACTTACGACATCATTTGGAAACTTCTTCCTTCTTTTTGTAGCAATTCTGGGATTAGGAATACCATCGTAACGGCTTCCTCTTGTGAATAAACACATTGCCCATTATATAGAACATTATAGGTTCTTGCTAGTGTATAGTCTTTTCCTTTAAATGCTTCTAGAACTGCAATACAAAGGGGTCCTTGTACTTGGTTTTCTGCTGTAAGTTCAGGTGTTTCTGGTGATGTGGATATTAAAATACTAAGTTCTCCGCCTACTAATCCATAACGATAAAGTTCATCTGGTGTAGTTGGTTTCCACGATGCTACTACAGGTGCAGTAGTAGTTGTATTTGTTTCTGTGTTTGTTTCTGTGTTTGTTTCTGTGTTTGTTTCAGTATTTGTACTGAATTCATAGTCGTAAACATTGTCAAAGGTTTCTTTGCCATAATCCCCAGCCATATAAGTAGTGTATAATGCACTATTTGCTATATACAAATCACAAGTACCACCCACATACTCATTAAGTCCTGCAATAACTGGGATATTTATAATATCAGCCGTTGTTACATCACTTCCTAGTGCAACAGTTACATTACCGGTTATATTAGGATATACTATGGGTTCATTATTTTCTTGGAAAGAATTAACACACATCAGAAAATGTTGCGTACCACCGTTCATGGTCATAGTTATATTGCCATCGACAGTAGCAGAATAACAAGCAATAACACTCGTAGAAACCGTACCATCTTCCATGTTAATATTTACATCACCTGTGACGGTACCCTCATCGTAAACACCATATAGAGATGTAGAAACCGTACCACCGCTTATGGTAATATTTACATCGCCTGCGACGTCACTTTTCTCAAGAACACCAACTAACATCTGAGAAACCGTACCACCATCCATGTTAATAGTTACATCACCTGTGACGGTGCTCTTATAAACACCTCTAATGCTCTTAACCGTACCACCCTCCATGGTAATGTTTACATTGCCTGTGACAGCGTCATCCTCATCCTCACTGTAGTATCCATACACAGTATAGTACGATAGATTAGCATTGGTGGTGTTAGTTGAATCAACATCCTCCCAAACATCACCATCCTTATATAGAACAGTTGTAGTATTATCTAAAGTCCCTTCTGTAATCTTTAATTCATAGCCATTGGCATAAATACTATTACCATCAACGTCTGGCCCATCTCCTGCTGCCTGTACCGTAATTCCATTTGCCAATACTGCTATGTACACAGCACAACATAGGCTCAATAGAACGTGTCCACTCATCCATTTCCCAATTTTCCTCATTCCCTTTATTTCCTCCTAGTATTTGTTTATAACACATAGTTATGTACTATTTATTTTACCCTCCTCCATAATATTGTGTCAAGTTATTTGTTTCCTATGTAATAACTGAATATTCTGGAAAATCTCTCTGTTCAATCCCATTAATCGCATAATAAAAAAGCACTTCCTATTTATACGCTTGTGTAATGGGGAGATTTTTTTCTACCTTGGATTTATAATCCATGCCCCAAATTTCCATTGCTGACAAAACTGGCTGTAAACTAAAACCAAGTTCAGTTAATGTATATTCGACACGAGGTGGTACTTCTGCATATACTTTGCGTGTAACTAATTCATTTTCTTCCATTTGGCGCAAGTTAGTCGTTAAAACTTTTTGTGAAATTCCTGCTACTGATTTTTTTAACTCTCCAAATCGTTTTGTTCCAGTAAGTAAATCTCTTAATATTAAAATTTTCCATTTATCACTAATAAGTGTTAGTGTTGTTTCCACGGGACAAGGTGGTAATTCTTTTTTCATATGAACCTCCAATAGTTTCCAAAAGGTGACTATAGCACGAAAAGGTGCTTACTTTACAAATTAATCTTACTTCCGTATGATAGCATTAGGAAATGAAGCTGTCAAATCTCGGTAAGAAGATAGATTTGATGCTCATATGAAACAAAATGGAAAGAATAAGGTGTAAATGATGGATACTCTTGAAAAACTATTTTTCCTAAATAACTATTTATTAGATGAAATGCCACAGTACAAAGGGCAAGCAAGTCAGTTCGAGAAATGCAAAATTGAACAAGCAAGGCTTTTTCGCTCGCTGGTAAATGTGCGCCCAGCTATAAAAGCAAGTGAAGAGTTTATCAAAGTTCAAGATGAATATTTAACAGAAGAATCAAAAGAAAAAGGCATAGTAAGGCTAGAAAATTTAACCGAGGTTAAGCCAAACATCTACCTTTGGCAAGGTGATATAACTAGATTACAAGTTGATGGGATAGTAAACGCAGCCAATAATGCACTGTTAGGATGTTTTATTGCGTGTCACTCTTGTATTGATAATGCAATTCATACATTTTCTGGTATTCAGCTTAGGTTAGCGTGTAATGAAATTATGCAAAGTCAAGGGCATAACGAAGAAACTGGCAAAGCGAAAATCACAAAGGCATATAATTTACCAAGTAAACACGTCATTCACACAGTAGGTCCTATTATAAATGGAAATCTAACTAAAAAAGACTGTCAGCTTTTAGAAAACTGTTACAACGAATGTCTAAATTTGGCCATCGGCAATAACTTGAAAAGCATTGCATTTTGCTGTATTTCAACTGGAGAGTTTTGCTTTCCTAATGATAAAGCTGCTCAAATTGCAGTAGCTACAGTAATGAAATTTAAAGAAGAAAATAAAAGTGAAATCGAGGTGATATTCAATGTTTTCAAAGAAAAAGACTATAACATCTACCGAAACTTGCTCAGAGAAGATTGTTAGAATGAAAGAATGCATAGAAAATGCAGATGCAGTTGTGATAGGAGCGGGAGCAGGACTTTCAACATCGGCAGGGCTTTCTTATGGCGAAGAAAGATTTAAGCGATTGCTTCTAAACTATATGAATCAGTATGGATTAACAGATATGTATTCAGCTGCTTTTTATCCATACAAAACGCCTGAGGAATTTTGGGGATATATGAGTTGTCATATTTATCACAATCGCTATGAACAAGAAATCAATGACACCTATAAAAATCTCTTACATCTAGTAAAAGATAAAAACTACTTTGTCATTACAACAAATGTAGATCATCTATTTCAAAAAAATGGTTTTGATAAGGAGCGATTATTCTATACTCAAGGAGATTATGGATTGTTCCAGTGTTCAGTACCTTGCCATGACCAGACTTATGATAACAAAGAACTGATTTATGAAATGGTGGAAAAACAAAAAGACTTTAAAATACCAACTGAATTAATACCACTTTGCCCCAAATGTGGGAAACCAATGACTACGAACCTACGAAAAGATAATAGCTTTGTCCAAGACGATGGTTGGCATAAGGCGATGGATAGATATAGCAAATTTATTACAGAAAATAAAAATAAAAAAATTGTTTTCTTAGAGCTTGGCGTAGGATTTAATACTCCTTCTATCATTAAATATCCATTTTGGCAGATGACATATAATAACAAAAACGCAACCTTTATAAGTATGAATGCGAATGAAAGTGTCTGTGCAAAAGAAATAATGAAGCAATCTATTCTAATAGAAGATGATATATGTGAGTTTTTAGATCAATTATAATCAAATATAAGTGTGCCCAAACAAAACCGATAGATTACTCGTGTCAGGTGGAGACGTTACATATTTAAAACAATTAGGAGCATGGTTATTCATTATACCTATTGCTTCTAAGTATGAGTAACAAGTGACTGTACCCATGAATTTAAATCCTCGTTTTTTAAGGTCTTTTGAAACTTTATCAGATAGTTCATTTCTTGTTGTAACACCATCAAAGGGATGATAGACTACTTTGTTATCTGTAAAACCCCATAAATAGTTCGAAAAACTACCGAATTCCTCAACTACTTTTAAATATGATTTTGCATTTTGAATTGTTGCTAGAATTTTAGCTTTATTACGAACAATGCCCTCATCTAACATTAATTCTGAAATTTTACCATCGTCATAATTGGCAATAATATCAGCGTTAAAATGATCAAAAGCCTTTCTGAAATTCTCGCGTTTTTTCAGTATTAAAAGCCATGATAAACCGCAGTGAAAACTTTCTAGTATAAACATCTCAAAGAGGTGTGCATCATTAAAAGATGGGACTCCCCATTCGTTATCGTGGTATTCTATATAAATTTCAGAGTTTTCGAGATTTTGCCAATTGCATCTTTCCATATCGTTCACCTTATTTTTCCTCGTATTATTTCATTATATCAATGTCTATATGTAAAGTAAACTTATCAATATTATGATTTTAGAGGGGAATTATATAGTTAATGAATGTTTTGTATTCATAAAATCCTCCTAAAATATATATTACGTATAGTGTAACCAATATGTATAGGAATATTCTTTTGAGACTTTCAAAAACATGAAGAAAGAGATATGCTAAAAAATAATTATATCTTTATATTATTAATGAATATTTTGAAGCTTCGTGTTATAATTATTTTATTAAGATTTTATAAAGATTTTGTTGTAATGGTTGGTAGTATTTTAAGGTCAGTTTTTGATTCATTGACGTAAAGAACTTGTAGCACTAAATATTTAAGGAGGGTTCACATGATAATGTCAACAATGTTTTCTAATTTTATGGAGTTAGTCCCTGACGCGACAGTTGTCTTAGACATAAAAAGCAACAAAGTTATTCATATCAATGCCAGCTGTAAAAAGCTGTTCAATATTGCTGTGGGTGACACAGGAAGTGAATGCTATGAGCAACTGGTTCAGAAGGTACCAAGTGATGAAGTACGAACGATGGTACAGGAAGAAGTGCGTAGTAAGGGAGTCATGTTATCTGAGCACATCAAGATAAAGACACTGCAAAACGAAGATACTTATTTTGATGTACGCATTACCTATACCGATGAAAGTCATAGGGCTGTTTTTTTGATTTTTACATGTAGTAATCAAAGCATTCAGGAGATGTCCCGTCGTACTAGAAGATACGATGCTAGGGCAGAAGCATCGTTTTCGTATCCGTTCTATCTGAATATTGGTACTAAACGTATGGAATTTTTCGGACCTATTCGTGAGGAATTTCAGTTGCCACCTGTGATGGAAAACTTCCCTCAACCAGTGCTAGAAGGTGGAAATATTTTGGAAGAGGATTTGCCATCTTATTGCCGTATGGTTGATAGAATGTATAAGGGTGAACCACCAGAAGATTCCTTCCGTTGTCATACCCCTGCTGGTAATATTCTAAAGTATACAGTAAACTATGTGGTAAGTCGCAACGACGATGGAACAGCAAAAGAAATTATGGGTGATTTTATTCATGTCGATGAGAATATTCCAGTACAATCTTCGCAAATGGTAGTGGACGATGAAGGTGAAGAGAATACGAAACTAGTATATCAAATCAAAGCACATTTCTTTTTCAATACCCTTAATACGATCAGTGCACTGTGTAAAAAAGATGCATCTATGGCAGATAAAGCGATTCTTACCTTTGCATCCTTTATGCGTTCATATATGTACCTCATCAACGAAGGGCAAAACATACCGTTCGAACAGGAGCTATCCTTAGTTGAAAGTTCTCTTGCTATCGAAAAAATGCGTTTCCCAGATAGTTTCACATATGATTTTGATTTAGAATACACGGACTTTATATTACCACCATTAACCCTACAACCTATTGTAGAAAATGCTGTGTTGCACGGTCTACGTAAAACAGGCTCACATGGTAAAATGATTATTTCCACAAAAAAAGTTGGTAATAAAGCGCAAATTCGAGTTTTTGATAATGGTGTGGGTTTTGACCCATCAATTTTGGAGAATACAAACTCCATCGGCATAAGGAATTTAACCAAGCGTGTAGAACTGATGGCAAATGGAACTGTCAGTTTTGAAAGTGAACAAGGGCAAGGAACTGTCGTGTTAATCGAAGTTCCAGCTGCATCATAGAGAGGGGGAATGATAATGAAACAAAAAACAGGAATTCACATAATTTACGTTGACGATGAGCCTAATGCAATTACAAATTGTAAATATACAGTAAACGCATATAATAATGTCAAATCAGCAGATTTTTTTCTTGATGCATTTGAAGCATTAGAATTTGCTCAAAACAATCCAATCGATATTGCGCTATTGGACATAGATATGCCCAAAATGAACGGATATGAGCTAGCTGAAAAGCTAAAAGAACTATTACCATCTCTTAGCATAGCTTTTGTAACAGGAAACATGAGTTATCTAAACCCCAAAAACAGAAGAATGGATGTTCCATATCTGTTCAAGCCATATATGGATGAAGAAGTTTTTGAAGTATTTGATAAAGTAAGATTGTGCGGTTAATCCGTAATGATTTTATATGAAGGTAATCAAAAAGAGGATAAAAGGGTGGAAAAAAAGAAAATTACTTATAATCAAATACATATCGGTTTATCAGTAGTATGCATATTAATTATAGTATTGTTGATTGCATGGGGATATACTTCGCCAATATTGACATCGGAGTCAGATACATATGTTCTCAGTTGTTTTCATGAAGGATGGAGTCAGCAGATAGGGGATACTGAGCTAGCACTTGATAACATTCAGGAATATGTAGAAGTCGAAGAGGGTGAATCGTTGGTTTTCAAGTGCACCTTACCAGAAATTGTAGATGAAAAGGCATTTCTTTTTTATTCGATCAACAAAGAGGTGGAATGTTATGTTGATGGTGTGAAAGTGCAAGAATTTATGATGCAAGAAGGATTCGAGATACTCAAAACACCTGGTAGTGCATGGAATCAAGTGGACTTGGATAGTAGCATGAGTGGAAAGACGTGTACTTTGATTTTCACTTCTGAGATAGGTCAATATAATTTTTTGTGCGATATTTACTTTTTAGATAGTCTGTATGTAGATACGATTCGAATTAGTTACTGTTGGAGAAATGTTCTTTCAGTATTAGGGATTATGATAATCGTAATGCTACTTTTACTTGTATCTTTAGTAGAAGAAAGAGCAAGGAGAAGGAGATATTTATACGCAATTGCGAGATGCTTTTTCGTAATAGTCCTTTGGCTTCTAGCAGAGTTAAATGCATATGATCTTATATTTGCAAGACCAGTGATTTCTTTTATGTTAGGAGAGGTGTTTAAACGCTTAATCCCAATCACACTACTATATATTGCCCGAAACAGCACAGATCAAATTTGGCATCCTAAGATTTTTAAGAGTATTACAATTGTAGCATGGATGAATTTGTTTATACCATTGCTTATGCAATTTACACTTGGTATTTCGTTTCTAGAAATGAAGCAAATGAACTACTTTGTAACGATAGGTATATATGTTATATTATTGTTTATTATATTAGAAAAAGCATCTAATTTTGAAAAGTTAAGATGTGAAGAATACCCTTCCTTAGCACTACCGATTCTCATAGTATCTTCGGGTATAGATGGGACGATTTTATATTTCGAAAGCGTATATGTACCATTTCTAGGAGTTTGGACAGCAGCTGGTAGTTGTATATTTGCATTGGTTACATTGGTTATTCTTACTTATATAAATGTTTGTACAGCTCGTGAAAAGTTGGAGATAGAACAACTTTGTCGAGATTTAGAGAATACTACACTGGTCAAACAGATAGAAGCGCATTTTATTTTTAATGTGCTCAATACGATCAGTGCATATTGCAAGACCGAACCAGAAGCGGCAGATAAAGCGATTAAGGATTTTTCTATATACTTACGCTCGTATCTGCAGTTGATTAATTGTAAGGAAAATATACCGATTAAAGAGGAATTAGAATTCGTTGAGAAGTATTTGGAAATTCAGCAAATACGACTTGGAAGTAAGTTGAAATTTTCCTTTGCTACGGATTTTCTGGATTTTGAAATCCCACCTTTTACCGTACATACAATCGTTGAAAATGCAGTGAAGCATGGTATCTTCTCTAGTGAGAAGGGTGGAGAGGTTACAATATCTACTAAAAAAGATGGAGATATTGTAAAGCTGTTGATTGTAGACACAGGTGTGGGGTTTGATACGAGTAGTCCTACCAAAGAAACGTCTATTGGTATTTCCAATACAAAAAGGCGGCTTGAAATTATGAGAAATGCAAGTATAGAGATAAGTAGTATTATTGGGGTAGGTACCATTGTGATGATTAAAATACCTATAGAAAAGATGGGGGACATAGATGCAAATAGAAGCAATTTATGGAGCAAATAGATATGAGGTTTGTGAACGTACCAGACCATCTTCTAGAGCAATTATTATAAAAGATGGGAAGCTTCTTTTAGTGAGAGATGATGTGCAGGATATGTACATGCTACCCGGTGGTGGATTAGAAGGTGAAGAAAGCTTAGAACAATGCTGTATAAGAGAAGTTTTAGAGGAAACGGGATATTATTGTAAGGTGCTTAAAAGTACGATTAGAATAGATGAGTATTATTTAGAGATGTGCTTTTCTGGAACCTACTTTATCTGTGAGATTACAGGAATTGGAGAGCAAAATCTAACGGATTATGAGGCCAAAAATAGTTTGCACAATGTTTGGATGGATGTTGATACAGCTTATGAAATGTTTGCTGATTATAAAAAATATGCTGATTACTGGGAAAAAGAAAGTACTTATTTGAGAGAATATAGCGCTTTAAAGCACTATTTTATATGATTCTTCATACCTTATAAATAAGATATATGATTTTTTTATGAGGAGACAAAAGTTGAGTCCATTTAATAATTTTCCATACAATAATGGCTGTGGATGTGACCATCAAGAACATGATTGTCCATGTGAATGCCACGATGAAGAAGAAAAGACAGATTGTCAAAGGTGTATTACGTGTGTAAAGGGCGATACGGGAGCCACTGGACCACAGGGAGTTCGAGGTGTAAAGGGTGACACAGGTCCTATCGGTCCACGAGGTGAAAAAGGTGACATTGGTCCAGTAGGTCCTAAAGGGGATACCGGTCCTATTGGTCCACGAGGTGACATGGGTCCGCTTGGTCCAATTGGTCCGCGTGGAGATATGGGATTAATCGGTCCGCAAGGGGTTCCAGGGTTACAAGGGCCGCAAGGTCTAACAGGAGCTACTGGACCACAGGGACCTGCAGGAGAAAAGGGAGATACAGGAGCTGTTGGTCCTAAAGGAGATACGGGAGCACTTGGGCCAGAGGGTGCCGTAGGCCCTAGAGGAGATACAGGAGCTGTTGGTCCTAAAGGAGATACAGGACAGGTGGGTCCGCAAGGAGCGCAGGGAGTTCAAGGTGTAAAGGGTGATACAGGTTTGACAGGTCCACAAGGACAGGTAGGACCGCAAGGACCACAAGGATTACAAGGTCCTAAAGGGGATTCTGGATGCTGTTGTGGTCAACCAGGACCTACAGGAGCTATGGGTCCAATTGGACCGTCAGGTGCGACGGGAGCACAGGGGCCTGAAGGGAAATCTGGAGGAATGATTTGTCCGTGCGAGATTACTTTTGGAAAAGTAGCCTCTTTTTTACTTGAAAATGAATTTAGCTTCGAAGCTACTATAGATGCACCTTTTGCCTATACGCTTTCTAGTACGCAAGAGGAACCAGCAGTACTTTACAATACATGGGGAATAGAGTTTTTTGAAGAAACGATAGTTCCGTTGTGTAAATTAGAAGCGTTGTATCTATCTTTTTCAACACTACAAGAACGTGAGGCCTTTGTAAGTCTTATATCAGTTGTACTAAATCAAACACTCAGTTGCTGTCATGCTTGTGGAGTTTGCGATGTTTGCAAAGATACTTTGGCAGTTGACCAATATCACAGCATTGTAGATATGCCAGATACATGTAATTATGAATATTATCTTTCGGCAGAGTGCAGTTGTTTAGATAGTACATGTCAGGCAATAGCAAAACCAATTGACCTTTGCAATTTTGTGAATACAACAGGGGAAAAGCTGCGTGGAATATTAGAGAGAAAAAAAGATGAGGGCAAGGTAGTGACTCTTATTTCAACACAAAAGGATGAACTACTACCAGAGTCTATTAATAAAACAATTGAGGTAACAGGATTGTCTAGTGTACTACTTTCTTACGAAAATGAGGGGGCATTTGATGTTGCCTTGATTTGTCTTGAGCGAGTAACAGTGCTAGAATTTACACAAGATACAGAATAGAAGGGGAGAAATTACTATGAATATTAAAATGCAACAAGTTTGTCCGAGTAATGTAGATGCCGTGGTCTGCTTTGTAAGGGCAGGAGAACAGCTAGTTTTTCATGATGAAAGAATCCAAAGTGCTTATCTACTCGCTTTTGAGGGAGATGAGAGCGTTTATGAAAACAACACGTGTAGGTTACTTCGTATGAAAACCGTATATGGTTTTGTAGATGTTATAGTTGCATGCGTAGAAAAGGGATTTAAAGATATCATAGTAAAAATCAGTACGTCTATTCATGATTTGAAAGCGAAAAACGTATATTTTGATCACCTTCCAGAATGGTTATTTAAAGGTGATGAAGAAAGTATTTATAGGGATCTTGCAACTTCGCTTGTACTTTCTTCTTATGAATTTGAAGAATACAAGGCTAAGAAAACACAACACTTTTTGGAAGAAGTATATATCTACGGATGTGACAGCAAGGAAATTTTCCTACAAGAAGGAGCAAATATTGCAAAGGGCATTATGATTGCAAAGGATTTAGTGAATGAACCAGCTAGTACGCTTTCACCTATGGAGCTTGCCAAAAGAACTGTTATGTGTGGGCAGGAATATGGATTCGAAGTAGAAGTTCTTGATGAAAAAGATTGTGAAAGATATGGGATGGGTGCATTTTTAAGTGTATCAAAGGCAAGCGCTAGCGAACCGCAATTCATTATTATGCGCTATTTAGGCGGTATGGATGGAGAGATTGCAAAGGGCGTAATTGGCAAAGGGATTTGCTATGACTCAGGTGGGTTAGCACTAAAGCAAGCAGCAAATATGGTAAAGCAGTCGACAGACATGTCTGGAGCCGCTGCGGTAATTGGGGCGATGTCAGCAGTTGCAATGAATAAAGTTCAAACGAATATTATAGCAGTTGTGGCTGCTTGTGAGAATCTTATAGATGGAAAAGGTTATAGAAATGGAGATATTGTGACTTCAATGTCTGGTAAAACGATTTTCATCGCTAGTACAGATGCAGAAGGTAGATTATCTATGGCGGATGCGATTACCTACCTCGTACGAGAAGAAGAGGTAGACAGTATTGTAGAATTATCAACGCTAACAGGCTCTTCAGCACTTTTCTTTGGAAATGTATGTGCGCCAGTCTTTACAGTTGACGATGATTTATACGAGACATTTATGCACACGATGACTTATTCTGGTGAAAAACTATGGCGCATGCCTACTTATGAAGAATATAGAAAAAATATTGCTTATGAAACAGCTGATTTGTATAATTCCTCAACTGGTGGAGCTGGTGGCATTTGTGCAGGAGTATTTCTTGATAGTTTTAGGGAAGAAACACCATTTTTACATGTGGATATCGCAGGTGTAGCGACTGGTCCAATCAAACCGGGAGCGAAGGCTATAGGCGGTACGGGGTTTGGTGTGAAATCACTGTATTATTATTTAAAAGGTTGATAACATCACCTGTTTAAAACAAGTGCGATAATATCTTTGGCTTTACTTTTATCTAAAAACACGAAATTATATTCATGAAACAGGTTGCTATCTTCAATATGAAAGGTAGCAATCTTTTTGTTTTTATTTGGAATAGTTTCATAAACAAAAGAGATACAGCTATGTTTGATGATCGCTTTTTCAATAAGTTTATTACTACTAATCATAGATTTCTTTGAAAAAGCACTCACAGAGTATCCCTTTGAAACTAAAAAGGTTTCAAATACAGCTCTAGTTCCAGACCCCTTTTCACGCAAAATAACATGTTCATGAAAAACCTCAGCTAAGCTGACAGATCTATTAGCAAATGGGTGAGAGTGACTGCAAATCCCCACGATTTCTTCATTAGATATTTTCTGATGATTATATTTTTCTTTGTCTACAAAACCTTCAAGAAGCAGCAAATCTATATCAAAATGGTTAAGACGCTCTAAAAGTCGCTCTGTATTATCAATTATCAGATTGATTTCATATTGCTCGTGACATAATAAAGGTAATAATAAATCATCTAAAAGATATTCCCCAATTGTCTTTGTGGCACCGATATTTATCTGGATTTTATCAGTTTGAGATAATTGTTCAGCTGCATGCGTATTTATAGAAATAATCGAACGCGCATACTTTTCTAACTCAAGACATTTAGTGGTTTTTGTAAGCTTTCTATTCGCATACGTAAATAGTTCACACTGATATTCTTCCTCTAAATATTTGATGTGCTGCGTAACCGCTGGCTGCGTCATACAAAGATTCTCAGCCGTCTTATGGTAATTCATCACATTACAAAGCTCCAAAAAAGTGTAAATCCTCTTGTCTAACATGGCTTCCTTCTTTCCTGTTATTAGTTATAAAATTCGATAATAATTACTTATCAATTAATAACAAATGATTATTTGATTATATCAATAACTGGATATATAATCAAGTTGTAAAAAAGTGGAAGCGTTATATAATTCTATTATGCGTGCTTGGCTCTTAATCGTATGCTGATATATAACTTTAAAGCAGGTATTGTGAGCCGTCGGTATTTGGGTACTTTTCTCTTGAAGTACCCTATGTACCGCTATGTGCGAGCTATAGCGAGAGCGTGCCTGTCTAAAGTTATATATCAGCATACGAAAAGAACTAAGTATACATAATAGGAAGGTATAACCTACAGAAAAGAGGGAGTATGAAGGGATTTAAAAGTATTGTACCAGGAGTGGTAGTGGCGATAGGGATTGCATTTATTGCAGAGTTTATAGAGGGATTGTTACCAATTCATTTAATAGGCGCATCGGTAATTGCCTTGTTTATAGGTATTATAATCAATAGTTTTGTGGATACAAAGGTGTTAAAGGCAGGTCTTAAGTTTACCTCGAAAAAGATTTTGAAGTTTGCGATTATTTTACTTGGAGCATCTTTAAG
This sequence comes from Lachnospiraceae bacterium, assembly GCA_044425805.1. Taxonomy (GTDB): domain Bacteria; phylum Bacillota; class Clostridia; order Lachnospirales; family Lachnospiraceae; genus RGIG6307. Next base: position 13,110 of record JAWXVC010000018.1, on the reverse strand, counting down.
TATACAAACGATTTTAACAGTAGGTTCTTTATCCTTAGCGGTTATGTGTTTTACGTTACTTACTTGCTTTGGGGGTGGATATTTTATTGGGAAAGCGCTTGGACTGGATTGGAAAATTTCGAATTTAATTTCAGCAGGAACAGGTATTTGTGGTGGTTCTGCAATCGCAGCGATTGCACCGGTTATTGATGCAGAGGATCAAGAAATTGCCTATGCGATGTCAGCAACGTTTATATTTGACATGATTATGATTCTAGCATTTCCTTTTATGGGGCAATTATTAGGACTTAGTGATATGGCGTATGGATTATGGGCAGGTACTGCAGTAAACGACACTTCAAGTGTAGTAGCAGCAGGGTATGCATATAGTGAAGCAGCAGGCGATTTTGCAACGATGGTAAAGCTTACGAGAACACTTGCTATTATTCCAACAGTAGTAGTATTTGCATTTGTCAATATACGAATCAAACGTAAGGAGCATGCGACATATAAAGCGGCTATGGCAGAAGTGAAAAATAAAGGTCAAAAGTATGAAGTGTGTCAACTTGATAAAATGGAAACAACATCAGAAAAGAGTGCTGTAAGTAAAGTGAACTTTTTATCGATTTTCCCTTGGTTTATTGTTGGATTCGTAGCACTTGCTATTGTGAACAGCTTTGGCGTGATTCCAGTAGAAGTTTCTTTAGGAGCAAAGACGCTTAGTAAGTTTTTAATGGTTGCAGCATTAGCTGCTATAGGACTTAATACGAATGTGAAGGATATGAAAAAAGCAGGTGCAAAACCAATGCTACATGGTTTTATAATCTCAGCATTAGTAGTAATCGTTGCGATTATGGTCGAATGGTGCATGGGATTGGTTTAAATATAGTAGTTTTTGTCAAATTTATTGCTGATTTACTGGTAATTCATGGAAAGTGTGTGTTATATTATATTGAGTATAAGAACAACGAAAGGTACTAGACTATGAATGCAGATGCAGTTTCACGTTTTATATTAGATGTTATTGAAGATATTGTATATATAGCGGATCCCATTACGAACGAGTTATATTATATGAATGCAAAGTGCCTAGAGGTTTTAGGTAATCCAGAGGAAGATCAATGGCGCAGAAAGAAGTGCTACAAGATATTGCAGGGGCTTGATGAGCCATGCCCATTTTGTACGAATCATTGCTTGAACCACGATTCCTTTTATAACTGGGAGCATTACAATGAACTTTTAGATATCTATTTTATGGTACAGGATAAATTAATAAATTTCGATGGTATCGAAGCGAGGATAGAGATTGCTAAGGATATTTCGAAACTGAAATTATTAGAACAGGGACTAACCCAACAGCTAGCACAGCAACAGGTTATTAATGATTGTATTTGTACATTGCATTCAGGGCTAACTCCTGATGAAGCTATTGATGAACTACTCAATCATGTTGCAATGTATCATATGGCGGAGAGAAGCTATATTTTTGATTTGTCAGATGATAAAAAATATATTAATAATACATATGAATGGTGTGCACAAGGCGTTGTACCTCAAATTGATTTTTTGCAAAATGTAGATTCTTCAGTAGTAGCTAATTGGTTTGAAAAATATGATGAGGTAGGAGAGTTTTATATTGATTCGCTTAGTGATGAATTGGATGTTGAATCAGAAGAGTATAGAATTCTACAGGCACAGGATATTACTTCTTTGGTAACAGCTCCGCTGAGAGATGTATCGGGCAATATTATTGGCTTTATCGGTGTTGATAACCCAACCCAAAATATTAAAAAAACATTCGTTATTCGTTCGATTTCAAACTTTATCTCAGATTTTCTTGATAAAAACCAAGTAATTGAAAAGCTAAATCAATTGAGCTTTAATGATAGTCTTACAGGACTAAAAAATAGACATAGTTACACAAATGAAATCATTGCTTTACAGAAACAAAAGACAGCGTCATTAGGAATTATTTATATAGATATCAATGGATTAAAGGTTGTCAATGATCAGTATGGTCATAAATATGGTGATTTGTATATTACGAGTTTATCTGATATCTTGAAAAAAAGCTTTGGCGAACATGCTTATCGTATCGGAGGAGATGAGTTTGTAGTGATTTTACCGGATGTAGAACAGGTTACCTTAGAAACAGAAGTAAAAGAGCTACAGGCTGTTCTAAATTCAGGAGAATCTCCAAAGGCTGCAATTGGTTATTCATGGAGCAATACATGGGATGTGACAACTCAAATAGAGAAGGCCGACAATCTTATGTATCAAGAAAAGCAAAGACAGTATAGAGAGAACTTTGATAAGGATATTATTTTCCGTGGAAAATATGAAGTATAAACATAAAAACATCCTCGTGAGGATGTTTTTTGTTTATGAATATATTATTCTATGCATTTGTTGCAACGAATGAAGGAGCAATTAGTTTACTAATAATAATATAAGAGATCATACTTCCAGCGACTGCATTTATGCAAGAAATTCCAGGTAGGTAACTACAAACACATCCGATGATGAAAGCAAGAATTGCTGAGAAATTTACACTTCTAAATCTATAGCTATTAAAATCTTTGTCATATTCTTCTCTTTGAATAAAGAAGAAATCTGCAATCATAACAGCACCTAGAGATGGGATAAATGCACTTAGGAAGCTTAAAAACATTGTAAAATTATTGTACAATGCAAGTGAGAAAATTGTAGCCACAATACCATTAAAGATTACGAGGTGTTTTTTTGGTAATTTAGTAATATTTGAAAATGCTAGACTTGCTGCATAAATAGTGTTGTCGTTTGTAGTCCAAATATTTAAACCTAAGATGATAATACCAGGAAGTACAAGACCCTGTGCAATCATAACGTCTGAAATATCTGCTAAACCAGTTGCTAGTCCACCAATAGCACCAAATGCAAACATCATAATGTTACCAACGAAAAAGGCTGCTAGTGTAGAAGTTACAGCACTACCTGTTGTTTTAGCAAAACGAGTAAAGTCAGGAGTGAGTGTTCCACCAGAAATAAAAGAGCCAATTACTAAGCTAAGAGCGAGTGTTAATGTAATGGAATCGGTAGTTCCTGTGCCGATTAGAGCTGAAACACCACCAATTTCTGATAAGGAAATACCAGTTGAATAACAACCTAAAATAGCAATAGAAGGTACTGCTATTAAGCTAAGGATAGCAAGGGATTTTACACCAAAGTAAGCAGTAAATGTCATAAGCAAACCACAAACGATAATTACTGGCCAAAGAGGAATTCCCCATGTAGTACTAATTGGCTGTGCTAACATAACAACACTTACGCCAAACCATCCAACCTGAGTAATACCTAAAATACCAGATACTAGGTAAGAACCTGTTTTACCAAAAGAATAGCGAGCTAGCAAATGTGTTGATAAGGAAGTTTTAGAAGCCATATAAGATAAGACTGCTGTATATGTTCCTAATATAAGATCACCAATTAATAACGCAATGAAAAGTGTTTTAAAAGATAAACTAGTTCCTAGGGTTCCACCTGTTAGCATTGTACCTGTATAAAAGGTGAATCCCATCATAATTACTAGCATAGAGATAAAGCCCTTCTTGCTCTCATTAGCTACCGGTGATAATGCATAATCTGAATCGTGCTTTTCTGTCTTTTTCATAAATATCCTCCTCAAATAAAAAGAAGAGGCCCTGCAAGGAATGAACCTTGCAAGAACCTCTTTGTTCTCGTGTAACTTGCCTTAATAATAGTGAGTGCATATTAAAAAGTCAACATAATATTTGTATTTTTATGCGAATTGTCTTGTAAGTACAATGAAAGCTAAAAAACATTGTCACAAATCAATATAGACAATTTAGAGGCTATATACTAATATAAAGAAAGAAGCAAAGGAGCTATTATTTACCTATGAATGGGTGGATAACAGCTCCTTTTTTAAATTTACGCGATGGGAAAAGGAGTATTTATGAGAATATTAAATTGTAAATTGCAAAACTATGCTATGCTAATGGATATTGAGGTAGAGGACGGCGTGATAAAATCACTCATGCAGGCAGGGAGCATAAGCTATGATATAAGTGAAGAAAACATTGATGCAAAAGGGTGTTTAGTAGTACCACCATTTATAGAACCTCATATTCATTTAGATGCTGTTTTAACAGCTGGAGATCCTAGTTGGAATTTAAGTGGTACTCTTTTTGAAGGAATTGAGCGATGGGCAGAAAGAAAAGATAAACTAACGCGTGAAGATGTGATAGATCGTGCTGTAAGGGCAGTTCAGATGTGCGCAGTTCACGGAATACAGTTTATACGTACGCATGTTGATGTTACAGATCCTAGTTTAACAGCATTAAAGGCATTAATAGAAGTAAAGGAAATGGTTAGAGAATATTGTGAAATACAAATTGTTGCATTTCCACAAGAAGGAATACTTTCATATGATGGTGGTAAAGAATTAATGAAAGAGGCTGTGGCATTGGGCGTTGATGTGATTGGAGCAATTCCACATTATGAATTTACTAGAGAATATGGAGTGGATTCCTTAAAGTTTGCGATGGAGTTAGCGAAAGAACATGATTTATTAGTGGATGTACATTGTGATGAAATAGATGATGAACAATCGAGATTTTTAGAGACACTTGCAGCAGAGGCTATACGATTGAATTTGTATGAAAAAGTTACAGCAAGCCACACCTGTGCGATGGGTTCCTATAATGATGCATATGCAAGAAAGTTATTTAATGTTCTAAAAAAATCCAAGGTGAATTTTGTTTGTTGTGCAGTAGAGAATATCCATTTACAAGGACGAACAGATAGCTATCCGAAGCGTAGAGGTGTAACGCGTGTAAAGGAATTGGTGCAAGCAGGCATAAATGTCAGTTTTGCAGAGGATTCTATTGTAGATCCATGGTATCCATTTGGAAATGGACATATTTTAAATGTGTTGTTTCAGTGTTTACATATTACACAGCTCATGGGATATGATGAATTTAAGGATGCTCTAAAATATATTACGGAAAACAGTGCAAAAACAATGCAAATACAAGATCATTATGGTATTGAGGTAGAGAAACCAGCGAATCTTCTTATTTTAAATGCGAATGATCAGTATTCAGCCTTACGAAATCAGTCGCAAGTTCTATATTCTATACGAGCAGGACAGGTGATTGCCTCGAGTGAAGCAGCAACGTATCAATTTTTAGGTAAAAAATATGTTTAGGTGTAAGGATTTATATCAATTAGAGACTTTACAACAAATCAGTTGTTTGACAGGGGATGTTGGACTTGAACATAGGATTAGATGGGCTTATGTTGCAGAGACTGTGAGTATTATGAATTGGGTAAAAGGTGGAGAATTACTTATTGTTAGTGGAGCGGTAATAAATCAGCCAAAGTTCAACCTAGAAATGTTGATTTTAGAGTCTATTAATAAAGGGCTTGCAGGCGCATTGATTCTAAAAGGTAAAAACTATGTAATGCATATTTCAGATGAAGTAGTTTTATTAGCGAAGGAACATGGATTTCCATTGTTTAGCATTCCGTGGGATATACCCCTTGTGAATATATTAGAAGAAATTGGTAGAAGTATTGTTGGTAATAACCGATTAGAAGAAGCAGAGACTGCACTTGTTTCAGATTTATTGTTTAATTCAAATTTTGAAAAAGAATATATTATCAATTATGATTTTATGAAGGAGATACAAAGTAGCTATTACCAAGTGATATTAGTGAATAGTTATGGTGTTGAACAAAAACAAACAATGGAAGAAACTGTTTTATATAATGTAAGAGAAGTTTGCTTGGATGTTTTAGAGCAACAAAAAGTACAAGTGCTATCAATGATTTACAAAAGAGGGGTTGTATTAATCTTAGGGTGGAATGAGGATGAAGCCTATACTCATCGTAAAAGTATAATAGAAAAGTGTAATCTTTCATTACGAAAAAAATATCATAAATTGCATTTTAAAATAGGTGTAGGAAAGGAAAAAAGTGACCAGAAAAAAATAAAGGATAGCTTTCACGAGGCTCTAGGGAGCATAAAAATATCGGGATTGCTTGGAGAAGAAAAGCAGGTGAATTATTTTGAAGAGCTTGGATTTTATGGACTACTCTTAGAACTTGAACAAGAAGAGGTGCTTAGGAAATATAGTATACATATTCTAAATCCAATTTTAGAATATGACCAAATGAATAATGGAATTTTGGTTGAAACACTAAAGGCTTATTTTCAGTGTAACGGAAATTTATATCGTAGTTCCGAAAAAATATATGTTCATGTTAATACATTGAAATATAGATTGAAAAAAATAAGTGAACTAACGAATTTGAGTATGGAAAATGAAAAAAGCCGTTTAGATTTACATACGGCAGTTATAATTAAAGAATTTTTGGAAAGATAAGGAGAGATAACAATGCAAACAGTATTATATAAAAATGCTAAAATTAAAGGGGTTTCTGGAAAAAGAGATATATTAGTAGAAGATGGTAAGTTTAAGCGGATTGAAGCACAGATTGACGAGGCTTGCGAAATGGTAGATTTAGATGGTTTTTTAGTAAGTGCACCATATGTTGATCCGCATATACATCTTGACTATGTTTTTACAGCTAGAAAAGAGGGAGCTACAAACGGTACAGGGACGCTATTTGAAGGGATTCAAAGATGGAGTGAGACAAAAGACGATTTGACGATAGAGGATATAAAAGAAAGAGCATTACAAGGAGTGAAGAAAGAAATGCTTGCGGGTGTACAGTATATCCGTACTCATGCAGATGTTACAGATCCAAAACTAACATCTTTAAGGGCGTTACTAGAATTAAGAGATGAATTAAAAGATATTGTTACCATTCAAGTTGTTGCATTTCCACAAGAAGGGATGTATGCTTATAAAGATGGAGACAAGCTAGTAGAAGAAGCTTTGATTATGGGAGCAGATTGTGTAGGATCTATACCACATTTTGAACTGGCTAGAGAATTTGGAGAAAAATCCATCCATAAAACTGTAGAATTAGCGATGAAGTATGACAAACTAATAGATGTGCATTGTGACGAAACAGATGATGTACAATCTAGATTTTTAGAGCTTCTAGCAGCACTTTCTTATATGAATGGAATTGGATCTATGACGACAGCTAGTCATACTTGTTCATTTGGTTCGGCTGATAATAGTTACGCATTTAAGTTGATGAAATTACTGAAAAATTCAGACCTTAATTTTATTTCTTGTCCTACTGAAAACATATATTTACAAGGAAGGCAAGACACATATCCTAAGCGTCGCGGATTAACGAGAGTAAAGGAATTAAATGATGCAGGAATCAATGTTTGTTTTGCACAGGATTCTATGTCGGATCCATGGTATCCGCTTGGAAATGGTAATATGATGAATATTCTTGATCACGGTATTCATATTGCGCAAATGATGAGTTTTGAAGAGATAGATAGTGCACTTGATCTAGTGACTACAAATGGTGCAAAAACGATGAATCTAGCAAGTACATATGGAATAGAGGTTGGTAAAGAGGCGAATTTTATTGTTCTAAATGCCAAAAGTGAATTCGAGGCGATTTGCGAAAGAGTAGGTGTGCTTCGTTCTGTTCGCAGTGGAAAGACATTGTTTTATAAAGAACCTGAGATAATCAAATCTTCATTACCTTTTTAGAAAACGAGGGGGAGTATGCCACTAAAAAAACTATATATAGAACCAACTTCACACTGTAATTTTAATTGTGATATGTGTTTTAGGCACACTTGGTTTGATGAAACTTATGCACATATGACCTACGATATGTTTCAAAGAATATTAGTGAATCTACCTAGCAGTGTTGACACAATATTCTTTGGTGGGATGGGGGAACCATTTTTTCACCCGAGGATTCTAGACATGTTATCAGCATGTAAGGGTCTTGGTGTAAGAGTGGAGGTATTAACGAACGGGTCTCTATTAACGAAGGAAGTGATTGAAGCATTGATTGCAATGCGATTAGACAAGTTGTGGATTTCTATAGATTCCTTTGAGACATTTGAAAAGCCATTAGTAGGACATCCGAATATGTCGGAGATTTTTGAGCATATGAAGTTGTTTAATACGATGCGTTTTAAGGCAGGAAGCTCTGTACAGCTAGGGATTACTTTTGTGGTAACAAAGAGCAATGTTGAAGAATTAGAAAAGCTCCCATATTTTATAGATAAATATAGCATTCAAGATGTGAATATTTCGAATATGTATCCAGCGAGTACAAAGGACAATGACGAACTTTTGTATCAAAGAACCTTGAGTATGTCGATTGGTTCTGATAAATTCGGAGAAGCTAGACCTAAAGTGAATTTACCGTATATGGATTTTGACATACCACAGGTGAAGCAGGGGGTTACGAAGTTATTTGAGAAGATGAATTTTAATCTTTTGGTGGGGAATATTCCAGTCCCAAGAAGATCGCAGTATTGTAGATTTGTATCGGAAGGAATGTGTTTTGTGAGAAGTGATGGCGAGGTGAGCCCCTGTATGGCACTACTACATAATGGGACGACTGCAATAGCTAATACAAACCGAAGGATTTATCATCATAGCTTTGGAAGTGTTAGAACACAGAGCATAGCTGTTATATGGGAATCGGAGGAATATGTGGCATTTAGAGAGCGAGTAGACTCTTTTAGTTTCTCACCATGTACAAATTGTGGTCATTGCCATTATCCTGAGGATAATAGGGAAGATTGCTTTGGAAATGAAGAACCAACTTGTGGGGCTTGCCTATGGGCAGAGGGAATACTAAGTTGTCCATAATAAATGTACAAGCAAGTATATAGAGGGTGAAGGAAGGTTATTAGTATGAGTAAGAAAAATATTATAGTGTTTATGACAGATCAGCAAAATGCTGACACAATTAAGGCTACGCATATGGCGAAAACGCCGAATATAGATAGGTTTTTAAAGGAGTCGACGCAGTTTAGTAGCTGTTTTTGTCCATCTCCACATTGCTGTCCTTCAAGAGCCTCTTTTTTTACGGGATTATATCCATCGGAGCATGGTGTTTGGAATAACGTAGAGGTAGATAATACGCTTTCTAGGACGGTGTATGATGATGTAGTGCTCTTTCCAGAACAGTTACAAGAAGCAGGGTATCATACGGTATTTTCGGGGAAATGGCATGTAAGTGCCTATGATGGACCGCTTGAGAGAGGCTTTGATACTGTACTACATGAATATGTATCAAATTATGGGCGTATGAAGCCTACAAATAAACCGCTTACCAATGATTGGGATAAGGTTTATACGAAGGGTGTACGCATTGATACAAGGGCAGATTTGGAAAAAGAGAATAAGGAGTTTGGACGTATTATTAGACCGGGGTATCCTACATATTCTCAATTTGGATTAGATGAAAATCCATTTGGTGATACAGATACAACGCAGCTAGCCTGTTCTTATATTGAGGATTACGATTTTGAAAAGCCGTTGTTTATGTATGTTGGTACGACGGGACCACATGATCCATATTGTGTACCACAGAGGTTTTTAGATTTATATAATATAGAAGATATAGAGCTTCCAGAGAGTTTTTATGATACGATGGAAGATAAACCTGCACTTTATCGTAGAACAAAGAGCATGTTTAGGCTTACAGAGGCTGAGCATAAAGAAAGTATACGACGCTATCTAGCATTTATCTCATATGAAGATTATCTATTTGGTAAGGTGCTTGATAGCATTGAAAAAAAGGGGATCACAGAAGATACCGTTGTGATGTATCTTACAGATCACGGTGATTATCTTGCAAACCACGGCCTTTGGGCAAAAGGACTACCATGCTTTAGAGAGGCATATAACATACCGGCTATCGTACGAGGTAGTGGATTTGGAGAAGGTATCGTTCACGAAGGTTTATTATCCTTAACAGATTTTGCACCTACTATTCTAGATATCGCAGGCTTAGAATCAAAGGGCTCAGGTAAGAGCTTTTTATCTATTCTTCAAGGAGATTTAGAAGAATTACATACAAATATGTTTAGCCAAACAAACGGTAATGAAGTGTATGGAATACAGCGTAGCGTATGGAATAAGAAGTGGAAATTCACTTATAATACGTTTGACTTTGATGAATTATACGATTTAGAACATGATCCTATGGAGCTACACAACCTATTGCCAGATGAATCTTATAATGATATTGTTTACGAAATGTGCAAAAAACTGTGGCAGTTTGCAAAGGAAAAAAAGGATAATGCAACATGTGCCTACATTATGGTCGCATTAGCACCATATGGACCTGGTATTACAATAGAATAAAATTTTCAGCCCGAAAACAGCCTTCATAGTTGTTTTCGGGTTTTTTAATACAAAATTAAGAAAGCGTAAAAATGCATGTTTTCCATATTTTGTCAAGTACGGATTTTGCTATAAAAATGGTCAAAATCCGTACTTATCACAACTACATCACAAATGATATACTGCGAAGGCACCCCCAAAATGGGTGATAAAATTTAATAAGAGGTAAACAAGATGAAACGTTTTAAGAGTCGAAGATTTAGAATAGTAACGTTGTTACTATTAGTGTCATTGATCTTCAATAGTCTAGCGACTACGACATTTGCACAAGAAAACGTTTCAATTGTTGATGTACAAAGTGCATCATCGGGAACGGAAGTGGAGAAACAACACGCTAGTGCAACACCTGGGACAGAGGTGAAAGATGAACCTGCTAGCGCAACACCTGGAACAACAGTAGATGAGGATTCATCTAATGATATAGTTCAGGACACAGAAGTATACGCAAACACCCTTATGTTTGCACAAACCTATGCAACAAGCTATGAGGATGTTGTGGTAGAAAGCGGTGTTTCAACATCAGTCGATCCATATACATATCAAAGAGCATCATCTAGCAATACATCCATTGCTACAGCAAGTAATTCACAGTACAGTAGTGAGGTTACGATTACGGGTAAATCTGTTGGAACAACAACAGTTACAATTCATGAATATAGAAAAAATGGTAGAGATTATTATGCAACAGGCGATACTACAGTCTATACAGTAACTGTAGTAGAAAAGTTTGATTTTGATGACTACCAAAATCCTGTAAAAGCACCAGAACCTGTTGCTGCTGAAGAAGGGGATTTAGAAGCTGGAGAGCTTTCAACATCAAAAACAGCTACATGGAATACGAATACAAGTAATCCTTATGATGCGAATATTACATTTTCATTAGCAGGTATGCCGATTGAAACTGGTTCTGATGTAATTCTAGTCGTGGATCGTTCGGGAAGTATGGGACCAGGTAGTTCATGGGATGGTTACAATGATTGTTGGGATGAAACTGTTAGCTCAGTGAATCAAATGACAGCAACATTGTTAGCAAATAATAACGAAGATGCAAACCGTGTAGCTTTGGTTACATTTTCAGGAGAAGATGTTTCTGAAAGTATTAATTTTACGACAGATGCTACAACGATAGCCTCAGGTCTAGCGGGAATGACACCTGATAATGGAACATACTATGACTCTGCACTTAGCAAAGCAATAGAATATGCAAATAGCATAAAAGCAGATAATACGGGCCGACCATTATATATTGTTTTTATTTCAGATGGTGAGCCATCATGGCGAGGCGGTAATTGGAACGGTTATTATGCTGGTGGGACTACAGAAGCGAATACCCTAAAGAGTTCAAGCTACAATGCGAAGATTTATAGCATTGCAATTGGTAGTGGGTTTAGTAGTTATTTACAAGCAATCTCTAGTGATGGAACTTGCGTTGTACTAGATAACAATGCAAATGGTTTAAATGATACATTAGAAAAAATCGCATCCCAAATACAATATGCAGCTACGAATGCTTATGTTGTCGATACAATTTCAGAATATTTTGTAGTAGATGCAAAGGATTTGCCTAGCGGTATGACACTTACAACTGTAAATGGAAAACAGGTTGTAACAATTGATGTGGGAACGATTATAGCAGCTGGCGAGGATTTCGTTATACCTGCAACCTTGAAAACTAAATATCAAGGTGACCCAAATGTTTATCCTACAAATGATGGAGCAATCTTAACATATGATGACGTAGATGGAGATTCTAAAACCTACGAAGGCTTTGATGGACCAAAACTTACAGTCGAAGGTGGTAGCATTAGCGTTCAATTTTATATCGTAGAACCTGATACAGGGAAGTATTATACAGAAAATGGAAATACGACAGATGATATTACTTATGCAACTGCAAAATTTACGACAAACTACACTGTAGATGGTAGTGCAGTATTAAAAATATCACAAGAAGGTATCACATACGCAGTTGATGCAACAGAATATTTAGCTAAGGTTCATACACAAGGTGCGTATGAACTTTATACGAAAGATGATGTAAAAAATATCATACTAACAACTTCAAATAGCGATCAAATCGTTACCTTTAAAATCATTGATAAGCCGGCTGAAACATATAGTGTAACTTATAAGGCAGATGATAAAACAAGTGGTGAACTACCAACTGACCTTTTAAGTTATGAAGAGGGAGAGTCAGTAACAGTTCAAGGACAAGAAACGATTGCTAGAACAGGATATACCTTTGCAGGCTGGGAATATGCAGGTAAGGTGTACCAAGAAGGCGATAGCTTTACAATGCCGGCAAATCATGTGACATTTGAGGCTAAGTGGATTATCAATAATTACACCATCACATTCGAGGATGAAGATGGAAGCGAGCTTTCAAGTGAGATATATGCTTATGGATCAGAGGTAACAGTGCCTACAGAACCAACAAAGGAAGCAACATCACAGTATACATATACATTTGCAGGCTGGAGCCCATCCGTTACAACAGTAACAGGGGATGCGACATATAAAGCAACTTATAAAGCAACTGTAAATAGCTACACCATTACATTTGAGGATGAAGATGGAAGCAAGCTTTCAAGTGATTTATATGCTTATGGATCAGAGGTAGCAGTACCAGAAAATCCAACAAAAGAAGCAACAGCAGAATTTACTTATACATTTGCAGGATGGAGTCCAAAAGTTGCAACAGTAACAGGGGATGCGACATATAAAGCAACTTATAAAGCAACTGTAAATAGCTACACCATTACATTTGAGGATGAAGATGGAAGCAAGCTTTCAAGTGATTTATATGCTTATGGATCAG
>JAWXVC010000028.1:0-7437 GCA_044425805.1 Lachnospiraceae bacterium | reverse complement strand
CTAGGACAACGTGACGTAGTGCATCAAGAAGTACATGCTACATCTACAATTGAAAACGTGGCGAAGGAGTTGTTTGGAAATGTTATTGACGAAGAAACAAACGATAGCAATTAAAACCAAGAAAAAAAGAATAAATTTATACTATGGGTCTGTCCGTTCTGGAAAGACCCATTATAGTATCATTGAATGGGCGATGTACGTAGCATCTTGCCCTAAGAATTCAGAATTCCTAATGGCGGGAAAGACGGGAACGACATTGAACAGAAACTGTTTACGCTTATTACAGGAATTTGAGCCTACATTCACATATTCCTTAGGCATGAAGAAAGGAGAGCTGTATGGACGCACTATATGGCTTGAGGGAGCATCTGATGAGCGAGCAGAGAACAAAATTCGTGGTATGACGTTACAAGGTGCTTATATAGATGAGCTTACCTTAGTTCCAAAAGGATTTTACTATATGCTGCTATCAAGATTATCACTAAAAGGCTCTAAACTATTCGCTACAACGAACCCTGATAGTCCAAACAATTATGTAAACACTGAAATCATACTGAACGATAAGATATCAAAGAACGTAATTAAATTTACCATTGATGATAACGATTTCTTAGACCCTGAATACGTGAGAGAACTCAAGAACGAGTATTCGGGAGTGTTTTATGACAGGTTTATCTTAGGAAACTTTGTGAGGGCAGAGGGGATTATCTACCGAGAATATATTGACAACGAGCGAGAATTTTACATGGATATTCCACACGAATACATACGCAAGCTATCCACAATCAGTATAGGGATTGATTACGGAGCGAGTCAGGCAAAGTCAGTGTTCAAAGCAATAGGACTTACACGAGGATTTACTCATGTCATAGCCCTTGAAGAACACGACATAGAGGACACACACGAGCCTGAAAATCTATATGCACAGTTCCACAAGTTTTACGATAGAATGACGGAGAAGTACGGACGTGTGCATTTTGCATTTGCTGACTGGGGCGGTTTAGGCAGTGTAATAACAAATGGACTTATCACTTACGCAAGCAGAAATGCGTTAAACATTAAAATACAAGATTGCCAAAAGGGTAGAGTGTTTGATAGAATACAGTTATCCAATCAGTTAATAGCACAGCGAAGATTGATTGTATCTAAGAACTGTCCTAATTTACACAAGGCATTACTAGATGCAGTGTGGGACGAGAAGAAAACAGATGAACGGTTGGACGATGGAACAAGCGATATAGATAGTTTAGATGCGTTTGAGTATGCCATTTACCCATTCGCAGAATATTTAATAACAAGGAGGTAGAAAGAATGATATTGCAAGGTAGTAACGCACCTATTAAATTAATATTTGACAAGGAAATAAAATGGACTGATTTCAGTGCTGTTTTGTATTATAAAAACACGGAATTGAAAAAGTGGACTTTGGCAGATATAGATGAGGATTTACTGTTAACGCTAACACAAGAAGAAACGATTGCATTCCCTGAATGTATCGCAATACTAGAAGTTAAGTATGTGGATTCGGGCATATATTTCTGTGAAAAAACAAAAATAATAATTGCAAGCAGATTTGACCATACTGTTTTTGATAATACAAACGGAGAGATTACGAATGCTGTTCATATGCGAGTACAAACCAATACAATTGAGGTTGCATTTGCAGATGAAGATATTAAAAAAGAAATACAGGAATTACAAGAGTTTGACGAAGCAGTAGTACAATCGTTTGCAAACGTAAACGAAAGCATTGCCGATTTGCGAGAGGTTACAAGCGAGATAGAGGATAGCAAGCAGGACAATCTCACAGCAGGCGATAATATAGAAATAGACCCAGTTACAGCAGTTATTAAAGCCATACTATCATGGGGCGCTATCGAGGGTAATATAGCTGATAACGATGATTTGATGGAATGGTTACAAACACTTCATAACGAGATTGAAGCAATTGTGCAAGGCATGGATTGGAAAGAAGCAGTAGCTACCTACGCAGACATTGCAACAACTTACCCTACTCCACAAGACGGTTGGACAGTGAATGTGAACGACACAGACCTCACGTACAGATACACAGGCACAGCGTGGATTGAAATATCTGCCAACGCTATTCCAAACGCAACAAGCACGGTAAATGGGTTGATGTCAAAAGAAAGCTATGCTAAATTAAACGGAATTGACTTATCAATTTACCAAAAGAATAACACACCTATGGTTTCTACCGTAGGAGATGCACCGATATCACTAGCACAGCTATTGTTAAACAGTGACACACTTGTTGCATTATCTGCATTAACAGAGGTGATATCCAACCTAGAAGAACAATTGGACTATAAAGTAAGTATTTTAATTCCAGTGTTCAGTGATGAGACAGCACAAACCGTTCCACAGATTTTAAATAGCCGTGTTTACACATGGAATAATCCAATCACTAGGATTACATTAACAGAGATTGAAAGCAGTCCCTATGATGCATTCTTGCACTTTACCACAGCTGATGGCGATACAAACGTGCTTGAAGTTCCTGATGATTTAGGTATCGCAGAAGGCATTGAGATTAACGGAGATACTATACCACTGAAAGGCAATACAAAGTATATAGGTGTAATCCACAGTATGGCACTGGTATTGATAGGCATACAGCCTAGGGTGATATAATGAGTACGTTTTTTGCAGTAGCTGGTGCATTATTGGAACAAAAGAAAAAGAAAGAACCACTAAGGCTAAAAGGATTGAAAAGTACAGGTACAGAATGGATAGATACTGGGGTTGAAGCCACGCAAGACACATATATCAGAGTTAAGGCAATGACCACTGGTATACAGGTTAGTCAGTATGATGCACTGTTTGGAGCTAGAAATGGGAATGCAAATCAACGTTGGATGTATGGTTCTGTAATTAGATATGGGGCGGATTCTTTTTCATATCTCATGTACCAAGTGGAAACGGTTGAAGATACTTTCAACGAATATGGTTTCGACCACAATAGCGTTTTTAAGAATGGTGTAGTTGTTAAAACTTTTGATGCAGTAGAATACACTGGTCTTAATATTGCATTGTTTGCGGTAAAAAACAGTGTTTATGACGTGCAATATCAGGGTGCTTATATAATTGGTGAATCCATTGTAGGAGATAAGCAATTTGTACCAGTAGAATTAACTGAACCTACCATTGATGTTCACACAGGAGTAATTAAACCTATTGGGGATTGTGGAATGTTAGATACCGTGAAAAATGAATATCGTGGAAATCACGGCACAGGGGATTTTATACCAGTTTACAATACACCATAACCATGATGTTCAAACAGTTGTATTTACAAGCACATTAGAAGTATCGGAAACAGGTCGAAGTGCGTATAATTTATATCTAGGCGCTATGAATTATAACAATCAAGTGCCATTCGACGACACGTTATGTAAGTTTGATTTAACAAAATTCGTGATTAAAGAAGATGAAGATACGCAAATTAATTTAATGTCAATTTCAAACGGTGCGATAAATACAATTAACGAGTTGGAATATGAATTCAAAACGATTTAAGAAAAGGAGAGCGATATGAAGATAACGGAGTATTTAGAACGAGAATATGGAGTCGATAGAGGCATCAAGGGTAATTGGCAGGCCAACGTGAACGAATGGAAAAGTTGGTATCAAGGAAAAGTTAAGCATTTCCATAATTACACGATTTACAACGGAAAATCAAGAATCAAAAAGAAAAAGTTAAGCTTGCAAATGGCAAAAAAATCGTGCGAAGATTGGGCAGACACACTATTCAACGAGCGAGTAAGATTAGAGTTGGGAAGTGACGAAGCAACTAAAAAGTTGTTTGATATACTTCAAAAGCTGAACTTTTGGGAATTTATGAATGCTAGTGTTGAACAATCAGGTGCAGTGGGAACAGGTGCAGTGGTAGTGTCTGTAACCAACATAGAGATAGACGAGGATGGAGTAATTACCAATTCAGATATGGAGCCTAGACTTGACTATGTGTCTATTGACAATATTTATCCTATCTCATGGGAAAACGGAATCGTTACGGAATGTGCGTTTGCCACACGTAAACTAGTCAAGGGTAAGTTTTATGTGTGGTTATCTATTCATCATTATGATGATAATGGAAACATGGTAATTGAGAATAAGTTATTCAAGTCAGATAAGTTCTTGAACGTGGAAGAATTGGACTATGTAGCAGCAGAAGAAATAGGCGCTGACATTATTCCTGAATACGCAACAGGCAGTGATATCCCTTGGTTCGCATTGATTAAGCCAGCAGGCACAAATAATATTAAGCCAGAGCTACCGTTTGGTATGCCTTATTTCTCACAAGCCATTGACGTGTTAAAACGAATAGATAATACTTTTGACGCTCTGCAAAACGAGGTCGACTTAGGGCGAAAACGAATATTTATCAGAAGTGAATTAACGGATGTAGACAAAGTCACAGGAGAAGATGTGACTGTGTTCGACCCTAACGATATGTCAGTATATTTATTACCAAAAGGATTCAACTCTGAAGACTTTCTACAAACAGAAAGTTCAGAACTTAGAGTTGACGAGTTGACAAAAGATTTAGAGAATTCGTTAGCACTGTTTGGTGATAAAGTAGGATTTGGAGTTCAGTATTATCAATTAGACCCAGCGGGACAAGTTAGGGAGTTGGGAATTATGACACAAAATTCCAAAATGATAAGGCGAAAGAAGAAGCATGAGATAGTGCTAGAGAGTGCTGTATACGATATCGTAAGAGCAGTATTATATGCATCTAATCAGCCTTATGACAATCTGAAAATCACCTTTGATGATGATATTATTGATGATGAAAATGAACGCAAGAAAACAGCACTCACGGAGATATCATCAGGAGTATTGGCAAAGCATGAATATCGTGAGATGTTCATGGGTGAAGATGCAAACAAGGCAATAAAGGCAATCCAAGACATTGAAAACGAGAGCATGACAAGCTTAGAAATTGAATGGGGGGATGTGAATAATGCTGACAATAGAGGAACAAGAACAGATTAGCAATGCTTATTACAAAATCTACAAGAAAATAGAAGTTGAATATCTTGATTTAATCGCAATCCAATTAAAAGAGATAGGTACGTTAAATTCGGTCGAACTAAGTAGATTAGACCAGATGGCTTTAATGAATAAAAACGTAGACATCATAAACAAAGAGTTGGCAGTTCGAACAAATCAAAGCGTGGATGAATTAAAAACCACACTTACCAATATTGCAAAGATGCAGTATACAGATGCAAGCAGATTTTACACTGCAGCAGGAGTTAAACAACTTGACTTTTATGACAACATGGCAGTGCAGAACATCATCACATCCATAAGCAATCTGACAGGCTCTACAATGCGAAACATCTCAAGCACTAGCATTTCTTCACAAGCTTACGTAAGTGCCATAGACGAAGCCATTGTCGCATCCACAAGTGGTGTTGCTGACTATAACACGTCAACCAAAAAGATTATACGAAATTTAGTGTCGAAAGGTATGACACAAGTACAATATCCAAGTGGAATAAATCGAAATGTGGCAAGTGCTGTAAGGATGAACGTCATGGACGGAATGCATCAAGTAAACATGAATGTGGCAAGCCAAATAGGTAATGAATTTGGTGCAGATGGGGTGCAGATTACATCCCATGCAAATCCAGCACCTGACCACACGTCAATTGATGGAATCATGGTTAGCAATGAGAATTTCGAGAGAATCAATAGCAATTTGTCTCGAAAGATAGCCACTTGTAATTGTTACCATTTTGCTCAACCTGTGCTTATGGGGATTTCCACCCCCATGTACACAAACGCAGAATTGCGAGAAAAGAAAGTGCAAGAAAGTCAGTTGATTGAATACAACAACAGTGCAAAAACAAGATACGAATGGTCGCAAGAGCAAAGAAAAATAGAATCAAGAATGCAATACTACAAGAACGAAAATCGAATGGCTAAAACAATGGGGAATACCGACTTAGAGATTTCATCAAGGAATAAATACAAGTTGCTGTCTTCAAATTACAAAAGCATGAGTTCCAAAGTCGGTCTCGACACAGAATTGGACAGATTGTATTGATTGCAGTCTGTCCAATATTTTTTTATATTTAGCTATATATTTATATACTTAACTATACTTTTAGCATTTTCAAAAAACCAAAAAACCAAGATTTTATCGAAAAAAAACTGGTTGCTATATTTCTATATATTTATATATTTTTTTATACTAAGTTATATTTTTTCAAAATCTATGTATCATAAAGGGTATTTTCTATTATTATATAGAGAAAAAATATTTTATATAAAGAGTATAGAAAAAGGGCATTTATGATACATAGATACATTTATCATACATTGGGACAAAAATCTTGACATTTTCATGAATTAAGAATATAATTTAAAGCAAAATAGCCGACAGGCTCAAAACGGAGGAAACAAAAAATGCAAGCAGAGAATATTGAAAAGCCAGACGTTCCAGAAGTAAATGAAAACAACACTGACGAGCAGGGTAACTCGGGAAACGAAAAATCATTTACGCAAGCTGAGTTAGACAAAGTTGTGTCAGAGCGATTAGCTAGAGAATCTAAGAAGTATCCAACCAAAGAAGAAATGGCTGAGTATGAAGTGTGGAAATCCAAGCAAGAGCCTAAGGAAAAACCTGAAGATAAAATCTCTAAGGAATTAGAATTAGCAAAAAAAGAAGCATTGTCAACCAAAGCTGAATTGGAGTTACACAAAGCAACAGCAAAGCCTGAATTCGTTGAATTTTTATCAAGTAAACTAACATCTATGGATGGGGAGTTAAAAGATAATGTGGATAAGTTAAAAAAAGAGTCACCACAATATTTTGGAATTGCAGAAAAAACAAAGAAAGTGTCCAGCTCACCGAAATTAGGTGGAAGTGTGGACGGAAAACAAACAATAAACGAAAAGATGAATAGCATCTTACGAGGAGGAAATTAATTATGCCAACAGGAGTTGAAAGATACGACATTAACGCAGTTATGGAGCCACAGATTATCGCACAAGTAATCGAGGGCATTGTTTCAAAGTCAGCCGCACTTACTATGTTCACACAATTACCGAACATGACAAGCGACAAAACAAAGATGAGAGTATTATCGGGATTGCCTACTGCTTATTGGGTAGATGAGAGTGCAAACAACGGTAGAAAGAACATCACGAAGCAAATGTGGGCCAATAAATATATCGTAGCAGAGGAATTAGCTGTTATTGTTCCAATCAAGGAAAACTTATTGAACGATGCAGATATTGATTTGTGGGCATCTATTCAACCACGAATTGTGGAAGCATTCGCTAAAAAGATTGACGAAGCTGTATTTACAGGTGTGGATAAGCCAGCAGGGTTTAGAGCTGATATCTTAACATCAATTACACAATGTGGAGCAGTAGTAACTCAAGGCGATACGCTAT
>JAWXVC010000027.1:0-8115 GCA_044425805.1 Lachnospiraceae bacterium | reverse complement strand
GAACCCGATACATCTTGTCTAAAACTGCTTTTGCTACTCATAGAACGTATGGAACAATACTTTGGCTCTTTCTGTTCATCATATCCAACAAAGGCACAGTTTCCAAAAGACTTGCCTTTAAATTCCGTTTTGGATTGATAAACTCTTTTTTCTTTAATCATTTGATATACAATTTCTTTCGCAATTCCTCTTGTGTAAACCAGATAAGCAATAACACGATTATAATTTTCATCTTTAGGTGGTAACACAAGCTCTTGTTTTGGAGCTTTCTCCGTTGGTGTAATATAATGTCTTGTCTGGTCGTAGGCTTTTGCACCTAAAATCATTTCAACAGCAGGAATAAAATCTAGTCCATAATAATCTTTTACAAAGTCGATAATATTACCTTTTTTCTCTGTGCCAAAACAATAATAACCTCGACCATGATTAAAAAAATAAAGACCACCACTGTTCTTTACATGAACTGAGTGGCGATCTCCTTTTTCTACTTGAAAACCCTTACTAATTGCAAAGTCAATCATATTTGTACTAAATACTTGTTTCATCTGTTCTTCAGTAAAAGGTAATGGCTTTGCTTCTTTTCGCATTGCTTTGTCCTCCTCACTTTATTGTTCAAAACTCATTTCTTCATCATCTTTTAAGGTAATTTCATTCATATCATTATCCCAAACCTTGATAGAAGCACCCTCAGTACCACCCATTTGCATAGGCACTAAACTATTTACCACTTCATTTCTTGTTTCCATATCAGCACATCTATCTAAGAAGTTACCCATAGTGCTTAATACGAATTGGTCAAGTGGATCCGTAATAATAATCTTATTGGCATCTCCATTTAACATAATAAATTTCGCCATATTATCAGCACTGTTTTCAAACCAATAGGATTGTACCGAATCATCGTATCCGTACACATATCCTCTTAAAACATTTTGTGGAAGGGTAGCGCTTTGCACTTCTTCATCAAACATTTCAAAGGAATAATCTTCAAAAGAATCCAGTATCTCACGAATATCCTCATGAGTGCTTTCTAAATCCACATGGTGATCTGTTTCAATGCCAAGGGTATACATATAATCGTAACTTCCATAAGTATTTCTCAAAAAACTTCTAACTTCATCTGGCATTTCCTCATTGAATTGTGGAACACAACCATACTTTACTAAGAAGTCCGTACCACAATGCTCACCACTTGATTGCAAGTCGATTTCAAGTAATCCTAAACAGATATTCCCTCTGTCTTTTGAACGAATAATGCCGGGTAACACCACATATTCATTTTCATCAAAACCATCAAAATACGCTGTTCCATAATGTTCTACCGCAGCTTGACTAAGCGCATTAAGTACAGTTTTTGCATAGGCCTTTTCTTCTGTCCCATAGCTTTCTTGTAATTGTTCGTAATCAATTTTAGACAGGATATTCTCATTGATATAATCAACATATTCCTGTGTCATATCCGTTGTAATATTCTCGTCAACAATTTTTTCTAATTCCTGTGAAGCAATCTTTATATTTGAACC
Organism: Lachnospiraceae bacterium; assembly: GCA_044425805.1. GTDB lineage: Bacteria > Bacillota > Clostridia > Lachnospirales > Lachnospiraceae > RGIG6307. Next base: position 6,592 of record JAWXVC010000027.1, on the reverse strand, counting down.
ATCACATTCATATACATTGTCTGATAGCTTATCTTCCTCGCTAACTTCATGTTCATTTACTTCTTGCACCATCATTTTAAGCATATCTAAATCTGCCCCCTCTTTGGGCATAACCAAAAGTTCATGGGTTGACGATGGTAGTACATAAAAATCGCCACCAATCATTTCTTTTACATTATTCATAACAACAGGATCAGCAATCAAAGAAGCACCAAACAATCTCTCTTTGTTAGATAGCATATAAGGTGGTTCAAATGGTAATTCGCTAATCTCTGTTTCATCAAGGTCGTGTATTTGCCCTAACACAATTCGATTAAGTGACTCAAACTCCATATTTTCTCTTTTATTCAGTTTTGCATAATCAAATAATTCATCATGTGAAATACCAAGTGCTTCTACCATATCTTTTCTAACCTTGAAAAAAGCATCTTCACTGAGCCTTACTGCTGTAAACATTGCTAAATCATCAATGTATTCCACCGGGACATTTTCCAATGCTTCTTTACTAGTTTCATAGTTTACCATTCTAGTTTCAACCATAGAAAGCAATGTTTCTTTTGTCATACCTCTAAGAGTATCTATCATTTCTTCTGTGATACCATCTCTTAAATACTGTTCTTGTAAATTAGCCATATTATTTTTACCTCTCCATTCCACTATCTTGGGTATCTTCAAGTGCCTTAAAAAATTCATCAATCGTACTAAATGACTTTACTGTATATCCCTCAAATGCTGTTTCGTTTTCTCTAAACGATTCTGGTTCTTTAAATCGTTCAGTATAATATTCTATTTGTTCCTTAGTTAATGATTTATCATCGCCTTCACCATTATCTGAGCAGATAAAAAACGTACCACAAATTACATTGTCATTATCCAACTTACGATTACCTGCAAGTCCCTCTAATCGACCTTCCTCGTTGCAATATAAATGGCACTCCCCATCGGGAAGTGCCACAAACTCTATCGGACCTGCTACAATTTCTTGCATAGCTCGAAAATCATTATCAATCATCTTTTCATAAGGTTCTTTCATTGGTTCTATTACCAATATTTTGATTTGCTCCTCTTTTTCTCTTACTACATGAAATAAATCTTCACCGGGTACAAGTGCTAGAGAACGACCATTATCCCAATTCATGTGAATTTGACCTGCATCATCAATCATTCTGACAGTGCCTTGCAACCCACTATCCATACCATTTTCATTCATATAATCAAGCTCTAGCTTTGTACCCATTGGATACTGCTCACGAAGTCTTATGACTTCTTTTTCATTCATCATCTTAAAATACCTCCACTTATTTTAAATAGTTATAGAAGTTTACTGTTCCTGCAACAGCGATAGTTGCAGCAATAACTGCCAATACAATTACGACACCCTTAGTTTTCTTATTCATTTTTTTCGCCTTTCTAAATTATTGTTCGTGTTCGGTTTCTAGTTCCTGTGACAATGCTAATTCGTTTTGTTCCCCCAAAGGTTCAATAAGATGTTCCAACTTGTAAAGAACTGTATCTAGCGTAACCAAGTTCTCAACCTTATTTTCTTTAGCAGCTTGCAATACGCAATCAAATATCAACTCATTTTCCTCTTGTGTAAATAAAGGAGTATTGCTGTTTTGTAGATATTGTAAAAATCCCTTTTCCTCTTTACTTGTAGTGAAAATATTTGTTGTGCCTATTTGTTGGTAGTAATCATCCATATTTCTAACTTGAATTTCTTCACCTGTTTGAGTAATCGCTCTAACATTCAATTTATAAGTAATAGCATCTTCAGCATCTTTATGGTTTAAAAAAGCATTATCGCCCATATCAAAACCATGTTCCTCAAACTCTTTCTTTTCCATATCGTAAAAATACTCGGTACTATCCATTGATAAAGAATTCTCTTTGATTTGCTCTCTAGCCATTTTCATAATGCGTTGAAGTTCATACTCGTTATCAACTTTATATGTTGCTCTTTCAATATTTCCATATCTTCTTGTAATTTCCTGCGTATTTTGATGATATTCACTTACTCTAAATTCACGAAACGCACTAGGATTGTTAAATAATAGCTCTACTGAAGTAGGTGTTACAGAGTGCATGGTTAAGTAATCTAAATGTTTTTCATAATCCATCTCTGTTACAGTTCCAATAGGTTGATTGTTTTCTTCACTTGTAATTTCAACTAGATAAGCTCTTATATTTTCACTTTTTGAGCCTCCATAATAACTCCAAGTGTTATGACTTGAAGTTGAATTAATATATACATCTCGTTCATTGAAAAGCCATGTACCATTTCTCCTTGATAACCAAACAAAAGAATCCCCAACATTCGTTGTGAGTAGTTTTAGTTTGTCATATTCAAAATCACTTTGATAGTTATCATTATTGTGATTAACTACCTCTGCCAAAATATTAATAATATTGACATCTTCTAGTGTAATCTTTTGCATTTGCATTTCCTCCTTATCAAAAAATTATCGGTCTACCGTTTTATGCGATAGACCGATTGTTCTTATTGCTCTAATTCTAATTCATTTTCTCTAATGTGCTCTTGATGAATAGCTTCTGGAAGATTTGCTTCTACTTTTTCTAAAACATCTCGTAGCAACTTTTCATCATCGTATGTGATTTCACCATCATTGACACCACGATAAACACAGGCATCATAGATAGAAGCTAGTTGGTCTTTATCAAACAACTTTTCTTTATCAATCAGGCCTGCACGAATTGCAAAATCTTGTTTTGCACTTTCATAGTTTGTTTCATAATAGTGTCCTGCTAAAACTCCTGTGTGGTCATAATCATAACTCCAAGTTGTAAAATGGATTTCATCGCTCTTTGTCATCTTAGCAGCAAGAAGTGCATCTCCATAACTTGAAATCAATCGGTAATCGGTAATTGATTGGTAAGGTAGAGAAGTCGCATTTTCATATACAGCATGAGCTTCTTTCATATCAGAAAATTCCTTGGAAATTTCTTCTGTTAAATCTTCTAACCCTGCATTCACTTCACGACCCAACACACCTTTTTCCATAACTGTCATAAGCAAGGTGTCATTTTGATAAACTCCATATAATCCACCTTGATATGCACTGTCCTTTACATCATACCCTTGACGGATCATTTTGTTTTTAAAGGATCCTATCATTTTGGTTAAATTTTCTTGTTTCACTTTTTCACTCCTATCTGTCTATTCCATTATCTTGTTCCACATCATCATCGTGGTAACGATGTTCTTTAAAGACTTCATAATCCTGCTCATTCAAATTATCAAACCAATCACTCATAAACTCTTTTAAATCGGCTACCATTTCTGGTGAAACATTATCTGTTTCATAAAACTGTCCTAAATTATCTTGCAAGAAAGATAAAGGCTTAATACCCTCATGTTCAATACTAAAGGTAATCTCTGGATCACGCATTGCATCACCATTTTGAGAATAATAATGAGCGATACTATACTCATTTTCACCGATTTTTTCAATTACTAAATCTTCAAATCCTTGGGATTTATACTTGATATAGTAGGCTTCATCATCAATCAATAATTTCATCATGGGATATATTTTCTGATAAAGTTTCTGTTCAATACCACTAGATTCCATATCATTACCACTTTGTGCAAATTCTAAAGCTAAATCTAACTGTACCTTTTTCACTTGAAGTTCTTGCAATCTTGCTTCATTTGGGAATGGTTTTTCTACCTCCAACTTTGCTACCTCTAGTTGTTTATATAGATTTGCAAGTTCTTCCTCAGCTGTTGTCTTTAGACTTGGAATTTTGTCCACTGCATTTTCTAGTCTTGTAATCGCTCCTAGCTCTGATTCACCAACTTCTACTTGATACTGCTTTGCACCTTGTAGTAATAGCTTCATACCACCACCAAATTCTCGAAGCAAAGATACCTCAAGTCCTGCATAAATACCGATAGGCACTGTACTTCCTGTACTATGATGTAATTTGTTTGCTAATACTTTAAAATGCTCTGCAGCTCTTGGTCTTTCTGTATAGGTTCTTCCATCAATCACCATTTCAAATTCTAATGGTTTCATTTTCTCAATGGTAGTAATATCTTTTGCGATTTGTTCAATTCGCTTATTTGTATTTTGGATTGCTTCTGGGTAGTGCTTATTTACCTTTTGTTTCATAGTAGTTAAGCCAGATTGATAAGATGATTTTAGAATGGTAAGTCTTGAAAGTTCATTATCAACTTCCATCTTTTCTTTGATACGAGGATCAGAGATAGCAAGTGCCTTAAACTCTGCATATTGCAGCACTGTTTCATCTAAATCCTCACATTTACGAATGGTACTATCACCACTCATAATCTGTGAAATATAGCGTTGTTTTTGCTCTAAAATTTGCCATAAGTAGCTGTCAAACGTATCTTCTGTAATGTAATTAAAGACTTCAACTTCCTCGTTTTCATTGCCTTGTCTTATGATACGACCATTGCGTTGGATAAGGTCAGAAGGCCTCCAAGGTATATCTAAATGGTGGAGAGCAATCAACTTATCCTGCACATTCATACCAGTTCCCATTTTACTTGTACTTCCAATTAAAACTCTAATTTCACCACTTCGTACCTTTTCAAATAGCTGTTCTTTTTGTAAGTCTGTATTGGCATCGTGGATATATGCAATTTCGTGTGGTTCTACACCTTGCCTTATAAGTTCAGCTTTTGTTGCATCATAAAAATTAAAACTCCCATCATCTTTGGGAGTTCCTTGGTCACAGAAAATAATTTGCGTTAGTTTATCATCAGCTATTTCATGGTAAACTTCTGCAACTTTTCTTGCACATACATTTAGTTTGTAATCGGGATCATTTGGAAGTGTGGAATCCACCATTCTCGGATCTGTTGCAAGTAAACGTGCTTCCATTGTTAGTTTTAGGAAGTTATCAATATCACTTCCTACTCGTCCAGAACGAATATTTTCAGCACGTTCTGCAAGCTCCATAACAATGTCTTTTTGATATGGTGTAATAGCTGTTTTCACTACTGTAAAACTATCGTTTTTTAGCTTTGGCACAGGTACTTCATCTAACATATCCGAAGTTTTAATGTCAGCTACCATACGAAACATTTTCATAAGCTCTGGTAAGTTGTGAAATTGTGAGAAACGATTTTTCATTTGATAGCCATTGCCCTCTGGTTTGATTTCAAGGGAAGATGTAATCACACCATAAGCACTTGCCCAACTATCAAACATCAACTGTTTTCTCTTAGCTAATTCATTTGGTTGTAATGTTTTTTGTAATACATAAAGCTCTGCCATCGAGTTTGAAATTGGTGTTCCTGTAAGATAAATCACACCTTTACCATCGTTGATTTGATTGATATACTGTGCTTTCATGTGCATATCCATTGCTCGTTGGGAAGAAGAACTACCAATGCCAGCTACGTTTCTAAGTTTGGTATAACTAAAGTTGTTCTTGTATGCGTGACTTTCATCAACGACCAAGCAATCGACACCAAGTTGTTCAAAACTGATTACAGTATCTTTTTTATCAGCATTATAAAGTTTCTCATATCTAAATTGTAGGTTCTTTTGGAAGATTTGCATTTGTTTTAGGGACCATTTATCACCATTCATCGCTTTTGCATTGCTAATTGCATTAGTTACATCTGCAATTTCTTCTTCCATAATCTTTAGTTGATATTCTTTAGAAAGTCCAATCAGCTCAAAGCTACTATGTGCCATGATAACTGCATCATAATCACCAACTGCGATACGACTTGCAAATCTTCTTCGGTTGGATTTTTCAAAGTCACGTTTTTCAGCTACTAAGATATTAGCATTCGGATACAGCTCCATATAAGCTGTTGCCCATTGCCCTACAAGGTGGTTAGGAACAGCGATAAGGGGTTTTTGCACTGCGCCAATACGTTTTAGCTCATAGGTTAATGCAATGGCGCTAAAGGTCTTTCCTGCACCTACCTCGTGGGCCATAAGCAAGTTTCCCTCACCATACAAGCCATGTGCAATTACATTTCTTTGATGTCCTCTGAGTTTAATGCTTTCATTCATATCTGGAAACAATAAATCTTGACCATTATACTCACGCACAACAAGGTTGTTCATTAAATCATTGTATAATTGTTGCATTCTATCGCTTCGCTCTGGCTCTGCAAATAACCAATCCTTAAATTTTTGCTCTATAATACTTTGCTTTTCTCGTGCTAAAATTGTTTCCTTTTGATTTACTACATATTTCTTTCTCTTTTCACCACTAGAATCTAAGTATTCCACCGGGTCACGCACTTCGACTTTTTTCAAGTTCAACGTATCTTCAATAATTTCATAGGCATTTTTTCTATCTGTACCATAGGTATTATTTACTGTAACAGAACCACTTTCAGCGCTTTTATTTGCAATGTGATATGTGCCTGTATACTCTGAAAACTCTACTTCAATGCCATTGTATCCTTGATTGTATCGGTATGTTTCACAAAGCTCATATAAAAAGGCTTGATATTCTTTTTTCGGTATCCATGTAGAGCCTAGAGTAAAATTGATTTCATGGGGTTCAAGAGGAACTGGCTGCACTCTTTCTAGTGCTTGCACATTTCTCTCATAACTAGGATCTGTTCGTGCAATAAATT
>JAWXVC010000005.1:0-281124 GCA_044425805.1 Lachnospiraceae bacterium | reverse complement strand
AAAAAGCAATTGTTAAAAATGTGGATTGATGGTATTACATTTAATTATGAGTGGTTATTACACATTGGGGCATCGACAAAGACATCAAATTCAGCTGATAATGCTGGATATTTTGGAGAAGGATTTAAGATAGCATCATTATGTGCCATTAGAGATTTTGGTTGGGATATAGAGATGTTTTCGGGTGAATGGAAGTTAAAAGTGATACAATTAGAACAAGCTATAGATGGTAAAGAACTTTTTATGTTAGCATATGATGTTAAAAAAAAGAAAGATAAAAATAGGAGTATGCTTGTATTACAAGGAATAGGGAAGCAAGAATTTTGCTTATTTGAAAGTGCAATTAAAAGTTTTTTTTATCCTAAAAATACTCTTTTAGGTGAAAAGATTTGGGAAGGAAATATTGGAGCAATGTATAAGAGAAGTGGAATTCCTTATGAAGAAAATCTTCCATGTACACGAGATTATGGAAAAAAGGGACTTGTGTTTTGCGGTTATCAATTATTAGGAACAAGTCCCTTTGACTTGGTTGTTTGTTTGCATCGTTATAAAAAAAAAGATCGAGAGAGAAAAAGTTTATACGGGTTTCAAGTGGTTGATGTATTTGAAAAATTAGTTGTTGAGCTATATGATGATTTTTTTGTATTTGTGGATCAAATACCGAGCCGTAGGATTATTTGTAATACACGAGCGGCATACCATGGTATGGCTACTGTTTTTAAGTGTAAAAGACCCTTAGAAAATAACAGAGGTGTTGCGGTTCGTTATGATGTGGATGCTGTTTATTTGAAAAAAAGTATTTTTTCACGAGAAGGTTTTTATGATGCGCTATCTACATATATTCATGAACTTTGTCATATGTTTGGAGGAGATGCATCACAGAACTTCAGTCTAGGATTGACAATGGCTATGGAGATATTACTATCAAATTCCGAAACTGTAAATTGTTATAGGGATAAATGGAGAGCACTTTACTAAATAAATGAGAAAATATCATATGAGGGAGGAATTATATGAGTAGGAATAAAGAGCAAGAAGTAGATTATATATATTGTTTAGAAGAAAATAAAATTTTGATTGAGACAATTCAGAAAAAATCAAGATTAGAAATTATTCAAAAATATAGAGAATGTAGAATTGAACAGGGAATAACACAAGTTGAATTGTCAAAAAGAACTGGTATTTCACAACCTAATATTACTCGTTTTGAGAGTGGTGCATATAATCCATCTTTAGAGATGATGGTTAAGATTGCCACAGCATTAGGAATGGAATTACAGATGGGATTAGCTTACAAGTCGATGAAGGAGTAATGTATATGATAGAATATTTTGGAGAAATGATTATATATAGGCGTCCAGATGGACTGGGTGACATTGAAGTGAAAATAAAAGATGAATCTGTATGGTTGAGTCAGCAGCAAATGTCAGAATTATTTCAGACCTCTCGTACAAATATAGTGGAACACATTAAGCATATTTACGAAGAAGAGGAATTAGAGGAATGTTCAACCTGTCGGAAATTCCGACAGGTTCGAAAAGAGGGAGCACGGAATGTAGAAAGGGAAATTCTATTTTATAATTTGGATATGATTATTTCCTTAGGATATAGAGTGAAGACGAAAACCGCTACTCTTTTTAGGCAATGGGCTTCCAGTGTACTTAAAGAATATATGATAAAAGGCTTTGCTATGGATGACGAAAGGTTAAAAGGAAATAGTGGAGGGACATATTGGAAAGAATTACTGAATCGAATCCGTGATATTCGTTCATCTGAAAAAGTGCTATATCGTCAGGTTTTGGATTTATATGCGACAAGTGTAGATTATAATCCTAAAAGTGATACATCTATACAGCTCTTTAAAATAGTTCAGAATAAACTACATTATGCAGCACATGGATCAACGGCGGCAGAAGTGGTTTATAGTCGGGCTGATGCGGATAAACCTTTCATGGGTCTAACTTCTTTTACTGGTGAACTTCCTGCAATTAAAGACATTGGAATTGCAAAAAACTATTTAAGTGAAACAGAATTAAAAATTTTAAATAATCTGGTTTCTGGATACTTTGATTTGGCAGAAATTAATGCGTTAGAACATAAGCCGATGTATATGGAAGACTATGTTCAACAGTTAGATTCAATACTTGTTTCAGGAAATAGAAAGTTATTAACAAATGCAGGAAAGGTGAGTCATAAGCAAGCGATGGAAAAGGCTACAGAAGAATATCGTAAATATCAAGAGATAGTATTATCACCTATAGAAGAAGAGTACTTAGAAAGCATAAGAAATGTGAATAAGCAGGCGAAACAAATAACTTAGCAATTACTTAACACCTATTTTCGCTAACTTAGCATTAGTACAACACAAGCCTTACGAAAATAATGGGTTTCGTAGGGCTTGATTAAATAAAAAGTGAAAAAATCGCATGACAATTACTTGGCACAAGAGGGGGATGGGAAGCTGGATTTGTTCAATATATTTGATTTTATTGTTTGTTGATCCAAATGAAACTCCTTTAAATGACTTCATTTCAGAGTTTGCGTTGTGCATATTTTTTAGGGGAAATTCCTACAGCCTTTGTAAAAGCCTTTAAAAAATTGCTATAATCATTAAAACCGCATTGTTCACAAGTATCTGTGACAGTATAGCCTTGGCTAAGAAGTGATTTAGCTAGGGCTATTCTCTTTGCAGTTATATATTTATTGATCGTAGTACCAGTTGCAGCCTTGAATATACGGCAAATATAAGAAGAGCTCATAAAAAAATGCGTTGCGAGTGTTTCAATCGTAAAAGGAGTTTGGATATTTCTATTGATGTAGGAAAGAATATCTTGTACCTGTTCGTGAGAACTTGTGGAATAGGTGCTAATTAACTCTACAGAGGAGGTGCTTTCGAGGAATTTACTGTTTATAAATACCATTAATTCTACAAACCTACACTGCTCTAATAAATCGGCACCAATGCCTGTTGTTGTACTAAGTTGATGCACGAGAAAAAGAAAATGCTTTTGATCATTTGTATTTAAATGAAGCTTATGCGGTGTATTTCTGTTACGCTCGTGAAAACATACGTTTAAATCCGTATGTGATGTAGAGTATTTGGCTAAAAATTCAGGGGTGATCGAGAAAATAATACGTTCATGCTCAGTTTCATCTACTAGAGATAAGTGATGACTTTCAAATTGATTGATAAAAAACAAGTCGCCAGTCTCTACAGGATAAAAGCAATTATCAATTAAAAATTGCTTTCCTCCAGAAATAGAATAATAAAGCTCATAGCAATTATGAATATGAACGTCCATGGTTTTTTCTGATTTATATAGGTGAGCAAATGCAAATGACCCAGATGCTATACAGGCATCGATTGTTTCTATACAAGAATTATATTCTACCATAGGAATCCTCTTTTCTCATGTTATAAAATAAGTGAATGATATAGTTATTAGAATACAACAAGCAATAAAAAAGTCAAGTCAAAGAATGAAAAAGAGGCCCTAGATGAAATCTAAGAGCCTCTCTGAATGTCCTACATAAGATCGTTGTTTGATACGCCGTCCATATCTGTAAATTCTTGATTTTCACCAACCATACCCCAAATAAAAGAGTAAGCTCTTGAACCACAACCTGAGTGAATAGACCAACTTGGAGAAATAACTGCTTCTTCGTTTCTAGTAACGATGTGTCTTGTTTCAGTAGGTTCACCCATATAATGCATAACGAAGTTGTTATCTGCTACTTCAAAGTATAAATAAACTTCCATACGTCTATCATGTGTGTGTGATGGAAGTGTATTCCATACACTACCTGGTTTGAGAGAAGTGATACCCATTACAAGCTGACAGCTTTCCACTTGTCCAGGAAGAATGTATTTATTGATTATTCTGTGGTTTGCATCTTCTAATGAACCCATTTCTACTTTGTTTTCATCTTTGATAATCACAACGCCTTCGCTAGGTGTACCTTCTGGTTTGATTAGTACAGTAGGGTAAGAAGCATGTGCAGGTGCACTATTAAAATAGAATTTTGCAGGATTTTCTTTATCTAGGCTTGAGAAAGTGATTTCCTTTGAACCCATTCCAACATAAAGACCTTCACGATATGCCAAAGGATATTGTGTTCCGTCGATTGTCACGACACCAGCCCCACCAATATTGATCACACCCATTTCACGGCGTTCTAAGAAGTATGCAGCACGAAGTTCGCTGCCAGCCTCTAGTGTTAAAAGTTCAATTGGAGTAGCAGATCCAGTGATGATACGGTCAATATGACTGTAAATAAGTTTGATTTCATTTGTTACAAAAAGATTTTGGATAAGAAACTCCTCGCGTAGTCTATCCGTAGTGTAGTGTTTTACATCTCTTGGAGATGAAGCTGTTCTAAGTTCCATAATAATAACCATCCCTTTTTCTAGTTATGACACCTGTCGATAACATTATTTTATTGTAACATTATTATACCACATAAAATAATCCGTTTCTTGTCAAATTTTATATAAAAAAGAGCAAATGCTGAACATGTTTATTTTAAAAATGGGAATACCTGCTTCTGGCTCCTTGCCAAGGTTTTTAACTGCATTTTCGGAAACGGAAAATGGCGATTGGAGTTATGATAGTATTGCTTTCACAAGTAGTATAATCCGTGTTATAATAGTTGCAGAAAATCGCGAAACGCAGATAAGATTAGGAGAAATTAAATGGCAGAATTTATATATCAAATGTATAAAGCACGTAAGGCGCACGGAGATAAGGTTATTTTAAATGATGTATCACTTTCATTTTATTATGGAGCAAAGATTGGTGTAGTGGGACCAAATGGTATGGGTAAATCCACGATGCTAAAGGTTATGGCAGGACTTGAAGAGGTATCGGCAGGAGAAGCAAAGCTGACTCCTGGCTTTACGGTTGGAATCTTGCAACAAGAACCTCTTCTTGATGAAGATAAGACAGTCATTGAAAATATCAGACAGGCTTTTAGTGGATTATTAGTAAAAGTAGAACGATTTAATAAAATTGGTGAGGAAATGATGGAGCCAGATGCGGACTACGATAGCTTGATGACAGAAATGGGTGATTTACAGACAGAAATTGATGCGGTTGACGGTTGGGATATAGATAGTAAATTATATCAGGCAATGGATGCGCTTCAATGCCCAGATGCAGATGCTCCTATTCATATTTTATCAGGTGGTGAGAGACGTCGTGTTGCACTTTGTAAGCTCCTTTTAGAAGCTCCTGATTTATTACTATTAGATGAACCTACGAACCACCTTGATGCAGAGTCTGTTCTTTGGTTAGAACAATTTTTAAAGACTTATCAAGGTGCTGTTCTTGCAGTAACACATGATAGATATTTCTTGGATAATGTAGCTGAATGGATTTGTGAAGTGGATCGTGGACAGTTATATCCATATGAAGGTAATTATTCTACTTACCTTGAAACAAAAGCAGCTAGATTGATTGCCCAAGGACAGAAACAAGCGAAGCTTGTAAAAAGAATAGAGGCAGAGCTAGAATGGGTTAGAAGTTCACCAAAGGCTCGCCAAACAAAGAGTAAAGCTCGTCTTGAACGCTTTTCAGCAATGGAAGCAGAGGCAGCTGCTACAAAAGAAGTGGATTTTACAGATATCAAAATCCAAGTTGGTTCTCGACTTGGAACAAAAGTTATTGTCGCCGACAATATCAATAAGTCATTTGGAGATCGTGTTTTGATCAAGGATCTTTCGTTCTCACTTCCACAAGGTGGAATCGTTGGTGTAATTGGACCAAACGGTGTTGGTAAAACGACTCTTTTCAAATCGATTGTAGGATTAGAAGAGTTAAGCAGTGGTTCGCTAGAAATTGGTGAAACAGTTAAAATTTCATATGTTGACCAAAACAGAGCGGGCTTAGATCCAGATAAAACATTATGGGAAGTAGTTTCTGATGGAAATGATTACCTTCAGGTAGGAACTACACAGATTCCAAGTAGAGCATATCTTTCGGGCTTTGGATTTAAAGGCTCAGACCAACAAAAGAAAGCAGGAGTTCTTTCAGGTGGTGAAAGAAACAGATTAAATCTTGCACTAACCTTAAAGGAAGGTGGAAATTTAATTTTATTAGATGAACCTACAAACGATTTAGATATTGCAACGCTATCTAGTTTAGAAGAAGCACTTCTTAGCTTCCCTGGTTGTTCGGTTGTAATCAGCCATGATAGATTTTTTCTTGACCGTATTGCAACGCATATTATCGCTTGGGAAGGTACAAATGACGAACCAGGAAATTGGTTTTGGCATGAAGGGAACTTCGAATCTTACCAGAAAAACCGCGTAGCTCGTTTGGGTTCAGAAGCTGCAAAGCCTCGTAGAATGAATCGTAAATTGGTAAAAAATTAAGATGCCTTAAAAGCATATCTGAATAAGTAAAAAGTCAAGGTGTAGTTATTGTCTGATGATTATACCTTGACTTTTTAGAGAGTTTGTATTATTATAACTAATACAAACAATACAAAATGCGAATGGAGTGAATTTACCATGATTATAACCTTAGATATGAAAAGCGCGACACCAATTTATGTACAATTACGTAATCAAATTGTGCTTGGAATCGGAAATGGAAGTTTGAAACTCGGGGAGCAGCTACCGACCGTTAGACAGCTAGCAAGTGAGATCGGTGTAAATAATATGACAGTTAGTAAGGCATATGGAATTCTAAAGCAAGAGGGCTTTATAGAGACGGACCGTAGAAATGGCGCTAAGATTGCGATATCATCGAAGCTATTGCACCAAGGCTATTTTGAAGAGAAAATTGAAGATGAATTAAAGCTACTTATTACAGAGGCGAAGCTTTGTGGCTGCTCTAATGCTGAGATTTTAGAGCATTGTAGAAGTTTGATTAGTGGTATAGAAATTGAGCATGTTCAGGAGGTGTTCGTATGATGTTTTGGATTATGCTACCTTGCAACTTGATGGTGCTTTTGATTATGCATTTTTCTTTGCAGGGATTAGGAAAAGCAGACGGGATGATGATACTAGGCGTGAAGGTACCTGTGACACATCATGGTGATTTGCGTGTTCATGAAATTGTGGAGGAGTATGCAGTAAAGTTTAAAAAGCTGTTTTGGCCATTTATGTTCCTACAATTACTAGGTTATCCGCTTAGAGGATGGATATCCATATCTCTTATGTGGACCTTTTTGTATCTGGCAATTGTTATAGGTGGTTACAGCTATTGTATCGAATATTATGCGAAAAAGCTTCGAACGTTGAAAAAGGAAACTGGATGGCTAAAGGATCAAGGGCATGTTTTAAATATCGATACTGAGGTTTGTAGATTGCAAAAGACATTTCCTGTGAGTAGAAAGTGGTTTTTACTTCCTCTTTTCGTTATTATGCTATGCACTTATCAGACATGGACACTACGGAATGAAGCGATGTTTATGCTAGTATTCATAATTGTTCTAAGTGTTTTCCTGGCAGGAATTACCATTTATGAAATATTCATTAGAACGGCGTCCGCTGCGCATAGTGAAAATACTGAGATTAACCTGGCACTAAATAAGGCGTATAAGTGCGCTTGGAGTAAATACGGAGTAGGGATATCTTTTAGCTCTTTGTTGTATTTACCTTTATTACTTTTTGTAGAAGAGGGGCAGTGGCATGGCACACTATACCTTGTTGTAGTCATAGGAATAGTCGTGATTTCCACTGTGGTATCCTTGGTTCCTATGCTTGTGATACATAATAATTTGAAGAAATTAAGTGCTAAATTATTACAAGCGCAGCTAGAAGAACTTTATGTAGATGATGATGAATACTGGACTACATTTGGCTATAACAACCCATATGATCGGAAGGTTTTTGTGCAAAAGCGTATTGGAATCGGCACGACCATCAATATGGCTACAACGGGCGGAAAAGCCTTTATGTATGGGTTATATGCATTTATTGCACTTACAGTAATATGGTGTATTGTAATCTGTATTCCAGTTGATTTTGACACGGTATCTATGACTAGTAAGGAAGACTATTTTGAGATTGGAATATGGGGTGATACGTGTGAGATATACCTAGAAGAAATCGTGTCCGTGAGCTATCTAGAGACGTTTCCTAAATCCTATAAGAAAAACGGTTCTAGTACATCAAGAATGAAAACTGGGACATTTTCTGTGACAGATTATGGGACGTCGCAAGTGTATATGATGGTAGAGGTACCCTTATATATTGTGGTAGAACTTGAGGATGAAAGCTATGTGTTTTTAAATGGTGGAGACGAAGAAACGACCAGAGGGTATTATGAAATGCTGTATAAAGATTGAGAAAAAGGAGGCCTACAGTTTATGCTGTAAGTCTCCTTTTTAAAGTTAATCTAAATGATATATTTCTGGGAAGTCTCTATAGAATGTTTTACCGAATTTAACAGTAGCATCTCTATGGATTTGATAACGTTCTTTTGCGGCAATTCTAGCTTTTTCTTGATCCATAACAAGAAGATCATAGTGGTTTTCGCATAATACTGTATCTCCATCTAAGAGGCTGATATCAACAGAGAATGTTCCGCCGAGTGTACCGACAACGTCTCCAGCAAAATGTGCTTTGATTGCAGCGATGTTTTCATCGATGTTAAATTGGTATGATTCTGTTTTAATAACAGCGCCATTTTGATCCTTCATCGTGATAGTACAAGTTACATCTTCAAAACCTCTTTGTAAATCGTTGATAATATGTAAATCACCTTCAAATACTTCACCAGGGTTGTAACGACGTTTGCCGTAATCAAGGCTTGCAAGCACTGGTTGGAATGCCATTTTAACATAATCAAAGGATTTCTTCTTCACACCGTAGTAATCTACGATTTCCCATTTCATAAGTGGTCTATTTGTAATGAAGTGACAAATCGCAACACCACTCATTTTAGGTTTTCTACGACGCATAGATTCTAAACCATATTGGAAGCAAACACCTTGTGAAATCTGTGTAGCTTCAGCAAATTCTTCAAGTGAACCAAATTTGATATCACCAAAGATTTCGTAGTTAACTGCTTTTAAGATATCAACATTGGCTTGTAGGTATCCCCATGTAGGGCCTAGTGGCCATAAGTCTTGTTCTGGTACGAATTTCTTGAGACTCTCTACACAAGGAGCAGAAGCAGCAGCAAGCTCAGGTACGATACATGCATCTACTAATTTGAAATAATCTTCAATGAATCTTGAACCAGCAGCATAGTAAGCACCGTTTGCATGGATACATTCTCTTGATTTGTAACCCATCTGAATAGCAGGAGCTGAGCTCATCATACTAGCGTGTGCATAAGGAACATTTGTATAGTTTGCAATATGTCTACCAACTTGAATCATCATACGTTTGTTATGACTGTTTACCTGACCTTGGCTGAAGTATACTTCCTCGCCACCCATCCAAAAGATGTTAGAGGGATGATTACGACGGTTCTTTACGATTTCGGCACTTTCGAAGAGTACAGAATTTACGTATTCAGGGTCGTCACGAAGTACCTGTGATGCTAGTGGGAAGTTTGTCCATACTGTGATACCAAGTTCATCACATAAATCATAAAATTCTGTAACTTCTGGTGGATGCCACCCGAACATTCTCAGGTTATTAAGGTTACATTCTTTGGCTAGTGTAATGAAATGTTCGTATCTTTCTTTTGAATTTCTACCATATAAGAAAGATGGAGGTCCACCCCAGCATCCTGAACGTAAGAATTCAACTTTACCATTGATTACAAATGTCCAAGGATATTCAGCCTCATCTTTTGTAAAACCAGGATTCATCTCCATTTTTATTTCACGAATACCAAAACGTGTTGTTACGCGGTCTACTTCGATGCCATCCTTTGTAATCGTAACAGTAGCAAAGTATAATGGTTGATCACCCATATCCCAAGGCCACCAAATCTTTGCATCAGGAATAGTGAGTTTAGAGAACATCTCATTTGTACCAGGTGCCATGAACACATCTTGTTCTTGTACAAAAGAGTCACCATCGTTATTCCAAATTTCTGTAGTCATCTTATAAGGAGCGTTAGAACCTTTTAATACTTCAATGTCTGATTGGATATTTACGGTAGCGCTGCCATCTTCATGAATCGTAGATTCAATTCTAGTAGCATCAATACGTACGTTATCTGTAGCAATGATTTTAACTGGACGCCAAATACCAACTGGTACAAAGCCAGGTAGGTAGTCACCAGAGAATGTGTGGTGTTTACCAGCGATGTTGTATAAGCTTTGTGGAGCTGGATCTAGCTTAACACATAACATATTTTCACATTCGTTGATGATTGTATCATCCATATCAGTGTTGATATATCTTGAAATATTAAATCCGAAGGAAGAATTCATACCTTCATGCTTTCCAAGGTAAGTACCATTTAGCCATACCTCACAGCTATAAGTTACACCTTCAAATTGAAGCTCTAAATCTTTTTTATCAAATCCTCGTGGCACGTTAAAACGGCAAATATACCACCATTCCATATATTGTACCCATTTGAGTCTTACTAAATTACGACCTACATAAGGATCGTCAATTTCTCCTGCCATTTGTAAATCAGAGTATACATCGCCAGGAACCTTTGCATAATTCCATCCAGTGAAAGCTAAATCACGTTCACCAGGTAATAGATGAATGCCTTCTGCCACACCTTGACCTGGGTTCATTTGTTTCATGTACCAACACTGGTCGTTTAAAGAGTACTCAACTCTACTAACATTGTTTGTTTCCATTGTTAAAATTCCTTTCTTTTTCTTTTATGAAAATTTCCACTCTTAATTATTTGGGTGAAAATTGATTCTGAACTTGGGTTGTGCTATTATAAAATACAGGGCTTGCCCATGTCTGCTTAACTATAGTTATGATGTTTATCAAAGCTTTTTAGCAGGCATTTCAGGAGCCGTCGCTCCTTAGATGAATGCAAGTTTGCTTGCAATATCATCTTAGTAGCGCTACGGTGAACTATAGCGAAAGCGTGCCTGTCTAAAACTGTTGATAAATATCAAGAGTATAGGTAAGTAGATATAGGCAAGCTTTATGTTTTGAAATACATAGAGGTGTTTATGAATATACGAAAAGTTTTTAAGCTTCCTTTTGTAGCAGGAAGACATTTAGAGCAATTTTCATATGAACAATATGATTTGATATATTTTCTAACAGGGAGTGGTAGCATCACGGTAAATGGTGTTATCAAGCCTTATAATGCAAATGATGTAGTATTTATGAAGCCACATCAGATCAGAGATCAAGTGGCAACAGAGGAATGTACCTACATCTGCATCCGCTTCGAAACGCGTCATGAGGTGTCGTTAGAAAGTGATGTCTATACGACAACCACACCTGATATATATCAGATATTCAAGATGATTTTCAAAGAATATGAGGAAAAACATCATGAGTATTATGAGCTATGTAACTTAAAGCTTCGAGAGATACTAGTATTGTTAACGCGTACTATAAAGGAGCAAAGAGAAAGCTCTGATAGCATGCTCGATCTCATACGTGAGATTGATGCGACGCTTCTTTATGATTGTAGTATCGATGATATGGCGAAAAAGGCGAATTACAGTTATGATCATTTCAGGCATAAATTTAAGCAAGTAACAGGTAAGTCACCATATGCTTATATTCAGAATAGGAAAATGGAACATGCCTGCGCTCTTTTAAGTGAACAAACCTACACTTGTACGGAAATTGCTCAGTTACTAGGATATTCTTCGTCGTCACAGTTTTGCAAAATCTTTAAAAAAGAACTTGGTGTGTCACCTACGCTATATCAAAAATATGATACTTGATTTATATAGAAATGAATACTAAATTTCGGATGTAAAATTTGATGTAGTTGTAGAATGTGGCTAAGGTATATAAAGGTAGGGGACTATCACAAACATGTCATAGTATTGGAGAGAGCATACAAATACTAATAGGTGCACCAAATAAATAACAGAATTATAAATGCCTACCCTGATTTGGGGTAGGCATTTATAATTGGAATATAGAAAGTGATTCCGATATCTTATGATTTACTTGTTATATAAACCGATTTACTGCATGATAATATTTTTCTTGTTCATCCTTGAAAAAAGATAGTAATTTGTCATAGGAACCACCAACTTGAGCAGTATGTAGTGCATGATAATATCTCATTTTATCATCATTTGTGATAATAACTGGGATGATTTTATTTTCTAGACACTGTTTTAAAATAATTGCCCTTCCAGTTCGACCATTACCATCTTGAAATGGATGAATGAGTTCGTAGTCAGCATGAAAGCGAACAATATCTACTAACTCTTGATTGCTATTATAGAAATCTGAAATAAGAGTGTTGATACGCTCTGGAATATTTTGTGGAAGCTCTGTAACAAGGTCTGATACATGGTTTGCTCTATTCTTAAATTCACCAACTGGATATCCGTTTGCATAATCTTCAAAAACACCTGTTTTCAGACTAAAATGAAAAGACTTAATCATTTCAGGGGAGAGCGGTTTATCAATAGTTTTAAGTACCTCATTAAACATTTTAAAATGACCATTCATTTCTTCAATGTCTTTTGCACGATAAGTAAGCTCTTGCGTAGAGTATATTGTGCCAGTATCAAAAAGAGAAGCTGTTTGTTCGCTAGTCAAGGTACTACCTTCTATTTTATTGGAGTTGTATGCCATGTTTTTTTGTGTAAATGCATAGACACCTTTTCGATCTTGTAATTGAAATTCTTTTAGTAGCTGCTGTTTAAGCAATAAAACAAATTCTTCAGACTGCATAATGATGTTTCCTTAAGATTATTTTCTTATTATTGTAATAGATGGAAAAAGAAAAGTCAAAAGCATTTCGAATCAGCTAGCAAAATCAGCTTGCAAAATCAGGAATTATACTATATACTAATTTCATGAAACTTTAGCGATTAAAAGTGTAAAACTTTAACGCGGTAAAGTGAAATGCGAAAAAATCAATTTTTGAAAGGAAGGATAGGTGATTACCTAAATGAACCTATCTCAAGGAGATATTAGATGAGTGAATTGAGTAACGAAAAGAAATTAAACGGATGGCAAAGTATTTTGCTACTTATAATGATTATTGTATCCGTTGCTACATGTGTAGTACTGAAAACTGGAGGACCTATGATAGGTTTATTCTTCAGTTGGGTACTTGTATATGTATTTTGTAAGGTGTTTGGTGTTGACTTTGATAAAGTTATGGCGGGAGCATTTGATGCATTAAAGGTTGTTGTTCCTACGATGATTTTACTTATGGCAATTGGTGTTATGATTGGTACGTGGTTACTTGCAGGTACGATTCCTACGATTATTGTATACGGTTTAGAGATGATTAATCCATCGTTTCTTTTACCAATTACGTTAGTTTTTTGTGCAGTGCTTAGTCTTGTAACAGGTACTAGCTATGGCTCTGTAGGTTCTGCAGGTGTTGCTATGGTAGCTATTGGTAACGCTATGGGTCTAAATGCAGGTATGGTAGCAGCGGCAGTTATTTGTGGCGCGATGTTTGGTGATAAGTTAAGTCCTCTTTCTGATACGACAAATCTTGCTCCAGCTGTTGCAGGTGCAAAACTTAGTAAACATATCAAAGCTATGCTTTGGACTACAATTCCTCCATTTATTCTTAGTTTGATTTTATTCACCATTCTTGGTATTGCTCAAGGTGGTCAGGTTGTTGATACAACAGATATTGCAACATATATTGCAGCATTACATGGTGAGTTTTCTATAGGGCTTTTAACATTACTACCAGCAATTGCATTGATTGCACTATTACTTCTTAAAGTAAATGCTGTTATTTCTCTTGGAATTAGTAGCTTTGTGGCTGGACTTGTTGCTATCTTAGTACAAGGTTCTACCTTAAAATCAGCGATTACAGTCGCATATAGTGGGTATTCTACAAGTGTAGATATATCTGCATTGCAAAGTATCTTAAATCGTGGTGGTATGGGTAGTATGCTTCAATATGTTGCTATTTTATCATTTGCAGTTGGTATGGGTGGTATGCTTGATAAATTAGGTGTTCTAGGATATATCCTTGATTTCCTTACACGTAGAATCAAAACAGATGGTGGCTTGATTACTTCTACATTATTAGTAGGTTATGCAACAAGTATGATGAGCTGTTCTTCACCTATGTCACACGTTTTGACAGGTAGACTTATGGCACCATTATACAAGGAGCGTGGTGTTGCACCAGAAATTCTTTCTAGATCTCTTGAAGATTCAGGAACTTTAGCAGGTCCTATGGTTCCTTGGCATGGATATTGTATCTATATGTCAGGTACATTAGGAGTAGCTTGGGCAAGCTTTTTCCCATTCCTATTTCTACTATACTTAACACCAGTATTTAGTATTATTTATGGTTATACAGGTATTTCTATAGCAAAAGCATCTGAAGAAGAAGTACAAACAGCGTAGAGGCTTTACGAAATAGCTTGATTTGAAAGGATTTAATATTACATGAATAACATAGAAACAAAACTGGTATTACTTGGAACAGGAACACCCAATGCAGAACCAGATGCAAATGGACCCGCAACAGCTGTAGTAGTAGGTGATAGAGCTTACCTTGTAGACTTTGGACCGGGTGTCGTTAGACAGTGTTCTAAAGCGTATCGAAAGGGCATCAAAGCTCTTCACCCAAAGAACTTAACTGTAGCATTTTGTACGCACTTACATACGGATCATACAGGTGGATATTCAGATCTTATTTTCACGCCATGGGTGCTAGAACGTGCAGAAGTACTACAGGTGTATGGACCAAAAGGCATTCAGCATATGACAGAGCATATTCACAGGGCCTATGCAGTGGATATTGATTTTCGTATGAATGGCTTTGAAAAAGCAAATCCTACTGGATATCAGGTTGATACACATGAGATTTTAGAAGGTATCGTTTATAAGGATGATTTGGTAAGTGTAGAGGCTATCTCGGTGGACCACGGAACATTAGAAAGCTATGCTTACAAATTTACCACACCAGATAAAGTGATTTTGATTTCTGGGGATACTTGCCCACTTGAGACTATACGTGAAAAAGCAAAAGACTGCGATATCCTACTTCATGAAGTGGAATATACAAAGGGCTTATCGCAGCGTACACCGCAGTGGCAAAAATACCATGCAAGTGTGCATACTTTATCAAAGGATTTGGCAGAAATTGCGAGTGTGGCAAAGCCAAAGCTACTAGTGACCTACCACCGTATTTATCATCTAGATGTTTTTTCGACAGAGTTTGATGTGGAAGCGGAAATGGCATGGAGAGATGAAGAAATCTTAAAAGAAATCAAAGAATATGGTTATACTGGAAGAGTCGTGAATGGACGAGATTTAGATGTGTTCTAAAAATGTATAAATAATTTTATCACATTAAAGTATTGAAATATTATACAAAAAAGTGTATCCTAAATAAAAGAAATTTGGGATACACTTTTCTTTTGCGAAGTTAGCAGTTTAAAATAAGGAGAAAACGTTATGAGAGACGAAACAGCTTGTTTACACGCAGGTTATACACCTGGAAATACAGAACCAAGAGTGATGCCGATTTACCAAAGTACAACCTATGTATTTGATTCGCCAGCAGAGATGAGTTCAGTATTTGATGAACCTACTAAGGCGATTATATATTCTAGATTTGCGAACCCTACAGTTATGGCAGTGGAAAATAAAATTGCTGAACTTGAAGGTGGCGTGGGTGCGATGTGTACAGCATCAGGTCAGGCAGCGCTTATGATAGCGATTCTTAATATTTGTAGTGCAGGAGATAGCTTTATTGCTTGTAACCAGATTTATGGTGGTGCGATTAATTTATTTGGCGTTACGCTTAAGAGAATGGGAATAGAATGTATTTTCGTTGATTGTGATGCAGATGAAGAAACACTTCATGCAGCTTTTAAAGATAATACAAGATTTATGATTGGTGAAACAATTGCAAATCCAGCACTTACAGTACTTGATATTGAGAAATTTGCACGTGTTGCACATGCACATGGTGTTCCACTTATGGTCGATAATACCTTTGCGACACCAATTTTATGTAAACCAATTGCATATGGTGCAGATATCGTGATTCATTCTACCTCGAAATACATGGATGGACATGCAGTTCAAATCGGTGGTGTTATCGTTGATAGCGGTAAATTCGATTGGACAAATGGAAAATTCCCAGAGTTAACAGAACCAGATGAATCTTATCATGGTATTTCTTATACAGAAACTTACAAAGAAGCAGCTTATATTATCAAAGCGAGAATGCAGCTTATGAGAGATTTTGGTGTTTATCCTGCAGCACATTCTGCATTTTTATTAAACCTAGGACTTGAAACACTTGCTATGAGAATGGAACAATATTCGAAGAATGCACTAACAGTTGCACAATATTTAGAATCTTGTGACGAAGTGATTTCTGTAAATTATGCAGGACTTGCTAGTAGCCCTTACAATGAATTGTCTAAGAAATACTTAAAAGGTTGTAGTGGTGTTATTTCTGTTATTTTAAAAGGTGGAAAAGAAGCAGCGATTACATTTATGCAAAATCTTAAATTAGCATCTAATGAAGTACACGTTGCAGATATTCGTACATGCGTACTAAACCCTGCAAGTACAACACATAGACAGCTTACAGATGAGCAATTAGTTGCAGCTGGTATTGATCCTGGAATGGTTCGTATTTCAGTAGGACTTGAGCACATTGATGACATTATGGAAGATATAAAGGAAAGTCTTAAAACACTTTCATGTTAATGTAAAAGTTATAACAAAATATGATTTCTAAATTAAAATAGGGATTGAAAACATGTAAAATGTTTTCAATCCCTATTTTTAGGATATCCCATTGCTTCTGAGATTTCTAGTCCAGTTGCCATTACTAATTCTATAATCATAGGTAAGGATTCTTCTGCGAATTGTTGCGTTTCACCACTGACAGATACACATGCGATAGCATCCCCACGGTAGTCA
Source organism: Lachnospiraceae bacterium (assembly GCA_044425805.1). Taxonomy (GTDB): domain Bacteria; phylum Bacillota; class Clostridia; order Lachnospirales; family Lachnospiraceae; genus RGIG6307. The sequence continues at coordinate 264,173 of JAWXVC010000005.1, read as the reverse complement.
AAGATAGGAGCTCCAACGCAACAGTGTCCAATCATAAATTCTTCATGATCCATAGACCAACCCTTTATGCGTACTTCTTTTAGATGCTTTTTGAATTTTTCAGGTTTCGTGATGGTGTTTTTCGTATATTTTGTAAATGTCCAATTTTTCATAAGATCATCTAATTCAATACTTGAAAAAGAGGATAATAGACATTTCCCGATAGAGGAACAGTGTGCAGGTGATTTGTATCCGACGTGCGTATAACTAGCACCGTATGGTTTGGTTTCTAATTTTTCTACATATACTGTGTTTGATCCGTCCAATACACCTAAATGCACCGAAAGTGATAACTGGGCAGCGAGTGCTGTTAAGTAAGGCTTGGCTACTGTTTGTAATTCTAAATTATTGATGTATGTACTTGCAACTTCGATTAATTTAGCACCACATTGGTATTTACCATTTGAAGTGTGTGTGGCATAACCAAAATCTCCTAGTGTCTTAAGAATACGATAAGTAGTTGCCTTGTTATAACCTAATATCTGAGAAATTTCTGTAGGTCCCATAGGGTCTTCTGTTTGTGCAAGTAATTCTAAAATTGACAATCCTTTTTCTAATAATCCTGCTTGTTCACTCATTGTATTCCCTCCTATATGATGAAATGTCAAATGTGATAAAAAATATAGTTTAATTATGCATTTTTTGTGAAAAAAGTGCAAGTGTTTTATTCAGTGAAACAAATGTTTCGTCAAATGAAATAGAATTTTTGCAAAAGTATTGCAATAAATATATAATGAGGACAACAAAAAACGAAAATCAATCATTCAAGGAGGAAGTAACATGTTTAAGGCAAATGTAGGAAGTAGTGTTTTACAAGCAGCAAAAGAAGCGGGTGTAGAAGCAGCGAAAGCAGCAGTGGCAGGATTAGAAGATGTGAAGCTAGCATATGTATATTGTTCGTGCTCATATGATGTAAGTGAAGTGATGAGTGGTGTAGCAGAGATACTTGGTGATGTACCATGTATTGGCAACACATCCTTTACAGGCGTTGTAACACCAGAAGGTTATGTTGGCGGAGATGTACCTTTCGTAGGTATTATGGCACTTAGTGATCCTGAAATGGTAGTTGGCGCAGCTCTTTGTACAGCAGGTGAAGATCCTTATGCAGAAGGCGTAGCACTTGCAAAAGCAGCTCTTGCATCAGCAGGAAAAGATACAGCACCTGATTATTTCTATATGGTCGCTTCACCAGTAGATGAAGAAGATTACTTAAAAGGAATTAGTAATGTAGTAGGACGTGTACCATTCTTTGGTGGTAGTGCAGCAGATAATAGCATTGCAGGGGAATGGAGTTTATTTGTAAACGGTTCTATTTGTTCAGATGGTGCTGCAATTGCAGTTGTTTATGGCGGTGGTAAGATGACAAACTTATTCACTGGTACATACAGAGAAACAGATGATTATGGTGTTATTACAAAAGTAGATGGAAGACGTGCATTATGTGAAATCGACGGTGTTCCTGCACTCGATAAATACATGGAATGGACTGGATGCGATAAAGAGGCTGTTACGGGTGGAAATCTATTAGTAACAACTATTACATCACCTCTTGGTGTAAAAGACCGATTAGGTAATTTAGTAGCAATTCGTCATCCTATGAACGGCAATGATGATGGATCTATGAATATTGGTAATAACTTAGCAGAAAAAACTTGTATCATTAGAATGGAAGCATCTGTAGATGAACTAATTTCTTCAGTAGAAGATACTCTATTAGCATTATTAGAAAAAGCTCCTGCAAAACCATCAGCACTTCATTTGGTACACTGTGGTGGACGTCGTGCAGGTATTGGAGACCGAATTGGCGAAGTTGCAGCGATTGCTCAAAAAGTAGTAGGAGATATCCCATTTATTATGGAATTCACATTTGGTGAATATGGATTTGAAAGTGACAATAATAATACTTGTGGTGGTTTGATGTTATCATTCACAGCATTTTGTTAACAAAATAGTCTAGGAGGACGAGAATATGAATATGGTTATCGGTGGTTTAGAAAAAGGTGCTTCTGATGGAGCTACTATTGCAGTGGTAAATCCAGCAACAGGTGTCGTAATTGATACAGTACCTTCAGCAACAATCGAAGATGTTAATTTAGCAGTTGCTTGTGCAAAAGAAGCACAAAAAGTATGGGCGAAAGTACCTGTATCTGAAAAAGTAGAAATTTTAATGGAGTTCTTAAAATTAGTAGAACGTGATAAAGAAGTATTAGCAAGAACTTTATCGGATGAAACAGGTAAGCCAATTACAGAAGCACGTGGTGAAATCGGAAATATTCCAATTGCTTTTAAAGCATTTAGTGAAAAAGCAAAACATTTATATGGAGATGTGATTCCAGCAGGTACAGAATCTGGTCAGGATACTACAATTCAATTGACACAACGTGAACCAATTGGTGTTGTGGCTTGTGTAATTCCATTTAACTTCCCATGTGACTTATTTGATCAAAAGGTTGCACCAGCGTTACTTACAGGAAATGCAGCAATCGTAAAACCTTCTACGGATAATCCTTTAACATTATGTATGCTTACAAAATTATTAGTAGAAGCAGGTGTTACACCAGGTGCAATTCAAATTGTTACAGGTAGAGGTTCCGTAATGGGTTCAGCACTTTGTGGACATCCAGATGTTCATTTAGTGACTTTGACAGGTTCTACGGAAGTAGGTATTGAAACTGCAATAGCTTGTGCAAAGAATTTGACACATACAGCACTAGAATTAGGTGGAAATGATGCGTTTATCGTATTAGAAGATGCAGATGTTGATTTAGCTACAACAGAATTAATCTGGGGTCGTATGTATAACACAGGTCAAGTATGCTGTGCATCAAAACGTTTCTTAGTACATAGCTCGCGTGTAGAAGAATTTACACAAAAAGCAATTGAGAAAATTTCCGCTATAAAATTAGGAATGCCTGCAGATGAAGATTCTGAACTTGGTTGCCTTATCAGTGAAAAAGCTGCAATTGGCGTAGAAGAACAAGTAAATCTTACAGTAGAACAAGGTGGTACAATCCTTCTTGGTGGTACTAGAAATGGTGCATTCTATGCTCCAACTGTAATTGGTAATGTTCCAAAAACAGCAAATGTAGCAAAAGACATGGAAATCTTTGGACCAGTTGTTCCAATTATCTCTTTTGAAACAGTAGAAGAAGCAATTGAAATTGCTAACTCATCAATCTTTGGCCTTGCTGGTTGTGTATTTTCTGAAAATGCAAAAACTGCTTTTAAGGTTGCAAATGCACTTGAATGTGGTGGGTCAGTTATCAATGGTGCTAGTTTCTTCCGTTCATTTGAAATGCCATTTGGTGGATATAAATTCTCTGGTATCGGTACAGAAGGTGTAGCAAGTACTTTTGATGAAATGACACGTACTAAAACAATTGTGCTTAAAAATATTTTAGGTTAAAATTCATACAATGCAAAAAAGGGAGTGGTTCGCCATTTCCTTTTTTTGCATCTTATCTTTTTATAGATTTAAATTCCATAAAACATAGGTTTCTTGTAGTATTTCAACAATGAAAATGTATACAACATATTGACAAAAGGTATGCATGTACTATAATTATAGGGATGAGTTATAAAATATAATGTGCCTGAAATGGCGACGGAGGATAAGATGAACGAAGTATTACAACAAATTCAAAAAATCGGTATTGTTCCTGTAGTAGTTTTAAATGATGCAAAAGATGCAGCTCCTTTAGCAAAAGCTTTATGTGAAGGTGGACTTCCATGTGCAGAAGTTACATTCCGTACAGATGCAGCAGAAGAATCTATCAAACTTATGGCAGAAGCTTACCCAGAAATGTTAATCGGTGCTGGTACTGTTCTTACAATTGAACAAGTTGACCGTGCTGTAGCAGCTGGAGCAAAATTTATCGTTAGCCCAGGATTAAATCCTAAAATTGTTAAATACTGTGTAGATAATAACATCCCTGTAACACCAGGTGTTACAAGTCCTAGCCAAGTTGAACAAGCTATTGAATTAGGTCTTGAAGTTGTTAAATTCTTCCCTGCAGAAGCAGCTGGTGGACTTAACATGATCAAATCTATGGCAGCACCTTATGTAAACATGAAATTCATGCCTACAGGTGGTATTAATGCGAAAAATATCAACTCTTACTTAGCTTTTGATAAAATCATTGCTTGTGGTGGTAGCTGGATGGTAGCTAGTGATTTAGTTGCAGCTGGTGAATACGATAAGATCAAAGCACTTACAACAGAAGCTGTTATGACAATGCTTGGTTTTGAATTAGCTCACGTGGGAATCAACTGTGCTGATGATGCTGAAGCTCATGCAGTAGCTGATACATTCCAAAATATTTTCTCTTTTAATAAAAAAGACGGAAATAGCTCAATCTTTGCTGGAACAGCAGTAGAAGTATTAAAAACTCCTTACCTAGGTAAAAACGGACATATCGCTATCAAAACAAATAGTGTATTAAGAGCTGTTAACTACTTAGAATCTCAAGGAATTGAATTCAATATGGAATCAGCTAAATACAAAGGTGATAAACTTTACGCAATCTACTTCAAAGAAGAAGTTGGAAACTTTGCAGTACATTTAGTACAAAAATAAGTCCTTCTATAGGAAGTTACATATTGAAAAGGTATTATAGAGAGCAAGATGTGTTCTTTATAGTACCTTTTTTTAATGTCAAGTCTTTACAAGAACGTTTGTTCGGTGTAAAATGTAAGTGGTTAAGAAAGAAGAACGAAAGAGAGATAAATGGAAATGAAAAGATTGATTTGTATAAGTTTAGCTATGAGTATGATGCTATTTCAAGTAGGTTGCTCAGATGCGAAACTAGCGAAGGAGATATTGAATGTCGTAGTAGAAGAGGCTGATATCGATATTGATCTAGATCAAATAGAAGGTGTAGTAGATGCTGTGACTAGTGCTCTTGAGGAGTCAGCGGCAACAGATACTATTGCTGAGGTGGAATCTGAAGTTTTGGTAGAGTCATCAACAGTGATTTCAGAAGATGGCGAGTTTATGGTTCATTTTATCGATGTTGGTCAGGCAGATGCTGCACTCATCATGTGTGATGGCGAATATATGCTGATTGATGGAGGGAATGTTGATGATAGTAGCTTGATTGTGGCAGTCATAGAAAGTTATGGCATAGAACATCTTGACTACGTCGTAAATACCCATCCTCATGAGGATCATGTTGGTGGACTAACAGCTGCATTATCGGTTGTAACAGCGGATGTTGTTTATTCATCTATGCTATCTTATGATTCTAATGCATTTCGTAATTTTGTAGAAGCGACGGAGGCACAGGGGCTAGAGGTGTTGATTCCAGAAGCAGGTGATTTTTTTATGCTAGGTAGTAGTGAAGTGACTGTGTTAGGTCCACTAGAGGAGTATTCAGATACGAATGATACTTCGATTGTTATGAAGATTGTATATGGAGATACTTCTTTTATGTTTACAGGTGATATGGAGACTACAGCGGAGAAAGATCTTTTAGAAGTATGGGGTGAGGAAGCACTTGAAAGTACTTTTTTAAAGGTTGGACATCATGGTAGTAGTAGTTCTACCTGTTATGAATTTTTGCGTGCAGTCTATCCAAGCTATGCGTTGATTTCTTGTGGTGAGGATAATAGCTATGGTCATCCCCACGAAGAGACTACGAGTAAGCTAGATGATGCAGGGGTTATGACTTATAGAACGGACCTTGAAGGTGATGTTATTGTGATGAGTGATGGAACAGCACTTACGATTGTAACCGAACAGTACTAAATAGTACTAAAAACACATTTTTATAGCAATAAAGTCCATGTACAATAACTAGTCAAATGATATAATGCATACATGATAAATTAAGCGATGCTATTGGGGGATGCTATAACATGAATAATATTATATTTATGACGAATTTTGTGCTAGGACGTATGAGAAGAATTTACTACATGTCCTATCCAGAAAACAGAAAAGACTACAAAAAAAGTAGAATTTGCTATAGTGTTGGGGACACTGCAGCACAGACGATTATCCAACTTGCGGGTGGTATGTACTTAGTTACACTTATGAATGCGCTTGGTATTTCAGATGGTAATATGGGGATTATTTCTTCGATTGCTACACTTGCAGCTGCAGCTCAGATTATATCTGTGAAGCTTTCTGCTAGATTATCAAAAAACAAACTCTTTGTATGTTTGACAGTGCTACAAAAGCTGTGGTTAGGTTTTATCTACTTTATACCACTCATGAATATCTCGAATTCCTTGAAGGTTGTTTTGATGATTTCATGCTATTCGTTAGCACATATTAGTATTCAAATTGGCACACCTGCTACGGTGGATTGGCTTGCTAGTTTGATACATTCAAAACTTAGAGGGAGATATTTTGCGAAAAAGGATTCTGTAGCAGTTTTTTGTACATCATCCACCACATTATTAATGGCTCTGATGCTAGATTTTTTGTCAGAGGAAAACATGAATCTTGCTTTTGTGATTATAGGTAGCGTACTTGTATTGCTTGCGCTTGTGAACTTTATAGCTTTTACCTTGATGAAAGAACCTAAAGAATCTATCACAGATGAGAATGGTAAAGAGATGCATGGTGCATTGGCTCGTAGAAAGAAAATAGAGATGTACCAAAATATTTCTCAGAGTACAAAATTTTTAAAAGAGTTCAAAATTGCATTACAAAGTGCGGATTTTAGAATGATGCTTGCCTTGAACTTTTTATGGCTTACAGCATTTAATGTGTCTTGTCCATTTATTAGTAGCTATCAGATCAAAGAACTTTCATTGTCCTACACTTATATTATGGCATTAGGTTTTATCTGTACTTTGGGGCGTGTTTACTTAGCACCAAAAGCCGGTGTTTTGGCAGATCGTGTAGGAATGGGTAAGGTTACTAGATGGGCGATGACTAGTCTTGGTATCAATTTACTCCTATATGTTTTTACAGTTCCTAGTAATGCATATATTATGATGATTCCAAATAATATATTTGGAGCCTTGGCATGGACATTTATATCAGTGGGGTTACTAGGAATTCAACTGCAACTGTTTGATGAAAACAAACGAATTATTCAGTTCTCATTATTTTCAGTGCTATCTGGTGCATACGGATTTACGGTAGCTTTTTTAGCGGGGAAATTGATAGATTTATTGCAGAGTATGGATTTGCAAATTTTTGGAATGAGGGTATATGCACAACAAATTACCAACTTGTTAGGTGTGTTTTTTGTGATTCTTGTAGTGTTGTTTATACGCTTTAAGATAGAGCCTAGGCTAAATGGATAAATATATAGATATCATGTTAAGAAGTATATATGATTCAAAATTTTCATGATTATCTATAAAAATTAAATAATGGAGGTAGGTATATGTATTCAAATGTAAAGAGTTTTGGGGCAAAGGGAAATGGTAGTACTGATGATACAGAAGCAATTTTAGCAGCAATACAGGATGCAGTAGATGAAACAGGTGTAGTATATTTTCCACCAGGTAAATATATGATAAGACCTATCGAGGTGCCAAGTCATATTACACTTATGGGATATTCTTCATGGTCGTATTTGGGAGAACGAAAAGATAAAGATGGTAATAGCTTAGATCCTGGTTATGAGGGTAGAACGATTATTTCTGCACTTGAAGGTGGAGCAAGAGCTCTTTTTGATTTGGATGGTAAGTGCGGTACTAGATTTCAGGGCTTGACGATTGATGGAGCGAATGTTGGGGAAGGCATGCACGGTATTTATACACACAATATCGGCATTGAGCAACATATTTGTGTTGAAGACTGTAGGATTCAGAATTTTACGGGTAGTGGTATCCGTTTGGATAAGGTTTGGGTTTTTTCGATTCGAAGGAATTTGATTATGAACAATAAAGAGCATGGTATTGACTGCTCAAGAGGCTATGATGGTTGGATTATTGATAATCAGCTAACAGGAAATGTAGGCGCAGGCTTATATGCAGGTGGAGAATCTGAGCTTTGGACAGGAATGGCGACGGTTATGGTGACAGCGAACAGAATTGAGTGGAATAGGGAAGCTGGTGTCAAATTAACAGATGCAAACACGATGCAATTTACAGGTAATAGTATTGACCATAACTTCGGTCCTGGTATATACTTGAAGGACTGCATGAGTGGTACTATTTGTGGTAATGTTATTAGGAGTAGCGCGATTGACTTAGAAGATGAATATAGCTGTCAAGTTTATCTTGAAGGGTGTGTAGGTGTTTCAGTTACAGGAAATAGTCTATGGGGTTGGTTTAATCGTAAGGAATATAACTTGACGAAGGCTACACCTTACTATAATTTTACTATTAAGAATAATGCTGATTGTATTATTCAAGGAAATGCGAGTTATGAGGGCTGCGGAAGAGAAAATATTTTAGATCTTGGTGGCAATAAAAACACGGAGATTTCGAATAATCCTGCAAGTTTCCCAGATGTAGTAAAGTACGGCTTGACAAAATAATTACAAACAAAAAGGGGAAAGGTTACAGTTAGTAAAGGATTGGATATGAATATTTTAGAAGCGCAAAGGGCGCTAGTAAAGCTAGCAAAGCAAAAGGGTGTTCCTACATCGGAAGTGGAACGAGAAATTTCAGAAGCGGTTATGTATGCTAGTAACCATGGAGATGAAATTACGAGAAAGCACTTCAAAGATATGTTTGGAGATGAACATGTTCCAACTCCTGCACAGATGCTTATGAATCTAGTGAACACGCATAAAAACATGCGATAAAAATAGCGTCAAGTACTGAATATATAGTACTTGACGCTATTTTTTAGCGTTATAATGAAAATGTAATTTTATCTTCTACAGAAATGTTTTCACCACATTGTACCTCGATAAGTTTTAACTGTGTTGAGGCTATAATGGTGTGTTTGCATCCAATTGGGATTTGAATTGATTCGCCAGCGATAATAGGACGCTTGATGCCATCTAAAATCACTTCGCCCTCGCCAGAGATAATGTTCCATACCTCTGATCTATGTTGGTGCGCATGATAATTCATACGATTACCAGCGGTTAGAGTAACCTTAATAGTATTACTGTTAGGTTCCACATCAAGGATACGAAAGCTACCCCAAGATTTTTCGGCAAACATTATTTTTTGCTGGATGCTGTCAACATAAGGTTTGATGTAGCTTGAATGCTCTTTGTCAGATACTAAAATGCCTTCAGGACTAGCAGAGACGATTACGTTTTCTAATCCCATACATACGATAGGGACATTTAATTCATTGATGATATGAAGGTTGTTGCACGCAGGGTTGTGCATGCCCTGTCCGATGATGTTATCAGACATTTCTTCAGTCAAGGTATTCCAGGTTCCTAAATCTTTCCAGTAACCAGAAAAACGCATGGATTGAATCAAGGGCTCTTTTTCTACAATAGCATAATCAAAGCTTATTTTTTCAAGGGTATCATAGTTTTTAAATAAGTCTTGGTAGTCTGTAAAATCAATTAGTTCATGTGCTTTTTCTAGCAGATAGGAGAGTTTAAAGGCAAATACACCACCGTTCCATAGTGCTCCTTTAGATAAATATTCTTTGGCAGTCTCTAAGTCGGGCTTTTCTTTGAATGTATCGACAAAAGACACATCATCTGTAGTTTTAGGTATAATATAACCATATTTTTCACTTGGATAAGTCGGTTCCATTCCCATAAGTACAAGATTGCTATCACCAGATCTTGCTAGTGTATCTAGCTTTTGTAGGGCATCAAAGTAATCTTGTTCAACATAAGGGTCTACAGGGCACACAATGACAGGTTCATCTAATGCAATATGTTGTACATCGTGAAGATATGCTGCAGCTAATGCGATTGCAGGAAAAGTATCTCTCCTACAAGGTTCGATGCAAATATTAACATGATCACCTAATTGATTGTGGATAGATGAAACTTGGGTTTTAGATGTTGCAATTGTAATACTTGCAGTTGCATCTGCTTCCTGGATTTGTCTATATACACGCTGTACCATAGATTCATAAGTGCCATCCTCTTTTTTGAATAGCTTGATGAATTGTTTGGAACGAATGTCGTTTGATAATGGCCATAGGCGTTTGCCAGAACCACCAGATAATAATACTATATTCATAAAATCGCATCCTTTCATATAAGAGTGGATTATCGTTCTGCTCTCATTGGGTTGTGTAAGAAATCGTCATACGCAAGTGCGATTCCTTCTGATAATTCAATAGAATATTCCCAACCAATAGATTTAAGCTTTGAAACATCTAATAATTTTCTTGGGGTTCCATCTGGTTTTGTAGTATCCCAAAGGATTTCACCTTCATAGCCGATAACTTTAGCAACGGTTTCTGTTAGCTCCTTAATGCTAAGTTCTATGCCAGTACCGATATTGACCGTTTCATCTCCAACATAGTGATCCATTAAGTATAGACAAGCATCAGCTAGGTCATCAACGTATAAGAACTCTCTAAAAGGAGTTCCCGTTCCCCAACAGGTTACAGAAGTGAGATTGTTGAGTTTGGCTTCATGAAATCTTCTGATTAAAGCAGGGAGAACATGGCTGTGTGTAGGGTGGTAGTTATCATTTGGACCATATAGATTCGTAGGCATACCTGAAATAAAGGTTGTGTTATATTGCTTGTTTAGAAATTCACAATATTTTAGTCCTGATATTTTAGCAAGTGCATACGCTTCATTTGTTTTCTCGAGTTCCGAAGTAAGAAGACAATCTTCTTTCATCGGCTGAGGTGCCATTCTAGGATAGATACAAGAAGAACCTAGGAATAGTAATTTTTTACAATTGTTTTTATATGCAGCATGAATAACGTTCATTTCAAGCATCATGTTTTCGTACATAAAATCAGCAAGTGCTTCACTGTTAGCGAGGATACCGCCAACCTTTCCAGCTACAAGGAAAATATATTCAGGTTGCTCTTGTTTGAAAAATTCTTCCACATCAGTTTGACGACATAAATCCAATTCGGTATGTGTTCTGGTGATGATATTTGTATAACCATCCTTTTCAAGGGCACGTACAATAGCAGAGCCTACCATACCTCTATGTCCAGCAACGAAAATTTTAGCGTTTTTTTCCATAATAATAATTCCTCTCTATACGTTAAGTGAAGCAAGTGCAGTTTTTACAACAGCTTCTTTTTTGGCTAGTTCTAAATCGTGAGTAGCCATAATAGTTACGAGTTCTTCATAGCTTGTCTTAGTTGGGTTCCAGTTAAGTACAGTTCTAGCTTTTGTAGGATCACCCCAAAGGTTATCAACATCTGTAGGTCTAAACCAAGCTTCATTTACCTCGACAACAACACGTCCAGTAGCTACATCGATTCCTTTTTCATCAATACCAGTTCCTTCAAAACGAAGTGTGATACCAACAGCTTCAAAGGCTTTTTGCGTAAAATCACGTACACTGTGTTGTTCACCTGTAGCGATTACAAAATCTTGTGGAATATCTTGTTGAAGCATAAGCCACATACACTCAACATAATCTTTTGCATAGCCCCAGTCACGTAAAGAATCCATGTTGCCAAGTTGTAGGGTGTCTTGTAATCCACAAGCGATACGACCAGCGGCAAGTGTGATTTTTCTTGTTACGAAGGTTTCACCACGACGTTCTGATTCGTGATTAAATAAAATACCATTTACAGCAAACATACCATATGCTTCACGATATTCCTTAGTCATCCAAAAACCATATTGTTTTGCAACAGCATAAGGGCTATATGGATGGAATGGAGTGGTTTCTCTTTGTGGCACTTCCTCAACTTTTCCATATAATTCGGAGGTGGAAGCTTGATATATTTTACAAGATTTGGTAAGACCAAGCACACGTACAGCTTCAAGAATGCGCAGTACACCAAGTGCATCTACATCACTAGAATATTCAGGTACATCAAAAGATACCTGCACATGCGATTGTGCAGCTAGATTATAAATCTCACAAGGATTAACAGTGCCGATAATACTCATAAGAGAGGAACTATCTGTCAAATCTCCATCATGTAGGATGATGCTTTTATGTGCGATTAAGTGGTCAATACGAGCAGTGTTAGAAATTGAAGCACGTCGTGTGATACCATGTACCTCATATCCTTTTTCTAATAAAAATTCCGCAAGGTAGGAACCATCTTGCCCAGTAATACCAGTAATAAGTGCAACTTTTGCCATTTGTCTAAACTCCTTTTCATTTCTTTTTGTTTTTCGATAACATATAAATATAGTATATCCGAAAAACCTGTGGCATTATATAGAAGATATTGCTAGATAATAGCACAATGTTGACATTGTAAAAAAAGCACAATATAATAAGGTTATAAGAGTAACAATGATAATAATTAGCACATAAATAAGTTTTGTTATTATATTATAAATAGTATAGGAGGCAACTATGAATAAGGGACAAATTGTAGAGTCAAATAGAATTTTATATACACCATCTACGTTTGCTAGAGAATCCTTGATCCATATTCAAGAGGTTGGAAGCTTACAATCTTTGATACCGCATGTGAGTACGAGAGAACGCTTACAGTCGTATCTTTTTTTTGTAGTGAAAAAAGGTTCTGGAACAGTAGTGTATGATGGGGTTACTTATATGTTAGAAAAGGGGGATTGTGTTTTCCTTGATTGTTCATACATGTATTCACAGTGTTCCTCGCAAGATTTATGGGAGCTTCAATGGGTACATTTTTATGGAAATAATATGCCTGAAATTTATGAAAAATACTGCAGCAGAGGTGGGAAGCCTTGCTTTCAGCCAAAACATGTAGAAGGTTATGGATTGCTGCTAGATGAGATTTTTACCATTGCTAGTGCAGATAGCTATATAAAGGATATGAAATTGTTTGAGAAGCTTACGACATTGTTAACCTATTTGATGGAGGATAGTTGGAGTGTGGAAACTTTGAAAGAAGAGGGTGAGATACAGGTATTCGATGTTGCAACTGTAAAAGCTTATATAGAAAACAACTATCAAAAGCAAACCTCTTTAGACGAACTTTCACAGATGTTTTATATCAATAAATATTATTTACTACGACTATTTAAAAGACAATATGGAGTTTCTATCAACCAATACAACAAGCAACTTCGTATCACAAAGTCAAAGGAACTCCTTCGTTTTACGGATATGAGTATCGAAGAGGTGGCTAGTAGCTGTGGTATAGAGGATAGAAATTATTTTGCTAGAATGTTTAAGCAAGTAGAGGGAACGACACCAAGAGAATTTCGTGATATGTGGAAATCAAATAAAGTCTAAATGTTATTGACGTTTTCTATACACTTTGCGATAATGTATATGTTATGTATACAACACAAAATGAAGGTATATAGTTCCTATTATAATAGCTAAGGTCTTACTTTCAATATATAGCTTTAGACAGGCCACTTGCGTTATAGATCACCGTAGCGCTACTAAGATAAGCACATGCAAGCGTACTTGCAAGCACTCGTCTAAGGAGCGACGGCTCTCAAATACCTGCATAAAAGCTATATATCGAAAGTAAGGCACGGCTACCATAAAGGAAACATGTATTATAAATCATGTTGCATAAACAACACAAAATTCTGAATGGGAGTGGATTAGGTATGGGCAATTTATTAAAGAGTTGGAAGTTTTCCAAAGGTGATATGGAGGCTGCTAGTACAGTAGGTTTTGATGATAGTGCGTGGCGTGTAGTAAGGGTTCCTCATGATTATGCGATTGAAGGACCTTTTGATCCAGAGAATGATAAGCAAGTTGAAAAGGTAGTTGCAGATGGGATAGATGATGCAATTGTGCATATAGCTAGAACAGGTGGGTTGCCGATTTGTGATCCGGCTTGGTATCGCACGAACTTTTCGGTATCAGATAGTGCTGAGAAAATTTTTATAGAGTTCGATGGAGTTATGTGTAATAGCACAGTTTATGTAAATGGTATTGCATGCGGTGGTAGAGTGTATGGTTATTCTTCATTTTCGGTAGATGTGACAGATGCAGTGCATGTAGGGGATGATAATGTTGTTGCTGTATCAACAAGACCTGTAGACACAGCATCTAGATGGTATCCGGGAGCTGGTATCTATAGAAAGGTTACACTTGTAGAGAAAAAGGCACAGTATTTTCCATATTGTCCAGCATTTGTTGTAGCAAATATTGTAGACGACGTAGCAAATGTTACTTGTAAAATGGATGTAGTGTCTGATACAAGTTATAGTGTTACATATCGTATCAAGGATGCAAATGGTGTAGAAATTGCTTCTAAAACAATAACTGATGACAAAGATAAGTCAGAGGTGGCATTTACTTTAGCAGAATTTACTAGGTGGGAAAGCTTAAATGCATACCTATACACTATGGAAATGGAGCTTGTAGTAGATGGTGAAATCGTTGATCAATACGCTACGACTTTTGGTGTTCGTTCGTTAGCATTTGATGCGAACAAAGGCTTTTTCTTAAATGATAAAAAACTAAAAATGCAAGGAGTTTGCTTGCATCATGATGCAGGTGCTCTTGGTGCAGGAGTAAACAAGTCAGTTATTAAACGTCAGCTTTCAAAGTTGATAGAAATAGGTGTTAATGCGATTCGTACAAGCCACAATCCACCAGCAATCGAGCTTTTGGATTTGTGTGATGAGTTTGGTTTGATTGTAATTGATGAAGCATTTGATGAATGGAAAACGAAAAAAGTAGCAAATGGTTATGGTGATCACTTTGATGTATGTGCTGAGGAAGATATTTCTACGATGATTCGTAGAGATAGAAATCACCCTTGCGTTATTTTATGGTCGATTGGAAATGAAATTTTAGAACAAATCGAGGTGGATGGCTGGAAAGTAGCTAAATACCTATCTGATATTTGTCATAGAGAAGATCCAACAAGACTTACAACAGCAGGTTTTAATATGTCAGATGGAGCCTTTGCAAATGGATTATATAAAGAAGTAGATGTTGTTGGTGTAAACTACAAACCTCACTTATATGAGAAATATCACAAAGAATATCCAGATGTAATTCTTTATGGTAGTGAGACTTCTTCTTGTATTTCATCTAGAGGCGAGTATTATTTACCAGCAGAAGTTTCGTATCCAGCAACACTTCGTGATAATTACCAAATTAGTTCTTTCGATTTAGAAGGACCTGTATGGGCATGTAGTCCTGATAAAGAATTTTACGCACAAGATAAATGTGAATTTATCCTAGGTGAATTCATGTGGACTGGTTTTGATTACATTGGAGAACCTACACCTTATCGTGAAGAGTGGCCTTCAAGAAGTTCATATTTCGGTATTTTTGATTTGGCTGGTATGGAAAAAGATAGATATTATTCATACAAGAGTCAATGGACAGATAAAGAAGTACTTCATGTATTCCCACATTGGAACTGGAATGAAGGAGAAGAAGTAGATGTACATTGTTATGCAAGCTTTGATGAAGTAGAACTTTTTGTAAATGGTGTATCTCAAGGCATTAGCAAGAAATTTTCTCATGCCGAAGCACTAGTTGCTGAGAACACAAAAGAAGTTCAAAAAACTATGACAAATGAAGAAATATTAAGACACCGTCATGTTTGGAATGCAGTAACTTTTGAAGCGGGTGAGTTAAAGGTAGTAGCAGTGGAAAAACCTTCTGTAGTAGATGTAGTTAGAACAGCAGGAGCAGTTGCTAGTATTTTAATGCAACCGGAAAAGACTATAATAGCTGCTGATGGGGATGAAGTTGCTTATGTAAGATGTACAGCAGTAGATAAAGATGAAAATGTATGCCCGAACGAATCTATGAAACTTGATTTTACAGTAGAAGGTGCAGGCGAATATCTTGCATCTGACAACGGTGATGCAACGGACCTTAGAACTTTTAGTGAAGCATATTGTAACTTATATCATGGTAAAGCTATGATTATGCTTCGTTCATTAGAAGGTGTAGCAGGTGATATTACAGTGAAAGCTTCTGGAGAAGGTGTTGGAACGTTTGAAGTAGTATTGAAAAGTGAATAATATTGCTAACTTCGACATGGAGGAGAATATGAATAAAAGGGTATTTGGAAAAACAGGTGTTAGTGTTTCTGAGGTTGGACTTGGAACATGGCAGTTAGGTACAAGATGGGGTGATGCTTTTAATGAAAAAGAAGCGTTTTCAATTTTAGAAACAGCACAAGAACAAGGTATTAATTTTATAGATACAGCAGATGTTTATAATGGTGGTGAGAGTGAACGTGTGATAGGTGAATACATGAAATCACATAGAAGTGATTTTTATGTAACAACAAAATGCGGTCGTCAATTAAATCCACATACTGCAGACATGTATACTCCAGAGGCAATGGAAGCATTTGTAGATGCTAGCTTGAAACGATTACAAACAGACCACTTAGATATGATTTTGTTACACTGTCCACCAACTAGTGTTTATAAGAAGGACGAAGTGTTTGCACGCATGGAGCAAATGAAGAAAAATGGTAAGCTTGCACACTATGGTGTGAGTATTGAAACAGTTGCTGAAGGCATACAAGCAATGGAGTATGATATTGCTGCGATGGAAGTGATTTTCAATATGTTTCGTTTGAAACCTACAGAAGAGTTATTTGCAAAGACTAAAGAGCAAAATGTAGGTGTAATTGTAAGAGTGCCACTAGCAAGTGGTTTACTCACGGGTAAATATACGAAGGATACCTTCTTTCATGCAGGCGACCATCGTACGTTTAACAGAAATGGGGAAGCGTTTGATAAAGGCGAAACCTTCTCGGGTGTTGATTATGAACTTGGACTACAGGCTGTAGAAGAGCTAAAAAAAGTGTTTGGTACGAATGATTTGATTCCATATGCACTTAGATATGTGTTGATGCATGATGCAGTTAGTACTGTTATTCCTGGAGCTAGTAAGGCGTCACAAGTGATTTCGAATGTGAAAGCAGCAGAACTAGCAACACTGTCAACAGAACAGATGAAAGCAGTACAACAGGTATATGACACCTATATTAGAAGTAGCGTACATTCAAATTGGTAATATAAAAAAGGGTGGAAGTATTGTTTTAAACTGAAGAAAGAGGCTGTTTGTGATATCTTACAAATAGCCTCTTTCTTTTTTGTATAATCTACCAAAAAAGATAAAATAGAGCTAATCGAATTGACAGCTCACTCGGTATTTTGTACTATGATAGAAGGAACGTGCTTGAGCACGGAGGGGAGTACATATGGCGGTTACTATAAAACAGATAGCTGAAGTGAGTGGTGTTTCTAGAGGGACAGTGGATCGCGTTCTAAATCACAGAGGAAGTGTGAATATCGATACTGCAAAAAAGGTCATGGAGTATGCAAACTTATTAGGATATACACCTAATATTGCAGGGAAAGCTTTGGCTGCTAGGAAAAAGGGATATGTAATCGGTGTTGTACTTAATTCTATTGGCAATCCGTTTTTTGATGTTATGTTAGAAAAGATAGAAGAAAAAAAAGCAGAGTATGAGCATTATGGTATTAAGATTATCGTAAAGCAGATGAGAGGATATAACGCACTAGAACAGCTGCGATTATTAGAAGAAATTGAGCACGATATATCGGCACTTATGATTACTCCTATTGATGATGTATGTATCAAAAATCATATCGATCGCATATCAGAGGAGGGAGTAGCAGTTGTTACTGTGAATACAGACATCCCATCTAGCAAGCGTATGTGCTATATAGGAACGGATTACTATCGTGGAGGGATGATAGCTGCTGGATTGGTTTCGTTACTAAAGCCTACTGGAGCAAGTATAGGAGTTGTGCATGGCTCTAGGAAAATGTTCGGGCACAATGAACGTTACAGAGGGTTTGAAGAGCTTGTTATACAAAAAAAATGCAGGATTATAGATGTTATTGAATCTGAGGATGATGATATAAGGGCATATGAATTAACAAAAGCGATGTTAGAAAGACATACCCAGATTGATACAGTTTTCGTTGTGGCAGCAGGAGTGACAGGTGTTTGTAGGGCCATTGATGTTAGTGATAGAGCGTTAACTGTGATTACCTTTGACCAGGTTGATGCTACAGTGGAGCTATTAAAAGCTGATAAGATAAAGGCGACGATTTCACAACAGCCTAGAGAACAAGTACAAAAAGCACTCGATTTTATTTTTGAGTATCTAGTAGCCGAGAAAACACCTAAAAAAGACTGCTATTATATTCAAAATCAGATAAAAATAAAAGAAAATTATATATAAGAAATGGGAAGGTGTGGATTATATGAGATATTTATTAGGAATAGACCTTGGTACCTCGGGTACGAAAACCGTTTT
The DNA here is from genome assembly GCA_044425805.1 of Lachnospiraceae bacterium. Classification (GTDB taxonomy): domain Bacteria; phylum Bacillota; class Clostridia; order Lachnospirales; family Lachnospiraceae; genus RGIG6307. The sequence continues at coordinate 245,917 of JAWXVC010000005.1, read as the reverse complement.
ATTTGACGAAGCTGGCAAGAAAATTGCTAGTTCTACCGTAGAATACGATTTGATTCAACCAAAGAATGGTTGGGCAGAGCAAGATCCAGATGATTGGTGGAATGCAGCCGTTGTGACTACGAAGAATGTATTAGATGATAGTGGAGTCAATCCAGCTGACATTAAAGGTGTCGGTATTTCAGGGCAGATGCATGGACTCGTTATGGTAGATGAGAATGGAAAGGTCATCCGTAATGCGATTCTTTGGTGTGATGGTAGAACGAGTGAAGAGTGCGCTGAGATTACGCAGATTGTAGGTAAGGAAAAACTTATTGAAATTACAGCAAATCCAGCTTTGACAGGATTCACAGCAGGTAAAATTCTATGGGTTAGAAAGCATGAGCCAGAAAATTATGCAAAATGCAAACAAATCTTACTTCCAAAAGATTATATCAGATATAAATTAACTGGACTATATGGTGCAGAAGTTTCAGATGCATCAGGTACGAATTTGTTCGATATTACTACTAGAGATTGGTCTGACGAAGTGATTTCACTTCTTGATTTAGATAGAACACAATTCCCTAAAATGGCTGAATCAGTAGATGTGGCAGGCACTATTTCGCCAGATGCTAGCGTGATTACAGGTCTTTCTACTGAGACTATTGTTTGCTATGGTGGTGGTGACAATGCTTCAGCTGCGATTGGTACGGGTGTTGTTAGCACAGGAAAAGCTTTTACCACAATAGGAACTTCGGGCGTAATCTTTGCACATGCTGATATGCCTACTGTTGACAAAGGTGGTCGTGTTCACACATTTTGCTCTTCTGTACCAGGTGGATACACAGTAATGAGCTGTACATTATCAGCTGGTTTATCTTTGAAATGGTTTAGAGATAATTTCTGCACTTCTGAAAAGGAAATGGCTGAGCTTCTTCATTGTGATAGTTATGATTTTATCAATCAAGGTGTGAAAGATATAGAAATCGGCGCTGATAAATTATTATTCTTGCCATACTTAATGGGAGAAAGAAGTCCTGTATTAGATGAAAAAGCAAGAGGTGTATTCTTTGGTCTATCAGCAATCCATACGAAATACCATATGGCAAGAGCTGTAATGGAAGGTGTTATGTATTCTCAAAAACATTGCTTAGATGTAATACATGAAATGGGTGTGTTCCCAAAAGAAATGTATGCATGCGGTGGTGGAGCTAAAAGTGAAATCTGGCGTCAAATGATGGCAGATATGTATGATGCAGAAGTTATTACGAATGAAAGTGAAGAAGGCCCTGCACTTGGTGTTGCTATTATGGCATCCGTTGCATGTGGTATTTATGAAAATGTTCAAGATGCATGCGTTGCACTTATTAGACCGAAAAACACGCAAGCAGCAGATAAAGTGGCACATGAAAGATATATGGAATTTTACAATGTATATCAAGGTATGTACGCTTCTTTACAAAAAGAATTTGCTATGTTATCAAGTTTATAAGAGACTAAAAATAGTGATAGGAAGGAAAGAGTGGAGAAAATGGAACTTATAAGTGTTTTAGATGAAGAATTTAAGTTATATGGAAAAGTGATAGAAGGGTATGATTATAGCGGACTAATTGAAGAGATGGAGAAAGTTGCGACACCAGAAGGTGTTGATTATGTAGCTTCTGTACCTGCTTTAGAAGCACTTCCAATTGCAAGAGAAATTGCAAATGGAATTTATGGACAAATGCCGATTCAAATCGGATATTGTAATGGCCATAATTTAAAATTAAATGGCTTAGAATATCATAGGGATTCAGAACTGAATCTTGCCGTGACAGATATGGTGTTAATGCTAGGATTGTTAACAGATGTCACAGCTGATTTTACTTATGATACTAGTAAAGTTAAGGCGTTTTTTGTACCAAAGGGAATGATGGTAGAAGTATATGCAACAACACTTCACTATGCACCATGTCATACAGTAGAAACTGGATTTTCAAGCGTAGTTGTATTACCAAAAGGAACAAATGAAGATTTAGTAGAAACAGTTGTTGTAAAATGTGGAGAAGAAAGACTTCTTACAGCTAGAAACAAATGGTTATTAGGTCACGCACAAGGCGGATGTCCACAAGGCACAGTACTTGGCCTAATTGGAGAAAATATTACACTATAATATGAAGTGAATATGATAAATAATGATTGATTAATGGAGGGTATTAAAATGTTAAACACACCAGATGTAAAAATTGGTATTGTAGCAGTTAGTAGGGATTGTTTCCCAGAAAGTTTATCTGTAAACCGTAGAAAAGCTTTAGTAGATGCTTACAAAGCAAAATACGATGAGAAAAATATTTATGAATGTCCAGTCTGTATCGTAGAGAGCGAAATTCATATGGTACAAGCACTTGAGGATGTAAAAGCAGCAGGATGTAATGCAATCGTTGTTTATCTTGGTAACTTTGGACCAGAAATTTCTGAAACTTTACTTGCAAAACACTTTGATGGTCCTGCAATGTATGTAGCTGCTGCTGAAGAAACAGGAGATAACTTAGTACAAGGTCGTGGTGATGCATATTGTGGTATGTTAAATGCTAGTTACAATTTAAAACTTCGTAATGTAAAAGCTTATATTCCTGAATATCCAGTTGGAACAGCAGAAGAATGTGCGGATATGATCGAAGAATTTGTACCAATTGCACGTGCAATCGTTGCAATCAAAGATCTTAAAATCATCAGTTTTGGACCGCGTCCACTTAACTTTATGGCATGTAATGCGCCAATTAAATGCTTATTCGATTTAGGTGTTGAAATTGAAGAAAATTCAGAGCTTGATTTGTTTGAATCATTCCAAAAACATGCAGGTGATGAGAGAATTGCAGACGTTGTGGCAGATATGGAAGAAGAACTTGGTGTTGGTAATAAAAAACCAGAAATTCTTGCAAAATTGGCTCAATACGAACTAACACTTTTAGACTGGATTGAATCACACAAAGGATACAGAAAACACGTTGCTATCGCTGGAAAATGCTGGCCAGCTTTCCAAACAATGTTTGGATTTGTACCATGCTATGTAAATAGCCGTTTGACAGGAAGAGGTATTCCGGTTTCTTGTGAAGTCGATATTTATGGCGCACTTAGCGAATATATTGGCTCATGTATTACTCAGGATGCAGTTACACTTCTTGATATCAACAACTCTGTACCAGCAGATTTATTCAAAGAAGATATCGAAGGTAAATTTGACTATACAATTAAAGATACCTTCATGGGCTTCCACTGTGGAAATACAAGCTCAAAGAAATTATCGGCATGTGAAATGCGTTATCAATTAATCATGGCTAGAGCACTTCCAGAGGAAGTTACACAAGGAACATTAGAAGGTGACATCGTACCTGGTGAAATCACATTCTATCGTTTACAAAGTACGGCAGATTCTAAGCTTAGAGCTTACATCGCACAAGGTGAGGTGCTCCCAGTTGCTACTAGAAGTTTTGGTGCAATCGGTATCTTTGCAATTCCAGAGATGGGAAGATTCTACCGTCACGTATTGATCGAAAAGAACTATCCACATCATGGTGCTGTTGCATTTGGTCATTATGGAAAAGCTATCTATGAAGTATTCAAATACATTGGTGTAGATGTAGAAGAAATCGGTTTCAACCAACCTAAAACCATGTTATACAAAACTGAAAATCCTTTTTCATAGCTAAAAGATCCTAGTTTATGTTATAAATAGGGATTATCAGTTTGATACATAGATTTTACAAAAAAAGAAGAATTGTGATTTAATGTCTTAGAATGGGACTGGTTGCAATTCTTTTTTTGTGTCTATTAGTCGAAGTATAGCAAAACCTTTGGATTACAATTTCTTGTCATATAGCATATATTGTCTTAAAATAAATCTAATCAGTATAGATAGATATCCATACAATATTTGAAATAGAAAATAAGTATCAAGTAATGGACGAAACATGATTAGAAATGAGGATTAATATGGAGCAGCTTCAGTTGACTTCTACAAGGGAAAATGATCAAATGTACAAAATTTTGGATGACTTAATGCAAAGGAACAGGGAGTTTCAAATAGTAATTACGGTACCGTCAAAGCAGGCATTTGAGGAAGATACAAAGAAAGTGTTGGAAGAAGTAGCGAAGGAGTTCGATTTAGAAAACTGTGTAACAAATATGATTCATGAAATAGGGGTGCCAGCTCATATTAAGGGGTATCAGTATTTGAGAGATGCGATAATGATGTGTGTGGAGGATAGTACACTGATTGGTTCGATTACGAAGATTTTGTATCCTACCATTGCCAAGAATTTTAAGACGACTCCAAGTCGTGTGGAACGTGCAATTCGCCATGCAATTGAGGTGGCATGGAGTAGGGGTAAAATGGAAACTTTAGAGGGATTGTTCGGTTATACGATTAGTGTGGGTAAGGGAAAACCGACGAACTCTGAATTTATAGCACTTATAGCGGATAGGATTAGATTGCAGTACAAAATAAAGTAATATTTTATACCAAAAAGCGTAAGATATTAGGAGATTCGAGCTTTTAAAGTTTGTCAAGGTATGGTATAATTTCTGTAACTAATATGAAAAGTTAGAATATTTAGATAAATGACAGAAAATGAATTAGAATACAGGATTAAGACAAAGGTATGGAGGGTTATCATATGAAAAATGTTTTATTTGTAGCATCGGAAGCGGTTCCTTTTATTAAGACCGGAGGACTTGCAGATGTAGTAGGTTCTTTGCCAAAAGGTATCGATAAAGAATATTTTGATGTTAGAGTATTTATTCCGAAATATAACTGTATGAAGCCAGAATGGAAGGATAAACTAGTTTATAAGGCACATTTTTATATGGACTATAATTGGAAGAATGTATATGTGGGTATCCTCGAGGCAGAAGTAGATGGTATTACTTATTACTTTATTGATAATGAATATTATTTTAATGGACCAAAGGCATATTGTGATGATCCATTATTCGAGATTAAAAAATATTCATTTTTCTCAAAAGCTGTATTGGCAGCATTGCCAGTGATAGGCTTTCAACCAGACGTAATACATTGTCATGACTGGCAGACGGGTTTGATTCCAGTATATTTACATGATCGCTTTGGAAAACAAGAGTTTTATCATAATACCAAGACAGTTATGACTATTCATAACCTCAAGTTCCAAGGAAGATGGGGAATTGAGGATGTGAAGAGTATTACAGGTCTTAGTGATTATTATTTTGCACCAGATAAGTTAGAAGCATATAAAGATGCGAACCTTCTAAAGGGTGGTATTGTTTTTGCCGATGCCATTACAACTGTATCTGATACATATGCACAAGAGATTAAGACGAACTTCTATGGAGAAGGTCTAAACGGTTTGTTAACAGCTCGAAGCGGACAGTTACGTGGTATTGTAAATGGTATCGACTATACTGATTTTAACCCTGAGACGAACCCTATGATTTTTAAGAATTATACTGTAGAGAATTTCAGAAAAGAAAAGATTAAAAATAAAAAAGCACTTCAAGAGGAACTAGGTTTAGATGTAAACCCTAAGGTTATGATGATAGGTTTGATTTCAAGGCTTACTGACCAAAAGGGCATCGATCTTATCAATGATATTATGGAGGAGATTTGTCAAGATGATATTCAAATAGTTGTTCTTGGAACTGGTGAAGTGGCATATGAGAACATGTTTAGACACTATGATTGGAAGTATGCTGATAAAGTTTCTGCTAATATTTATTACTCGGAAGAACTCTCTCACAAGGTTTATGCTTCTTGTGATGCCTTCCTTATGCCATCTCTTTTCGAACCTTGTGGACTCAGCCAGCTTATGAGTCTTAGATATGGTACGATTCCAATTGTTAGAGAGACGGGCGGACTAAAGGATACTGTAGAACCATATAATGAATACGAGCACACAGGTACAGGCTTTAGCTTTACAAACTATAATTCTTATGAATTACTTCAAACGCTTCGCTATGCAGAACATATTTATTATAACAAGAAACGTGAATGGAATAAAATCATAGAACGTGCTATGGAAGCTGATTTCTCTTGGGATGTATCAGCTCACAAATATCAAGAAATGTATGATTGGTTAATTGGTTAGATAGTATGGTAAATGAAACAAAACATAACAAAACTTCAAATTCTTCTGACTTTGTACAACAAGCAGGAATCTTAGCGGCGGCTGGTATTATCAGTCGCCTTATTGGCGTTATATATAGAGTGCCTCTTGCAAATATTTTAACAAATGAAGGAAATGGATATTATTCATCAGCTTACAATATGTACGTGATGATTTTACTAATTTCTTCCTATAGTATCCCATCTGCTATATCTAAGATTATTTCTGGGAAGTTAGAGCAACGCGAGTATCAAAATGCTCAGCGTATTTTTTATGGTGCACTGATGTATGTTGCGGTTGTTGGTACGGCGGCAAGTCTTTTTTTGTTTTTTGGTGCGAGTCTACTCCTAGAGGGGGATGCAGCACTTGTACTAAAAGTCTTTGCACCGACTGTACTATTTTATGGATTTTTGGGTGTACTTCGTGGATATTTCCAGGCACACAAATCTATGGTACAAACGAGCTTGTCACAGATATTTGAGCAAATTGCGAATTGTATCGTGAGTTTGAGCGCAGCATATTTGTTTATGAGTATGTATCAAGAGCCTCAGTTTGGTGCTATGGGTAGTGCACTTGGTACAAGCGCAGGTGTTGTGACAGCCTTGCTGTTCATGTTGTTTGTATACAAAGTCAATAGTAGGTATATTCGCAAACGTCTCAAAAGAGATAGGCATACCAACGTAATGAAATATGACGAAGTAATTCGTAATATTATTTTAATCGTTACGCCGATTATTATTAGTACGTTTATTTATAATTTATGTGGAATTTTGAATAATAAATTATTCATTACGATAGCTATATCAAAGCTAGGATTGTCTGAGGAGGCTAGTTATTCTATTTATGGTATTTTCTCGGCGAAGGCAGTGATACTTTCTGATGTGCCGATTGCACTGGCAACGGCAATGAGTGCAGCCCTTATTCCGGTCGTATCGGGTGCCTATACTTCTAAAGGACACGAAGCGGCTAGCATACATGTGAAAAAGGCGATTCACATTACAATGCTTTTAGCTATACCAGCCGCAGTTGGTATGGGAATATTAGCAAAGCCGATTATTTCGCTTATTTTTAATATTGGTGATGAGTTAGCAATGGCAACAACGTTATTACAAATGATGTCAGCAACGATTGCATTTTATTCACTATCTACATTAAGCAATGGTATTTTACAGGGGATAGGACTTGTGAATAAACCTGTAAGAAATGCTGCAGTTGCTCTTGCGATTCAAACAGGTGTTGTGACCTCACTTTTACTTTTTACAGACTTTAGTATTTATGCACTCCCGGTTGGTTTTCTCATATACTCTAGTACAATTTGTATTTTGAATCAGCTTTCAATTAGAAAGGCGCTTCATATGAAATTGCCGATTTTACAATCTTTAGTAAAACCAACAATTTCAGCACTTGTCATGGGGGTAATCGTGTTACTTTTGTATAAGGGTATAGAATATGTATTGCCAAATAATCTCGTAATAGTCACATTTGGAGTTTTCATAGGTGGCTGTGTATATGGCGTAGTGATGTTGCTCATTGGTGGAATTACAGAGGATGATTTGTATACGATTCCAAAAGGTAGAATGCTAGTTCCGATACTTAGAAGAGTTGGGTTACTTAGAAGATAAAAAAAAGACTGCATACACTTTATGTGTCAATTGCAGTCTTTTTTGAACTAGAAATCAATCTACTAGAGCGATGTTAGAAATATCACTATCAATATTAAGAGAAAAATTGGTGTAATACACGACAAAACCAGGCTTCCCACCACTTGGTTTCTTGACGTGTTTTTTCTGAATATAGTCGATTTCAACCTTTTCTTGCCCACGGTTTTTACTGTAGTGAGCAGCGAGTTTTCCAGCTTCTTCAAAAGTCGTATCGGGCATATCAGTTTCGCCGTTTGTTCTTACGAGGACGTGAGAGCCCGCAACCCCTTTTGCATGAAACCACCAGTCGTTGCCAGTAGCGATGTTAAATGTAATTTCTTCGTTTTGAAGGTTGTTTTTACCGACATATATATGATAACCGTCACTGCTAATATAGTGATAAGGTTTGCTCGTGATTTTTTCTTTTTTACCAGTATATTTTCTGCGAATATAGCCAGATTGTATGAGCTCTTCCTTGATCTGAGCTAGGTCAGACTCAACAAGCGCCATATCAAGAGCAGTTGCTATAGAATCTAGATGATCAATTTCTTCTTTCACCTCTTCTGTAAGCTTTGCGAGGGCTTCATAAGTCCTTTTTAGCTTAGCATATCTGTCAAAATATTTTTTGGCATTATCCATAACAGGGATTGTTGGATCAAGTGGAATCTGACATGTTTCATTTGTATAATAATTGAATGCTTCAAAGGATTTAGCACCTTGTTCAACACCATAGCCGTAGGTCGTAATCAATTCTCCATAGATACGGTATTTGTCTTTTTTCTCAGTGTCAGACATCTGTTTTAGCTGAAGATCGTATTTTTTGACATTACGTTCAAGTGCAGTTTGCACAATTTTACGTAGGTCTACGGATTTTTGTCTGATGCGAGTGTGAGCGTTTTTCTCTGCATAATAGAGCTGCAGTACCTGTGAAATAGAGTCAAAAGATTTTTGAGTGAAGCTTTCATAAATTTTCATAGGAAGTGCAGAGAATTCTATAGGTTCGTTCTCTCTATATATAATAATAGGTGAAAAGCTTCCGTTTCCAATTCCTAACATTACACCTTGAAAAGCTGTATATAAATCAACCCAATTAGACGCTTTTAAGGCTGCTGTTGGAAGATCTCCATCTATTCCGGCTCTTGCACAAATTTCCTGTGAAATAATAGGGCTAAAACCAGTGTATGAAGTATAGAGTGCTTTAAAGCATGGCATCGGTTTTGATGATAGAAGTGCTTCGAAGCTTTCCTTTGTAGTAAGAAAAGGGTTTTCTTTTTCTTGAGTTTGTGGAATGAAATATGTTCTACCAGGTAGAACCTCGCGTACACTACTCACTAGTCCTGAGATGTGCTTGATACTATCTAATATCATGCCAGAATCATTCACAAAAATTATATTACTATGCTTGCCCATAAGTTCGATAATCAAAGTCTTTTTACACAAATCTCCCAATTCATCTAAATGCTCAATATCTATATGGATAATACGCTCTAAGCTCGGTTGATAAATGTCTAGAATACGACCGTTTTGGATATGCTTACGAAGTAGCATACAGAAATTGGGTGCCGTCATAGGGCTTTGCTTATTCTGTTGTGTTAAATAAACCAGCGGAAGAGAAGGGCTCGCAGATAGTAATAAACGACGCTGTCCTCCATTTGCTTTGATTGTGAGCAAAAGTTCGTCCGCCTCTGGTTGTGCAATTTTATATAAACGCCCGCCGATTAACGAATCCTTTAATTCCTTCGTCAAACAAGCTAGCGTAATGCCATCAAATGCCATATCATACCTCCTAAAATCATTCCATGTTTATACTTATTTATAAAATTTTCTGTAGATATGCGAATAGCTATATCTTGTTATCTGTCTATAACTTTAGACAGGCACGTTTTCACTATAGTTCACCGTAGCGCTACTAAGATGATACAGCATACATGCTTGCGTGTATTCATCTAAGGAGCGACGCTTCACAAATGCCTGCATAAAAGTTATAGACAGATAACAGTATAGTTTTTCTATAATTAAGAGAAGAATTTATAAACTAAATGTAAGTATATATGATAACATAAAAGAAGGGAAAACTCTAGTATAGCTTTATATTGCCTTGTATTGGTAGTTGTGATAATATGTGAATATATATGGAGTTTTTATAATTTAAATATGAAAGGTGGATGCAAAGATGAATGTAGTGTGGAAAGATAGAAAGAGACCAGTTTTTGGCTTGCCATTATCCTTTACAAAATATACGCTTTCAGAGGAAAAGCTAATTATTAATACTGGGGTGTTGACAGTGAATGAAGAAGAGGTTCGTACCTACCGAATGGTGGATTTTAGTGTAAAGCAAACATTGTTTGATCGTATATTCAATGTTGGTACGATTTATGTAGAGTCTAGTGATAAATCAAGTGGAAATTTTGAGATTAAAAAGGTTAAAAAACCACGTGATGTGAAAAATATGCTTTCTGAAATCGTAGAAACTCAGCGAGAGAAAAAGAGAGTAAGTGTTAGAGAGTTCATGGATTCAGATACTATGGATGAAGTGGAATATGAATAATATAATGTGGATATGGAGAAAAGTATATGGATAATATGATTACATTTACAATTGGTAGCAAGAAAAGTATTGCACTGATTGCACATGATGGCAAGAAGGCAGATCTGATTGAATGGTGTAAGCTACACAAGGAAGAGTTATCTAGACATAATCTTTGTGGTACTGGCACGACATCTCGTATGATTACAACAGAGGTAGACTTACCTGTAAAAGGATATAATAGTGGTCCACTAGGTGGTGACCAGCAAATCGGCGCCAAAATTGTAGAAGGTAAAGTTGATTTTGTTATTTTCTTTGCAGATCCACTTGCAGCACAGCCACATGATCCTGATATCAAGGCATTACTTCGTATTGCGCAGGTATATGATATCCCTATGGCAATTAATAAATCTACAGCAGACTTTATGATTAAATCCTTCTATATGGATCATGAGTATGACCATCAGGTTATGAACTTCAAACAAAATGTTGTCGATAGGGCAGCTGGTTTTTCAAAGGAAATATAAGTAAAATACAGAAACGATTATGAGGAGCGGAAAAAACATGGCATTGACAATTTCTAGTATAGCGAAGGCAGTAAAGCCTTCTAGTACATTGGCGATTACAGCAAAAGCAAAGGATATGAAGGCACAAGGACTCGATGTAGTAGCATTTGTAGCAGGTGAACCTGATTTTGATACACCTAAAAATGTAAGTGCAGTTGCGATTGATGCGATTAATACAGGATTTACGAAATACACTGCAGCAGCAGGTATTGTAGAGCTAAAGGAAGCGATTTCACAAAAATTTGCAAGCTTTAATAAGGTTGCTTACAAACCTGAGCAAATTGTTATTAGTAATGGCGGAAAGCATTCTCTTACGAATATTTTTCGCGTGTTGATAAATCCTGGGGATGAAGTGATTATTCCAGCGCCATATTGGCTTAGTTATCCTGAAATGGTGAAAATTGCAGGCGGTGTCCCAGTAATTGTTTATGGCTCCAAAGAAACAGACTACAAGGTAACAGCTGCACAAATAAAAGCGGCAGTTAGCGACAAGACAAAGGCACTTATTATCAATACACCAAACAACCCAACGGGTATGGTTTATAGTCGAGAAGAACTTTTGGAAATTGCGCAGGTTGCGATTGAAGAGAATTTTTATGTGGTTTCAGATGAGATGTATGAAAACCTTATTTATGGTGAGATAGAGCATGTTAGTATAGCTTCTCTATCGGAAGAGATTTATGAGAGAACGATTACTTGTTCTGGACTTTCGAAAAGCTATGCTATGACAGGTTGGAGAGTAGGCTATACAGGATCAAGTCTAGAGCTTGCAAAGCTTATGGCTTCGGTACAGTCTCACTGTACATCTAATGTAAACTCCATTGCGCAAAAGGCTGCAGTTGAAGCTTTGTCTGGACCACAAGAAGAGATAGCTACGATGAAGGCTGCATTTGAAAAACGTTGTGATTACATGAGTGAACGTGTTAGCAAAATGCCATACTTCTCCTTTACAAAACCACAAGGTGCATTTTATTTATTTGTTGATATTGAAGCACTTTTAGGTAAGAGTTATAATGGCGAAAAGCTCATAAATGCTGCACAGATTGCTGATATTCTTATTAAGGATTATATTGTAGCAGTAATTCCTTGTGCGGATTTTGCATTTCCAAATCATATTCGTTTGTCTTATGCGATTGATTTAGAACAGATTGGAAAAGGCCTAGATAGAATCGAAGCATTTTTAGCTACACTCAAATAATTTGCAGATAAAGGAATATACACATGATAGAATTAAAACGTCTCAAAAGAGAATTGATTTTCAAAGGTTCCATTGTTGATTTTTATAAGGATACGATAGAAATGCCAAATGGGAACATTGTGAAGTGGGATCATTTAGCGCATAGAGGGGCAGTTGCAATCGTACCAGTTTTGTCGGATGGGCGTATAGTGTTAGTGAGACAACATAGGAATTCTATAGATCGTATTATATGGGAGATTCCAGCTGGTGGTGTTGAGGCATCTCAAGAGAGCGCATTAGAGGCAGCACGTAGAGAACTTTTAGAAGAAGCTGGTTATGACTCTAAGCGTCTTGAACATTTACTGACAATTCATACTGCTGTCGCATTTTCAGATGAAGTGATTGAGATTTATGTAGCCTTTGATATGATAGAGGGTGAACAACATCTTGATGAAAATGAATTTCTAGAGGTAGCATTTTTTACGTATGAAGAGATTAAAACCATGATATTTGATGGAAGAATTACAGATTCTAAAACGATTTCAGCAATACTTGCTTACGGAGATAAATATTTATAATTCACACTACCACCACATGAGGTTTTTATACCGTTTGTGGTGGTTTTTTTGTTCTAGTAGATTAGTCAAGACCATAAAATATAAGAGACGAAATATTTGAAAAAAGGCAGAGGTAGACATGTTTAATTTTATACATAAAGTAAAGCAGGGAACATTTAAAAATTGGGCAATTATAAGCGCATTAATAGGCTTTTTGGCTTGTGCTATCTTTGGAAAAAAACTCGTGCTTGCGTATGGCTTTTTGGATGAAGTAGCACTAAATCAAATAGTAGATGCCACGATAAATCAGTATGCATATTTATTTTATTGTCTATCAAAACAAATCATTATACTCATTCTTTTTGCGCTATCGTGGTATAAAGGATGGGGGCTTTTGATGTCACGCTTTTTTGTTGTAATCAAATCTATGCAACTAGGGGTGTGCCTTCAAGTATGCCTTATGAGATATGGACTAATTGGGGTTTTACTTTGGATTTTACTTTATATGCCACACACCTTGTTTTATGCGATTTTCTATGGATTTATTATATGGATTGTTACCAAGAAAATTGAAAAATCATGGCTACTATATCTTATGATTATTGCAAGTTTTGTACTTTCTCTTTACCTAGAATCTTATAGTAATGTAGAGATTTTACAAAGTTTTTTGAAAAAAATTTCATTTTAAATGTGACAAATAGGGGGGTAAAAGGCATATATATTATATAGAGACTGTGAAAATCTTATTTTCACAGGGTAATTTGTACCTGGCGGTCCAAAGTTACCAGGTTGAGAAAGAGGGGGGATATGTTTGTGAAAATCTTATTTTCACAGGGTAATTTGTACCTGGCGGTCCAAAGTTACCAGGTTGAGAAAGAGGGGAGGATATGTTTGTGAAAATAGGAGGAATGGTAGGGTGAAAGGTACAAGCTGTGTGATTACGAAATATAATAGGTATACGAATTTATGCTTTGTGGAGGTCGGGTGTTATAAAGGGGAACGGTTAGTGTGTGGGTGTGTGGTATTGCCAAGTGGCATGATGATACTTGAGGATATAGAAACGATACAGATGGTGAAGGGGTGTTTTGAAACGTGGTTTGCTGAATCATTATTAGTGGGTGCGCTATATGGTGATATCTTACAGTTACAAAAAGAGGTTGCTAGGGGATTTCATGCGCTAGAGAAATCAATAGTAGATAGTAGTTATGAAGTGTGTTTGTTTGTGAGTTTAGGAAAGTTTTTTTGCTATAAATGCAAATCTGGAAGTGTGTATCGTTTCGAGATAGGGGGAAAGCTTTTGTTTGCCTCGAGGAAAGAAATAGTAGGGAGCTATGATAGTACAGAAGTGTTTGTAAATATGCTTGAAAAGAGCTATATAGAAAATTTGGGACAAGCATCTGAGCATGCTTTTTTTATTCTAATAGGAGATGTTTGTTAAAATGATACGAAAAAAGATGAGAGTAGGAAAATATGTGTTAGAAGACTTACTATACTATGGGACGAATTGTCAGGTATGGAGAGGGAGTGCTGATATGAGATGCTATTGTATCAAAATCGTGAAAGGCAGAGAGGTAGAAGCTGCACTTTTGAAAAAGATAAGACATGATAATATTGTAATGCTCTATGATAGTTTTGTGTGGGAGGAGTTTAACGTGCTTGTGACAAACTTTTGTGAAGGAGAAACGCTTGAACAATATGTAAAGCGTGGAGAAGTGATGGGGATGTTACAGATACAAAGTATTGTATTACAACTTTGTGAGGTGTTAGAGTATTTGCATGGAAAAAACAAGCCTATTTATTATTTAGATTTAAAGGAAAGTAATATCATGATAGATCGGTTAGGAGGTATTACCCTAGTTGATTTTGGGAGTGCAATAGAAGTTGGCGGCAGTGCTCAAATGATACTGACAGGAACATCTTGGTATATGCCACCCGAATACAGAAATGAGGGGAAGTTTGGTAGTTATACAGATTGTTTTAGTCTAGGGAGAGTTATAGAAAAACTATCACATTTGGATAAGGAGAGTTCGAAAGCATGGGCAGGGGTGATAAAGGGGTGTACTAGAATATCCACGACAAAAAGGTGGGATGTGCAGGCAATAAAAAAAGCTGCTCTCAAATGTAATAGATACACTTGAAAACAGCTAATAACTTTAGCAGAAATCTGCAATGTGGTATAAAAGAGCTTCTGTGTCAGCCCAACCAAGACAAGGGTCTGTAATAGATTTGCCGTAGATGCCTTCGCCGACTTTTTGACAGCCTTCTTTGATATAGCTTTCAATCATAAGGCCTTTTACCATACTGCGAATATCACCGTCAAGGCTTCTTGAGTGAAGTACTTCTTTGGCGATACGAACTTGTTGCTTGAAGAGTTTGTTTGAATTTGAGTGGTTCGTATCTACGATACAAGCAGGGTTTTTCAAAGCTCTTTCAGCATACATAGCATGTAAATTATGTAAGTCTTCATAGTGGTAGTTTGGTAGGTTACGACCGTTTTTACTAACAGAACCACGTAAAATTGTATGTGTTAAAGGATTACCAGGAGTTTCAACTTCATAGCCTCTATATACGAATTTATGTGCTTTTTGTGCAGCGTGAACAGAGTTCATCATAACAGTTAAATCACCGCTTGTAGGGTTTTTCATACCAGTTGCAACATCAAAACCACTTACAACTAATCTGTGATGTTGATCCTCGACAGAACGAGCACCGATGGCAACGTAAGATAATAAATCATCAACATATGGCCAGTTTTCTGGATAAAGCATTTCATCTGCAGCACTGAGTCCTGATTCAGACATGACACGCATGTTCATTTTTCTGATAGCAACTAGACCAGCTGTAAAATCTTCAGCTTTACTTGGATCTGGTTGGCTTGCAAGACCTTTGTAGCCTTCACCAGTAGTACGAGGCTTGTTGGTATAGATACGAGGGATGATGATTAATTTATCAGAAACCTTTTCGTTGATTTTACCAAGTCTAGATACATAGTCACAAACAGAATCTTCGTTATCAGCAGAACAAGGTCCGATGATTACGATAAATTTATCGCTTTTTCCTGTAAGTACATCATTGATTTCTAGGTCACGCTTTGTTTTTAATGCAACTAAATCAGCTGATAGGCTGTATTCTGATTTGATTTCATCCGGAGTCGGAAGTAATTTGGTATATTTAAAACTCATATCTTTATCTCCTTTAATTTATAAATGTGTAACTTTAGCTATTATAATATAGGAAATTTGATTATGCAAGTAAATTAGTTGTGATGCATTTTCTTATTAATAGCACGCTAGAATAAAGTTGACTGATTAATACGCCGATAAAATATCCTTGTATACCCAATATCGGTATGGCAAAGAAAATAAAACAAAGCCTGATAAATAAGCTCGAGGTGTTGATAAAAAAGACATCCATCACTTGACCTAAACCTTGAAGTATACCTGAGAAAATAACATTCATGTACATGAAAGGACATAATAAGCAGAGTGTTTTAATATACGAGGCGGCGAGTGGTTCGCCAAAAATATGAGTACCAATCAAATCAGAAAACATAAAAAATATAAGGCCGAAAAAGACGCCCATAAAAAGCATTAAAAAAGAGGCGTTTACAGTAACTGTTTTAATTTTCTCTCTATCTCCATTGCTGTTAGCTTCAGAAATTGTAGGAAGTAACATGGCAGAGAGGGCTCCGGTTAGAGAAGAGGGAAATAAAATTACAGGTAAAGCAATGCCTGTTAGTATACCATAAATAGTCAAGGAATCATCACTACTCAACCCATATACTTGTAGCATCAGTGGTATTCTAATAGCTTCTATGCTCAATAAAAAATTTAGCACAAGTCTATTGGCGGTCAGTGGAATCGACATGGAAAGTAGGTTTTTGAGTGGTGGCGTAGGCTGATTACTTGGATGTTCGACAAGGTGTTTTGCTGTCTGCTTCACAGAGCTTTTACTATGAAAGCCTATGAGAGACAAGATAATCGCTCCTATTTCACCGATTAGAAGACCCCAAGCTGTCAATACAAGAGGGGGTTCTAGTCCGTTATATATATAAGATTGGCACATTGTTATAACAGCTAATACACGTACACTTTGCTCGACGAATTGACTAAGGGCTGGGATTTTAGAGCGTTTTTGCCCCATGAAATATCCATTTAAGCATGCATGTAGAGCTGAGGGGATGTATGTGAGGGAAAGTACGCGAAGGAGTGGTGATGTTCTGATTTCAGATAAGAAATAAACTGCTATTGTATCACAAAACGTATAAACCACGATGCTACATATGCAAGAGATGGATAGGGAGAGAAGTAATCCGTAGCATAAATAGAGATGTTTTTGGTTTGATTTTTTGACAGCAACCTCTGCAACACATTTTGAGATACCTGTTTGAATACCTGCACAAGTAAGGGCACCGACAATAGCTGAGACTGGGGTTGTAAGTCCCATGATTCCGATTTGTGTTGCACCGAAAGTCCTTGATAAATATATTCTGAAAAAAAAGCCGATAATACGTGTAGAGACGTTTGCTAAAGCTAGAATGCATGTACCGAAAATAATGGGATGTTTTTTCATATAAGATACGTCCTTTTTATGATTAGTGTAGTATATGTAGATTTAGGGAAATATAGACATAAGTTTATCCACTAGCGTTTGACATTTAGTAGCCATAATGATATAGTTTATACGTAATTTATAGCAGTTAGCTTAGGGTTACTTAATATATATATGACTTAAAAGGAGGCATAATTTTAGTATGAGTAGATTTATTTATTTGGACAATGCGGCTACGACGAAAACAGCACCAGCTGTAGTAGAAGCAATGTTACCTTATTATACAGAGTTTTACGGAAATCCAAGTAGTGTTTATTCTTTTGCAAATAAAGGGAAACAAGCTGTAACTGAGGCTAGAGAAGTTATAGCACAAACACTTGGGACAAACGCAAGCGATATTTATTTTACTGCAGGAGGCTCAGAATCAGATAACTGGGCATTAAAAGCTACTGCAGAGGCATATAAGGCAAAAGGAAAGCATATCATCACTTCGGCTGTGGAGCATCATGCAGTGTTACACACTTGTGATTATCTTGAAAAGTTAGGCTACGAAGTGACCTATGTTGGAGTGGATGAAGATGGCGTGATTAAGCTTGATGAGCTTGAAGCAGCTATAAGACCAGACACGATTTTAATTTCTGTGATGTTTGCAAATAATGAAATCGGAACAATTCAACCGATTAAAGAAATTGGTAAGTTAGCAAAGGAAAACGGTATCGTTTTTCATACAGATGCAGTACAAGCATATGGACATATTGATATCAAGGTTGATGAATATGGGATTGATATGTTATCAGCAAGCGGACATAAGTTAAATGGACCAAAGGGTATAGGATTTTTATATATTCGTAAGGGATTAAAACTTCGATCTTTTATACATGGTGGTGCGCAGGAACGAGCTCGAAGAGCAGGTACAGAAAACACACCAGGAATCGTTGGTATGGGCGCAGCTGTTAAGCTAGCATTTGAGAAGCTAGAGGATAAAACAGCATATGAGCAGGAGCTTAGAGATTATTTTATAGAAGAAATCGAAAAGGCAGTACCATATTGTCAGCTAAACGGACATAGAACAGATAGATTATCGAACAATGTGAATATTGGCTTTGAGTTTATTGAAGGTGAATCACTTTTGATTATGCTTGATATGAAGGGGATTTGTGCTAGTAGTGGTTCGGCTTGTACATCAGGTTCGTTAGATCCTTCGCATGTGCTTTTAGCACTTGGATTACCACACGAAAAGGCACATGGTTCACTTAGACTCACTATTAGTGATGAAACAACACGTGATGATGTAGACTATACGGTACAAGCAATTGTGGAAATCGTTGAAAGACTTCGTAGCATGTCACCACTTTATGAAGACTTCATCAAAAAACAAACAAAATAAAAGAGGGGTTATTTATATGTATACAGAAAAAGTAATGGATCATTTTTCGAATCCACGAAATGTAGGAGAAATAGAAGGCGCAAGTGGCGTTGGTACAGTAGGAAATGCGAAATGTGGAGATATCATGAGAATGTATCTTGATATAGATGAAGCAGGTGTTATTCAGGATGTTAAATTTAAAACATTTGGTTGTGGAGCAGCAGTTGCAACAAGCTCTATGGCTACTGAGCTTGTAAAAGGAAAAACTGTACAAGAAGCACTACAGATTACAAACAAAGCGGTTATGGAGGCACTTGATGGACTTCCACCAGTGAAAGTACATTGTTCATTGCTCGCAGAAGAAGCGATTCATGCGGCACTTTGGGATTATGCAGTGAAAAACAACCTTAAAATTGAAGGTTTAGTTCAGCCTAAATCAGATATCCACGAGGATGAAGAAGGCGAAGAGTACTAAAATTTTGGATAAGCCAAGTGTACAAGCGAGGCTTATCCTTTTTGGATTTTTGAAAGGGATGAAAGTTTTATGAAGGTGTTACTAGTAAGGCATGGCGAAACAGACTGGAATGTGGCGAGTAGGATCCAAGGTATGACAGATACAGATCTAAATGAAAAAGGTATAGAACAAGCAAGGGAACTTGGCAGGAGTTTGATTACATATCCAGGAAATATTTGTAGAATATACACTTCACCGCTTAAGAGAGCTAGGCAAACGGCAGATATTTTATCTGAATATATAGGGGTTTCTTGTGAGGTGTTAGAAGGAATAGAAGAGATGAATTTTGGTATATTTGAAGGCATTAGCTGGAAGGAAGCTAAGGTGAAGCATGAAGATGCATATGCGAAATGGCATAGGAATAGAAGATATACAAAAATTCCAGAGGGAGAATCATACCAAGACGTATACGAGAGAGTGAGTGCTGCTATTGAGAAAATTACTGAGAATGAAACGGGAGAGGTACTAGTAATAACCCATAGTGGCGTGATTAAAACCTTACTATCTGGGATTTATAATACACCATTTCAAGAGATGGCGACTAGATATGTAACGGAAAATTGCAAAATTGTACCTTTGGAAGTGTAGAATACGCGATTTGGATTGAGAGGATATATGGATAATAAGGATAGAAAAACGGTAGTAATAGGAATGTCAGGGGGTGTTGATTCCTCTGTGGCAGCTCATTTATTAAAGGAGCAAGGATATGATGTTATAGGTGTGACAATGCAGATATGGCAAGATGAGGCCTGTGATATTCAGCAGGAAAATGGTGGCTGTTGTGGGTTGTCGGCTGTTGATGATGCGAGGGGTGTAGCGAACAAGCTTGATATCCCGTATTATGTTATGAACTTTAAAAAAGAATTTCAATGTGAGGTCGTAGATTATTTTATAGAAGAGTATTTACAAGGGCGCACGCCAAATCCTTGTAATGCCTGTAATCGGTATGTGAAGTGGGAGGCGTTATTAAAGCGCAGTCTTGATATAGGGGCGGATTACATCGCAACTGGTCATTATGCGCAGGTGAAGCAGTTAGAAAATGGAAGATATGTTATTCAAAATTCTGTAACAGCGCTGAAAGATCAAACCTATGCACTGTATAATTTAACACAAGATCAGCTAAAGCATACCCTTATGCCAGTTGGTGCCTATACCAAAGATGAAATCAGAGAGATTGCAAAAGAACTAGAACTTCCGATTGCGAACAAGCCAGATAGTCAAGATATTTGTTTTATTCCAGATGGAGATTATGGTACATTTCTAGAGGAAAATGCAAGTGACAGGATGCCGGGGGCAGGGAATTTCGTGGATGAATCTGGAAAAGTTCTAGGACAACATAAAGGTATCACACACTATACGATTGGGCAGAGAAAAGGTCTTGGGATAGCACTGGGTAAGCCAGCATTTGTAACAGAAATTCGTGCAGATAAAAATGAGGTTGTACTAGGCAGTAATGAGGATTTGTTTACGAATACTCTTCGCTGTGGAAGACTAAATTGGATGGCGATTGAGGATGTAGTTGAACCATATAAATGCCTTGCGAAGATTCGCTATTCACACGAGGGCTCACCATGTTTAATCGAACCAGATGGTGAAGGGGTTGTGAAGGTTACCTTTGATGAACCAGTAAGAGCGATTACACCAGGTCAGGCAGTTGTTTTCTATGAACACGATTATGTAGTAGGTGGCGGAACGATTATATAAAAACAACGAAGTCAACAAGGTATCCATATATAACAAGTCATGAACTGCACTCCTTAGTATTTAAGGACCGACGGCTCATAAGTACCTCTTTAAAGTTATATATGGATATCTTGATTAGAAAGTACATATTATAGAATTGAAACTTTGCAATTGCTTATTAAAATATCACTCTATAATGGCAATAAAATCGGTGTTCTGTTCTCATAAACGGTGTAATGATTGAATCCGCAGGACAGAAGCTTGTCTCTAGCAATATCAAAACTATGAGCAACAAATTCTGGCTTATGCGCATCACTTCCGATTGTAACGCGTGTCCCACCTAATTCCTTGTAGCGCATCAAAATAGCTGTGGTAGGGTGCAAATCTCTTAGTTTATATTTTACAGCCGCAGTGTTAATCTCAAGTGCTTTATCCATTGCAATGAGTTTTTCTAAGATAGCATCTATAATATCCTTGTGCTGTTCGTAGCTATAGAATTCATCACGATTAGGACCATATCTCACGATGTAATCAAGATGTCCATAACTGTCAAAATCCGAAAAGGTGCAAAGGTTTGCATAGATGGATTCAAAATATTCCCTATAGCAAGCACGTTCATCACGCCCTGAATAGAAGGTTGCATAATATGGGTCCATTTGATTGGCTAAATGACTTGAGCCGATTACAAAATCAAAAGGTTGTCCCTTTACAAGATCTGCATACATCTCATTGACATGCGGCTGTAGTCCAAGCTCTATGCCATATCTAATCTGAATCTGATTTTTAAACGTTTCCCTTAGTGAAAAAACCTTGGTTCTATAGGCTTCTAAATCCAAGTCAAAATATCCAAGTGGCGTATCCTTGGTAACAGGGTAGTCCATATCTAAATGCTCTGTCATGCAGATGCTAGTAAGCCCTTTTTCGATTGCTGAGCGCACCATGTCCTCCATAGGGGTAGAGCTGTCGCCTGAAAAAGAAGAGTGCATATGTGAATCATGTAAAATTGCCATAAAAATCCTTTCTTTTTAAATCATGTATTCTTCAAACTTATAGATGCCAAGAAATATATAAATCCGCGCAAGCACGCTCACGCTATAGTTCATCGTAGCACTACATAAGCTGATAGAATACATCAGCTAAGTAGTGACGGCTCACAAATACTTGCTGTTGGATTTATATACCTCATGCCATCATGAGTTTGAAGAATACACAATATATATGCTTGATTTTTTTGACAGTATAACATAAATGAGTCACATAGTGGAAGAGAAAAAAGTGTTGATAGTAAATGAATTTCATATTCAAATCGCAGAGCAATTGATGTTACAGATGGATTTGAGAGAAAGTGAAGCTAGGGAGTTAGTAGGGGAAAAGTAGTCACAAAACTACATGTTATGCAAATTTCATATCGAATCAGGAAAAAACTTCATATTTTGGGTTGCAATGGTATACAAAAAGGGGTACAATATGAGTGCTGATAAAAAAATGTCAAGTATCAAAAGTATGTAAAAGTACAAATAACTTAATTTTAGGAGGAATCTAAAATGGCAGTAAAAGTAGCAATTAATGGTTTTGGCCGTATCGGTCGTCTTGCATTCAGACAAATGTTTGGTGCTGAAGGTTATGAAATCGTAGCAATCAATGATTTAACAAACCCAAAAATGTTAGCTCATCTATTAAAATATGATTCAGCTCAAGGAAGATATGCTTTAGCTGAAACAGTTGAAGCTAAAGAAGAATCTATCGTAGTTGATGGAAAAGAAATCAGAATTTACGCACAAAGAGATCCTAAAGATCTTCCATGGGGCGACTTAGATGTAGACGTAGTTCTTGAATGTACAGGTTTCTTCTGTGCTAAAGACAAAGCTTCTGCTCATATTACAGCAGGTGCTAAAAAAGTTGTTATCTCTGCTCCAGCTGGTAACGATCTACCAACAGTTGTATTCAATGTTAACCATGACATCATGACAGCTGAAGATACAGTAATCTCTGCAGCTTCTTGTACAACTAACTGTCTTGCTCCAATGGCAGACGCTTTAAACAAATTAGCTCCAATCAAATCTGGTATCATGTCAACAATCCACGCTTACACAGGTGATCAAATGACATTAGATGGACCTCACCCTAAGGGAGATTTAAGAAGAGCTCGTGCAGCTGCTTGTTCAATCGTTCCTAACTCAACAGGTGCAGCTAAAGCTATCGGTTTAGTTATCCCTGAATTAAACGGAAAATTAATCGGATCTGCTCAACGTGTTCCTACACCAACAGGTTCAACTACTATCTTAGTAGCAGTTGTTGAAGGTGCAGTTACTGCAGCTGAAATCAACGCAGCTATGAAAGCAGCAGCTAACGATTCTTTCGGTTACACAGAAGAAGAATTAGTATCTAGCGATATCATCGGTATCACATACGGTTCTTTATTCGATGCTACACAAACAATGGCTACTCAATTAGACAACGGAACTACACAAGTACAAGTTGTTTCTTGGTATGATAATGAAAACTCATACACAAGCCAAATGGTTAGAACAATCAAATACTTCGCTGAATTAGTTTAATTATAAGTTAAACAGTATGCATTTTGCATACGGACAGGCTAACGGTATTAACAAGAATGACCTAAAGGGTCCGGTCTTTGGGCCGGGCCCTTTTTAAAATGAAGGAGACTATAACAATGGGTTTAAATAAAAAATCGGTTGATGATATCAATGTTAAAGGATTACGTGTACTATGTAGATGTGATTTCAATGTACCACTTAAAGAAGGCGTTATTACAGATGAAAACCGTCTTGTAGCTGCACTTCCTACTATTAAAAAACTAATTGCTGATGGCGGTAAAGTTATTCTTTGCTCACACCTTGGCAAACCTAAAAAAGGTGAAGACAACTCTAGATTTACATTAGCTCCAGTAGCTGTACGTTTAGCTGAATTATTAGGACAAGAAGTTAAATTTGCTGCTGATGAAACAGTAGTTGGCGAAAATGCTAAGGCTGCAGTTGCAGCTATGAACGAAGGTGATGTTGTTTTATTAGAAAACACTCGTTTCCGTGCTGAAGAAACAAAATGTGGAGAAGAATTCTCAAAAGATTTAGCTAGCCTTTGTGACGTTTTAGTAAACGATGCATTTGGTGCTGCTCATAGAGGACATTGCTCAAACGTAGGTGTTGCTAGCTTTGTTGATACAGCTGTTGTTGGTTACTTGATGGAAAAAGAAATTGATTTCTTAGGTAAAGCAGTTGAAGATCCAGTTAGACCTTTCGTAGCTATCCTTGGTGGTGCTAAAGTTGCTGATAAATTAAACGTTATCTCTAACTTACTTGAAAAATGTGATACACTTATCATCGGTGGTGGTATGGCTTACACATTCGTAAAAGCTATGGGTTACGAAGTAGGTGCTTCTTTAGTAGATGATACTAAATTAGACTACTGTAAAGAAATGATGGCAAAAGCTGAAGAACTTGGCAAAAAACTTCTTTTACCAGTTGATACAGCTATCGCATCTTCATTCCCAAGCCCAATCGATGCTGAAATCCCAGTAGACTATGTTGATTGTACAGCTATCCCAGCTGGTCAATTAGGCTTAGATATCGGACCTAAAGCTGCAGCAGAATTTGCTGAAGCAGTTAAAACAGCAAAAACAGTTGTATGGAACGGACCTATGGGCGTTTTCGAAAACCCAACACTTGCAAAAGGTACAGTAGCAGTAGCAAAAGCTTTAGCTGAAACAGATGCAACTACAGTAATTGGTGGTGGTGATTCAGCAGCAGCTGTTAACATCTTAGGATTTGGTGATCAAATGTCACACATCTCTACAGGTGGTGGTGCTTCTCTAGAATTCCTTGAAGGAAAAGATCTTCCAGGCGTTTCTGCAATGAACGAAAGATAGGATTTATGTTGTGTTTTTGTAGGGGGTATATCTATATTAATTCTAGTAGGCACGCTTGTGCTATAGTTCATAAATATCTACTTCGAATCAATATAGGTACACACCAACGAAAACAAATATATATCTACCTGAAAAAGAGCGAAGGGCAAGTGCTGTTTGCTTAAAAGTATAAAAGAGTATAGGAGACAAGATTATGTCTAGAAGAAAAATTGTTGCTGGTAACTGGAAAATGAATATGACTCCAAGTCAAGCAGTTGCTTTGATTGATACATTGAAACCACTTGTAGTTAGTGAAGATGTCGATGTAGTGTTCTGTGTGCCTGCAATTGATATTATCCCAGCTTTAGAAGCTGCTAAAGGAACTAATATTAATATCGGTGCTGAAAATATGTACTTTGAAGATAAAGGTGCGTACACAGGAGAAACTTCTGCAGAGATGTTAAATGATGTTGGCGTAAAATATGTTATCATCGGTCACTCTGAAAGAAGAGAATACTTTGGTGAAACAGATGAAACTGTAAACAAAAAAGTATTAAAAGCAATCGCAAGTGGTATTACTCCACTTCTTTGCTGTGGTGAAACATTAACACAAAGAGAACAAGGTGTTACAATCGATTTCATTCGTCAACAAATCAAAATCGGATTACAAGGTGTGAGTGCTGAACAGGCAAAAGATGTTGTAATTGCTTACGAACCAATCTGGGCTATCGGAACTGGTGTTACAGCTACTTCTGATCAAGCTGAAGAAGTTTGTGCAGCTATCCGTGTATTGATCGGTGAAGTTTATGATCAAGCAACAGCAGAAGCTATCCGTATCCAATACGGCGGTTCTGTAGGTGCTGCAAATGCTGCCGAATTATTCGGAAAAGGAAACATCGATGGTGCTTTAGTTGGTGGTGCTTCTCTTAAAGTTGATTTTGGCGCGATTGTTAATTACAAATAATAGGTAATATCCAAGAGATAATGGAGGTTCTATTCGGATGATTTCGGTCATTTGGATGGAATCTCTTTTTGATATTGGTTTTTCTTGAGTATAACGACATGAACAGCTGTAAATGTGTACATATTTTCTATTTGCAGGAAGTACTTATTGGTGATATGATATATATGGAAAAAATAGAATACAACATAAGAAGGAGTATTACCATGAATTTAAATTTAAGACCAAAAAGTGAATGTATGTTTGATGAAGTTTCATTAGGCGAAGTAATGTTAAGACTTGATCCAGGTGAAGGAAGAATTAAAACAGCTAGACAATTCAAAGCTTGGGAAGGCGGCGGAGAGTACAATGTTGCTCGTGGCCTTAGACGTTGTTTTGGTTACAATACAGCTGTTATCACAGCATTTGCTGATAACGAA
Organism: Lachnospiraceae bacterium; assembly: GCA_044425805.1. Lineage (GTDB taxonomy): Bacteria > Bacillota > Clostridia > Lachnospirales > Lachnospiraceae > RGIG6307. The sequence goes on along the minus strand of JAWXVC010000005.1, from coordinate 219,993 downwards.
GTTGGTAGACTTGTTGAAGATTTCATCTTACAAGGTGGAGTTGATACTCGTTTCATCAAATGGGTTGATTATGATGGTATCGGAAGAACTGTAAGAAACGGTTTAAACTTCACAGAACGTGGATTTGGTGTTCGTGGTGCTGTTGGTGTTTCTGACAGAGGTAACACAGCAATCAGTCAAGCAAAAGCAGAAGATTGGGATTTCGATTATATCTTCGGTACACTTGGTGTTAGATGGTTACATACAGGCGGTATCTTCGCAGCTTTATCTGAAGAATCTGCAGAATTAACAATTGCAGCTGTTAAAGCAGCTAAAAAATACGGAACAGTTGTTTCTTACGACTTAAACTACCGTCCATCTATGTGGAAATCAATTGGTGGTCTTGAAAAAGCTCAAGCAGTAAATAAAGAAATCGCTCAATATATCGATGTTATGATCGGTAATGAAGAAGATTTCACAGCTTGTCTTGGTCTTGAAATCGAAGGAAATGATGAAAATCTTACAGAACTTAACTTAGATGGTTACAAAAAAATGGTTAAAAATGCTGTTGAAGCATACCCTAACTTCAAAGTTGTTGCTACAACACTTAGAGAAGTTAAAACAGCTACAGTAAATGACTGGGCTGCTATGTGCTACGCAGATGGAGAAATTCACTTCTCTAAAAAATACCCAGGATTAGAAATCATGGATAGAGTTGGTGGTGGAGATAGCTTCGCTTCAGGTCTTGTTTATGGTTTGATCGAATCAGAAGATGCTTCTATCGCAGTTAACTACGGTGCAGCTCATGGTGCTTTAGCTATGACTACAGCTGGTGATACTTCTATGGCAAGCAAGAGCGAAGTTGAAAGACTTGTTGGCGGTGCTTCTGCTAGAGTTCAAAGATAATTTTAGATTTTTAATATGTGTAGGCCTACCAAACTTCGAAAGGAGTTTGGTAGGTCTTTTTTATGCAATAATATGATACATTCTTAAGTGGTCAAAAAACAGTAGATGAAGTGACTACATTATCCAAAACCGTGTAAATCTATATTTGATTGAAATAGCTAGTATTAAAAACTTCATAAATTCTTAAGTACAAGGTGTGATATTTCTGTGATATACTGCAGATAGAGATTTATTATTATGAAGAAAGTGAGAGATTATGAAGAGAAAATTAATATCAGTATTGCTTACATTTGCAATGATTGCTTCTATGGTAGCATGTGGTTCAAGTGAGGAAAGTGGTTCAAGTGAGGTTACAACAGAGGTGTTGAGCGAGTATGTATATCTTCCAGAGTATATCGATATGGGATGGGAGCTTACAGAAAATGAGTATATAAATACAGTTGAGGTGCAGGGCGATACAGTGATCGGCGTGGTACAAGGATGGGACTTAGAGACGTACGCTAGCACGACTAGTATATATGAATATGATTTAGTGGATGCTAGTACGAAAAAGCTTGACCTTGTAGTGGAAAGCGAAAATGCTAGTATCAGCAGTATTATGAAAACGGATGCAGGTGAATATATTGCATTACTACAGTCTTATTTCTATGATGAGGAAACAGGAGATGGAAAACAAAACTATGAACTTGTGACTTATGATGCTATGGGTGCAATAGTTGCAACTGTTGATTTTACTGCACTATATGATGAGCTGTTAGAAACATCTAGCCATGCATACTTTACTGATTTTACAGTAGATGCTGAAGGGAATATTTATCTTTCAGGCGATCAAGCGGTATATGTGTTGAATCCTGATGGTATGAAGAACTTTGAAGTTAGCGCAAATAGCTGGATTCAATCGTTAGGGATCGCTGAGGATGGTAGAGTTTATTTCACAGCATACGAAGAATTACCGACCTTATCCTTTATTGATGTTGCTACAAAGGGTGTTAGTGATAGCTATGCTAATGGCACTATTGGGGATATGTACAACGGTATTTATATCACAGAGGATATGACGGGTATGTATTCTTCTTCGGAGTCTTGTGTGATTTATGATTTTGTAGCTGAGGAATCTACGGATTTGTTTGATTGGATTGATGTGGATATCGTAGGAGGAACAGTACGAGGAGTATCAAAGCTTTCAGATGGAAGTGTTGCAGCAATTTATGAAGATAATGCCACATGGGAACAAAATCTAGTGATCATTAGTGAGGTACCACGTAGTGAGGCACCTGCTCGTACAGAACTTGTACTTGCTACAATGGATTTGGGTTGGGATATCCAATCAGAGATTATTGCATATAATAAAAGCAATTCAGACTATCGCATTGTTGTAGAGGATTATTTTGATACATCGAAGATAAATTCAGATTACTCTAACTACATGGAAGTGATAGATGAAGGGATTACGTTACTTCTAAATGACTTGACAGGTACGAATCCTCCTGATATGATCGAGGTTTCTCAGTGGGGAATTGATATTGATACTTTAGTAGATAAGGGTGCACTTGAAGAGTTTACACCATATTTAGAATCGGCAGGATACAGTGAGGCAGATTTTATTCCAGCAGTTTTAGAAGCTTGCAAGGTGGATGGTAGTTTGTATTATATTCCACGTGATTTCACGGTTCAGACAATGTTTGCAGATGCCGCAATTGTAGGATCTGACATGGGATGGACGATTACAGAGGCTATGGATATAATCGCTACGATGCCTGAGAACATGGAATTTATGAAATATGCTACAAAGAGTACATTTATGTCACAGGTTGTGATGTTTGCGATTGATAGTTTTATTGATCCAGAAACAAACGAAGCGAAGTTTGATACAGATGAATTTAAAGCTTTGCTAGAAATTGCCAATTCGTTTCCAACAGAATTTGAATATGATGAAGACCAACCAAGTGAGCCAGGCGCGATTCGTGCAGGTGAGTTATTATTATATAGCTCTTATATCGGAAATGTGAGCTCGATTGTTGAAGTGCTTGCTATTTTTGGGGATGTTGAGGCTACTGCGATAGGTTTCCCGGGAGTGTCTAGTAGCGGTTCGATGTTCTCATTTAGCAATGCTCCAATCGCGATTACATCATCATCAGAGCACAAGGATGCTGTGGCTGCATTTATTATGACTTCACTAGAGCCAGAAGAAGAAATAGAAAATGAATATATGTATTATGGCAGTAGCTACGGATTCCCAGTACTACAAGAAGAATTTGATGCACTTATGTTAGAAGAGCTTGAACCGAACTATTACTTAGATGAAAACGGGGATCCTATTCTTGATGAAAATGGTGAACCAATGGAACAAGGATACGGTGGTATTGGTTATGGAGATGTCGAGATCGAACTTACAGCACCAACACAGTCTGATGTTGATCTTTTGGTAGAGATTATAAATGCTACGGCTGTAATAGCTAACTATAACTCTTCTGATATTACGGAGCTACTTAGCACGGAGGCGGAAAGCTATTTTAGTGGACAAAAGTCAGTAGATGAGGTTGCTAGTATCATCCAAAATCGTGTAAATTTATATTTAATTGAAAATAGTTAAAATTTTAAGTTTCTCTCTGCAAAGGGAGAAGCTTTTTTGTGTATATAAGTGGAAAATACAAGGAAAATTCATGAAATCTTAAGTTTACGGATGTGCTAGTGGGGTGATATACTTAAATTGAACAAATGTGTTGGATATGTGATGTTATTAGAAATGAATTTGTAAAGGATTATATAAATATGAAAAAATTAAAGGGGAGAATGGGCAAGCAAGAAAAGAAGGCAAAGAGATTATCAGCACTTTTTTTAGCTCCTAGTGTACTAGGTGTGCTAGCATTCTTTATTATACCATTTATAGTGGTAATAGCCTATGCATTGGTGGACAATCCAATACGTATGGAGTTTGTTGGGTTAGAGAATTTTGTGATAGTTATAAAAAATGGTGCCTTTCAAAAGGCAGTAAAAAATACGCTGAGTTTTTCGGCGATTGCGGTACCTTTAGCAGTTTTATTATCGTTATTATTAGCTATTTTGCTAGAGTGGAAGATACCGTTTAAAAGTCAGTTTAGGACCTTTTTCTTAAGTCCTATGATGGTTCCAGTTGCGAGTGTTGTATTGATTTGGCAAGTGCTGTTTCATTATAATGGAGCAGTAAACGAATGGCTCAGTGTATTAGGGGTAGCGAAGATCGATTGGTTGAAATCGGAATATTCGCATGTGGTCATTGTACTATTATTTTTATGGAAGAATCTTGGATATAATATGATTCTATTCATGTCAGCACTTGCTAATGTACCAACAGAGCTTTTAGAGGTGGCGAAGCTTGAAAATGCGAATAGGTGGCAGGTGTTTTATCACATCAAACTTCGCTATATGTCTTCGACAGTATTGTTCGTAACGATTATGTCATTGATTAACTCTTTTAAGGTCTTTAGAGAAATTTATTTACTAACATCTGATTATCCTTACGATAGTATTTATATGCTACAGCATTATATGAATAATATGTTTCGAAATCTAGATTATCAGAAGCTATCAGCTGCAGCAATTTTGATGAGTATTTTTATGATTATCCTAATCGGAACTTTGTTTGCTATTGAAAATCATTTCGGAAAGGATGTGGAAGGCTGATGAGAAAATTAGACGCACATGAAAAATTTCTGAGAAAACGTCGTATAGAAAAAATACTACATATTATCAAACTTGGTTTTGGATTTATAATAGCAGGCTGTTTTGCTGTATTGTTCCTTATGCCTATTGTATTAACTGTATCAAATTCCTTAATGGCAGCTTCCGAGATTTCAGCGAACTATGGCAGCATCTTTGCTACGAATAGTGAGGGTGGCAAGGTGTTTATCGCTGAAAAGGTGAATCTAAAGTTTATACCAGATATGGTTTCGTTTGCCCAATACAATACTGTACTTTTGAAAAGTCCTGACTATCTACTAAAATTTTGGAACTCAGTGATTTTAGTTGTACCGATTGTAGTGTTTCAATTAGTGGTTGCAACATTTGCTGCATATGGCTTTAGTAGGTATAGGGGGCGAGCTAGAGAAGCACTATTTTTTGCTTATATTATCTTGATGCTCATGCCATATCAAGTTACACTAGTTCCGAATTATTTGGTTTCTGACTGGATGAACATTATTAACACGCGTTGGTCGATTTGGCTACCTGGTATTTTTTCGCCGTTTGCTGTATATTTACTTGCAAAATATATGAGACGTGTGCCGATGGGTGTTATAGAGGCAGCGAAGATGGATGGAGCTGGTGAGTTTCAGATTTTCGCACAAGTATGTGTGCCACTTTGTAAGAGTGCAATGTGTTCTGTGGCAATATTGATTTTTATTGATTATTGGAATATGGTGGAGCAACCACTGATTTTATTATCAGATGAACAGATGCATCCATTAAGTGTATTCCTTAGTAAAATTAACAGTGGTGAGTTAGGACTCGCCTTTGCAGTAGCTACGATTTATATGATTCCAACTTTATTTGTGTTCTTATACGGAGAAGACTATTTGGTTGAGGGGATTAGTTATCAAGGCGGTATTAAAGGATAAAATAAAAGTTAGAAAGTATGAGGATGATTAGATGAATGACAATACAACAAAAAGAAGGGACTATATCAAAAATGCATTAATTGTATTCTTGATTTTGATGTTAGTTCTGACTTTTTTCTCAAATACAATAATGAATTACTCGTTACCAGAGGTGTCAGCTCAGTATAGCTATGGTGGAAGCATAAGTGCGAAAGTGCGTGCGAGCGGCACGATTTCGGCAGATGATCCATATTCTGTAGTTGTGGATGAAACAAGGACTGTAGCTAGTGTATTAGTACGTGAAGGCGATACAGTTGAAAAGGGTCAAGTAATCATGATGCTTGAAGCGGGTGAAAGCACAGAGTACGAGCTTGCACTTGAAGAATTACAATCGATGGAGGATGCATTTTATAAGGCACTTCTATCAGAGGGTGTTTCTGTAGAAACAACAGATAAGGTACAAACTGGAACGAGTGTAAATGTAGCAACTTATGAAGCACAGATTAATGCGCTTAAAAACCAAATTTCTACCTTAGAGGATGAGGTTGAAGTGTATGAAGACGAGATTACATATTATGAATATCATCTTACACTTGCAGAAAATGCACATACGGATGTTTCTGCGCAGACAGATACTTATAATAGTGCAGTAACAGCTAGAAAAACTGCAGAAAGCAATCTTTCTGCAATTGCAAGCACAATCAAATCAAATAGCGCGATAGGTATTACAACTGTTACAATAGATGCAGTAAACACAAAAAAAACTGTTTTTGAACAAGAGGTATCAAATACACAAAGTGCTATAGATGCAATGTATAGCAGTTCTGCATATATCACAGCAGAAGCCAAAAAGGCGGGATATGAACAAGCAGTTGAGACTGCAAAAGCAAACCTAGAGGCAGCTGTTTCAGACACTAACAGTGCTTCAAATGGTACTACTGTAGACAATATTACAGTTTTAGAAGATCGTGTGGATGATGCTATTTCTGCATTGAATGCTCATGAAAATAGTTCGCCATATACTGATATCAAGAATTTAGAGAGTGCAAAGGCTACAAATCAAGTAGTTGTTGATTTACTAGCTTCTTATGTAACAGCATACAATGCATTAGAAAGCGCAAAAGCTACAGAAGCGACTGCAAAATCAAATTTAAGTTCTGCTGGAACAGATAATTCTACAGCGATTGCTGATTTCAAAAATTCAATTGCAGTGTATGAGGTAAACAAGCAAGATGCACAAGATCGTTTGACAACGGCACAGACATCACTTACAAACCTAGTATCTAGCCTTAGCAATGAACTTGATCTTACGAGTACTTTAGAATCGATATCTAAGAAACGGGAAGAGATTGCTGATCTTCAAGCAAAGGCTATGGGTGAGGATGTAGTTGCTCCGATTACAGGTATTATACAAAATATTTCAATAACAGCTGGTCAGGATGTGAGCGCAGGTGTTGAATTTGCGATGATTCAACCAACGGGCAATGGATTTACTATGGAAGTAAGCGTTACGACACAACAGGCACTAGGACTATCAAAGGGAGATATCGCAGATATCCAAAACTCGTGGTATTATAGTAATATTACAGCTGTTATATCAGATATAAAGGTGGATGCAGCTAGTAAAGGTGCAAACAAGATTCTTGTCTTTGAGGTGGAAGGTGATGTGAGTGATGGTCAAAGTCTTAGCATTTCTATCGGTCAAAAGAGTCAAGAGTATAGCAATCTTGTACCAAATAGTGCGATTAGAGAAGATAATAATGGCAAGTTTATTTTGACAGTAGTACAAAAAAGCTCACCACTTGGAAATAGATATTATGCAGAGCGCGTAGATGTAGAAGTGCTCGCAAGTGATGATACACAGTCCGCAGTTTCGGGCGCATTTTATGGCGGTGAATTTGTAATCACAACATCTACGAAGCCAGTAGAAGCAGGGCAACTTGTTCGCCTGGCAGATTAGAAAAGGAAGGGATTTATATGCTTAGAAGAGTTATTTTTTGTTCCCTTTGCTTTGTCATCGCAGGAGCAATGTCTATTGCATCGAATGTTTTAGAAAGGAAGCTTCCTCATGAAACGGTAGCATATACTTGGGATCAGGAAGGAGATACGGCACACATTAGTGTCTACCTGTCTGAAACTGAAAAATATGCGCTAAAGGAATCACTAGACCAGACCTCATATCAGCTCAAAAGTTGGTACTATACACTTGAGGATGATTTAAAGGAAGCATCCATTATAAATGATAGTGATAACGAGGAAGCTAGGTTGATCGTAAATGCCTATAGTGCTAGTGGGAGTATTAGTGCGACGACAGATCATGGAAGTGTGACCTGTAAAGCATATGGTGTTGGTGGAGATTTTTTTCTCTTTCATCCTATGGAACTTGTCACAGGAAGCTATTTTAGCGAAAGTGATTTGATGCAAGATAAGGTTATTTTAGACGAAGATGCAGCATGGAGCTTGTTTGGTAGTAACGACATTATCGGACAATTCATACAGATTTTGGGAGTGCCACATATGGTTGTTGGGGTCATCGAAAGTAGTGATGGCTACTTTAATGATAAGGCAGGAAATGATGTTATGACAATCTATGTCTCACATGAAACATTATATAACTACGGCACCTATTATGGGCTAGAGACGGTTGAGTTTTTTCTACCAAATCCAGTTACAGATTTTGGCTATGGATTAGTCAGTGATCTATTATCAGGAATGGATGTAGAGGTAGTAGAACATCAAGATAGGTTCAGCTTTTTTGGGCTGATAGACGTTCTAAAAGAGATTCCAATTCGATCGATGGGGCTAAGTGGTATTACCTTACCTTATTGGGAAAATATGGCGAGAGCTTATGAAGATATGTTGGCAGTTATGTTATGTATACAAATGGTTTTCATAGTGATTCCAAGTGTTATAATCATTATCTGGCTTTGGGGAAAATGGCTTGGTAGAAGCTGGCGTACAAAGGATGTATATGAAAAACTAAAAGATAAGGCTTATGCAAAAAGTGTTGCAAAGTCTAGTAGAAAACGTCATATAGAAGAAAATTTTGAGCTAGATGACGAGAAATAGAAAGGTATGAGCAATAAATGAAAAAAATGAAAAAATATGTGGCAATGATGCTTGCAGGACTTATGGCAGTGTCAGCAGTCGGTTGTGGTAGTACAGCAGATGGAGAAAGTACAAGCACAGGTACTTCTAGTAGTCAGTCAACCCTCACGATGGAGGAAGCAAAAAATGTTGTTTATTCAGCACAAAGCCTTGATAATATTGCAGAGCTTATAGGAGAGTATGGAACAATTGCAGACATGGTCGTGGTTGAGGATAAGATTTATACGATTGTCCAAGAGTATAGTAATACTGGGCAAAAAACGGAGTATATACAACTAGACTTTGATATGAATATCTTGTATAGCTTTGTGATAGATGAAGTAGTGTATGAAAATTATGACGACGAATCTTATCTTGATGACAATATGGCAGTTTTAGAAGTGACAGAAGTGACAGAAGAAGTAGTAGATGATGAGACAATAGATAGTTATCTTTACCAGTATAACATTTTATCAAATGGTACACTTACCTATATTGAGGAATTTTCGCAATATGATGAAGTGACGGGTATGCCAATCGGAGAATATCATTTCGTTGGAATTTCTGCAGAGGGTACTGAAATTTTTCGTATAAATTTACGTGACGAGTTTGAAGAAGGGGAAGATGCATATATCAACTCTATTATAGAATCTGGTAGAGATACGATCTTTTTGTGTAATGCTTCACGTATTTTCGAATTGGATATGACAGGTACGATTATTGATTCGGTAGAAACGAATGAACTAACGATGTGGATGGAAACGCCGATATTTTATCAAGATGGGTATCCAGTAGTCGGAGTTTGGAATGCAGAATACACAGATAGAATATATCAAACTATCGATGTTATTGCGGGTGAGACTATAGAAGAGGTTGATGTTTTAGATTCTCTCTACAATTATACCTTTTCAGATGGTGGAGCAAGTGGATATCAACTGATTTTGACAAATTCAACAGGTGTATATGGTTATAATGTAGGTGATACAGAGCCAACTGAGCTTATGAATTTGATTGCAAGTGATATTTCTACAAGTAGACTGAATAATGTTTGCTATTTAAATGAAACTCAATTTATTGCAACCTACTATGATATGTTTACAAGTGAAATCAAAGCTGCGATTTTTACAAAGGTTGCACCAGAAGATGTTGAAGATAAAGAAATTTTGACACTTGCTTGTTATTACATAGACATTGAAATTTTAAAAGAGATTATAGCGTTCAATGAATCAAATAGTACTTACAAGGTGTTGGTTGAGGATTACTCAAAATATAATACAATAAATGATTATAGTGTTGGATTAACAAAGTTAAATAACGATATCGTAGCAGGTAATGTACCAGATATCATTATGGAATCATCTGATTCTCTACCGATGGATAATTATGCTACAAAAGGGCTGTTTGTTGATATATATGAGTTGATGGAAGCAGATGAAACTATTCATAAAGAAGACTATGTAGAAAATGTATTAAAGTCTTATGAGGTAGAAGAAGCATTATACCAAATTCCTACTGCATATATGATTACAACAGTATTTGGAAAGGCTAGTATTTTTGGCGATGATACAGCACTTACATGGGATGAATTCCACGAGATTATGGCACTCTACCCAGAATCAGAGAGTTTTAGCGTTAATATTATGACACAATCTGAAATGCTCACAACAGCGCTTACGTATGGATACGAAACTTATATCAATCGTGAAACGGGTGAAGTTAATTTTGATTCTGATGATTTTAAGAATGTATTAGAATATGCAGCAAGTTTCCCTGAGGAAATTGATTGGGAATCACTTTACAATGGGGATTCAGATTATTGGATGAGTAGTCAAAGTCAATACATCGAGGACAAAACCCTTCTTATGGCAAGTGCAATCTACGATTTTTCGTATTTACATGAGAATGTTTATGGTAGCTTTTTAGAAGAGTATACAGCGGTAGGCTTCCCAACATCAGAAGGTATGGGTAGCGTTCTCCAAGGTAGAAACATTTTTGCGATTTCGTCTAAATCTAATAGTGTAGATGGGGCTTGGGAATTTATAAAAACCTTCCTATCAGATGATTATCAAATGCCTATTACAGAAGAAGAGAAAATCGCAGGTGTTAATAGTGATTTTACTGGTATACCTGTTTATATCAAAGCACTTGAAGAAACAGCACTTCAAATGGGTGAAAAACCACATTGGTACGATTCAGAAGGTGTAAAACAAGAATATGAGTTGACTACTTATATCGGTGGCGAAGAAATTACATTCGAACCAGCAAGTCAAGAAGTAATAGAACAATATATTGACTTTGCACAATCAGTTCAGAAACGAGTTGTATATTCGGAGATCAGTGAAATTACAGAGATTATTCAAGAAGAGGCAGCAGCATTTTTCTCTGGACAAAAATCAGTAGATGAAGTAGCTAAGATTATTCAATCTAGGATGAGTATTTACATCAGCGAAAACAGCTGATAAAATGTAGGGTGTTGTATCCTATGTATATCTATATATCTTCACGCAAGCACGCTTGCACTATTGTTCGCACGTAGCGCTACTAAGATGATGAAGTACGTCATCTAAGGAGCGACGGCTCTCAAATGCATTGCTTAGAAGGTATCTAGATATACACAGGTATGCAGCACTCTATATTTTTGAAAAAAGAAGTGTCTACGCAAAGAACGCTTCGACGTGGAGGTAAGGTGAAAATCAAATTTGATAATCTGATTTTCACCGCTGGTGTTTGTGAAGAAGTGCACAAACACTGTTTTATCGCAGAGCAGAATCTAAAATTCTGCTCGCGTGTCTACGCAAAAAACGCTTCGACGTGGAGGTAAGTATGAAAAAAGGTAGTTGTATTATTATAGGTGCAGGTGATTTGACGGTTGGTAGTATTTCGTATGATGGTGAAGTGGATTATGTGATTGCTGCGGATGGCGGTTTGATGTATTGTCCTGTCTTAGATGTTGAGCCAGATTTGATTATCGGGGATTTTGATTCTGTAGATGAGGAGTATTTGTCTGCAATTGACTTAATTGAAGAAGCGGATGGTGAGAGAGTCGTAAGGCTTCCAAGGGAAAAGGATGATACGGATATGTTATCGGCAGTGAAAGTTGGTCTAGAGCTTGGGTATACTTCATTTCGTTTATACGGGGCGAACGGTGGTAGGCTAGAGCACACGATAGCGAATATTCAGGTACTCCAATATTTAAAGGCACATGGTGCAGTTGGTTATATTATGGACGGCACTGGCATGATTTTGCTTGCAGTTGAGGAAACGGTATCTTTTCGTGAGTCGATGGAGGGGTATATCTCAGTTTTTTCGCTTGGAGATGAAGCAGAGGGTGTCACGATTAAGGGCTTGAAGTATGAGCTTTTAGATGCTACTTTGACAAATGCGATGCCGCTTGGTGTGAGCAATGAGTTTATTGGTTGTGAAAGCGAGATTACTGTAGAAAAAGGTAGTTTATTGATTATCATTAATTGGGCAGAGTAGAATGTTTTGCTTGCATATTTTGTGGAGTTAGAGTAGAATATACGATGTTAATGCATATTTATGCAAGAAGAGGAGAAGGAAATGAAAAAATTATTAAGTTTAGCTTTAATCGGTATGATGACATTCTCAATGGTAGCTTGTGGATCTACATCTGCTACTACAGAAAGTGAAGAAGTTGTTGCGACAGAGGAAGTAGTTGAAGAAGAAGTAGTTGAAGAAGAAGTAGTTGAAGAAGCTGTTGAAGAAGAAGTAGTATTAGATGCAAGTGTTCTTGAAGGTGCTTTAATCGGTGTTCAACTTGGAACAACTGGTGATATCTACTGTACAGATGAATTCGGTGATGAAAACATCGAACGTTACAACAAAGGTTACGAAGCAGTACAAGCTTTATTACAAGGTAAAATTGATGCAGTTGTTATCGATGATCAACCAGCTGCAGCGTTCGTAGAAGCAAACGAAGGTCTTATTTTACTTGATACACCTTATACAGAAGAACAGTATGCACTATGTATCGAAAAAGAAAACACAGATTTAGTAACTGCTATTGATGCAGCAATTGATGAATTAAAAACAAACGGAACATTTGATGCAATCGTTGATTACTATATCAATGATAACACAGAAATCGGTCGTTACGTATCTCCAGAAGGTATCGAATATACTGGTGAAATCATTATGGCTACAAATGCAGAATTTCCACCTTACGAATACAAAGATGGTGACGAAATCATTGGTCTTGATGCTGATTTTGCTAGAGCAATTGCTGATATTTTAGGATATGAATTAGTAATTGAAGATATGGCATTTGATTCAATTATCGCTGCTGTTTCTTCAGGTAAAGCTGATTTTGGTGCTGCAGGTATGACAGTGACAGAAGAGAGACTTGCTCAAATTAATTTCTCACAAAGCTATTACACAGGAAAACAAGCAATCATCATTGCTGAATAATTTTATAGAGTTATTTATATAACATTTAAGGGGTTGAACTATCACAGGTGTGGTAGTTCAACTTTGTAGTTACTAGAAAGGTTTGGTATAAGTATATGCAAGAATTCATCATGAATTTATGGATGAGCATACAGGCTCGTTGGGTAGATTTTGCACTAGAATTTGAAGCGAATTTCATAACGGATGACAGGTATATGTATCTGGTAAATGGTTTAAAAGTAACATTACAGGTTACATTTTTTGCACTTATTTTGGGCGTTGTACTTGGTATGGTAGTAGCTACAGTTCGTTCTACGCATGATAAAACAGGTAAGCTTAAGTTTATGAATACGATTTGTACTCTTTATCTTACAATTGTACGTGGTACTCCAGTTATGCTCCAGTTGTTAATTATTTATTTTGGTGTTTTTGGGAGCGTTAGAATCGATAAGGTCTTAGTTGCTGTCATTGCATTTGGATTTAACTCAGGTGCCTATGTTGCAGAGATTTTTCGTTCTGGTATTATGTCAGTAGACAATGGTCAGTTCGAAGCTGGTAGAAGCCTTGGCTTTAACTATAGTCATACGATGATTTATATTATCATTCCTCAAGCATTTAAGAATATTTTACCTGCACTTTGTAACGAATTTATCGTTCTACTAAAGGAAACTTCTGTTGTCGGTTATATCGCTCTAGCAGACTTGACAAGAGGTGCAGATACGATTAGAAGTATTACATATAGTCCGATGATGCCACTTATTGCGGCAGGATGTGTATACTTGACGATGGTTATTATTTTTACAAGGTTAGTAAATATTTTGGAAAGGAGGTTGAGAGAAAGTGAACGATAATACAAATGTTTTAATCAAATTTAAAGATGTACACAAGGTCTATGGTAAGCTTCATGCACTAGATGGTGTTTCAGATGAAATCAATAAAGGTGAAGTTGTTGTAATCGTTGGACCATCTGGTTCTGGTAAGTCTACTTTACTTCGTTCCCTCAACCTACTTGAAATACCTACAAGCGGTCAAATATTTTTTGAAGGTGTTGACATCACAGATGTGAAGACGAATATTGATATGCACAGACAGAAAATGGGAATGGTGTTTCAACACTTCAACCTATTTCCGCATATGACTATTTTACAAAACATCACCTTAGCACCGATTAAGATTCTCAAAAAGACTAAAGAGGAAGCTGAAGCACAAGCTAGGGAGCTACTTCAAATGGTAGGTCTTGAGGAGAAGGCAGATAGCTATCCTTCAAAGTTATCAGGAGGACAAAAGCAACGTATCGCGATTGTACGTGCACTTGCGATGAACCCTGATGTGATGCTATTTGATGAACCTACTTCAGCACTTGATCCTGAAATGGTTGGTGAAGTACTAGATATTATGAAAAAGCTTGCGCGTGATGGCATGACGATGGTTGTTGTTACACATGAAATGGGCTTTGCCAAGGAAGTTGGCACGAGATGTATTTTCATGGATGCAGGTCAGATCAAAGAACAAAATACACCGAAGGAATTTTTTGAAAATCCTAAAGAACCAAGACTAAAGGATTTCTTATCTAAAGTATTATAATAAAGTACCCCTGTTATTTATATATGTTTTCTGTAACAAGAAATAAATATAAATAACAGGGGTATTTTGATTTATGGAAGTTCAAAGGTTACATCATGGTAGGTATCTTCGTAGTCATATGAATAGGTTAAAGAGGTGGCAGTATTTGAAATTGCCACATAGCCTACAATTGTAGCGGTTTGTGAAGCTGGAACCATATAGCTTATTTCAAGCTCTTTATCATGAATATCATCTGATTCTATAAAATACGCGGAATTATAAGAGCTTGATGGAGTTTCATATTTAAAATAATTTGAGATATAAGTGTTTGAGGTTATACCTTCATTTTTAAATGTAAGTGCAATGCGATATAAAGACTCTGTTGAAATAACATTATAATATGATAAATAGTCTTCATCTGTAACTTCTTCGATACTATAATTCTCAAGGTAAGTAGGTGCGTAGTAATCATATGGCTCATAGAAATTATCGATGAAGGCTACTACGACAGCGGAGATAATAGGGCCTAAAAAGGATACTAGGAAAAAGAGTATCATAGTGTTCTTGATTACTTTGCTTCTTTGTTGTCGGTTTCTTATGATATTCATGCCCCTACCTCCTCTTCATATACCGTAATAGGAAGTGTCACATAATGGACACCTTGTAAAACTGAAATGTCATTTTTTGTGAGGTGCTCTTCATAATAGAAGTTGATGGAGCTCCAAGAATCCTCCACTAGGAAAATAAGGTATTTAGTATTCAATATATTTGGTGTTACTGAATAATCGTAGTAGGTACCAGAGTATAGAGAATAGCTACTAACAGAATCAATGCCTACTTCTAAGAGTGCATCTTCAATATCATAGGTGCGTAATGTTTCATAGTAAGAATCGGAATCTTCATTTCCTACATATACCATGGCATCCGAAAGATAAGAATATCCATCACTTTCTGACTGGAATGCAACAGCGACCACCTGGTATCCAATTGGTGTAATCTCATCTAGCCAAGCATATTCAAGCTTTTCACAAGATAAAACAGTGATAGAAGAATCTTGAACAAGAACAGTATCACCAGCTGTTTGTTCTGTGTATGGAATATCTTCAGGAGTAGGAGTACTCATCACCTGGAATGCACTATAAAGCGACATGAGAATCATAGATAGCATAGATATAATCTGTATGAAGATAAATAAGCGCAGTCCCCATATTACTATCTTCGTAATAGCATTTACAGGTGGCTTCGTATCTCGCTCAGGGCTAAGAGTAGCTCGACCACTGTTCGTGTTTTTCTGCTTTGAAGTCTCTTGATGATATTTTTTTGAGTAGTCGGTCGGTTCAAACGCTGTTCCAGATACATAGTCTGCATGTGTATCTACCATTTCCTTCATATCAGAGCGATGCGCATCTAGATAACTGTCACTGGAACGATAATTCGGTGTACCACACTTTGGGCATAGCATATGTAAATCGCTATCAAAACGCTTCTTACAATGCTTACAAGTAATTTTTGGCATAATGTTTTCCTTTCTGTAAAAAAAATAGGCTTTTGCTTAACTTCTATTATATTTATCTACTTCTTCGTCTGGGTATTTATATATAAAGAGAAGCTTAGCAAAAGCCTAATAAAAATTATTTCTTATCTATTTCTATAATGGCAAAATAGGTGCTATCTAAAGAGCGAACGAAAGTCTTTAGTTGTTCGGTGAGTTCTTTGTCTGTTACGTGAAAGTCAAAGGGTGAGACGACATCGAAGAGGATATTGCAATGCGTAGGTCCCTTTACAATTCGAAAATCGTGTAAGGTAAGCACTTCTGAAATGCTGTGTAGGTAAGTAATAATCTGATCACGTAGTTGCATGGTTTCTTCATCTCCATCACAGATAGGATCCATATGAATCACAGCTCTACAGTTTAACTTGTGCATCAGTTCATGTTCAATGTTGTCTATGACGTCATGCATCGCAAGGAAATCACCATCGGCGGAAACTTCAGCATGGATAGAAATCATCACTCTACCAGGACCGTAATCGTGAACCTCAAGGTCGTGGATACCAAGTACGCCTTCTCCTGCAAGTACGATATCCTCAATTTCTTTTACGAAGCTTTCCTCTGGTGCACATCCAAGTAGTGGTGAAAGGGTATCTTTAGCAGCATTATATCCAGCAAATCCGACGAATAGACCAACCAAAACACCACAGTAGCCTTCTACATTATAGGAAGTGAAATAGCAAATAATCGAGCATAGTAGTACAACTCCTGTTGAGATAGAATCGCTTAAGCTGTCAGTGGCTGTTGCTAATAAGGCACTTGAGTCTATGCTCTGACCGATAGATTTATTGTATAGGTACATATAAAGCTTAACTAAAATGGATGCAATTAATATACCAAATACCAAAGGAGTGTAGGTTGTCGATTGTGGATGGAAGATTTTATCAATTGAAGAAGTAATAAGCTCATAGCTCATCAGCAAAATAAGCATGGATACTACAAATCCTGATATATATTCAAATCTACCATGTCCATAGGGGTGATCTGAATCTGGTTTTTGGTTTGCTAAACGAAATCCAAGGAGTGTGATAATAGAAGAACCAGCATCTGATAGGTTATTAAATGCATCAGCTGTAATCGCAATCGAATGGCTGAGCATACCGGCTAGTATCTTTCCTATAAATAATAATAGATTCAGTGCGATGCCTAGAAAGCTGCATAGCACACCATAGCTTGTGCGTACCTGTTGGTCTGTAGTATTTTTATGGTTCTTGATAAATAGTGTTGCTAATAAATTCATATAACTCCCCTTGTGCTTTTTATGCAAATAGTATAGCACGAATAGGAGATTTTAACAATTCTAGTTTGTTTATTAGGTCTATTGTATTATGATGGAGAAAAAGTTATAGTATTCATAACAAGGTATCAGAAAATGAATGGAAAAGGGTGAAAAAACATGAGAGGTATTGATTTTAACGAGAATTGGAAATTTAGATTAGCAGATGAATTGAAAAGGGGAGAATCTTCAGAGCATAAGACTGGGTGGCAACCATATGCAAATAATGCCGACAGATATTTTTATGCGGTACATATGGATGAGGATGACAGCACGTGGGAAACGGTTCGTTTGCCACATGATTGGAGTATAGACCTTCCTTTTGATTTAGAAAAGGGAGAAGGTTGTACTGGCTATTTGATGGGTGGTATTGGATGGTACCGTAAATATTTCGTAACGACAGAAGAGATGCTTGGAAAAAAGGTACTTGTAAATTTTGATGGTATTTATAATCGCTCGAATATATATTGTAACAATGAATTTATTACGTTTCATCCATACGGTTATTCACCATGTCTTGTAGATATCAGTGAATACCTAAAGCCTCTTGGTGAGGAAAATGTAATCTCAGTCAAGGTAGATCATTCGAGATATGCAGATAGCAGATGGTATACGGGTTCTGGGATTTATAGAAAGGTTTCTATGCATATTTTAAACCAGGTGAATATCCCTGTTTGGGGTGTATATGTTACAACGCCTGTAGTAACGGATTCACTGGCTGTGCTTCATGCTGAGGTTGAAATTGAAAATAATAAAGTGTCTCCACAGAGACTATCAATAAAGGTGGATGTAGTTGACCCTGTTGGGATTTTGGTGGCAACAAAAGAAATGCCATATTTTGCTGAGCCGAAGGTAACAGGAGTACATGCATTTGATATAGAGGTATTAGAGCCTATGCTTTGGGATTTAGAGGCTACGAATAGGTATGATGTTATCGTCACTTTATCAGATGAAGAGGGATTTATCCAAACAGAAACGGTTAAAATAGGTATTAGAACTTTGCGTTTTGATACGAATACAGGATTTTTCTTAAATGGCGTGAATCATCTGCTCAAAGGCATTTGCGTACATCATGACGGTGGTGTTGTTGGTACAGCAGTTCCTGATGATGTATGGCGTAGAAGATTACTAACATTAAAGGAAGGTGGTTGTAATGCGATTCGTACAGCACACAATCCTTATTCAAAAGATTTCTTCGACCTATGTGATGAGATTGGATTCTTAGTACAAGAGGAATTTTACGATGAGTGGGATTACCCAAAAGACAAGAGAATCAACTGTGCAGATCGTAAATTTGATTATATTACAAGAGGACATGATGAGTTCTTTGGGGAATATGCAAAAGCGGATTTACAAGTGGTTGTAAAAAGGGATAGAAACCATCCTTGTATTTTCCAGTGGAGTCTCGGTAATGAAATCGAATGGGGCTACCCAATGTGTGATGAGTACACAGGATATTTCAGTCAGGAAGAAACCGCGCATTGGGCATGGGATTTACCACCATATTCACCTGAGAAAATCAAGGAAATGATTGCAAAAATTCCTACAGAGCGATTTTCACTTCGAAAAACTGCTAGAAATCTTGCAACTTGGACAAGAGAGCTAGACATGTCTAGACCAATTATTTCTAACTGCGTTATGCCAGCAAGCAGTCATCTTGACGGTTATACGGATGCGCTTGATCTTGTAGGCTACAGCCACAGGCATATGCTTTATGATTACGGTCATGAACTATATCCGGATAAACCTATTATCGCTTGTGAATCTGGTACGACGTGGTATCAATGGAAAGCCACAGCTGAGCGTGACTTCATTGCAGGTATGTTTATGTGGACCGGTATCGACTATATCGGTGAAGCAGATCTTGGCAGGAGAGGTGGCGTTCAAAAAAAAGGACCAAGCTGTGGACTAATCGACTTTGCTGGATTTAAGAGACCTATCTGGCATCAGTTTAAAACACTTTGGACCAAGGAAGCACACATCTTTGCAACGACTACAAAGGTGGCAGATGCAGCCTTTATCTTAAATGAGACGGGTGCAATCGTAGAAAAAGAAGAAGGATTATGGAAGACACCGCAAGCATTTAGACCTTTTGCAAAAGAACATTGGAACTATGAAGCAGGTGAAGAAATCCTTATAGAAGCATACACAAATTGCCCTGAAGCTAAGCTATATATCAATGATGAGCTTATTTCAGTTCTTGCCACAAAGGATTCCTTTGACGGTGTTTGTAGATGGATTGTACCTTTTAGCGCTGGTGAAGTGCATGTTGTTGGTGTGGGTGGCGATGAGGTTGTAAATCATACAATCAAAACTGCGGGAGCACTTGCAGCTATTTCTCTTATTGCAGATCAAGATAAAATTACGACGGATTTTGATCGTGTAGCACATATCGAGATTGAATTGCAGGATGCAGATGGCAATAGAATCTCACACGAGCAAGGACACGTAACCTTTACCATAGAGGGACCATGCAAGGTTCTAGGTTCTGACAATGGACTTGCTGATTACTTTATGGCACCTCACGCTGACAGTGTAGATACCGCAAATGGAAAGGCAGTTTTATTGTTACAAGGAACAGATGCTGGTGAGATTACTGTGACTGCTCACGTGGGAGATGTGGTATCGAATAGAGTTGTTATTGAGGTATGCAAGTAAAAAATTGAAAAGTCAATAAAAAACATTGATAATTATTTGAAAAGTCAATTATAATAGTATTAAATATTAGAAGGAGGGATGCAAGGATGATGTATCCATATATGACACTATCAGATAATACAGAAATAGTACATTCACACATTATAGAGGAAAATCATGAAATTAAAAAGGTGATTGTACATTTTGAACGTCCAACAGAATGCGGATTTGACTCAGCACGTTGCGAATTACCACATTATAAATGGATAGAACAATCAGGATATTCTTTGGATGAGATAGAGGTATTTGAGCAATTGCTGAAAAACAATGCTCATTTAATCTATAAGTATGCAGCAATAGGGGGTATTCATATTGCCTAGTCTATTTATAGTAAGTGGGTATAAGGTTTTCTTTTGGTCAAATGAAAATGGAGAACCAATACATGTGCATGTATGTAAAGGTGTCCCAACAGCTAATTCTACTAAAATATGGTTAACTAAGTCGGGTGGTTGTATTGTTGCATCTAATGGTAGTCATATTTCAAAAAAAGAGTTAACAGAATTAACGGAGTTTATTTCTGCTCAGTTCTTTATGATTTGTTCAGAGTGGAAGAGGTTTTTTCTTGTGGACAGTATTAAATTTTATTGTTAGTAAAAATGTAACATATTATATTGTTTGTTTATTTGCACAAAAGCTGAAATATGATTGGGAGGTAAACGAGCTATGAAGGTTTTGTTTTTGATAGGGAATGCTGCAGTTGGTAAGATGACAGTTGGTCAAGAGCTAATGAAAATAACAGATTTACGTTTGTTTCATGGTCATATGACGATTGAGCCAGTTATAGAGGTGATGGGATATTATGATGGACGAACTGTGAATAGACTACGAGATGTGTTTTTTGAAGAATTTGCCGCATCGAATAATTATGGGATGATCTTTACTTATATGTGGGCATTTGACATGAAGTCAGATTGGGATTATATAGAACATGTCCAGAATATCTTTAGAGGACGAAATGAGGATGTAAGCTTTTATTTCGTAGAACTTGTCGCCACACAAGAAGCTCGCGTAGAACGTAATGCAACAGAAAATAGGTTAAATCACAAGGCTTCAAAGCGAAATGTAGAGGAGTCTGATCAAAGAAATAATTACTTTGATGAAACATATCGTGTAGAAAGCTTAGAGGGCGAGCTTGCTTTTGAACATTACATGAAAATTGATAACACTGAGTTACCACCTGAAGCTGTAGCGCAGATAATTAAGAATGCATTTTTGTTATAGGGAGTATTAGACATCCTATAGAGAAGCCTTATTATGATCATGGAAGAAAATAATCTGAGGTTTTGGAGCTTGAAGCAAGACGTGTTCAAAAATAAATTTAATAGAGGTATTATGGTGATGAAACGAATTAAATACTTAGTGCAGTTGATATAATCTGATAGCAGATTGTACTAAGAGAAATAAACTTGTTATCAGTTAACTGCACTTTTTATATTAATAATCAAATTAATTAGAAAGAGAGTTAAATAATGAAGTTAAATAGATTGAAACAAGAGTGGAAAAGAGAAGAAAATTATGTATTTAAAGGATGGGATTTTTCACATTTAAATGGTAGATGGGAAACAGAATCACTACCATGGGATTATACAAGTATTGTAAAAGAATATGTCAAACCGTTTTATACAATTTTGGATATGGGAACTGGAGGCGGAGAATTTCTACTATCACTACAGCATCCATATCATTTGACTTATGCGACGGAAGGGTATTTACCAAACTTTGAATTGTGTAAAAATACGTTAGAGCCTTTGGGAATAAGCGTAGAATATGTTGCAGCTGATAATGTTTTGAATTTTGATAGAAATACCTTTGATATTGTTCTCAATAGACATGAGGATTTTGATGTAAAAGAGGTGAATCGAGTACTAAAAAGTGGTGGATACTTTATCACACAGCAAGTGGGTGGTGAAAACGGAAATGATTTATCTAGAAAACTTTTAGATGACTTTCAACCACTGTTTCCAAAACATCGTATAAATATATATTTAGAACAATTAGTAAATCTAGGATATGAGGTTTTGATTGCTGATGAAATATTTCCTAAAATGAAATTCTTTGATGTTGGAGCACTCGTTTACTACGCAAAGATTATTGAATGGGAGTTTCCAAAATTTGACGTTGAACGCTGCTTTGATCATTTGGTTAACTGCCAAAAGGAATTAGAATCAAAAGGATTTATAAGTGGTACAGAACATAGATTTATAATCGTTTGTAAAAAGCCATAGGAAGTGAATCTACAGCACCCATTGGGACAAATTTCAATGGGTGCTCTTTTATTGCAATTTCTAATTGCATATGATATCATTTACTTTATATGTAATTCTATGAATTAAGAAAAGGTTTGGATAGAAAAATGGCAGAAAACAAAGTTTATGGCGCAAGTAGTATTACCGTCCTAGAGGGACTTGAGGCAGTTAGAGTTCGTCCAGGTATGTATATCGGTAGTGTTTCTACGAAGGGGTTAAATCATTTAATTTATGAAATAGTAGATAATGCGGTAGATGAGCATTTAGCAGGTCACTGTAATATGATTACTGTTGTGCTTGAAAAGGATGGCTCGTGTACGGTTTCAGATAATGGTAGAGGTATTCCAGTCGGCATGCATGAAAAAGGCATGAGTGCGGAACGTCTTGTTTTTACGACCTTACATGCAGGTGGTAAGTTTGATAATGATGCGTATAAGACGAGTGGCGGATTGCATGGTGTAGGTTCTTCTGTTGTAAATGCACTCTCGACACAGCTTACAGTTACAGTCAAGACAGGTGGTGCTATCCATAGAGATACCTATGAACGCGGTATTCCTACTACAGATTTAATCGATGGATTGCTACCAGTTCTTGGAAAGACGAGAGAGACTGGTACGACGATTAACTTTATGCCAGATGATACGATTTTTGAGAAGATTCGCTTTAAAGAAGATGATGTAAAGAGTCGTTTGCATGAAACGGCATACTTAAATCCTGAGCTTACAATTCAGTTTAAAGACCTTAGAAAAACAGAGGCTGAAGAGGAAGTATTCCATGAGCCAGAAGGCATTATCGGTTTTGTAAAGGATATGAACCAAAATTCCGAAGTTGTTTCTGAGGTGATTTATTATAAAGGTGAAAGCGAAGGCGTTGAGTGTGAAATCGCATTCCAGTATGTGAATGAATTTCACGAAAATATCCTTGGATTTTGTAATAATATTTATAATTCAGAAGGTGGTACTCACTTAACAGGATTTAAGACACAGTTTACGACAGCAATCAACACATACGCTCGTCAACTTAATATTTTAAAAGAAAAGGATACGAATTTTACAGGGGCAGATGTTAGAAATGGTATGACAGCGGTTGTATCTGTGAAGCATCCAGACCCTAGATTCGAAGGGCAGACGAAGACGAAGCTTGATAATCAAGATGCTGCAAAGGCTGTAAGTAAGATTACAGGTGAGGAAATTGTTAGGTTCTTTGATAGAAATCTAGATACCTTAAAGGCAGTGATTAGCTGTGCAGAAAAAGCAGCACGAATCCGTAAATCTGAGGAAAAGGCGAAGACGAATCTGCTTACAAAGCAGCGTTTTTCCTTTGATTCAAATGGCAAGCTGTCGAACTGTGAAAGTAAGGATATTGCCAAATGTGAAATCTTCATCGTTGAAGGTGATTCGGCTGGTGGAAGTGCGAAATCAGCTAGAAATCGTATGTATCAAGCAATTCTACCGATTCGTGGTAAGATTTTAAACGTAGAAAAGGCAAGTATAGATAAGGTTCTTGCAAATGCTGAAATTAAGACGATGATCAATGCGTTTGGTTGTGGTTTTTCGGAAGGCTACGGCAATGACTTTGATATTACAAAGCTTCGTTATGATAAGATTATTATTATGGCTGATGCCGATGTCGACGGAGCACATATTTCGAATTTACTTTTAACCTTGTTCTATAGATTTATGCCAGAGCTTATTTATGAAGGACATGTGTACCTTGCGATGCCACCACTTTATAAGGCGATGCCTTCTAAGGGTGAAGAGCAGTATTTATATGATGATAAGGCCTTAGAAAAATATCGCAAATCACATAAAGGACCATTTACATTGCAGCGCTATAAAGGTCTTGGTGAAATGGATGCTGACCAATTATGGGAAACAACACTTGATCCAGAAACAAGATTTTTGAAACGCGTAGAAATCGAAGATGGACGTATGGCGAGTCACATTACAGAAATGCTTATGGGACAAGAGGTGCCACCGCGTAGAGCGTTTATTTATGAACATGCTACAGATGCAGAATTAGATATTTAAATGGAGAAGTAATCTATGGACAATAGAGATGATAGAATTATAAAAACGGACTATGCAGATGTTATGCAAAAGTCCTTTATCGATTATGCGATGAGTGTAATCGTTGCAAGAGCATTGCCAGATGTTAGAGATGGTTTAAAGCCAGTACAAAGAAGAACGCTTTATGATATGTATGAGTTAGGTATTAGATATGATAAACCATATAGAAAAAGTGCGCGTATTGTCGGTGATACGATGGGTAAGTACCATCCTCACGGCGATAGCTCGATTTATGATGCCCTTGTCGTGATGACACAGGATTTCAAAAAGGGCTTGCCACTTGTGGATGGACACGGTAACTTCGGTAATATCGAAGGTGACGGAGCTGCAGCAATGCGTTATACAGAAGCAAAGCTTGAGAAAATCACGCAGATTGGGATTATGGCTGACCTCGATAAAAATGTCGTAGATTTTGTGTCAAACTTCGATGAAACTGAACTTGAGCCAGAAGTTTTACCAGCCAAATTTTCTAACCTACTCGTTAATGGTTCTGAAGGTATCGCGGTTGGTATGGCGACAAATATCGCACCACATAACCTTGCAGAGATTATCGATGCTACAAACGCATACATGAAAAATCCTGAGATTACCACAGAAAAACTGATGAAATATGTACCTGGACCAGATTTTCCAACTGGTGGTATTGTAATCAATAAGGATGATTTATTATCTATTTACGAAACTGGTGCTGGTAAAATCAGAATTCGTGGAAAAGTAGATGTTGAAAAGCTTAAAAATGGTAAGATGAACGTTGTTATTTCACAAATACCTTATACTATGATCGGTGCTGGTATTGGTAAGTTCTTATCCGATGTAGCAGCACTTGCTGAAAGTAAGAAAACAAACGACATTATAGATATTTCAAATCAATCTTCAAAAGAAGGTATTCGCATCGTTATTGAGCTCAAAAAAGATACAGATGTTGAAAACTTTATCAATATGCTTTATAAAAAAACAAGACTAGAAGATACCTTTGGCGTTAATATGCTTGCAATTGCTGATGGTAGACCAGAGATTTTAGGCCTCAAATCCATTATCAAAGCTAATGTTGATTTTCAGTTTGAAGTAGCGAAGAGAAAATATACAACACTTCTAGAAAAAGAATTAGATAAAAAAGAAATTCAAGAAGGATTAATTAAAGCATGTAATGTAATAGATCTTATTATAGAAATCTTGCGTGGATCAAAAGATAGAGCTATGGCGAAAAGATGCTTGGTAGAAGGTGATATTACCGGTATTAAATTCCGCTCAAAGAGCTCAGGCATCATGGCACAACAGCTATGCTTTACAGAAAAGCAAGCAAATGCTATTTTGGAAATGCGTTTATATAAACTGATTGGTCTTGAGATAGAAGCATTACTAAAAGAACATGAGGAAACATTATCAAATATTTATAGATATGAAGATATTTTAGAATCTAAGGACTCTATGTCACAGGTGATTCGTGACGAAATGGATGAAATTAAAAAATCTTACAAAAAAGCCAGAAGAACAGTGATCGAAAATGGTGAAGAGGCTGTATTTGTTGAACAAAAAATAAAAGAAGCAGATGTTTATTGTTGTATAGATAAATTTGGATATATTAAGTCGTTTGATACTTCGACCTATGAACGAAACAAAGAGACTGTGCATGCAGAACACGAGCATATCTTTATGACGAAAAACATCGGTAAGATTTGTCTATTTACAAAAAAAGGACAGCTCCATACAATAAAAGTATCAGATGTTCCTTTTGGAAAGCTTAGAGACAAGGCTATTCCAATTGATAATATCAGTACATTTAATCAACAAGAGGACGAGCTATTGTTTGTTATTGGACAAGATAAGCTTTCATGGAAACAGCTATTATTCTTTACAAAAGACGCATTTTGTAAGGTGGTAGAGGGTACGGAATTTGATGTGGCAAAGAGAATGGTTGCGGCAACAAAGCTAAGTGAAGGCGATGAACTTGTACAGATAGCAACGCTAGACGAAAAGACGCAGGTTATATTCCAAACAAAAATGGGGGTATTTCTCAGATTTTCGATAGATCAGATTCCTCAAAAGAAAAAGGCGACCATTGGTGTAAGAGGCATGAGGTTAAGAGAAGGCGATGAAGTAGAAACAGTATATTTTATCGATGAAAATAAAGATACTATGATAGAATATCAGTCGAAGCAAGTCGATTTAGCAAAACTAAAACTAGCCAAAAGAGATGGCAATGGAGTAAAAATTAGAGTATAATAATGTTATTTCATAATGCTGTGCATTTTCTTGGTTTTTGAAATCATTTAGTTGCCTATATATAGCTTTAGACAGGCACGCTTTCGCTATAGTTCGCTCGTAGCGCTACTAAGATGATAAAAGCATCATCTAAGGAGCGACGGCTCCAAAATACCTGTATAAAAGTATATATAGGTAACTAAACGCTACCAAAACGCTGAAAATATGCATAACAAATGAAATGATAATATTACACATAAAGTAGAAGAGGTATGTATATGAGAGTAATCGCAGGGATTGCAAAGAGTCTTAGGTTAGAGGCTCCAGAGGGTCTTGATACAAGGCCTACGCAGGATCGCATCAAAGAAACATTATTCAATATGATAGCTCCAGGGC
The DNA here is from genome assembly GCA_044425805.1 of Lachnospiraceae bacterium. Classification (GTDB taxonomy): domain Bacteria; phylum Bacillota; class Clostridia; order Lachnospirales; family Lachnospiraceae; genus RGIG6307. The sequence continues at coordinate 193,042 of JAWXVC010000005.1, read as the reverse complement.
TTGGAGACTGTATATTTGTTGATTTATTTAGTGGAAGTGGTAGCATAGGTATAGAGGCACTTAGTCGTGGTGCGAAGAAGTGTTATTTTGTAGAGCAGGGTGTGCCAGCTAGTGTATGTATCACGAAGAATCTACAGTTTACAAAACTAGTGGATAAGGCTACGGTTCTTAAAATGGACGCAGTAAGCTCACTTCATCATATATATGAAAAGGAAGTGGACGTCATTTTCATGGATCCTCCTTATAATATGGAGCATGAGAAAGCTGTATTAACTGTGTTATCAGGTGTTAAATATGTCACTGATGATACGATGATTATCGTGGAGGCTTCCTTAGATACGCAGTTTGATTATCTAGAGGATTTAGGCTTTGAGATATATAAGACCAAAAAGTACAAGACAAATCAGCATGTTTTTATTAGAAGAGTTATTTAAAGGGGAGTTATGTTATGAGAAAGGCTATTTATCAAGGGAGCTTTGATCCTATTACATACGGGCATATAGATATCATTAAAAGAGCAGCAGCTATGTTTGATGAGGTGACAGTTGCAATTTTACTAAATCCGAATAAGACTGCGTTGTTTTCTTTAGAAGAACGTGTTACTATGATAAAAGAAGCACTAAAAGATGTAGCACATGTTCGCATCGACTCTTTTGAAGGGTTGGTTGTAGAGTATGCGCGTGCACATGACATTGAGGTATCGGTACGAGGTGTTCGTTCGATGATAGATTTTGAGTATGAGGCTGTGATTGCACAAAACAATACAGTGCTTTCTAATGGTACATTAGATACATGCCTTTTATTAACAGATCCTAGATACGCACATATAAGTAGTTCGGGCGTAAAGGAAATTGCTAAGTTTAAGGGTGATCTTACAACATATGTACCAGATCATATAGCCATAAAAATTCAAGAAAAGTATAAAGATATGTAGGGAGGATTTTAATATGCAAAGTAGAATTGAAGAGTTAATTGATGAGATACATTACTATATCGAGGATTGTAAACCATCTCCATTTTCAAGAGATAACATCATCGTAAATAAAGATCATATGGAAGAATTGTTAGAGACATTACGTACGAAGACGCCAGAAGAAATCAAGCGTTATCAGAAGTTTATGGCACAAAAAGAAGCGATTTTAGATGATGCTAGAGCAAAAGCTGATGCCCTTGTGAAAAAGGCAACAATCCAGACCAATGAACTTGTAAGTGAACATGAGATTATGCAACAAGCACATGCTAGAGCACAAGAAATCGAGATGCTTGCAAAGCAAAAGGCACAAGAAATCGTGAATGCCGCAGCTATTGAAGCAGACGGCATGAAGGAAGCAGCTGTACAATATACAGATGAACTTCTAAAACATATCGAAACATTGATGGCACATGCGATTCAAACAACATCTGGTCAATATGACAATATGCTAAATAGCCTTAACTCTTACTATACAACTGTACAACATAACAGAGTTGAGTTACGCCCTGCTGAAAGTGTAGAAGCAATTTCTACGAATACAACGGAGCTTAATCTAGATTTGTTTTCTGAAAATAAATAGTGTTATAAATACGATACTAGAGAGGACTACTTTATTTAGTAGGTATTTAGAGATTGATAGTGGAGTATCCTTGATGAAGTAATAGGTCTGTATCATACAGCAAGCACCACCAAAGCATGTAAGCGCTAGTACAAGGCATGCAGGCATCGTATTTGGTAGTAGGAGTAAGCCTCCTGTTATCTCTATAAGAGGATAGAAAAGTGTGGTTGGAAACGGTATGTACATAGCTAGATGCTGTATTGTTACGAAGAATAACTGGAACAGTACCATATAACCACCAAGTTGAAGGATAGAAGTACCACAGGATGGAATGCAATCGATAAATGCATCTACAAAGGGCTTTTTTGCATAATTGGAGTGAATATGTTTAAAAGAATTTTTTCGGTAGATGGTATAACGTAGGATTAATCCATATAGTAGTGCTAATCCATACATTGCAAACATAGATAGTGTTATATTACAATGCATGAACAAAGAGCAAGTGACATGAAGCGTATACATGGGGCCTATGCAATTTATGAAGGATAGTAAGTAGTCTCCTTCTTCTTTGCATATGGCTCCTTTCTTTATGAAATCGCATACAGTTTTCGCACCCATTGGAAAGCCCATGGTAAGTCCTGCTAGCATACAGTAACAGCCATTATAGCTGACACGAAAAAGGCGTCCTATAATAGGGTAGATTAATTTTCCGATTGTGTGAGCAGTACCGATATCTACGAGGATTGTACTAAAAAGCATCATCGGAAATAGCGCAGGTATCATGAGCTGATACCATTGTTCTAGAGCGAGAAGGGTTCTAGTGATAACGAGTTCTCTATCTATAAAAAAGATTAAAATAGTACTTAATAATATAAGTGGCATAGGTAGCACCTTTCCAAGGGAGTATGAGACATGTTACAATATATGAAAAAAAGGATGCGTACATGATAGAACGATTAGATAAATTTCTTGCATCAGCAGGATTAGGTAGTAGAAGCGATGTGAAGCTACTACTAAAAAAGGGTTTGGTGACAATCAATGGAGAAATCATCAAAAGGCCCGAACAGAAAATAAATACTGAAAAGGATACGGTTACTTATCAGGGAAACGTGATGAGTAATCAAAAACTTTTTTATTATATGCTACATAAGCCGGTTGGTTATGTTTCAGCGAAGATTGATAATACGGCACCGACAGTTATTTCATTGTTAAAAGAAGATGTAAGAGAAGACTTATTCCCCGTAGGGAGATTAGATAAAGATACGGAAGGCTTGTTACTGATTACAAATGACGGAGCACTGAGTCATCGATTGCTAAGTCCGAAATATCATGTGGAGAAGACCTATTTAGTGACGATTCCCCAAAAGCTTGTCCTAGAGCAAATACAGGCTCTTGAAGAGGGGGTCGATATTGGTGATGAGTCGATCACGCGACCAGCAAAGGTCACGGTGTTAGAAGAGAGACAGATACATTTGACGATTACAGAAGGACGATTCCATCAAGTAAAAAGAATGCTTCATGCTGTTGGTAGCGAGGTTTTATATTTGAAGCGAGTATCCTTTGGAACCTTAAAGTTAGATGAGACACTACCACTAGGCGAATATAGAGCATTAACAGAAGAAGAGGTGAAAACACTATGCTAGAAAATATAAAAGCATGCTTATTTGATATGGATGGTACAATTATTGATTCGATGTGGATTTGGAAGGAAGTGGATATTGAAATTCTTAATAAATTCAATATTTCATTAGAAAAGATAGAACAGATACAAGCGGATATTGAAGGCATTAGCTTCACACAGACAGCAACTTATTTTAAGGATGTTTTAAATATTCCACTATCGGTAGATGAAATCATTGATATGTTTAATGAAATGGCTTTTGAAGAATATACGACAAAAGTTCCTTATAAAAAAGGAGCGCTTGAATTTTTAAAATACTGTAAAAAGCATGGGATCAAAACGGCTATCTGTACGAGTAATTCAAGAGAACTCGCAGAGGCGGTAGGTGAGGTTTTAGGTTTTTTACCTTATATGGATACTGTGATTACCTCGTGTGAAGTACCAAATGGAAAGCCTTTCCCAGATATTTACCTTGAGGCAGCAAAGCAAGTTTTAGTAGATCCAGCAGAGTGTATGGTGTTTGAAGATGTTATGGCAGGCATTTATGCAGGAAAAGCTGCAGGTATGAAGGTTTGTGCAATTGAAGATGCACATTCTATGCCGCAAAAGGCAGAAAAGCAAGAAATAGCAGATTATTATATAGAAGATTATTTTGAAATTATAGGGAGAGACGAATGACATTTTTACCGATAAATAAAGAGGAAATGCTAGCGGCGGGACATGCCCAACTTGATTTTGTATATGTGACGGGTGATGCGTATGTAGACCATCCTTCTTTTGGTACAGCAATCATTAGTAGGGTGTTAGAATCTCACGGATATAGCGTGGGGATTATAGCGCAGCCAGATTGGAAGGATGATAGTAGTATTGCTATTTTTGGGGAGCCAAGACTTGGTTTTTTGATTTCAAGTGGCAATATGGACTCAATGGTAAATCACTATTCCGTATCCAAAAAAAGACGCCAAACAGATGCATACACACCTGGAGGTGAGGCTTACAAAAGACCCGACTACGCTACAAGTGTATACGGAAATCTGATACGTAAAACCTACAAAAAAACACCGATTATCATTGGTGGCATCGAAGCGAGTCTTCGTAGAATGGCTCATTTTGACTACTGGTCGAATAAATTCAAGCGTTCCATCTTATTAGATAGTCAGGCAGACCTTATTTCCTATGGAATGGGTGAAAAGTCTATTGTAGAGATTGCAGATGCCCTACAAAGCGGTATGGATGTAAGGGATATTACCTTTATTGCAGGAACAGTGTATAAAACAAAGGATATAGACAATCTCTATGATCATATGATTTTACCTGATTATACTACGATGAAGGAACATCCAAGGACCTACGCACAGAGCTTTATGAAGCAATATGAGAGTACGGATCCATTTACAGGAAAGGTGCTAGTGGAGCCATATCCAAATGGTATCTTCGTAGTACAAAATCCACCACAGCATCCACTAACTATGCAAGAGATGGATTCGGTATATGCACTTCCATATATGAGAACTTATCATCCATCCTATGAAGAAGCGGGCGGTGTTCCAGCGATTTCAGAAATCAAGTTTAGCTTAATCAGTAATAGAGGATGTTTTGGAGGGTGTAGCTTTTGTGCACTAACATTCCATCAAGGTCGTACTATTCAAGTACGTAGTCATGAATCTATTTTAGAAGAAGCAGAATTAGTAACGCATGAAAAGGATTTTAAAGGATATATTCATGATGTTGGTGGACCAACAGCAAACTTTAGATTTCCATCGTGTGAAAAGCAAATGGAGCATGGAGTCTGTAAAAACAAGCAATGTCTATTTCCTAAGCCTTGCGCAAATCTAACAGTTGATCATAGTGACTATTTAGCCTTATTAAGAAAACTACGTAAGGTCCCAAAGGTGAAAAAGGTCTTTGTTCGTTCTGGGATTCGCTTCGACTATGTAATGGCGGATAAGGATGATACCTTTTTCCGTGAACTTGTTGAGCATCATGTAAGTGGGCAATTAAAGGTCGCACCAGAACATATCAGTGATGCTGTTCTAAGTAAAATGGGCAAGCCGGAAAATGCAGTATATGAACGCTTTACAGCAAAATATAAGAAAATAAATGAGCAACTTGGAAAAAATCAATTCTTAGTGCCTTACCTTATGTCTTCGCATCCAGGAAGCACATTAAAAGAAGCGGTTGCATTAGCTGAATACCTTAGAGACTTAGGCTACATGCCAGAACAGGTGCAGGATTTTTATCCTACACCGTCGACACTTTCTACGATTATGTATTACACAGGACTTGATCCTCGTACGATGAAAGAAGTATATGTTTGTAAAAATCCACACGAAAAAGCAATGCAAAGAGCACTGATTCAGTATCGAAATCCAAAAAACTACGAGCTTGTATTAGAAGCTTTGCAAAAAGCAGGACGAACAGATCTCATTGGATTTTCGAAAGAATGCTTGATTAAACCTAGAAAGATGGCAGCAGATAAAGTGCGCGATAAAGCCCGTGATAAGGCTAGTGAGAAATCACGTGATAAAAAGACTTCCAATAAAAATGTACGAGTAACAGGTAAACCTGTGAATAAGCCATCTAGTAAGACTGGTACGAGGAATAAGAAGTCAACGATTAGAAATACAAGTAAAAAGAAATAACGAGAGGCCACATAGATGCAAGAAATAACAGTAGGTAGTAATCAACAGGGGCAACGATTTGATAAGCTGTTACAAAAGGTGTTGCCAGAAGCTAGTACTAGCTTTTTATATAAAATGCTACGAAAAAAAAATATTACTCTGAATAATAAAAAAGCTGAGGGTAAGGAAATGCTTGCAAGTGGTGATGTGATCAAAATCTTTCTAGCAGATGAAACGTATGTAAAGTTTGGCGGAAAGCTGATAGAAGGGACAACGTCCATGCCTAGCGAGGCGGTAGAGACAAAATCCTATGAACAAGCTTACAAGCAGCTTCAAGAAATTGAAATTGTATATGAGGATGAGCAAGTCTTAGTCGCAAACAAACCATCAGGCATACTTAGTCAAAAAGCAAGCGCTACGGATGTTTCGTTGAATGAATGGCTGATTGGGTATCTTTTAGCTCATAACAAAATAACTGCAAGAGAACTTGTTTTGTTCAAACCATCCATTTGCAATAGACTAGATCGCAACACATCAGGTCTTATCCTTTGTGGGAAATCGCTAAAGGGAACACAAGTTTTAAACCAATGGGTAAAAGATAGAAGTGTCAAAAAGTTTTATAGGCTCTTCGTTGCAGGAAGACTTGAAAAGGGTGATCATATCAAGGGATATCTTACGAAGAATAAAAAAACCAATAAAGTGACGGTTACTACTACACCACAAGGTGACAGCTCTGAAATAGAGACGATTTATAAACCGCTTGCTTTCTACGAAGATATCACTTATGTTGAGGTAGAACTCATCACTGGTAAAACGCATCAAATCAGGGCACATTTGGCTAGTATCTTACATCCTCTTGTAGGTGATTTTAAATATGGAGATGCATTGATCAATCAAGTATATAAAGAAAAGTTTGGTATAAAAGACCAAATGCTACATGCGTATAGACTCGCGTTTCCAGTGCATGATATTGAAGAATTACAGGGCTTATCTGGAAAAGTTATTTTTGCAAAGGAACCACAGATATATGATCAAATAAAAATGATTTCGACTAAAGGATAGGAGACATACATGGCAACATGGAGTTCAAGAGGGCTTAGAGGCTCTTTGTTAGAAGAAATGATCAATAAAACAAATGAAAAATATAGAGAAAAAGGATTAGCACTGGTACAAAAAATACCAACTCCGATTACTCCAATCAAGATTGACAAAGAAAATAGGCACATAACGCTTGCTTATTTTGATCAAAAAAGTACTGTCGACTATATTGGAGCGGTACAGGGCATACCTATTTGCTTTGATGCTAAGGAATGTGCAAAAGATACCTTTTCTCTACAAAATATTCATGAACACCAAGTGGAGTTTATGAGAGACTTTGAAAAACAAGGTGGGATTGCTTTTTTTTTGATATATTATAGTCATAAAGATTTATTTTATTATCTTCCTTGCGAGATGCTTTTGTTTTTTTGGAACAGAGCAAAAGAGGGGGGGCGTAAAAGCTTTCGCTATGACGAAATAAATCCACAATATGTGATACCGAAAAAAACGGGGGTTTTGATCGCGTATCTTGATATGATACAAAAGGATCTTGAAGATAGGGCTTGAGTAAATCTCTCTACATCTATATATAGCTTTAGACAGGTACGCTTTCGCTATAGTTCGCACGTAGCGCTATTAAGATAATTGAAAAACATCATCTAAGGAGCGACGGCTCCAGAATACCTGCATAAAAGCCATGTATAGATGTGGAGAGATTCATGAAACAAAAAGAGCAATAAAACTGTTAATACAAAAACCAGGGGGGAAGCAAAATGATTTTTCATGTAAGTAAAGTGGGTCGTGATTATAATGAGGGTAGTGAGGTGTCTCCATTTCTCACGATTTCAAAGGCAGCAAAGGTGGCTATGCCTGGAGATGAGGTTTGTGTACATGAGGGTGTGTATCGTGAATGGGTAAAGCCTAGTCTTGGCGGTCTTAGTGAGCTTAGGCGTATTACGTATTCTGCAGTCGAGGGTGAGAAGGTTATCATCAAGGGTTCCGAGGTCGTAAAGGGCTGGGAGGTTTATGAGGGCAGTGTTTGGAAGGTTGTTTTGCCAAATGCGATGTTTGGGGAGTACAATCCGTATGAGCAGACGATTGATGGGGACTGGATGGTAAGTCCTAAGGGTTGGCGTGTGCATGCGGGTGATGTTTATTTGAATGGGAAGTCATTTTTTGAGGCGCGTACGTTAGAGGATGTGAAGGAAGCAAAGGCAAGGGAGGAATTTACTTGTCTTGGTAGAACGTTTGCAGAGGAAGCTATGGAAGTAGAGGATACGACGTATCAATGGTATGCAGAGGTTTTAGAGGATGAAACAATTCTTTATGCAAACTTTCAGGATAAGGATCCAAACAAGCAAGAGGTTGAGATAAATGTTAGGAAGTGTTGTTTTTATCCAGAAAAGTTCGGGATTAATTATATTACAGTTCGTGGGTTTGAGATGGCTCAAGCAGCGACTCATTGGGCTCCACCAACAGGTGATCAGGTAGGTATGCTTGGAGCAAATTGGAGTAAGGGCTGGATTATTGAGGATAATGTGTTCCATGATGCAAAGTGTAGTGCTGTTAGTATCGGTAAGGAAGGCAGTACAGGTACGCAAGATTCCTTTAGAACGAAACAAAAATCTGGGTATGAGTATCAGCTAGAGGCTGTGTTTAGAGGATTACAAATAGGATGGAATAAAGAAAAGGTTGGTTCTCATATTGTAAGAAATAATGTGATGTATGATTGTGGTCAAAATGGCATCGTAGGTCATATGGGATGTGCTTACAGTAAGATTTATGGTAATCATATTTATAATATTGGTGTTAAGCATGAATTTTTTGGTTGGGAAATTGCAGGTATTAAATTCCATGCACCGATTGATGTAGAGATTTATGAAAACAGAATTCATAATTGTATTTTCGGATTTTGGATGGATTGGCAGGCACAAGGTACACGTATTAGTAGGAATTTATTATACAAAAATCTTACAGATGGTAACATAGAGGTTACGCATGGTCCTTGTATTGTTGATAACAATATATTTGCTTCTCTATATGGATTCGATAACCATGCACAAGGTACAGCATTTATTAATAATATAATATGCGGACGTACGCATAAGGTGAAGATTCTAGATAGGGCTACACCATATCATGTACCACATAGCACGACTGTTGCTGGGTTTGCATATGTGTATTGTGGTGATGATAGATATTTTAACAACCTATTTGTAGGTGATGGCAAGTATGTACATGAAAAGGCATTTTATGGTACTTCGGGCTATAATTGTAATGCACCATCCTATGAAGCATATGTGGGTCAACATGATTTGTCAGATGGTATGGATCATGAGAGATACGGTCAAATAGAGCAACCGGTTTACATCAATGATAATGTATATTTAAATGGGGCTGAGGCATATAAGCTAGAGGCACATAACCATATTGATGATACATACAATCCACAGCTTACCATTATCGAAGAGATGGATGGTGTTTACCTTGAGATGAATTTACCAGAGGAAGCAGTTGGATTAAAGGGTAGTATTGCATCGACACAATCACTAGGGACAATTAGAATTGTGGATACAATTTATGATGCACCAGATGGAAGTATGCTTACGTTTGATGTTGATTATTTCAAGGCGATGAGAGCGGATGAAAGTCATGTTGGACCGTTTTCAAATCTAGTAGTAGGTAAGAATAGAATAAAAGTTTGGGGTTGATTCTAACTATGAAAATACAAATTATGAATGTATATAATATTACATTTGCTGCAGAGGATTATCTAGAGCATTCTAGACATGACGGGTATGAGCTGATTTATTTTTTTAGCGGAAAAGGGTTTGTAACTTTTGCTGGTATCAAAAAACCATTTGTTGCAAATGACTTATTTTTGATCAAGGTTGGAGATAAAAGAGAACAGCTGCTGACAGAAACAGGTGTCAGTATTTGTGTTCGATTTAAATGTTCACAGATGCATGAGCTAGAGAGTGATGTATATACGGTAAATTCACCAGAGTTATATCATCTTTTTAGAGGAATTGCCAAGGAATATGCAGAGAAAAAACATGAGTATTATAATATTTGTAATGCAAAAATTTATGAAGTATTATTTTATCTAATGAGACAATCTAAGGAGAAAAGTTTATCAGTAGATACGATGCTAGACCTTATTCATGAAATTGATGCCACACTTTGGTATGATGAAAGTGTGGAAGAAATGGCGAAAAAAACCAATTATAGCTATGATCATTTTCGTCATAAATTCAAACAGCTGACTGGTAAATCACCGTACGCATATATTACGAGCAAGAAGATAGAGCATGCTTGTGAATTGTTGTCAGATAAACGCTACACAAATAAAGAAATAGCGAATCTTCTTGGTTTTTCTTCGGCATCACAATTTTGCAAGGTGTTCAAAAAAGAAACAGGAGTTTCACCAAGTTCCTACAAAGGGTAAAAAAGTTCTAAAATTGATTGACAAATTGTGAATAAGTAGTTTATAATGATAAAAATTTGATAATTTAAACCGTTGAAGTGGAGATAAAAATAGTTGTGCATCGTACAGAGATTCTGACAGAGCTGAGAGTTAGATGAAACGCAGATTATTAAATGGACCACCGAGGGCGTAGTCAAAGGCATAGAGATGCTTAGTATTCTACGACGTTAGACACACGTGAGTTGTCGGGAATTTGTTTGAATTTCGCTAAGAGCATGATTTTTCATGAAGCAAGGTGGTACCGCGGAGAGTAATTTTCGTCCTTGACAATATATTTATTGTCGAGGACTTTTTTTGTACAAAAAAGTAAAGGGAGGAAAATATGATTACACCAACAATTACAGAATTAGAAACACTTATTTCACAAAATGAATGTAAAAGAATACCAATTAAAATGGAGCTATATGCAGATTCGCTCACACCTATTCTAGCACTTAAAAAACTTAAAAATATTAGTAAGCATTGTTTTATTTTAGAAAGTGTCGAGGAATCAAAGCAATGGGGGAGATATACTTTTATAGGATTTAATCCAACCCTTGAGATTACAGCATTAAATGGTGAGGTACACATCAAGACAGAAGCAATGACACAGGTGATACAAGATCATCCAGCGCATGTGATTCGTAATATAATCGAAGAGAATAAATCGGTTGCGTTGCCAGATTTTCCACCATTTTCAGGAGGGCTTGTAGGATATTTTTCATATGATTATATAAAATATACAGAACCTAGTTTAGTACTTGATGCAGAGGATGAAGAGGGATTTCAGGATGTTGATTTAATGCTCTTTGACAAACTTATTTGTTTTGATAATTATAAACAAAAAATTATAATCATCGTAAATATAAAAACAGATGACTTAGCAAGAAACTACGTAAAAGGTGAGAGAAGTATAAAAGAAATAGCAGATATTATACTAAATGGAGCTTCCTATATGGATAAAAAACTTACCTTAAACAGTGACTTCAAGCAATTATTTGATGAAGAATCGTACTGCAATATGGTAAAAAAAGCCAAAGATTACATTCATGAAGGCGATGTTTTTCAAGTAGTATTATCGAATAGATTAGAGGCTGAAATGGAAGGAAGCTTGTTTGATACTTATAGGATTCTTCGTACAACAAATCCTTCGCCTTATATGTTTTATTTTTCAAGTGACGATGTTGAAATCGCTGGTGCATCCCCTGAAACACTTGTAAGTCTAAAAGATAGTACGCTATATACATTTCCACTTGCAGGAACTCGTCCAAGGGGAAAGACAGCAAAAGAGGATTTGGAGCTAGAAAAAGGACTTTTAGAAGATGAGAAGGAAGTAGCAGAGCATAATATGCTCGTTGATCTTGGTAGAAATGATATTGGGCGTATTAGTAAAATTGGCAGTGTTGAAGTTGAAAAATACATGTCTATCGAAAAGTTTTCGCATGTTATGCATATTGGTTCGACAGTGAAGGGTACTTTAGCAGAGGATAAGGATGCACTTGATGCTGTGGATTCTATTTTACCAGCAGGTACACTCTCTGGGGCACCAAAGCTTAGGGCTTGTGAGATTATCAATGAGCTTGAAGGTAATAAACGTGGTATATATGGTGGTGCGATTGGTTATATGGATTTTACTGGAAATCTAGATACCTGTATTGCGATTCGTTTAGCTTTTGCGAAAAATGGAAAAGTGTTTGTTCGTTCAGGTGCAGGGATTGTGGCAGATAGTATTCCAAAGAATGAATATATGGAGTGTATTAACAAAGCCAAAGCGGTTATGGAAGCACTTAAAAAATCAGAGGGAGGTATAGATTTATGATTTTGTTAATTGATAATTATGATAGTTTTTCATATAATCTGTATCAGTTAATTGGTTCTATAGAACCTGATATTATGGTAGTTAGAAATGATAAAATTACGATAGATGAGATTTTAGCACTAGCACCAAAAGCAATCTTTTTATCACCAGGCCCAGGGCATCCGAGTAAGGCTGGTATCTGTATCGAAGTAGTCAAAAAACTAGCTGGAAAAATACCTATCTTTGGAGTTTGCCTCGGACATCAGGCAATTTGTGAAGCATATGGAGCTACAGTGTCTTATGCAAGTAAATTGATGCATGGTAAAACTTCTATAGCAAAGCTTGATACAGAGTGTAAGATTTTTAAGGATATGGAGGGGGAAATACAAGTGGCTAGATACCATTCATTGGCTGCTGTTAAAGAAACATTACCAGATGAATTGAAAATCATTTCTCAAACAGAGGAAGGTGATATCATGGCAGTGGCACATATAACGGATCAAGTATATGGTGTGCAATTCCACCCGGAATCGGTCCTTACACCAGATGGAAATAGCATTATAAGTAATTTTTTGGAAAATCTTTAGTAATTGTAAGCTTGTATTTTACATGTGTGCATTTAGTCCGAGTATCTATATATAGCTTTAAAGAGGTACTAGTGAGCCGTCGGTCCTTAAATACTAAGGAATGAATTTTGTGACTTAGTATTTTATGTACCGCTACGAGCGAGGTGTAGTGCAAACGTGCCTCGTAAGCTATATATAGATACTTAGACTAAGAAGTACATATGGAAAATATAAGTCTAACAAGAACTATATAATTTAAAAGGAGAGAAAATATTATGATAGAACAGGCGATTATAAAATTAAGTCAAAATGAAGATGTAGCATATGATATGGCGAAGGATGTTATGGATGAGATTATGGATGGAGTTGCAAGTGATGTGCAGATTAGTTCGTATTTGACAGCTCTTGCTATCAAAGGAGAGACGATAGATGAAATTACAGCTTCAGCGGCATCTATGAGAGAGCATTGCGTAAGGTTATTGCATGAGATGGAAGTGCTTGAAATTGTTGGAACTGGTGGGGATCAGTCGAACTCCTTTAATATATCAACTACCTCATCAATTGTAATTGCAGCTGGTGGAGTACCAGTTGCAAAGCATGGAAACAGAGCGTCGTCTAGTATAAGTGGCTCTGCGGATGTACTAGAGGCACTTGGTGTAAATATTATGACGTCACCAGAAAGAAGTAAAGAAATTCTTGGTGAAATCGGTATTTGTTTCTTGTTTGCACAAAAATATCATTTAGCGATGAAATATGTAGCAGGTGTAAGAAAGGAGTTGCGCTTTAGAACAATCTTTAATATATTAGGACCATTATCAAATCCGGCTGGTGCTACAATGCAGGTGATGGGGGTGTATGATGAAGCACTTGTTAAGCCACTTGCAAAGGTCCTTTGTAATCTTGGAGTGAAAAGAGCAATGGTCGTGTTTGGTCAAGATAAATTAGATGAAATCTCTATGAGTTCAAAAACAACGGTTTGTGAAGTTAAAAATGGTGCCTATGAATCTTATGAAATTTCTCCACAGGATTTTGGGTATGCCATATGTGATAAAAATGAATTGGTTGGTGGTACACCAGAAGAAAATGCGAAGATTACCATGAATATTTTATCTGGTGAGAAAAGCAGTCGAAGAGATGCGGTTTGTATGAATGCTGGTGCAGGCCTTTATATAGCAGGTAGAGCTGATACGTTAGCAGGAGGCATTAAGCTAGCAGAGGATATTATAGATTCAAAAAAAGCGTTAGCAAAATTAAATGAGTTTATTACATATTCTAATAAATAACTGGGAGGAAATTGTACTAGATGAAAAATGATAATGGAGATATCATAAACGATAAAAGGGATATATTAGAAGAAATAGCTGATTTTACCAGGCAAAGAGTTACTATACTTAAGCAACAGGTGTCGTTAGAGTCGATGATAGAAATGGCTAAAAGAATGGAAATGGGAAACTTTTCTTTTGAGGAAGCACTGAAAAAAGACGGCATGTCATTTATTTGTGAGGTAAAAAAAGCTTCACCATCAAAAGGCTTGATTGCTCTAGACTTTCCCTATCTTGACATTGCAAGGGAATATGAGGATGCTGGAGCAAGTGCAATTAGTTGCTTGACAGAACCAAAATATTTTATGGGAAGTGATAAATATCTTCAAGAGATGGCCAGTGTTGTGAAGATTCCGATTTTACGCAAGGACTTTGTAGTGGATGAGTACATGGTGTATGAAGCAAAGGTATTAGGTGCAAGCGCTATTTTACTGATTTGTGCGATTTTAACGGATGAGGAACTTGAGATCTACTTTAAGATTGCCAATGAACTTGGTCTATCTGCAGTATTTGAAGCACACGACGAAGAAGAGGTACTAAGGGCTGCACAGGTAGGTGCACGTATTATAGGGGTTAACAATAGAAATCTAAAAACATTTGCTCTTGATTTAAATAACAGTATTAGGCTACGAGGTTTAGTGTATCAGGACGTGGTTTTTATTTCTGAGAGTGGCATTAAGACAAGGGCTGATATTGAATTGTTAGAGGCGCATCATGTCAATGCTGTATTGATTGGAGAGACTTTTATGCGTGCAAGTAATAAAAAAGAAATGCTACAAAAATTGAAAGGCTTAGGATAAGGGTTTGACGAAAATCAAAATTTGTGGATTAAAAAGAGTACAGGATATAGAAGTAGCTAATGAGCTTGATTTAAATTTCGTTGGATTCGTGTTTGCAAAAAGTAAGAGACAGGTTACGAAAGAACAAGCGAGGCTTCTAAAATCAAAGCTACGCGACAGCATACAGGCTGTTGGTATTTTTGTGAATCATGATATAATTGAAATACTTGATTTATTATCAGAACAAATAATTGACGTAGTACAATTTCACGGCCAAGAAACGGAAGATGATATAAAACGTATCAAAGAAGAATTCCCGTGGGTAAAAGTAATAAAGGCAGTGAGTGTTACTAGTGAATTTGACATTTTAAAATGGGAGGATTCTATTGTTGATTATCTTTTACTTGATCATGGTACAGGCGGAACGGGTAAAAGCTTTGATTGGAAGGTATTAGATAAGTTAGATGGTTTTAAAAAGCCATTTTTTATTGCAGGTGGACTCGGTCTAGAAAATGTAAAAGAAGTTCTTTTATATCAACCATTTGGAGTTGATGTTTCGGGTGGCGTAGAAACGGATGGTATAAAGGATGAAAATAAAATGAAAAGATTTGTTGAAGAGGTGAGAGCATGAGTAAAGGAAGATTTGGAGTACATGGTGGGCAGTACATACCAGAAACATTGATGAATACGATTATAGAGCTTGAGGAGGCATACGAATATTATAAAAATGATTCTGAATTTCAAAAGGAACTAGAGGTACTATTAAATGACTATGCAAATAGACCTTCACGTTTGTATTTTGCAAATCGAATGACTGAGGATCTTGGTGGTGCAAAGATTTATTTGAAAAGAGAAGATTTAAATCATACTGGTGCACATAAAATTAATAATGTTCTAGGACAAGTTTTACTAGCAAAGAAAATGGGTAAGACAAGAGTTATCGCTGAAACTGGTGCAGGACAACATGGTGTAGCAACAGCAACTGCTGCGGCACTTATGGATATGGAATGTGAAATTTTTATGGGAAAAGAAGATACACAACGCCAGGCATTGAATGTATATCGTATGAAATTATTGGGCTCAAAAGTTCATGAAGTTACATCGGGTACAGCAACACTTAAGGATGCTGTATCAGAAACTATGAGAGAATGGACGAAACGTATGGACGATACTCATTACGTATTGGGTTCTGTAATGGGACCGCATCCTTTCCCGGAGATGGTAAGAGATTTTCAAGCTGTGATTTCAAAAGAAATCAAAGAACAAATAATTGAAAAAGAGGGTAGACTTCCAGACGCAGTACTAGCATGTGTAGGTGGCGGTTCTAATGCCATCGGTGCATTTTATAATTTTATTGAAGATACAGAGGTTCGTTTGATAGGATGTGAGGCGGCAGGCAGGGGTGCACATACAGCTGAAACTGCAGCTACAATTGCAACAGGATCACTTGGCATTTTCCATGGTATGAAATCCTATTTTTGCCAAGATGAATATGGACAAATTGCACCGGTTTATTCTATTTCAGCAGGTCTTGATTATCCGGGAATAGGACCAGAACACGCACATTTACATGATATAGGACGTGCAGAGTATGTGAGTGTGACAGATGATGAAGCAGTAGATGCATTTGAATACTTATCAAGAATGGAAGGTATTATTCCAGCTATCGAAAGTGCACATGCTGTAGCGCATGCGATGAAAATAGCAGGAGAAATGACAAAGGACCAAATTATTGTGATTAACCTATCAGGACGTGGAGATAAAGACTGTGCAGCAATCGCAAGATATAGAGGAGAAGAAATCAATGAGTAAAATAGCAAACGCATTTCAAAATACAAAAGCATTTATCCCATTTATTACTTGTGGTGATCCATGCTTAGAGGTTACAAAGAAACTTATTTATGCATTAGAAGAAGCTGGTGCTGATGTGATAGAACTTGGAATTCCATTCTCAGATCCTACGGCGGAAGGCGTTGTCATACAAACGGCAAATGAACGAGCACTCAAAACAGGTGTGACAACCGATCATATCTTTGAGATGTTAAAAGACATGGAGGTTAAAGTTCCATTAGTATTTATGACCTATGCCAATGTATTGTTTTCATACGGCATTGAGCGTTTTGTGAAAAATGCAAAAGAGGTTGGTATTAGTGGTATTATATTGCCTGACGTTCCTTTTGAAGAAAAGAAAGAGTTTGCAACGGTTTGTGAGGCTTATGAAATTGATTTTATTTCATTAATTGCACCAAATTCAGAAGAAAGAACAATTATGATTGCAAAAGAGGCAAAAGGCTTTGTATACTTGGTATCATCACTAGGTGTTACAGGTGCGAGAAGCGATTTTGCAAGTGGAATTGGTGAAATTGTAAAAACAATTAAGCAAAATACAGATACTCCTTGTGCGATTGGATTTGGTATATCGACTCCTGATCAAGCTAAAGAAATGTCACAATATTCAGATGGTGTTATTGTAGGCTCTGCAATCGTAAGATTATGTGAAAAATATGGTGTGGATTGCGTTGCGTATGTTAAAGAGTATGTTGAGAAGATGAAACAAGCAATAATTTACTAACTATTAAAATAAATAAACGCAAAAGACTATGTAATGTCCACCATAATACTCCACTTGCAATTAGGATGCAAAAAGTTTGAATAGGCGTAATAAAATTAATGTTTAGGTCAGTAAAGATGCTTATAATAAAAGGGTGTACAAGATAAATACCTAAGGATAATTCGCTTGCTTTTTCTAGAATAAAGATGTTCTTTTTATTTTCTTCGAATAAATATTTAAACAATAAGTAAATACCAAAGCAACCTATAAAACAAAATATGCTATAGGGAGTGTTCGTAAATTGTATTTGTATTGATGTTTGATAAGTAAAAAATCCACTTGAAACAATAGCACATAGTAAAGATAGTGCACTACAGATATATATAATATATCTTGTGGTTTTTGTGTATGTTTTGGAAAAAGTTTCTACGTAATAGCCTAGCAAAAAATATCCAAGATAACTTCCAAACGTTAAAAATGGTATCATGCTATATATAGATGAAACTATCCTTTTATAAGGAAACTCATAGTTTAGTATTTGAGGGAATAGTAATGAAAATACACAGTATAAAATTATATAGTATCGAACTAAAGCTTTGTTTCGTACTATTTCTTTCAAAAAAGGTGTCGCTATATATAAAACTGCAAGCATAGGTAAAAACCAGGTATGATAACAGCCCTTAGATAACAACGTATTTAATAAGACCTCGTCTTTAAAAGATTCAGATGAGATGGAGTTATGGTAACGTAGATGTGCAATTAAATTATAGGTAAACAAGCAAAAGAAGTATATAAAAAATAAATTACAAGCTTTTTTTATAGTATATGAAATCATGTTTTCTTTTGTCGAAGATAATAGTAAGGCACCACTGATCATAACAAAAAGAGGAACGCCCCATATTCCTATACAATTATATGTATTTAAAATCAACCAGCCAGAAGTCGTAAGGTCGCTAATTGAATATTGTGTAGCTGATACATGTACTAGTATAACGAGGAAACAAGCTAAAGCACGTAGATAAGTAATATGTTTTTTATTGTCATTTTTCATAATAAAATAAGAATCCTTTCAAGTATTTAAAAGAAAATGTATTGCGTATATAATATAACATAATATGGGGTAGATATGGTAGTAAAAGTTATTGTAGTAATACAATTGACATTTAGAAAATTTAGTGTATACTACATAGTAGCTATCACACGTTACCTTGCTAAAGTGCATTGCGATGTGATATCAGTAAGAAAGAGGACTTGATTTTATGAATAAAAGGCTGCTACATACCCCAGAGGGGGTTAGAGACATATATGGACTAGAGTATCAAAGAAAGCTAGAGCTACAAAGGAGCATGAGAGAATGTATTGCTAGCTATGGTTATGATGCGATTCAAACACCTACTTTTGAGTTTTTCGATGTATTTGAAAAAGAAGTAGGAACGACACTATCGAAGGATTTGTATAAACTAGTTGATAAAGAGGGTGATACACTTGTACTTCGACCGGATTTTACACCATCTGTTGCAAGATGTGCTGCAAAATATTTTATGGATAAAGAAGAACCGATTCGTTTTACATATGAAGGAAATGTATATGCAAATGTGAGCAATCTACAAGGGAAATTGAAAGAATATACACAGATGGGTGCAGAGCTTATTTGTGATGACTCAGTAGAAGCAGATGGTGAAATGCTTGCAATGGTTGTTGATACGTTACTTGCTACAGGTCTTACCCAATTTCAAGTTACTGTCGGTAATGATGCATATTTCAAAGGGCTATGTGAAGAAGCTGGTTTAGACTCAGACTCAGAACAAGCACTGCGTGAATTGCTATCTGAAAAGCAATATTTTGCTGCAAGAACTTATTTGGACAATTTTACTATACAAGCAGATGCAAAGGCTGCCTTACTTTTATTAGCAGATTTTTTTGGCGGCTTAACAGATTTGCAAGCTCTAAAGACTAATACTAAAAATGTTAGAGCACTTGAGGCTATTGATAGGTTACTTGCATTAGAAGAAATTTTGAAAGCATATGGAATTAATGAATATGTTTCTTTTGATTTAGCAATGCTTAGTAAGTATCATTATTATACGGGTATTATTTTTAAGGCGTATACGTATGGTCTTGGTGATGCGATTGCAAAGGGTGGCCGATATGATAAGCTTCTTAGCTATTTTGGAAAGGATGCTTCAGCAGTCGGTTTTATGGTTGTTGTGGATGAGATGATGGAAGCACTTTCTTATCAAAAGATTGCAGTTAAAACACCAGAAGCGAAGCAGACGATTTTCTACACAAAAGAAACTTACATGCAAGCACTTGCAAAAGCGAAGCAGTTGCGTTCAAAAGGCTGTAAGGTTGTATTGTTGGCGCAAAAGTGAATGGAAAAGAACGGAGAATAAGATGCCTGAAGATAGATATTTGACTTTTGCACTCGCAAAAGGTAGACTTGCAAATAAAACACTTGCTCTTTTGGAGCAATTAGGAATTACATGTGAAGAGATGAAGGATAAGGATTCTAGAAAATTAATCTTTGTAAATGAAGAGTTAAAACTTAAGTTTTTCTTGTCTAAAGGCCCTGATGTACCAACGTATGTTGAATATGGTGCAGCAGATATAGGAGTAGTGGGAAAAGATACGCTGATGGAAGAGAACAGAAGCGTTTACGAAGTGCTTGATCTTGGATTCGGTGCTTGTAGAATGTGTGTATGTGGCCCTGAAAGCGCGCGTGAGCTTTTGCAAAATCACGAACGTATTCGTGTTGCTACAAAATATCCTTATATTGCAAAGGAATATTTTTATAATGTAAAACATCAAACGGTTGATTTGATTAAATTAAATGGTTCTGTTGAACTAGGTCCGATTGTAGCATTGTCAGATGTTATTGTGGACATTGTTGAAACTGGGTCCACTCTCCGTGAAAATGGGCTTGGTGTGTTGGAGGAAATTTGCCCACTTTCTGCACGCATGATTGTAAATCAAGTTTCTATGCAGATGCAAACCAAACGCATCAAAGAACTTGTGGAAGGTCTTGAGGCACTCCTTTAGTTTTTTTGTGAGGGGGCTGTGTGCCTATATATTTCTTTAGAGCACGCTTTCGCTTCGTACCATCTGGTAGCGGTACTAAGATGATAAAGGACATCATCTAAGTGCCGACCGATGCTAAGAGCTCTATACGAAACATATAGGCACACTGCCCTTACAAAAGAACGAAAAGGAGTGCGAAACATTCCACGAACTCGGTTAATTCAGTATGTATTATCGTGGATATGTGTGATACTATTTCCTTAGAGCACGCTTTCGCTGCTGCTCACGTGTAACAGTACTAAGATGATAGAGGACATCATCTAAGTGCTGACAGTTCACAAGCACTCTTAAGGAAGCAGTATCACACATATTCACGAATACACATAATGTAGATAGTAAGAAAATTAATTTTATTTAGGGGTTTTTAATATGCTTACTTGATATATAATGTAGTGGAAGGTGGGATTATATATAACTTTTATGCAAGTATTGTGAGTCGTCAGTACTTGAATGCAATGTATTGCATTCTTATGTACTGTTACGTACGAGCTATAGCGAGAGCGTGCTTGTCTAAAGTTTATATATAAGACCAGCTTCTATAACAGCAAAATATCATCAAGTAAGCGTATTAAAAAGGTCTTAAGAACAAACAATTTGGAGGAGTACCAAAATGAGAATAGTAGAATTGTCGAAGGAATCAAAGTCGGATTTGTTACATGATTTATTGCAAAGAAGTCCAAGTAATTACGGTAGTTATGAAGCAATTGTTGAGGGTATTATTGATTCAGTAAAGGCTAATGGGGATGAGGCTGTTTTTGCTTATACAAAGGAATTTGATCATTGTGAGCTTAGTGCTGATTCGATTAGAGTTACTGCACAAGAGATAGAAGATGCGGTAGCAAGTATAGATAAAGAATTTTATGCAGTTATGGAAAAGGCTGCTGCAAATATTGTTGAGTATCATGCAAAGCAAGTGCGTCAAAGCTGGTTTGATACAAAGGCGGATGGAAGTATTTTAGGGCAAAAGGTTACGCCGATTGCTTGCGCTGGTGTTTATGTACCAGGTGGGAAGGCGGTTTATCCTTCTAGTGTGCTTATGAATGTTTTACCAGCGAAGGTTGCTGGTGTGAAAAAGGTTGTTATGGTAACGCCTCCAGGTCCAGATGGATTGGTAAATCCTGGTACACTTGCTGCTGCAAAGGTTGCAGGTGTGGATGAGATTTATAAAGTAGGTGGTGCACAAGCGATTGCGGCGCTTGCTTTTGGTACTGAGTCTATTCCAAAGGTGGATAAGATTACAGGTCCTGGTAATATTTTCGTAGCATTAGCCAAAAAGGCTGTTTACGGTCATGTAAGTATTGATTCAGTGGCAGGTCCTAGTGAAATATTAGTGATTGCTGATGAAACTGCAAATCCAAGATATGTTGCAGCTGATTTGTTGTCACAAGCAGAACATGATGAGCTTGCAAGTGCAATTTTAATTACGACTTCTAGAACATTAGCAGATCAAGTTTCTGCGCAGGTAGATGCTTTCATTGAAGAATTATCTAGAACGGATATTATGAGAAAGTCAATTGATCAATATGGATATATTCTTATTGCGGACAATATGGAGGATGTAATCGAGGCTGCAAATGAAATTGCATCTGAGCATTTAGAAATATTAACGAAAAATCCTTTTGAGGTGATGACAAAGATTGATAATGCAGGTGCTATTTTCCTTGGAGAATACTCCTCAGAACCACTTGGAGATTACTTTGCAGGTCCAAATCATATTTTACCTACAAATGGAACTGCAAAATTCTTTTCACCACTCGGTGTAGATGATTTTATTAAAAAGAGTAGTATTATCTCTTATTCAAGAGAAGCACTAGAGGCTGTACATAAAGATATTGAGCTGTTTGCTGAAAAAGAAGGTCTTACAGCACACGCCAATTCAATTAAGGTTCGTTTTGAAGATTAGAAAGGAAATTTATTATGGCAAATAGAAATGCAAGTATTACACGTAAAACGAAAGAAACAAATATTTCACTTTCTTTAGAGATAGATGGTCAAGGTGTTAGTAATATTGATACTGGTATTGGCTTTTTTGATCATATGCTAGAGGGGTTTTCAAAACATGGATTTTTTGATCTTTTAGTACGTATTGAAGGTGACCTTAAAGTGGATGGGCATCATACGGTTGAGGACTGTGGTATTGTATTAGGGGAAGCTATAAAAGAGGCACTTAGTGATAAGAAAGGAATTGCAAGATACGGATATTTTGTATTACCTATGGATGAGGTTTTGGTGCTTTGTTCCCTAGATTTATCAGGACGTCCTTATTTTTCAATGGACATTGATTTCCCGGTAGAGCGAGTTGGAGGGTTTGAAACAGAGCTTGTAAGAGAATTTTTCTATGCAGTAGCATGTAGAGCTGGTATGAATCTACATTTTAAGATGCTTGAGAGTGGTAATGCACATCACATGATTGAAGGTATGTTTAAAGCTTTTGCAAAAGCGCTTGATATGGCAACAAAAAAGGATGCTAGGATTACAGATGTTCTTAGTACAAAAGGGAGTTTATAGATGAAAAAAGTGTTTTTTGATTCATTGTTTATAAAAGATGGGTATATATACCAAAAAGAGACATGCCAACAGACAGAAAAAATAGTTTTTACTACATATATAGATTCGTGTCTAGATGGTTTGTTTGTGACAGATTTATCTACTGCAGATGAAGAACATGAAAAAAATTTAGATGTTTTAAAGCAGTTGTGTAGTTTTGTAGAAATTCCAGTTATTGCAACGGGGAATATCAAACGTATGGAGGATGTGAAAAAACTTCTTTATGTTGGTTGTAAGCAAGTTGCATTATTAGTTGCGGATAAGATGCATGCAGATGTTTTAGAAGAGGTACGTCTTAAATTTGGTGAAGATAAAATCTTAGTACTGACAGCGGATGCAGCACTAGATACTTTGGTTATGGTTGATTCACTTGAGGAAGCAGTTTCATGCATAAAAGGAGATGCTTGTGAGGGTGTTGTGCTAAATGGTTTGGTAGAACAAGAACAAGAGCTTTTTGCAGCAAAAGAGGTATTACTACGAGAAGGCTTTTCTGTAGAGACCTTAGAAACTAGTGTGATTTGGGCTGACTTTAAGAAAAATGAAGATGGAATGGTACCTGTTGTTGTACAAGACTATCTAACAAACGAAGTGCTTATGGTTGCATATATGAATGAAGAATCTTATTTACAGACATTAAGAATTGGGAAAATGACTTATTATAGCCGTTCAAGACAAGAACTTTGGTTAAAAGGGGATACGTCAGGACATGTTCAGTATGTTAAGAGTTTAACCGCGGATTGTGATATGGATACCATTCTTGCTAAGGTAAAACAGGTGGGCGTTGCTTGTCATACAGGCGCGTATTCATGCTTTTTTAATCAAATTGCTGATACACAATATGAGGACAAAAATCCACTTAGAGTTTTAGAAAATGTTTATGATGTGATTGCTGACCGTAAGGAAAATCCAAAAGAAGGATCGTATACGAACTATCTTTTTGATAAGGGCGTTGACAAAATTCTTAAGAAAATGGGTGAAGAAGCAACAGAAATCGTGATTGCAGCTAAAAATCCGAATCCAAATGAAATAAAATACGAAATTTCTGACTATCTATATCATATGATGGTATTAATGGTAGAAAAAGACGTGACTTGGGATGAAATCATGACCGAGCTCGCAAATCGATAAATATAAAAATATTATTAAATAAGCAAAAATATAGGTATAGGGTATTGTAATTCTAAAGAAGAGAGCATATAATCTGAAAAGACAAAACCGACCGGTCGGTCAGAGTGAGGATGGATGAAAATATGTTTTCAAATTTTAGTGTTAGAAAGCCCTATACAGTATTAGTGGGTGTAGTGCTTGTCATTATTTTAGGTGTTGTTTCGTTTACGAAGATGACAACTGATTTATTGCCAAGCATTTCTTTGCCTTATGTGGTCGTTATGACCACTTATGTTGGTGCAGATCCAGAAACAGTTGAATCAGTTGTTACAGAGCCAATAGAGGCATCTATGGCGACTGTTAGTAATATTGTGACTGTTAGTAGTACATCAAGTGAACATTACTCTATGGTTATTTTAGAGTTTACAGAAACGGCGGATATGGATTCGGTATCTCTTGAGATTAGGGAGAATCTAGATCAGATTGGTGCATATTGGGATGACAGTATTGGTAGTCCGATTATTATGAAGATCGATCCTTCTATGATGCCGATTATGACTGCTGCTGCAGGTGTTGAGGGCATGACGACTGCAGAGGTGAGTGAGTATGTAGCAAATACCTTGATCCCAGAGTTAGAGAGCATTGAAGGGGTAGCGAGTGTTGATGGTTATGGACTCTTAGAAGAGAGCGTCAATGTGATTATTCGTCAAGATAAAATTGATGCGATCAATGATCTAGTTATGCAAGGAATAGATTCTGGATTTGTAGAGGCTGAACAGGATATGACTGATGCCGAAAAAGAACTTATAGATGCGGAAAAAGATCTTTCGGATGGTCTAGTAGAGATTGATGATGGTCTTGTTGAAATTACGGATGCAAAAACGGAGTTAACAGAGGGACAAGATAGCTTAGAAGGTGAACAAAATTCAACGAATGTAAATATTAACACTGCTAAGCAAGAGCTCTTAACTGCTAAAACGACACTCGAAGTGATGAAAACAGAGTATTCTTCTAATTTATCGACTGCTCAGCTTGCTTACGATACGCTTTTTTTGTATTCTGCAGAGAGTACATATTCAACACTTGCAACAACCTATAATATGGCGGTTATGAGTGGTGATAGTGCGGCTATTGCTTCTGCGAAATCAGCAATTGATACATTTAAAACAACATTTTTAGCAAATAGTATGCTTGCGATGATGGTTGATAACGATACAACTGGCTCGATGAGCACTATGTATACAACCCTTGAATCCTTGGAATGGACTTCTATGGAGGCGCAAGTTATTTTGCTTGGCATGCCATCCTCTAGCACTACAAGTGCTTCACTAGGGACAACTTCAACTCCTAGTACGCCAGGATTGCTTACATCATTTTCTGAAACATCCATGGTAGCACAGGGGATGAATTCTTCAGCAGTATTAAACGAAAGTATAAATATTGCAACTGGGGGTGTAGGTTACCCAGAATTTGCTGTAACAGCAGCTACTGCTATAGCTGGGATAGAGGGGAGTTTAGAAGAAGTTGATAATGCATTGTATGAAGTGGAAAAAGGTGTTTTCACGGCAGCGATTGCATTCGCAACAGCAAATTCAGAGCTTTCTCTTGCAGAGTATCAGCTAGAAAGTGGTGAAACAGAATTAAACTCGGCAAAGGAACAGCTAGAAAGTGCAAAAGATGATCTAGCGGATGCTTGGGAGCAAATAAATGAAGGTAAGGAATCAATCGAAGAAGCAAGAGTGGAGGCATACGATAGTGCTGATATGAACAATGTTCTTACGATTGATCTTGTGAACCAATTACTTGCAGCTCAGAATTTCTCAATGCCTGCAGGATATGTTACAGAAGATGGTGTGAGCTATTTGGTGCGCGTTGGTGATCAACCAGGGGATGTAGACTCACTAAAAGAGCTTCCACTTATGAATATGAATATGGATGAAATCGGAATCATAACACTAGGGGATGTTGCAGATGTATTCTATACAGATAATTCAGATGAAATTTATGCAAATGTAAATGGTACCACAGGTGTAATGCTTAGCATCCAAAAACAGACAGGTTATGCGACTGGTGAAGTTTCTGATTCTGTCAATGAAAAATTTATAGAGTTACAAGAGCAAGTTGAAGGATTAGAGCTGATTTCATTAATGGATCAGGGTATTTACATAGACATGGTAGTAGATGCTATCTTTAGTAATATTTTGTGGGGTGGACTATTAGCGGTTGTGATTTTATTACTCTTCCTAAAGGATATTAGACCAACGATTATCATTGCATGCTCTATACCAATCAGTATTGTTGCAGCGATAGTGTGTATGTATTTTAGTGGTGTAACACTTAACATTATATCTCTTGGAGGTCTAGCACTCGGAATAGGTATGCTTGTAGATAACTCGATTGTAGTTATTGAGAATATTTATAGACTTCGAAATGAAGGTATGAGTAGGATAGAAGCAGCGAAAAAAGGTGCTTCGGAGGTAGCTGGTGCTATTATGGCATCTACGCTAACGACAACGTGTGTATTTGCTCCGATCGTATTTATAGAAGGTATGACGAAACAGCTTTTCGTTGATATGGGTCTAACGATTGCGTATTCACTAGGTGCAAGTCTAATAGTAGCGCTGACAGTTGTTCCATCCATGGCTTCTAAGATGCTAAACGAAAAAGAGAAAAAACCAGGTGGATTTATGGTGACTTTATCAAATATTTACGCAAAGTCACTTCGCTTTATCTTAAAAATAAAATTCATTATTATACCACTTGCATTTGTACTCTTATTTGTAAGTGCGAAGTTATCTTTGTCACTTGGCACGGAATATATACCAAGTATGGAATCGACACAAATGACAGTAACTATCAATATGCCAGCAGGTTGCTTGCTAGAAGATACTGTGGAGGTTACAGATACATTAATTGATCGCATTAGAGAAATTGACGATGTATTAGATATTGGTGCTAGTGTTGGAGATAGTACATCATCAATGCTAGGTATGGGTGCGGCAGATGTGTCAGTATCTACGCTATACCTTACAACTGTTGATGATAAAGAACTTTCTAATGATGAAATC
Source organism: Lachnospiraceae bacterium (assembly GCA_044425805.1). Classification (GTDB taxonomy): domain Bacteria; phylum Bacillota; class Clostridia; order Lachnospirales; family Lachnospiraceae; genus RGIG6307. The sequence continues at coordinate 165,948 of JAWXVC010000005.1, read as the reverse complement.
AAGGATCTTATCTTAGAGGCTTCAAAAGACTTAAATGCTGAGATTAGTGTTTCAACTTCAAATATGGATATGTCGTCACTAACAGGTAGTGGTATTTCTATTGAAATTAGAGGTCGTGATATCGATACACTTCAATCTATGGCTACGGAAATTGCATCCATTATGGAGGGTGTAGAAGGTACTACTGATATTTCTGATGGGCTAGCAGATGCTGATGAAGAGCTTCGTATTATCATTGATAGAGAGAAAGCAATTAATTACGGACTTACAGTTGCACAGGTGTATATGGAAGTGGCTGCAAAGCTTGCTACAAGTGAGGTTGCAACTACACTTATCACAGATGCAAAGGATTATTCTGTTTACGTTATGAATGAGAGCAATGAAAATCTTACAAGGGAATTGCTTAAAGAAATTACATTTACTGGCACAAATGAAGATCGAGAAGAAGTGGATGTACTTTTAAGTGATATTGCTAGTTTTGAGGTTGGTTATTCTCTAACAGCTATTAATAGAACAGAGCAAATAAGATATGTCACTGTTTCTGCAGGTATTGCAGATGATTATAATGTTGCATTGGTTTCAGCTGATTTAGAAACGGTTATGGAAGAGTATGTTGTACCAGATGGATATAGTTTGGTATATTCAGGTGAAAATGAAAGTATTAACGAAGCATTAGAACAGTTATTATTAATGCTCGCACTTGCAGTTGTATTTATGTACTTGATTATGGTTGCACAGTTCCAATCACTTCTATCTCCATTTATTATTATGTTTACGATTCCACTTGCATTTACGGGAGGTTTCTTAGCATTATATCTAACGGGTAATGAACTCAGTGTCATTAGTATGATAGGGTTTATTATGTTAGCTGGTATTATTGTAAATAACGGTATTGTATTGATTGATTATATGAACCAATTGATGGAAGAAGGCTTGACGAAAAAAGATGCGATTGTGCAGGCTGGTAAAATAAGACTTCGTCCAGTACTTATGACAGCACTTACTACAATACTCGCACTTTCTACAATGGTATTTAGTGATGACATGGGATCAGAGATGATGAAAGGTATGGCGCTTGTAACGATTGGCGGTCTTGTTTACGGTACACTATTGACTTTGATTGTTATACCATGTGTTTACGATTGGTTTAGAAAAGATAAAAAAATAGTGGGAGAAGAATAATGGCAAAAATAACAGGTCAAGAAGAATTACTACCTGAAAAAGTGTTGCTTTTATATCAGACTATTGGATTGTACATTGAAGAGAAAGCGGATTTTAATACCTTGAAGGTAGCCGATATTGCAAAAAGAGCAGAGATCGGGAAAGGAACTGTTTACGAATATTTTGAAACAAAAGAAGATTTGATTGCACTTGCATTTTTCTTTAATCTGAAGCTTCAAGTGGTTAAAATAAAAAACGAACTGAATCAAGTAGATGGATTTGAAGCTAAACTAGCATGTATATTCCACATGCTTGATAGTGAAATTTCAAATAGAGAATATATGATGCAGTTCTTTAGGATGACTAGTGAAGTTTCTACCATTAATCACAAGCTTCACATGTTTATGGAAGAAAACAAAGGCAAAACTAATATGCCTATTGGTATTATAGTACAAATTGTAGAGGAGATTTGTGCACAAAAAGGCATTACAGACCTGGCAGTACAAGAATATCTTGTTTATGAAATTTGCTCGAAATTAGTTGGATACCTTTTTTGGGTGTATGATGATTCAAAATCGAAATACATGACAAGAGAAATGATGCAAGAAAGGTTGATTAAAACAATACTCTCACAAATAGAGTAAGTAAAAGTAAAGGCGCAGTGGTTTACTATTGCGTCTTTTCCTGTTGTTTGATATAATTTAAAAAAGTTCGTAAAAAAACGATTGGTTATCAAGCTCAGAGAAAGGGTGTTTATGAATATGGAAAATAAAACGATGCATACACTTAAAAATCAAGAAAATATCGGAACTGTTCATATTGCAGATGATGTTCTAGCGATGATTACAGAAGTAGCAGCGACAGAGGTAGAGGGTGTCATAGCAATGGGTAGCACTTTCTCAAAAGATATTAAGCAAATGGTTAGTATGAAAAGCACAGCAAAGCGTGTTAGAGTTGAAATAGAAGATGACACAGTAGAAATTGAATTTGCACTTCAAGTTGTGTATGGATATAGTATTCCAGTGATAGCACAGAAGGTGCAGGCAAAAGTAAAAACGGCGATTGAGAATATGACAGGCTTAACAGTTAGTCACATTCATATTCGTATTGCGGGTGTTTCTGTAAAATAGCAGATGCACTAGATTTAGGATGGAAGGTACAGTTTTAATGACAAGAACACAGTTACGTGAGCAACTTTTTAAGTTATTATTTAGAGTAGAATTTAACAAGGCTGATGATATGCCAGAGCAAGTAGATTTATTTTTGGCAGATGATGAAGTTATATATGAAGATGTTGATTCGGATTATATTGAGATGAAGTTCAACAAGATTTTGGAAGCTCTTCCACGTCTTGATGCACTCATTGAAGAGAAAGCAGAGGGTTGGACAAACAGTAGAATTGGTAAGGTTGAGCTTACGATTCTTAGATTGGCCATCTACGAAATTTTAGAGGATGATTCGGTACCAGCTGGCGTAGCAATCAACGAAGCTGTTGAACTTGCTAAAAAGTTTGGTCAAGATCATGCGGGAAGTTTTATTAATGGAGTTTTAGCCAAGTTTGTACAAGACTAACGGTATTTTATATGGGGAACATTTATTCAGTTACACAAGTGAATACGTATATTAAAAATATGTTTACGCAGGATTATTTATTACAGTTACTATCCATTAAAGGTGAGATTAGTAACTGTAAATACCATTCTTCGGGACATATTTATTTTACGTTAAAGGATTTTGGCGGAAATTTGTCTTGCATCATGTTTGCAGGATATGCAAAGAGCCTCAAGTTTCATCTTGAAAACGGGCAGAAAATCATCGTTACAGGTAGTATGGAAGTCTATGAACGAGATGGGAAATATCAATGCTATGTAAAGAGTATAAAGCTAGATGGTCTTGGTGATTTGTATGTTCTTTATGAAAAACAAAAAACAGAGCTTGAAGAAATGGGAATGTTTGATCCAATTTATAAAAAGAAGATTCCAAAGTACGTACAGCGTGTTGGAATAGTAACAGCACCGACAGGCGCTGCAGTACGTGATATTATTCAAATTGCTACTAGAAGAAACCCGTTCGTACAGATTATCGTTTATCCAGCACTTGTCCAAGGAGAAGGTGCTGCGCAAAGCATCGTAAATGGCATTCATGCTTTTGAACGATTAGGTGTTGATGTTATGATTGTTGGTCGTGGTGGTGGTTCTATCGAAGATTTGTGGGCCTTTAATGAACGTATCGTTGCAGATGCGATTTTTCAAAGTGAAATCCCTGTAATTTCTGCAGTAGGACATGAAACTGATACGACGATTGCAGATTTTGTGTCTGATTTAAGAGCACCGACTCCATCAGCGGCTGCTGAGCTTGCAGTCTATGATATTCAGGTGTTCTTCAATGGTTTGATGCTATGTAGAGATCGATTAGACCGTAGTATGAACGCGACAGTACAGAGTAAATACGAGATAGTTGAACAATATAAAAGATTGATTGAGATGAAGCACCCTGACTATAAACTTAGAGAACAACGTATGCAGCTTATGCAATTGCAAGAAAAGTTGCAAAATTCGATAGATAGGCGCTTGCAGGATAGAAAGCATCAGCTTGCGCTACTTGTAAGGCAGTTGCAGGGACTTTCTCCGCTTGAAAAGCTTGAACAAGGGCTTGCTTATGTATCTGCGGAGGATGGTAGTAGCATTCATAGTATAAAACAGGTTTACAAAGATACGCAGATTACCATTCATTTAAAAGATGGTACGGTGCAAGCAAAGGTGCTTAGAAAGGATGACTATGAACGATAATATTACGCTAGAGGAAGCATTAGCACAATTAGAAGAAGTGATTGTAGCATTAGAAAAGCCCGATATATCATTAGAGGATTCCTTTTCGACTTACCAAAAAGGTATGGAGCTTGTAGGTCACTGTACAAAAACAATTGATACAGTTGAAAAAAAGATACTGATGCTTGGAAATGGCGGTGAATTAGATGAGTTTTAATCGGTTGCTAGATACAAAAGTGAAAGAAATAGAAGTGATTTTAGAAAACCATCTGCCAACTGACATGTCTTTCCAAAAAACAGTTGGTGAGGCTATGAATTATAGTGTGAGAGCAGGAGGCAAAAGAATTCGCCCAATGCTTATGCAAGAGATATTTATAGCAAATGGTGGTAAAAGCAAGGCATTAGAGTCATTTATGACAGCAATAGAGTGTATACATACTTATTCGCTAGTTCATGATGATTTACCTGCAATGGATGATGATGACTATCGTAGAGGAGTACTTACTACTCACAAAAAATACGGTGAGGCAATGGGTGTTTTGGCGGGGGATGCATTGTTAAATTATGCGTTTGAGCTAGTAGCTGGTGCTTTTGGACTCGTACCAGAGTCGGAATATATTAAAGTAGTTAAAGCGTTTGAAATTTTATCTAGAAAAGCTGGGGTTTTTGGCATGATAGGTGGGCAGGTGTGTGATGTAGAAGCAGAAAAAGCACAGGTCGTACTAGATAAAGATCAGATTTTATACATACATGAGCATAAGACAGCTGCACTTATTCAAGCATCTATGATGATAGGCGGCGTTCTTGCAGGCTGTGACGACGCTTATATTGATAAGCTAGAGAGAGCGGCTTATGATATTGGCATTGCATTTCAGATTCAAGACGATGTATTAGATATAACAAGTACCTTTGAAGAATTAGGAAAACCAATAGGTAGTGATGAGAAAAATAATAAACAAACATATGTATCTATTTATGGATTGGATCATGCAAAATCAGAAGTTGAAAGACTATCAGATGAAGCGATTTTTTTATTAGGGGTGTCTGAGGATGATTTCTTGTGTCAGCTTATTTTATATCTAATAGATAGAAATAAATAAAAGATACATAGGAAGAGAAAGGATGATGATTCGTATGTTGCTTAAAGATATTCAAAAAGAGAATGATATCAAAAAGTGTGAATCAGCAAACTATAAGCAATTAGCTGCTGAAATCAGACAGTTTTTAATAGGTCATATTAGTACGACAGGTGGTCATCTAGGTCCAAATCTTGGGGTTGTGGAGCTTACTATGGCGCTACATCTATGCCTTGATTTACCAAAGGATAAAATTGTTTGGGACGTTGGACATCAAGCATATGTACACAAAATACTAACAGGCAGGCAAGATCAATTTGCTACCTTACGTAAATATAAAGGGTTAAGTGGCTTCCCTAAAAGAAATGAAAGCCCGTGCGATAGCTTTGATACAGGTCATAGCTCGACATCTATTTCAGCAGCACTAGGTCTTGCAAAAGCTAGAGATTTAAAAGGTAGCGATGAAACAGTTGTTGCAGTTATTGGAGATGGTTCTATGACAGGTGGTATGGCATATGAGGCACTCAATAATGCTGCTAGACTTGATTCGAATTTTATTATAGTACTAAACGATAATAACATGTCAATATCTGAAAATGTAGGTGGCATGAGCAAATACCTTGGAAAAATCCGTACAGGTAGGCAATATCTAGGTCTTAAATTTGGTGTTACTAGCACATTGTTGAACGTTTTTCCAAAACGAGGAAAGAAGATTGTTTCTGCGATACGAAGGCTTAAAAACAGGTTGAAATATGTTCTTGTAAAGGGAACTTGGTTCGAGGAACTTGGTATAGATTATTTAGGTCCAATAGATGGTCACGATATTACGACTTTAGTAAGAGTTATTGAAGAAGCAAAGCGTCTTGATGGTGCTGTAGTGGTGCATGTTTTGACAGATAAGGGTTTAGGCTTTGAGCCAGCACAAAAGCATCCTAGTAGATTTCATGGTGCAGAGCCATTTGATATTGAAACGGGATTACCAAAGTCTCCACGAAAAACAGCTAACTATACAGATATTTTCTCTACAGTAATGTTAAAGCTTGCACAACGAGATGAAAAGGTTGTGGCAATTACAGCCGCTATGCCTGATGGAACTGGGCTTAAGCGTTTTCGTAATGTATATCCAGATAGATTTTTTGACGTAGGAATTGCAGAACAGCATGCAGTTACCTTTGCAGCTGGACTTGCCGTTGGTGGGTTTAAACCAGTTGTTGCGATATATTCTTCATTTTTACAAAGAGCATATGATCAGGTTGTACACGATGTTTGTATCCAAGACCTTCCAGTTGTTTTTGCGATAGATAGAGCAGGACTTGTAGGGAGTGATGGAGAAACGCATCAAGGAATACTGGATTTATCTTTTTTAACCTCGATACCGAATATGCATGTCATAGCACCGAAGAATAAATGGGAACTATCTGATATGCTTAAATTTGCGGTTGATTTTTCTAGTCCGATTGCGATTAGATATCCAAGGGGAAATGCCTACGATGGACTAGAGGATCTTCGAGCACCTATTGTACTTGGTAAAAGCGAGTTACTTTATGCAGGTGATCAGGTGGCGATTTTAGCAATTGGTAGTATGGTGAAACAGGCAGTTAAGGTAAGAGAGTTACTACAAGATAAAGGGATGAATATTACTGTAATCAACGCTAGATTTATAAAACCTATCGATGAAGAAGCAGTAGAAAACGCATGTCGTACACATGGTTTGATCGTTACAATGGAAGAAAATATGCAAAGAGGCGGATATGGTGAAGCTGTTGCGTGTTATATGCAAGCGGCTGGGTTTATAAATCCGTTGTATAAGGTCGCAATTGACGATCAATTTGTAGAACATGGTTCTGTGGATCAATTATATGAAGAAATTGGATTAGATGCAGCACATATAGCTTCTGAAATAACAAAAAGGATACGAGAAAATCAATGAAGGAACGTTTAGATGTTTTAATGGTGCAGCAAGGATTGGCACCTAGTAGAGAAAAAGCAAAGGCTATCATTATGTCTGGTAATGTGTTAGTCAATGAACAACGTGAAGACAAAGCAGGAAGTATGTTTGATCCATTAAAATCAACACTTCGTGTAAAAGGAAATACCTTAAAATATGTGAGTCGTGGTGGACTTAAGCTTGAAAAAGCAATGATAAATTTTGCATTATCGCTAGAAGGTACTTGTTGTATGGATATCGGAGCGTCTACGGGTGGTTTTACGGATTGCATGCTTCAAAATGGTGCTACAAAGGTCTATTCTGTAGATGTTGGGCATGGACAGCTTGATTGGAAACTACGAAATGATGAACGTGTTGTCTGCATGGAGAAAACGAATTTTAGGTATGTTACAATGGAGCAAATAGGAGAATATCTTGATTTTGCTTCTTGTGATGTATCGTTTATCTCACTTACAAAGATTTTGATTCCTGCAAGGGATTTATTAAAGGATGATGGCGAGATGATTTGTCTGATAAAACCTCAGTTTGAAGCTGGAAAAGAAAAGGTAGGCAAAAAAGGTGTAGTAAGAGATCCTGCAATACATAGAGAAGTAATTGAGAAGATTGTTGATTTCTCACATGATATTGGATTTAACTTATTGCATTTATCTTTTTCTCCAATTACTGGTCCTGAAGGAAATATTGAGTATTTAATGCATATACAAAAAAACGAACAAAAAGCGCTTGGAATGAATATGTCAGATGTAAAAGCCATAATCAATCAAACTGTTGAAGCAGCACATGCTAGCTTGACCTAGAATAATAAGTTAATGGAGGAAATCTATGAAAAGCTTTTGTATTATTAGTAATGAATTAAAGGATAAGGATTTGCTGATTACAAAAAGAATTGTGGCATATCTTGAGGCACATGCTTGTAAGTTTACGTTGTTATATCTTAAGTGGGAAAAAACACTTGATGCATGGAGTACGTTTCCAACAATTCCAAAAGATGCAGAAGTGATTTTAGTGCTTGGTGGTGATGGCACTGTTATGCAGGTTGCTAGGGAAACGTATGGCATGGATATTCCGATTCTAGGCATCAATCTTGGTGCACTTGGGTATTTAACAGAGGTCAACTGTGATCAGGTAGAAGGTGCGCTTGAACAGCTTATTTTAGATGACTATAACATAGAAGAGCGTATGATGCTAAAAGGGGTAGTTGAAAAGAAGTCGCATAAAGAATCTTTTATTGCATTAAATGATGTTATAGTAAATAGAAGTGGCTCCTTACAGATTTTATACTTTAAGGTGTGGCTAAATGAGCAGCTTCTTAGCCATTATAAAGCAGATGGATGTATCGTAAGTACACCAACAGGTTCTACTGGCTATAATCTATCAGCGGGAGGTCCAATCGTAGATCCTACTTCTAAAACTATCGTTATGACTACAATTTGCTCGCATAACTTGTTTAATAGAGGGATAGTCTTGTCGGGAGATAAAGAAGTTACCATTGAGGCGACACTTGATAAACAGGGGAGTCGTCAAAACATGCAGGTGACCTTTGATGGAAATGAAAATATACATATTGAGACAGGCGACCTAGTACATATTACGCAGGCTGAACATACTACGAAGCTTATCCGCTTAGAAATGATTAGCTTTATTGATTTATTATATAAGAAAATGAGTTGAAGATTCAGGAAGAGATGAGACATGGTTAAAAATAGATTAGAACAAATCATTACATTACTTGAGCAATGTGATATTGAAACACAAGATGAATTAACACAGTTACTAAAGGATAGTGGGTACAGTGTAACGCAAGCAACTGTAAGTAGAGATATTAAAAAGTTAGGACTTGTAAAAGTACCTAGTTTAAATGGAAAACAAAAATATGCCTTACCAAGTGGTATTCATGTAGATTTGTCCGAGAAATTTGTTCGTGTTTTAAAGGACAGTTTTATTAGCATGGAGCTTGCAATGAATCTTCTTGTAATTAAAACGGTATCTGGAATGGCTATGGCAGCAGCAGCGGCACTAGATTCTATGAATATGAAAGAGATGGTCGGAGCAGTTGCGGGTGATGACACGATTATGATTGCAGCTAGAAGTATTGAAGATGCAGAGGCTATGAAGGAACACATCAGCGATATTGTAATGTAAAGTGGTTTCAACAGATGGAGGAAGATATGCTTAGTAGCTTATATGTGAAAAATCTTGCATTAATGGAAGAATGCGATATTACATTATACGAAGGATTAAATATACTAACAGGTGAAACGGGTGCGGGTAAATCGATTTTAATCGGCAGCATTAATCTTGCACTTGGTGCAAAAGCAGATAAAGACATGATACGTCACGGGTGCGAATTTGCTTTGGTGGAGCTTCAATTTGAAAAGCTAGATGCTAGTATTTTAACCCTACTAGAAGCACTTGATATTCCTGTGGAAGAAGACCATAGTGTTTTGATTCAAAGAAAAATAACAGCTACAAGAAGTACCTGTAAGGTGAATGGGCAAACTGTAACAGCAAAGCAACTAAAGGAACTTGCGGAGCATTTGATTGATATACACGGTCAGCATGAGCACCAATCCTTACTAAAGCATGCAAAGCATATGGAAATCGTAGATACTTATGCAGGTGAAAAAGCTACAACCTTACTTTTAAAGTTACATCATGCATATGCAAACTATACACAAACAAAAAAGGTTCTAGCAGAAGCATGTTTGGATGAAAATGAACGAAAAAGAGAATTAGATTTTATTCAATTTGAACTTGAGGAAGTGGATCAAGCAAGCATTGAAATAGGTGAAGATGATCTTTTAGATGCACAATATAACAAGCTTAAAAACAGTGTTAAAATCAATGAGAGTCTTCAAAAAGCTGTTGTACTGACTGATTTTGATGAAGGCTGTGGATTGTATTTAAGTCAAGCACTAAAGGAGCTTACAGCAATTACTCACTATGATAAAGAGCTTAAGGATATTGAGGCTATCTTAATGGATACAGAGAATTTGTTGAGTGATTTTTCTAGTGTTGCAACACACTATATAGCTAACATGGAATTTGATGAGGAAGCTTTTTTTGAAATTGAAAAAAGATTAAACATCCTAAATCACTTAAAATCTAAACATGGTCCTACATTAGAAGATGTACTAGTATATTATGAAAAGCAAAAGACGCGTTTAGAAATTTTACAAAACTATGAAATATATCTAGCTGATTTATATAGACAACAAGAAAAGGCTTTTGAAGAGGTACGTTCTTTTGCTAATGAACTAACGCTAATACGCGAAGCTGCAGCAAAAGAGCTTTCGAAGCTCCTAACGGATTCTTTATTAGAGCTTAACTTTTTGGATGTAACTTTTGATATTCTACTTACAAAGAAAGATGAGCCTACAAATAAAGGATTTGAAGATATCGTATTTATGATTTCAACAAACCCAGGTGAACCAATTAAACCAATCGCGCAAGTAGCTAGTGGTGGTGAGCTATCGAGGATTATGTTAGCAATCAAAACGGTTCTTGCACAAAAAGATGCTATTGATACCCTGATTTTTGATGAAATTGATGTAGGTATTAGTGGTAAAACGGCATGGAAGGTTTCACAAAAGCTCGGAGAACTTGCAAAAGCACATCAAATTATTTGTATCACCCATTTACCACAGATTGCAGCTATGGCTGATAAGCACTATTTTATCCATAAAGACATCGTAGATACTGCTACACGTACTTCAATAGAAGCACTTGATCAAACGTCATCTATCGAAGAACTCGCACGTATGCTCGGGGCGGATAGCATCGATGAGACAGCACTTGAGCATGCAAGAAGTTTAAAACAACAGGCTATGAAAAATAATTAAAAATTCTGTATATAATCTACTCCTTTTTACAGATACTATGTTTTAGATAAATGCATAGTAAGGTCGAAAAGGAGCACGAGATGAAACGAAAAAAGAGAAGTACTAGATTATTTATTGCTATAAAAACAATTGGGGTTTTTGCTGTTTTTTCTTCGGCTTGTAGTATGGCAATTCAATATTGTAATGAAAGCTTACCATCGGTAATACGTATTCAAGCAGGAGAGGAAACGAGCCTCTCCTTTGATTTACCTATTACTGGTAAGATTCAACAAGAAACCTCCAAGAATGAATACATGGAGGTTTCTTTTAATACACCAATTACGGTTGTAGGCAATGAAATAGATAGCTATGAGGTATCGTTAGAGCTCTTGGGCGTTTTTGAATTAAAAAATATTTCACTTCAAGTTGTGGAAGAAGCATATCTGATACCTGGGGGTATTCCAATAGGGATATATATTGAAACACAAGGGGTAATGGTGGTTGATACGGGTGAAGTAGAAACAAAGTTTGGAGTGGTTGAACCAAGTGAACATATTTTAGCACAAGGTGATTATATTCTAGCAATAGATGGGAATGAAATCGATGAAAAAGCCCAGTTAACAGATTATATAGATGAATGTGATGGTGAAGAAATTATCTTAACTATTTCACGCTTAGATTCAGTTTTTGACGTAGCAGTGACACCCGTTATGAATCTAGAGGGTGACTTTCAATTGGGCATTTGGATCAAGGATAATGCACAAGGCATAGGAACGCTTACTTATATGGCTGAGGATGGAAGCTTTGGAGCACTCGGTCATCCTATTCACGATAGTGATACTGGTGAAATGGTTCTCTTAGACGTTGGAACAGTTTATAAAACAAATATTATCTCCGTTACGAAAGGGAGTGCAGGTCAGCCTGGAGAATTAACAGGCATGATTGACTATCAAATCTACAATATACAAGGGGATATTTATGCAAATTCTAATGAGGGGATATTCGGAGCCTTACAGAAAAACTTAAAATCAGAAGTCCTTAATTATGATGCTTTAGAGGTGGGTTACAAACACGAAGTCACACTTGGAGATGCACAAATTATTTGTACAATATTAGATGAAAGAGTTGCCTACGATATCGAGATTGTATCGATTGACTATGATGCAAAGGAAGAAAACAAAGCAATACAAATCAAGGTAATAGATCAAGAACTCTTAGAACTTACAGGCGGAATCATTCAAGGGATGTCGGGTAGTCCAATTTTGCAGAATGGGAAGATTATCGGGGCAGTGACACATGTGATGGTGAATGATCCGACTAGGGGATATGGGATTTTTATTGAAAATATGCTTGAGACTGCGGAGAGTGTAGGGAAATAACAACGGACAAATTTGTCCGTACGGATAAAAATATCCCTAATTGATTTCAAATTATTTGTTGTATATAATTTATTTATCAACAAAAATACATTGATGAAAGAGGTAAATATTATGACAGGAAATGAAATGATCAAAAACAGAAGAAGTATTAGAAAATACAAGGATGAACTTGTAAGCAGAGAAGTTTTAAATGAACTTATGGAAACAGTTAAATTTGCTCCATCTTGGGCTAACTTCCAGGTTGCACGTTACACATTCGTTCAAAACCCAGAAACAATTACTAAGATGATGACAGACGGTGTAAACGGTTTCGCGTACAACATCAATACTCTTAAAGAAGCAAAAAATGCTTTGGTATTAAGTTTTGTTCAAGGGAAAAGCGGAAAACTCGACCCAGAGGGTGATGATTATGCAACATCAAGAGCAAATGTATGGGAAGTTTTTGATGCAGGTATTGCGTGTCAAACATTTTGTTTAGCAGCTCACGAAATGGGAATAGGTACTTGTATTATGGGCATTATTGCAGCAGAGCAAATTAAAGAAATTGTCAAACTTCCAGAAGAAGAAACAGTTGCAGCACTTATAACTTTTGGTTATCCAGATGAAGAAGTAAATACAACTACAAGAAAAGAAGTTTCTGAAATTGCACGTTTTATATAAAAATCAAAGTAAATGCCTATCCTAATGGATGGGCATTTACTTTAAAGATATTAGAAAAGGAGACTAATTATGCATTATACAGGAGAAGTATATCGCCATCCTATGGAAGGATACACACCATTATTAGAAGTTACAATCGGATGTTCTCACAATAAATGTTCATTTTGCACGATGTATAGAAAGACACCATTTAGAATGTCACCAATAGAGCATATAAAAGAGGATTTAGCTGAACTTGCATCTTATGGAGGAACAATCAACAGAATTTATTTAGTGAATGCTGACCCATTTGTGCTTTCAACAGATAAGTTAATTACAATTGGAAATTTAATTCACGAATATTTACCACAAATTGAAACAATTACTTGTTATGCTTCCATCAAGAATATTATGAATAAATCAGTTGATGACTTGAAAAAGTTAAGAAAACTAGGATATAATCAGCTGCATATCGGGCTTGAAACAGCCTATGACCCAGCTCTTAAAATGATGAACAAAGGGTTTACAAATGATGACGCGTATGAGCAATTAGGAAAACTAAAGGAAGCTGGGTTTGAGTATGATGCATTACTAATGCTTGGGGTTGCAGGGCGTGATGCTGGAATTATAAATACAGAATCAACTATCAAACTTTTAAGTACATTTAAGCCATATATGGTATCCATTATGCCAACTTCTGTAACTCCAGGAAGTGAGCTTGAAGCAATTTGTGATAGTGGTGAATATATTGAACTTACTGAACTTGAAATGTTAAGAGAAGAAATAGAATTTTTAAAGGCTCTTAATGTAGATGATAGCTGCTATTTTTTCGGTAGCCACAATTTTAATTTGGTTCCAGTAAGTGGGAATATGGATGAGAGAGATAAGATGATAGCTCGTTTAGAAAATGCTATTAAAACACTAAGTCCTAAAGTTTTAAACAGTACAAAACCTCGTGGACCTATTTAATTCTAGATAATAAGCAATTCGCAGGTCTTTGACAAGTATTTCTGTCGCATGTTATACTGCTGATAAATAAGCAGTTAGATAATGATCAAAGGAAGCGAAAGTAAAATGGATAATTTAAGAGTGTTTAATTGTAATATGGAATTAACCCTAGATATTATAGGGGGTAAATGGAAACCGATTATCATTTACCATGTAGGAAATGGTTCTAACATGAGGTATGGAGAACTAAAAAGACTTATTCCAAATATCAGTGAAAGAGTTTTATCTAGAGAGCTGCGTGATCTTGAAAATAATGGGATTGTCAATAGAGATGAATATAGAGAAAAAATCTTACGTGTAGAATACTCGCTAACTGATATCGGAAATGAAGTGTTGCCATTGTTAAATCAACTCACGCAATGGGGTAATAAATACAATACACTTCACGAGTATGCTAAGGTTATTTGTGAATAATATACGGACAAATTTGTCTGTACGGACAAAAAAATCCATAATGGATAATTCCAAAACAAGTGATTATAATAATATTATCAGCTGAAGATGATAAAAACAATCAATTAAATTTTGGAGGTATCATTATGGATATTTTAAATGCATTAAAAACTCGTTACTCTACAAAAGAGTTTGACAATTCTAGAGAAATAACAGAAAAGCAAATTTCTGAGTTGGAAGATTTATTACAACTTTCACCATCTTCTACAAATATTCAACCATGGCATTTTGTGCTTGCAACAACAGATGAGGGTAAAAAAAGAATTACAAAAGGTACACAGGGATTTTTTTCTTTTAATGAAGCTAAAGTGTTAGATGCAAGTGCTGTTATAATTTTTGCATCACAAGTTGATTTGACAGAAGAACATTTAAATAAAGTTCTAGAAAAAGAAGATAAAGATGGTAGATTCCCACAAAAAGAATTCAAAGAACAAAATCATGGAGCAAGAAGTATTTTTGCAAATATGCACAAGCTAGATTACAAAGATTTTCAGCACTGGGCAGATAAGCAAGTATATTTGAACCTTGGTAATTTTTTGCTTGGCGTAGCTGCGCTTGGTTTAGATGCCATTGCAATGGAAGGTCTTGATTTGAAAAAATTGGATGAAGAATTTGGACTTCGTGCAAAAGGGTTTACTTCATCAGTTGTAGTAGCAGTAGGTTATCATAAGGATAGTGATTTCAACAAAGATTTGCCAAAATCAAGATTATCAAAAAATGAAATCATAGAAAGAGTGTAATTTATAATGAAAACAATATTGATAACAGGATCAACTGATGGAATAGGTTTAGAAACAGCCAAACTTTTAGCAAAAGAAGGACATAACTTATTGATTCATGGGAGAAATGCAAAAAAACTTGATAACGTAAAAAAGGAACTTCTTAAAAGTAATTCTAATATAAAAACTTATTTGGCAGATTTATCGATTCTAAAAAATACAGAAAATTTGGCAGAAGAAATTTTAGCTACCAACGAGAAAATTGATGTAATTATTAACAATGCAGGTGTTTTTGTTTTAGATGAAACAACGACAAAAGATAGACTAGATACGCGTTTTGCTGTGAATACAATTTCTCCGTATCTTTTGACCAAGATGCTATTGCCAATCTTGAGTGACAAAGGAAGAATTGTTAATCTTTCATCTGCTGCACAAACAGACATAGATTTTGAGGCAATGAGATCTGGTAAAAAAATGTCACACGACAATGCATATGCACAAAGTAAACTTGCTATTGCGATGTGGGGAATAGAGCTTGCTGAAGAACTAGGAGATAAGGCGGTTGTTATTTCGGTAAATCCAAAGTCGTTTTTAGGCAGTAAAATGGTTAAAAAAGCTTATGGCAGACAAGGATATGATCTTTCTATTGGTGCAAATATCTTATATAGAGCTTCGCTTTCTGAAGAGTTTGCTGAAAAAACAGGTTCCTATTATGACAATGATTATAAAATGTTTTCCAATCTTCATCCATTTGCTCTCAATAAGCAAAACAGAATACAGCTAATTACAACGATGGATGAAATTATTAAGAATATATCTTGATATAGAAACGCTTCAATAGTTTCTAAAAGGTGACTATAGTACAAAAAAGTGCTTACTTTACATTTGTATATCAAAACCCTTATAATAACCTTAGAACTTGAAAATAGACTAGAAACAGGAGTGAGGTATTATGAAAAAATTAATTTATATCGGATTGATAGGTGGTGTGTTACTTACGGGTTTAGTAGGTTGCACAAGCACTGGTGCAGCAAATAGTACAGAGGAAGATGTATTACGTGTAGGGATGGACTTATCGTTTGCTCCTTTTTCATATCTAGATGATAATGGAGAGGTTGCAGGATTTGAGCCACAGATTGCAGAAGCTTTTGGAGAATATCTTGGTGTCGAGGTAGAAATTGTGAATACTGATTTTTCAATGTTGATTCCTGCTTTAGAAACAGGAGATGTTGATATATTGATTGCTGATATGTCGAAGACAGAAGAAAGAGCAGAGAAGGCAGATTTTTCGGATGCATATCGTTATACTTATACACTTGCGCTAGTGAATAGTGATTATGCACAAGAACATGGTATAACAGATGATATGAGCGAAGAGGAGTTTTTTGCAATAGAAGATATCAGCTTTATTGGTTTAACAGGTACAAAAGGTGTATACTATCCACAAAATTATGGATTAACTGTAACAGAAGTTCCAGAAATTGGAACAGGACTTATGGAGGTTAGCAATGGTTCAAGCGATGTCTTGATTGCTTCTAATGAGGTGCATGGATTCCATGCAGCGGATCCTAATAATACCATTGTATATAGTGGGATTCAGGCTCAAGAGGGTTCTTGCTTTGTTGTAAAAAAGGGGAATACAGAACTTTTAGATGATGCAAATGAATTTATTGCTACCATGTATGAAGAGGGTGGCTTATACGATCAAATGGCAGAAGAATGGGATCCTATTATTGCTGAGTTTTTACAAAGTGATGCATTAGGTCTTGATTATATTGTTACAGCAAAAGAATAAGAAAAGGATAATTCATGAAATATAAATCTACTACGAGGCAGTATCTATTTGTTATATTGATCTTTGTAATTCTCATAGGATTAGCACTTGCTTTTACAACAGATAATCCAAGATATGATCTGATTTTATCTAGTAAAGGATTACTTTTTAGTGCTTTTTTAACTACGATATGGGTTAGTATATTTTCACTAGCTTGTGCCTTGGTTCTGGGATTTATACTATGGGTGATGTCTAGATCAAGTATGATAATACTACGAGCAATAGCTAATGTTTTTAGTGAAATAATCATGGGAACACCACAGCTTGTGATGATTTTTCTGATTGTATATCCGTTTGGTAGCCTGATTGGTTGTAAAGATAAGCTTTTACTTGGTATATTATCCTTGATACTTTATAATGCGCCTTATATTGCAAATGCATATGAGGCGACTGCATCAGTAGTGGGAAGCGAACAATATATTGTAATGGATTTATATCATTTTAAATGGTATCAAAAATATCGTTATGTTATTTTACCACAGATGATTAAGCCTTTTATACCATCCCTTGTGAACCAATTGTCAAGCGTTATTAAGGCATCTTCACTGCTTAATATTATTGCAATTTCGGAGATTACTTATATTACAACGAGTATTGCAACAAGAAGTTATACGATAATTGAAGGCTATTATATTATGTGGATTATGTATTTGATTGTTACGATTCCATTGTCTTTAATCGCAAAATATATTGCAAATAAGATGTCTTAAGAAGGGAGTATATTGCTATGAAGCTTAAAATCAAACATGTTTATAAAAGCTATCCTAAAACGCAGCATGCTCTAAAGGATATCAATATCGATCTTGAACAGGTTTCTTGTATAGGAATTATTGGAGAATCCGGTTGTGGAAAATCAACACTACTTAGACAGCTTGCGGGTATTGAAAATCCAGATGATGGTTCGATTTTGATCAACGAAGTATCCCCGATTTTAGATAAAAAACTATTTCAATCAAAGATTGGTGTAGTCTTTCAACAGCATAATTTATTCCCTCATCTAAGCATTCATCAAAACATCACACTAATACTAGAAAAAATCAGAAAACAATCAAAGGAAGAAGCATGTTTAAGAGCCGATGAAGTGTTAAAACAGCTTTTTATTTATGATCAGAAAGATAAATTACCAACAGAAATTTCAGGTGGACAAGCACAAAGAGCTTCCATTGCAAGAGCACTTGCTACACATCCTAAACTTATTTTTTTAGATGAACCGACAGCTGCGCTAGACCCTGTTTTGACGGGAGAAGTTTTAAAATCAGTAAAGGAATTAAAAGGAAAAGGCATCGAATTTATTTTCGTAACACATGAAATAGCCTTTTTAAGAGAGTTTGCAGATTATATTATTTTTATGAAAAATGGAAATATTTGTGAGCAGGGAAGTGTAGTGTGTTTAGAAAGTCCTGTGACTCAGGAGCTTAGAGATTTTTTAGAGGGTGAAAAATATGATAAACCAGCTCAAAAAAATTAATACTTATACGAAAATGTATGATAGATAAGAAAGAGAAGATTGTGATTTGTTTGCAATCTTCTCTTTTATTGTTGACAAGTATGTTTCTTGGTGGTATGGTTAGTTGCATAAGTAAGTAACCAATAAACCAACTAATCTGATTTGAGTAGAAAGGAGAACAAGTGAAAGGAATATTAAATAGTCAATCCCTTATTTATAAACAGATTACAGAATTAATAGAAGACGGTATATTAAACGGAAATTATGCTACCGATGAACAAGTTCCTAGTACAAATGAAATTTCAAGAGTGCTAAGTGTTAATCCTGCTACAGCTGCAAAGGGGGTCAACCTTCTTGTAGATGAAGGGATATTGTATAAAAAAAGAGGCATTGGTATGTTTGTTAACAAGGGTGCTCAGATGAAGCTATTAGAAAGTAGAAGAGTGGCCTTTCGAGAGGAAGATGTAGTCACTTTTATTCGCTGTCATTTTTGGCATATTTTCAGGTGCTATATGTGCTAGATATGGTAGAAAAGGTGGTTGGATTTTGTATTCGGTTTTCATGATTATATGTATATCTACCGGATTTTGGACAAAAATAGGATTTTTTGATATTGCAGAAAAAATCGTATGGACAGATTCTTTGGTTACAGCAATGATAGTAATAATACTTTTTGTTGTAAGTGTAATCAATATTTTACTCTTAAGGAGAGTGTCGACTAGATAATTTCATCTATATATAAAACAAGCTCTTGAAGTGAATGAAATCAACTTCAAGAGCTTGTTTTAGTAAATCTAAATTATAAGCTTTTGTAGCTCATGATCTTGATTTTATTGTATCCTGGCTTTAATCCCTCGATAGGACCAGCAGTAGGCTTTGCACTATGTTTTTCACCAAGCATGTCAGTGTCAAACACGATAGGATTGCCATTTTTATCATCAAAGAGTGCATCTACAATACGCACAGTTCCGAGTGTATCGGTGCTATGGATGGTTGTATCAACGTCAAACATTGCCTCATCTAGCGTTACTTCAAGATAAAGTGTTCCATCTTCGTCGATGATGTTAAGCTCAGGCGCATGAGAAACATTTAAGTGGTTGTGAATTTCCTTGTCGAAAGCCTTAGCATGTCTATAATATATATTTCCATCTATGTACGCAGGTTGTTCAAAACGAACAAATTTCTCGATATCTTCACGACCATTATCAAACATGAGTTGTCTAAATTCTTCAAGAGCGGTAGGGCAACCATTGTATCCATCTGTACCGTAATAGGTAGGTGCTCCATTGGCATCGACAGCTTCCTTGGCACCAATATAAATATTATTATAAATACGATCATCACTTCCATATACAAGGGTACATCCAGCCACCTGTGTAGAATGAGGGTAGTGATATGGTGTAGAACGATCTAGAATTTTATTTTTTCTTTGCAAGCCACCGATTAGGTTGTGGATAAATGCACCACCTTGTGCTGGTAGTCCGAAGGTGTTTGGCGCAGTGAAAATATTGTGATCTATCATATATGGACCATGAGAAACTTCAACAACACAGTCACGTCCATTTTTATCAAAAACATTATTGAAAACGCGAGTACCTTGAGTTTCCCAATCGAGCCATAAACCGAGCGTACAATCATGTACATAATTGTGATGTAGTTCCATGTCAATAGGAGCATGGAATTTGATACCAGCAATTTCACAGCCAACGTATTCTTTTTTAAGTCCTACTCGATATACATGGTTGCCGTATACTTCACTAAAAGCACAGCCCATATGACCTACAATACCATTTTGACCACAATCATATACGATATTATTACGCACGATGTGTGAACCGATTTTTTCTTTACACCAGCCGATTTGGAGTCCTCTAAAAACAGCTTCTATTTGTCCTTGGAATCCAGGTTTAATTTGCCATTTTTGACATTCATTATCACCAGTTGAAATCTCTTTTCCAATACTGATTCCTGCACATTTTGAGTCATGAATAATGTTATCTTCAATAATCCAACCCTTACTCCAATGTGCCCAAATAACACCAACTTGCTCAGCAGTAGGAGGTGCCCATGTAGTTGCTGCATGTGCCATTTCAAATCCTCGAACGGTGATGTAGTTTACGTGATTATCAACAGGCGCAAAACAACATTTACGTACATTTATTTCTGTAAGTGCTTCATTTGGATCGATAGCGTGAAAATTAGCATAAATAGTTGTAATATCATCCTCTACGATTGAAAACCACTTATAAATAGTATCCTCTGGGAAAAAGGGTGCTGACATAAACCCATTTGCTGGTACTAAAAATGGTTGCGTCACTTCGCCAGCTATAAGATTTTCTAGAGAGCTAGCTTCATAAAATGACTTCCCATTTACATATAAATCACCCGTGTGAACACTATAATCTACAGGATATAGAAACCAGTCGCCATCCACAGTCTGCAAGTATGGATTATAATCACCAAAAATACTATTAGAGACACTTGCTTTGTAGACACCGTCTTGAACATGTTCCCACTTATCGATGATCTCAGACCCTTTGATAATAACCTTTTCATCGGCATGTGTTGTATAAGTGATACGATTTTGTTCAGTGTAACCACCAAATTTAGGCTTAATCCACTCACGATATGTGCCCTCGTGCACGATGATTGTATCGCCCATTTCAGCTACTTGAGCTGCTTTGTTGATTGTTAGAAACGGATCTGATTCACTACCCATATTCATATCCATTCCTGCTTTTGAAACATGATAAACTTGATACATTTTATATTCTCCTCCCAATATTAGGTGCTTTCCAAACTCCTATAGTATTTATTTCTTAGTCTTGGCATTTATATATAGCTCAAGAGGTACGTTTGCACTACACCTCGTACGTTGCGGTACATAAAATACTAAGTCATACAAGTACCGCCTTAGTATTTAAGAACCGACGACTCGCTAGTACCTCTTTGGAGCTATATATATAGATACCAAGACACAGAATTTAATATATAATAGGAATTTCACAATCACCTATATGATACATTATATACGAATATAAATGTATCATATTAATAGAAATAAGTAAATAAAATGCGCGAAGTGTATAGCATTTTATGGGAAATGGTGGTAAAGTAAAATAATATAGGAAAAATACGAAGGGGGATATGAGTTGTGAATAAAAAGTCTTTTAAAATATGGTTCACACTTGTTGTTGTAATTTTCATATCGGCAATTTCAGCATTAAGCTTACATGCAACAGAATCACCGACTGTGATTAAGGTAGGCTATATGCTTAATTATGGTACCGTGAAGTCTCCGATGGTTAAAGGTTCAGAAGGCTATGGTTATGAATATTTGAATCGTATCTTTTACCGTGCGGGAATAGATTATGAGTTAGAGTTTGTCTATTGTGAATGGAGTGATGTCAAGCAGATGTTACTAGATGGTGAGATAGATATTATGGGGCCAGCTACTTACAGTGAGGCGAACGAAGATGTTTATATTTATTCAGATTTAGCTTTTGGTGAGAATAATATTTTCTTGTCTACACTAAGTGAATATGATATTTCTTACCATGATTATAATAATATTAATGGCAGTACGATTGCTGTTCAGGAAGATAATCCAAATGAATATCTTTTAACACAATTTTTAGAGGAAAATAATATAGATGCTACGATTGTATATTTTTCGGATAATAATTATGTATCGGTCCTAAAAGAGAATGAATATGATTATTGCCTTTCTTCCTCTTTACAGACGTTTACGGAATTGTCTCCAGTAGCAGTGCTAGGATCTTTAGATTTTTATTATGTGACGAGTACAGATAATACAGAGCTAATGGACATACTCAATGAGGGTATGAGCGTAATTGACAAAACTGAATATATGTATCAAGAAAAACTGTATTTGGAATATTATGACTATTCGATTTTATCATCTACTTATATTTCACAAGAAGATTATGAATTACTGCAAGAACAGGAAATGTATTTTGTGGGAATAGAAAACATTTATTCTCCAATAGCCTATATTGATAGTAATGGTCAATTTCAAGGTATTGCATTAGATGCTATGGAGATGCTTTCTGGGATATTAGGTATACCCTATGAATGGGTTGAGATTACAGATGATACGACTGATGAAGAGTTTGCTGCATTGGATTTTTCTTTTATATCACTCGATAGTGATTTGGATTCAATAGAAAGCGATATATATTACGAGATTCCCGCTATGCTTATAGACCGTAATGTAGACGATGGGGTTGAGATTTCTACAATAGGTGTATTGAATTACTATGGCATCACTGAAATCGAGATTGCAAATTATCTCTATGGTAGAGAGATTTACGAATATACAAATGCCACTGAATTGTTAGATGCGTACAATTCAGGCATCATCGATAGTATGATTTTATCAACAGTGACCTTGAATATGCTTCGCGATGATTTTGATGAGATTGATTATGTTTCTAATACACTAGATTTCAATGTTAACTTGTCGATTTCTTTTTCTGATACCTATTCAAAGGATAAGATAGAGATCGTTAATAAAGCGATATCTAAGCTTGAAAATACAGAACTAGCAGCATCTGCTTTAGCTCATTCAACAGATCAAGAGAGTGAGCTTACGATTTATACTATTATTGAAGCATATTCACTTTATATTGTGATTTTTATTGCACTTATTATTCTCCTGTTTGCTATTTCACAGTTTAACAGTAAAAGAGCGCTAGGTAAGCTTTTGAATGAAGATAAACTAACTGGTCTATTATCTAGATATAAGTTCTTATCTAGGACAAAAGCAAGGCTTGCACAAAAAACTTGGAAGGTTAGACGATATTCTATTATTACGATAGATATTGATAATTTCAAATATATCAATGAGGTGTATGGCTATGATGTGGGGTCGAGGGTTCTACAAAGGGTTGCAGAAAATCTTAAAATAAACACAGCAAAACGTACTTTGATTTCAAGGTTTAATGATGATAATTTTATTTTATTAGTGAGAAGTGATTTACTTGATAAGAAATTAGAAGATGCACTAAAAAGTGGCAATGGGCTCTATAAGGAATTGGCTGGATTGATTGGACAAAACTATCATATTACATTTAGTATCGGAGTTTATCATATCAATAAGAAGAATCAAGATTTAAGTTTTATGATTGACTGCGCAAATCTTGCTCGAGGAAAAGGTAAAGGGACAGCTGGTACGACAATAAATGTATTTTCAAGTCAAATGGATGCTGATAGAATTACCAAAAATGATATTATTACCAATATGGAAAAAGCTGTTGAAGAAAATGAATTTATATTATATTATCAACCTAAGATTGATTTGACTTCGGGTGAACTTGTAGGTGCAGAATCACTCGTTCGTTGGATGAAAAATGGTACACTTATGCCGCCGAATCTATTTATCCCTATTTTCGAAAGAAATGGTTTTATGGAAACGCTCGATTATTATATTTTAGATAAAGCCTGCCTATTTGTGAAAGAGAATCCTAATACACCTAAGATTTCCGTGAATCTATCCGGTATTACAATGGTGAGTGAGCATGTGGTTGAAAGGGTTCTACATATTATCAAATCATATGATATACCTTTTGAAAAAATAGATATAGAAGTTACAGAAACTGCATTTGTGGATAGATATAAATTTGTTCTAAAGGTACTTGATACATTTAAGGTACATGGTCTAACAATTTCTATGGATGACTTTGGTGCAGGAATTTCTTCTCTGAATAGATTGAAAAATCTTCCGATTGATACTTTAAAGATCGATCGAGAATTTATCGTTGATTCCCTTGAAAATGAGAA
Organism: Lachnospiraceae bacterium; assembly: GCA_044425805.1. Classification (GTDB taxonomy): domain Bacteria; phylum Bacillota; class Clostridia; order Lachnospirales; family Lachnospiraceae; genus RGIG6307. Next base: position 141,893 of record JAWXVC010000005.1, on the reverse strand, counting down.
GGGAGCGCATATTATTAAACATGTTATAGATATGGCGAAAGACTTGGGCTTAGAGACGGTAGCAGAAGGAATTGAAACAAAAGAACAAGAAGAATTTCTTAATAAGTTGGGGTGTGATATAGGACAAGGTTACTTCTTTGCAAGACCTCTTCCTGAGAAAGACTTCATCCAGTATTTATCAAGACAAAAACATAATGTTTAGAGTATATTAAAAAGCACTACGGGAATACTTCTCCTGTAGTGCTTTATTTTGTAACAGCGTCAAATTCGTTTTCAGTAGCAGTGCTTATTTCCACAACAACTTTATTGGGTAAACATATAATACTCTCTAGATTGCGGTGTATACTGCCTTGATGTATGCATAAACTATCAGGACAATCAGCATCAATCATGCGAGCGATGCCATCAATGATTTCAAGGGTATTAGTGCCTGCAATATCAATATATTGAGGATCTTCGTTATACAAAGGGTAGGTGCCGTATACCGAACCATCTACAGTGATGATGACAGTGTCTGCTGAGTTGTTTGTACTGTACCACAGCGTGATTAAATAGAGTATAAGTGATATAAATAAAACAACACTTACCAAGATGATATCGCGCTTGTGATTATTTTTAAGATGCTTCATTTATACTTCCTCTCATAGTTAGTTCTTATCAGTTCTTATAGTATAGGGTATTTCACTCATAATGTCTAGAAAAAAGGATAGATGCAATAAGCACCTATCCTAAATATTTTTACTAAGAGATTCCTACATTGTAATGATACATTTTCTAGGACATTTCTCTGCACATTTACCACAGTTTGTACATTTAGCTGGATCAATGTATGCAATATTTCCTTCAACCTTAATCGCATCGAATTCACAAACCTTTTCACACATCTTACAACCGATACATCCGTTTGTACAAGCCTTCATAGCATCTCTACCGATGTCTTTGTTGCTACATAGTACAAGCTGTTTTTGTGCTTTTGGCACTAGGTCAATGATGTGATGAGGGCAAACTGCCAAACATTTTCCACAAGCCTTACAAGCCTCTTTGTCAACGACTGCAACGCCATCTACGATATGAATAGCATCAAATGGACAGGCTTTTACACAAGTACCAAAGCCGTAACAGCTATAGTTACAGGTCTTAGAACCACCGTTTTGGATGTGGCTTGCAATGATACAATCTTCAATACCAAAATAATTATAATCCTGAGAAGTACGTTCACAAGAACCACCACAGCGTACAAAGGCTGTCATAGGAACTGCTTCACTAGCAACCTGACCCATGATAGCAGCTATTTTGTCAGCGACATCAGAACCACCTACAGGACAAGCTGTGAGCTCAGCATTACCAGCTACGATAGCACTAGCAAGACCAGCACAACCTGCATAACCACAACCACCACAGTTGTTACCAGGTAAAACAGCACCGATAGCTTCTTCTCTTTCATCTACTTCAACAGCAAGCTTTGTGCCTGCAATACCGAGGAAAAGAGCGATGAATAAACCTGTTCCTCCGACAATGACTGCCGCAATAAGAATACCTATTAAATCCATGTTATTTTCCTCCTTAAATTAATCCTGAGAATCCGAAAAATGCGATTGCCATTAATCCAGATATAATCAAAACGATTGGTGTGCCTTTCCATGAAGGTGAGATATCATTGTATTCGATTTTTTCACGAATACCAGCCATAATCACGATAGCAATTGTAAAGCCAATTGCAGTGAAGAAGCCGTTTACAACACCTACCAATACATTATACTCTTTTTGTACGTTGTTAAGCGCAACACCAAGAACAGCACAGTTTGTAGTAATCAGTGGAAGATAAACACCGAGAGAGTTATAAAGAGGTGGCATTACTTTTTTGAGGAACATTTCTACGAACTGAACCAAACAAGCAATGACTAAAATAAATACGATAGTCTGGAGATATTCAAAATCCAGAGGATCTAAAATGAGCGAATAAATAATACCAGTAACAAGAGAAGCAAGCGTTAATACGAAGATAACTGCGCCTCCCATACCTGCTGCGGTATCAACCTTTTTTGAAACACCAAGGAAAGGACATAGTCCTAAAAATTGGCTAAGTACAACGTTATTTACAAGTGCTGCACCGAGTGTGACTGTTAATATTGTTTCCATATGTACTTACTCCTTTCTACGCTTTGTCTTGACCAGTTGGGAAGATTTTTCCACCGCCACAAGAAGATCCACAAGAAGCACAATCGCTTCCACAGCCACCTTCTGGCTCAACTTTTTTGTTTACAGGTTTCTTGTTCTTTACTTTGTTTTGAATAGCAGTAAGACCAGCTAATACAAAGAATGCACCAGGTGCTAAGATAAAGATTGTAACAGGTTCATATGAAGTAGGCATAATCTGAAAATCAAAAATCTTGCCGGCACCAACAAGTTCTCTAACGATACCGATAGATGTAAGACCGATTGTAAAACCAAGACCCATACCAATACCATCAAAGATAGAAGGAAGTACTGGGTTTTTGGAAGCGAAGCTTTCTGCACGACCTAGGATAATACAGTTAACTACAATTAGAGGAATATAAATACCTAGAGAATTGTAAAGAGAAGGAATGAAACCTTCTAATAAAAACTCAATAATCGTAACGAATGATGCAACGATTACGATAAAAGCAGGAACACGTACACTGTTTGGAATGATATTTCTAAGAATAGAAATGATCATGTTCGACATAATTAAAACAGCAGTAGTAGTAAGACCCATACCAAGACCGTTCATAGCTGAAGTCGTAACAGCAAGTGTAGGACAAAGACCTAACATAAGTACAAAGGTAGGATTTTCTTTGACTAGACCATTCATTAATTGTTTTTTACAACTATTCATTTGCGCCACCTCCTACAGTCGTATCAAAATATGTAATACCAGCATTTACAGCTGTAGCAACTGCACTACTTGTAATAGTAGCACCACTAAGTGCATCGATTTCACCATCGACAGTAGCACCTGTTTTAGTTACAGTAAATGCAGATACAAGTTTATTTGCAAATTGATCTGTAAAGAAGCTTTCCTTTGCATTCATACCAAGACCAGCAGTTTCTGATAAAGATAAGAAGGAAATACCATTGACAGTACCATCCATTCTAATTCCCATAGTAAGCTGTAGACTACCACCATAAGCTTCTTTATTTGTAATAGTGATGACACAGCCTAAATCGTTTGTACCATCCGTAGCTATAACAACTTCATCAATCGTATTTACACCGTCGATTACCGTTACTTCAAATCCATCTAATGCTACGAAACTAGAGGCATCTGCAAAAACTTCTTTGTAAGCAGCTTGCTTTGCAGCTTCTTGTGCAGCGGCGATTGGCTCTTTTGTGATTTCATATACAAGTCCTAAGAAAAGACCAGCAACTAATGTAATCATTGTTAGAATTAGCGTATTTTTAATTAAAGGATTTTTCATGCTTTTTCTCCTCCTTTACCAAAAGGTTTTGGAAGTGTCACACGTTCTATAAGTGGAACTAGTAAGTTTGAGAAGATAATAGCATAAGATACTCCTTCTGCTGAACCACCAAAGAGACGGAATACTCCAGTTAAAACACCGAGGCAAATACCATAAACGATTTGACCTTTTTTCGTGATAGGAGAGGTAACATAATCCGTAGCCATAAACCAAGCACCAAGCATAAGTCCACCACCACATAGGTGTGCTAAAAGGAAGCTTATATCAAATCCGTGTCCACCAAAGAGTAGAACGAAGATAGCAAAAGTTAAGATATATGTACCAGGAATTCTAAGATCAATTACCTTCTTATATAATAAGTAGAAAGCACCAATTAAAATAGCGATAACAGATGTTTCACCGATTGTACCTGGAATTGTTCCAATGAGTAAATCCATATTACTAAAGGTAGAGATGATACCATTAGATTTAAGCTCTGCAAGTGGTGTAGCACCTGTAAAAGTATCGTAGGTAAAAGTTGTCATTCTTCCAGTAAAAGAAATAAGTAGGAAGCATCTTGCACCAAGTGCAGGATTCATAAAGTTTTGTCCAAGTCCACCAAATAATTGTTTTACAATTAAGATGGCAAAGACACCACCCATTACTGCAATCCACCAAGGGAGAGAAGATGGTAAGTTTAGAGCTAATAACAAACCAGTAACAACAGCACTAAAGTCCTTGATTGTAATAGGTTTATGCATAAGCTTTTGGTAAAGGTATTCGGTACCAACACAAGTAGCTACTGTAACAAGGATAAGTACGAGTGCATGTAGTCCAAAGTTGAATACACCAAATATAGTTGCAGGTAGAAGAGCAAGTGTAACATCGAGCATGATGTTATCAGTCTTTACCTTAGAACGTATATGAGGTGATGATGATATATTATAATTTTCAGTCACTATAAAGTTCTCCTTCTATTGTTATTTTCTTCTGTTAGCCATGACAATTTTTCTCATGGCACCCATAGATTGTTTTAGATGTCTTTTGGCTGGACAAACGTAACTACATGAACCACATTCTACACATTCCATGCCATTTTCACGCTCAAAGCGTTCAGCATCATGATGCTCTGCATAATCAGCAAGTCTAGAAGGAATAATACGACTTGGACAGGCAGCAACACAGCGACCGCAGTTAATACAGGCACTTGGTGAACATTCAGCAACAGCATCTTTTGCCATACAAAGGATAGAAGATGAAGTTTTAGTAATAGGAGTATCTATTGTAAACATAGCAAAACCCATCATCGGACCACCTGAAATAATCTTCTCAGGTTCAGATTTATATCCACCAGCAGCTTCGATTAATTCGAGATGGCTTGTACCTAAGTAAACTTTGAAGTTACCAGGGTTTGCAATCGCATCACCACTAACTGTTACGGTACGTTCCATAAGAGGTTTACCGTTTATAATCGCATTGTGAATAGCAATCATGGTTTCAACATTATCAACGATACAACCAACATCAGCTGGAAGCATAGAAGAGTTGATAGCTCTATCTGTAGTAGCATAAATAAGTTGGCGCTCAGCTCCTTGTGGATACTTCGTTTGAAGTGCCATGACTTTCATACGTGGCTCGTCCTTGATAAGCTCAGTTAACTTAGCTACACAATCAGGCTTGTTGTCTTCGACACCAAAAATACCAATTGCATTGTCAAACAAAGATAAAATTATTTTCATACCACTGATAAGTTCATCTGGTTGTTCTAGCATTCTACGATAATCGGCTGTGATATAAGGTTCACACTCAGCGCAGTTTGCAATAACATATTCGATTTTGTCAGGTTCCTTTGGAGAAAGTTTTACCTTAGTAGGGAAACCTGCACCACCCATGCCGACAATACCTGCATCACCAATTTTTTGGATGATATCAGCCTTTGATAAATCAGATAATTCAGATCCTTCAAAAGCTACGCTGTTGTATTCATTGTCATTCTCAATTACGATACAATCCACTTTTGTACTAGTTGGGTTGAAACGCTTTTCTAGTTTCTTTACAACACCAGAAACAGAGGAATAGATTGGAGCTGAAACGAACCCACTTGCTTCGGCAATCATCTGACCTCTTAAAACGGAGTCTCCTACCTTTACTAAAGGAGAAGCAGGTGCACCAATGTGTTGAGACAATGGATACACTAGAGTAGTACTAGGTGTTAATTCGACGATAGCTTTGTCTTTTGACAAGTCTTTTCCGTCATTTGGGTGTATACCACCTTTAAATGTTAATAATCCCATAAAATACCTTCCTTTCTATTTCAACTTATTATTATACTACCTTTTTGCAAAGAAATCTATTGTATACTTCATGTAATATTGCATTTTTTTACGTTCATTTAATAAAATTTTATGAATTTCTATATATATAGGCGTTACATATAAAATTTCAATTAAATCCTTGCTACCCAATGTGACAAATGGGCTCTAAAAGGCATATATATATAGGGGTTATGATCACGCGAGCAATACATACCTAAAAACAGTTTATTCATAGTCTATTTTAATAAAACTCTATAACAATTTCATAACATACTTGAAACAGAAAAGCTAACGTGATACTATCATATTAAAGATAGACTCCACTTAAGGAGTATATTTATGGAAACAAAAACATCATTTAAAGACCTAAACCTTAGCAATGCCTATCTATTCGCTACTACACTTGCAGACGTTGAGATTTGTAAGCTTGTACTAGAAACATGTATAGGAAAGAAGCTACCCGATCTAAAAGTAGCACATACTGAACATAGTGTGCTCATGAATAGTAACTTCAGGAGTGTTCGATTTGATGTGTATGCAAAAGATGTAGAAGAAGTATCCTATGATTTAGAGATGCAGAATAAAGATATAAAAGAATTAGGGCTACGCTCTAGATTTTACCAAGGACAAATTGATATACAGAGTATATTGCAATGAAACGCAGGAGGTAATCGATGACGGAGCAATGAAAATATGGCTTAATACGAAAGGCACCGTAGGCGAGGCGAGTGATGAACTGAAGGATTTGCTAAAGTATATTCAAAAAAGTACACAAGATGTGGTAGAAGAGATGGATGAAAGCTCTCCTATCCGTGAGATTCATAGAAGAGTCACAGAAGTGAAAAATAATGCACGATTGGAGGGCGCATTTATGACAGGACAAGAATGGTTAGACGAGCAGTTAGAGGATATGATGGAAGCGTATAAAAAAGAAGACCGAGAAGCAATTACGGAAGAGGTTAAGGAAGCAGCTAAAGCAGAGCTGCTTGCTATGATACAAAAGTGTTCCACACTTGAGGAGCTTGCAGCGTATGTGAAGCCAATAGAGAAAGTAGAATAAACCAAATAAAAGACTGTGAGCGGTTTGCTCACAGTCTTTTTTAGTAACTAAACTACATGTTCTTAAGTGCTGCAGCTTCCTCAGCTTGAATCTGAGGATCAGCATTTAATATAGGAGCTACATCTTCACCCTTTAGGTTACGTTGTACGTAGTTCTTTGTAATCTTGATTACAAGGGGGCTAAGTGCAAGTACACCGATTAAGTTAGGAATAGCCATAAGTCCATTAAAAGTATCTGAGATATCCCATGCAAGAGATAGGCTCATAGTAGCACCAACAAAGATGAAGGCTACGAATACGATTTTGTAAAGCATAGTTGATTTAGTACCAAATAAGTATTCCCAAGCCTTTGTACCATAGTAGCTCCAGCCGAGTACTGTAGAGAATGCAAATAATAAAATTGCAATTGCGATAAATGCAGAACCGGCATAACCAAATACGCCTGCAAAAGCATCACTTACTAGAACAGAGCCTTCTGAAGCAGTAAGCATTTCGCCTGTTGTAAGATCAATACAACCACTTGTAAGAATTACGAGAGCGGTAAGTGTACAAACTACAATTGTATCAGCGAATACTTCGAAAATACCCCACATACCTTGGCGTACAGGTTCTTTTACATTTGATGCACTATGTACCATAACAGAAGAACCAAGACCAGCTTCGTTTGAGAATACACCACGTTTAAAGCCCCAAGTAACAGCGCTCTTTACAGCAACACCAATAGCAGCACCACCAAGTGCTCTAAATCCAAAAGCAAAAGCAAAGATTGCTTCGAAAGCAGATCCGATTAAGCTAGCGTTTGCAAGTACAACTACTAAAGCACCTACAAGATATAAAACAACCATAGTAGGAACCACTTTTTCTGTAACAGAAGCAATACGTTTGATACCACCTACGATTACGAGACCAGCAAGAACCATTAAAACAATACCAGTTAATACGCTAGGAATACCGAATGCACTTGTCATATTAGAAGCGATTGTGTTAACCTGACTAGCATTTCCGATACCAAATGAAGCCATAATAGCAAATAAACTAAATAATACAGCTAGAACCTTACCGACTTGTTTACAGCCTTTATAGCTACCAACACCATCTGAAAGGTAGTACATAGCACCACCAGCCCACTCGCCGTCAACGTTCTTTCTTCTATAATAAATACCTAGAACATTTTCAGAAAAGTTTGTCATGGTACCAAATAAAGCAGCAATCCACATCCAAAAGATAGCGCCAGGACCACCAGATACGATAGCTGTAGCTACACCTGCGATATTACCAACACCTACTGTAGCAGCAAGTGCTGTACATAGTGCTTGAAACTGAGAAATAGAAGCCTTTTCCTCATTCTTACCCGAAACGTTTTTGTCAAAGATGCTACCAATTGTTGTTTTCATCCAATGAGCAACATGACTAAACTGGAACCCTTTTGTAAGTACTGTCATAAGTACACCCGTTAATATAAGTAACGATAGTACTGGGACACCCCATACGATTCCGTTGATACTGCTGTTAATACTTGCGATTTTGTCAATCATTTCCTGTTCTCCTCTCAATCATAAGAAACGTCTAATTCTTTTGCACAGCGACATTTTAACGTGGTGACGTGCAAAAGCTACTAGAAATATATCACAAGTATACAAGGTTGTGCAAGCATATTATAAAAAAAGTGTATTAAAGAGGGCATTTTTTATGTCAAAATATTAACATATCGTAGAATTCCACATAAGTGTTTTTATGTAGGATATTTAGATATGAAACCGCAATTGGCTATATTGAGTATGTAATTTATCCATGTTATCATTATTAGAAAGACAAAAAGTTGATTTTTTTGACAAAAAAATAACAAATTTATAAAACAATAGGAGGTTGTAATGAGCAGAAAAATACTACAAGTACCCGATGATTCACAGCTTTTGATAGAATGGCTCTACAAGGATTTAGAGCGTAGAATAGAGTCAAGTCCACCATCGCTTTGTCCAATTGATATGACTAGAAGCTTTCTTGAGCTTTGCCATGTTCAGACGTGTGGAAAGTGTACGCCTTGTAGGGTTGGCTTAGGACAATTGATTAAGTTACTTACCGATGTTTTAGACGGGAACGCTAGCATGGAAACATTAGCACTCATTGAGGAGACTGCACTTGTTGTTAGGGAGTCTTCGGATTGTGCGATTGGATATGAAGCTGCGAACATGGTATGTAAGGGTATTGTCGGATTTCGTGAGGAGTTTGAAAGTCATATATTGCATGGAAAATGTATGTGTCAATATAAAAACCCGGTTCCGTGTGTAGCACTTTGTCCTGCTGCTGTAGATATTCCTGGTTATATTGCACTTGTACGCGAGGGCAGGTATGCGGATGCGATTCGTTTGATTCGAAAGGACAATCCATTCCCAACGACGTGTGGTTTTATTTGTGAGAATCCTTGTGAAGCACGTTGTAGAAGAAATATTATTGATAGTTCTATTAATATACGAGGGATTAAGAGATTTGCTGCAGATTATGCAGGAGAGGTGGCACCACCTGCCTGTGCAGAGTCTACTGGTAAAAGAGTCGCTATTTTGGGCGGTGGTCCAGGCGGTTTGTCAGCTGGATATTATTTACAGCTTATGGGGCATCAGACTTGCGTATATGAGATGCTACCAAAGCTTGGTGGAATGTTGCGTTATGGGATACCGAACTATCGTTTGCCAAAGGATAGATTAGATCAAGATATCGATGCGATTCTAAAAACAGGCGTTGAGTTACGTCACGGCATGAGAGTTGGTGAGGATATTACGATAGCACAGCTTAGAGAGGAATATGATGCTGTACTTATTACGATTGGTGCAAGCACTTTTAAAAAGCTTGGTTTAGAGCATGAGGATGCAGAGGGTATTATGCCCGCGATTACGTTCCTAAGAGAATCTGGTTTTGAAGGTAGTTATGATTTTACAGGAGAGGATGTTGTGATTATCGGTGGTGGAAACGTTGCTATGGATGCGGTTAGAACTGCAGTGAGATTAGGCGCTAGAAAGGTTTCTACTGTTTATAGAAGACGTATGAAGGATATGACTGCACTTCCACTAGAAATCGAAAGCGCCGTAGCAGAGGGTGTAGAGATGCTCATATTAAAGGCACCATCTAGAATCTGTCTTGATGAGAAAGGGAAGCTAATAGGGATTTACGTAACACCACAGATGATTAGTAGTATTAGAGATGGTAGAGCAAGTGTGAGAGCGACAGGAGAGCCTGAGGAGTTTATTCCTTGTACGAGGATTATTTCAGCCATCGGACAAAATATCGAAACAAAGCATATGATTGAGTCAGGTGTGCCAATAGAGCGAGGTGTGATCAAGACGACATCTTTTGGTGGTTTTGATGATATGCCTGATGTGTTTGCTGGTGGGGATTGTTCTTCTGGACCATCTACAGTAATCAAGGCGATTGCTGCTGCAAAGGTTGTTGCTGCGAATATAGATGAATTTTTGGGCTTTCAGCATACGATTTCGTGTGATGTCAAAATCCCAACGGCATTAGAATCCAACCTAGCACCTTGTGGACGCGTGGATTTAAGGGAGCGTGAAAGTTCCGAGAGAAAAACAGATTTTGAAGGTGTAGAGCTATGTATGACAGAGGCGGAAGCGATGCAAGAGTGTGGTCGTTGTATGCGCTGTGATCATTATGGTTATGGAGTATTTAAAGGAGGGAGATCAAAGGTATGGTAAGTATTATAATTGATAATAGAGAGATCTCAGTACCAGAGGGTACGACCATTATGGAAGCTGCTAAGAGCGTAAAAATCGAGATTCCAAAGCTATGCTTTCTAAAAGAAATCAATGAAATTGCTGCCTGTAGGGTCTGTGTTGTCGAGGTGGAGGGGCAGGAGAGACTCATTACCTCTTGTAATAATGCAGTAAAAGAAGGCATGGTAATCTACACAAATAGTCCGAAGGTACGTAAGAATAGACAGCGTACTGTGGAACTTTTACTATCACAGCATCGTACGAGCTGCACGACCTGTAAAAGAAGTGGAAATTGTTCCCTACAGGATATTTCAACGGACTTAAATATTGGTGAACTTCCGTATGAAAATACCTATGAAAAATTTATTTGGAATACAAGGTTTCCACTTGTTAGGGATGCATCTAAGTGTATCAAGTGTATGCGCTGTATTCAGGTTTGTAGTAAGATACAGGATCTTTCTGTGTGGGATTTAGAAAGTACTGGTTCTAGAACGACAGTTGGTGTATCATATAATAAGAAAATTGAAGAATCTAACTGTTCACTATGCGGGCAGTGTATTACACATTGTCCAGTAGGTGCACTCTCTGAACGCGATGATACGCGTAAGGTATTTGATGCGATTGCAGACAAGAAAAAGGTTACGGTTGCTCAAATTGCACCCGCAGTTAGAGCGGCTTGGGCAGAAGAGCTTGGCCTTAAGGATGCGCCTGTTGGCAAGATTGTAGATGCGCTTAAAAGAATGGGTATTGATTATGTATTTGATACCTCTTTTACGGCTGACCTTACGATTATGGAAGAGGCTACCGAGTTTGTAGAAAAGTTCACAAGCGGTGAGCTTGCAAAGCATCCGATGTTTACATCTTGTTGTCCAGCATGGGTAAGATTTATTTCCTCAGAGTTCCCTAGGATGAAGCATATGTTATCTAGTGCCAAATCGCCTCAGCAGATGTTTGGAGCTATGATTAAAACTTATTTTGCAGAGCAGATTCAGGTGGATCCCGAGAACATCTATTCCGTTTCTGTCATGCCTTGCCTTGCGAAAAAGGATGAATGTGAAAAAGACTTATACTATGGTGAATATGCTGGCAAAGAGGTTGATACTGTGATTACGACAAGAGAGCTTCTTCGCATGATGCGCTCAGAACATATCGCTGTTGATACGCTAAAAGATGTTCCTTGCTCTGCTATTTTACAAGAAAAAACAGGAGCTGGTGTGATTTTTGGTGTGACAGGTGGTGTTATGGAGGCTGCACTTCGTACAGCTTATTACATGATTACGGGTGAAAATCCAAACGCAGATGCCTTTAGGCTTGTACGCCGTGCAGATGAACATGTCGGCGTTACGTCAGCTACGCTTGATATTTTGGGCAACGAAGTTCGCATAGCCGCAGTCAGCGGTCTAGGGAATGCTAGAAAGCTTTTAGAAAAGATTCAATCTGGGGAAGAGCAGTATCATTTCGTGGAGGTGATGGCTTGTCCTGGTGGTTGTGTTGGCGGTGGTGGTCAACCGATTCATGAAGGTGAGGAACTAGCATTTAAGAGAGGAAAGCAGCTCTATTCCTTAGATCAACAAGATTCGATTCGCTTTTCACATGAAAACAGTGATGTCATCAAGCTTTATGCAGACTTTCTCGAAAAGCCAGGCTCACATAAGGCGCACGCGCTCTTACATACGAAACATTAAGAAAAAGAAAAACGGATGGTTATTAATATGGATAATATTATTTTTTCGGCAAATGTTGTTTTGCCATTATTGATACTTATGGCATTAGGTTATTTTGTCAGGCACAAGGGGCTACTTGATGGGAAATCAGTCTCCCAGTGCAATGGATTGGTGTTCAAGCTATTCCTTCCAGTGCTATTGTTTAATAATGTTCGCAATAGCTCTGTAGAGGAGCTTGGCGCGATAGACCTCTTTATTTTTGTATTTATCGTAGCTTTATCGAACTTTATTATTGCTACGATTGTGATTATGATCATCGAGAAAGAAAATCCGAAAAGAGGCGTTATGATTCAAGGTATCGCACGTAGTAATTATGCGATTTTCGGAATCCCGCTTGTGACACTTTTATTACCTGATGGAAATGTTGCGGTTGCCTCGATTTTGATAGCAATTGTTATCCCATTATACAATGTAGCTTCAGTAATCGTACTTACTTGCTTTGGTACGAAGAATGCTAATATGAAACAGGTCTTTTTGGCAATACTTAAAAATCCGCTCATTATCGCAACAGCACTTGGTATGGTAGCCCTATTTTTAGATATTAGCTTTCCTTCTTTTATAGAGACCTCGATTACGAATGTTGCTTCTGTAGCAACTCCGTTTTCACTCTTTTTATTAGGAGCAAGCTTTGAGCTTAAAAGCGTGGAAAGTGATTTTAAGCGCATCCTGATCACAGTTTTAGGACGTCTTGTAATCTCGCCCGCAGTAGCACTTACACTTGGTGCATTTTGGGGTTTTAGAGGTGTTGAGCTTGCTTGTATCATGGTTATCTTTGGCTCACCTACAGCAGTTAGTTCATTTCCTATGGCAGAGACGATGGGTGGAGATGGTAAGCTTGCTGCATCCATTGTTGTCTTTACATCTACCTTCTGTATTTTTAGTATATTTGCAATAATCGTAATACTAAAAACACTACAGCTCATATAATAATTCTTAAGAGAGTAATAATAGCAGGTGCTATTATTACTCTCTTTTTGCTCTTTTTTTGCTCTTAGAGAGTATAGTTTGTTTGCTATAATAATTGAATACATAAAGGGGGGATACTGTATGTTACAACTACTAACAAGAAAAACCTTAATTGTGTGCACAATTATTACAAATATACTATATCTTGTATGGCGTATTTTTTTCACTATTCCTGAGAATCTCACTTTGATATCAGGTTTTTTTGTGATTGGTTTAATTTTAGTTGAACTTATAGGAATGTTTGAGTTGTTTGTACATTTTTATGGCATGTCAAGTGTATATATTCCTGAATTGCCAGAGATTGATGAGGACTTATTTCCAGAGGTTGATATTTTTATCGCAACCTATAACGAACCTGTAGATTTGGTGCAAAAAACGATAAACGGTTGTATTCGTATGGATTATCCGGATTCTAAAAAAGTACATATTTATGTATGTGATGATGGTTGTAGGCAAGAAATGAAAGCTGTAGCTTTGAAAATGGGTGTAGGCTATATTATTCGAGAAGAGCATGTGCATGCGAAGGCGGGGAATCTTAACAACGCAATGAAGTATACCCAGTCGCCTCTTATTGCCACCTTTGATGCTGATATGATTCCGATGCATCATTTTTTGATGAGCACAGTTCCATATTTTTTGGAAAATGAGCAAGCTAGAAAGGATGGCAGGGAAGAAAATTTCGATAAAATAGGATTTATTCAAACGCCACAATGCTTTTATAATACAGATTTATTTCAGTTTAATTTACATTCTGAGGATCGCATTCCTAATGAACAGGATTATTTTTATAGAGATATTCAAACAGCCAAAAATGCATCCAATACTGTTATTTATGGTGGTAGTAATACGTTGATTTCTAGGGCTGCCCTAGATGAGGTGGGTGGTTTTTATACAAACTCAATTACAGAGGATTTTGCGACAGGCTTACTGATTCAAAATAAACATTATCGCTGTTATGCGCTAGATAAGCCCCTAGCTTCGGGCTTATCACCTGATGACCTAAAAAGCTTAATCAAACAAAGAGAGCGTTGGGGAAGGGGTTGTATCCAAACCGGTAGGCGTATTGGATTATTTTCTTTGACGGGACTAACATTTGGTCAAAAGCTTAGTTATTTATCTTCGATTACGTATTGGTTTTCGAGTATGAAACGTTTTTTCTATGTGATGGCACCAATCGTATTTTCTGTTTTTGGAATCACGGTAGTCGAGTGTAATATCTATGAGGTTATGCTTTTGTGGTTTCCTATGTATTTCTTTACAAATGCCACCATCAAACGTATATCAAATAATATAAGAAATACAAGGTGGAGTAATATTTATGAAACAATCATGTTTCAGGCATTGATGTTTCCAATTTTATTAGAAACCTTTGGAATTTCACAAAATAAATTTTTGGTAACAAAAAAAGGTAAAAATAATGCAACTGAGAAATCTTATCAAATAAAGCAGTCGATTCCATTTATAATCTATATTGTTTTATCCATAATCGGTATTGTTCGTATGCTCTATTTATCAGTTTTTCAAGAAACTGCAGTTTATGCTGTTATTTTGTTTTGGCTCATTTCCAATATGTTAAATCTTGTGATGGCTGCTTTTTTCTTGATGGGACGCAAAAAGTATAGGAGTACAGAGCGCTTCACGGCAAGCTTACCGTGTGAAGTCAAACAAGGGACGCTTGTTGTATCGTGTGAGACGATAGATATTTCAGAGGATGGATTTGCACTTCGTTTTGAAAGACCAGAGTATATAGATCCTAATAAGGAATTCGATATATATATTGAGATGGATGCTGGCAAGCAAATCTATCGTGTAGAGATGAAAGCGAAGATTGCACATGTAGAACAAATAGAAGGTGCGTGGAAATACGCAGGTTATATTACGAATATAGAGGATGAGGTTAAAGATGAATGGTATGCTATTGTTCATGATAGAGTTCCTACGCTACCTCAAACAATAGTGCGTTCTAGAGGATTTTATGATGACTTAGAAGTGAATATCAAAATGCGTCTGCATAAGGAAGAGTTTTTAACTAGAAAAACAGCAAGGATTAATTTTAGAGAGGAATTTGTCTCTTCAAATCTTGGTGAAATAAGGGTAATTAATTTTAATTATCATTATATTATTCTAGAGTTTTTCTTAACAGCGCTTACACCAAAGGAAATAGATATCTATATTAGTGATGAGATTACATTGCATTGTAGAATACATGATCTTCAGTATAAATCCACTGAGGTTTTATATAATGTTGAGAATATAGAAGAAATTGTTAGTGATCGAAAAAAAAGAGAAAAGCTTATGGAGTATATTTCACATATGCTTGACCATGAATTGCAATTAGAGTTAGAAAAAAAACAAAAAGAAAAAAAGAAAGCAGAAATAGATTTGATGAATCACATATAAAGGATGGATAAATATGAGTATATATGATTTTTCGGTAGAGGACCACAATATAAATGTTAGTATAAATCACACAGAGGATTCTTGTGAAATCATACTAGAACCACTTGTTGCATCAGAAGCATTTGCATATTTATATCAAGAAGCATTCATGGATGTAGGTAAAGAAGAAGGGCTTAGTATTGGTGTCGAGAATAACAGTTTAGAATGTATTCTAATGAAAGTCCATGTTTTGGATGAGACTTGGAATGATGTTTTGCTCACGCAGGATTGTAAGTTATTGCTCAAGGAAAATGGGAGTTCTTATTATCTATTCCAAGAATCTGTAGATGGTCATTTTGAAATACCAGCATCTTTTGAAGGTGAAATCTACATCCCGTTTACAGATGTTTCAGTTATACAAGGATTTGCGTTTACTCTAGTGCCACAAGGTGAGGAGGTGCAAACGCTGACCTTAGAAGCATATTCTTTTGGGGAAGAGGAAACAGTTAGTATTTATCAAGCATATGAAGCGTTAGAGCCTTCGCTTGATGAGGTGGTTTTAGTGCCACTAGAAGGTGAGGCGATGGCAACTGTTCGCATAGATGGGCTCGATTCCTACGAAGTGAGCTATCAGTTGCAAGATAGCTATGAAGGAGTGTCTATGAATGATGAAGGTGAAATATATGTCAGTAGTGAAACGACAGCAAAAGAGATTTTTCTAGATATTATGCTAGATGATACATTGCTTATCTCGGAGAATATTTCATTGGTTCCGATTTTGGATTATATGCCAACGGATATGGAAGTAGAATATTTTTGTCTTACGCCTGCTGAGGATCTCACAATCGATTATGATATAGAAAACTTTGATGCGTTATATTATTATGCGGGATATATTAGATTATTTATGTTATGTATTGTAATGTTTTTGGTTTGTTTTTATTTAAACACAAGTAAAAAGCTAGAGGAGTAGGGGGACATAAATGATATTTTCAAGCACAGTATTTTTACTATATTTTTTACCATGCGTTATATTACTTTACTATGTATTCAAATTTCATAGACCTACCCAAAATATAATTTTATTATTGTTTAGTTTGATTTTTTATGCATGGGGAGAACCTCGTTATATTTTCTTGATGCTACTATCCATTTTAATGAATTATTGTTTTGGATTGCTTGTCGATTTTTATAAGAATAATAGTAAAATCACAAAAGCGATTTTAACAACGATGTGTGTATGTAATCTAGCTCTTTTATATGTATTCAAATATTTAATATTCAGCATCGAAACAATTAATTTTTTAACAGGATCATCGTTAGAATGCATAGATATCATACTTCCAATTGGTATTTCTTTTTTTACGTTTCAGGCAATGTCCTATGTCTTTGATGTTCACAGAGATCATGCTCATGTACAGAAAAATATTTTGAGTTTAGCATTATATATTTCTTTTTTCCCACAGCTTGTGGCAGGTCCCATTGTTAGGTATGAGAGTATTGCTACACAAATTATAGATAGAAAAGAGAGTATAGATAAATTTTGCTTTGGTTTTTGTAGGTTTGTATCAGGTCTTGCTAAAAAGGTTCTCATTGCAAATAATATGGCAATTGTAGCAGATCAAATATATGCACTATGTGATGTGGCACCAATACCTGTTAGTTTAGCTTGGGTTGGCTCTATTGCATATTCTTTTCAAATATTCTTCGATTTTTCTGGATACTCAGATATGGCAATTGGACTTGGTCTTATGTTTGGTTTTAAGTTTGAAGAAAATTTCAATTATCCGTACGTCGCTACTTCCATCGTAGGATTTTGGAGAAGGTGGCACATCTCCCTTACAAAGTGGTTTAAGGAATATTTGTACATCCCATTAGGTGGTTCTAGGGTACATAATAAAGATAAAATGATAAGAAATATGCTTATTGTTTGGATAGCTACAGGTATTTGGCATGGAAGTTCATGGAATTTCGTTCTTTGGGGAATGTGGAACTTTTTGTTAGTTGTTTTTGAACGAATTATCGGTTTCGAAGATTTGAAGCTACCGAAATGGGTAAGGCATATATATGCACTATTTTTGATCAATTTAAGTTGGGTTTCCTTTAGATCAGAATCAATTTCTTTGTTACGATCATTTTCTGGTTCAATGTTTGGTTTGTCAGGTCAATTTTTTAGTGATTACACCGTGATGTTTTTAAAAGAATATGGTGTGTTTTTCATCGCAGCTATTATATTTAGCATGCCTTTTAGCAATAGATTGAATTTCTTAGTATCAAAGAAAGCAAAAGGGTACAGTGTGTATTGTATTTGCTATCCAGCACTTATGTTATTTTTGTTTACTCTAAGTTTAACCTATATTGTTGTTGGTAGTTATAATCCATTTATTTATTTTAGCTTCTAAAAGAAAAAAGAGAGGTGGCTATATGAAGCAATTATTTGTTATAAGAAGGATGTCGACAATCTATATCCTTGTATTATTGTATGCATATGTTTTGTTTAATACAGTCTATTCTTTTCAAGATATAAAAGAATGTGTGATTGAGACAATGGATTTAACGGAATATACAGCAAAGGAAAAGATTGCACTTGTAGAGAGTAGTATAGAGGAAGCACTCTATGGAAGGTATATGTGGGTAGAAAGCTATGGGCTTATGCAAGCTGTTATGGATAAGGATGAGTTTGAAAATTTTACAATTGCAAAAGATGAAAACGAAGAGTTACATTACATCTATTTTAAAACGCAGGAAAGTGATGTAACCACGATTTTGGAACAAACAAGCTATTTACAGTCTATAGTAGAATCATCTGGGGCAGAATTTTTCTATTTAATGCCGATTAGCAAGATTGTAGATGGCTATACAACATTTGATACGGGAATACCGTATGCCGATGAAAATATTGATATGGATCATTTTCTTGAGGGACTTTCACAAGAAGAAATAGCATATCTTGATTTAAGAGACGCTATAGATGAAAGTGGTATTTCTTATGATGATAGATTTTACGATACAGATCATCACTGGACAACATACACTGCATTTTG
Organism: Lachnospiraceae bacterium; assembly: GCA_044425805.1. Lineage (GTDB taxonomy): Bacteria > Bacillota > Clostridia > Lachnospirales > Lachnospiraceae > RGIG6307. The sequence goes on along the minus strand of JAWXVC010000005.1, from coordinate 123,265 downwards.
GGCATTTACGCAAGTTGTTGATTACATAGAAACTTCTTATGGTTACATGTTAGACGAAGAAGATTTTTATACTAATTTAGAGCATTATAATCAAATTCACTACGAACAAAAATATCTAGGTTCTCTAGGAAGAAATACAGGTGTAATATACAGTGGTGTTGACGATTTTACATTGATTTATCCGAAATTTTCAACAAACTATCAATATGTAGCGATGGACGAAGAAATACAAATTGCATTTGAAAATGAAACCTTTGAAGGAGCACTTTTGAATTTAAGTGCATTTTATGGTTTTTCAAATGTATTAGATTCATATGATGATATGTATCTTTCCTATTTATTTGGTAATTATGGATATGGGCATATAGAAAATAACAATATTGAAGATGGACTACGCGTGCTTTTTATCAAAGATTCCTTTGCAGTACCAGTAGCGGCCTTTCTTTCTACGACATGCAGTACGGTTGATTTGATTGATCCTAGATCTTTTTCGGGTGATATAGAAGAAGTAATAGGGGAGGGAGAGTATGACGTTGTTATTCTTTCTTATTCTGGAGCAAATTTAACAGAAGAATTTTTTGTATTTAATTGACTTTCTTAAGCATTACTTGTATAATTATTTAGGATTTGACACATATATATTCATATGATGGATGAATGTCTCTACAAACTGCCGATTCAGTTAGCTATGAGTCTCCCGCATAGGGGGATTTATACCCTAAATTTGGCAGTTTTTTTAATATAATGTAAATCGAAGTTTTGTTTGACGTAACAAAGAAAGGGGTTCGAAGGATGATGAAAAAAGATGTGATTATTGTGGGCGCAGGTCCTGCAGGTATTTTTACAGCATTTGAACTAGTAAAAAAAGGCTCTACAAAGAGCATAGTTTTGATTGAAAAGGGTGTTAGTATCAAAAAACGTTCCTGTCCAAAGAGCATTACAAAAAAATGTGTATCTTGTAAACCTAACTGCCATATTACAACTGGCTTTAGTGGTGCAGGCGCATTCTCTGATGGTAAGTTATCACTTAGCTATGAAGTTGGTGGTGAATTGCCAGATTTAATAGGTGCACAGCTTACGCAAGAGATGATTCATTACACAGATTCCATCTATCTTGATTTTGGCGCTGATACAAAGATTGAGGGTGCTGAGATTACTGATGAAATCAAAGAAATTCGTAGAAAAGCGATCAATGCAAGCCTTAAGCTTGTAGATTGTCCGATTAGACATCTTGGAACGGAAAAAGCACAGGAGATATATAATGCTTTAGAAGAGTATTTATTAGAACACGGTGTAGAGATATTATTTTCTACAGAATGTCAAAATATTGTTTTAGAGGATGGTACATGTACAGGAGTTATTATTTCGAATAAAGATGGTGAGCAGACTATTTATGGTGATCACATCGTGCTAGCGACTGGTAGACGTGGTGCTGAATGGCTTGAAAAGGTTTGTGAAGAAAATGACATCAGTCACGCACCAGGTACTGTAGATATCGGTGTTCGAGTTGAAGTACGTAACGAAGTTATGGATAAGGTGAATGAAGTTTTATATGAATCAAAGTTAATTGGTTATCCTAGACCTTTTAGAGATAAGGTACGTACCTTCTGTCAAAACCCAGGTGGATTTGTTAGCCAAGAAAACTATGACAATGACTTGGCAGTTGTCAATGGTCACTCATATAAAGATTTAAAATCAAACAATACGAACCTTGCTATTTTATGCTCACATAACTTTACGGAACCTTTTAATCAACCAATCGAGTATGCAAAAAAGGTTGGTGAGCTTACCAATATGCTTGGTAATGGACAGTTATTAGTACAGCGTTTTGGGGATATTTTAGATGGAAAGCGCACGTGGCAAAAGGAATTACTAAAATCAAACCTCGTACCTACATTACCAGATGCAGTTGCAGGTGATATTACAGCAGCGATGCCATATAGAGCGATGACGAATATCATTAATTTTATTCATGCAGTAGATAAGGTAGTGCCTGGTTTTGCATCTGATGAAACACTTCTTTATTCACCAGAGCTTAAGTTCTACAGTAATAAAGTGAAAATGGATGTTGATTTTAACACTAACATCAAAAATCTTCATTGCCTAGGTGATTCTAGCGGTTGGACTAGAGGTCTTATGATGGCATCACTTATGGGTGTCTTAATGGGTAGAAAGCTTTTATAGTGAGAATAAATAATTGAACAATAAAAAAAGTACGCAACAACGTTTGTACTGATCTCAAAGCGTTGTTGCGTACTTTTTTATTGTTCTTTTACAATAGTTACATTCATCTGCGATTGGTTCGCAACACCATATAATACACCACGTTCTAGAGCACAATCTAGGAAGTCTCTACCTGTACAAAAACGTATAGAGTCTTCTCCAACCAAGTTATTGTGTGTTGGATCAATTGCAATCCACATGCCGTCGCAGTATATTTCAACCCATGCATGGCTTTGGCCTTCCCCTAAGAGTAACCCATTTGCATATCTACAAGGAATAGCAGCAAGTCTAGCGAGCGCAATAAATACATGCGTGTAGTCTTGGCAAACACCCTTTGCAAGCGCGAAAGCTTCAATCGCAGTCGTAGAAGTAGCAGTAACACCCGTTTGATATGTCATATGTGTAAAGATTGCATCTGATAGTTTGATAGATTTTTCTAGATTCGTACCTTGTAAATCAAGCGATAATAAAAAATCTTTCATGCTATCATTTGTGCCAGTGTAAAAGGAAGGGTGCTTAAATATCGGATGTAAGCGCTCCTTTTGTCTATCCTCTTGATCAATCTGAGCAAGTCCTGAAACTGAATAGACAAACTCTGTATGTGGAAACTTAATACAACCTGTTTCGTTTAAATTACCAAAGCCATCGCAAGAAAGTGTATATGGAACGGACGGTAAAATCTGCAATGTTGCCGACATAATACGTTGTCCTGCATAAGTTGGCGGTAGTGACCTTAATAGGAAATGGTGGTCAACAACAGGAGCATCAAAACTTAGTGTTGTAGTACTTTCAAAAAATAGATTTTTCATGTTTTCTCTCATTCTGAAGCGCTTACAGCATTTAACACGCGAAAGAACCTAAGCTAAATATCAAATTTAGCGCAAGTATAAAGTGTGTTTGTTACGCTTCAACACAAACACTCTTTTTTCACCTTTAGATTAAGACTAGATTCATAACATCATATAGAAGTGTAGAATCGTCCGTATAAACCTCTTCTCGTTCTAAAAATTGTTCGATGCGTTCTAGACAAACAGTATTATAATCAAGGTTCGTCTTTTGGACACGATTGATTAATTTATGCAATTCTCTTGGTAGAGAAGATTTATCTGGGTAAAACAACATAACAGTCGTTAGTTTTTCAAGACTTGAACCAGTCTTAATGGTGTTACGCGCTTTTTCAGAGTCAACAAATTCATTATAGCTTCCTTTAAATGCCATAATATCATCTAGTACCCATTGTAGCTCGAGTGCATAAGAAGAACTCGTAGAAGCAATCTCTAATGCAGATACAGCCATTTGAAGGTAACTTAGGGTAGGAGAGCCTAGTAGTTCACGAAGTACCATGCCATTACCAAGCATTGCTTCAGCAGTTGAAAGCATTGAGTTTGTCAAGTGCTTGTCAAAAGCATAGGTAAGGCAAAAATCTTCAGCTGAAGCAAAGTTATTTTTAATGCCGATTCGATTACATACACCATCTAAATCTATATAAGAATCATTGTCAATCGATAAATCTTGAATATAGCGTATAATCTCAACGCCTTGATATACTCTTTCAGCATAACGACCTAGCCAAAAGAGACGATTTTTCTTGCTTAGTGTGATAGTATCCATGTGTCTTTAAAACCTCCTCCTTGAGATGAATTTACGATAAAGCTATCTGGATTTCTAGAAAAGCGAGTAAGTCCACTTGGCCAAACCTTTGTTGTACGGCCTGATAATACGAAGGCTCTAAGATCGGCTTTCCTTTCAACTGTTTCCTTGCCTTCAATAAGTGGAAGATCTTCAAAGTCTATGACCTCTTGTGCTATAAAACGTCTAGGTTCTGCGATAATCGTATCCTTAAATACCTGTAGCTCCTCTTCGGATAAGCTATTACCAAAGACTACGCCGTATCCGCCAGCTTCTGCTACATCCTTAATTACTAACTTATGGATATTTTCTAAGACGTAGTTACGATCTTGTTCATAAAATGGAAGATAAGTAGGTGCATTTAAAAGTAGAGGTTCTTCATTTAAATAATATTTAATCATCTTAGGTACAAAATAATAAATACCTTTATCATCTGCCACGCCATTACCAGGTGCATTGATGATTGCAACATTTCCTGCACGATATACAGACATCAGATTTGGTATTCCTATGAGTGATTCTGGCAAGAAACAAAGTGGATCAAGGTACTCATCACCGATTCTACGATAGATTGCACCGATTTTTTGGTTGCCTTCTACGGAACGATAATAAAGTAGGTTGTTTTCTACAAATAACTCATCAGCTTCTGCTAATACAGCTCCACTTTTTTCAGCTAAGTAAGAATGTTCAAAATACGCTGCATTGTAGCGACCAGGTGTGAAGATGACGTTGATACCACCAGTGTTTACACTATCCATGGTCTCTTTTAGTAAGGCACCATAATTTCTATTATCAAGCACTTGATTTGTTTTAAAAGTGGTAGAGCTACATCTACGACAAAGCTGTCTAGCTATCAACGGATAAGAAGCACCAGATGGAACGCGAAGATTATCCTCTAATATGTACCATGTTCCGTTTTTTCCTTTTACAAGATCAATCCCTGAAATATGGCTGTAAATGCCAAAGGGAGGAATAATACCTTCACACTGAGGTAAATAGCCTGAAGATAGGTAGACAAAATCCTCAGGAATAATGCCATCTTGTATAATCTTTTTTTGACCGTAAATATCCCTTAAAAAAGCATTTAATGCATCGACTCTTTGTATGAGTCCTTTTTCTAAAACATCCCATTCCTCTGCGGAAATGACACGAGGAATCGCATCAAATGGGAAAAAGCGTTCATGAAATTCATTGTCCTTGTATATTCCGAATTTAACTCCGTACCTCGCTAGCTGCTTATTAATAATATCAGCATTTTCAATAAGACTATTCATTGTGATTACCATTCCTTCCTTTTAATAAATACAACAATTCAAGAAAAAAGGCGCATGGAGAAAAATCTCCATGCGCCTTTGCATTTGCTCAAATATATGGACACAGTATAGCGTTAAAATGCTAGTACTGTCAAGGGAAATGTGGTAGAATGCATGTATATATATAAGTACAAATTGAGAGGGAATATTGGCGATGGAGAGAAATAGAAGATTAACAGATGAGATCATGATTAGTAGTCTTGGTGTTGGCTCATGGGCACTAGGTGGTAGTCAAATATATAAAGATATAACTGCAGATCAAGCAGTAGAAGCACTTCATTATTATGTTAGTGAAGGTGGGAATTTCATTGACACTGCAGAAAGCTATACAAACGCAGAGGATGTGATTGGACGTTTTTTAAAGGAAACTACTTCAAAGCACGAGATTGTCATTGCTACGAAGACACATGCTGGAGGTAACAGAGGGAACGTAAGTAATATTGAGGCTTCTCTAGATAAGTCATTAAAACGCATTGGCAGAGATTATGTGGATGTATATTATTTTCATTCTCCACCCGAAGAAGATGATCTTATGCAGGAAGCCTTAGATACGATGCAGATGCTGAAGAAAAAAGGTAAAATTCGTGCAGTTGGTGGTTCTATCAAAGGTGTTAATGTAACAGATGCGACTGTTAGTCTCTGTAAGAAATATATTGATACCGGCAAGATGGATGTGATCCAACTTGTTTATAATATGCTACGTCAGCAGACGAACGAGGTGTTTGACTATGCAGTGGCGCATAAGGTAGCACTGATTGGTAGAACTAGCCTTGAGACGGGGTTTTTATCAGGGAAATATCCTGTTGGTCATAGATTTTCTGAAGATGACCACCGCTGTAGGTGGAATGCGACGTATGACATGATTGCTGAATATGTGGAAAAAATACGTACAAAATATATTGGAGAAGGGTTAGCAGATGATGCACTCACTTCACTTGCACTTCGCTTTGCGATGTACCCTGATGCGATTACGGATACGATTGTTGGAGCTAAAAACCTCGAGCAAATGAAAGAAACGATATCTATTATAAGAAAGGCTCCATTAGAGGCACGCTATTTTGCTGAATTAGAAGATATGTTTAAAGGGAAAACACATCTTTTCAATACCTCTAATGGAACAGAAAAACTTTAAAATACACTAACTATAAGGGAAAGAAAAAAGATGGCACATTTAAAAAAGCATAAGAATTCATTGAAGAGGTTTCTTCTATTAAATTTGGGATTATTGATTACGGCGATTGGGATTAGCCTATTTAAAACACCAAATCATTTTGCGATTGGGGGGACGAGTGGTATTTCAATTATTCTTGCGTCGATTTTCCCCGCGATGAATGTTGGTCAGGCAATGTTTATTATCAACACAACACTGGTTATTTTAGGTTTTATTTTTCTTGGCAAAGGGTTTGCAGGGCTTACAGTATATGCAAGTTTTGCGATTAGCGCATATGTAGCAGCAGTAGAGTATTTGATTCCTTTAAGTGCACCGTTTACAAACGATACGATGCTTGAACTTGTTTTTGCGACAATTCTTCCAGCGGTTGGTAGTGCGATCGTATTTAATGTTGATGCTTCTACAGGTGGTACAGATATTGTGGCAATGATCATCAAAAAGCATACGAGTATGGAGATTGGCAAGGCACTACTTGTTTCTGATCTTTTGATTACGGTTTGGGCTGGTGCCATTTTTGGTATAGAAACTGGCCTTTATTGCGTACTTGGCTTATTTGCAAAGGCATTTATCGTAGATAGTGCGATTGAAAATATCAATACGCGTAAATACGTAACGATCGTTACGTCGAATATGGATGAAATCAAGAGCTTTATTATACACGACCTAAAAAGAAGTGCAAATATCTCGACAGTTCGAGGCGCTTATTCAGGCAATGAGCATGGGATGATTACAACGGTTATTACGAGAAAACAGGCGGTCTTACTGAGAAATTTCATGAGAGAAACGGATCCATTGGCATTTATTACAATTGTGAATTCAAGTGAGACAATAGGCAAGGGATTTCGAGCTATTTAAAATTCATAGAATCTTAATAGAAAATTGACAGCTATTTTTGTATAAACAAGGTATAATTTGTAATATAGAAGATTAAGAAAGGAAAGAGAATTATATGCAGAATTATTCGGGTGAAGTAGGGTTACAATATCATATTCAGGTGAGACCAGGGGAAGTTGGTCGTTATGTCATTTTGCCAGGTGATCCAAAGCGTTGTGCAAAGATTGCAGCACATTTTGAGGATGCACAGTTGGTTGCAGATAGTAGAGAATACGTTACATATACAGGGTACCTAGACGGAGTGAAGGTAAGTGTGACATCGACTGGTATCGGTGGGCCATCGGCTTCGATTGCGATGGAGGAATTGGTGCAGTGCGGTGCGGATACGTTTATTCGTGTCGGTACTTGTGGTGGAATTGACCTTGATGTTATGGGAGGTGATGTTGTCATTGCAACAGGTGCGATTCGTATGGAAGGAACTAGTAAGGAGTATGCTCCAATTGAATTTCCTGCAGTTTCAGATCTTGATGTGACAAATGCACTTGTAGCAGCATCAAAAACTTTAGGTAAACGTTATCACACTGGAGTTGTACAATGTAAAGATGCTTTTTATGGACAGCATGATCCAGAAAAAATGCCTGTAAGCTATGAGCTTATAGCGAAATGGGAAGCATGGAAGCGCCTTGGATGTAAGGCTTCAGAGATGGAGTCAGCAGCATTATTTATCGTTGCAAGCCATTTAGGTGTTCGTTGTGGTTCGAACTTCCTCGTTGTAGGAAATCAAGAACGCAATGCACTCGGCATGGAAAATCCTATCGTACATGATACAGAAACTGCTATAGAAGTTGCTGTCGAGGCTATTAGAAACTTAATTAAATTAGATACAAATAATTAGTATTACGCATACTTAATATTTTTTATTCTAAAATATAAAGGGAGTGTATAGAAATTAGAAAGGATTTTTATGGGTAAATATAAAAGAGTGTTTGTGGTAGTTATCGATTCGCTTGGAATCGGTGCGATGCCAGATGCAGAGAAATATGGTGATGTTGGTGCAGATACGTTAGGACATATTGCAACTCATACAAAGAATTTTAAAATTCCGAATTTAACAAAGCTTGGAATGGCAAATTTGCATAAGCTTGAAGGAATCACTCCTGTGGAATATCCAAGTGCTAAATTTATGCGTTTGCAAGAGATGAGTGTTGGAAAGGATACGATGACAGGTCATTGGGAGATGATGGGTCTTCACATTACAACACCGTTTCAGACTTTTACAGAAACTGGTTTTCCAGATGATTTAATAGAGGCTCTTGAGTCGAAATTTGATCGTAAGATCATCGGTAATAAGAGTGCGAGTGGTACGGAGATTTTAGAAGAGCTTGCAGAGAGCGAAGTAAAAGATGGTCATTTGATCGTATACACATCCGCTGACTCTGTATTGCAAATTTGTGGAAATGAAGATATCATGGGGCTTGATACATTATACGAATATTGTGAGTATGCAAGAGCACTTACGATGGAAGATAAATGGAAGGTTGGACGTGTTATCGCGAGACCTTATATTGGTATGAAAAAGGGAGAGTTTAAACGTACCTCGAACAGACATGATTATGCACTTAAACCTTATGGTAAGACTGCGATGAATGTATTAGCAGATGCTGGTAAGGACGTTATCGCAGTTGGTAAGATAAAGGATATTTTTGATGGAGAGGGCGTGACAAGAGCACTCAAATCAAAATCTTCGGTAGAGGGAATGGAGCAGACAATCGCACTTGCACAGGAAGAATTTACAGGACTTTGCTTTGTAAACCTTGTTGATTTTGATGCACTTTGGGGACACCGTAGAGATGTGACTGGTTATGCAAAAGAACTAGAGAAGTTTGATGAAAAGCTAGGCGAATTACTTCCCCTCATAGGAGAGGATGATTTACTTATTTTAACGGCTGACCATGGTACAGACCCAACCTTTAAAGGAACAGACCATACAAGAGAACAAGTGCCATTTATAGCTTATTCAAAGTCTATGACAGAGGGTGCTGACCTTGGTGTAGCTGATAGTTTTGCAGTTATTGGAGCTACACTCGCAGATAACTTTGGAGTTTTGATGCCAGAAGGCACGATAGGAAGTAGCATACTTTCGTTATTGTAGTGTTGTGCGTTATACAATAATGACAGTATCACTTATCCAAAAAGGAAAAAAGGAAAGGTAACTAAATATTATGACAGAACAACAGATTTTGAGTAGGGTAGACCACACGATTTTAAAACAAGTAGCAACCTTTGAGGATGTAAAGGTGCTTTGTGATCAGGGCATGGAACATAAAACAGCGTCAGTATGTATTTCGCCATGTTTTGTGAAGCTAGCAAAGGACTATGTAAGTGATAGATTGCCTATATGTACTGTAATCGGATTTCCGAACGGCACACAGACTACAGCTGCAAAGGTGTTTGAAACAACAGATGCAATAGCAAATGGTGCAGATGAAATCGATATGGTGATTAACATCGGTATGTTAAAATCTGGAAATTATGAATACGTATTGGATGAAATGAAAGCGATTAAAGAGGCATGTGGCGACACCTTATTAAAGGTTATTATCGAAACATGTTTACTTACAAAAGATGAAATCATCAAAATGTGTGAACTTGTGACACTATCAGGTACTGAATACATCAAAACATCTACAGGATTTTCTACAGGTGGAGCAACGTTTGAAGATGTTTCCCTTATGAGAGTACATGTGGGCGAGCAAGTACTTGTAAAGGCTTCTGGTGGAATTGCGAATATGGACGATGCTAGAGGGATGATTGATGCGGGTGCATCTAGACTTGGAACTAGTAGATTGATATAATACCTACTTTGTGTGTCTACTCTATTGTTTATACATCTATATATATCTTCAAAGAGGTACTTAGCGAGCCGTCGGCACTTAAATGCAAAGGCGTGCTCGCATACCTTTGCATTTTATGTACCGCTACGGTGAGGTGTAGTGCAAACGTACCTCGTAAGATATATATAGATGTATAGACAATGGGGATGAACATAAAATAGAAGTTTCTAAATTACCTAGAATAAATTACAGGAGCAGAAGAACTTGTTAGGAGTCTGCTCCTGCTTTTTATTACGTCATCCCCCATATAGCAAGCGATTGCAAGGTTGGCATAAGCTCTATGGATTTATCTGTAATAAAATATTCTACTCTAATAGGCATTTCATTATACTGCACTCTAGTGATTAATCCATCCTTTTCAAGCTCCTTTAGGGAGGCTGCTAGCATGGTATTAGTAATGCCTTGTACTTTCTTCATAAGTTCATTATACCTGATACCTTCTTCACATGACAGTACGCATAGAATAGGGATTTTCCATTTGCCACCTATGCGTTTTAGGGAAACCTGCAAAGGACATGTTTCTCCACAAGGACAGTGACCAGCTTTACATGCACTCATATTTTTCATACCTCCTCATATTTTTCTCTGTTATTGACTGAAAATTTTTCGTGTGATAAAATTATACCAAGTAAGAAAAACTGAGTCAATCACAAAAATGCATAAGGAGAATATTTCATGAAGAATTTAGAACATGTTAGTAACTTATTTAAAGATCCACAGAGTGTGAAGGTAGTTAGTACAGTATCAAAGGATGGTCAGGTTCATGCTATCGTAGCAGGAAGTGTAATGGTACTTGATGATGACACTATGGGAGTTGCAGAAGTATTTATGAATACAACTAGTGTCAATTTAGCAGATACAGGCAAGGTTGCTTTATTAGCAGTGAAGGGCATGGAATCGTATTTGGTAAATGCGTCTGTACAAAAGCGCCATTCAGATGGACCATTATTTGATATGGTTGCAGATCAATTTTCGAAAATGAACATGCAAATAAAAGCGGTATGGACATTTACCGTAGATAAGATTTATAATGAAGGTGCTGGCGCAAATGCTGGAGAACAACTTTTTTAATCACTATAGGAGAGATAATTTATGAATGTAAAAGTAGCTTATTATACAAAATCAGGAAATACACAAAAGATTGCAGATGCAATTGCAGCAGAAATTGGATGTGATGCAGTTACTGTTGATCAAACGATTAAAGAGCAGGTAGATGTATTATTTTTAGGTGCATCAGTTTATAAATTTGGAATTGACAAAAAGGTTATAGAATTTATAAATAATTTGGATGCTACGCAAATTGGGGAGGTTGCTATATTCTCAACATCGGCAATGTCTGATAGTGGTTATCCAAAACTTGTTGACCTACTTACAAAAAAAGGCATTACAGTGTCAAAAGAACATTTCTATTGTAGAGGTCAATTTATGTTTGCCAATAAAAATCTTCCGAATGCTGATGATATAATTAGTGCAAAGAACTTTGCAAGAAATATTGTAAAATAATATCGGTGTCTGTGTATTTATACACAGACACTTTTTTTATGTGAAAATATTTTAATTCTACCAGACAACTGTCCTTACTTTGTTATACTTAGAATACCAAAAAGTATGGCATGAGGAGGTAATAAAATGGTATTAAAACATTCCAAACAGGTTAGATTAGAAATAACCATCACAGAACATACTTGTGAATCTATCTACGTTGATATCACTAGTGGAAATGCCTTGAAAATGGATATAAATGTAAATAGTAGATTGACAAAAAGTTCTTTTTACAAAAATTGCTTCAATCAGATGATGCAGTATCAAGAGAGTATTTTATGGTGCTATTGTGATGGTGATTTTGCAAATATTAGCGATAAATATGTACTGAGAGGCTTAGAGGAATTAGATGAAGCGGCAGAGACGATTGTCGATAACTATGTAAAGTATATGTACGAAGAAATATTGTTTTTGCTTGAAGGTATAAAAGTACAAGAAATTTGTTTAAAAGGCTTTTTTGAAGGGCATGAACAGGTTATAATAAATAGATTAGGTAACAGGTTAGACGGTTAGAAGAAATGGAGAAGAATATGAAATTAGTAGTAGCACCAGATTCATTTAAAGGTTCACTTAGTGCAAGTGAGATTTGTAATATAGTAGAACGTGCAGCTGTCGATGTGTTTGGCGAAGTAGAGGTGTTAAAGCTTCCAATGGCCGATGGTGGTGAGGGGACGGTAGAAAGTCTACTTGCGGCACTTGATAGTGAAGAGATACATGTTCCTGTAAAAAATGCGTTAGGGGAAGATGTTACAGCGATGTATGGTATTTTTGATGGTGATAAAGCAATTATAGAAATGGCTGCAGCATCAGGTCTACCTCTGATTCCAAAAGAGAAAAGAAATATTATGAAATCTAGTACATATGGTACTGGACAGCTATTGATAGATGCTATGCAACGAGGCTGTAAGACGATTTATATTGGTATTGGTGGTAGTGCGACAAATGATGGTGGCATGGGCTGTGCCGAGGCACTTGGTGCAAAGTTTCTGAATAAAAGTGGTGAAGCTATCGAAGGTATTCCTGCAAACTTCAAGCAAATATATGATATTGATTGTTCGAATATTCATCCACTTGTTGAAAAAACTAGAATTATTATTATGAGTGATGTGAAAAACCCTCTGTGTGGACCTACTGGTGCTACATACATTTTTGGCAAGCAAAAAGGTGCTAGTGGTGCTGATTTTATCCTCTTAGAGGAGGGTATGAATCACTATATCAGTATTGTTGAAAAGGTATGTGACAAACAGGTGGCTAAGATAGAGGGTGCAGGTGCTGCTGGTGGTCTTGGGGCAGGACTTTTAGCATTTACAAATGCTTCTATGCGTTCTGGTATTCAAACGGTTATGGACATTTTAACTCTTGAAGAAAAAATTGATGGTGCAGATCTTGTGATTACAGGAGAAGGCATGATGGATCATCAATCAGCCTACGGCAAGGTAGCTTATGGTGTAGGAACAGCTTGTAAGAATAAGAATATTCCTTGTGTTGCCATTGTAGGTGGTATGGGAGAACGTGCAGAAGCGATGTATGAGCATGGGATTACGAGTATTATGACTACGACAAACGGCATTATGGATTTAAGCACTGCTGTTGAAAGAGCACCAGAGCTTTGTTACAGTGCAGCTGAGAGGATCTTTAGGATATTACTTGTACAAAAGGTTTATAACTAAACACTTGTTCTGCTAAATATTGCATGATATAATTTAATAAGGTGCTACCAAGTGTCTACTGGTAGCACCTTATATTTATGATATATATATGAAAAAGAGGGGTTGTACGCATGCGAATCATACATATTTCGGATTTACATATTGGGAAAAGGCTTCATGAAGTATCCTTGCTTGAAGATCAAGTTTACATATTGAAACAAATAGAAGATATTTTAGAAAAAAAACAGGCAGATGCACTGTTTATAGCTGGTGACATTTATGACAAAACAGTACCTTCAGCAGAGGCTGTACGAGTGTTTGATGAGTTTTTAGTGGGTGTTACGAAGCTAGATATTCCGATTTTTATGATCAGCGGTAATCATGACTCAGCAGAGAGGTTAGGCTTTGGTGGGCGTATTTTGTCTAATGCTAGTGTTTATGTTTCCCCAGTATATAATGGCTCGATAGAGTCTGTTTCTGTACAGGATATGTATGGTGAGCTTTCTATATATTTATTACCATTTATTAAGCCATCGCATGTGAGAGCATATCATTCAGATGCAGAAATAGAATCCTATACAGATACTGTAAGGGTGGCATTAGAAGATGTAGCATTAGATGCTTGCAAGAGAAATATTATACTATCACATCAATTTGTAACGGGTGCACTTACATCAGATTCTGAGGAACTCCTAGTAGGTGGTAGTGAAAACGTTGATGTAAGTGTTTACGATGGATTTGATTATGTAGCGTTAGGACATATTCATAGGGCCCAGCATTGTGTGCATGAAACGGTCAGATATAGCGGAACACCGCTTAAGTATTCTTTTTCAGAGCATAATCACACAAAGTCTGTTACAATTGTTGATTTATTAGAAAAAGGAAGTGTTCATATATCTACAGTTCCATTAGTACCACGTAGAGATGTAAAAATTTTAACAGGTACATATCTAGATCTTATGGGGCATAGAGACATGGACGAATCATACCTTCGAATTGTACTGACAGATGAAGAGGAACAACTTGATGCATTATCAAAGCTTCGCAGCGTATATCCGAATATTATGGAGCTACGTTATGATAATACGCGTACGAGAACTGTCGATGCAGTAATTGGTGCCATTGAAGTTAAGAATAAGTCGCCATTTGAATTATTTGCAGAACTGTTTGAACGACAACATGGTCAGGTACTTTCAGAGGAAGAAGAACGCGTCCTATTAGAAACGCTTTCGCAAGTGGGGGAGGATAGATGAGACCGATTACACTTACTGTTTCTGCATTTGGACCATATGCAGAAGCTACTACAATAGATATGACAAGACTTGGTGATAGAGGCTTGTTTTTGATTACTGGTGATACAGGCGCTGGGAAAACCACATTGTTTGATGCGATTTCGTTTGCTCTATATGGAGAGCCAAGCGGTAAGGATCGTGACACGAAGATGCTACGCAGTAAATATGCAGAGTCTGGCGTGGACACATTCGTTTCTTTTACATTTGAATATAAGGGAAAGGAATATCAGATTAAACGAATTCCTGAGTATATGCGTGCAGCAAAGCGTGGAGATGGATTTACAAAACAGTTACCTGAGGCAGAGCTGTTTTTACCAGATGTAGAACTTCCGATTACAAAGGTGAAGGATGTTAACCAAAAGGTTATAGAGATTCTTGGGATTGATCGCACGCAGTTTTCACAGATTGCGATGATTTCCCAGGGAGATTTCAATAAGATTTTATTTGCAGATACAAAGACACGTGTAGAGATGTTTCGTAAGCTTTTTCAGACCTCTTTATATGAACGACTTCAATATAAGCTAGACGAAAAACAAAAGCTTGCCTATGGGAAAAGAGAAGACGAAAAACGTGCGATTGCACATTTTTTAAACACGATACAGTGCGAGGAAGTGAGCATTTATTTTGATGCAGTGACTAAGATGAAAGATTCGGGTCTCGTACTAGGAAAAGATATGGAAGTGCTAGAACGGCTAATAGAAGAAACCTTTGCAAGTTACCATAGTACCAAAGAAAGAACTTCTGAAATAGAAAAAAAACGTAAAAATATAGAAGCGCAACTTTCAGAAGCTAAGAGTCAAGAAGATCGTATTAGTGCACTTACTTTGTTACAGGATAAGTCTGTACAGTTAGAAGTGACCTTACAAGAGGCACAACAAGCTTTAGAACAGACTTTGTTAAATCAACCTAAGATTGACAAGTTGTCGCAAGAAATATCAATTCAGCTTTCTAAGCATGAAAAGTATACACAACTTACAAATTTGGCGAAAAGCATTGACAATAACCAAACTTATAAGTTAAAAGAAAAAGAAAAACTCGTACAATTACAAGTAGATATTTTATCAAAAAAAGAATCCTATCAGAATCTTATTGAGGAGTATGAATCATTAGAGCAAGCTGGTACAGAGCTATCTAATATCAAAGCAAAACAAAATGACATTATACTAGAAAATAAGTCCTTAAATCAATTGTCAGAGATGTATAAGAGCTATAATGATGCACTAGATGTATTAGGTGTGAAACAAAGTACTTATATAAAAGAACAAGAAAAAGCCAATGAGCTGTTAGATGTGTATAGGAAAAAGGAACAAGCTTTTTTAAATGAGCAAGCAGGAATTTTATCTCAAACACTTATAAAAGGCATTCCATGCCCTGTATGTGGTGGAATAGAACATCCTATGCCAGCAGTGCTTACAGCACATGCTCCTGATAAAAAAGAAGTGGCAGCAGCAAAGTTCTTATACGAAGAAGGCATGAAGCAGGTACTAAGGTTAAGCGAATCTTGTGCCAAGCTACGTGGAACGGTTGAAACTAACTTAGACAGCATCAGGCAACATGCGGCTGCAATAGTATTTGAACCTACACTAGAAACATTGACAGAACGTATTACATCTAGACAGCGTATATTAAAACAAGATTATATAAAGCTTGCGAGTGCTTACGCTCTAGAAGAGCAGAAAATCAAACGCAGAGAAGAGCTAAAACAAGAATTATTACCTAAAGTGCAAGAAGCATGTGATGTGCTACAAGCAAATATTGCAAAAATGGAGCTGTCTATTAGTACAAGAACCGTACAGATAACATTAGAAGAAAATCAATTAACACTTTTACGTGCTGAACTTAAATTTGAAACAGAGTCTGAAGCAAAAGCATATGTGAGTGGCTTGCAAAAAGAGAAAAAAACATATGAACTAACATTAGAAGAAGCTAGAAACAGTGTACGTACATTAGAAAACCAAAAAGCTACGAATGCAGGACAAATAAAAACATTATTAGAACAGCTAGGTGAGATAAAAGTATTTGATCTTGCGCTACTGACAGAGCAAAAAAATGAATTGGCATCATTGCAAGAAAATCTTTTTGCAATGCAAGAGAATCTTTATGCAACGCATAAAGCAAATGAAGATGCTCTAACCCAAATCAAAGAACGTGCAGTGTTCTTACAACAAGCAGAAGAGGCCTATGTAACGGTAAGGAAGCTATTCGACACAGCAAAGGGAACGCTAACAGGAAAAGATAGAGTTTCACTAGAAACTTATGTACAGGCTATTTACTTTGACCAGGTCATTAGAAGAGCCAATCTTCGTTTGCTTGAAATGACTGCTGGACAATACGAACTTACAAACGCATCATCTACAGAAGATACGACCATTAAATCAGGAGCAAAGCAAATCGGTTTAGACCTTGATGTGATTGATCACTATAATAGCAGCAGACGTAGCGTGAAAAGTCTTTCGGGGGGAGAATCCTTTAAAGCATCTCTTTGCCTAGCACTCGGTCTTGCGGATGAAATCGAAGCATCAGCAGGCGGTATTAAGATAGATACACTATTTGTGGATGAAGGATTTGGATCATTAGATGAGAAATCGCTTGAAAGTGCGATTAAAGCACTTAAAGACCTTGCAAGCTCGGATAGACTTGTAGGTATTATTTCTCATGTTGGAGAACTAAAAGAGAAGATTGATAAAAAGATAGTAGTTTCAAAGGATAAAATTGGCGGAAGTCATTTAGAAATCATGTCTTGAATTACCAATATAATATTAAAAACCAACCATATGAGGAAGATCTTGTATGGTTGGTTTTTAAATAGTCGTTCGTTTGGTTAGAAATGTAATGAATTAGCACTTGTATAAAAAAAGTAAAGATAGCCATACTAATATGTGTATAAATTCACAACCAAACTTTTTTTGTGATTTTATTCTAATAATCGCGTATTGGAATTTTTTGTTGCTATAATGAACCTACAAAGAAAGAAGCACTGTACAAAAGGGAAAAGGAAAGGAACACGATTATGAATTTATCAAATTTAACAAATCAAAATTTAATTACACTAAATAGTGATTTAAAGCACAAGGATGTCATTATCAGAGCCTTAGCGAGAAAGCTTTATGAAGATGGAAAGGTTGCAAGCTTAGAAGAATTTATCAAAGTTGTCTATGCAAGAGAAGCACTTTCTGAAACAGGTATGGAAGGTGGTCTTGCAATTCCACATGGAAAGTCAAGCTGTGTTAAGGAAGCATCTTTTGCAGTCATGTCGACAGAGGATATCGTAGAGGATTGGGAAAGTATTGACCCTGACAATGAAGTGAAATATGTATTTTTACTTGCAATTCCAGAGGCAGAGGCTGGCAGCACACATTTAGAGTTGTTAGCAGAGCTTATGCAAAGAATGAGCGATGATGAATACAAGGAAAAATTATTTGCGTCAAATACAGTTGCAGAATTTTACAAAAACTTGGATAATTCGGTTTTAGAAGATACAACTGAGGTTACTTATACAAAATCAATCGTAGCAGTTACAGCATGTCCTGCAGGCATTGCTCACACATACATGTCTGCTGAAGCATTAATCAAAGCTGGAAATGAACTTGGCGTAAAAGTTTATGTTGAAAAGCAAGGTGCAAATGGTATTGAAGACAGACATACAAACAAAATGTTAGAAGAAGCAGATGCTGCAATTTTCGCAGTAGGCGTTGCAGTAAAAGAACCAGAACGCTTTGAACATTTAGCAATTACGAAGGTTCCAGTTGCACAGCCAATCAAGGACGGTAAGGGTGTTATTACAGAAGCTCTTGAAAAAGCAGAGAAACATGTAAAAGGGGAATACAAGGCAGACGAGTCCACAGAGGATTTAGAAAGTATTGGTAGTATTATCAAACAATCTGTTATGACAGGTATCTCTTATATGATTCCTATTATTGTAGCTGGTGGTATGATTGGTGCCTTTGCAGTCATGGCTTCCAATATTTTTGGGCTTCAAGAATTATATAATCTAGAGGATAGCTGGTTGTGGTTGTTTAGAATGCTAGCTTCAAACTTACTTGGAACAATTTTGATTCCAGTGCTATCAGCTTATATGGCATACTCGATTTCAGATAAAACTGCACTTGCTCCTGGTTTTGCAGCAGGTCTATGTGCGAACATGATCAGCGGTGGTTTCTTGTGCGGTATGATTGGTGGTTTGCTTGCAGGCTTTACAGTAAAATACCTTAAAAAATACATTCCAGCAAAAGGAACGCTAGCAGGATTTGTAAGCTTTTGGGTTTATCCAGTATTTTCTACCTTAATAGTTGGTACACTTATGTTCACAGTAGTGGGACAACCAGTTGCGTGGATTAATACAACGCTAATTAGCTTTCTTGGAACACTTGGTGGAGCCAATGCAGCACTTCTCGGTGCAGTAATTGGTATCATGGTTTCATTTGACCTAGGTGGTCCTGTCAATAAAGCGGCATACGCATTCTGTGCAGGTGCCCTAGCTGAAGGAGTACTCGTACCTTACGCAGTATTTGCATCCGTTAAAATGGTATCAGGTTTTGCAGTTACATTTGCTACAAAAGTAGCAGCAAAAGAATATACAAAGCAAGAAATTGAAGCAGGTCAAAGTACATGGATTTTAGTACTCGGAGGTATTACAGAAGGTGCGATTCCATTTATGATGGCAGATCCAGTACGCGTGATTGCCTCACTATGCGCAGGTTCTGCAGTAACAGGTGCAATTGTAGCTGGTATGAATATCGGACTTGATGTTCCTGGAGCTGGTATTTTCTCAATCTTTATGTTAACAGGAGAAAACGCTTTTGTATCAGCACTCGTTTGGTTTGGAGCAGCAGTTGTAGGTGCACTTATTTCAGGTGTATTACTCGTTGTAACTAGAAAAGCAAAAAACAAAAAAACAAATCAATAAGGATGGTTTATTTATATGGCAAAAAATGTACATGTAGTTCCTCATATGCACTGGGATAGAGAGTGGTATTTTACAACAGAAGAATCTAGAATCTTACTTGTTAATAACATGGAAGAAATCATGGAAATGTTAGAGACAAGAGATGATTACCCATATTATGTATTAGATGGTCAAACCGCGATTTTAGAAGATTATTTTGCTGTAAAGCCTGAGAATAGAGAACGTGTGAAGAAATTAGCTGAGGCTGGTAAATTAATCATAGGTCCTTGGTACACACAAACAGATGAAATGGTAGTAGGTGGAGAAAGTATTGTTAGAAACCTATTATATGGATTAAAAGATAGCAAAGAATTTGGTGAGCCTATGATGATTGGCTACCTTCCTGATTCCTTTGGACAAAGTGAAAAGCTTCCTCAAATCTTAAATGGATTTGATATAGATAGATGCATGTTTTGGAGAGGTTCTTCAGAACGTCACGGAACAGATAAACACAATTTCTACTGGGAATGTGAATCCGAAGGAAAGGTATTAGTACAGCTATTACCACTCGGTTATGCGATTGGTAAATATTTACCAGAAGAAAAAGAAGCACTCGAAAAAAGAATGTCAAAATATATGCCAGTTCTTGAAAAAGGTGCAGTAACAGAAGAAATTCTACTTCCAAATGGGCATGATCAAATGCCAGTACAACAAAACATTTACGAGGTAATGGAGCAGCTTAAAAACATTTATCCAGATAAAGACTTTTTCTTAAGCAAATATGAGCATACATTTGAAAAAGTCGAAGAACAAGCTGCAGAAGGTAGCATCCAACTAGACACTATTCGGGGTGAATTACTAGATGGTAAGTATATGAGAGTCCACAGAAGTATTTTCTCTACAAGAGCTGATTTAAAATCAGCAAATACACGCATAGAAAATAAAATCACAAATATCTTAGAACCACTTGCTACGATTGCCTACTCATTAGGCGCTTCGTACGAAGAGGGTTTGATTGAGGGTATTTGGAAGGATCTTATGAAAAACCATGCACACGACTCTATTGGGTGCTGCTGTAGCGACAAAGTCCACCGTGCAATCGAGAACAGATTTTTCGATGCTGAGGACAAAACAGATGAACTTATACGATATTATCAAAGAAAAATCGTAGATGCGATGCCAATGGATATCACACTTGATAAGTTCACAGCCTTTAACCTACTTCCTTTTGAAAGAACAAGTGTAATCGAAGGCGAAATCATCACGAAGATGAAAAACTTTGAGCTTGTAGATGAAACAGGAAATAGCGTATCCTTTGAGGTTATCAAAACAGAGGTTGTTGATGCTGGTTTAATTGACCGTCAAATTGTACATTATGGCAATTACGACCCGTTTGTGAAATATACATTTACGCTTGAAGATACACTACCAGCTATGGGTTATAAGACATACATGATAAAAGAAACAGCGGGTGAAGTGTCAGTATCTATTTCACATGACAACTTGATTTTTACGGAAAACGAGTTTTATAACATTCAAGTAGAGCAAAATGGTACCTTCACAATCTATGATAAAATATCAAAGAAAACATACGAAAAAGTATTGATTATTCAAGATGGTAGTGATGATGGCGATGAGTATGATTTCTCACCACTAGCAGATGATTTCTTGGTGTGTTCACATGATATTATTGCAGATAGAACATTGCATCAATATAAACACAAAGCTGTGATTGAAATAGCCTTTACTATGAATATACCAAAAGATCTTGATAGTAGAAAAGAAAAGAAGATTGATGCTTCTATGGATATTAAAATACTTGCTACTGTGAAGAAAAACTCTCCAATTATCGAATTATCAGTAACAATAGATAATAGAGCAAAGGATCATAGAGTTAGAATTATGATTCCTAATGGTATGGGCACAAGTTTTTCGTTATCAGATAATCAATTTGGTGAAATCAAACGCCCAGTTTACGATACAGCCATGGATGTTTGGGAAAAAGAAGGATGGGATGAACGTCCAGATAGCATTTATCCTATGTTATCTTATGTAGGTCTTGATAATGAAGATGGTTTATCTGTACTTACAAATTCAGTCAGAGAGTTTGAATTGATAGGTTTAGATCATGATATACTTGCAATAACACTCTTTAGAAGTGTAGGATTTCTTGGAAAAGAAGAAATGCTACGTCGCCCAGGACGTCCTTCAGGTATTAAATTAGCTACTCCTGATTCACAGTTATTAGGTACCCATACGTATGAGATAGCTATTGTACGAAATAGTGAATATCTATCGGCACACGCAAAGGAATATATTACACCAATTGTCTCATATAACAAAATGCCATTTAATGCGATGAAACTAAATACACCAAGTTTTAAAGCACCTTATGGATATAGCTTATTTAAGTTTTCAGATAAACATGTAGTACTCAGTGCTTGTAAAAAAGCACAAGGATGTGACGACCTTATTGTGAGAGCATATCAAACAGTGGTAGATACACAAAATGTATCTGTGGATTCTACGTATTATAAAGCAACTACAAAACTGAACTTAAATGAGGTGAAAGTAGAAAAGCTAGCGAAGGAAAATGAATTGCAATTTGCAAGAAATGTTGCAACAACCTACCGCTTAGAAAAATAGCATCAATACCATTTATATAGCAACCTATTTAAATTTCTTTTTAGTCTTTTAAATGGGTTGTTTTTTTGGTACTATATAGAAAGACTTTTTATAATACCTACACGATAATGAAAGTGCTAGGGAGAAAAAGGGAGGCAAATATGACAATAACGATTTTTATAGTGATTTTTTTTGTACTTTATGCATGTGTGATTGTTTTTAGTTATTTTAAGGTGAAAAAGGACCGCGCATTTAAGCGTAGAAATATTTTGGCTGATCATGGGATTAAGCCGCTGCAAGAGATGAGTGAGGCTAGGGTGAAGAGGGCTTCTGGATATTACAGGCAATTTTTCACGACAGATTCTCTAGATGATATTACTTGGAATGATTTACATCTAGATGATGTGTTTGCTACCATGAATCATACGTATTGTGCAGCAGGTGAGGAATATCTTTATTATACGCTTCGAAATCCGAAGACTAATGCACAGGAGTTAGATGACCTAGAAAAACGCATAAACTTTTTTTCGACACATGATAAGGTCCGTGCCACGATGCAAGAAACGCTTTCAACCATAGGTTATGCTGGGAAATATTCCGTATATGATTATCTGGATTTTTTAACTGTTTTAAAAGGTATGAATGCACAAAAAGATAAGATGATGAATCTATTATATCTTGCTTGTATTGGGCTTATTGTTGTAGAACCAAGCTTAGCACTTGTGGGTGGTATCTGCCTTATGATTTATCAGATTGTAGATTATTATAGTAAACAAAATATTATTGCAAGCTATATCGGTTGTTTTAGTTTTGTTACTAGGCTCTTAGAAACCTCAAGAGAGCTTGTGAAGATAGAAGGACTTGATGAGATTGCGACTGACGAGTTAGCGCAGATGAAGCAGGCATATAAATCCTTACAGACTGTTGTCAAAGGGAAGTTTTGGTTGAAAACTAGTAATGCTGGAGCAGGACTTGGAAATCCACTAGATTTGATGCTTGATTATTTCCGTATGATTTTCCACGTAGATATTATCCAGTTCTTTAAGATGTACCATCATCTAAGTGAACATTTAGATCAAGTTTGGGTATTGATGGAGGCTATTGGTAAGCTTGACAGTGCTGCAGCTATCTATGCATATAGATGTAGTAGAGGTGCTTACTGTGTTCCAGAAATATTCGAATGTATGCAGTTAGAAAATGCGACCTATCCTCTTTTAGAAGATGCGATTGGAAATAGCATAGATGTAAGAAACTCAGTTCTTATTACTGGCTCTAACGCCTCTGGTAAGTCAACCTTCCTTCGAACTGTTGCCATTAATGCAGTACTTGCACAAACGATTCACACTTGTACTTGCACAAGCTATAAGGCACCCTTATATCGAATCTTTTCGTCTATATCGATTGGAGATGATATATTAAGTGGTGATAGCTACTATATGGCTGAAATAAAGGCAATGAAACGTATTATGGATACGGTAGAGACGAGTGATCTTCCGGTTCTTTGTTTTGTAGATGAGGTATTACGTGGTACGAATACATTAGAACGTGTATCAGCATCTACACAGATTCTTTCATGGATTGCGATGCATGGTTGCACCTGTTTTGCGGCTACACACGATTTGGAGCTTACAGAAACTTTGTCAGCTAAATATGATAACTACCACTTTACGGAAGATGTTTCTGAAGGAGACATTCATTTTACCTACTTGCTATATCCCGGTAAAGCTACTACAAGAAATGCAATCAAACTATTAGATCTACTAGACTACCCAAAAGAAGTGACTGATGCAGCGAACAACATGGCAGCCACCTTCCTTTCAGATGGTGTTTGGGTGAAAGGCTTATGAATATAAAAGGAGAAAATATATGCATGTAAAGGTATTTACAGACGGTGCCGCTAGGGGAAACCCAAATGGCCCTGGCGGCTATGGCTGCGTGTTACAATATACAGATAACGCAGGTGTGCTACACGAACGAGAATATAGTGCTGGTTATAAACAAACGACGAACAATCGTATGGAGCTTTTGGCTGTTATTGTGGGGCTTGAAGCACTTACAAAACCTTGTGAGGTTACAGTTTATTCGGATTCAAAATATGTTATTGATGCATTTAATCAAAATTGGATAGGTGGATGGCTTCGCAATAATTGGCGTAATAGTGCAAAAAAAGAAGTGAAAAATATCGACTTATGGAAACGCTTGTTAGAAGCTGTAAAACCACATAAAATCACTTATGTTTGGGTAAAAGGACACGCAGGACATCCTGAAAATGAGCGTTGCGATGTGCTCGCAACTACAGCGGCAGATGGTACTAATTTACTTGACGATGTGATGAGTTGATGATATATTTAATTGTAATTTATGAAAGGCATGGGTATGAATATGACAAATTTGATTTTGTTTTTTAATGCTATGATGAGCTATCTTTTGGTCTTTATAGTATTTATTATAGTAATTGGAGTAGGTATTACTTTGGGCATTAAGTTGCGTAAGAAAAAGGATTTAGAGTTGGCACTAGAGCAAACAGAAAAGTATGAGGAAGTGAAGGAAGCATAGAGATGAAGTATAGGACGATTTTATGGGACGTTGATAGGACTTTGTTAGATTTTGATTTTTCAGAGAAAACAGCTATCACGCAGGTGTTTAAGACTAGATGTTTAACTATCAATGATGAAATAATAGAACTATACAAATCGATAAATGATTCTTATTGGAAACGATTAGAGTTAGGTGAAATTTCTAAAGATTATATTATTGAGCATAGGTTTGTTGATTTGTTTAATGCATTGCAAATCGATATTTCAGATATGAAAGCACTTCAAGATGAATATCAACAGGTTCTTAGTGATGTATATGCATATCTTGATGATTCTTTAACATTGTGTACGACACTTAAAACGAAATGCAACCAATATGTTGTTACGAATGGTATTGCTAGTACACAACATAAGAAAATTGCTCTTTCTGGATTTAAAGACTGTATGCATGGAGTTTTTGTTTCAGAGGAGATTGGATTTGAAAAGCCACAGACAGGATTTTTTGATTTTGTAAAAGCTAATATTCCGGATTTTGATGCAACTACAACATTAATTATTGGAGATTCTCTTTCTAGTGATATTCTTGGAGGTAATCTTGCAGGTATCGCAACTTGCTACTATAATCCAAAGAAAAAAGCGCTCAAGGGTGATATCAAACCTACTTATGAGATAGAACATCTGTGGGATGTATTACAGGTCATGGATTTGATTTTGTAGTACTGTAGAATATATATATTTTTATGATATATTTTTTAGCAAATATGACTAATTTATAAAAATTTCATAATGAATATTGCTTTTTTGAGGAAAGAGTTTTATACTAAAACAACACAATAAAATGTGTTGTTTTTTTTGCCACACACAATATATAGTGTGAAGCAAGGTATAAACACGTGAGGTTTTGATTTGAATATTCCGTTTTGTGGCTATAAAACGTATAAATATATAACAAAGAAACAAAGATTAGGGAGGCACCTTATGAGTAAGGACGAAACAATAAGTATAGAAACATTTGATTATAATAAATTATATAGTACAAAGAGACAGGTACGTATGATTAAAAAGGACGGAAGTCTTGAGTATTTTAATATCCAAAAGGTTATAGAGGCAGTAGGAAAGAGTGCGTATAGAGCACTCACTAGTTTTACACATCAAGAAAAGCTTGATATTTGTGCTTATGTAGTATCAAAAGTTGATGATCTAAATCAAGATCAAATACCTATTCCTGTAATGCACAATATTGTGGAAAGCGCACTTGAACAGGTAAAACCTATTGTAGCAAAAAGCTATAGAGATTATAGAAATTACAAACAAGACTTTGTAAGTATGTTAGACGATGTATATAAGAAGAGTCAATCGATTATGTATATAGGAGATAAGGAAAATGCAAATACAGACTCTGCACTTGTTTCTACTAAGAGAAGTTTGATTTTTAATCAGTTAAATAAAGCACTTTATCAGAAATTTTTTATGACAACTGAAGAGATTCAAGCATGTCGTGATGGTTATATTTATGTTCATGATATGTCAGCTAGACGTGATACGATGAACTGTTGTTTATTCGATGTAACAAATGTGTTATCTGGTGGTTTTGAGATGGGTAATATTTGGTATAACGAGCCTAAGAGCCTAGATGTTGCATTTGATGTAATTGGAGATATCGTACTTAGTGCAGCTAGTCAGCAATATGGTGGATTTACGGTTGCTGGTGTGGATTTGATTTTAGAACCATACGCAGAGAAATCATATAAAAAATACGTAGAAAAATATACGCGATTAGGATTATCTGCTGAAGTTGTAGAGGCAGAATCAATTAAGGATCTAGAAAAGGAATTTGAACAAGGCTTCCAAGGCTGGGAATATAAATTCAATACTGTTGCAAGTAGTAGAGGTGATTATCCATTTATTACAATGTCAATCGGAGTTGGTACTACTAGATTTGCCAAAATGGGCGCACTTTCTATGTTAAAGGTTCGTCAAGACGGTCAAGGTAAAAAGGGCTGTAAAAAACCAGTGCTTTTCCCTAAAATCGTATTTTTATATGACGAAAACCTACACGGAGAAGGAATGCCTTCTGCGGACGTGTTTGAAGCTGGTATCGAATGTTCATCAAAGACTATGTATCCGGATTGGCTTAGCCTAACTGGAAAAGGTTACGTAGCTAGTATGTACAAGCAATATGGTGAGATTATATCACCTATGGGTTGTAGAGCATTCTTATCACCTTGGTATAGAAAGGGTGGTATGCACCCAGCAGATGAACAGGATTCACCGGTATTTGTTGGAAGATTTAACATTGGTGCAGTTTCTCTTCATTTACCTATGATTCTTGCAAAATCACGCCATGAGAGTAAAGATTTTTATGAAGTTTTAGATTATTATATGACACTTATTAGAAAGCTTCATATTCGTACCTATGCATATCTTGGTGAAATGAGAGCATCTACAAATCCACTAGCTTATTGTGAAGGCGGTTTCTATGGTGGTGATTTAAAACCAAATGATAAGATCAAGCCATTATTATCAGCTGCTACAGCAAGCTTTGGTTTTACTGCACTTAATGAACTACAAGAACTATATAATGGCAAATCAATCGTCGAAGATGGAGTTTTCGCTGTTGAAGTTATGGAATATATTAATGCCAAGATAAATGAATTTAAAGAAGAAGATGGTAACCTTTATGCGATTTATGGTACACCTGCAGAAAGCTTATGTGGTACACAGATTCAGCAGTTCCGCAGAAAATATGGTATCGTTGAAGGTGTATCTGATAGAGAATATGTAAGTAATTCATTCCACTGCCATGTATCGGAAGAACTTACACCAATCGAAAAACAAGACTTAGAAGGTCGTTTCTGGGATTTAGCAAATGGTGGTAAGATTCAATATGTAAAATATCCGATTGACTACAACGTGGGTGCTGTAAAAACACTGATACGTCGTGCTATGAAACTTGGATATTACGAAGGTGTTAATTTATCGTTGTCTTACTGTGATGACTGTGGACATCAAGAACTAGATATGGATGTATGCCCAAAATGTGGTAGTACAAACCTTACCAAGATCGACAGGATGAATGGATATTTATCTTATTCAAGAGTACATGGTGATACCAGACTGAATGCTGCTAAGATGGCAGAGATTGCAGAAAGAAAGAGTATGTAAAGAAATATGAAGGTGGGATAGAACGTGAGATATCATAATATAACAAAAGACGATATGTTAAATGGTGACGGTTTGCGTGTCGTGTTGTGGGTTGCAGGCTGTGAGCATGCCTGCAAGGAGTGTCACAATCCAACAACTTGGGATGCACAAGGCGGTGTGTTATTTGATGATAAAGCCAAGGCAGAGTTGTTTGAAGCGTTATCAAAAGATTACATATCAGGGATAACTTTTTCAGGTGGAGATCCACTACATCCAGCAAACAGAGTTTCTGTGAAGCAGTTGGCAAAGGAGATTAGAGAATCATTTCCTAACAAAACAATTTGGCTATATACTGGAAGTGTTTGGGAAGATTTTTGTGAAAATGCTGTAGTACAAGATTTAGATGTTTTGGTCGATGGTGAGTTTGTAGTAGGATTAAAAGATACAAAGCTTCTATGGAAGGGAAGCAGCAATCAACGTGTAATCGATGTGCAAGAAACGCTAAAGCAAGCGGATAAATCAATCCCCGTGTTACACTGTAAGAATTATAAATCAGAATTATAAAATATGAGAAATGGATAATATAAAATGAAAAGAGTAGCCAAGTTTGAAAAAGTAAGTTTTGCACAATTTGTGTCAGGGTGTGAAGATTTAGGTTTAACAGAGGAAACTTTGCAAGTGATTTATGATGCGATTAAGCTTCCTAAAAGAGCAACTATGGGTAGTGCTGGATATGATTTTTTCACCCCAGTAGCTGTCAAATTAGCTCCAGGTGAGACGTATAAGGTGCCGACTGGCATTAGATGCAAAATAGATTATGAATATGTACTAAAATTATATCCTAGAAGCGGTCTAGGGTTTAAGTTTAGATTACAACTTAATAATACAGTAGGTATTATTGATGCTGATTATTATGAATCTGATAACGAAGGTCATATTTTTGCAAAGATAACAAATGATTCCAAAGAAGGCAAAGAAGTTATATTAGAAGCAGGTTCTGGTTTTATGCAAGGTATCTTTATTGAATATGGAATAACAGTAGATGATGATGCAACAGATGTTAGAAATGGTGGTTTTGGCAGTACAAATGCATAATCAGTAGCGTATAATTTTCCCTCTATAGCAAATACTATGTAATAAATTAGTATTTGGTAGGGGGATTTTTTATGCTTATTTCTAGAGACATAAAAGTAACGATGAAGGTATTACAAGAAAGATTAGGAATAGGATATAGCTTTGATATTATTCACCGTGAAATTTGTGTGGGTGGAAAAAAGGCATGTATGTATTTTATTGACGGCTTTTGCAAGGATGAAATCATGCAGAAAATGATTGAGTATTTTATGGGAATACGAACAGAAGATTTGCCGACTAGCGTTGATGTTTTCTGTAGATCTATGGCACCATATATTGAAATTGATATGAAAAGTGACTATGAAGATCTTGTGAGTCAAATTCTTTCAGGGGTATTTATATTAGTTATTGATGGTTACGAAAAAGCTCTGCTAATAGATGCAAGAACATATCCTGCTAGGAGTGTAGAAGAGCCTAGTAAAGATCGTGCGTTACGTGGTAGTAGAGATGGATTTGTTGAAACGATTGTATTTAATACAGCTTTAATTAGAAGGCGGATAAGGGATGAATCCCTAAGAATGGAGATGTATAATGTTGGCGAAAGTTCAAAGACAGATGTTGTTGTCTGCTATATGGACCAGAGGGCGAATCCGGCATTCTTAGAGACTATAAAATATAAAATACAACATATAAAGGTTGATTCTTTAATCCTGTCCTGCGAAAGCATGGCTGAAGCGTTATATAAAAGGAAGTGGTACAATCCTTTTCCTAAGTTCAAGTATACCCAGCGACCAGATACAGCGGCAGCACAGCTTTTAGAAGGGAATATAATCATTCTAATAGATACAGCACCAACAGCTATTGTTTTACCAACAACGATTTTTGATATATTAGAAGAAACAGATGATTATTGTTTTCCACCACTTACAGGAAGCTATTTGAAATTAAGCCGTTTGCTTATCCTATTGTTAACATATTTAATTGCTCCGCTCTTTTTATTACTTATGGATAATCGCACTTATATTCCAGAGGTATTTGATTTTATTCAAGTGCAGGAGAGTGTCAATATCCCTCTTATATGGCAATTTTTGATTTTAGAGCTAGCAATAGATGGACTGCGACTTGCTGCAGTTAATACACCAAACATACTTAGTACACCTCTAAGTATTATGGCAGGACTCGTGCTAGGTGAATTTTCAGTACAAAGTGGTTGGTTTAATGCAGAAGTTATGCTCTATATGGCATTTATTGCGATAGCGAGCTATACACAGCCTAATTATGAGCTTGGATATGCCTTGAAGTTTATGCGCATTATAAATTTAATACTAACAGCAATCCTTGGCTTGTGGGGATTTATGGCAGGAATACTTATATGTGTAGTAGCACTAGGAATGAATAAAACAGTTTCAGGTACAAGTTATTTATATCCCTTATTTCCACTCGACACAAAAGCACTTAAAAGACAACTTTTTAGATGTCGCTTAAGCAATAGTGAGAAATAACACTAAAAAAGGCTAGTCCCAAAAATGAGACTAGCCTAAAATATTATCTAAATGAAATTATTTAGAGATGTTGTAGAAAGCTGTTCTACCTTTGTATTCAGCAACACTACCTAATTGATCTTGGATTCTGATTAATTGGTTGTATTTTGCAATACGGTCAGTTCTTGACATTGAACCAGTTTTGATTTGTCCTGCATTAAATCCAACAGCGATATCAGCGATAGTAGTATCTTCTGTTTCACCTGATCTATGAGAAACAACACATGTGTAACCAGCTTCTTTAGCCATTTGCATAGCATCAAAAGTTTCTGTTAAAGTACCGATTTGGTTAACTTTGATAAGGATTGAGTTAGCAATTCCTTTGTCAATACCTTCTCTTAAGATGCTTGGGTTAGTAACGAATAAATCATCACCAACGATTTGAACATCAGCACCGATACGGTCAGTTAAAACTTTCCAACCATCCCAGTCTCTTTCGCCAAGACCATCTTCAATAGAGATGATTGGGTATTTTTCTACCCATTCAGCGAACATATCAACCATTTCAGTTGTAGATTTAGATCCACCGTTAGATTTAACTAAATCATACATACCTGTTTCAACATTGTAGAATTCTGAAGCAGCAACGTCCATAGCGATAGCGATATCACCAGGGTTACCAGCTTTTGAAGGTGTGTATCCAGCTTTTTTGATAGCTTCTACGATTAATTGAAGAGGTTCTTCATTTCCATCTACACATGAAGGAGCAAATCCACCTTCATCACCAACGTTTGTATTGTAGCCTTTAGCTTTTAATACGCTACGTAGGTTGTGGAATGTTTCAGCACCCATTCTTAATGCTTCATTGATATCTTTTGCACCGATTGGCATAATCATGAATTCTTGGAAGTCAACAGTAGAGTCAGCATGGCTACCACCATTTACAACGTTCATCATAGGAACTGGTAAAGTTTTACCATTGAATCCACCTAAATATTTGTATAGTGGAATACCATAGTAATCACTTGCAGCAATTGCTGCTGCCATAGATACACCTAAGATAGCATTAGCGCCAAAGTTAGATTTATCTTTTGTTCCATCTAAAGCGATCATAGCTTCATCGATACCGTTTTGGTTAGTAACGTCCATACCAACAACAGCTGGAGCGATTTTATCGTTTACATTAGCAACTGCTTTTAAAACACCTTTACCCATGAAACGTGATTTGTCACCATCTCTAAGTTCAAGAGCTTCTCTTTCACCTGTACTAGCACCTGATGGTACGATAGCGCGTCCGAAAGCGCCTGATTCTGTAGTGATTTCAACTTCAACTGTTGGGTTACCGCGAGAGTCGATTACTTCGCGAGCGTAAACTTCAATAATTCTTGACATTTTTTATTCCTCCTAGTAAATGTACGGATTATAATAACTCCTTGGTTATTAACAGCATAATTGTATAACGTATTGATTACTTTGTCAACTAAAGTAGCGGGATTGTTATAAATTTATCACACTTGATTTCTAAAATTAAACTTAATTGGATGAAGCAGATAGATGTGAAAATACAGTGATGTAAGTATGAACAAATACATTGACAAGTATTGCATTATGGTATACAATTTTTTTAGACACAAAGGGGCAGTCACAAGCTGCCCTATTCTTATATACTTTTGAAAATTTAGTGCACTAAAGCAGTGCATTATGCGAAGAGGTGAAGAGGTGGATAGGACATACATAGATAGGTTAGAAAAGCTACCTGGAAAGATAGGCTTTTATTATAAGGATCTTACTACAAGTGAAGTTTTTTCTCATAACCATGATGAATCTTTTTTGGCAGCGAGTGTCATCAAGCTATTTATTATGGCTGAGGTTGTACGTCAGTGCGAGGTAGGAATCTTATCAAAGGATGACATCGTTAAAATCGACAAGAGCAGATGCGTTCCGTCGTGTGGAGCACTTACATACATGCACGATGGCTTAGAAGTTACAATCGAAGATTTATATACACTTATGATTATCTTTAGCGATAATTCTGCTACAAATTTTTTGATTGATATCGTAGGATTTGATGCAGTGAATAATCTGATTCGTGATTATGATTATAATGGAATCTTGCTCAATCGTAAGATGTTTGATTATGAATCAGCAAGTCAAGGGATTCAGAATTTTATATCTCCTATAGGAGTAGCGAAGTTTTTAGAAGATTTGTATGAAGGACGTCTTGTAAGCGCCTATGCATCAAAACATATGCTTGATGTACTCGGTAAACAGAAGCTTAATAGTAAGATTCCTTTTTTACTAAGAGATTTAGAAGATTCTGGACAAATCGCTCACAAAACAGGTGAAGATGATGGTATCACTCACGATGTAGGTGTTATCTTTGCAAAAAAACCTTTTATTTTAGTTTTTTTAGGGAATGAAACGGATGTAGTAAAGTATGATAAAGAGATGGCAGAACTTGCGTATCTTCTATATATAAAACAAAACAAATAAGAGTTTGGGATGGACATAACGATGAAAATCAAAAGTATTGAACTAGCAGAAGTCAAACTTCCACTTGTGACACCTTTTAAAACAGCCCTTAGAACAGTTGATGTTGTACACGATCTTGTAGTAAAGGTAACTGCTTCAAATGGAATGGTTGGATATGGAGAAGCACCACCTACCGCCGTGATTACTGGTGATACACTTGGATCGATTAGATGTGCGATTGAAACAATAATTGCACCTAGCTTAATTGGAATGGATATACTTAATCTAGATGATATTATGTATAAGCTACATCATTGCATTATAAAAAACACTTCAGCAAAAGCTTCTGTAGATATGGCAATTTATGATTTATATGCTAAAATATTAGAAAAGCCGCTTTATCAAGTTTTAGGTGGGTATCGTACAGAGGTTGAAACGGATATTACGATTAGCG
Organism: Lachnospiraceae bacterium; assembly: GCA_044425805.1. Taxonomy (GTDB): domain Bacteria; phylum Bacillota; class Clostridia; order Lachnospirales; family Lachnospiraceae; genus RGIG6307. The sequence continues at coordinate 90,046 of JAWXVC010000005.1, read as the reverse complement.
TCAATCCAATCGATGAGATGGTAAGAGATAGTGTAAAGGCTGTGAATGAGGGCTTTCGCATCTTAAAGGTAAAAGTTGGCAAGGATGGTCTTGGTGATATCAAACGTTTAGAAGAGATTCGAAATGCAGTTGGAGACGATATATTAATTCGTGTAGATGCAAACCAAGGCTGGTCTGCTAAAGATGCTGTTAAGATTATCTCAACAATGGAAGATAAAGGAATTTCCATGGATTTGGTAGAACAGCCAGTAGCTGCACATGATTTTGCAGGTATGCAGTATGTCACAAGCCATGTATATACGAAGATATTAGCAGATGAGAGCGTATTCACGCCAGAGGATGCGATTAACATTATAAAGGGGCGAGCAGCTGATTTGATCAACATTAAGCTCATGAAAACAGGTGGTATTTATGAGGCCCTTAAAATATGTGCGATTGCAGAGATTTATGATGTTGAGTGCATGATAGGATGTATGCTCGAAAGTAAGATTAGTGTTTCAGCCGCAGCGCACCTAGCTGCTGCAAAGAAAATTATTACAAGAGCTGATCTTGATGGTCCAGCACTTTGTAAATATGATCCTTATGAAGGTGGTCCTATTTATACGGGGCCAAACATCACGATAACAGATGCACATGGAATCGGTATTACTTCCATAGATAAAGCATTGGTTTGATACGGACATTTCCCAAAAGGGTGTCAATATAGATTTTTTAGGAGGAAAGACTATGAAAAAAAGAACTTTAGCAGTACTTATGTCAGCAATCATGGTAGCTTCAAGCCTATCTGGTTGTGGCAGTTCAGAAACTACAGCTTCAACATCTACAGAAGAATCAGTAGTTACTGCAGAATCTGAAACATCAGAAGCTTCTGACTCGGAAGAAAGTGTATATCGTACATTATATTCTTCAGAAATTTCGACTATGAATTATTTAACAACAGGTACTATTTCAAATCAAGCTGTTGCAGCAAACACAGTTGATACTTTGATTGAGTATGACAACACAGGTACAATGGAACCAAGTTTAGCTGAAAGCTGGGTATATGATGCGGATGCGAATACTTATACATTTACACTTCGTGCAGATCAAAAATGGCTTAATTCAGATGGTGAAGTTGTTGCAGATGTTACAGCACAAGATTTCGTAGATGCTATGGCATATGTACTTGATCCAGAAAACTCTAGTAGTACTGAATGGTTATTAGAAGGTGTTATTTTAAATGCCGAAGAATATTATCAAGCATTATCTGATGGTGAAGAAATGGATTTTGCTGAGGTTGGCGTAAAAGCGATTGATGATTTAACACTAGAATACACATTAGCAAAAGAAGTACCTTACTTCTTATCTATGCTTGGATATGTATGCTTTATGCCAGCGTATGGACCATTGTTAGAAGAAACTGGAGATACGTTTGCAACATCGGCTGAAACTATGTATTACTGTGGTGCTTACTACGTATCAAGCTGGGTTGCACAAGTAGAGCAAGTTTACACTAAAAATCCTTACAACTGGGATGTAGATAATGTTTATATTGATACACTTCAACAAACTTACAATGCAGAAGCATCAACCATTGGACCAGAAATGGTAAAACGTGGAGAAATAGATTATACATCTATCAGCTCTGATTTAGTAGATTCATGGATGTCAGATTCTGAAACAGCAGATATGATTTCTGTTACAAGAGATGACCCATCTTATTCTTATTACTATTGTTTTAACTTCAATATTTATAAATTAGATGATAGCTATGCAAGAATTGGTGATGAGCTAGCAATCGATGAAAAATATGAACCTTACAACTGGGAAATCGCAGTTAACAACGAAAACTTCCGTCAAGCAGTTATGAGTGCAGTTAACCGTCTCGCTACAGTTTATGTTAACACTGGTGATTATGCAGATCCAACTGATTACATTATGAATACTGTTACACCTACAAATAACATCGTTAGAGATGGTGGTGATGCATTTAGCACATTAGAACCTTTCACTGACATTGTAGCAGAAGACTTCTTTAATGTTGATGAAGCATTAGTTTACAAAGAAGCAGCAATGGAAGAATTGACACAAGCAGGTGCAACATTCCCAATTATTATGATGGTTTCGTACAATCCTTCTGTAACAAACTGGGAACAAGAATGTATCGTATTAGAACAACAAATTGAAGCAGTACTTGGTACTGATTTTATCGATGTTCAAGTAGAAGCAGGTCCTTCAGAAAACTTCTTAAGCACAGTTCGTCGTTCAAGTAACTACATGTTCATGAAGTGTGGTTGGGGTGGTGATTACGCAGATCCAGAAACTTGGACTGACCCATTCTATCAACAACTTCAAGATGATGGATCATACAGTGCAGGTATGAAATACGCTTACCTTGCATATGCGATTACAGACGGATTAGATTCTGGCGATGAAGTATTAGAATACTTTACATTAGTAGAAACTGCAAAAGATATTGTAGGTGCTGATCAAGAAGCAGAACGTTTCCTTGCATTTGCAGAAGCAGAAGCTTACCTTATCGACCATGCATTTGTTATCCCTTATGGAATGTCTGAAAAATCATACGTTGTTAGTAAACTTGACGTATTCGAAGGACAATTTGCAGCATCAGGTGTTGCTGGACTTAGATATAAAGACATGACAATCCAAGATGACTATGTATCTATGGATGATTACTATGCAAATATGGCTGCTATCCAATAATAGCTAAAGTTTATTGTTATTGAATAAAATAATACAAGTTTTAGCCCGACCAAAATCGGGCTAAAACGCTTATTATAGGTTTGGATTTTTTGGAATTCTTATTTATAGCAGATAGTATATTTATATTATCATGTTTTTATAACATTATATCTTAGTGTTTTGTTATGCTTAAATTTTATATGTATATAGGGTTCATTTTCTGTATATTACTTTTAAGCAGGTGCTTGAGAGTCGTCGGTACTTGGGTGCTAGGTGTGCCTAGCAGACTACGTACCGCTACGTACGATCAGCAGCGAGAGCGTGCCTGACAAAAGTAATATATAGAAATAAGAACCGTAAATACACAGCAAAAGTGAGCATAACAAAACACTAAAATACAAATAAAAAAGGAGATACTAAATGTTACAGTATTTAGCAAAGAGAATTGGCCGTTCTATGATTTCACTATTTATTATTATTTCAGTAGTCTTTATTTTGTTGCGTCAAATGCCAATTGAAGGCTATTTTTCGAATTTTGATAAATTGTCAGATTTACAAATCCAAAATGGCCTTGAGCAACTAGGTCTACTAGATCCTATGCCTGTACAATTATTTAATTTTTGGAAGGAATTATTACTAGAAGGAAGCTTAGGAAATTCAATTACTTATAGAGAAGATGTTCCCGTAATTGATATTGTAGTTGAAAAGCTACCATACTCAATCAAGCTTGGTAGTATGGCAATTTTATTATCTTTATTCATTGGTATACCAATGGGTACTTTAATGGCACGCTATAAGGGTAAGTTCTTTGATAAATTCGGCACTATGTTTATCGTATTTATTCAAGCGGTTCCTGCTGCAGTATACTTTTTATTTGTTCAACTCTACGGAACGTTAGCACTTGACATTTCACTTCTTTTCAACGAAGCAAATCCCAAAAGTTGGATTCTTCCTGTTATTTCCCTTGCACTAGGTAATATAGCTTATTATGCTATGTGGCTTCGTAGATACATGGTTGATGAACTTAACAAAGATTATGTTAAGCTTGCTACAGCAAAGGGTTTATCTGGAAATAAAGTAATGTTTACACACGTTTTTAGAAATGCATTTGTACCTCTTGTACAATATTTACCATCATCTTTTTTAAATACAATTATAGGTTCGATCTATATTGAATCACTTTATAGTGTTCCTGGAATGGGCGGATTATTAGTTCAAGTTATCAAAGCGAGTGATAATAACATGGTACAAGGAATTGTACTTATGTTTGCAACGGTAGGAGTTTTAGGACTTTTACTCGGTGACCTTATGATGACTGTACTTGACCCACGTATCAAGCTAAATAAACAAGGGGAGGGTAGATAAGATGTCGATGAGTATAAAAGATCATATGTCTTCAAAGTTAGAAAATAACATACAAGATGAATTATTTAAATTTACAACCTTTGATGAAGCTGCTGCAGAAAAAACAGGATACAGTGACTATTCCTATTGGAAGGCTACTTTAAAGGCTTTTTCAAAGAATAAAGTAGCGGTATTTTTATTTTTTGTTATGATAGGTATTGTTGCATTCACCTTTATTCAGCCTTATTTACCAAATCAAATAGATCCAAATTTGGTAAATAATAATCCTCTTACGTATATGCCTTATCGTAATATTAAACCAGGTGATGAAACGTTTATTCTTGGTACAAACTCTATTGGTCAAGATTTATGGGCACGTATTTGGGCAGGTACTCGAACTTCCTTATTTATCGGGATTTCTGTTGCTAGTGTCGAAGCGGTAGTCGGTATTACAATGGGTATGTTATGGGGGTATGTACGTCAATTAGATTTTATTTTGACTGAAATATACAATGTACTTGATAACATTCCACAGACTTTGATTTTGATTTTAATTTCATATATGATTTCACCAAGTGTGGGTAGTATTATTTTTGCAATGTCATTGACCGGATGGATTCAAATGGCAAGATTTATACGTAACCAGATTTTGATTATTAGAGATAGAGATTATAATCTTGCAAGTAGATGTCTTGGTACACCTACCTTTAAAATAGTAATCAAGAACTTGTTACCTTATTTGGTTTCGGTTATCATGCTTCGACTTGCACTCGCAATTCCTGGTGCCATTGGCAGTGAAGTCTTTATTACATACATTGGACTAGGTCTTCCTAGTGATGTTGTTTCTTTAGGCAAGCTTATCAATGATGGTCGAGAGCTAATGATGAGTGCTGATTTAAGATATCAGTTGATTTATCCAACGATTATTTTATCTATCGTTACAGTATCTTTTTACGTAATTGGTAATGCATTCTCTGATGCAGCTGATCCAAAAAATCACAAATAAAATTAGAAGGGTGAAAGAATATGGCACAAAACATTTTATTGTCTGTAAAGGATTTAGATTTAAAGTTTAGACTCCGTGGCAAAACCCTACATGCACTTCGTGGTATTGATTTAGATATTTATGAGGGAGAAGCGATAGCGATTGTTGGTGAGTCGGGTTCTGGTAAAAGTGTATTTACAAAAACATTTGTTGGATTAACAGATAATAATGGATATATCGATAATGGCTCCATTATGTATAAAGATGTGGACCTTGCAAAAATAAAAAACGAAAAAGAGTGGAGAAAAATACGTGGTGGAGAAATTGCGATGATTATGCAAGATCCTATGACAAGTTTGAATCCTCTAAAAACTGTTGGAAAGCAAATTAGTGAGGCAGTAAGGCTCCACCAAGGACTAAAGGGTGATGAGTTAAAAGCTAAAACATTAAAATACATTGAAGATGTTGGAATCAATGATCCAGAGAAAAGATACAAACAATTTCCACATGAATTTTCTGGTGGTATGAGGCAGAGAGTCGTAATTGCAATTGCTCTTGCATGTAATCCAAAGGTACTTGTTTGTGATGAACCGACAACTGCACTTGATGTAACAATTCAAGCTCAAATCCTAAAGTTAATTAAGGATTTAAAAGAAAAATATAAGCTCACTACAATATTTATCACACATGATCTTGGCGTTGTGGCGAATATTGCTGACCGTGTTGCAGTTATGTATGCTGGAGATATTATTGAAATCGGTACTTCACAAGAAATATTCTATGATGCAAAACATCCTTACACATGGGCCTTATTATCGTCTCTTCCACAGGTTGGTGTTAAGGGTGAGGATTTATTTACAATTAAAGGAACTGCTCCAAACTTGTTTGTAGAGTTAAAGGGGGATGCATTTGCGAATAGAAATCCTTATGCGCTTGAAATTGATTTTATTGAAACTCCTCCATATTTTGAGGTTAGTCCAACACACAAAGCAAAGACATGGCTCTTAGACGAACGTGCACCAAAAGTTGAACCTCCAGTTGTGCTTCAAAAAATTCGAGAAGGGAGATTCCATAATGAATAAAGAAGTTTTGGTTGATATTAAAGATTTAGAAGTAAGCTTTGGATCAAAAAGAAAAAAATTTATAGCTGTCAAAAATGCGAATCTTCAAATTTATAAAGGCGAAACATTTGGTCTTGTTGGTGAATCTGGTTCTGGAAAAACAACAATAGGTCGTGCTATCATGAGAATTAATCCTACTTCAAACGGCACGATCACCTATAAGGGTGATGTAATTAATGGCAAGATTGATGCAGCTTTAGACAAGAAGGTGATTCATGAAATCCAAATGATTTTCCAAGATCCACAAGCTTCTCTAAATGAACGAGCTAAAGTTGATTATATTGTAAGTGAAGGATTATTAAACATCGAAAAAAACTTATCAAAAGATGAAGTGAAAAAACGTGTGGATCAAGCGCTGAAAGATGTCGGCTTGTTACCTGAATTTGCAACAAGATTTCCACATGAATTTTCAGGCGGTCAAAGACAGCGTATCGGCATTGCAAGAGCGCTTATTATGGAACCTGAATTTATTATTGCAGATGAACCAATTTCTGCGCTTGATGTTTCAGTGCGTGCACAGGTATTAAATTTGCTTTCTGAGCTACAAAAGCAACGTGGTATTACGTATTTATTTATTGCGCATGACTTATCTGTTATGAAATACTTAACTGATAGAATCGCAGTAATTCATAAAGGAACGATTGTAGAACTAGGTGATACAGACGATGTTATAGGTAGTGCAATCCATCCTTATACAAGGTCTTTGTTGTCAGCAATTCCTATGCCTGATCCAAACTATGAAAAAAACAAACAACTTATAGTATATGATTCAGATTCGCATAACTATGATGAGAACCCTCCAGAATGGATTGAAGTGTCAAGTGGTCATTTTGTACTTGCAAATCGTGATGAATTAAAAGATTGGACAGCTATGAGATAAGACACAAAGTGATTCGACATGGAGGAATAGATGTATTATTTTAATAAAGCCGTTGTGAATATATATGAAACAACCACATTTGTAGATGAGCAGGATGTGCTAAGATCTTCCATTTCAGATCAAGGTCTATACGGTATGCCTGTAGAAATACTTGAAACAGTTGAAGAATTTTATAAAATTAGAACGCATTATTTTTATGAAGGATATGTACAAAAAGAGCATCTTATAGAAAAAAAATCATTTGTGAAAAATCAAAAAGTAGTGTTGAGTCAATCGCTTGATATATTGATGACTCCAATTGTACAATCCATACCACTTCTAACACTTACTAGAGGGTGTTTAATAGAAGTAGAAGATATAATTGAAAAAGGATATCAAAAAGTACATCTTTTAGATGGTCGTACTGGTTATATTCCAATGAATTATTTAGAAAAGAAACTCTTTGATACTGATTTTATACCTTATAATAATAAGTCTATTTGCGCTTGTAGGGATGAGGAAGTACTTCGATTAGCTATTATTAAAACGGCGAAAAGCTACTTAGGGGCTCAGTATCGTTGGGCTGGAAAAACACCATATGGAATTGACTGTTCTGGTCTCACGTCGATGTCTTATATGCTACATGGATTTTTAATTTATAGAGATGCAAAGATTATGGATGGTTTTCCAGTGAATCAAATAGCAAGAGAAGAGATGAAACCAGCCGATTTGTTATACTTTCCAGGTCATATTGCGATTTATATGGGAGATGGATATTATATCCACTCTACAGGGGCAGAAGGCGTAAAGGGTGTTACAATCAATTCCTTAAAACCACAAGATTCATTATATAGAAAGGATTTAGACGAGAAACTGTATGCAGTAGGTTCCGTCTTTGTGTAAAATTATGCATGAAAAACTTACGTTAGAAAAAAGAATTGAAGCTGAAATCAAAAGTTATGATGGTAAAATGAGTGTATATGCCAATGATTTGAAGGGAAATGTAATTGCAATTGGAGCTGATGAAAAATTCGAAACAGCTAGTACGATTAAAACCTTTATTTTGGCAGCTTTGTTTGAAAAGGTTAAGAATCATGAAGCTTCCCTAGATGATATGATTTTGTTTGAAGAAAAACATATGGTAGATGGTAGTGGGGTAGTTCGTTCGCTTGATCCAGGTATTTCATTACGTGCAAAGGATGTTGCTACATTTATGATTATTGTTAGTGATAATGTCTGCACGAATATGATGATCGACTTTTTAGGTCTTGATTATATCAATGATTGTATTGAAAGACTAGGCTGCAAAGATACAAAGCTACACAATCCGATTTCCTTTGAGGAATATGATGACTTAGGTACTACAACACCTCTTGATTATGCATCAATGTTTTTACGTTTACAAAACGGTACTTTAATAGGGGAAGCTGAAGATAAGGCTATGTTAAATATTTTTAGAAAACAACACTATAACAGTACTTTGACAAGAGGATTTCCTGTGTACTTTATGGATAGTGAAGATACTGGTGATGAAGAACTTTTCTATGTAGCGAGTAAATCTGGTTCCATGAATGCTTGTAGAAACGATGGTGGTATAGTTCATACGCCATATGGCGATTATGTGATTGTTATTTTCAGCAAAGAATTTAGTGATCCACTTTATTATTCAGATCATCCAGCACAAGTTTTTGGTGCAAAAGTAAGTAGATTATTGTTCGATCAATTTTTAGCGCTTGAAGGGCGATTTGTTATATAATTTAACTTGTAATATATATCAAGATATGGCAGAATATAGAATACTGATTTTGATTAGTAGACTATATTTTGCCTTTTTATTATAAAAAAGGTCTAGGGGGATTATGAAAGTATCTTTATTGTGTTATATGAGGAAATATTGGCTACGCTATGTGATTGCGTATGCTTGTATGTTTATAAGTATTGGACTTGATATGCTAGCTCCACAAATTACAAGACTTATGATAGATGATGTTATTTTAGCAGGTACAATTACACTACTTCCAAAACTCTTAATCGGATATTTGATTATCGGTGGAGGTAGAGCTATTTTCCAATATATAAAGGAAACTACTTCGGATATTTTAGGTATTAAAATAGGATGTGATATTAGAAGAGATTTATTTAAACATATCGAATCACTTTCTATGGATTTTTATGCCAAAAACAATACAGGAGAGATTATGTCTCGAATGAAAGATGACATAGATAAGGTCTGGCAGATTGCGGGTTACGTAGGCTTATTATTAGCTGAATGTTTTATTCATACTGCCTTTGTTTTATTTTGTATGTTCCAAATCAGTGTAAAGCTAACATTGATTCCGATTTTGCTTATGCCAATTTTATTAGTAATTGCATCTAAGATGGAAAAAAAGCTAGGTGCTATTTATGATGATTTGAGCGAAGTTACAGTTTCACTCAATTCTGTTGCACAAGAAAATTTAGCGGGGGTTAGAACTGTCAAAGCATTTGCGCGTGAAGGCTATGAGTTGGAGCAATTTAAGATGGAAAATGCAAAAAACTGTGCGCTTAATATTAAATTAGCAAAATGTCTGGCTTTTTTCAAACCACTTATTATGATAGCATCTAAAATGCTTTTGTTTGTAATAATTTTAGCAGGTGGAATGCTCGTGATTGAGGGTGAAATATCACTCGGAGATTTGGGTGCATTTTCAGAATATGCACTTAATATCATTTGGCCGATGGAACTAGTTGGTGATCTTTGTAATAACTTCGCATCATCTCTAACTTCTTGGAAAAAAATCAAAAACATTTTTCATGAAAAAGCTTTGATAGAAGATGGGAACATTGAAGATATTTCTGTGAAAGGTAATCTTAGATTTGATCATGTTAGTTTAGAATTAGATGGCCAGAGTATTTTAAATGATATCAGTTTTGAAGTGAAAGCTGGAAACACTCTTGGAATCATGGGTATGACAGGTGCTGGTAAGACCTCTATTATTAATGTATTGGAACGATTTTGTGATGCAACAGATGGAAATATTTTTATAGATGAGTATAATATAAAAGATCTTTCTTTATCGACACTTCGTAAACAGCTTGCTCTCGTATTTCAAGATGTTTTTTTGTTTTCCGACACGATTAAGGATAATATTGCAATAGGACAAAAGCATAGTATAGATAAGCAACACCTTACAAAGGCAACACATCTTGCGCAGGCTAGTGAATTTGTAGATAAGTTAGAAGATGGATATGATACGATTATTGGAGAGCAAGGTGTCGGATTATCAGGTGGACAAAAGCAACGACTTAGTATCGCAAGGGCTTTTGTAAATAACGCACCAATTTTGATTTTAGATGATGCAAGTTCTGCACTCGATATGGAAACAGAGCATGCCTTGCAAGAAAGTGTTGCAACATTTAATGGTGTCACAAAGCTTATTGTTGCGCATAGAATTTCATCAGTATGTTATGCAGATGAGATTCTTGTATTAGAAGAAGGCTGCATTGTTGAGCGAGGTAGCCATACGCAGCTTTTAGCTCTAAGAGGTAGATACTATGAGACTTATGCAGCACAATATGAACATTTAGAGTAAGATGGGAGGACAATACTACTATGGCAAGAAATACCTATAAAGAAGATGAAGTAGTACTTCAGGTAGACAAAAAGCTTACGATCGTAAGACTTCTTCGTTACTTACTAGATTATAAAAAAACTATTTTAACTGTTTTAGCTATTATGTTTGGCTCTATCACGATTTCTGTTTTAAATCCTTTGATAATCGAGAGAGCCATTGATGTAGAGATCACAAATAAAGATACAAAAGGTCTTATTTATTTAATAATCTTTGCAGTTGCACTTAATATCATATATATTTTATTTACTAGACTTCGTATGATTTTAATGGCTACAGTCTCTAACAAAATTGTAGAACAAATAAGAAATTCGGTTTATGAAAAACTACAAAATCAAAGCTTTCATTTTTTTGATGCGAGACCTACCGGTAAGATTCTTGCAAGAATTATTGGAGATGTCAATTCACTAAAAGATGTTTTAACAGATTGTGTAACTACTTTTATACCAGATTTGCTTACAGTACTTGCAGTCTTGTTGATTATGCTTTTGAAAAACTGGCAGTTAGCTATGGCAGCAATTATTACATTTCCTATTTTAGTTGGTGGTATGGCATTTACAATGAGTCTAGGTCATAAGAGATGGCAGTTGTTTCGCAAGAAAAATTCCAACCTAAATGCATATGTACATGAAAATTTTTCGGGAATACGTGTCGTAAAAAGTTTTGTGTCGGAAAAAGAATCTCAAGGTGACTTTCAACAACTTCTAGATGAAAATGTTAGTACATGGTCAAAAGCAATTATAATTATGGATTTATTTGGAGCAGTAATTGAAGTGACCTGGGCATTAGGTGGATTTTTCTTGTATTTTATCGGTATTTATATAATGGGACTTGGTGCAGTTAGCGTAGGTACTTTTTTGGCGTTTACTACGTATTTATCCATGTTTTGGCAACCGATTAGAAATCTAGCAAGCTTTTATAATAAAATGGTTACGAATCTTTCTGCTGCAGAACGCGTTTTTGAATTGATGGACACAGAGGCTGATATTTTTGATTGTGAGAATGCCCTTGAATTGCAAACACTCCAAGGAGATATTGCATTTGAACATGTTTCTTTTGCCTACCCAGATGAACCCGAGACAACAGTATTAGATGATGTTTCCTTTGAGGTCAAAAGTGGTGAAACAATTGCACTAGTTGGACCTACAGGAGCTGGTAAGACGACTATTGTCCATTTACTGAGTCGTTTTTATGAAGCAACAAGTGGAAAGGTATGGATGGATTCGTGTAATATTAATGAGATCTCCTTGCGTAGTCTCAGAAAACAAATGGGGGTCATGACACAAGAAAACTTTATGTTTAGCAGTAGTGTAAGGGATAATATTAAATACGGTAATCTTGATGCAACAGACGAAGAGGTTATGGATGCTGCTAAAGCAGTATGTGCACATGATTTTATTATGCATTTACCAAAAGGTTACGATACAATTTTAGAGGATAAAGGCAGCAATTTATCTTCTGGACAAAAACAACTCATTGCTTTTGCAAGGACTATGGTAAGTAAGCCTAGTATTTTGATTTTAGACGAAGCAACTTCAAGTATAGACACACATACAGAATTACTAGTTCAAAAGGGCATTGCCGCCTTACTAAAAAATAGAACTTCCTTCATAATAGCACATAGACTTTCTACGATTAAAAATGCTGATAGAATATTTGTGGTGATAGATGGTAAAATAAAAGAAATAGGAAATCACGAAAGCTTGTTAGAAAAAAAAGGAACGTATTATGAGTTGTACGAGTCTCAGTTTAAGAAAGTGAGAAATAATTTTACTTGAATAATAGCATGATTATTGTTATTATATTAACAATGTCTTGAAATATTATTTCTATGAGTTAAAATATATATAGATAATATTTTGTTTATATAAGACCTAGAACTAGAAAAGGAATGGTACCATTTATGAGTATGAGAGGAATTGATACCGAAGTTAGAAAAGATCGCAAAGATGTATTTAAGGCAATTGCGAAATTGGCGTATGAGTCAACAGATATTAAAGCAGATATGGAAGCATTACCATATAAACTCGTAGAGCATGAAGGCTCAGAGCGTTGGGAAAATGTATATAGAGAACGTGAAGTTGCACGTGAACGAATTCGTTTAGCAATGGGGATGTCTCTTAGACCAGAAGATACTCCTGTTAGTGTTAGCGATGGAATTGAGCTTAGTGATATTGCCGAGAAATATTATGAGCCACCTCTACTTCAAGTTATACCTTCAGCATGTAATGCTTGTAAGGAACGTGCCTTTGAAGTATCCAATCACTGTATGGGCTGTGTGGCACATCCATGCATGGAAGTTTGCCCAGTTTCTGCGATTACTATGAGAAAAGGGAAATCCTACATTGATCAATCAAAATGTATTAAATGTGGTAAATGTAAGGCGGTTTGCCCATATGATGCAATTACGAAGTGGGAGAGACCGTGTGCAAAAGCATGTGGTGTACAAGCTATTAAAAGTGACGAGAGTGGGCGTGCAGTCATTGATCCAGAAATTTGTGTAACATGTGGCATGTGCATGGTAAGTTGCCCGTTTGGTGCTATCGCAGATAAATCACAAATTTTCCAATTAATTCGCGCCTTTGAATCTGGAAAAAAAGTTATTGCTCAGATTGCTCCTGCTTTTACAGGGCAATTTGGACCTAATGTTACGGTTGGTATGCTTACATCTGGATTAAAAGCACTAGGTTTTTCTGAGGTTTTTGAAACAGCTCTAGGTGCAGATATAGGTTGTTTGCATGAAGCTGAACATTATGTAGAGCAGGTAGCATCTGGTAAGCAAGCTTTTAGTTTAACAAGCTGCTGTCCATCTTGGTCTGTACTTGCGAGAAGATACTTCCCAGAAACTATCGAAAATATATCAAATGAATTAACACCTATGGTTGCAACAGCACGTATTATAAAGCAAAAGCATCCTGATGCAGCGGTTGTTTTTATCGGACCTTGTGTTTCCAAAAAATTAGAAGCTGCAAGAAGAACGGTTCGCTCAGATGTCGATTTTGTTATCACTTTCGAAGAGCTTCTTGCAATGTTTGAAGCAAAAGATATCGAGTTGACAGATATGCCACACGATGATTTACTAGAAGAGGCATCTAGTCTCGGTCGTGGTTATGGTGCTTCAGGTGGTGTTTCTGGTGCTATTAAGCGTGCTATTGATCAGTATTATCCAGGAACATCCGTAAAAATTGAACAAGTAAATGGCCTTACAGAATGTAAAAAGGCTTTACTTCTTGCAAAAAATGGTAAACTAAATGGTTGCCTTATTGAAGGAATGGCGTGCCCTGGTGGTTGTGTCGCTGGTGCAGGAACAAATACTTCCGTATTAGTTGCAACAAGAGAAATCAATAAGTTTGCAAAATCATCAACTGTTGCAATACCTAAAATGTAACCAACATAATACAAAGTCGAAAGGATAAAAAAATGTCAAAAATCAAAACAAGATATGCACCAAGTCCTACAGGAAGAATGCATGTAGGTAACTTACGCTCTGCCTTATATGAATTTCTAATCGCAAAACATGCGGGTGGTACGTTTATGTTACGTATTGAAGATACTGACCAAGAGAGGTTAGTAGAGGGAGCAGTTGATATTATTAATAGAACACTTGTACAGACAGGTCTTTTACATGATGAAGGCCCTGATAAGGACGGTGGTGTAGGTCCTTATGTTCAAAGTGAGCGTATGGCAACAGGTATTTACCTTGAATATGCAAAGAAACTCATAGAAAAAGGTGAAGCTTATTATTGTTTTTGTGATAAAGAGCGTTTAGATTCTCTTCGTACCTCTATTCAAATGGGAGAAGGTACAAAAGAAATAACTGTTTATGATAAACATTGCTTATCTTTAACAATAGAAGAAATTGAACAAAAACTTGCAGATAACATCCCATATGTTATTAGACAAAACAATCCTACAACAGGAACAACTACTTTTCATGACGAATTATATGGAGATATTACTGTAGACAATTCAGAACTTGATGATATGGTACTCATCAAATCAGATGGATATCCTACTTATAATTTTGCAAATGTAGTAGATGACTATACTATGAATGTTACACATGTTGTTCGTGGAAATGAATACTTATCAAGTTCACCAAAATACAACCGTTTATATGAAGCTTTTGGCTGGGAAGTACCTACATATGTACATTTACCACTTATTACAGATGAACATCACAAAAAATTAAGTAAACGAAGTGGACATGCTTCGTTTGAAGATATTATGGAACAAGGGTTTGTGACTGAAGCTGTTGTAAATTATATTGCACTTCTTGGATGGTCACCAGAGGATAATCAAGAAATTTTTTCACTAGAAGAGTTGATTGAGAAGTTTGATTATACACGTATCAGTAAATCACCAGCTGTTTTTGATATTGTAAAATTAAAATGGATGAATGGAGAGTATATCAAAGCTATGGATTTTGATACTTACTATTCACTTGTAAAACCATACATTGAAGCTGTGATCACTAAACCATATGATCTATTGAAAATAGCAGAAATGGTTAAAACACGTATTGAAATTTTCCCGGATGTTGCGGATTTAATTGATTTCTTTGAAACATTACCAGCATATGATATCGCGATGTACACTCATAAAAAAATGAAAACAAACACGGAAACCTCTTTAGAAGTATTAGAAGAGTTATTGCCAAAACTTGAAGCACATGAAGATTATACAAATGATGCACTCTACGCACTTTTAGTTGCATATGTAGAAGAAAAGGGATGTAAAAATGGTTTTGCCATGTGGCCAATCAGAACAGCTGTTTCTGGCAAGCAGATGACACCTGCTGGAGCAACTGAGATTATGGAAGTCATAGGTAAAGAAGAATCGATTGCACGTGTTAAAAAAGGCATTGAACTTTTAAGTGCAGCACTTGCATAACACTTGCTAACAGGAACTACTAAAGCACAAGCTCGTGCTATCATACACAGAGATGGACCTGCATTGGTACTTGCAGGTCCAGG
Organism: Lachnospiraceae bacterium; assembly: GCA_044425805.1. Classification (GTDB taxonomy): domain Bacteria; phylum Bacillota; class Clostridia; order Lachnospirales; family Lachnospiraceae; genus RGIG6307. The sequence continues at coordinate 74,468 of JAWXVC010000005.1, read as the reverse complement.
CTCTGGTAAAACCTTCGTCATCACCAAAAGATTACAGTACTTAATTACAGAACATAATATACCGAGTACATCGATTTTAGTTATAACTTTTACGAAAGCTGCAGCTCTAGAGATGGAAGAGCGCTTTCACAAAATTCTACCAAAGGAACAGCCTTGGTTTGGCACCTTCCATGCCTGTTTTTATCATATACTAAAGCAATCCTTTGCCAATCTCCCTACAAGATTTATTTCTAATGATGAAAAGAAACGTCTTATTTCTTCACTTTCCAAAGATATTTTAAACAATGAACATATGTTAGACTCAGATGAAATTGTAAGTCTACTTTCCCTATATATGAATCTTGGACTTTCAACAAAGGATCTTCCGCAATATGACGATATCAAACCTTCACATATACAGCAATTATATTGCGCATATCACCGTGCTTTGATAGAAAATGATTATCTGGATTTTGATAACTTGATGCTTATGTGTTTTCAGTTATTAAAGGATAATGATATGATACGAAATAAGTTTCGAAATCAATTTAGATACTTATTAATTGATGAATGTCAAGATATGAATATTGTACAATATCAAATTGTGAAGCTTCTATCTGGACCTGATAAAAACGTCTTTATGGTTGGGGATGATGATCAATCTGTTTATAGATTTCGTGGAGCAAAGGTTGCACTTATGCAGCAATTTATAAAAGAATATGATCCTGTTACACAAATAGAGCTTGATAAAAACTTTAGAAGTACTGCTGGGATTGTAGATCGTTCCTTAGATGTGATTGGTGTGAATAAAAATCGTTTCTTCAAAAAAGTTGAAGCTCATAATGAATCAACAGACGGGTTGTTAGTTAAAGAATTTGATACCAGAACACAGATGTTTGAAGAAGTGTTTCGTTACTGTCAGACACTATCAGAAGAATCTTTAGATGAAATTGCTATTATATATAGGACGAATCAAGAATTGCAGCGTATGGCATATAAACTACGCCAAAACAAAATACCATATATCACTAAAGAAGATCAAAAAAGTATCTTTGATGAAGATTGGTATCTAGATATAGAAGCTTATTTTGAGCTAGGGTTAGGCTCTAAAGAACGAAGACATATACTTCGTGTAGCCAATAAACCAAATCGTTTTATCAAAAGAGAACAAATCATGCAAATTCAAGTTGTTCCAGAGCTACTAGCACAGGGTGTGAAGCACATTAACACTATGAGACCATATTTAGCTTTAAAATATATATGGCATGGTATCGGCTATGGAAGATGGTTAGAACGTAGATATGAAAGTCAGCCAGACCAATTAGATGCTGTTGTAGAGCAAATGAAGGAGCTAGAAGAGGATATGAAGAGATTTGATACTTTAATAGAATGGTTAGATCATGTTAAACTAGATCGATATGAACAAAAAGAAAAAATAATAGAAAGTAAAAAAACTCAACAAACACATGGTGTCAGATTGCTTACCATGCATGCTTCAAAGGGGCTAGAATATGATAGAGTATATTTGCTTGATGTAAATCAAGGAAAACTGCCAAAAGGCTCTAAGCTCACGCTAGAAGAGCTAGAAGAGGAACGTAGACTTTTTTATGTTGCAATGACTAGAGCAAAAAAAGAACTTTGTATTTATTATTTAAAAGGAGTACCTGGTCATATGGTTAAGCCTTCGATATTTATAGAACCACTATTATGACAAGAAAAAGAAAAAAGGCTGAGCACTGCTCAGCCTTATGTTGTATCTATTCTGTTTCTTCTACGATTTCATCATACTCAACGCCATCAAGAAATTCATCAAAAGCTTCTGAAACTGCTTCAAATTCATCATCATCTTCGATAGTGTCTAACGTAGGTTCTTCATTTGCGTCATCAGGGTTTTCAGAATAACGATAAAACCAAACTTCACCGTCCTCATTTTCTCCATTTTCATCCAAAGGAAGTAAAACAATATAATCGTTCTCGTTTACTTCTAAAATAGTAATGATACTACAAACAACTTTTTCTCCGTTATCAAGCTCTAATTCAACGGTCATTTCTTCATCAGCTACTACAACTTTTTCGTCTGCCATAATAATGCCCATACCTTTCTTTACGTAATTCTATATTACTAGGCTTATTTTACACAATATCCCAAATATTATCAATGGAAAATTTATAAAATAAACTCAAACTATCTGAAATCAAAATAAACATAGCTATTCTATGGCAACTTTGATACAATATATATAATTATAATACTACAAAGGAGCTACTTATGAATAAAGCATTGAACATCCAAAAAGCATCACCTTATCCGCTTGGAGTAAGAAGAAACGGCATGAAATTGACGGTTTCATTTGTCTCAAAGCAAGACGATTGTGGTATTTGTCTTTATCCTGAAAAAGGCTCAGTTCTTGAACCTTTAAATATTACATTCCCTAAGGATTTTAAGACAGGTACATTATTTCATTTGAGTATTGATGGTATACCTAGTAGCTATAGATTGTATTCCTTTTATGAAGGAGATGAAAATCGACTCGACTTACATGCACTATGCTATGAAAAGCATGCATACGCTTCACCGATTATAGAAGATGAGCTTTTAGCTGTAATTCCTAGCACGAAGTTTGAGTGGAAGGACGATTCAAATCCTCATATTTCTTATGAAGATGCTGTCTTTTATGGTTTGCATGTCAGAGGATTTACAAAGCATGCAAGCAGTAAAACGCGCTATAAAGGTACCTTTCTTGGTATTATTGATAAGCTAGATTATCTAAAGGATTTAGGTGTGACATCTATCATGCTTATGCCTGCTTATGAATTTATTGAGCATAAAGTGAGTAGTGTCACAAAAAAAGATTGTTATGAACCTATCCTAGATTATCAGCAAAAGGATAAGCTTTTAAATGTATGGGGATACACAAAGGGTTATTACTATGCTCCAAAAGCTTCGTATGCCTATACTAAAGATCCTGTGAAAGAATTTAAAGAACTTGTGAAAGAAACGCACGCAAGGGGTATGGAACTTGTTATGCAATTTTATATTTCAGAAGGTGTGCTTGAACCGCAAATCGTAGATATTTTAGAGCACTGGGTACTCGAATATCATGTAGATGGATTTCAGTTAATAGGAGCACAGGTAAATACAAACATGATTCTTAGCAGCCCTATTTTAACTGATATTAAATTTATTTATCATAGCCTTGAAGATGAAGGGATGGACTGTTTTTCGAAATCCATTTCAAACAAGAAAAAAGCTGTGATGCATGAAGATACCTTAGTAGCGTATAGAAGATTTTTAAAGGGAGATGAATATAGTCTTGATGGCTTGTTATATCATTTTAGAAAGTCTGGTAAGAACATTGCACATCTTAACTATATAGCTGATTACGCAGGTTTTCGTGTCGCAGACATGGTTTCCTATGATTATAAGCATAACGAGGTTAATGGTGAGAAAAACAAAGACGGCTCTAATTATAACTATAGTTGGAACTGTGGAGAAGAGGGACCTAGTAAGAAAAAGTCGATTCAAAAACTTCGCTTACAGCAGATGAAAAATGCATTTTCACTTATTTTATTAAGCCAAGGAACCCCATTTATATTTATGGGTGATGAGATGGGACGTACGCAAAATGGAAACAATAACCCATATAATCAAGATAACGAATTGAATTACGTGAATTGGAAAGATTTAAATTCAAACAAAACGCTTTATGATTTTGTTAAGGAACTTATTGCATATAGGAAAGCGCATCCTATTTTACATATGCCATCATATTTAAACGGACTTGATTTCCTAGGTTGTGGTATCCCTAATATATCTTTTCACGGACTAGAAGCATTTGAGGCATTTACGGAAGGATACAGGAGAGAACAGGCAATACTATTATGTGGTGATTATGCAAAAAATCTAGATGGAACTTGTGATAATTCAATATATATTCTCTTTAATATGCATTGGGAAGAACACACTTTTGCACTACCAAAATTACCGAAAAAAGCTTCCTGGGAACTTGCTGTATCAACTAATACAGATGCTAGTATCGTATGTAGTAAACGTTCTATGAAAGTTCCAGCTAGAACTATTATTGTTTTACAATCAAAATAATGCACATATTTACCCTTCAAACATACATTATAGTAAAGCTTTTGAAAGGGAATCATGATGAATTGTTTATGGTTTTTAGTTTTATTAGGATGCTGTGGTAACAATAATAATTGTGGATATAACCGCAATAGATGCTATCCATCTCACACAAGACATTGCTATGAAGATAGATGCTTAGAAGAACGTCGTGCATTAAATGCATGCGAGTGTCATAACGAATGTACAGAATCAATAGAGGAAGAGTTTTCGTGTGGCTGTGATAGAAAACCACCTTGTGAAGAACCAATTAGAGAAAGAGAATGTGGCTGTGGAAGACGTAGAGCTCCCTATCCAACGTATCCAATTTTAGATCCTTGTGATCATTAAAATACACATCAGTAAGCTCTGCAGATAGATTATCCTATTTGCAGAGCTTTCCGTAAAATATAAACAATAGGAGACAAAAAATGGCAAACTATATGATGGCACTTGATGCAGGAACGACTAGCACTAGATGTATTTTATTTAATAAAGCAGGGAAAATCTGTAGTATGGCACAAACCGAAATTACACAGTATTTTCCAAAAGCAGGCTATGTAGAGCACGATGCAGATGAAATCTGGTCAAAACAGCTTGGAGTTGCAGTTGAAGCTATGAGTAAAATAGGTGCGACTGCCTGCGATATTTCGGGAATTGGTATTACTAATCAACGTGAAACTGCGATTGTTTGGAACAAACATACAGGGGAACCCATTCACCGTGCAATCGTCTGGCAATGCAGAAGAACAGCTTCATATTGTGATGCATTGAAGGAAAAAGGTCTAACTGAACTATATAGGAGAAAGACAGGCCTTATCATAGATGCATATTTTTCTGCAACAAAGATCAAATGGTTATTAGACAATGTCGAAGGTGCAAGAAAACTTGCAGAAAATGGAGATTTACTGTTTGGTACAGTTGAAACGTGGCTTATTTGGAAGCTTACAAAGGGAGCCGTACATATTACAGATTATTCAAACGCTTCACGAACAATGCTATTTAACATCATTGATTTAACTTGGGATGAAGAAATACTAGCTGAGCTAGATATTCCAAGGCAAATGCTACCGAAGGTTATGCCATCAAGTGGATTATATGGATATACCGATAGCAATTTTTTAGGTGGATCAATACCATTATGTGGTGCAGCTGGAGATCAGCAAGCAGCTTTGTTTGGTCAAGCATGTTTTTCTTCTGGAGAGGCGAAAAATACCTATGGAACTGGTTGCTTTTTGCTAATGAATACTGGAAATAGACCCGTTTTTTCTGATAATGGATTAGTTACGACCATTGCTTGGGGAGTGGATGGAGAAATAACCTATGCCTTAGAGGGTTCTATTTTCGTTGCAGGTGCTGCAATACAGTGGCTAAGAGATGAACTACGCATGATTGACTCTTCTGAGGATTCTGAATACATGGCTATGAAAGTACAAGATACGAATGGTTGTTATGTTGTCCCTGCTTTTACTGGACTTGGTGCTCCATATTGGGATCAATATGCAAGAGGAACTATAGTCGGTCTAACAAGAGGTGTAAATAAATCCCATATTATTCGTGCTACGCTAGAGTCCATTGCATATCAGGTTAATGATGTTCTTACTGCTATGAAAGCAGATTCTAACATTACACTTACAAGCTTGAAAGTTGATGGCGGTGCGAGTGCAAATGGATTTTTAATGCAGTCACAAGCTGATATGATTGATGCTCCGGTAGAAAGACCTATTTGCTTAGAGACGACAGCACTAGGTGCAGCCTATCTAGCTGGACTTGCTGTAGATTTTTGGTCGAATACTGAGCAAATAAAACACATTGGACAAGTAGGATGTACTTTTACATCAAATATATCTAATGAATTTCGAGAAAAGAAAATCAAAGGTTGGCATAAGGCAGTTAAATATGCCTTTGATTGGGAAAAAGAATAAGAGGGATTATGAAAAAGAGAACATTACTAGAAGAACATTACAATAAATTTAGTGAGGAAAAGAGGCTAACAAGGAGGCATGGGCAAGTAGAATTTATCACGTCCATGCATTATATTCATAAAGTCTTAGCAGAGTATGAAAATTCATCGTCCAAAGATAAGATTCAGATACTTGATATCGGAGCTGGTACAGGTAGATACTGTGTAGCACTGTCCGAAGAAGGATATGATGTGACGGCTATTGAACTTGTTAAATATAATGTAGGAATTTTGAAGCAAAAAAACTCTGCTGTAAAGGCTTTTCAAGGTAGTGCCTTGAATCTAAAGCGATTTGCAGATCACAGTTTTGATGTGACATTATTATTTGGTCCAATGTATCATTTGTTTTCCACAGAGGATAAATTAAAAGCACTTTCAGAAGCAAAAAGAGTTACTAAACCTAGTGGAACTATACTTGTTGCCTATTTGATGAACGAATACAGTATTTTAGTTCACGGTTTTCGTGATAATCATATTTTAAAATGCATCGAAGATGGACAGGTTACACAAGATTTCCATACAAACAATTCAGAAAGTGACTTATATGATTATGTTAGGATTTCGGATATTGATACATTTAATGAGCTTGCAGGACTAAAGCGTAAGAAAATGATAGCATCGACTGGTCCAGCAAATTTTATGCGTCCAACACTTCATGCTATGGATGATGAGACCTTTGATGTATTTATGAAATACCACTTATCAACCTGTGAACGAGCTGATTTAATGGGTGCATCCTCACATGTCATTGATATAATAACTGTGATTGACGAAAAAGCTGTAAAGTGATAAACTATTGCAATAGTGAATTTTGGAGGGAAAAGATATGTTAGACGGAAAAAAAGTTCTTTTTAGTGGCATGCAAGCTACAGGGAACCTTACATTGGGGAATTATTTAGGAGCGCTTAAGAATTGGACAACCTTGACAGATGAATATGAATGCTTTTACAGTGTTGTTGATATGCATTCTATTACAGTTCGCCAAGATCCAGCTGAGCTTAGAAAACGTGCAAGAAATCTTTTGACTTTATATATTGCAGCTGGACTAGATCCAGAGAAAAATTGTTTGTATTACCAATCACATGTATCAGGACATGCAGAGCTTTCTTGGATATTAAATTGCTTTACTTACATGGGTGAACTTAATCGTATGACCCAATTTAAAGATAAATCGTCTAAGCATGCAGATAATATAAATTCTGGCTTATTTACCTATCCAGTACTTATGGCCGCTGATATTTTATTATTCCAATCAGATGTTGTACCTGTTGGAACAGACCAATTGCAACATCTTGAAATAACTAGAGATATTGCTACTCGTTTTAACGGTATTTATGGTGATGTATTTACGATTCCAGAACCTTATATTGGTAAGGTTGGTTCAAAGATTATGTCTTTACAAGATCCTGCTCGTAAGATGAGTAAATCAGACGAAAACCTAAATGCTAGTATCTACTTATTAGATGATCCAGATACGATTATTCGTAAGTTTAAACGTGCTGTAACAGATTCAAAGGCATGTGTTGGCTATAATGAAGATCAACCGGGCATCCACAATCTTATTGATATTTTCAGTGCTTGTTCAGGACTTACTAGTGATCAAATTGTTGCCGATTTTGAAGGTAAGGGCTATGGAGACTTCAAACTTGCTGTAGGTGAAGCCGTTGTAGATGTACTAAAACCACTACAAGACCGTTATTACGCACTTCAACAAGACAAGTCTTATCTAGATAGTATGATTAAAGCAAATGCTGAAAAAGCGCAATATGCTTCTATGAAGACACTTCGTAAAGTACAAAAGAAAGTTGGGTTCCCTGAAAGAATCCGCTAGTTTCCAATAAATGCTATCCACCTATACAATTTCTCACGAACACGCTTTCGCTTCGTAGAAACTGGTAACGGAACTAAGATGATAAAGGACATCATTAAGTGCCGACCGTTTCTAAGAGTTCGATATGAAATAGTATAGGTGGATAGCATTATTTTGATACTGAAAATATAAAGAGCTATAGAAGTTGCTAAACAATCTGCATATCTTTTGGTAGATCACAAACAAAGTGCATCTGCCTTAGTGTAATCGGATGTGTAAAGGTTAAACTATAGGAGTGTAGTGCCTGTCTAGAAATATATGTCATATCTGATTGGTATAAATCATCTCCAATAAGTGCATACCCTAGGTGTTTCATATGTACACGGATCTGATGGGTACGACCAGTTTCTAAGTTTAATTTAATAAGTGATAGTTGTTTTAAAGCATCGTGTTTAAGTTTTTCAAAGTGTGTAATTGCCGATTCGCCATGTTCTAAATCAATGATTCGTTCAATGGTCGAACCTTCTTTTCGTCCAATTGGAGCATCAATCGTTCCACGTAGTGGGAGAGTACCATCATCACTACAAACTGCAAGATACGTTCTTTTGATTTCTCTTCTTGATACCATATCTGATAATATTCCGCCTGCTAATTGATGCTTTGCTATAATCGTAAGACCAGTAGTGTCACGGTCGAGCCTATTGATACAACGGAAGACAAAAGCCTTACCCTGTTTTTCAAAATAATATGCAAGACCATTAGCAAGCGAGTTTTCGTAGTTGTTCTGACTTGGATGAATCGGCGTATCAGCATCTTTATTTACAACTAGAATGTCCTCATCCTCATACACAATCTCAATCTCCATATTAACAGGAACTATCTTCTCTGAGACAGCATCCTCCATAATCTGGATCGTTAAAATATCTCCAGAAACCAATTTACGGTTCACATAAGACCATTCTCTATTCACCAAAATCCCCTCTGGTGTTTTCTTTAGCGCGATAATTGCCTTAGAGGTATACAATCTTCGTTTCAAAAACTGACCAACAGTTGCATTATCAAATCCTTTTTCTACCTTGTATTCTATAACTCTTTTCACAAGCCTACCTCCTAACACTTTTCGTTTTAAAGCTGCCTAGTATTTAAAAGGTCCTTATTAAAATATTATGCAGAACCAACTTCTTTCCAAAGGTTATTGTAGATTGCTTCAACTTCTTCACCTAAGTAGTAGAAGATTTCTAACTCATAAGCTTCAACATCTGGAAACGCGATATCTGAATTTCTAATATCCTCGTCAATGTATTCAAGAGCTGCAGTGTTTGGTGTTGAGTATGTGATATAATCAAAATTCATATATGCAATGTCGCCACGGCATAAGAAATCAAGGAATAATTCTGCATTTTCAACATTTTGTGCATTTGCAGGAATTACCCATGAGTCAAACCAGATATTAGAGCCTTCTTCTGGAATTACATATTCTAAATCAGAATTTTCTCTTTGTGTATAAATAGCTTCACCTGAATATATGACACCGATTGAAGCTTCTCCACTGATCATTTTATCACGTACTTGATCAACTACATACGCTTGTACTAAAGGTTTTTGTTCGATGAGTGCATCTTTTGCAGCTTCCAAATTAGCTTCATCTGTCTCATTTGCAGAATAACCAAGCATTTTACAAGCTACCATAAAAGCGTCACGTACAGAATCTTGCATTAAAATTTCATCAGCGTATTGTTCATCCCATAAATCTGCCCAAGCTGTAATTGGTTCAGATACCATAGTTGTATTGTATAAAATACCAACTGTTCCCCATGTGTATGGGATAGAATATTCACCAGTTGCATCAAATTGAAGCGACTGATCCATATAAGACTCACCGATGTTTACGATATTTGGAACGTTGTCAAAGTTAATTGGTTGTAATAAATCTTCATCGATCATTTTTTTGATCATATAATCTGAAGGACAGATTAAGTCATAAGATACAGCACCACTTGCAATCTTAGCATACATGTATTCATTTGTTTCGAATTCATCATAGATAACTTTAATTCCAGTTTCTTCTTCAAATAAATCGATTACTTCTGGTTCGATATATTCGCCCCAGTTATAAACATATAGCTCCCCAGCGTCATTTGACGAACTGCTACTAGATCCACAACCACTAAGTATGGACACCGACATTGCTCCAACAAGAGCTAAACACAATAATTTTTTCATAATTTCCTCCATGTCGAAGCGTTCTTTGCGAGACACGCGAGCAGAATGTCAGATTCTGCTCTGCGATAACACAGTGTTTGTGCGCTTCTTCACAAACACCAAGGGTGAAACAATAATAATATATAATCAACAAGTATTACTTGCTAATTTCCTTTTTTCCAGGTGTTTTATTTATTACTAATAAAAGTATAAAAACAACCGCAAAGATTATGGTAGAAAGAGCATACATTTCAGGTTTAATACCCTTTCTGATCTCACTATAAATCATAGTCGATAACGTATCAAAGCCAGGACCAGTAGTGAAATATGTAACAATAAAATCATCTAACGACATCGTAAAAGCTAATAAAAAACCTGCCAAGATACCAGGCATTAAATCAGGTAGCATAATGCGTATAAATGCAGTAAACTTTGTTGCTCCAAGATCAAGTGCCGCTTCATACATACTCATATTTAAAGTTCTCATCCTTGGGAAAATACTAAGAATAACATAAGGAATACAAAAAGTAATATGAGAGAGTAATACGGTTGTAAATCCAAACGTAGTTTTAAGCGTAATAAATAATAACATCAGTGAAATACCTGTTACAATTTCCGCATTAAGCATTGGTATGTTGGTAATGCTCAAGGTGAGATTCCTTGCTTTTTTGGACATGTTTTGTACAGCAATACATCCTAAAAGCCCAAGTATAGTGGCAATAGTAGCAGAAATTGTCGCAACCATCAAGGTATTGAGTGCAGCTTGCATAATATCTTCGTTTTGAACCAACTCCACATACCATACAAAGGAAAAACCTCCCCATACAGAACGCGTTTTACTAGCATTAAAGCTTAGTACAATTAACGTAAATATAGGAGCATAAAGAAAAAGTAGAATAAGTCCTATATATAATTTTTTGAGTCCGTTATAAATCATAGTTTATTTACCTCCTCATCTTTTTCAAAAAAAGAAGTAATTACCATATTAATTATAACAAATAGCATAAGAACGATAGACAAACCTGCGCCCAAGTGCCAATTGCTAGAAACAGTAAATTCTTGCTCGATAATATTACCAATTAATAGTATTTTAGAACCACCCAGTATTTTAGAAATAACAAATGTAGTAAGAGATGGTATAAATACCATTGTAATACCACTCACAATTCCAGGGATGCTGAGTGGAAATATAACACGTCTAAAAGTTTGCACACTATTTGCACCAAGATCTCTTGCAGCATTTACAACATTTGGATCAATTTTTGCAATAGAGTTATAGAGTGGTAGTACCATAAAAGGTAAAAAATTGTAAACCATACCAAGTACAATCGCATAGTAGGTATTAATTATATTGATATTCGGCAAATTTACAGCAGTAAGAACTGCATTTATTACACCGGTCTTTTCAATTAATGTCTGCCATGCAAGAGTACGTAATAAAAAGTTCATCCACATAGGTAGTACAAAAATAAATATGATATAGCCACTTGAATTCATGTTCATTTGTGATAAAAAATAAGCAAGTGGATAAGCAAGTAAAAAACAAATCAAAGTACTAATCAAGGATAAACCAAGTGCAAGCCACAATGCTTTTGAATGCTCCACCGTAGTAATTGCAATAACATTATCAAAAGTAAAAGCACCTGTTTTATCAGTAAATCCATAATAAAAGATAGTAAGAAGAGGAGCTAGAATAAAAATAAAAATCCAAGCTCCAAATGGGGTGGATATTAATTTATTCATTGACTCCAACAGCCTCCTCATCTTCTGACTGAGGCTTATTCATAATCTGAATATTCTCAGGATCTACAAATATTCCAACTTCTACACCAACAGGAACCATCTTCGTAGAATGAACGAGCCATTCCATTTCGTTTGCCATAACTTCCATTTCATAATGAACACCTTTGAAAATGAGATGAGAAACAACACCATTTAACATGCCCTTCCCTTTTTCGACAAGACATACATCCTCGGGTCTAATTACAACATCGACAGGTTTGTTTGAGCCAAATCCAGCATCAATACATTTAAATTTGGCACCTAAGATAGACACTAGATAATCCTCAAGCATCGTACCAGCAATAATATTTGAATCACCAATAAAGTCAGCAACAAAAGCATTTTCAGGCTCATTATAAATAATTTCAGGTGTTCCAATTTGTTGAATATAACCTTGATTCATAACAACAATTGTATCAGACATCGTAAGAGCTTCCTCTTGATCATGCGTTACATATATAAAGGTAATCCCAAGTTCATTCTTTAGTCGAATCAATTCGTATTGCATATCTTGTCGTAGTTTTAAATCAAGTGCACCAAGTGGTTCATCCAAAAGTAATAGTTTAGGTTCATTTACAATAGCTCGTGCTATTGCTATACGTTGCTTTTGTCCACCAGATAAAGAATCTGGAGTACGTTTTTCGTATCCATCAAGATTTACAAGTTTTAAAGCATATTTGATTTTATCGTCAATATATGCCTTTGATTTATTTTTGATTTTAAGACCAAATGCAATGTTTTCAGCAATGTTCATATGTGTAAAAAGCGCATATTGTTGAAAAACTGTATTGAGATGTCTTTTGTTTGGAGGAAGATTCGTAATATCATCACCATTAAAAACAATGCGTCCTTTATCAGCATGTTCAAAACCGCCTAATATACGAAGTGTTGTAGTTTTACCACATCCACTAGGACCAAGTAATGTTAAAAATTCGTTTTCTCTAATGTATAAATTAAGATCATCTAATACGGTGTTTTCTCCATATGATTTTGAAATATTTTGTAGATCAACTAAATGATTGCTCATGATTATAATCCTTTCTCAGTAAACTAAAAACTTGGTGGAGTGCAAACCCAAATAAAACTTGCACCATTTTTGGTAGAAATATAGTGACTTGCATCTGCTTTATAATAAAAAGATTCACCTTTTTTTGCTTTATAAATATGATTTCCGTGATGTATCGAGATACTACCAGAAAGCACATAGCCAAACTCCTCACCCTCATGTGGATTATCAGGATAGGTTTGACCTCCTTGGTCTAGAGTGATACGAATAGGTTCCATGTCGTTTTTTTGAGCATTTGGAATAATCCATTCGATTTTACATCCTAAATCCGGTTCGATTTTTTCACAATACTCTGGATCGTGAAAGACCACCTGTTCATCCTTTTCTTCTGCAAAAAAAGTCTGTAGGTTTGAGCCTAGCGATTGCAATATATCTGTTAAGGTTGCGATAGAAGGGGATGTTAAATCTCTTTCGAGCTGAGAAATAAAGCCTTTTGATAATTCGCTTCTATCTGCTAATTCTTCTTGTGTTAAACCATTTTTTATACGTAATTCTTTGATTTTATACCCTATATCCAATATGAACCTCCTATCGAAATCAAATAACATAAAATTTAGTATTTGTAAACTTTTAGTGACAAAATATTGCTTGACAGTATTTTAAACAAAAAGTTTACTAAAACTAAACAAGCAAGAATTATTATATACAACTTTCAGAAAAAGTCAAGAACAATTGTGAGATTTATTTGTATATTTTCAAAAGATTTGTACAACAAAATTCTTAACAAAACAATCATACTGTGGTATAATTGTGAAAAATCATTTCGAACGGAGAAAATGTATGAAAAATAGTAAATATGTAGCTTATGTGTCAACCTATACTTCGGGTGATCAGCATGGTATTAAGATTTATGATGTCGATATGGATTATGGTGTGTTTTGTCCAAAAGATAAAGTTGAAATAACAAATTCTTCTTATATAACAATCTCACATTGCAAGAGATATTTGTATTCTATTACAGATTTTGGAGTTGAATCCTTTAAGATTCTGCCAGACGGTGGACTTGAGTATATGAACAGTGCACTTATCAATGGAATGAGAGGCTGCTATATTTCGACTGATTATGACTCTAAATTCTTATTTGTATCAGGATATCATGATGGAAAGGTTACGGTACTTCGTATTTTAGAGGGCGGTTTACTTGGAGAAATTGTAGAAGAAGTTTATCACAAGGGCATGGGTAGTGTGGCTGAGAGAAATTTTAGACCTCATGTAAATTCAGCACGTATGACAAGAGATAATAAATACTTATGTGTTTCAGATGTCGGTATGGATCATGTTAAGATTTATAGGATAGAACATACTACAGGAAAGCTTAAATTCGTAGACGTTATTAGAGGTTCGCTTGAGTCTGCCCCTAGACACGTTCGTGTTTCAAAGGATGGTAGATTTATATACATTGTATATGAAATCAAAATGTATATCGAAGTTTATGAATATTCAGAAAAAAATGGTTTTCCGTATTTTGAAAAGATTCAAACTATCTCTACAATCAAATCAAATAGTGGCTATAATTCAGCAGCTTCTACACTTAAGTTTTCAGAGGATTATCAGTACCTGCTTACTTCAAATGCAGGAGATGATAGTGTTTCCGTTTATAGTGTTGATCAAGAAACTGGATTGCTTGATATGAAATTCTGCTTACCAGTGAGCGGAGAATATCCAAAAGATGCTGCTTTGTTCCCGGATAATAAGCATTTGGTTAGCTTAAACCATGAATCTAATTCAATGACATTTTTTAAGACAGATTTAGAAAAAGGATTACTTATTATGCATGGAAAAGCTCTAGAGGTAGCAAAGCCAAATACTATTGTTTTCCACAAACTCAAATAAATCAAATAAATGCAGGATACCTCATAAATTTATGATGGAATCCTGCATTTTTATTATTATTTTTTGTAAAATTTCTCAATAGCATCAACACGTGCTGTCATATTCAAAAGCAATGCATCTAATAATGTAATACAAGCCATAGATTCCATTACAACAACAGCTCTTGGAACGATAATCGGATCATGCCTTCCCGTAACATTGACTTCAATATTCTCAAAGGATTGATTACACGTTTCTTGTGTTTTATATATAGATGGAGTCGGCTTTACATAAGCTCGCATGATAATATCACTCCCGTCACTCATTCCACCAAGAATACCACCTGCATGATTTGATTTTTTATACACTGTATCATCTTGTGTATAAAAAGCATCATTATTTTCAGATCCATACATAGAAGAAACCTTTGTTCCATCTCCGATTTCAAAAGCCTTTACAGCACCAATGCTCATAATAGCTTTTGCAAGATTAGCATCTAGCTTTTCAAATACTGTATCCCCTATTCCGACAGGCATGCCGCTTACTACACACTCCATAATTCCACCAACTGAATCATATTCATCTCTAGCATTTTTCAAGTAAGCAATAGCCTGTGCGTCAGCAGTAGTATCGGGCATAGCAGTAGCTGTTTCTAAGATTGCCCTTTCGTCAAATTTACTTGGATCGATTGAAACTTCACCAATTGCTGTTGTATATGCCATCACCTTAATTCCTAGCGTCTTGAGTAATTTCGAAGCTATTGCACCTGCTGCAACGCGACCAATTGTTTCCCTTCCAGATGAACGACCACCTCCACGATAATCACGCATCCCATACTTTTCTTCAAAGGTATAATCAGCATGCCCTGGTCTATAATAAGTTTTAATCATCGAGTAATCATGACTTTTCTGAGAAGTATTACGAACAAGCATAGAAATTGGTGTCCCCATTGTTTTCCCTTCAAAAACACCCGAAAGAATCTCTACTTCATCGGCTTCTTTGCGAGGAGTGGAAATATCAGTTTTTCCAGGTTTTCTTCTATCTAAAAACATCTGAATATCCGCTTCACATAATGCTAAACCAGCGGGACAACCATCTACAATAACGCCAAGTGCTTTCCCGTGTGATTCTCCAAACGTGCTAATTTTAAAAATAGTACCAAATGAACTTCCTGCCATACTAATAGTCATCCTTCCATGAAAGCTAAAATTTTATACATCATATCATAAATTATGTATTTGGTGCAAGAAAATGCGCTAATTCCTATACAAAATAGCGCTTGTATGTTAAACTAAGGAATCGCAACAAAAGAAAGGATTTACAGTACTATGAGTTATGATTTAATAAAAACACAAGGACGTGCGAAAAGAGGAACGCTTCATACAGTTCACGGTGATATTCAAACGCCAGTCTTTATGAATGTCGGAACTGCAGCGGCTATAAAAGGCGCAGTGGCTACGAGTGATTTAGAACAAATAAAATGTCAGGTGGAATTGTCAAACACCTATCACTTACATGTAAGACCCGGAGATGAGGTCGTGAGAAAAATGGGCGGTTTACACAAATTTATGTCGTGGGAGAAACCTATTTTAACAGATTCTGGTGGATTCCAAGTTTTTTCTTTATCAGGTCTTCGTAAGATTAAGGAAGAAGGGGTTTATTTTTCTTCACATATAGATGGTCGAAAGATATTCATGGGACCAGAAGAGAGCATGCAAATCCAGTCAAATCTTGCATCGACGATTGCCATGGCATTTGATGAATGTCCTGACGCAAAAAGTGCACGTAGATACGTAGAAGATAGTGTAGCACGTACAACTAGATGGCTTGAGCGTTGTCGCGTTGAAATGGCAAGACTGAACTCACTTGAGGATACGATTAACAAAAATCAAATGTTATTTGGGATCAACCAAGGGGCAATCTTTGATGATATCCGTATTGAACACGCTAAGACGATTGCTGATATGAACTTAGATGGTTATGCTATCGGCGGTTTGGCAGTTGGTGAATCTCATGAAGAGATGTACCATGTAATAGAAGAGACTGTTCCATATTTACCACAGAATAAACCAACCTATTTGATGGGTGTAGGAACACCAGCGAATATTTTAGAAGCTGTTGACCGAGGTGTGGATTTCTTTGATTGTGTGTATCCAAGTAGAAATGGTAGACATGGTCATGTCTACACAAATTATGGTAAGATCAATTTATTTAATGCAAAATTCGAAACAGATGATAGACCGATTGAACCTGGTTGCCAGTGTCCTGCTTGTCAGCGATACTCAAGAGGATATATAAGACATCTACTAAAAGCAAAAGAGATGCTTGGCATGAGACTTTGCGTACTTCACAATTTGTATTTTTATAATACTATGATGGAAGAAATAAGAAATTCTTTAGATGAAGGTTCTTTTTCTAACTATAAAAAAGTTAAACTCGAAGGCATGCTTCGTGGTGGAGAAATGTAGAAAACACTTGAAAAAAATATGTAAAACGTGTATAGTTACACGTAGTATATTTATTTTAGAGGAATGTGTGGTGAAATTTCACACTCCTTTGAGAAAGGGATGGTATTATTATGGGTATTTTATTAACAGATGCGACAACAACAACTGGAAGCTTGATGAGCATTGTACTTATGTATGCAGTTATTTTAGGAGCTATGTACTTTATTTTCTTTAGACCACAAAAGAAAGAGCAAAAAAGAATGTCAGCTATGATTGCTGCAGTTGAAATTGGTGATTATGTATTAACAAACAGTGGTTTTTATGGTTCTATCATTGATATTACAGAAGATACTGTTATCGTTGAATTTGGTAACAATAGAAACTGTAGAATTCCTATGAAAAAATCTGCAATCGCTCAAATCGAAAAAGCAGATGCTGAATAATCAGTAACATTGTAACAGGATGTGTTTATAAAATACATCCTGTTTTTTTTCGAAAAAAATTGAGTTTGTACTAGAAATAACGTATAATTACTATATATTATTTATATGTTATTTTATACAGGAGGACATAGCTATGCGTATTGAGAAGTACAAAAAGCAGATTCTAATAATCGGTAATATATTAGCTATCGTAGTTGCGACTATATTTATGATTAAAATTTCAGATATTGAAAAGTTTGATAGCACCTATGACGTTGATCAATATTCAAAGTTCGTTAAAATTGAATATTTGGATAACGGTATCTCTCGTTATTATCTTCAATTAGAAAACACAGATGATTATCCGATGAGTTTAGCTATTCGTACATCTTTTCAAACATTAAAAGTTTATCTTCAAGACGAGTTGTTTTATAGCTTAGATACGCCCACAGACCAACTCTTTTTAGATATGCCAGCAAGTCAATGGAATATCATTCCTATTCCAGTATACGCTCAAAACAGTGTTGTTATGATAGAATATTATTCTTCGTATGAAGCCTACGAGAACTATACACCCACTATATATTGGGGGCAAGAGACCGATTTGTTATCAAGTTTAATTTCCAAGACTTTTATAGACAACATATTAAGTTGGATTACAATATTAGCTGGGATTGTAACCTTGATTTTATGTTATATTTTGAATAAAACTAGTTTTAAGTACATGAAATACTTATCCTTATTTTTGCTTATGTTTGGAATATGGACATGGGGAGAAGCGAAAAGTTATTTCTTTAACTATGCCCCCCTAAACATTCAAACTAATATCACCTTATACCTGGTTATGCTTATGCCAATACCACTTATGTTATACCTCAATAATAACCCAAAGGCTTTTTATTTCACAAAATCAGATTCGAATAAATTAATACGAGTTTATTTAATTGCATCTATTGCAGAAGTGCTTCTTGGAACTGTATTATATGCTTTTAATATTATGGATTTAATAGAATATTTAAAGGTTTCACTTGTTTTTCTAGGCGCTGGTGCAATCATCTTAGTTTCTTTTGAAGTGAAATCTGCGTTTGAAAAAATCAATCAACGTGAAGTATATAACTCCGCTCCGATAATTATTCTAGCAATAAGCTGTGTGCTAGAGATGCTAGCATTTTTTAGAGGAGATTTGTTTTGCACAGGAATTTATTCCAAAATTGGTGTTTTGATTTTTGTTACGAATATTTATATAGAAGAACTCGGTGAGAAA
The DNA here is from genome assembly GCA_044425805.1 of Lachnospiraceae bacterium. Classification (GTDB taxonomy): domain Bacteria; phylum Bacillota; class Clostridia; order Lachnospirales; family Lachnospiraceae; genus RGIG6307. The sequence goes on along the minus strand of JAWXVC010000005.1, from coordinate 55,604 downwards.
AAAAGAGAAGAACAAAAATTAATACAACTTGAAAAAGCACTCCTCCAAGCAAACATTCACATGATGACAAGCAAAATGAAACCACATTTTATTCACAACACCCTACTTGCTATACAGGAATTGTGTTACAGTGATCCAAAACAAGCATATAATGCGATAGGTTTATTTTCTAAATATTTAAGAGTGAATATTGAAGGAATCGACAAAGAAGATCTTGTAACTTTTGAAAAAGAACTAGAATATATTAATATATACATTGAAATACAAAAAATGTGTTATGAAGATGCTATTATTTTTGATACTGATATTTCCTTTAAAGATTTTAAAATACCACCATTTACTATTCAGCCTATAATAGAAAATTCTATTTCACACGGTATTTTAAAATCGAGAAAAAAAGGATCCGTAAAACTACGAACCTGGCTTCGAGACGATTTGATTTTTATCGAAGTGACAGATAACGGTATTGGATTTGATTTATCAAAATCATCATCGGAGTATTTTAATTCTGGAGATGCCGTTATGTTTCGAGTAAAACATATTTTAAAGGGAGATATCGTTATTCAAAGTAGCATTGACGTAGGCACAACCGTTCTAGTTACAATACCAAACATAACAGAAAGTGATGGTTATTAAAATGATCCGAACAATTATTGTAGATGATATGCCAAAGGCTCGTAGATTACTAAACCTGCTGATGAAGGATATGCCTGAGATTAGCGTAATAGCTGATTTCCCTGATGCAATCAGTGCAATAGAGTATATTGACAAACATGAAGTAGATTTAATCTTTATGGATATTGAGATGCCTGTATTAAATGGAATAGATGCAGCAAAGGAGATTTCCAAACGAAAAAATCCTCCTGGCATTATATTTTTAACTGCATATACTGAATTTTCTTTAGATGCATGGGAAACAGAGGCTATTGCATATCTGTTAAAGCCTTATGAATTTAATGATATAAGTAGAGCCGTCGAAAAATTCAAAGCAACAAGTCCAAGATATGAGCAGGTACCTCAATTAGAAGTTTTATGTTTTCCAGTTTTTAATGTTTTTATAAAAGGTAGTCCTCTTTATTTTAAAAACAAAAAAGCCAAAGAAGTAATGGCTTATTTAGTATATCATAAAGGAGGTTGGGTTGATAATCTATCACTCTGTTATGCAGTACTAGAAGAAATGGACGAACCGTTAGCAAAAGCAAATTTAAGAACTTATGTAAATAGACTGAAAGTCACCTTAGAGCAGTTTGGTATTTCGGATATCATTGAACAATCATATGGTAAGATACGAATAAAAACCGAGTTATTTTCTTGCGATTATTATGAATATCTAAAAGGGAATACATATTTGTTTTCAGGTGAATTTTTGAAAGAATATTCATGGGCGGAACCCGCATTAGCTACAATGATTAATGCGTCCATGTCAGATTTATCTTAATTTTGTTAAAACGATTAAAAACATACAAATGTTGTTACGCTTTGAGTGCTATAATCCATATGATATTTTATTATGCTATATTGCTTGCTAAGGGGACAATTATTATTATGAAACATTTAACAAATACTTTTAATAAACTTACTCTACATAAAACATGGGTAGATTTAGTACTTATGTGCATTATTTATGCCTTATTTCCATATGCGTATTTATTCGTTTTAAGCTTTTTATTTGATTATGTTCTTGAGTGGTATTTTATGGACATGCTATTAAGAGGATCTTTTTACATACTACTAGTGGTAGTGATTGCATTAATAATTTTTTCTATAAGAAATTTCATCAAAAAACAAAAGAAAAAATAATACAGTTTTTTAAAGGTCTAGCAGATTTTGCTAGACCTTTTTTATATCAAAAAAGTTGATGTATTTTAACTTCACCACGTTAATATATATCAACTTGTAAAATAATAAAATATCATGTAAAATATAAAGAGTTTATGAATGAAAGAAACAACTGAAAGGTGAATAATACTATGATTTTAAATATTACATGTATTCCTGGAGACGGAATAGGACCAGAAATTGTTATAGAAGCAAAGAAAGTTTTACAAGCTGTTGCCTCAAAATATGGCCATGAAATGTTATTTACAGATATATTAATGGGTGGAGCTTCTATAGATGTACATGGTGTACCATTAACGGATGAAGCAATTGAAACTGCTAAAGCAGCAGATGCTGTTTTGATGGGTTCTATAGGTGGGGATACTACAACAAATCCATGGTATAAATTACCGCCAAATCTTCGTCCAGAAGCAGGGCTCTTAAAGATTCGCAAATCTCTTAATTTATTTGCAAATTTAAGACCAGCATTATTATATAAAGAATTAGCTGCTGCCTGCCCTTTAAAAGAGGAGATTAGCGAAGCAGGCTTTGATATTATGATTATGAGAGAGCTTACAGGTGGAATTTATTTTGGAGAAAGAGAAACCATAGTAGAAGATGGGATTCGAAAGGCTACAGACAAACTTACTTACGATGAAACAGAAATTCGTCGTATTGCTATAAAAGGCTTCGAAATTGCCAAAAAACGCCGTGGAAAAGTTACAAGTGTAGATAAAGCGAATGTACTAGATTCTTCGAGATTATGGCGAGCTGTGGTAGAAGAAGTAGCTTTAGAATATAAAGAGGTGGTATTAGAACATATGCTTGTTGATAATTGTGCTATGCAGCTTGTAAAAGATCCAGCGCAGTTTGATGTTATTTTAACCGAGAATATGTTTGGTGATATTCTATCTGATGAAGCTAGCATGGTTACTGGGTCGATTGGTATGCTTGCAAGTGCCTCTTTAAATGATACAAAATTCGGATTATATGAACCAAGTCATGGTTCTGCACCTGATATTGCTGGAAAGGACTTAGCAAATCCAATTGCTACTATTTTAAGTGCTGCGATGATGCTTCGTTTTAGCTTTGACTTAGATATTGAAGCTACAGCCATTGAACAAGCTGTCCAAGGTGTGTTAGAACAAGGGTATAGAACTGGAGATATTATGTCTGCTGGTTGTACGCAAGTAGGATGCACACAAATGGGAGATTTATTAGCTAAGCTTATAAGTGCTTAGTGTGAAAGAAGCGTACTACTATGAATAATCAACATGAAGTATCCAATGAATTTTCAAAAGTTGGAATGACATTTGCAGTTTTAACCGTATTTGTCACGATAATACAATTTATTTTCAGCTATATATTTAATATGTTTTTTCCTATTATTATTGATAACAACAACTATAATTTGATTATATCAACGGCATTGTTATATATACCAGCAATACCAATATTATATTTTGGATTGCGATTACCTGATGATGTGAAACCTACTTATCAGACAAAAAAAATGTCAATAAAATCACTGCTTAAATTCTTTTGCATGACTTATTTTTTGTTGATTGCAAGTAATATATTTGGGCTGTTTATCACAGATTTTTTAAGTATGATTAAGGGCAGTATGGTTGAAAATCCAGTATATACTATGTTTGACGGAACTAATATAGTATTAATGTTTATATTAAGCGTTATACTAGCACCTCTATTTGAGGAATTTTTCTTTCGAAAAATGTTAATTGATAGAGTTGTGAAATATGGAGAGAGAACTTCAATAATACTTTCTGGACTCGTTTTTGGACTGTTTCACGGTAACTTAAACCAATTCATGTATGCATTTGTTATTGGTATCTTTTTTGGATATGTGTATATACGAACTGGGAAAATCATATATCCCATCATATTGCATGCCATGGTGAATTTTATGGGGTCTGTTGCAAGTGTCTTGGTTGTACAAGGAGTTGACTTAAACGCGCTACCTACAGACTTTACTCAGATAGATGAACTACTTGCTTTTTTCCAAACTTATGGATTGGGAATAATAATATTATTATTTTATGAATTAGCTATTTTTATTTTAGTAATTTTGGGACTTGTGTTCTTTATCCAATCTTGCAAAAAATTTTATATTATAAGCCGAGAATCAGATATTCCTGATTCTGAAGCTTTTCGTACTGTTATGTTTAACAAAGGAATGATTTGCTATAGTATTATTTGGATTATATTTATTGTTATACAAATTTTAGAATAGATGATAGAAGGGTGATTATGATTATGAGAAGTGATAGAGTAAAAACAGGTGTGCAACAAGCACCACACAGAAGTTTATTAAATGCGTTAGGTTACACAGAGGAAGAGCGTAGACGTCCAATGATTGGTATTGTCAGCTCTTACAATGAAATTGTTCCTGGACATATCAATTTAGACAAAATAGTAGATGCAGTTAAAATGGGTGTCGCTATGGCTGGAGGTACTCCTGTTGAATTTCCTGCAATTGCAGTATGTGACGGCATTGCAATGGGACATGTTGGCATGAAATATTCTCTCGTTACAAGAGATTTGATTGCAGATTCTACAGAGTGTATGGCTATGGCACATGGTTTTGATGGCCTTGTGTGCGTACCAAACTGCGACAAAAATGTTCCTGGTCTTTTAATGGCTGCTGCTAGACTTAATATTCCTACTATATTTGTATCAGGTGGTCCGATGCTTGCAGGTAGAGTAAAAGGTCAAAAAACAAGTTTGTCTTCTATGTTTGAAGCTGTTGGGGCACATGCGGCAGGAAAAATGAGCCTTGAAGATGTTTGTGAATTTGAAGAAAAAGCATGCCCAACATGTGGTTCTTGCTCGGGTATGTATACAGCAAATTCTATGAACTGCTTAACAGAAGCACTTGGTATGGGACTACGTGGAAATGGTACAATTCCTGCAGTATATTCTGAGCGAATTCGTCTTGCAAAGCATGCGGGTATGCAGATCATGGAATTGGTTGAAAAAGACATTAAACCTCGCGATATTATGAGTGAAGCAGCATTTATGAATGCCCTTACAATAGATATGGCTCTTGGATGTTCTACAAACTCTATGCTACATTTACCAGCTATTGCACATGAAGCTGGTGTAGAGCTCAACTTAGAACTTGCAAATGCTTTGTCAGCAAAAACACCAAATTTATGCCATTTAGCTCCGGCTGGTCATACATATATGGAAGATTTAAATGAAGCTGGTGGTGTTTATGCCGTTATGAATGAACTTGCAAAAATAGATTTGTTGCATACAGATTTAATTACTTGTACAGGCAAAACAATTGCTGAAAATATTGCAGGCGCAGTTAATAAAGATCATTCAGTTATTAGACCAATAGAAGATCCATATTCATCGACTGGTGGAATCGCTGTTTTATCAGGAAACATTGCTCCAGATGGTAGTGTGGTTAAGAGAAGTGCTGTTGTAGAAGAAATGATGGTACACGAAGGCCCTGCTAGAGTGTTTAATTCTGAAGAAGATGCCATTACTTCTATTAAGAGTGGACAAATTGTATCTGGAGATGTTGTAGTTATCAGATACGAAGGTCCAAAGGGTGGTCCTGGTATGAGAGAAATGTTAAACCCTACATCGGCAATCGCGGGTATGGGATTGGGTTCTAGTGTTGCGCTTATTACAGATGGTCGTTTTTCAGGCGCTTCTAGAGGCGCTTCTATTGGTCATGTTTCACCTGAAGCAGCTGTTGGCGGACCAATAGCATTGATACACGAGGGAGATATTATATCCATTAACATCCCAGAAAACACATTAAATGTATTGGTAAGTGACGAGGAAATGACTGCTAGAAAAGCTTCTTGGACACCAGAAGTTGAAAAAGAAGTTACTGGATATTTAAAACGTTATAGAGAATTAGTTACTAGTGGTAATAGAGGTGCTATTTTAGAAGTACCAAAAAGATAAACCTATTTAATAAACAAGTGAGGGAATTTCAATGCAATTAACAGGTTCAGGAATTATAATTGAATGTTTAAAAGAGCAAGGAGTTGATACGGTATTTGGATATCCAGGTGGTGCAATATTAAATGTTTATGACGAACTTTATAAACATCCAGAAATATATCATATTCTTACATCGCATGAACAAGGAGCTAGCCATGCTGCAGATGGTTATGCAAGAGCTACAGGAAAAGTAGGCGTTTGTATTGCCACATCCGGACCTGGCGCTACAAATTTAGTAACAGGAATAGCTACTGCTTATATGGATTCGATACCTGTAGTAGCAATCACTTGTAATGTAGGTGTTCCACTACTTGGAAAAGATTCTTTCCAAGAGGTAGACATAGCTGGTATATGTATGCCGATTACCAAACATACATATATTGTAAAAGATATTTCTCAATTAGCAAAAACACTAAGAAAAGCATTTCGAATTGCAAAATCTGACAGACCTGGTCCTGTACTTGTCGATGTCCCAAAAGATGTTACCGCTTTATTATGTGATTATACTTATGAGGAGCCACAAATAGTTTTAAAATCTGTTGCTTATTCAAAAGAACACCTAAAAGAAGTTGCTGATATGATTCGTACAAGCAAGAAACCTTATGTACTTGTAGGTGGAGGTACCGTACTTTCTGAAGCGAGCGATGAAGCACGAGCTTTTATTGAACGTATTGATGCCCCTGTTTGTGATACTTTAATGGGCAAAGGTGCTATGGATGGTACCTCACATAGATATACTGGTATGATTGGCATGCATGGTACAAAAACTTCAAATCTCGGTGTAAGTTCTTGTGATTGTTTAATTGTTTTGGGTGCAAGATTCTCAGATCGCATTATCGGAAATCCAAATCACTTTGCTGATCAGGCGAAGATTATTCATATTGATATTGATGCTGCTGAAATCAACAAAAATATAAAAGCAACTACATCTTTAGTAGGTGATTTAAAATTAGTTATGCAAGATTTGTTGCAAGAATTACCACAGATGCATCATGATGCATGGATGCAAGAAATTTATGCATTAAAAGAGAAATATCCGCTCAAATATGATACAACAAAGCTTAGCTGTCCATTTATTATGGAAGAAATATATCGTATCACAAAAGGAGACGCTGTTATATCTACTGATGTTGGGCAACACCAAATGTGGGCAGCCCAGTATTTTACTTATACTAAGCCACGTACGTTCCTAAGTAGTGGTGGACTTGGTACGATGGGCTATGGAATCGGTGCTTGCATGGGCGCAAAAACAGGACAACCTGATAAAGTGTGTATCAATATTGCTGGAGATGGATGTTTCCGTATGAATATGCAGGAACTTGCAACTGCAAGTAGATATCAAATTCCTATTATTCAAATTATTATCAACAATCATGTTTTAGGTATGGTACGACAGTGGCAAACACTGTTTTATCAAGGACGTTATAGCCATACGGTGCTTGATGATAAGGTCGACTTTATCAAGGTAGCCGAGGGACTTGGATGTACTGCAATCCGTGTTACATCAAAGGATGCGTTTGCTCCTGCCCTTGAACGTGCTATAACTTTAGGGGGACCCGTTGTTATTGAATGTATGATAGAAGAAGATGACAAGGTATTTCCAATGGTACCTGCAGGTGCACCTATTGCTGAGGTTTTTGATGAAGATGATATGTCATAACATGACATCATAAAGGGATACACATGAATAAATTTTTACGAAAAGGGATGGTTCTTGTAATTATCCCTTTTATTTTAGCAAGTGTAGTATATGCTATGCTTTTGTTGTATTATAAGTCCAATATGTCCTATGGTACATGGATCAATGATATTTATTGTACAGGGCTTTCTGTGGATGAGGTTGATTCGCTACTACAAGATCTACCACTAGAATCAGCTAACATCACAGTGCATACACTTGATGATACAGTTCAACTTTCTTATCTTGCATACATTGATACGGTTGATTATACGGATGCATTAAAACTTAATGCATTTACCTATAATCCATTCGTACTTTTTTCAGAAAAGCATATTGAGATTGAACCTAGTGTAACACTTAATCAAAGTAGCTTTTGTGCGTATTTAATGTCTATGGATTTTATGCAAAGCAATCAGATTTCTGAGGTATCTATATTAGAAACAGAGTTGGGTTATGAGCTAATCGACACGACAAAAGATAGATTAGATATTTTACTTGCTACTGAGTCTATACTAGATGCTATTTTAAATGGAGAAAAAGAAATTTCATTACTTGAGGTTGGATGCTACACACAAGATAGTTATTCTCAAGAAGATTATGATACAATTAACCTTTATAAAGAACTTGATGCCTTTACGCATACGATTGCATTTAATTTAACAGTAGGAGATGAGATTTATTGTATTGATGCATCTATCCTAATGGATTGGGTTTCGATTGAAGACGATGGTGAAATCGTATTAGATGAAGAGGCTGTCTATGCTTATGTAGATCGTATGGATTTGTTATTAAGTACACGTGCTGATAGAAGCAACCAATTATCATCCTACGAAAGGCAATGGAACTTTATAAATCATGATGGTGAAGAAATTCTAGTAAAAGCAGGTTCTTATGGTAGAATTTTAGATAAAGAAGCACTATATAACTTTTTAATCGACTCCTTTATAACAAAAACAAGTGTCGATTATGAGCTTATTTTCTCCTACTTTCCAGAAGAAGATAATAATGAAACACAAGGTTTAACACTACCAAACACCTACCTAGAAGTTGATATAGAAAACCAGCATATTTATTTATTCGAAAATGGCATAGAGATTTTTGACAGTGCATGTGTTACCGGAAATCTTTCTACAAATGATGATACACCAGATGGTGTTTATTATATTGACTATATGCAAAAAGGAAGAACACTTGTTGGAGATACGTACAGAACTTACGTAAATTATTGGATGCGTTTTTATAGCCTTTGTGGTTTTCATGATGCTACTTGGCGCAGTAGTTTTGGTGATGATATTTATGAATATAGCGGATCGCATGGTTGTGTAAATATGCCAAAAGATAAAGCTGAGGAATTATATGGGCTCGTATATATTGGTTTGCCTGTGATAATTTATTAACAATTTCGTTGTTTTTTGATGCTTTTTCTTGACTTGAGAAAGTATCGGGAGTATATTATGTTGTAACGTGATAAAGTGATAGAGTGTTTGACACGTTAAGAATTATGTTTTTATGAGAAAAGAGGAGGAACAAGATGTCTAGAGTTTACAATTTTTCAGCAGGACCAGCTGTCTTACCAGAAGAGGTACTAAAAGAAGCAGCTGCAGAGATGTTAGATTATGAGGGGTGTGGAATGTCAGTTATGGAGATGAGTCACCGCTCCAAAGTTTTCGATAAAATCATCAAAGATGCTGAATCGGATTTAAGAGAACTTATGAATATCCCTGATAATTATAAAGTGTTATTTTTGCAGGGTGGTGCTAGCCAACAGTTTGCTATGATCCCTATGAACCTTATGAAGAATAAAGTTGCTGATTTTATCGTAACAGGTCAATGGGCAAAGAAAGCTTTTTCAGAAGCAAAACTTTATGGTAAAGCAAATAAAATTGCTAGTAGCGAGGATGAAACATTCTCCTATATTCCTGACTGTTCCGACTTACCTATATCAGAAGACGCTGATTATGTATATATTTGTGAGAATAATACAATTTATGGTACAAAATACAAAACATTGCCAAATACGAAGGGTAAAATTCTAGTTTCTGATGTATCTAGTTGTTTTTTATCAGAGCCTATTGATGTTTCCAAATATGGGATTGTTTATGGTGGTGTTCAAAAAAATATCGGCCCAGCAGGGATGGTAGTAGTAATTATACGTGAAGATTTAATTACTGAAGATGTATTAGAAGGTACACCTACGATGTTACAATACAAGATTCATGCAGATAATGAATCATTATATAACACACCACCTTGTTACGGAATTTACATTTGTGGTAAAGTTTTCAAATGGTTGAAAAATCTTGGTGGACTTGAAGCTATGAAAGAAATCAATGAGAAAAAAGCTGCTATATTATATGATTTCTTAGATGAATCAGCTATGTTCAAAGGAACAGTTAGAAAAGAAGACCGTTCACTTATGAACGTTCCTTTTATAACTGGAGATGACGAGTTAGATGCAAAATTCGTAAAAGAAGCAAAAGAAGCTGGATTTGAAAATCTTAAAGGTCACAGAACAGTTGGTGGTATGAGAGCAAGTATCTATAATGCAATGCCTACAGAGGGTGTTGAAAAATTAGTAGCTTTCATGACTAAATTCGAAGCAGAAAATACAAAATAATACATAGAATGGAGACTATTATGTTTCAAATACATTGCCTTAATCCAATTTCCAATTTAGGATTAGATAATTTCAGTGCGGATTATGCCTTAGTTGATGGTATAGATGGTGCACAGGGTGTTTTGGTTAGAAGTGCTGCTATGCATGATATGGAATTACCAACTAGTTTACTCGCTGTTGCAAGAGCCGGTGCTGGTGTTAATAATATTCCACTTGATGATTGTGCCAAAAAGGGTGTCGTAGTATTCAATACTCCTGGTGCTAACGCAAATGGTGTAAAAGAATTAGTAATTGCAGCTATGCTACTTGCTAGTAGAGATATTGTTGGTGGTATCAACTGGGCAGTTGAAGCAAAGGATGATGCAAATATCGCTAAGACAACTGAAAAAGAAAAGAAAAATTTTGCAGGTACAGAGATTCAAGGAAAAACACTTGGTGTTATTGGCCTTGGTGCTATTGGTGTATTGGTTGCTAATGCAGCAGAACAACTTGGTATGAAAGTTTTAGGCTATGATCCTTACTTATCTGTAAATGCAGCATGGAACGTAAGTCGCAACATTAAATATGTGACATCTTTAGATGAAATTTATGAAGCTTGTGATTTTATAACAGTACACGTACCTGCAATGAAAGATACTACTGGTATGATTGGTGCAGATGCTATTGAGAAGATGAAAGATGGAGCAGTTATTCTTAACTTTGCTAGAGATATTCTTTGCGATGAAGTAGCGGTTGTTGCTGGACTCGAAGCTAATAAGCTCAAAGCTTATGTAACTGATTTCCCAAACCCTACTACTGCAGGACAAAAAGGTTGTATCGTTATTCCTCATCTAGGTGCTTCTACAGAAGAATCTGAGGACAACTGTGCAGTTATGGCAGTAGAAGAGATGATGAATTATTTAGAGAATGGTAACATTATAAATTCAGTAAATTATCCAAACTGCGATATGGGTATTTGTCGCACAACTGGACGTATTGCTATTTTCCACCAAAATTCAGCCGATATGATTTCTAAGTTTACGGCTTGCATAGGTAATGCAAATATCAATATTGCTGAATTTGTAAACAAATCAAGAGGTGATGTTTCATATACTATGATGGATATTGATGACATTGCTACAGACGAGATGATGGCAATGCTTTCTAAAATGGACGGTGTTTACAAGGTTCGTGTTGTAAAATAAGAATAAACACATAAATAAAACGTCTTGCATTTGAGTTTAAATCAAATGCAAGACGTTTTTAAATTCTAGTAATGAAAAGTCTTATCTGAATAAAAATGGTTGTGTAGGGTCACTAGCAAGGTCAGAGAATTGTGCTCTAAGCTTGTTCTCAGTCGCAACGCTTGCTTGTGTCTGCAAATCCATATACATAATGAAAAAGTCTTCTAAAGGCATGTCTAGTTCTGCTGCAATCTCCACAAAGATTGGTCTTAAATTCTCTAATTGAACTGATACTTGTGTTTTTTGTGGATCTATGTTACCCATTACTTGTTCAGAATATTTGTTAATTCTTGTTAAAATGCTTCTTTCTTGTTCTGTCATAATCATACAACCTTTCTAATAATTTATTTCACATTTTACCACTATATGCTTGCAGTGTATAGTTCTTTTTGATATGATATTTAAAAATGATATATGTATGAGAAGGGAAGGTATTTTTTTATGGCTACTTATTTTTCTACACTAATGGCTTCGACCATTTCAAGTGTTATATTAGCTGGTGCGCTTAATATTTTAGGTGCTGTTATTATTTATCTAGTTGGTACGAGAGTTATTAAGTTCACACGCAAGTTAGTTGTTGCAGGTTTAAACAAATCAAGTGTTGATAAAGGTGTCGTTACATTTTTGGATTCTGTGACTAAATTTGCATTATTTGCTATTTTAGCATTTATCATCTTAGGAATGTTCGGTGTCGAAACCACAAGTATTCTAGCATTATTTGCCTCTGCTGGTGTTGCAGTTGGTTTAGCATTACAAGGTTCATTAAGTAATCTTGCTGGTGGCGTTTTGATTTTATTATTAAAACCATTTGCAGTTGGAGACTACATAGTAGAACACAGCTCTGGATCAGAGGGCGTTGTAACAGAAATCGAGATGTTTTACACTAGACTTACAACAGCTGATAATAGAATTATTATTCTACCAAATGGTAACTTAAGTAATAACAGTATTACAAATGTTACTACATCAAAAATGCGTAGAGTTGATATCATTGTTGGAATTGATTATAGTGCTGACTTAAAGAAAGCAAAAGATGTATTGCTTGAGTTGATTCAAAAAGATGAAGATACTTTAAAGGATAAAGATTTGGTCGTATTTGTCGATAGTCTAGGCGATAGCAGTGTTAATTTGTGCGTTAGATTCTGGCTAGAAAATGAAAATTTCTGGACTGGAAAGTGGAGACTTACTGAAAACGTTAAACTTACACTTGATGCGAATAATATTTCCATTCCATTTCCACAACTTGATGTTAAAATAAAAAATCAATAATATTAAAGAAGTTCTAGAATAAAGCATTCTAGAACTTCTTTTTTTGCAAAAAAATAAAGCTGAAAATGAGACTCGAACTCACGACCCCTTCATTACGAGTGAAGTGCTCTACCACCTGAGCTATTTCAGCAATGAATTTATTATATATAAAATATAAGAAAAATACAAGTCTATTTTTTACAATTAAATAATTGCACTTTTTTTATAAATATATTGCAAAATTCTGTCAAGGTTGTATAATTATTGTAGTACTTTTTGCGTTTTTTTGAAAGGAGTGTGAATATTTATGAAATGTATACATAATGTTTATTTTTATATTTTTATAATATTAGGTTTATTACTGTTCCCAATAACCTCGTTTGCCAGTACGAGTAGCACTTCTAGCACTGAATCTATAGACTATTCAATTCTCCAACAAAAAGAAGTGTATCGCGTTGGATATTCACATGATCATTCTCCATTTTCTTACACAAATGCAGATGGAGAAGCTTCTGGTATGGCAATTGATATTATGGATTACATTGCAGATATTGCTGATATTCAAGTTTCATATGTAGCACTTTACAATGATTCTGATTATAGTGATCTAGATATTAGCTTATCAATTTTAAACATGGATCAATTAGAGGATACTTCCATTACTAGCATTCCCTATTTTAATTTCCAAATGATGTTATTAGGTTTTGAAAATCAGTTTGATTATAGTAATGCAACGATTGGACATTTGGATTATTCATCACTTTCTAATAATATCGTTGAAAACAGTTTCTTAGGATGTAATTCACAAACTTATGAGAGCTACGAAGCTCTTGCTGATTCTTTTGAAACGGGTGACATTGATTTTATGCTAATTTCTAATCTTATTGCTCAAGAAACAAAGCCAATCGAAGAATCAGATGATACAGCAAAACTTTTGACAACTGTAACCTTAGATGCAACATTAAAATTTAGCAATGATTTAGATGAGTCTGTAGTAGATACCTTTAATGCCCTTATTGATTCTATAGATGATGATATTATTTACAACCTTATTCTCAGTGCTGCAATTAATGCATCAAATACTGAGCTAACACCTATTGAATTTCTATGCGAACACACTCTTATTATTGTTATTGCTATCTTTTATTTTATTGCTTTTATATTATTTGGTGTTTTTATCTACATGACTAACAAAAGAAAAGCAGTAGAAAAATTATTGAATATCGATGATTTGACAGGACTTATGACAGAGCATAACTTTATTACTACTGTTACAAAAATATTAAAAAATTCTAAGCCAGAACAACGTTTTTATATTATATCTTACGATATTGATAATTTTAAATATATCAATGAATTATATAATTATGAACTAGGCACAAAAACCATTAAACAATTTGCTGATACAATCAGTAAAGCATTTGGAGCTTATGAATGTATGGCTAGGCCTTTCGCAGATAATTTACTGATTTTCACCAAAATCCCTGCAAAGAATGGAAATATTTGTGGACAAGAGGTATGTTCTAGATGTTTAGACCAATGTGTAAGTAGCCTTTTAGGTCCTGATTACAAATTAATGACTAGTGCTGGGATTTATGAAATAACAGACAAAACATTGCCTGTTCCTTATATGATAGATTGTGCTAATACAGCTAAAGATAGAGGCAAGGGCACTTATAAAAGGACTGAGCTCGTTTTCACTGATGAATTAGCATATGAGTTAAGCACAAAAAATGATATAATCACTTCTATGGAACGAGGTCTTTTAGATAGTGAGTTTATCATGTATTATCAGCCAAAAGTCTTATTTGACACTACTGAGTTGGTTGGTGCAGAAGCATTAGTACGATGGTTTCGAGAAGATGGAAAACAATTTTATCCCGATCAATTTATTTCATTATTTGAAGATAATGGATTTATTTCTAGATTAGACTATTACGTATTTCGTTCTGTTAGCGAATTTATTGTAGCACATCCTGAGACACCTAAAATTTCTGTTAATATTTCAGGTAAAACTTTCTTAGAAGATGAGATGCTAGAAAATATTAAGAATATCATATTAGATACAGGTGTTTTAGTAGAAAAACTCGAAATAGAAGTAACTGAGAGCGCTATCGTTAATAACTTTGAGGTTATTACAGAGAAAATTTTACAATTAAAAGAATTAGGTCTTACAATCTCAATGGATGATTTTGGAGCTGGATTATCTTCTCTAAATAGACTAAAGGATTTATCTATTGACGTATTAAAGATAGATAAAGAATTCTTACGCGATCATGAGATAATCAAAAAAGGTGAATCCATTATAGAAAGTATTATAGATATGGCTAAAAAAATTGGATTAACAACTGTCGCTGAAGGAGTGGAGACAATAGAACAAGTTACATTATTGAAAGAATTATCTTGTGATATTGCACAAGGGTATTTCTATGCAAAACCTCTACCCGAAATAGAGTTTCTTAAATTCATCCAAAATGAGAACGAAACTAGTAAAGAAAGGTTATGAGTTACTATGAATATTACGCTTCAAAATGAATTATCTACCGTCACTTTTAGTTCCCTTGGTGCTGAAATGATTAGCTTTCAACATATTGGTGATGATACAGAATATATTTGGCAAGCTGATCCAAGTGTTTGGAAAAGGCATGCTCCTATTTTATTTCCAATCATTGGAACATTAAAAGAAAATGAATATAGCGTAAATGAAGTGCTTTATCACATAACACCACATGGATTTGCTAGAGATGTTGAGTTTGTGGTAGCTACCAAAGAGGATACACGAGTTGTATTTTCATTAGTGAGTGACATGCTAGAACAGAAATATTTAGATATGTTTCCTTTTCCTTTCAAATTAGAAATTGCATATAGTTTAGATGGAACTAGTGTTACAAAGAAACATACCGTTACAAATATAGGTGAAGATATCTTATATTATCAATTAGGTGGTCATGATGCATATGCGGTAGCATTAGAACAAGGCGAAGAGATGGGTGATTATTACCTTGATTTTGGTCATGATTATTCTGAGTTAGAAATGCTTTGCCAGCACCCAGAATCGAAAAAGATTACAAAAGATATCAAAGTACATTCGCTAAAGCAAGGTACTTTAAGTGTTGAAATGGAACGCTTTGGTGGAGATACTCTAATAATAGACGAGCCCAAGTTTGATACAGTATCATTACGAAGCACAAAATCCAATAGAGCTATTACATTTACCTTTGAAGGTTTTCATGTTATGGCATTTTGGAGTACTTATTTAAAAGATGCTGACTCTAATTTTGTTTGTATAGAACCTTGGTCATCTCTACCAGATTGTCATTATCTTGGTAAAGAGCTTGAAAAAAAAGAGCATATTCAAGTGTTAAATCCAAAAGAGAGCAAAGTATACACCTTTAAAACTACTTTTATGAAATAGCATTTTGCACACAGGCTTTACAACAGGCATATAGTAATAATAAAATTATATAGAGGACGATATGAAACGTGATATTATATCCTTTCAAGATGTGTCCTTCTCTTATCATGACTTAACTGGTGAAACAAAAACGCTTCACCAGTTAAATTTTTCTATAAAAGAAGGAGAATTTGTATCTATCGTTGGTCCAAGTGGTTGTGGGAAATCAACCCTTTTATCACTTATAGCCCGTATCCATACACCAAGTAAAGGTCAAATACATTTTATGAACGATACTAGTGACCCTAATATTGGCTATATGTTACAAATGGATCATCTCTTTGCATGGAGAAGCATTTGGTCTAATTGTTTGCTCGGATTAGAGATACAAGGTAAACTTACAAAAGAAACAATTGCTTACGTTGAATATTTATTAAAGGAATATGGTTTATATGATGTTAAGGATAAAAAACCAAATGAATTATCCGGAGGAATGCGTCAACGCGTAGCATTGATTCGAACACTTGTATTGCACCCTGATTTATTGCTGCTAGATGAACCCTTTAGTGCATTGGACTTCCAAACTAGATTAGAAGTATCTAGCGACATTGTTTCTATAATTAAGAAACATAAAAAAACTGCAATTCTTATTACGCATGATTTATCAGAAGCAATTTCATTAAGTGATCGAATCCTTGTTTTTTCTAAAAGACCTGCTACTTTACTAGATGATATTGATATTTCTTTAACAAAAATGGATCATACTGTTTTAGCAGCACGCAATGCACCTGAGTTTAATAACTATTTCAATCTACTTTGGAATGAATTAGATTTTAAGGAGGTCACGTCAAATGAAGCCTAGTAAACGAACGGACCAAGAATGTTTCCTATACGAAGAGAAGCGAAAATATTGGATTATTATTGTTTCAAGAATCTTTATTTTTCTTGGATTTTTAGCAATTTGGGAATTCGCTTCCTACAAAAACTATATAAATACGTTTTTTTTCTGTAGTCCATCTATTATTGTGGGGACTTTTTTTGATTTACTAACAAAAAATGATTTGCTGATACACTTGTCTTACAGCATTTTTGAGATACTTGTTAGCTTTATTTTAATCTTTGTCA
The DNA here is from genome assembly GCA_044425805.1 of Lachnospiraceae bacterium. Lineage (GTDB taxonomy): Bacteria > Bacillota > Clostridia > Lachnospirales > Lachnospiraceae > RGIG6307. The sequence continues at coordinate 38,514 of JAWXVC010000005.1, read as the reverse complement.
TTTCTTTTGTTATTGCACTATTATTATGGTCAAATGAAGTATTAGCAAAAATTTTAGAACCCTTTTTTGTTACCTTAAATGCACTACCTAAATCGGCTCTTGCTCCTTTGTTTATCGTTTGGATAGGTACAGGTGTAAAAACTATTATTGTAGCTGGTATATCGGTTGCACTTTTTGGAAGCATTATAAGTCTTTATAGCGGTTTTATACAAACAGATCCCGATAAACTCCTACTCGTAAAAACTTTAGGAGGGTCTAGAAAGGATATGTTGCTAAAAGTAGTCATACCTTCTAGCGTTTCCAATATTATAAGCGTTCTTAAAGTGAATATTGGATTAGCACTTGTTGGTGTTATTATAGGAGAGTTTTTCGCAGGCAGAAGAGGACTTGGTTATTTGATTATTTATGGTACACAGGTGTTTAAATTAGATATGGTAATTACCTCGATTATTATTTTATGTATCCTTGCTATATTGCTTTACCAGATTGTTCAATCAATGGAACGTTTCTATCATAAGAGCGTTCATTGAAAATCTTTCCATATACTTTGTTGAAATAAAGTATTAACTATGCTAATATGGTTAGAAGAAATTTATGAGGAGGAAGACTATGGCTCAGTTATGGGGTGGTCGATTTACAAAAGAAACAGACCAATTAGTTTATGATTTTAATGCTTCGATCTTATTTGATCAAAAGCTTTTAGAAGAAGATGTAACAGGAAGTATTGCACACGTTACAATGCTTGCAAAACAAGGAATTGTAACAGATTTAGAAAAAGATTCTATTATAGAGGGACTTCGATCTATTTTAGATGATACCCTAACAGGGAAACTTGAGATTACTACTACCTACGAAGATATTCATAGCTATGTAGAATCAAATCTAATTGATAGAATTGGCGATGCAGGAAAAAAATTACACACAGGCCGTAGTAGAAATGATCAAGTGGCACTTGATATGCGTATGTATGTGCGTAAACACGTACTTCATACTGATGATTTATTAAAAGAACTCCTTGCAGTACTATTAAAAACGATGGAAGAAAATCTTGATACGTATATGCCAGGCTTTACACATTTACAAAAAGCCCAACCTACAACACTTGCACATCACTATGGTGCATATTTTGAGATGTTTAAACGAGATAGGTCACGCATGCAAGATATTTATGCCCGTATGAATTTCTGTCCATTAGGAGCAGGAGCACTTGCGGGTACTACATACCCTCTAGATAGAGATTTTACAGCTAGCCAGCTCGGATTCTTTGGACCTACATTAAACAGTATGGATTCTGTATCAGATAGAGACTACGTGATTGAATACTTAAGTGCACTTTCTACCGTTATGATGCATCTTAGTAGATTCTCTGAAGAAGTTATTATCTGGAATTCCAATGAATACCAATTTGTTGAGATTGATGATACTTATTCAACAGGTAGTAGCATCATGCCACAAAAGAAAAATCCTGATATTGCGGAACTTGTAAGAGGTAAAACAGGTCGTGTCTATGGTGCTCTTATGAGCATCCTTACAACCATGAAAGGGATTCCACTTGCATATAATAAAGACATGCAAGAAGATAAAGAAATGACCTTTGATGCAATCGATACAGTTGAAACATGTCTGCATTTGTTTACTGGCATGCTTGATACAATGAAATTCAAAAAAGATGTTATGGCAAAGAGTGCGATGAATGGCTTCACTAATGCAACAGATGCTGCTGACTACCTTGTAGTAAAAGGTGTTCCATTTAGAGATGCTCACAGCATTATTGGACGACTTGTACTTTATTGTATTGAGAAAAATTCAAGTATTGATGCACTTTCTCTATCTGAGCTAAAGGCTATCAGCGAAGTATTCGATGAAGATATTTTCGATGCTATCAGCCTAGAAACTTGCGTCAACAAAAGACTTACGCTCGGTGCACCAGGACCAGATGTGATGAAACAAGTAATAACACTACACAGAGATTATTTAAGAGATTAGTATTTAAATACTTTTGACAGTTTATCGGCCATTGAAGACACGTTTATAATGGGTTTATGCATTCTTATGTACCGTTACGTACAATCAGCAGCGAGAGCGTGCCTGTCTAAAGTATTATAAACATGTATTCACACGGTCGATAAACTACATTAAAGATTTATCATAAACATGTTAATTAAAGGAGATTGAAAATGGAACAGAAGTTAAAGGTTGGTATTTTAGGCGCTACAGGAATGGTTGGTCAACGTTTTATTGCATTACTTGATAATCACCCTTGGTATGAAGTAGTAGTACTTGCTGCATCTAGCAGAAGTGCAGGAAAGACATATGAAGAAACAATGGACGGACGTTGGAAAATGCCCACTTCCATACCTGAAGCTGTTAAGAAATTGATGGTATTAGATGTAGCAGATATTGAAACGATTAGTAAGGAAGTTGATTTTGTTTTTAGTGCTGTTAATATGTCAAAATACGAAATCTTAGCAATCGAAGAAGCATATGCAAAAGCTGAAGTAGCTGTTGTATCGAATAACTCTGCACACAGATGGACACCGGATGTTCCTATGTGCGTTCCAGAATTGAATCCAGAACATATGCATGTTATTGAATTTCAAAAGAAACGTCTTGGTACTACAAGAGGATTTATCGCTGTAAAACCAAACTGTTCAATTCAGTCTTACGCGCCAGTTCTTACAGCATGGAAACAATTTGAACCTTATGAAGTAGTAGCAACAACTTACCAAGCTATTTCAGGTGCTGGTAAAACTTTTGAAGAATGGCCAGAAATGTTAGGAAATATCATTCCATTTATCGATGGAGAAGAAGAAAAATCCGAAAAAGAACCTCTTAGAATTTGGGGCAGCATTGAAGATGGTGTCATCAAACCTGCAACAACACCTACTATTACATGTCAATGTGTGCGCGTTCCAGTATTAAACGGTCATACTGCTGCAGTTTTTGTAAAATTCAAGAAACAACCTACAAAGGCCGATTTAATTGAAGCAATTACAACTTTTAAAGGTGCACCTCAAGAGTTAGAATTACCTTCTGCACCAAAACAATTTATCCAATATATGGAAGAAGACAATAGACCACAAATCACTTCTGACGTTGATTATGAAAATGGTATGGGAATCAGTGTTGGTCGTATTCGCGAAGATAGTATTTATGACTATAAATTTATTGGTATGAGCCACAATACCGTTCGCGGAGCTGCTGGCGGTGCGGTTCTTTGTGCAGAACTTTTAACTGCTCAAGGTTACATCACAAAGAAATAAATAGTTTTTTATAGTTTGGTGACACGAAAGAATGAGGATTTATATTATGGCGAAAAGCATTTTTATCGCAGAAAAACCAAGTGTCGCAAAAGAATTTGCTAAAGCACTAGGGGAACGTATGACTCAGCGCACTGGATATTTGGAAAGCGAGCATTATTTTGTTACTTGGTGCGTAGGGCATTTAGTTACAATGAGTTATCCCGATAGTTATGATCCAGCCTTAAAGCGTTGGAGTTTTCAAACGATTCCTTTTATACCCACAACCTATAAGTATCAGGTAATTGATCAAGTAAAAGCGCAATACAACATTGTTGCTTCACTTCTAAATAGAGAAGATGTCACTACGATCTATGTCTGTACCGATTCAGGACGTGAAGGAGAGTATATTTATAGACTTGTAGAACAAATGGCAAATGTATCAGAAAAAAAGAGAAAAAGAGTATGGATTGATTCTCAAACGGAGGAAGAGATTCTGCGTGGTATCAAAACAGCAAAGGACTTATCAGAATATGATAATTTGAGTGAAGCAGCATATTTACGTGCAAAAGAAGATTATCTGATGGGAATTAACTTTTCGCGTGCACTTACACTAAAATACGGAGACACGATTAAAAGTTTCCTTGGGATTGACCGAAGTGTAGTAAGTGTTGGTAGAGTTATGACTTGTGTACTCGGTATGGTCGTGAATAGGGAACGTGAAATCCGTAGTTTTGTGAAGACGAATTTCTATAAGCTACAGGCTTCTATTATGCTTGCTGACAAAAAAATCGAAGCTGAATGGAAGGCTGTTGAAGGCAGTTTCTATTTTAATTCACCTAAGCTCTACAAAGAAAATGGTTTTAAAGAAGAAGCTGAAGCTACGATCTTTAGAAATTCATCTATTGAGCTTGCTAATGGTGAAGTAACTGTAATATCAAAAGATACCAAAAAAGAAACCAAAAACCCACCTCTTCTTTATAATCTTGCAGAACTTCAAAATGATTGTGCAAAGTTTTTTAAAATCAGTCCTGATGAAACACTCAAGATTGTACAAGAACTATACGAAAAGAAGATGGTGACCTATCCAAGAACTGACGCTAGAGTACTTTCAACTGCGGTAGCAAAGGAAATCTACAAAAATATAAACGGGCTCAAAAATTACGTTCATGCCAAAGATTTTTCTGAACGAATTTTAGAATCAGGCTCTTACAAAAATATTGCAAAAACGAGATATGTTGATGATAAAAAGATTACAGATCATTATGCAATCATACCTACTGGACAAGGACTTCACGCAATTTCCAGTCTCCATCCAACCGCGCAAAAGGTTTATGAGGTTATTGTACGAAGATTCTTAAGCATCTTTTTCAAACCTGCCATTTATCAAAAAGTAACCTTGGTAGTTGGAATCGGAGATGAACAATTTTTTGCTAACTTTAAAACTTTAATGGAAGAAGGGTACTTACCTGTAAGTAGGTTTTCTTTTTTCAAAGACAAAGATACCTCTAAAGACAAGGAACAAACAGATGAAAGTGAAACCTTGCTAGATGATGTATTCATGAATGCATTAAAGCTTCTTAAAACAGGGGTGAAGCTTCCACTACAAGATATTGAAATTAAAAGTGGAGAAACGTCTCCTCCAAAGCGCTATAATTCTGGTTCAATGATCCTTGCCATGGAAAACGCTGGCCAACTTATTGAAGATGATGAGCTACGTGCACAGATTAAAGGTAGTGGTATCGGTACAAGCGCTACAAGAGCCGAAATACTTAAAAAGCTAGTTGTAAATAATTATTTATCACTAAATAAAAAAACACAAATTTTAACACCTTCACATTTAGGCGAAATAATTTATGATGTTGTTGATTGCTCTATGAAAAGAATGCTTGATCCTGCACTAACCGCTAGTTGGGAAAAAGGATTAACGGGTGTCACTAATGGTACCATCACATCAGAAGAATATATGACAAAGCTCAATGATTTTGTAACAAAGTATACAAACTATGCAAAAAATTTGAACAACCAGCAATACTTACACCAAAAGTTTAAAGAGACTGCACAGTATTACAAGTAGGTTTCTACTATTATTTTGAAAGGCTAGGTATTTAATATGGATACATTAAAGATTAAACAGTTATATTCTCTAGATCAAACATTAGCTTTTGCATTATTCGAAGGGAAAAATTACCCTTGGGAAGTGCTACCTTGTATTAGCAAGTTCATCAAAGAGCTAGGTGCCACACTTTCCTTAGATGACTTCACAAAGGTAGGAGAGGATGTATGGATTGCAAAGTCTGCAAAGGTTGCACCTAGTGCTTCGATTACAGGACCTTGTATCATAGATGAGGATGCAGAAATTCGTCATTGTGCTTTCATTCGTGGCAATGCGATTGTTGGAAAAGGTGCCGTTGTCGGCAATTCAACAGAACTTAAAAATGTTGTATTATTCAATAAAGTACAAGTACCTCATTATAATTATGTAGGTGATTCTATTCTAGGCTACAAAGCACATATGGGAGCTGGTAGTATCACTTCAAATGTAAAGAGTGATAAAACACTTGTAATCGTCAAAACACTAGATGGTGTCAGCTTTGAAACTGGACTTAAAAAGTTTGGGGCAATGCTTGGTGACAATGTAGAAGTGGGTTGTAACAGTGTATTAAATCCTGGTACAGTGATCGGAAGAGAGGGACAGATTTATCCTACAAGCTGTGTGAGAGGATTTATCCCAGAAAATCATATATTTAAAGATGCAGATCATATAATCAAAAGAAATTAATGAGGTGTAGGGAGGAAAGAACATGGTAACAATTGTAGTAATTAAATATCTAAAAGAAGGAATGCTTGAGGAGTGGTTAAAGGCAGTAGCACCAATCGTTGAAGCATCTAAAAGTGAAGAAGGAAATATTTCCTACCATATTCAAGTTGATCAAGAAAACCCAAATGTTGTGATTTTCTTAGAGGAATGGGAGAGTGCTCAATACGTAAGAGAAAGCCATTGTGCAACCAAGCATGTAGTAGAACTCGTGCCTTTACTTGAGCGCTTCTACGAAAAACCAGGCTTAGAATATTGGACAGAAAACAAAATATAATTGCTTAGAAAAGTCAACTTTAAAATAGAGGTTGACTTTTTTTATTTCTGTATTATAATAGCTATTAACACTAGAGCACTTCAACGTGTTAAAATGTTGTGGTGGTGCAGTGTTAAATTGTACGCTTTATGATATATAAAGGTACCTTATGAGGAAGGAATTAAAAATGAAAAAGAAAGTATTATCACTCGTATTAACAAGTGCAATGGTTATGGCTATGATGTCAGGTTGCGGCGCTGAGAAAGAAACAGTTTACAAAGTTGGTGTAATCCAACAAATGCAACATGATGCTTTAGATGCAGCGAATGAAGGATTCATTCAAGCTTTAGATGATGCTGGAATCCCTTACGAAGTGGATCAACAAAATGCAGCTGGTGAAACATCTAGTTATGTTACAATCGCTGATAAATTCGTAAACGATGACGTGGATTTGATTTTAGCAATCGCTACAAATGCTGCACAAGCAGTGGCTGGTGCTACATCAGATATTCCAATTCTTGGTACAGCTATTACAGATTATGAAACAGCAGGTTTAGTTGCTTCTAATGATGCTCCTGGCGGAAATGTTTCAGGTACTTCTGACATGAACCCAATCGATGTTCAGTTAGAATTAATCTCTACTTTAGTTCCAGATGCTGAAACTTTATGTGTATTCTATAGTTCAGATGAAGATAACTCTATTCTTCAAGCTGATCTTTTCGAAGAAGCTGCTGTAGCACAAGGCTTTGCAGTAGAAAGATATACGATTTCTAATACGAATGAAATCGAAACAGTAATGCAATCTATGGAAGGTAAAGTAGATGCTGTTTATATTCCAACAGATAACAAATTAGCTGCTGCTATGCCAACAGTTGGTATGCTTGCTGAAGAAATGCTATTACCAGTATTCTGTGGTGAAGGTAACATGGTTACAAGTGGTGGTCTTGCTACTTACGGTTTAGATTACTATGAATTAGGTTACACAACAGGTGAAATGGCTGTTGAAGTTTTAGTAAACGGTGCTGACACAGCAACAATGCCTATTACATATTTACCTACAGAAAGATTTGAATTAATCGTAAATGAAGATATGGCTGAAGCACTTGGGATTGATTTATCTGTTTTAGAATAATATAATAGTTTTAGACTATTTATAAAATACACGAGCAAAGCAAGGTGCATAACATGTTCCTTGCATTTGTTTGTTTTAAAGGAAGGGTTTAACAATGGAAATTTCTTCATTAATGGCAGCGATGCCAGGTTCTTTTTCCCAAGGTGTACTTTGGGGGATGATGGTAATAGGTGTGTATATTACCTTTAGGTTATTAGATATTGCTGATATGACATGTGATGGTTCTTTTGCACTTGGCGGCTGTGTCAGCGCAGTACTGATCGTTACATATGGAGTTAATCCAATCGTTGCAATACTAATTGCTATTCTAGCGGGTATGGCCGCAGGATTTATTACAGGTTTCTTACATACTATATTCGATATCCCTGCTATCTTAGCTGGTATATTAACACAATATTCATTGTGGTCGATCAATCTTCGTATTATGGGTGGGAAGAGTAATGTCCCATTATTAAACGTAGATACGCTCTTTACTGGACTAGTAGAAAAAACTGGACTTAAAAACGCCTATGTTTCCTTGTTCATTGGTGCAATCCTTGCTGTTATTGTTATTTTCATATTGTATTGGTTTTTTGGTACAGAACTCGGTGCAGCACTTCGTGCAACTGGTAACAATGAAGACATGATTCGTGCACTTGGTGTAGATACGAAGAAGACGAAGATGATTGGTCTTATGCTTTCGAATGGCTTGATTGCTCTTTCTGGTGCGCTTATTGCACAAAGTCAAAAGTACGCAGATATCAGTATGGGTACTGGTGCAATCGTCATCGGTCTTGCATCTATCGTAATCGGTGAAGTGTTACTAGGAAGACTAAAATCTTTTGGCAGTAAGCTCTCTTCTGTTGTCATTGGTTGTATTGTGTATATGGCAATTCGTGCGATTGTACTTTGGTTAGGATTAGATTCAAATGACATGAAGTTGATTTCTGCAATCATCGTAGCACTTGCATTAGCTCTTCCTGTTGCATTATCAAAATATCGTATCAAAAAAGCCTATACTCCAGATGGAGGTGAAAAAGCATGTTAAAAATTAAAAACGTATATAAATCCTTTAATATAGGAACCGTCAATGAAAAGAAAGCTTTAAATGGTGTTAACATTGAGCTTCGCGAAGGCGATTTTGTTACAATTATCGGTGGTAATGGTGCAGGTAAATCGACAACACTGAATATGATTGCGGGTGTGTATCCAATTGACCAAGGTAGCATTTATATTGATGGTGTTGATGTTTCCACTTTGCCAGAATATGCAAGAGCGAAATATCTAGGTCGTGTATTCCAAGATCCTATGCGTGGTACAGCCGCAGGCATGGAAATCATCGAAAATCTTGCGCTTGCTCTTAGACGTGGACAGACTCGCTCACTTAAATGGGGAGTTAGTGCAAAGGAAAATAGTTTCTATAAGGAAAGACTTCAAACATTAGGTCTTGGTCTTGAAAATCGTATGTCTAGTAAGGTTGGTCTCTTATCAGGTGGACAACGTCAAGCATTAACACTTTTGATGGCTACGCTACAAAAGCCCAAGTTATTATTATTAGATGAACATACTGCAGCACTTGATCCTAAGACTGCTAAAACTGTTCTAGATTTAACAGAAAAAATTATTAATGAAGAACATTTAACAGCACTTATGGTTACTCATAATATGAGAGATGCAATTCGTCTCGGAAACAGACTTGTCATGATGCACGAAGGTCGTATAATTTATGATGTACGCGATGAAGAGAAGATGAACCTTCAAGTATCTGATTTACTTCAGAAGTTTGAAGAAGCTTCTGGTGCAGAATTTGCAAATGATAGAATGATGTTATCTTAAAATGGTGGTATGATTTATGAACTTATGGATGAAGCGTAAGAAGAAGTTTACACAGGTTGATTTGATTCATATGATTTTTATTTCAGCCTGTACCATCTTTTTACTAGTGTTTGCTTTTGATGATGCGGTATGGGGTGACGAAGCCTTTACGATGATTATTTTACGAATGAATTGGATTGAACTGATACAGACTGCAGCTGCAGATGTTCATCCACCTTTGTATTATATCATTGCCAAATTAATTACTATGATATTTGGTTTAAATGTAACAGTTTTAAAAACAATATCTATTATCCCAGTCACTTTGACAATGATACTAGGTGCAACCTTGGTAAAGGACTTATTCGGAGGAGATAATGGCTATAAAAAATACATCCCTCTATTTTTTATAAGTACTATAGCTTTGGCACCTGGGTTGTTTTATTATGCTTTAGAACTTAGGATGTATACGTGGTCACTATTTTTTGTTACTTATGTTGGATTACTTGCATATGATTTGTTTCTAAACACAGTTTCTACTAAAAGAGTTGTATTACTTAGCATATTAGGATTGTGTGCTGCATATACACATTATTTTTCTTTAATTTCTGTAGCAATCATATATTCATATTTGTTTATTGCTTTACTTTGGAAGAACAAAATGAATTATAAAATTTGTATTCAAATTTCAATAATATCCATTATCGGTTACCTTCCATGGGTTGGTGTTTTTTACAAACAATGCAAAACAGTACATGCAAATTATTGGATACCAGAATTTTCCTTATGGGATGTACTTGTTTGGTTAACAGAACCATTCCGAGGAACACTAACGGATTTGTTTTTGGGAATCTTTATTCTGACCCTTGTTCTTGCATTTTACAATTTTTGCTTCAAGAAATACGAAAAACAAATTCAGATTGTTTCTATATTATATGTTTCACTCTATTTTGTTACGGTTTTAGTAGGAATGATTTTATCAATTTTAATTAGACCTATTTTTCAAGCTAAGTATGCATTTTCAACATTGGGACTTTTGTGGCTAGGGGTTATCGTATTGATACAATATATCAAACCCAAAAAGTGTATAATAGCTTCTATATTATTATGTATGATATTAGAGTACGCGTATCCAGTAGTGCTAGAGTGGAATACCATTCAAAAAGATGGCGAAGAACTAATGTTATCCTACATCCATGAACATGTTTCTACTAATACTTATATTGTATCAGATATCGGCCAATGCTATTGGTTGTTACCTGCCTATCTACCGGAATATACGATTCTGTCTGTGGATGAGATTAGTGACTATAATATTGCTTCTATAGAAGTCTTAAAAGCAGAATTGTTACAACAAGAAGAGCGATTAGTTTATATTACAAGAAATCCATATTTAGCATCCTCTGACCTTGATTTGTTAAACTTAAACGATTATAAGTCAGAACTATCTCAAGAATTTGATTCATCGATTGGTTTGTTATATATTTACAACTTGTATCACTAATTTATAAGCTTTACTGTAATTTTTACCAAATTGTGAAAAAGATGTTAACAAATCGTTAAAAAAAATTATTTTTATTCTTGCAATATGAAAAAAGGTATGCTAAAATAACAAACAATTCAATTCAGTAAAGTGTCAAACTTTATACATAATTGAATAAAAAATCTTTGGAGGAAGAAAATGAAAAAAATCGCATTATTACTTACAGTTACAATGCTAGCTTCTTTTGTTGGATGTGGTACTACAGAAACTGCAGACACTACAAGCGAAGCTACAACAGCTACAGAAGCTGCTGAAGAAACTACTGCTGATGAAGCAGAAGAAGTTGTTGCTACAGCCGGCGGAACAATCACATTTAACTCAACATCAGAACCACCAGAAATGAACTCAATTGTTACAAGTTCTACAGGTTCAGGTAACGTACTTCGTCATATCGTAGACGGACTTGTTATGTTAGACGAAACAGATACACCAGTTCCTGCAGTTGCAGAATCTTGGGATATTTCTGAAGATGGTTTAACTTACACATTCCACTTAAGAGATGATTACACATGGAGTAACGGTGAAGCTGTTACAGCTCACGACTTCGTATTCGCTTGGACTCAATTATTCACAGCTGCTTCAGGTGCTCCTTATGGTGCTACATGGGCTGCATTAATTGATGGTGCTACAGAATTATTAAATGCTGCTGATGATGCTGCATATGATGCTGCTTTAGCTGAAATCGGTTACACAGCTGTTGATGATTACACATTAGAAGTAACATTAACAAACCCATACCCATACTTCTTATCAGTATGTGCATTCTACAACTTATACCCAATCAATGAAATTGCTTACAATGAAATGGGTGGTTTAGGAACATATGCTACAGAAGCATCTCTTATCTGTACAAACGGACAATTTACAATTGATGAATGGGAACATGAAAGCCAAATCACTCTTAACAAGAGCGAAACATATCCAATGGCTGATGAAACTATGATCGATACAATCGTATTCGAAATGATTAGTGATTCTTCAACATCATACAACGCTTTCGTTGCTGGTGAAATTGATATCATGGCTGCTACAGCTGATCAAGTAACTATGGCTTCTGCTTCTGGTTACAATGTTGAAGCTTACGATGATGGTTCTTGCTGGTATTTCGAATACCAAACAGAAGTACCTGGACTTAACAATGCTAACATTCGTAAAGCTATCACATATGCAATTGATGCTGATATCTTTATTGAAAGTGTAATCCAAAACGATTCAGTTGTTGCTAACTCATTCACACCTCCAGCTATCAATGGTGGTACATTCACTGAAACAGTTGGTGAAATCATGGATCGTGAAACATACAAAGCTGATGATTATGCTGAAGCTAAAGCTTTACTTGCTTTAGGTTTAGAAGAAGAAAACATGACTCTTGAAGATTTAGACTTAGTTCTTATCTGTGATGATACAGATACAGCTGCTAAATATGCTGCTTTCTTCCAAGAACAATTACTTGTAAACTTAGGTTTAACAATCACTGTTGAACAAATGACTTACAACAACCGTATCGAAAGAATGGAAAACAAAGACTTCTCAATCGTTATGGCTGGTTGGGGTCCTGACTACAATGACCCTATGACATTCATGGATCTTTGGATTTCAGGTAGTGGTAACAACCACACAAGCTATGCAAGTGCTGAATATGATGCATTAATCGCTGCTGCAGTAGTAGAAGCTGATGCTGATGCTCGTATTGCTATCTTAATCGAAGCTGAAGAATTATTAATGGAAGATATGCCAATCGGACCAATCTACAACAGAAAAACAAATTACCTTGTTGCTGATGGTGTAGAAGGTGTTGTTCGTACAGCATTTGATGATATCAACTTCCGTTGGGCTTATATCGCAGAATAATTTAAAAATCTACAAAATTCGATTCTAATTTATAAAAAGACTTGAATATATACAGAGCCATATGTTATAATAGCATATGGCTCTGTCTTTTTTTTTAAAAACATTGAGTATTTTTTTTGCTCAAAGTGTTTTTGTGGGAGATAACAATGTGTGTTCTATACGCACACTAGAAGAAGAGTACAAATTTAGTGAGGAGTAAAATTGTGGCAAAGTTTATTTTAAAACGCGTCATCTATGCATTTATGACAATCTTTTTTTTGATTGCTATTACATTTCTTATGATGCAACTATTACCAGGGGATCCCTTTACAGGGGATAAAGCAATTTCTGATGTTACAATGGCAGCTTTAGAGGCAAAATACGGATTAGACAAACCTCTTTATGAGCAGTTCTATCTTTATGTAACAAATGCAATGAAAGGGGATTTAGGGATTTCCATTAAATACAACCGTCCAGTTACAACTGTAATTGCAGATGCATTCCCATATTCATTTGAATTAGGTATGAGAAGTTTAGTTATTTCAATAGTATTTGGTATAATATTAGGTACCTTTGCAGCTATTAAAAGAAATACAAACTGGGATACAGGTTCTATGGCATTCGCATTAATCGGAGTTTCAGTACCAAGTTTTATTATGGGTGCATTATTACAGTATTTCTTATCTATCAAGCTTCGTGCTTGGTTTGGTATTGACTTCTTCCCTGTTATGGGATGGGATAGCGAAGCGTCTAAGATCATTCCAGCTTTTGCACTCAGCTTTGGATCAATGGCAACAGTAGCAAGACTTATGCGTACTAGTATGTTAGATGTTATGGGTTCTGACTACATAAAGACTGCTAAAGCAAAAGGTCTATCTGGATTCCAAATCGTTCGTAAACATGCGCTACGTAATGCAATCATGCCAGTTGTAACAGTACTTGGTCCTATTGCAGCAAGTGTACTTACAGGTGCATTCGTAGTTGAAAATATTTTTAACATTCCAGGCATGGGTAAATTTTTCGTATTAGCTATTACTGAAAACGATTATACATTGATTGCAGGTACAACTGTATTTTATGGAGCATTCTTAATCGTTGCGATGTTACTTGTAGATATTTTATATTGTGTCATTGACCCTCGTGTCAAATTAGGCAAGCAGGAGGATTAAGGATTATGGCAAAGAAGAAGAATTTAGAACCTTTCGTAATTCCAGAAACTGTCGCAATTGATTCTCAAGTTGATGCTACAGATTTTGAATGGGTTGGTGCAGATATTGAACAAAGCGAAATGGTTACAAGAGAAAGTATTAGTTATTGGAAAGATGCCATGCGTCGTCTATTTAGTAACAAAAGAGCAGTATTTTTTATGGTGACATTGTTGATTATTTTTGCAGGTGCAATTATTTTCCCAATGATTTCTCCATTTACTATTTCAGAACAACATTATGCACATACGAATGCAGCGCTTAATTTCCATGCTGAAGATCATGTTCATATTTTTGGTACAGATGATCTTGGTCGTGATATTTGGACACGTATTTGGTCGGGTGGTAGAGTTTCTTTACTAATCGCATTTACAGCTGTTTTTGCGAACTGTATTATCGGTGTAATTTATGGTGGTATTTCCGGTTACGTTGGTGGTGCTACAGATGATATCATGATGCGTATTATCGAAATCTTAAACGGTATTCCATACCTTATGATCGTTATTATTATGAGTGTTGTACTTGGTACAGGTATTGATAGTATTATCTTAGCTTATATCTCCGTTGGTTGGATTGGTATGGCTAGACTTGTTCGTGGTCAGATTATTAGTATGAAAGAACAAGAATTTATTCTTGCAGCTCAGACTATGGGTCTATCAAGTGCACGTATTATTGCACATCATTTAGTTCCAAACCTACTTAGTATTATTATTGTTAATGTTACACTTCAAGTTCCTAATGTAATCTTTACAGAAGCATTCCTTTCATTTATCGGTATGGGTGTTCCAATTCCTAATACTTCATGGGGTGTATTGGCACAAGAAGGTGTATCTAAGATGTTGTTATATCCAACACAACTTATTATACCAGCAGTATTTATCAGTGTTACAATGTTAAGCTTTAACCTTTTAGGTGATGCTTTACGCGATGCATTTGATCCAAAACTAAGGAGGTAGTTACAAAATGGGAAGAGTTCTAGAATTAGAAAATTTGTACGTCTCTTTTGACACATATGCTGGCGAAGTGCAGGCTGTACGTGGTGTAACCTATCATGTAAATGAAGGTGAAATATTAGCAGTGGTTGGTGAAAGTGGTTGTGGTAAGAGTGTTACAGCACAGACCATTATGAAGTTAAATCCATCTCCACCTGCAAGAATCAAAGCAGGATCAATCACTCTTTGTGATAAAGATATTGTTGCAACATCAGAAAAAGATATGCAAAAAATCCGAGGAAATGAAGTAAGTATGATTTTCCAAGATCCTATGACTTGTCTTAATCCAACAACACCTGTTGGTAAACAAATCACAGAAGCTATTAAGCTTCACAGAGGACTTACTGGTGCTGAAGCAAATGCTGAAGCAATTCGTATGTTGGAATTGGTTCAAATTCCAAATGCTCCTCAAAGAGCAAAACAATATCCTCATCAATTTTCAGGTGGTATGAGACAGCGTGCAATGATCGCTATGGCATTATCTTGTAATCCAAAACTTTTAATTGCAGATGAGCCTACAACAGCGCTTGATGTTACAATCCAGGCACAAATCATGGATTTGATGGCTAACATTCGTAAAGAAACTGGTACAGCTATTATTCTTATTACACATGATCTTGGTGTCGTTGCTTCACTTGCAGATAGAGTAGCAGTTATGTATGCTGGTAAAATCGTAGAAACTGGAACAGTAAGTGAAATTTTCTATGAACCAAGACATCCTTATACAAAAGCTCTTTTGAAGAGCTTACCTAGCACTGAGACTACACGTGATGAAGTACTTACTTCAATCCCTGGTACACCTCCAGATCTTGTCTGTCCTCCAGTTGGCTGTGGTTTTGCTGCACGTTGTAACAATTGTATGAAGATTTGTAAAAATGTTCAACCACCTAATTATAACCTTAGTAAATATCACAATGTTTCATGTTGGTTAGAACATAAAGATTGTCCAGAAGCGAAGGAGGCACAATAATGGAAGACAAGAAACTCCTTGTACTAGATGATGTTAGTAAAATTTTTAAAGTTGATGGTGGTAAACTCCACGCTGTAAGTCATGTTTCACTTGAGATTTATAAAGGCGAAACACTTGGTATCGTTGGTGAAAGTGGTTGTGGTAAATCAACACTTGGCCGCGTTATTATGGGTATTTACAATCCTACGAGTGGTCATATTATTTATGATGACGAAGAAGTGAAGATTGCAAGTCATAAGGCTCGTTTAGCATATTCTAAAAAAGCACAGATGATTTTCCAAGACCCATATGCATCTCTTGATTCACGTATGACAGTTGGTAGTATTATCGCTGAAGGTATGGATGTTCATGGTATGTTTGATGCTGAAGGCAGAAAAGCTCGTGTAAAAGAACTTCTTGAACTTGTTGGTTTAAATGGTGAACACGCGAACCGTTTCCCTCATGAATTCTCTGGTGGACAACGTCAACGTATCGGTATAGCAAGAGCTCTTGCTATTGAACCTGAATTTATCGTTTGTGATGAGCCTATCTCAGCACTCGATGTTTCTATCCAAAGTCAGGTTATCAACCTACTTCGTGAACTTCAAGAAAAACTTGGTTTAACTTACATGTTTATTGCACATGACTTAAATATTGTAAAATATATTTCTGATAGAATTGCAGTTATGTACTTAGGAAGTGTTGTAGAATTAGCTAGTAGTGATGAAATCTATGAACACACACTTCATCCATATAGTCAAGCTTTATTGTCAGCTGTCCCAATTGCTGATCCAGATGAGGCAAAGAAATCTGATCGTATTTTATTAAAAGGTGATATTCCAAGTCCAATCAATCCTAAACCAGGTTGTAAATTTGCTAGTCGTTGTCCAAAAGCAACAGATCAATGTAGACAAGATACACCCGTTCTTAAAGAAGTACGAAAGGATCATTTTGTAGCTTGTCACTATGTGCAACCAGAATAATTTTTAATACATGGAGCAGGTATCTTTTTGATACCTGCTTTTTAAAATATGAATATGGAGGTTTTTATGAATAAATTTTTTAAAGAATATGCATTTCATTTTGCTGTAGGTCTTGTTTTTTTTATTCTAGCTATAGGATTTTTTATTTATTCAATTACAACTGAAAATAAAAGTTCAACTACATCAAATGGTGATAGTATTGAAACAGCAATATCCGAAGAAACTGATGTCGCAGAATATGACTTAAACGGTATTACATATACCATTACGCAGCTTCCTTATCCTGAATGGTGGGGTGGTGCTGCATACAGCATCAAGACTAGCACTGGCAAGTTATTTATGTATGATGGTGGATTTCAAGACCAAGATGGTCAAACTGTAAAGGAGTATATTTTAAGTGAGGGTGGCGTTGTTGATGGTTGGATTATTACACATCCACATAACGACCATGTTGGAGCTTTCTTATATAATGTTTTTGATGAGAGTGATGATGCTATTATTATCAAAAATGTATATTATTCACCTTTTACTGCTGAATATTTTGATGATCCTGATCCCGAGATTGCCGAATTTTTACAACACGGTTCTTTGTTTGATAGCTTCGATGAAGCAATGACACTCTACTCTGACACCGTTAACTTTGTTCCTGTATATAAAGGTGATGTTATTTCTCTTGAAGATATGACTTTTACATGCCTCTTTAGTTTCATGGAAGAAATCAAGGATGTTAATACAAATTCAATCGTTTTACTCTGTGAAATTAAAGACTTTACAATGTTATTTACTGGAGATATGACAGATGAAACCATTGAATATTTAATGGCTGACTATCCTGATGGATTAGATGTTGATGCTCTCCAAATTCCACATCACGGCTATATGGCTGGTATCAGTAATGATGCCTTGTATCACTTTACAACACCTGAAACCTGCTATTTAGACTGCACCATTCAAGAATATAAAAATAATACAGAAAATATTATGACTCATGTTGAAATGATTGGCGAACTTGGTTTACCAGTTGTCATGCGGTTTTTAGGGCCAAATGAAATAGTAATTGAATAACAACAAATCACCTCTTATAACATAACTTGTTAATAGGAGGTGATTTTTATGCGTATAGGAATTAATTGTGGACATACAAAAGAGGGAATAGGTTCTGGGGCAGTAGGACTATTGTCAGAATCCTATGAAACAAGAAATATAGGCTATAAGGTTATGGAGTATCTAAAGCAACAAGGTCATCAAATCACAGATTGTACAATAGATCAGGCTACCTCTACAGGGGCTTATCTTGCTAGAAGTGTTGCTATGGCAAACAGTACAGACCTTGATTGGTTTATTTCCATTCATTTAAATGCGGGTGGTGGTCAAGGTGTAGAAGTGTATACTTATGCCGGCAGACAATATCAAGATGCCGTCGAAGTATGTAGGAATCTAGAAGAACTAGGTTTTCGTAATAGAGGTGTGAAATCTGGAAGTGGATTTTATGTAATTCGTAAGACGAATACAAAAGCAATGCTTATTGAGGTATGTTTCGTAGATACGCAGTCAGATGCTGATTTATATAGAAAATTAGGTATTGATAGCATTGCGCAAGCGATAGCAAACGCAATAGACAGTAGTATCAAAGGAACGGTGGAATCCCCTGCTCCCACACAATCAATAGTGC
This sequence comes from Lachnospiraceae bacterium, assembly GCA_044425805.1. GTDB lineage: Bacteria > Bacillota > Clostridia > Lachnospirales > Lachnospiraceae > RGIG6307. The sequence continues at coordinate 20,101 of JAWXVC010000005.1, read as the reverse complement.
CTAACAAACAAGAAACAAAAGGATATATTAAAGTAACATCAAACACTTTAAATATTCGTTCTAGTGCTAGCTGGAGTTCTTCTGCAGTATGTGGTAGCGTACGAAAAAACGAAGTGTTTACTGTTGTGAATAAAATAGTACCAAGTGGTTCAACAACGCCACTGTATGAGTTAAAGAGTGGGGTATTTGTAACATCCCATCCTAATTATGTAACCTACTATGAAAAATAGAAAATATAAGGCAAAGTGTATGAAATGATATATTTTCATATATTTTGCCTTCTTTGTTGAGATATCTTCAACATAACCGTTTGCTACTTCATTGACTATAATTGTGCAAGTTGTATAATTATATGTATATAAATCGAAAGCACCAAAAGGAGAAAAAGAATGACACAAATTTCACATTTATTCCATGAAGAATTGAAAGAAAGAGAGTTTGACGTATTATCATTAGGCGAGATTTTACTAAGACTTTCTGCCCCTAGATATGACAGAATTATTCGTGGTAGCATTTTTGACAAACAAGTAGGAGGTGCCGAGTTAAATGTTTTAAGTGGTATTTCTTTACTTGGTTTAAGAACCGGCATTATCTCTAAAATCCCATACAACGATATCGGAACCTATTGTAAAAACAGAGTTCGCTATGTTGGTGTAAGTGATGATTATCTAGCGTATGATCACGATGGTGACGAAAGACTAGGTGTTTATTATTACGAAAATGGTGCATATCCTAGGAAGCCTAGAATCGTATATGATAGAAAACATACTTCTATGTTAAAGATTGATATCAATGATTTTCCAGAAAATATGTACAAATCCACTAAGGTATTCCATACAACAGGAATCACGCTTGCATTAAGTGAAGCTTGTAGAAATACTACAATAGAAATGATTAAACGTTTTAAAGCAGAAGGCACTATTATTTCATTTGATGTAAACTTTAGAAGCAACCTATGGTCAGGCGAAGACGCCAGAAAATATATTGAACAAATACTTCCATATGTTGATATTTTCTTCTGTTCTGATAGTACCGCTAGATTAACCTTCAAAAAAGAAGGTAGCGCAAAAGAGATTATGAAGAGCTTCACCAAAGAATATCCTATTTCAATAGTTGCTGCTACAAACCGTATTGTACATAGTCCAAAATCACATACTTTTGGTTCAATTTTATACCAGAGTTCTTCAGATACGTTCTTTGAAGAAGAACCTTATGCAAATATTGATGTTGTTGATAGAATCGGTAGTGGTGATGCTTATATTTCAGGTGTTTTATTTGGATTAATCAAATACAACGACTGTCAAAGAGCGCTTGAATTTGGAAATGCAACTGGAGCAATTAAAAACACACTTCCAGGTGATTTACAAGCATCCGGTTATGATGAAATTGTAACAATCATTGCAGATCACCAATGTGCTGAAGAAGCCTGTGAAATGGTTCGCTAGTTTATTCTTTTTTCATTGGATTCTACCGCAGATTATGCTATTATTATATGATAATAAATAATGTGGGAGGTCGGCTATTATGTTTATGGTTTTAATTGGAGCAATTTTATTAGTATTAGGATTTTATATTTTACACGAGAAAAAGATTCCTTTTGTAAGGAATTACGAGGGGATTTGTAACATTGAAGGTTATTGTAAAATCAATGGCTACATTGTTATTGCTTTTGGACTCGTGATCTTGATTGGTACCGTTGTAGGACTACCAGAATATATTTTGGTTTTAGTTGGTATTGTATTAACTTTGATTGATTTTTGGTTCGTCACAAAAAAATGTATGTAAATACTGTACTTGCTGAAGGGGAGAGCTAGTTAGCTCCATGCCTTAGCTTGGTATTTGTAAAAAACACAAATACTGTAACGATATAATTTATTTAATATTGGAGGTCCATGTATGGATAAGGTTATGTTAGGAAAAACAGGGTTAGAAATCACAAGTGTATTTTATGGTGGAATCGTTTCTATGAATGATGGACAGGATAGGTCTGATGAATATGTAGCGTATGCTGTAAATAAAGGTATTAATTATTTTGATGTAGCACCTTCTTATGGGGATGCTCAAGAAAAACTTGGAAATTCCTTGATTCCATTTAGAAAGCAGATTCACTTAGCTTGTAAAACGACAAATAGGGATGCTGAGCATGTAAAAATGGATTTAGAAAAGTCTTTTGAATTGTTACATACTGACTATTTTGATGTCTATCAGTTGCATTCGATTACAACAGTAGAAGAGGTCGATCAGGTATTTTCAAAGGGTGGAGCTTTTGAACCTATTATAAAGGCAAAGGAAGCCGGTGCACTTAAGCATCTTGGTATAACTTGTCATAGTGAGGCAGCTGCGCTTAGAGCACTTGAGCATTATGATTTTGAGACTATCTTATTCCCAACAAACTGGGGTCTTCATATGGCAAAAGATTTTGGTTCACAGGTAATAGCTGCTTGTAAAGAAAAAGAAATAGGTTTACTCGGTATGAAGTCATTAATTCACAGAGCCTGGACGAATCCAGAAGAAAAAGCTGGTACAATGTATTCTAAGTCTTGGTGTAAGCCAATTAGTGCAGAGCAAGAAGATTTTCGTATTGCCGCTATGAGATATGCATATCAAATGGGCGCTGCATCGTTAGTACCTCCTGGAAACTTTGAGTGTTTCTCCTTCGCGGTAGAACATTATGATGAAATTCATAAACCTCTAACAGATTCAGACCTTGCTTTACTAGCAAAAGAACTTCCATTAATTGGCGATAGATTCTTTTTTTAGCTAAATATAAAAAGGACATGTAGCTTTTGTAATATATACTAAGTTGTAATCAGTATATATTCAATGCTACATGTCCTTTTCTTTACATTTGAGCAATAACCTTCTCTAAATCATCGCAATATACTTTAGCGATTTCAAAATCACTTACTAGAAGAGACTCTTGAATTTTAAGTTCTAACGTAGTTTTCTTTTGTTCTAGTTCTAAATAATCTTTATTAAAATGATTTGCATAAATCATCTTGCGGAATTTACGCATACTTATTTTTCTGATAGATTTATTATCTACAAAAAGAACATAATCAAAAGCATGGATAATACTATAGAAATCATGTGAAATCATAAGTACTGTTCCTTTGTATGACTGAAGTGCTTTTTCAAGTGCAAGCTGAGCATAAATATCCAAGTGACTTGTAGGCTCATCAAGTAGCAATAAATCTACTGGCTTTTGTGCGATTTTTGCAAGCTGTAGTAGATTTTTTTCACCCCCAGAAAGAGATTCAATCTTTTGCATCATACTACCTTCTTCAAATCCAAACAAATCCAAATAAGCAATAATATCATCTCGAGTCTCAAATCCCAACTCAAAAAATTCGTCATAAATACTATTTGTCTCTGTAAGCATCTCACCAATAGTCTGAGATAAAAATCCAATTTGTGCACCTTCATCTATTTGAATAGAAGATAAGTGGTTTTTATACATATCTCTAAGTAGTGTTGTCTTTCCTGAACCATTCGGACCTACAAGAGCAACCTTTTCACCAGCTGCAATTTCGAACGCTACATCTTCTAATAAAACCGTTTCAAAACAAAGCTTATAATCTGAAACAACAACTGGTTTCATCTCAAATTCTGTTGGCTGAAAAAAGAGTGTTGGTTGTTTAATCTCAATAAATGGATCTTTCACCTTTCTAGCTTCTAAACGTTCTACAATTTTCACCCTTGCATTTAAGGTTTTCCCTTTTGCTGCTGAGAAGAATGCCGTTGCTTCTGCACGTAATTGATTTACAATTGCAACATTTCTTGCAATTTCTTCATTATCTGCAAATGCAAGCTCTTGAAGTTCTACTTTGCCTTTTAAAAGTTCAAAATTATATGCTAAATAATTTCCAGAAAATTGTCTTAATTGCTTGTTTTCAAGATGTAAAATCTTATCAAAACAACTACTTAGTAAAAATCTATTATGTGTAACGACTAATAGACAACCTTTATGTGCATTAATCAAAAGCATAAGAGCATTCAAATGTTCAAAATCAAGAAAAACATCGGGTTCATCCATTATTAGCAAATCCGGTAGTACTAGCATTTCTTTGATAATTTGTATAAGTTTGAACTCCCCACCACTTAGCTTGTGTATCTCTAAATCCCTCAAATGCCCTATAGAGGCAAGGTTTAGCTTCTTTTGTATATTATTCTCATAGTTATCGCCATCCATAGCTTCAAACACATCGTACGCCGTTTGATATTCATCCATAATCGCATCAAAATCGGTCACAGACTCCATACGTACACAAATTTCTGCAATTTTTGCTGAAAGTCTTACAAATTCTTCACTTATATATTCGAATACTGTTTGTTCCATTGTTGGATCAAATTCAGGAAATTGACTTACATACCCTGTTACAAAAGGTGTAGGAAGCACTATTTTTCCATCATATAAGTATTTTTCTGTGTCGATAAGCATATCTAGCAAGGTGCTCTTGCCTGTTCCGCTCGTACCAATAAAAGCACAGTGTTCACCTGCATTTATTTCGAATGATATATCATTGTATAATTCCTTTTGAGGGAATTCATAACTCAAATGTTCTACGGTTATCATATATTTCTCCAATTCTATTACTAAATCACGTTGATAGCTGTACTAGAATAACATTTTTGCAAGTATTTTACAATGTTGTACATAAATTTTAAGAAGAATATAGAAAAAATTTATGTTATGTGGATACATTTTATGTTATCATGTTGGATGTATGTTAAAACATTAGAAAAGGATGAGTATGATTTATGAATATACAGCTAGTTGCTTTAGATTTAGATGGCACTTTATACAATTCAAATAAAGAGATTACACCAAACACAAAGGCTGCAATCGAACGCATTATTTTAGAAGGGAAAAAAGCTGTAATCGCTACAGGAAGACCCTTTAGTGGAATTACAGATAATGTACTTGCAATTAAGGGTTTGCAATATGCCATTTGTTCTAATGGTTCTTCCATTTATGAAATAAAAACAGGAAAATGCTTATACGAAGATAGCATGCCCACAACTCGTGTCAAAGAGCTTGTTATAGAAGCCATGTCACACCCTGTTATGGTTGAGGTTTTTTTAGCAGGTCACTCTTATATTGATTCAAAATATTCACACATTATTGAGTCTATGGATATGCCAGAATCTGCGAAAGAGTATTTCAAAAAAGTGCGTGTTACTGTTGACCACGTAGAAGAGTATTTACTTTCATCCAAAGATAAACCACAAAAAGTATCTGTAAACTTTACAAAAGAGGAAGATGGCACCTATTTACATAGAAACGAATTGCTTGAAATTGCCACAAAATATCCAGAGTTTATCGGAGTATCTGGAGGACTTGGAAATCTAGAATTCACAAATACGACAGCTACAAAAGGAAATGCACTAATCAAACTTGCCCAACTGTTAAATCTAAGTATTGATCAAACTATGGGAATTGGAGATAGTGAAAATGACAAAGACATGATTCTAAAGGCAGGTATCGGTGTTGCAATGGCAAATGCTGAACCCGAGATACTTCAAATAGCCGACTTTGTAACAAAAAGCAATAATGAAGATGGTATTGCGTATGCAATCGAACAGTTTATAAAATAAAAATAACCCCAGTACTCATCAAAGTACCGGGGTTATTTTTTAGTTATTCATATGTAACAGTTGCATCTTCTGGAACTTCACCATGTAGTAAAGCTACAATCACCTGAACTCTTTTACATGCTCTTGAATAATTTTCATATGCTAATGCAATCGATTCATCTGTGTAGGTGCCTTGACCTAGTATTTCAAAATACAATACAATTGATTCATCCATATAATCACATGCCTCTTGTGATAGTGAAGTCATGTATGCGTAATCATCATTTGGAATCTCAATTGCCTCTAAAGCATCAAACTCTGCCGATAGTGCATTTAGATAGGAAAGCATCGTCGCCTCTGCATTATCTATGTTTGGATCAAGTGCGTTCATCTGTGCGTCGATTTCTTCTATATTATCACAGATTTCTTGTAGTTGTGTTTGAAAGTCCAAAAGCGCTGTATCTTCAGATGAATCAGCCCCACATCCAATAGTACATAGCATAGTGATCATCACTAAAAATAATATAGCAAGTTTTTTCATTGTGTTTTATCCCTTTATCCTTGTTAAAATAAACCTATAAAAGTTATATTATCATAAAGATGCTATCCAAACAACAAAAATGATGAAATCAACTGTTTAATGCAAGAAAATTGATTTATTTTAATCTCGCATTGATGTCATTTCACTTGTTTATAATTTTAGTTGTGTGAAGTGCTAAATTGTGATATCATTTGAGAAATTGAGTTTTAGAAAGGGATAGATAATAAAATGATTGGTTCAGATGCTATTATTAAATGTTTAGAATTAGAAGGTGTTTCAGCAGTTTTTGGTTACCCTGGTGTTGCAATCTGTCCTTTTTTCAATAGCATGCTAAGCTCACAGATACAGCCTATTTTAGTACGTACAGAGCAAAATGCTGCACATGCTGCAAGTGGTATGGCTCGATTAACTGGTAAAGCTTGTGTTTGTGCAGTAACAAGCGGTCCTGGAGCTACCAACGTTATTACTGGCATTGCAACAGCACACGCAGATAGCATTCCACTTATTTGTATTACAGGGCAGGTTAGTAGTGATTTATTAGGACGTGATGTTTTTCAGGAAGCTGATATAACAGGAGCAACTGAGTCCTTTGTAAAATATAGTTATCTAGTTCGTAATGTCGAAGACATCCCTAGAATTTTCAAGGAAGCTTTTCATATAGCTAATTCTGGTCGCAAAGGTCCTGTATTAATTGACATTCCTATCGATGTACAGCAAGCTACTATTAAGAAATTCGATTATCCAGAAGAGATTTCTATGCGCACCTATAAACCTACCGTAAAAGGTAATGTAAATCAGCTTAAAAAGGTTATTAAAGAGCTACAAACAGCCAAAAAGCCTATTATTTGTGCGGGTGGTGGTGTTTTACTAAGTGAAGCTAGAGATGAGCTTTTAGCTTTTGCTGAGCAACATAAAATACCTGTTGTCACTACGATGATGGGCATTAGTGCTATACCTACAGAGCATCCACTTTATTATGGTATGGTTGGTAGCAACGGTAAACCTTATGCTAATAAAGCAATGAATGATTCGGATTTGCTTATTATGGTTGGAGCACGAGTTGCAGATAGAGCGGTTAGTCAACCAGGTCTTATTACAAAAGAAAAGGTATTGGTACATATTGATATAGATCCTGCCGAAATAGGCAAAAATGCAGGTCCAACAATCCCTCTAGTTGGGGATATAAAACATATCTTTGAAGCTTTAAAAGAGTATGATTGCAATTGCAATCATAACGAGTGGTTAGCATCTTTACAAACTTTAAAAGAACAAATGAAGTCTAGCAGAGTAGCTAATCCTGATTTTGTTGATCCAGCTGCATTTATACAAATGCTTTCTAAGAAGATGCAACCGGATGCAACCTACGTTGCTGATGTTGGGCAAAACCAAATTTGGTCATGTTCTTATCATATCGTAAATAAAGGACGCTTTCTAACTTCAGGTGGTATGGGTACTATGGGATACTCCATTCCAGCTGCAATAGGCGCTAAATTTGCAAACCTTGATAAACAGGTTGTTGCAGTTTGTGGTGATGGTTCCTTTCAAATGTCTATGATGGAGCTTGCAACGATAAAGCAGCACGATATACCAGTCAAGATTGTTGTTTTCAAAAATACAGTACTTGGTATGGTTCGTGAATATCAACATTATGCTTATCGCGACAACTACACCTATATTGATTTATCAGGTAGTCCGCAAATCGAACAATTAGCGAAGGCATATGATATTCCATTTCTTCGCTTAATAAATATGGATACTGCATCAGAAACAATTGATACCTTTTTGCAAGATGATTCTTCTATGATTTTAGAATGTCTCATAGATCCAATGGACTTAGTAAAGTATTAGAGAGGGGATGGCTATTTAATGAAAAGAATTTATTCTGTATTAGTTGAAAATCACTCTGGTGTACTTTGTAAGGTTGCTGGATTATTTAGTAGAAGATGTTACAACATTGATTCTCTTGCAGTTGGTGAAACAGATGACCCTTCTGTATCTTGTATGACCATTGTCAGTTCGGGAGATCAGCGTACGATCGAACAAATTGAAAAGCAACTGAATAAAAAGCTTGATGTTATCAAGGTAAAAACCTTTGATGAAATACAAAGTATCAGCAGAGAGCTTATGTTAATTAAAATCAAATATAATAAAAATAACAGAAAAGATATTATGGAGGTTTGCGAAATTATGAATGCGCAAATCATAGACATGAGCAAGCATCAAATGATGCTACAAATTTGTGATTTACCAGATCGTGTCAACTTGTTTATAACAATGCTTAGCTCTATTAGTATTATAGAAGTTGCAAGAACTGGGACGCTCGCACTGCAAAAATGTACAGAAACAGATTAACATTTATTTTTTTGAGGGAGGATAACAAAAACATATGCAAAAAAAAATCTTTCAAATTTTAGTTGATAATACTTCAGGTGTTCTTAGTAGAATTTCAGGTTTATTTAGTCGACGTGGGTACAACATTGAGAGTATTACAGCTGGTGTTACCGCAGATGATCGCTTTACACGTATAACGATTGTGGCAAGTGGTGATGATATTATTTTAGAACAAATAGAAAAACAAGTCGCAAAGCTTGAAGATGTAAAAAGCATCAAGGAATTAAATCCAGAGCTTAGCGTATATAGAGAATTAGCGCTAGTAAAAGTTAAAATCGAACCAGCAAAACGTCAAGATATTTTAACAATGGCAGAAATTTTTAGATGTAAGACAATTGATATTTCGCATAATAGTTTAATGGTCGAAATTACTGGAGATCAATCAAAGATCAATGCATTCCTTCGTTTATTAGAAGGATATGAGATATTAGAACTAGCAAGAACTGGTTTGGCTGGTCTTGTTAGAGGTACTGAAGACGTAGTCTTTTTAGAAGAGTAGTCTTTATCATTCGTTAGCTTTGGGATAAGCCCTTTGTTATACATATTTTTTATTTTTCGGAGGAGAAAAACAATGGCAAAAATTTATTATCAAGAAGATTGTAACTTAGCACTTTTAGAAGGAAAAACAATCGCCGTAATCGGTTACGGCAGTCAAGGACATGCACATGCATTAAATGCAAAAGAATCAGGTTGTCATGTTATTATTGGTTTATATGAAGGTTCTAAATCTTGGGCAAAAGCCGAAGAACAAGGATTTGAAGTATACACAGCAGCAGAAGCTGCAAAAAAAGCTGACATTATTATGATTTTGATCAATGATGAAAGACAAGCAGCTTTATATAACGAATCAATTCTACCTAACCTTGAAGAAGGAAATATGTTAATGTTTGCGCATGGTTTTGCAATCCACTTTGGACAAATCGTTGCACCTAAAAACGTTGATGTAACAATGATCGCACCAAAAGGACCTGGACACACTGTACGTGGACAATACCAAGAAGGAAAAGGCGTTCCTTGTTTAGTAGCTGTTCATCAAGATGCTTCTGGCAAAGCTTTAGATAAAGCACTTGCTTATGCATTAGCAATCGGTGGAGCTAGAGCAGGTGTTTTAGCTACAACATTCCGTGAAGAAACTGAAACTGATTTATTCGGCGAACAAGCTGTTTTATGTGGTGGTGTTTGTGCACTTATGCAAGCTGGTTTTGAAACATTAGTAGAAGCTGGATACGAACCTGAAAGTGCTTATTTCGAATGTATCCATGAAATGAAATTAATTGTTGACTTAATCTTCCAATCAGGCTTTGCAGGTATGAGATATTCAATCTCTAACACAGCTGAATATGGCGATTACATCACAGGACCAAAGGTTATTACAGAAGATACTAAGAAAGCTATGAAACAAGTTCTTACAGATATCCAAGATGGTACATTTGCAAAGAACTGGTTACTTGAAAACTCAGTAAATGCTCCTAACTTCAAAGCTATGAGAAGACGCGGTGCTGAACATGCTTCAGAAGCAGTTGGTGCAGAACTTCGTAAACTATATAGCTGGAATAGCGAAGGAAAACTACTTGATAACTAAAATATAGCACAAATCGACTCATGCACTTTCAAAAAAGTGTGTGGGTCTTTTTTTTTGTAAAAATTTGTAATATTATGTTGACATGTAGAACATATGTTTGTATAATGAATTTATCGAACAAACGTTCTTATCGGAGGATTATTATTATGAAAGCAAATTATTACAGATATTCACTTGAAAGAAACCAGTATTCTACATATTCTACGAAGCGACTCCCTTCTAAAACAAAGAGGAGAACACGTTCAATTGTACCAGTGGAATTTCGTATATCAGTTTTTTTAGTTTTGTTTTTTGTTATTATGATTTTATTTGGGAATTTATATAGTATTGGAGCACATAACTCAACAGTAGCTGCTCCTACAGAAAAACATTATACTTGTATAGAAGTCATATCTGGTGATACGCTTACAGATATTGCCTTAGAGTATCAATCAGCAGAATACTCTAAGACTTCAGATTTGATAGATGAGATTTGTTATATCAATCATTTGAATGATACTGATAGTATTTTTGTGGGTCAGAACCTAGTGATACCATATTATAAATAATATTTAATCCTTCTCCCTAAGAGTAACTTTATTTGCTGCAGCTCTTCTTCTAGAATCAGCCTGTGCCGCATAGTGTTTTCTTGTCGTATTAACGTCCTTATGTCCTAATACATCGGCTACGAGATAGATATCACCCGTTTCTTGATACAATGATGTTCCATACGTACTTCTTAGTTTATGCGGTGTGATGTTTTTAAATGCTGTCACTCTAGAAGCATATTTCTTCACTAATTTCTCAACACTTCTAACCGAAATACGTTTGTTTTGAAGTGAAAGGAAGAGTGCATCCTCATGTCCTTCATATGCATTCATATATTCACGCTGTTCTATGTAATCAAGCAATGCGATTTCAACTTCATCACCAAAGTATATCACAGCTTCATAACCGCCTTTTCTTATGATACGAATACCGCCTATTTCAAAGTCTACATCATCTACATCTAACCCTACGCATTCAGACACACGAATACCAGTACCTAGGAGTAGTGTTAGTAGTGCAATGTCTCGCACCTTTGTCTTTGCATGATATTCTAGTTCTTTTTTTGTTAATTTATCACCCGCCTCAACTAGATCAAGAAGTGACGCCACCTCATTAGGTTCTAACTTGATTATTTCCTTTTCGTGCAACTTGGGTGTTTTTACTAACGCTGCTGGATTCTTTTCGATTTTTTCCGATATAAAAAAATAGTTATATAACGATTTGATAGATGAGAGTTTCCTTGATTTCCCTCGTTCATTGTTAGTTATTTCTTTTTCTTCCTTTGTATAGTAACTAACATGATTTAAAAATGCTTCAATATCATCTTTTTTTACAGATTCTAATAGTTTTAATTCATAAGTTTTGATTTCTTGCTCTGAACATAATGTACAATGTTCATGTAGATATTCAAAGAACACACGTATGTCATATGCATACGCTAATCTTGTGCGTGCAGAGGTATATTCTTGTATCCCCATAAAATATTGTACACAAAAAGGTGGTAGGGTTTCTAATACAGCTCGCATTTTTAATATGTTTTGTTTTGTAATTTCGTCGTGATATTTATACTCCGCCATCTTTTTTCGGCCACCCTTCTAAATCTTGATGTATGATAGCATGAAAGATTTTATCTTTCACACCTTTATTTGATTTATTTAATTCTCTCAAAAGATCTCGCATATCTGAGCGTTTAGTATTTCCATCCGCAGGACATGGGCTTTTGAGTATTGGTAAATTTTGTTTCTTTACAAATCCTTTTACATCAGCTTCCTTTACATAAAGCAGCGGACGTATTACAGTAAGTCCTATATCATCAAAGGATGTAATAGGAGAGTAACAGTGAATTCTCCCTTCATACATGAGAGACATCATAAATGTCTCGACTAGATCATCTTTTTGATGTCCATACGCAATTTTGTTACATCCAAGGTCGATTGCTGCTCTGTTCATTGCTCCACGTCTCATATTTGCACATAAAGCGCATGGATTTTTTTCTTTACGTTCCTCAAATATAATAGCACCTATTTGTGTTTTTATAATGGTATATGGAATATCTAGAGCGTCACAAAGCTTTTTGATGCCATCAAAAGATACATTTTCAAAACCTAGATCAATACTAATCGCATGAATCTGGAAGCTTTTGGGATAAAATCGTTTTAATCCATGTAGCGCATAAAGAAGTGTGAGAGAGTCCTTGCCACCTGAAATACCAACTGCAATCACATCACCCTCACGAATCATCTCATAATCATCGACCGCTTGTCTAGTATAGCTCAGTAATTGTTGTAATTGCATACATACCTCCATATCGTTATCAAAATTTTTTTCATCCTTATTTCATTTCATTTATAGCTTTTCCAATACCTATTATATAGATAGCATTAAAATAAGTCAAAATTAATAATTTTTCTTTTATTTTTGGTTTCTATTCATTTGGATAGATGATATACTTTATTTGAAAAAGAATATTTTAAACGAAGATAGGAGAGACTTATGTTTCAACAAAAACCTAATAAACCCAAATATTTTTCCTTAGGATTAGCAATTTTCACTGTAGTTTCAGCTCTTTTAGGTGTTTACTATATACTATTTTACAGTGATCGTTTGTTTTTACTATGGTCCTCCTTTATAGAAGTTTTTACACCTATTATTTTTGGGTGTATTCTTGCATATATTATGCTTCCAATATTGAATTGGTCGGAAAACAAGATTGTAATACCACTATATAAATCTCTAGGAAAGGACCATGAAAAACATAAGAAACATGTTCGCGGCTTTTCTTTATTGATTACTGGAATTATTTTCTTGTTAATCATTGCTCTTTTAGCGGCCTTATTTATTTCGCAAATCATACCTAGTGTAAATGAAATTATCACCAACTTTGATACGTATGCAAATAATATCACAACTTATTTCAATACATTACTTGCAGATAATCCTACATTACAGTCAAATATCAATAATTTGTTTGTAAAATATTCAACCGAATTTGATAGTTGGCTTAATAACACAGTTATGCCACAAGTCACTAGCATCATCATGAGTATTTCTATGAGTGTTTTGTATGTTCTTGTTGTATTTTGGAACTTTATTATCGGTTTTATAATATCCATATATATTTTGGCTAGTAAAGAAGTGTTTGCTGGTCAAGGAAAAAAAATCATATATAGTATTTATTCTATTAAAAGAGCAAACAACATCATTGATGACGTGCGTTTTGTTCACAAAACATTTGCCGGATTTATTGTAGGTAAAGTAATTGATTCTATTATTATTGGTATCATCTGTATCATTTGTACAACCCTTATGGGAACACCATATGCAACGCTCGTTAGTATTTTTGTTGGTGTTACAAATGTCATTCCTTTCTTTGGACCTTTTATTGGTGCAGTACCATCAGTTATTTTGATTTTTGTTGTAGCACCAATGCAACCTATGAATGTTGTATACTTCATTATTTTCATTCTATTATTACAGCAGTTCGATGGTAATATATTAGGACCAAAAATTCTAGGAGATTCGACTGGACTTAGCAGTATATGGGTTATCATATCAATCACTGTATTTGGAGGATTCTTCGGTGTACCAGGAATGATTATTGGTGTACCAACCTTTGCAGTTATTTTCTCATTAATCCGTAGAAATGTAGATCGAAAACTCATAGATAAAAACCTTCCAACCGATCGTGAAACTTTTATCAATCTAGGTAGTATAGAACAGGATCAATTTATTCCTTACGTGCCACAGAATAATTATACAATGAAACCTCTATTCAAATGGAAAAATAAAAAGCAACACCAAGATAGCGACGACAGCTCTAGTGATTCGCAATAGCTGAAAGAAAGGTATATTAATATGAAATTTATAGTACAACGAGTAAGCAGCGCATCAGTCACAGTCGATGAAGCAATAATTGGAAGTATCACAAATGGGTTTTTGGTATTGATTGGTGTATGCGAAACTGATACAACAGACATAGCAGATAAACTTATCAAAAAGCTTTTAGGACTAAGAATATTTTCGGATGAGAACAAAAAAGCAAATCTTGATTTAAAAGCAGTTGATGGTTCTTTGTTATTAATTTCACAATTCACCTTATACGCTGATTGTAAAAAAGGTAACCGACCTTCTTTTATAAAAGCCGGTAAGCCAAACATGGCATCTGCATTATACGATTATATTATTTCTAAATGTAGAGAACAGGTTGCCTGTGTAGAAACAGGAACCTTTGGGGCTGATATGCAGGTAGAATTAGTAAACGATGGACCATTTACCATAATATTGGATTCCCCTGAAATATGCTAATTATTTGTATATATACTACTATATAATGGCAACTATTCGTTAAACTGTCATTTTGCGAATAGTTGGATACTGCTACATTTAGGGGATTAGAAAAAAAAATTTTTGACTAAAAAGCACTTAATAACCAAAAAATTTTTTTTGACTAAAAAGTGTCGTTTTTGCAATTTCTTTACTCTCTTAACGCATTAAAGTTCTTGATGTAATTTATCATTTCAGCCAAAAAAAGAACTTGATTATTTTTAACTTAAAAATTAAAATAAATCAAGTTCTTTTTTATATTGATGTCTATAATAAATTTTTACGTCTCCGTTTTCTTAATCCCGTACAAAAAGGGCAACTTTCTTTTTGTCTTTTGTTTTTTGACACTATAACTTCAATTTTTTGTGAGTAATTACGCTTACATTCCTTTTTGTTATGTGCTACGCCTAACATGATAATATCCCCCTTTAAATTAACTGCATAGCTCTTATCTTCTATTTCTTTGATTGCCTCGAGTCATAAACCATTTTCTGATACATCTTCTTAAAAGCTTCCAAATCCTTTTTTACAATGAGAAAATCAAATAAATCTTTAAGTGATTCATCACCAAGACCTGTATATTCACCAATCAACTTTTTAAAAGCAGACAAAACTTCTTCATTGGGTATTTTAAGTACTAGACTATCACCAAGGAAAATATCATTGGCTACAGTAACATACCCACCATTACCACAAAACGGGATTTTTAAGGTGCAAAAAATCAGGAAGTTAACAATTATGTACGAGGGGCGCATAGGAGAATAACTTTTGTAATTTTCAGTATGCTTTTGCCTAATAACGTTACCTATCTAATAACATCATTAAATAATACTTGCATCTTCTAGTAATGCTAAATCAAAAAGCGCTTTTGACGCGTAGCTCAAAGATCGGTTTTTTTTGATAATAAGATCGATATTTCTGGCTTCTATTATTTCTTTTGTTTTAATTTCAGTCAATATTCCTTCTTCAAGTTCTTTAGAGCAAAACTCACGGGTTACATAAGCAATACCGAATTTTTTTTCTGCAAACCTTAATAATAAATCTGAACTTCCAACTTCATATGATGGTGAAATTGGAATATGGATACGTTCTCCAAGATTTTCCAATAAGCACCTCATATTTGTACCTTCTTCTAATGTTATTAGTGGATAATCAAGTAAATCTTTTATATTATATTCATTTGTTATATCAATATCTATGTCTTTATTACATACGAAACAATCATGCAACACCATGACATGATGGCTACTGACATCATAATTTAGTTTTATGGGCATATTAACAAACCCAATTTCTATTTTTCCTGTATCTAATAAATCAATTACTTGTGCAGAAGTCATATTATATATATGTATTTTTATATCAGGGTATAATTCTCTATAGGAATCTAATAGACTTAGTAAATAATGGGTACATACCGTGTCGCTAGCACCAATGGATATTTCTCCAATATTCAAATTTTTTTGCGCTTCCATCATGGACATACCTGTTTCAAGTTGCTTCATTCCTGCGTCAACATACTTATATAATAAAGCGCCCTCTTTTGTTAGTATGACACCTTTTGATGTTCTATCAAATAATCTTACTCCAACTTGCTCTTCTAAATTTTTAATAGACTGACTTATTGCAGACTGTGTTACAAAAAGACTTTTGGATGCAAGTGATAACTTGCCTAAGTTAGCTACAGTGTGAAATACTTTTAAATTATCTAGATTCATATTAGTTTTTCTAAACCTCTTCATTAATTTATTTAATTTTACTTATATCTATTCATGCATTATAATATATTTGAATGAAATAAACAATGTTTTTGGAGGGAATAATATGAGCGTACAAGCAGTAGTTGGAGGAAATTGGGGCGATGAAGGCAAAGGTAAGATGACTGATTATCTTGCCCAAAAATCAGATTATGTTGTAAGATTTCAAGGTGGAAATAATGCAGGGCACACAATAGTGAATGAGTATGGTACATTTAAACTGCATCTTTTACCTTCTGGCGTTTTCAACAAAAACACAATAAATATATTAAGCTCTGCTGTTGCATTAAATATGAAAGCATTTTTAACTGAGCTTAATGAAGTTTTGCAAAGTGGAGTTCCAAAACCAATTATTTACATTGATACAAGAACTCAAATTGTATTACCACATCATATTTTACTTGATAAGTTGGAAGAAAAAAGACTTGGAAATGATCAATTTGGTTCAACACAAACGGGCATGTCACCTTTTTACTCAGATAAATATAAAAAAATAGGGATTCAGGTTTGTGATTTATTTGATTATAACCACTTATATAATAAGGTGAAACGAAATATAGAACATACAAACGTATTAATGGAACATTTGTATCAACAAGACTGTTTAGACCCAAAAGAAATAACAGAAGAACTGATGAAAGACGGTGAGATGATAAAAGCGTTTATTTGTGATACTAGGAAATTATTATTGGATGCGGATAAGCAAGGAAAAAACATTTTATTTGAAGGACAATTGGGTGCATTAAAAGACCCAGATCACGGAATTTATCCAATGACAACTTCGTCAAGCCCCCTTTCGTCTTTTGCACCTGTAAGTACAGGTGTTCCAGCTTCTTCTCTGAAAAAAGTAACAACTGTGGTGAAAGCCTATTCTAGTGCAGTTGGTGCAGGTGCATTTATTAGTGAAATTCATGGTGAAACAGCTGACCTCATCAGAAAAGAAGGTAATGAATATGGCGCTACCACAGACAGGCCAAGAAGAATAGGCTGGTTCGATGCAGTTGCTAGCAGATATGGGTGTGAACTACAACATACTACAGAAGTAGTACTTTCATTATTGGATGTGTTAGGATGTGTTGAAACAATACCTATCTGTATTGCATATGAAATCGATGGCAAACAAGTCTTTGATTTTCCACCTACTGTTACTTTAGAAAAAGCAAAACCTGTATATGAAGAACATAAGGGATGGAGGAAAGATATATCACAAGTAAAAATTTTTGATGAACTACCAATAGAAGCAAAAAATTATGTGTGGCGAATAGAAAATCTATTAGGGTTTCCAATAAAATATGTTTCAGTAGGTCCAGAAAGGGATTCTCTAATTGAAATAGTTTCATAGATGTAAAAATAAGTAACATAAATTACTGTATATATTGTTCTACTTTATTAAAATATAGGTATATTGTAATAGGGAATAAGCTAATTTAGCTATTCCCTAAAGACTGATAAAGTAAAAAAATAGAGAGCGTAAAATTTTCTGTGTCTAAGGAACTAAAAACATGAAATATCCGACAAAATCAAGTGTTTTTCAGGTGTCGCTTTTTTTAAATGTCGGATTTTTATAAAAGCGACAATTGCCCTCAAACCCAGTGTTTATAAGGGTTTAAGAGCAATCTTGATACAATCTCACAATTCTTCTACTCCAGTAAGTTGATAAATCACCTGTCAATCTCTCTGGCTTACCAATTCCATCATATCCGTTTCGATCAATATCTTTTAAAAGCTGTAAAATTCGTTTGAGTGTCTTTTTATCTTGTTTCGTCCAGTACTCAAATTCTTTCCAAGCGTCATCAGACCACGATTTAATCATCAAAGCTTACCTCGTGAATTGTACCTCCTGTCGCTTCCATCTGTGCTATTGATTTTCTTAATTTAGACATGTTAGCTGCACTATAAAAAGGATCACTTTCAGCAGATATTTCAAATGGTATTCTGCGTTCTCTTACTGCTGTTTTTGCAAATACACAAAAAGCTGTAGTCATATTCATTCCAATATCAGAACAAAATGCATCAAATTGTCTTTTTAAGTCCTCGTCCATGCGAATATTAATATTTGTTTGTGCCATCTTTAACAGCTCCTTTCTTTTTTATTATATCAATAATACCATATTTTATGTGCGTTGTGAATAAATTTATTCATTCTCCTTTCGACCACCTACCTCATACTATGCTTTGAATTAAATAACCAAAATATTTTACAAACAAAAAAGGAGAAAAAGTTTCATTACTTTTTCTCCTTTTTTTTGAGTTTATAACTCCTTTTCTTTGCCTTTTCAACACCCACGCCTTTTATGACCTTCAGTTTCTTTATATGATCCCTTGCAAAGTCAACATAAAAGCGCTTTATTTTAAATTTATTATCATTATACAAATCCATTGATTGATATAGAGCTTTATAATCTTGAAAAATTGTTGTTTTCATATTTACTATCTCTTTCACATCTGTTCCTAGTGATGTTAAGCTACCCTTTGTCTTAACATAAAAATACAAAGGTGTTTGTAATACATATATATTCTTTACATGCTGTAAATACTCTAAATTAAATTGGAAATCTTCACACCATTGCATTTCCTTTGCAAAAGACAGTTGATATTTTTTGATTACAGATGCCTTATAGAGCTTATTCCATAATACTCCATAATAAAAATTAGCTGGTGCCTTCATCATCTCTAGCGCAAATTCCTTACATGAAATTGCTCCACTTCTTTTGATATGGCCCCTGATAATCTCTGTTTTTTCGAAAACCCTAGTATAATCAGAAATCACAAGTTCACAATTATTCATCATAGCATTTACTAGCATCTGAGTAGCCTCTTTTGCAATCCAATCATCACTATCTACGAACTGAATCAACTCCCCATTTGCTATTGAAAGAGCTAGATTTCTAGCACTTGATACACCACTATTTGCAATATTTTTTACAACTATTCTAGCATCAAACACTTCGTATTTATGCAAAACTTCCTTTGTATTATCTACGCTTCCATCATTTATAACAATAATTTCAAGCTCTTTATAGGTTTGATTTATAATACTATTTAAGCAATTTTCTATACTAGCTTCTGCATTGTATGCTGGGACAATCACTGATACTAAAGGATTCTTCTTCATAAAAATAACCCTTTCCCTTTCATTTAGTTGAATATCAAACAATTATAACTATAAACAACTGCATATTCAATAATAGGTAAATTAACTTTTTATGAATTATATTATAACTATTATAAACTATCTATTAAAACGAGCGAATGTGTATATTAATGAAGATGTTCTCTACACAAATTCAAATTACAAGGGCTCTTACATTTTCTTCTTACCTCTACCAAATAATACTTCTCTTTTTCCCAACCAAGGAAAGAAAAAAGTGCGATACAAGATGAAATGCAAATTAATATATTTTCTACTATAAACTGATCACACAAGGCAAATAATAGCGGTGTATGTATCATAAGCAAATCCCAACCTCTGCATGGGCATCCACAACAGCAAACAACTATTGCTCTACTAGGATCTGAAAACTTTTGTAACAAACAGACTTCATTAACAAACACTCTATCAATCAGTAAAAAGAAAAAGGTACATGCATAAAAATATCCATAATTTATATGAAAGATATATTTTGCAATAAAACAAAGCAAAATAAAAGTCAGCCAAAACAAAAAAACTTTGAAGCGAAACCACTTATATGTATTGTTAAATATATCTTTATCTAAAGCTTTGTATTGTCTCGATGGGAGGTTTTTGTATTCCATTAAAATCCTCACTCCCTTATAGAATAATATAGGCGTTTGCGAAACGCCACAAGCCCCATTTTATAAGGCTTTTTTTTAATTAAAAACAAACAACTCCTCACTGATTTGTGGTAAAATTTAAGTACGACCAAAAACTTTATATCCACA